>NZ_MAST01000006.1 GCF_001758225.1 Humibacillus sp. DSM 29435 | reverse complement strand
CACTGCTCGACCTCGATCGTGGCCGTCAGCCGGGGGCGTCCTCAACGCGGCATGAGGGGAAGTTGTTGCACGACCCATGCCGCGCCCTAACATCGAAGCAACGCGAAGTTTCGTAAATGGAGGGTCTGGCATGCGCCGGAGGGTGTGGTGGATCGGCGGCTCCGCAGTACTTCTGATCTTGGTTATGGCGGTGGCGAGTGGGGTGGCGCGCCTAAAGACCGCCGAGGAGTACTCCACGCAAATCACTCCGCTGTACGTTTTGGCGCCAGAGGAGCGTGCTGACCAGCGATCCCTTATGGTCGTGTTCCCTTGGCACGCGACGGGCTATTGCGTGGGCCAAGCCCTCATCACTGCGACAGAATCCTCTACCGAGGTCGTCGTGAGCCAAGTGAAGGTCCGCACCATAGGTCCGAACGAAGGGTGCGCTGGCGTCGGGACCGACGGACTGACGACGGGTGACTACCTGCAGCTTGAGGCGCCGCTTGGCAACCGCACCGTCACCCGGGCGCAGGACGGCGTGAAACTCGAGGTCCGAAAGTCCTGAGTCGCTGAGACTTGGCCCGGAACCGTCAGATAAGAGGCTTGCTCACCTCGGGCCGATCGAGCGCCCTATCCGCGGCAGTTGAGGAGGTCGATGAGGCGGAAGTCCATGCATAGTCATGCAGGCCGGCATGCAGTTCGATCGCCGGTTCGGTGTCGCTGGCGGTCTTTGCTCGGTCATCGACGTCGTGCGGTGCCAAGGACCGTATAGGGATCACCTACAGGGCAAAGCGGTCTCACGCTAGTAGGGGCGTTGCGACCACCGACTGAGCCTGCCGATCCCTGCTGGAGCACCTGTCCGCACCGCCGTGTGGCGGCCTGGAGGGGTGTGTCCGCTCAGTCGTGGTGACGCGGTTGCGGGGGCGGAACCTTCGCGATAATAGACATGCTGTCCTTAACCACCTTGATGGATTCCGGTCCTCGCGTCGAAGTAGGTGACACCCTATGTTGATGACCGGCCGCGCCCGCTCGCCAAGACCCACCGCGCTGCTGGTGCTCGCCGTGGGGCTTGCGATCATCGTCCTGTACTTCGTGCTCAAAGCCCTACAGGTCGGCGGGATCGGCCAACCCACCGACATTGGCGGTGGCGGGATCGTGCTTCTCGGCTATATCGTCACGATCGTCGGACGGGCGTGGGTCATCACCGACATGGTTCGCGGGCGCTCGTAGCGCATTCGATGTGTGGCCGCTGCCGACCAGCATCCGCCCGGTTGGCCGTTCGGTTCCGTGTTAGCCGAAGTTGATCCCGTGGCTGGGCCATCCACAACGACGCATGGCCGACCATTGAGCAACGTCCGCTATTCGGCATGTGGGTAAAACACATACCGGCTCCCACCCCTCGAAACGACCCCAACGCTGAGCGCGGGGTGGGCGGCACCGAGGGGCCTGTCTCAAAATCCTCGCGCGGGACGTGTCTCAAATATCGCGTTCCATGCGGGAGCCAGTCTTAAAATCCGTCAACGCCGGACACGACCGTGGACGACGGTCGACGATGATCGACGCGGTCACCAGCCGCGGCGACGCCACTCGTCCAGATGGGGCCGTTCGGCGCCCAGGGTGGAGTCGTCACCGTGGCCGGGGTAGAACCATGTGTCGTCGTCGTAGACCCCGAAGACCCGCTGGGTCACATCGTCGATCAGGGTGTCGAAGTGCTGGCCCTCGTTCTTGGTGTTGCCGACGCCACCTGGGAACAGTGAGTCTCCCGTGAAGAGGTGGCAGTGGCCGTGGGGGTCGGTGTAGGCCAGGGCGATGCCACCGGGCGTGTGCCCCCGAAGGTGCACCACCTCGAGGGTGATCGCCCCGAACGTCACGGTGTCTCCTTGGCCGACGCGAACGTCGACCGGCACCGGCAGCGCCTCGGCGTCGTCGGTGCCGGCCACCGTGGTGGCGCCGGTCGTCGCGACCACCTGGGCCAGGGCTCGCACGTGGTCCCAGTGCTCGTGAGTGGTCACGACGGTGCCGAGACCAGTGCCGCCCACCGCCATCAGCTCGAGGATGCGGTCGGCTTCGTCGGCTGCGTCGATGAGCAGCTGCTCACCGGAGGCCACGCACGAAAGGAGGTAGACATTGTTGTGCATGGCCGACACCGCCATCTTGCGGATCGTGAGCGCGGGCAGCTCGCGCACGTCAGGCGCGCCGCCGGGCTCGACGTGGCCCGTGTAGCCGCCGCCGTCTGCCTGCCTGGTGCCGGTGGTGTGCGGTGCGTGAGGTGTCTCTGGTGTCTCGGGTGTCTCGGGTGTCACGGTCAGCCTCCGTCGGGAAGGTCAGGGAGTGGAGCGTTGGACTGCAGCCCGGCGTCGTCACCGCGGGCCAGCCACAGCAGCATCGCAGCCCGGGTGCCGGTCACTCGAACGGATGCCGGCCGGCCCTGCCCAGCGGGAGCGATGACGTAGGCCGCCCCCTCGTGCGTGCGAAGCTCAAGGGGGCCGAGGTCAGACGACTCTTGCATCGTGACCAGCCGGTCGACCGCGGCGTCGAGGAAGAGCTGGGCGATGGGAGGCGAGAGCTGTTCGAAGCTGTATCCGGCGTCGAGGTCGACGTGGTGGAACACCAGCTCTCGCAGCCGCAGGAAGGGCAGGCGACCAACCGGTATCGGGCGACCCCCCGGAGTGCGCGGCACCGTCATCGACGCGTGCTGCGGCCCCAGCGAGACGAGCGCGCGCGCAAGTGACTTCCCGGTGACGCGCACGTCGTCGGCCAGCACACCAGCGGGGCGGCGAGCTCCGGCCGCCACCTCGGCGTCTCGAACCGCATCGGACTCGTACATGGTCTGGCCGGTGCCGGATGTCGCTGCCGCACAGACCCGCTCCAGCGCTTCGGCGTTCCTGGCGAGATGTGAGAGCACGTGCCCTCGCGACCAGCCCGCGCACAGCGAGGGCCCGAGCACGGCGTCGTTGCTCAGCGAGCCCGCAGTCGCGACGACCCGCTCGGTCTCGGCCGCGACGTGCCCCAGGGTGACCTCACCGGGATCAGCCGCAACCATGACGGCCTTCGTTGTGGAGCATCAGTGGCTCATCCTTTCTCGCTCGCTGCGACGGCCTCGTCGAGGGCCAACGCTGCTCCGACGAGGGTGAGGTGCGAGAACGCCTGCGGGAAGTTGCCGACCATGCGGTGCGCCACCGGGTCGTACTCCTCCGAGAGCAGGCCGACATCGTTGCAGAGCCCGACGAGACGGTCCATCAGCTCGGTCGCGTCGTCGGTTCGGCCCGCCTTGGCGTAGGCGGTGACCAGCCAGAACGAGCATGCGAGGAACGGATGCTCCTCTCCCGCCAGGCCGTCGACGCCGCTGCCCGTTCGGTAGCGCATCACCAGCCCCTCGTGCATCAGGTTCCGCTCGACGGCGCGGATCGTGCCGAGAACCCTCGGGTCGTCACCGGGCAGGAAGCCGACGGCCGGGATGGCCAGCAGGGAGGCGTCGACCTCGGTCGTCTCGTAGTGCTGCACGAACGTCTGGCGCTCCTCGTTCCACCCGTGGGTCAGCACCTCCTGCCGCACCTGAGCGCGAAGCTCCCGCCAGCGTTCGACGGGGCCGTCGAGGCCGAACTCCTCCACGGCGCGAACGGCCCGGTCGAAAGCGGCCCAGACCATGACACGGGAGTGGGTAAAGTGGCGCAACGGTCCACGGATCTCCCACAGCCCGTTGTCCGGCTGCTGCCAGTGCTCGGCCAGGTTGTCGATCAGGGCCCGCTGCAGGCTCCAGGTGTCCTCAGCCTCGACGACGCCGCGCTTGCGTGCCTCGTGGAGGGCAATCATCACCTCGCCGAGCACGTCGGTCTGACGTTGCCCGACCGCCCCGTTGCCGGCGCGCACGGGCCGTGACCCGGCGTAGCCCGGCAGGTGGTCGAGCTCGCGTTCGGGCAGCTCCCGGCCGCCGTCGACGCGGTACATGATCTGCATGTCCTCGGGGTCTCCGGCAACAGCCCGCAGCAGCCAGTTGCGCCACAGGCGGGTCTCCTCGAGGTAGCCGCAGCCGAGCAGGCTCTCGAGGGCGAGCGAGGCGTCACGCAGCCAGCAGAAGCGGTAGTCCCAGTTGCGCTCCCCTCCGAAGTCCTCGGGGAGCGAGGTGGTCGGAGCGGCCACGATGCCACCGGTGCGGCCGTGGCTCAGCACCCTGAGCACAAGAAGCGATCGCGTGACGTGCTCGGCGTACGGCCCGGCGTAGCAGCTGCGCGCCGCCCACTCGGAGGTGTGGGTCACGGTCTCGGTGAGCTGTGGCTCCATCTCGAACGCCTTCGGGATGGGCAGGTGACTGCGAAACCAGGTCGTCGAGAAGACGAGGCAGTCACCTTCGACCACGTCGAACTCGTCGACGTGGTGGCCGTCATCGGGGTGGGGGAGACGTGGCCCTCGCAGCACGAGCATGTCGGGGCCGGCCACGGCGCGGATCACCTCATCCTCGGCGGAGCCGGAGCGCTTCGACTGGGTGGGCCGGAGGGGGTCATCGGGTTCACTCGCCAGACTCTCCGGGCAGGAGCGGGTCACCCACGGCCGGGTCTTGCCGTAGCCGAACCGCACCACCCACTCGTGCCGCATCCGGACCGTGCCGTCGACCCCCTCGATCCGGCGGACGATGTCGGCTCGCCCGTCGCCCAGCGGCATCAGGTCGGTGACCCGAACCGAGCCGGTCGCAGTCTGGTGAACGGTCTCGAGCACGAACGAGTCGTCGACGTACCGCCTGGTGGTCGTGGCCTCGCCGACGGGACCGATCAGCCACCGACCGTGGTCGCGCGTGCCGAGGATGGCCGCGAAGCAGGCGTGCGAGTCGAAACGAGGCAGGCACAGCCAGTCGACGGAGCCGCCGCGGCTGACCAGCGCGGCGGTGGACAGGTCGCCCAGCACGGCATAGTCCTCGATCGGGGTGGACGTACTCGTGCTCATGACGCGAGTATGCCGCCGCTGCCCCACCCGCGCGCAGAGGGGCGTCCTTCAGTTGGCTGGGGAGCGTCTATCGGAGGCAGGGCGTCGATGCCCACGACGTCGCGCCGGACCGGCAGGTCAGCGGCTGTCGGTGCTCGCACTTACCATTGACCAAGTGACTGCTACGCCCCCCGGCCTTTCCCATTCGCTCGTCGTCCGCGGCGCCCGCGAGCACAATCTCAAGGACATCTCGGTCGACCTGCCGAGAGACAGCCTGATCGTCTTCACCGGCCTCTCCGGGTCGGGTAAGTCCTCGCTGGCCTTCGACACGATCTTCGCTGAGGGGCAGCGGCGCTACGTCGAGTCGCTGTCGGCATACGCCCGTCAGTTCCTCGGCCAGATGGACAAGCCCGATGTCGACTTCATCGAGGGGCTCTCACCCGCAGTCTCCATCGACCAGAAGTCGACGAACCGCAACCCGCGGTCGACCGTCGGCACCATCACCGAGGTCTATGACTACCTACGCCTGCTCTTCGCCAGGGCCGGGCGTCCGCACTGCCCGGTCTGTGGCGAACCGGTCACCCGGCAGTCGCCGCAGCAGATCGTCGACCAGCTGCTCACCCTCGATGACAAGACCCGCTTCCAGGTGCTCGCTCCCGTCGTCCAGGGGCGCAAGGGCGAGTTCGTCGACCTCTTCGCCGAGCTGCAGACCAAGGGGTTCTCGAGGGCCCGCGTCGACGGTTCCGTGATCTCGCTGTCCGAGCCGCCGAAGCTGGAGAAGCAGAAGAAGCACACCATCGAGGTGGTCGTCGACCGGCTCGTGGCCAAGGGCGACGACGCCGGCTCGAAACGCCGCCTCACCGACTCGGTCGAGACCGCGCTGCGGCTCGCCGCAGGTGTGCTCGTCGTCGACTTCGTCGACCGGGAGGCGAAGCACCCGGAGCGCGAACGGCGCTACTCCGAGAAGATGGCCTGCCCGAACAACCATCCACTGGGGATGGACGAGGTGCAGCCGCGGTCGTTCTCGTTCAACTCACCGTTCGGCGCCTGCCCGAGCTGTACCGGCATCGGCACCGAGCTCGAGGTCGACCCCGAGCTGGTCGTGCCCGACGACGACCTCTCGCTCTCCGAGGGCGCCATCGCCCCGTGGGCGCAGGGGTCGGGCTCCTCCGAGTACTTCCAGCGGGTCATGCAGGCCCTGGCCGACGACCTCAAGTTCTCGATGGACACTCCCTGGCGGGCCCTGCCGGCCCGGGCCAAGGAGGCGTTGCTGCACGGCCAGAACTACAAGGTCCACGTCAAGTACAAGAACCGTTACGGACGCGACCGGTCCTACACCACCGGCTTCGAGGGTGTGGTGCCGTTCATCAAGCGCCGGCACTCCGAGACCGAGTCCGAGTGGAGCCGCGACCGACACGAGGGCTTCATGCGAGAGGTGCCCTGCCCGGTGTGTCGGGGGGCCCGTCTCAAGCCCGAGTCCCTGGCGGTGCTGGTGGGCGGCATGAACATCTCCGAGGTGTGCGCGCTCGCGATCGGTGACGCTGCCGGCTTCCTCGGTCGCGTCGACTTCACCACCCGGGAGCAGCAGATCGCCGAGCGGGTCATCAAGGAGATCGACGCCCGGCTGGGCTTTCTGCTCGACGTCGGCCTCGACTACCTCTCGCTCGACCGCCCGGCAGGCACCCTCTCCGGTGGGGAAGCCCAACGCATTCGCCTCGCCACCCAGATCGGCTCGGGCCTGGTCGGCGTGCTCTACGTGCTCGACGAACCGTCGATCGGCCTGCACCAGCGCGACAACCACCGGCTCATCGAGACCCTCACGCGGCTTCGTGACCTCGGCAACACCCTCATCGTCGTCGAACACGATGAGGACACCATCGCGACGGCCGACTGGGTGGTCGACATCGGCCCCGGTGCGGGTGAGCACGGGGGCCAGGTGGTGCACAGCGGTTCCGTGCAGGGCCTGCTCGAGCACCCTGACTCGCTCACCGGCATGTACCTCTCGGGCCGGCGAGAGATCCCCACGCCGGCAGTCCGACGTGGGCACGACGGGCGACAGGTCACGGTCACCGGGGCGCGCGAGAACAACCTGCGCGACGTGTCGGTCAGCTTTCCCCTCGGCAACCTCGTCGCTGTGACGGGGGTGTCGGGTTCGGGCAAGTCGACGCTGGTCAACGACATCCTCTACAACGTGCTCGCCAACAAGCTCAACGGCGCGCGGCACGTGCCCGGGCGCCACAAGACCGTCAGCGGCCTCGACCAGCTCGACAAGGTCGTGCACGTCGACCAGAGCCCGATCGGGCGCACGCCTCGATCGAACCCAGCCACCTACACAGGCGTCTTCGACAACATGCGCAAGCTGTTCGCCGAGACGACCGAGGCCAAGGTGCGTGGCTACCTGCCGGGCCGGTTCTCCTTCAACGTCAAGGGCGGTCGCTGTGACGCCTGCTCCGGCGACGGCACGATCAAGATCGAGATGAACTTTCTGCCCGACGTCTACGTGCCGTGCGAGGTATGTCATGGTGCCCGCTACAACCGCGAGACGCTCGAGGTGCACTTCAAGGGCAAGACGATCTCCGACGTGCTGAACATGCCCATCGAGGAGGCTGCCGACTTCTTCGAAGCCGTGCCCGCGATCGCCCGCCATCTGCGCACCCTCAACGACGTCGGTCTGGGCTACGTACGGCTCGGGCAGCCCGCCCCGACCCTCTCCGGGGGTGAGGCCCAGCGGGTCAAGCTCGCGAGCGAGCTGCAGAAGCGGTCGACCGGACGCACCGTCTACGTTCTCGACGAGCCGACCACGGGCCTGCACTTCGAAGACATCCGCAAGCTGCTCGACGTGCTGCAGGGGCTGGTCGACAAGGGCAACACCGTCATCGTCATCGAGCACAACCTCGACGTGATCAAGAACGCCGACTGGGTCGTCGACCTCGGGCCCGAGGGTGGGTCCGGTGGCGGGCTCGTCATCGCCGAGGGAACTCCGGAGCATGTCGCCCAGGTCGACGAGAGCCACACGGGCCGCTACCTGCGCCCCGTCCTCGAACGCACGGCGCGCACGTCGTCACCGCCGTCCCGGGCGGCGCGGTCGCTGGTGCGCGAGACACAGTCTGCTGACGGCAAGGGCACAGGCGCCACGCGCACGATGAAGAGCAGGGCAACCGCTGAGGTCACCCGCTCGGCCCCGGGGGCGAACGCCGGCAGCAAGTCCAGCGCAGCCAAGGCCACCGCAGTTAAGGCCACCGCAGTTAAGGCCACCGCAGCCACGGCCACGACTGGAAAGACGACCAGCACCCCACGCGCACGAAAGGTCACCGCGGCAGCCGTGGCGTCCTCGACAGCCACCGTGAAGACGTCGAAACCCACGTCGGCGGTCCGCAAGACGGCGAAATCCACCACCTCCCGGAAAGGGAACGCATGACACCGCTCACGCACTCCGACCACACCACGCCGAGCAGTCGGTCGGGTGACGAAACCCGTTCGACACCAGCGAACCCCGACGGCCCGCAGATCGACGCGATCCGGCGGCTGACCGACCGGCGCGGCGTGCTGAAGGCCGTCGGCCTCGGGGTCGGTGTCGTCGCCGGGGCCGGGGTGCTGGCTGCGTGCAGCAGCCCACCGGTGCAGCCGGACACGTCGGCGCAGAGCGCCACCCCCCTGTCCACGTCAGCTGGCGTCACGCCGAGCGAAACGCCCTCCACCGGCTCCGCGGCCGCCGGGGGCACCCCTACATCACAGGTTCCGGTGGGGGGCGGCACGATCTTCGCAGCCACCAAGACGGTCGTCACCCAGCCGCAGGCGGGCACGTTCAGGGCCTTTGACTCCACGTGCCCCCACCAGGGCTGCGCCGTGGCTACCGTCGCCGACGGCAAGATCAACTGCCCCTGTCACGGCAGCGAGTTCGACATCAACACCGGTGACCGGGTGGCCGGTCCGGCGCCCACGGGCCTGACCGCCAAGACCATCACCGTCACCGGCGGCAGCTTCACCGTCGCCTGACCGACCCGCTGCTGACCGGCCGACGAGGTCGACCGAGCCTGCTCGACCCGCGGGCGCCGCCACCGGCGTCGGTGGGTCGACATAGGCTGGTCGACGTGGCTCACCCGACGTCCTACCGCCCCAAACCCGGTGAGATCCCCACCGATCCCGGCGTCTATCGCTTCCGCGACGCCCACGGCCGCGTCATCTACGTGGGCAAGGCGAAATCGCTGCGCCCACGGGTCTCCTCCTACTTCCAGGACATCACCGCGCTGCACCCGCGCACCGCCACCATGGTCACCACTGCGGTGTCCGTCGAATGGACCGTGGTGCGCACCGAGGTGGAGGCCCTGCAGCTGGAGTACTCCTGGATCAAGGAGTTCGACCCGCGGTTCAACGTCAAGTACCGCGACGACAAGTCCTACCCCTACCTGGCCGTCACGATGGGCGAGGAGTACCCACGGGCCCAGGTGATGCGCGGCGCCAAACGCAAGGGCACCCGCTACTTCGGCCCGTACGGCCACGCCTGGGCGATCCGCGAGACCCTCGACCTGTTGCTGCGTGTGTTCCCGGTGCGCACCTGCTCCTCCGGCGTCTTCCGGCGGGCGGCAGCCAGTGGCCGACCGTGCCTGCTGGGCTATATCGACAAGTGCTCTGCGCCCTGCGTCGGTCGGGTCACCGCCGAGGAGCACCGGGCGATCGCCGACGACTTCTGCGACTTCATGGCCGGCAGCACGACGCGCTTCGTCGGCCGCATCGAGACGCGCATGCGCGAGGCTGCGGCCGAGCTCGACTTCGAGCAGGCGGCCCGCCTGCGCGATGACATCGGCGCCCTGCGCAAGGCGCTCGAGAAGCAGTCCGTCGTGCTCGGTGACGCCACCGACGCCGATGTCTTCGCTCTTGCCGATGACGACCTCGAGGCGGCGGTGCAGGTGTTCCACGTACGCGGTGGTCGCATTCGTGGTCAGCGGGGCTGGGTGGTGGAGAAGGAGAGCGAAGACATTCCCTCCCTGGTTGAGCACCTGCTCCAGCAGGTCTACGGCGAGGCCGACCGCGATGCGGTGCCGCGAGAGGTGCTCGTTCCGTGTCTGCCTACCGACCCCGAGGCGATCACCGAGTGGCTGACCTCGATGCGCCGGTCGGCTGTCGTCGTCCGGGTGCCGCAACGGGGCGACAAGGCCACCCTGATGGAGACGGTGCGACGCAACGCCGAGCAGTCGCTGGCTCGGCACAAGGTCGCCCGAGCCGGTGACCTGACCTTGCGCAGCCAGGCCCTCCAGGAGCTGCAGAGCTACCTCGACCTCGACGATGCCCCACTGCGCATCGAGTGCTACGACGTCAGCCACGTGCAGGGCACCAACGTGGTGGCCAGCATGGTCGTCTTCGAAGACGGGCTGGCGCGCAAGAGTGAGTACCGCCGGTTCATCGTGCGCGGTGCGACCCGGCAGGCCGAGGGCACACCCGAGGGAGAATCCGGCCGTGAGGTGCCGGTGACCATCGACGACACGGCGGCCATGCACGAGGTGCTGTTCCGCCGGTTCCGTCGCTATCTCGACGACGCCGAGAGCGCCGGCGATCTCGACATCGCCACCGGTGTGGTGGGCGGGGGGGTCGACCTGCGCACAGGCAAGGTCACCGCGTCGCCCGACGACTCTGAGGCCGCCCCGCAACCTGGCGACGGCGACGACGACGGAGAGGGTCTGCCCGGGGGCCCGATCGATCCCGAGACGGGGCGACCCCGCCGGTTCGCCTACCCGCCCAGCCTCGTCGTCGTCGACGGAGGGCTGCCCCAGGTCAACGCCGCTCAGGCGGTGCTCGACGAGCTCGGCATCGAGGAGGTCGCCCTCGTGGGACTGGCCAAACGCCTCGAGGAGGTGTGGTTGCCGCGCACCGAGCACCCGGTCATCCTGCCTAGAACGAGCGAGGGGCTCTACCTGCTGCAGCGGGTCCGCGACGAGGCGCACCGGTTCGCCATCACCTTCCACCGCCAGCGTCGCTCGAAGGCGATGACCACCTCGCAGCTCGACGGCATCCCCGGCCTGGGAGCGACCCGCCAGAAGGCCCTGCTGCGGGCGTTCGGGTCGGTCAAACGGCTCCGTGCGTCTTCGGCCGACGACATCATGGCCGTCAACGGCATCGGCCCGTCGCTTGCATCGGCGATCCTGACCCACTTGGCTGAGGGTGCCCCACCCGAGCCGGCTGTGAACCTGACGACGGGAGAAGTGCTGGAATGACCAGCGACTTTACGACCTCTGACACCACACCCAGCCAACAAGACCGACTGGCCCTCACCGAGGCCCCCATGGTCATCGTGAGCGGCATGAGCGGAGCCGGTCGCACCACTACGGCCAACGTTCTGGAAGACCTCGGCTGGCTGGTGGTCGACAACCTGCCTCCGCAGCTGCTTGCCAACCTTGCCGACCTGCGCGACGCTGCCCTCGACGAGAACCCCGAGGCTGCCCACCAGCACGTGGCCGTGGTGGTCGACGTGCGCTCCCGCGGCTGGTTCAAGCAGCTCGACGGCGCCATCGAAGCGGCTCGCCATCGGGGCCAGCGGCCCAGCCTGGTGTTTCTCGACGCCACCGACGAGGCACTCGTGCGCCGTTTCGAGAGCGTTCGGCGACCTCACCCCCTGCAGGGTCGGGGGCGGCTGCTCGACGGCATCCAGCTCGAGCGGGAGAGGCTCATCGACCTTCGCTCGACCGCCGACGTCGTCATCGACACCTCGGGTCTGAACGTGCACCAGCTGAGCGCCAAGCTCTCGTCGCTGTTCGCTGGCGACCAGCGGGCTGCCCTGCGGATCGCCGTGATGTCGTTCGGGTTCAAGTACGGTCTGCCGCTCGATGCCGACGTCGTGTTCGACATGCGTTTTCTGCCCAACCCCTTCTGGGTGCCCGAGCTGCGGGCTCTCACCGGCCGCGACCAGCCGGTCGCCGAGTTCGTGATGCGTCAGGAGGGCGCCACCGAGTTCCTCGACCGGGCCACTGACCTGCTGGCGACCATGGTGAGCGGCTATGTGCGCGAGGAACGGCGCTACGTGACCGTCGCGGTGGGCTGCACGGGGGGCAAGCACCGGTCGGTGGCGACGGCCGACGCCCTGAGCGCCCGGTTGGGTCGCACCGAGCGCATCGACACCTTCGTCGTGCACCGAGACCTCGGCCGCGAGTAGCCGTGCCGGCACGGTTCACGTCAGCATCGTCGCAGCGGCGCGTCGTCGCGCTGGGAGGCGGGCACGGGCTGGCGGCCGCCCTCACCGCCCTGCGTCTGCTGACCGACGAGGTCACGGCCGTGGTGACCGTCGCCGACGACGGCGGGTCGAGCGGCCGTCTTCGTGCCGACTTCGACGTGTTGCCCCCCGGCGACCTGCGCATGGCGCTGTCGGCCCTCTGCGACGACAGCGACTGGGGGCACACGTGGCGAGACGTGCTCCAGCACCGCTTCGCCGGCACCGGCGAGCTGCAGGGCCATGCTCTGGGCAACCTCATGATCGTCTCGATCTGGGAGCTGCTCGGCGACACCGTGGCCGGGCTCGACCTCGTCGGTCGTCTGCTGGGGGCCCGGGGCCGGGTGCTGCCGATGGCGGCGGAGCCGCTCGAGATCGTCGCCGAGATCATCGGCCACGAGCCGGAACACCCCTTTGACCGAAGCGTCGTACACGGGCAGCACCTCGTGGCCTCGTCGCCGGGGCGGGTGTCGTCGATCGGCATCCTGCCCACCTGCCCTGTCCCGTGTGTCGAGGCGGTCGAGGCGGTCGCGCAGGCCGACTGGGTCATGCTCGGCCCCGGGTCGTGGTTCACGTCCGTGATGCCGCACCTGCTCGTTCCCGGCCTCGCCGACGCGCTGGTCGCCACCTCGGCACGTCGGCTGCTCAACCTCAACCTCGAGGTGCACAAGGGCGAGACCCGCGACTTCCGGGCCGAAGACCATCTCATGTCGTTCGCGGAGCATGCCCCTGACGTTCGCCTCGACGTCGTGCTGGCCGACCCGTCGGTCGTGCCCGACGAGCCGGCGTTGCGGTCGGCGGCCCGTGAGCTCGGCGCCGAGCTGGTCGTGGCCCCCGTCGCGGCTCGTCACGAACCTGGGGTGCACGACGCACTGAGGTTGGCTGCGGCGCTGCGCGACGTCATCTCCTGACCGCCGCCCACGGCGGTCGGCACGCGCGCCGGCGCCGGTGGTGCGGGTTCTCCCGGCCCGAAGTGCTCGCTCGGGATGGCAGGATGGCGACCATGGCGATGACGGCAAAGGTCAAGGACGAGCTCTCCCGACTAGACGTCACGAAACCCTGCTGCCGCAAGGCAGAGGTCTCCACGATGCTTCGCTTCGCGGGTGGCCTGCACATCATCGGGGGCCAGATCGTCGTCGAGGCCGAGCTCGACACCGCGAATGCTGCACGACGGTTGCGACGCAACATCGCCGAGGTCTACGGCCACAAGAGCGAGGTGCTGGTGCTCGCGGCCGGTGGGTTGCGACGCGGCTCGCGCTACGTCGTTCGCGTCATCGACGACGGGGCGACGCTCGCCCGCCAGACCGGCCTGATCGACACCCGCGGGCGACCCGTTCGAGGTCTGCCGCCCAAGGTCGTCAGTGCCGCGTCGTGCGACTCGGAGGCCGCCTGGCGCGGCGCCTTCCTCGCTCACGGCTCTCTCACCGAACCCGGCCGGTCATCGGCCCTCGAGGTGACCTGCCCCGGCCCCGAGGCGGCCCTGGCCCTGGTGGGAGCCGCTCGTCGGCTCGGCATCGCGGCGAAGGCCCGTGAGGTGCGCGGGATCGACCGGGTCGTCATCCGTGACGGTGACGACATCGGGGCGATGCTCACCCGCCTGGGCGCCCACGACGCCGTCATGGCGTGGGAGGAGCGTCGCATGCGCCGTGAGGTGCGGGCGACGGCGAACCGACTGGCGAACTTCGACGACGCCAACCTCCGCCGGTCGGCCCGGGCTGCCGTGGCCGCCGGCTCGCGGGTCGAGCGGGCCATGGAGATCCTGGGTGACGAGATCCCCGACCACCTCAAGGAGGCGGGCGTGCTGCGGCTGGAGCACAAGCAGGCGAGCCTGGAAGAGCTGGGCCAGCTGGCGGTGCCACCGATGACGAAGGATGCCGTCGCCGGCCGCATCCGGCGGCTGCTGGCGATGGCCGACAAGCGGGCCGAGGACCTCGGCCTTCCGAGCACCGAGGCGAACCTCACGCCGGACATGCTCGAAAGCTGACCGGCATCCGGATGCCGCACCGTCGAGTGGCCACTTCCGTACAGTCGAGTGGCCACTTCCGTACAGTCGAGTGGCCACTTCCGTACAGTCGAGTGGCCACTTCCGTACAGTCGAGTGGCCACTTCCGTACAGTCGAGTGGCCACTTCCGTACAGTCGAGTGGCCACTTCCGTACAGTCGAGTGGCCACTTCCGTACAGTCGAGTGGCCACTTCCGTACAGTCGAGTGGCCACTTCCGTACAGTCGAGTGGCCACTTCCGTACAGTCGAGTGGCCACTTCCGTACAGTCGAGTGGCCACTTCCGTACACCGAGGTGGTCGTTCTGAATGCGGGTGAGCGCGCGCTCACCCGCCCCTGAGACCGTAGTCACGCCCCGCGAGGTCACGCACTAGGCTGTGCCGTGATCGAGGCCGCAGCGTCGCGGCCACGGCGACAGTCCATCACCGTCCCACCCCGAAGAGGTGCACCGCAGTGACCGTTCGCGTAGGTATCAACGGCTTCGGCCGCATCGGCCGAAACTTCTTCCGTGCCGTCAAGGCGGCCGGCGCCGACATCGAGATCGTCGCCGCCAACGACCTCATGGACAACAAGACGCTTGCCCATCTGCTCAAGTACGACTCCATCCTGGGCCGCTTCCCGGGCGAGATCACCTACGACGACACCTCGTTGACCGTTGACGGGCAGAGCGTTCGCATCTTCGCCGAGCGCGACCCGGCCAAAATCGACTGGAAGGGTGTCGGCGCTGACGTCGTTGTGGAGTCGACCGGCTTCTTCACCGACGCGACCGCAGCGCGGGCCCACATCGACGGCGGGGCCACGAAGGTCATCATCTCGGCCCCGGCCAAGAACGAGGACATCACCATCGTGATGGGCGTCAACGACAACCTCTACGACCCCTCGGCCCACTCGATCATCTCCAACGCCTCGTGCACGACGAACTGCCTCGGGCCGCTGGCGAAGGTGCTCAACGACGAGTTCGGCATCGTGAAGGGTCTGATGACGACCATCCACGCCTACACCCAGGATCAGAACCTGCAGGACGCGCCCCACAAGGACCTGCGCCGCGCCCGCGCCGCAGCCCTCAACATCGTGCCCACCTCGACCGGCGCCGCGAAGGCCATCGGTCTGGTCATTCCCGAGCTCAAGGGCAAGCTCGACGGCTTCGCGATGCGGGTGCCGATCGCCACTGGCTCGGCCACCGACCTGACCGTCGAGCTGGGCCGTGAGACCACGGCCGAGGAGATCAACGCCGCCTACAAGGCCGCTGCCGAGGGCCCCCTCAAGGGCTACCTCGTCTACACCGAGGACCCCATCGTGTCCAAGGACATCGAGACCCACCCGGCGTCGTGCATCTTCGACGCCGGCCTCACCAAGGTCATCGGCAACCAGGTCAAGGTCGTCGGTTGGTACGACAACGAGTGGGGCTACTCCAACCGGCTCGTCGACATCGTCGCCCTCGTCGGCGCATCGCTCTGACTCATCTCCAGGTGAGAGGCCACCGCCCGGTTCCGTGCCGGGCGGTGGCCGCATCCGTGTCCCGGCCCATACCGACTCTGAAGAGGCAACCCGCGTGAAGACGATCGCCGACCTCGGGGACCTGCGCGGCAAGCGCGTCCTCGTCCGCTCCGACCTCAACGTGCCGCTCGACGGCACGACCATCACCGACGACGGACGCATCCGCGCGTCGGCGCCGACCATCAAGATGCTCAGCCAGATGGGTGCGCGCGTCATCGTGTGCGCCCACCTCGGGCGCCCCAAGGGCGCGCCGGACGCGAAGTACTCGTTGGCGCCGGTGGCCCAGCGCCTCGCCGTGGTGCTCGAGACGCCGGTCGCGTTCGCCGAGGACACGGTGGGTGAGAGCGCCAGGGCCGCGGTCGAGTCACTCCCCGATGGCGGGGTGCTGCTGCTCGAGAACCTGCGCTTCAACGCGGGCGAGACGGCCAAGACGGATGCCGACCGCGCTGAGTTTGCTGGCGAGCTCGCTTCTCTCGCAGACGTCTTCGTCTCCGATGGCTTCGGGGTGGTGCACCGCGAACAGGCCTCGGTGTACGACGTGGCGAAGTTGCTCCCGCACGCCACGGGGGGTCTCGTCGAGGCCGAGGTGAACGTGCTGCGCCGCCTCACCACCGACGCCGAGCGGCCGTATGCCGTGGTGCTGGGTGGGGCGAAGGTGTCTGACAAGCTCGGCGTCATCGGCAACCTGCTCGGCTCGGCCGACCGGCTGCTCATCGGCGGCGGGATGGTCTTCACCTTCCTCGCCGCGCAGGGCCATGAGGTCGGCAAGAGTCTGCTCGAGGCCGACCAGATCGATACGGTCAAGGGCTATCTCGAGCGCGCCGAGAAGGAGGGTGTCGAGATCGTGCTGCCCGTCGACATCGTGGCCGCCGACTCGTTCAGTGCCGAGGCCGACCACCAGGTCGTGGCGGCCACATCGATTCCCTCCGAGAGCATGGGCCTCGACATCGGGCCTGCGTCGAGCACGCTGTTCGACCAGAAGCTCTCCGACTGCCGCACCGTCTTCTGGAACGGCCCGATGGGTGCTTTCGAGATGGCGCCGTTCGCCGAAGGCACCCGGGCCCTGGCCCAGACCTTGGCCGACATCACGAGCAAGGGGGCCCTGACGGTCGTCGGAGGGGGAGACTCCGCTGCTGCGGTTCGTCAGCTCGGTTTCGACGACTCCCAGTTCGGCCACATCTCCACCGGTGGCGGCGCGAGTCTGGAGTATCTGGAGGGCAGGTCACTGCCTGGCCTCACTGTGCTCGACGACGAGGGAGACGACTGATGGCCCGCGCGAAGTCGCAGTCCCGACCGGTGGGTCGGGTGCCGCTCATGGCCGGCAACTGGAAGATGAACCTCGACCACCTCCAGTCCACGCACCTGGTGCAGAAGCTCGACTGGACCTTGCGCGACGCGAAGCACGACTACGCCGCGGTCGAGGTGGCCGTGCTGCCGCCGTTCACAGACCTGCGTTCGGTGCAGACACTGGTCGAGGGCGACCGGCTCGAGCTTCGCTACGGCGCCCAAGACCTCTCGCCCCACACCTCCGGGGCGTATACCGGTGACATCTCGGGGGCCTTCCTGGCCAAGCTCGGATGCACCTACGTCACCGTCGGTCACAGCGAACGACGCCAGGGCCATGGTGAGACCGACGAGATCGTGGCGGCCAAGGTCAGCGCGGCCTACGCTCACGGGCTCACCCCCATCCTGTGCTGCGGTGAGGGTCTCGACGTGCGCCAGGCGGGTGGCCAGGTCGAGCACGTCGTGGCTCAGCTGCGGGCAGCCCTCACGGGCATCACCAAGGACCAGGCCGCCTCGATCGTCGTGGCCTACGAGCCGATCTGGGCGATCGGCACGGGTGAGGTGGCCACGCCCGACGACGCCCAGGAGGTGTGTGGGGCGATCCGCAGCCTGCTGGCCGATCTCTACAGCGGCGACCTTGCCGACAGTGTGCGGGTGCTCTACGGCGGGAGTGTCAAGGCGAACAACGTGGCTGCCATCATGAGCCAGGACGACGTCGACGGCGCCCTGGTCGGGGGCGCCTCGATCGACCCCGTCGAGTTCGCTGCGATCTGTCGCTACCGCGAGCACCTGACGACCACCTGACGCCCATCTGACGTCTGCGTGTTGCCGCAGGTTCGGTTGCACTCGGGAGCAGCAGGTATCCTTGCCCGAGCCGACATAGAGCGGCTGACCGACAAATGATTTGGAGTGACTGACGTGGATGCGGTTCGCATCGTGCTGCAGGTTCTGCTGGTGGCTTCCAGCCTGATCCTGACGCTGTTCATCCTGCTGCACAAGGGCAAGGGCGGCGGTCTCTCCGACATGTTCGGCGGTGGCATGTCGACCTCCATGGGCGGCTCTTCCGTCGCCGAGCGCAACCTCGACCGTTTCACCGTGGCCGTGGCCGTGGTGTGGGCGGCGGCGATCATCGGTCTGGGCCTGCTGGCCCGGTTCACGGTCTGAAGGGCGGGTAGAGATGGCAAGCGGGAACGCCATTCGTGGCAGTCGAGTCGGAGCCGGACCCATGGGGGAGGCCGAACGTGGTGACGCCGCTCCCCGCGTTCATGTCTCGTACTGGTGCACCAACGGGCACGAGACCCGTCCGAGCTTTGCGCAGGAGTCCGAACTGGTGCTCCCCGTCACGTGGGACTGCCCTAGGTGCGGGTTGCCTGCGGGGCAGGACAAGAACAACCCCCCGGCCGCCCCGAAGGTCGAGCCCTACAAGACGCACCTGGCCTACGTGAAGGAGCGTCGCAGCGACGCCGACGGAGCCGCGATCCTCGATGAGGCGCTCAGCTCACTGCGCGATCGCGGACTCATCCAGTAGCCGCAGCGCCCCCGCCAGCTGAACGCAGCGTTCGTTCTCGAACACCGCTCTACAACAGCGAGTTCGAGCACGAACGCTGCGTTCACTTTGTACAGGGGGATCAGTAGAACGGGTTCGGCAGCGCGGCTCAGGTCAGCCGGTGCGGTCGGAGCCCGTCTCGAGCGCACCGGCCGCGTCCTGGTCGAGGAGCCAGCGCGTGGCTTCGCTGCCGCGAGGGCCGGATGCCGGAACGTCCCATCGTTCGGCGCCCGGCGCGAGGGCGGCGGCCACGGCGTCAGCCTTGTCGTCTCCGGCCACCAGAAACCAGACCTCCCGGCAGCGGTCGAGGCACTCGAACGTGAGCGAGACCCGGTCGGGCGGTGGCTTGGGGGAGTGGTGCACGGCGACCGCCGCGGCGTTCGTCGCTCGCTGCGCCGCGTGGTGCGGGAAGAGCGAGGCGATGTGCCCGTCAGGCCCCACCCCGAGCAGCACGACATCGAAGCCGCCCTGCCCATGCGTGCTCAGCGTCTGTGCGTACGCCTCGGCGCTTGCCTCGGCGCTCTCAGACGTGTCGGGGCCACTGACCCGGTGCACCTTGTCGGGGTGGAGCCCGAGGCCGGCCAGGCCGGCCGCGTCGTTCTGGGTGTCGTTGCGGTCGGGATCGCCCGCGGGCAGGTACCGCTCATCGCCCCACCACACCCGAACCCGCGACCAGTCGATGGCTGACCGACCCGGGACCTGCGCGAGCGAGGCAATGATCGCCGAGCCCATCGAGCCCCCGGTCAGCGCGATCTGGGCCTCCGGTCGGCGTGCCTGCGCGTCGACCAGGGCCGTCACCAGACGGGCCGCCGCGGCATCCGCCAGCGACTGTTTGGTGGGGTGGACCACGACCACCGGCTCCGCCCTCACGTGGCTGCCCTCTTCGCTGCCTTCTTCGCTGCGGGCGCAGCCTTCTTGGCGGCAGAGGGCGCCGCCTTCTTGCGGCTGGCACCCTTGCGGGTCGCTGCCGCCTTAGCGGCGGAGTCGGTGACCTTCTCGCGCGACGTGCGCTTGCCGGCGAGCTTGCGGGCCGTGGCGGTGCGCACCTCGTCACTGCTGCCGCTGTCAGGCGCCGACCCAGCAGACACCATGGCCGAGGCCTCCTGCGCCGAGTCGTCACGGCCGATACGGGCCGCCAACCGGCGGGCTGCGGCCACGTCGGGCGCCTTGCCGGCCTTTGCGGCCGCAGTGGCCGACTGGCGGGCCGGGGTCAGCTTCTCGACCCCGTGCAGCAGGGCATCCTCATAGGTGTTGTCGGGATCGAGGCGTCGCAGCTCGTCGGCGAGGCACTCGGGAAGGTCACGGCGAGGCAGGCTGATCCTCCGGTCGGGCTGACCGGCCTGAGACAGCGTGGCCACGGAGTCGCCCGGACGCACCAGGTCGATCGGGCCACTCGCGCGTTCGAGGCGCACCGAGGTGATGCCGGAGCCGCGCGGGGTCGACACCCGTCGTACCGGCACCTTGAGCCGGAACGAGAGCCAGGCCGCCAGCAGTTCGGACGAGGGGGAGTCGGGGGCTCCGGCCACGACGGCCCCGGTGATCTGCTCGTAGGGGGGCTGGTCGAGGGCAGCCGCCAGCAGTCCGCGCCATCGGGTGACCCGCGTCCACGCAAGGTCGGAGTCGCCGGGCGCATAGTTCGCCGCCCGCTTCTTCAACATCTGCCGAGCGTTGCGGTTCTGGGCCGAGTCGGTGATACGGCGCTGGGCCATCGCCCCGATGGGGTCGGACGCCACGTCGTCGGGTGCCTGCCCCGGCCACCACGCCACGATGGGCGAGTCGGGCAGCAGCAGGGGGACTACGACGCTCGGACCGTGACTGGCCAGGGCGCCGTAGAGGCGCAGCACGACGATCTCGCTCGCGCCGGCGTCACCGCCGAGCCGGATCTGCGCATCGAGACGGTTGCGGCCGCGGCGATCTCCGGAGATGACGACGACGATGCGGCAGGGGTGCTGCCGGCTGGCCTGGTTGGCCACCTCGATGGCCTCGCTGGCGTCGGTGTCCTGAACGATCACGACGAGGGTGAGCACTCGACCCAGGGCCATCGCCCCGACCTCGTTGCGCAACCGCACGAGCGTCTTGCTGATCGCCGTGGTGCTGGTCTCGGTCAGGTCGCGGATCACGGCATCCTCCACTTGCGTCCGTCACGTTCGAGCATCGCGTCGGCAGAGGCGGGGCCCCACGTGCCGGAGGTGTACTGCTCCGGCTTGCCGCTCTTGGCCCAGTGCTTCATGAGGGGGTCGAGGATGCGCCACGACGACTCGACCTCTTCGTGGCGTGGGAAGAGCGGTGGGTCGCCCAGCAGCACGTCGAGGATGAGGCGTTCGTACGCCTCGGGCGAGGCTTCGGTGAACGAGCTGCCGTAGCCGAAGTCCATCGTCACGTCGCGCACCTCCATCTGCGCTCCGGGCACCTTGGAGCCGAACCGGATCGTGACGCCCTCGTCGGGCTGCACGCGAATGACGATCGCGTTCTGGCCGAGCTCCTCGGTGGCGGTGTGCTCGAACGGAAGGTGCGGTGCCTTCTTGAACACAACCGCGATCTCGGTGACCCGCTTGCCGAGCCGTTTGCCAGTGCGCAGGTAGAACGGCACGCCGGCCCACCGACGCGTGTCGACCTCGAGGGCGACGGCCGCGAACGTCTCGGTGGTCGACTGCGCGTCGACGCCGTCCTCGTCGAGGTAGCCGACGACCTCCTCGGCGCCCTGCCATCCCGCCGCGTACTGGCCCCGGGCCGAGCCCTTCTCGAGGCTCGCGGGCAGAACCACGGCCGAGAGCACCTTCTCCTTCTCGGCCCGCAGGTTCTTGGCGTCGAACGAGACGGGCTCCTCCATGGCGGTCAGTGCCAGCAGCTGCAGGAGGTGGTTCTGGATCACATCTCGGGCCGCGCCGATGCCGTCGTAGTAGCCGGCCCGACCGGCGATCCCGATGTCCTCGGCCATGGTGATCTGCACATGGTCGACGTAGTTGGCGTTCCAGACCGGCTCGAACAGCTGGTTGGCGAAGCGCAGCGCCAGCAGGTTCTGCACCGTCTCCTTGCCGAGGTAGTGGTCGATGCGGAACACCGAGTCGGGGGTGAAGACGCTCTCCACGATCTTGTTGAGCTCTTGCGCGCTCTTGAGGTCGTGACCGAACGGCTTCTCGATGATCACCCGTCGCCAGTGGTCGCCCTCGGCGCGGGTCAGCCCACTCCGCTCGAGGTGCTCGCAGACGGTGGCGAAGAAACCGGGCGGCACCGAGAGGTAGAAGGCATGGTTGCCGCCGGTGCCCCGCTCCTGGTCGAGCTCGTGCACCGTCTTGGCGAGCAGGTCGAAGGCGGCGGGGTCATCGAAGGTGCCCGGCACGAACCGGAAGCCCTCCGAGAGGTTGCGCCACACGTCCTCGCTGAACGGGGTTCGGGCGTGGGCCTTGACGGCGTCGTGCACCACCTTGCCGAAGTCCTGGGTGGCCCAGTCTCGCCGGGCGAAGCCGACGAGCGAGAACCCGGGCGGCAGCAGGCCACGGTTGGCGAGGTCGTAGATCGCGGGCATCAGCTTCTTGCGGGCGAGGTCGCCGGTGACGCCGAAGAGCACCAGCCCACACGGGCCCGCGATGCGCGGTAGCCGTTTGTCCTGGACGTCACGCAGCGGGTTGACGCCCGGTGCCACGCGAGCCGGACTCACTCACCGTCTCCGACGGTCGACAGACAACCGGTCGCCTTGTCCGGTCTACCCCTCACGCCTGTGCCTTCTTCATCTCGTCGGTCACGCCCGCCAACAGTTCACCCCAGGCCTTCTCGAACTTCTCGACACCCTCGACCTCGAGCAGGTCGACCACCTCGGAGTACGAGACCCCTTGGCCGTCAAGGTCATCGAGCACGTTGCTGGCCAGCTCGTAGCCCCCGGTGACGGTGTCGCCGTGGATGTCGCCGTGGTCGGCGGTGGCCTCAAGGGTCTTGCCGGGCATGGTGTTGACGACGTCGGCCGCCACGAGCTCGGTGACGTACATGGTGTCGGGGTAAGCAGGGTCCTTGACCCCGGTGGACGCCCACAGGGGGCGCTGCACGTTGGCTCCCTCGTCGGCGAGTGAACCCCAGCGGGGAGTCGAGAAGACCTCTTCGAAGGCCTGGTACGCGAGGCGCGCGTTGGCGATCCCGGCCTTGCCCTTGAGGGCCCTGGCCTCGTCGGTGCCGAGCGCGTCGAGCCGCTTGTCGATCTCGGAGTCGACGCGGGAGACGAAGAAGGAGGCCACCGAGTGGATCTTCGAGAGGTCGTGACCGGCGGCGTGCGCCTTCTCCAACCCCTCGAGGTAGGCGTTCATGACCCCGCGGTAGCGCTCGAGCGAGAAGATGAGGGTCACGTTGACCGAGATGCCCTCGGCGATGGTCGCGGTGATCGCGGGCAGCCCGGCCTTGGTGGCGGGGATCTTGATGAGCACGTTCTCGCGGTCGACGGCGGCGTGCAGGGCCTTGGCCTGCTCGACCGTCTTGTCGGTGTCGTGGGCGAGCCTCGGGTCTACCTCGATCGAGGCGCGGCCGTCGACACCCTTCGTCGAGGCGTACAGCGGGGCGAAGAGGTCGCAGGCCTCCCGGACGTCGGAGGTGGTCAGCTCGAAGACGACCTCCTCGACATCCTTGCCCGCCTTGGTCAACCGGGAGAGGTCTTCGTTGTAGCGGTCACCCTTGCTCAGCGCGGCCTGGAAGATCGAGGGGTTGGAGGTGAGGCCGACGACGTTGCGCTCCTTGACGAGGTCGGCGATCTTGCCGGTCTCGAGCAGCTCGCGCGAGAGGTCGTCGAGCCAGATGGAGACGCCGGCGTCGGAGAGGGCCTGGGTGTTCGCGTTCGACATGTCGATCACTTTCCTTCGGTCGATGTGCTGGCGGCGGCAGCCGTGCCGTCGCCCTGTGAGACGTCGCTGCCCATGACGTCGGTGTTGGCGCTCGCCTTGGCTCGCGCCGGGCTCGTCTCGTTGATGGTCGGCGCCGTGAGTGAGCCGACTGAGCCGGCCCTGTCGGCTCGGGCCGCCTTGAGCGAGGCCTTGCCGGCCTTGACGACGGCCTCTGCGGTGATGCCGAACTCGCGGAAGAGCGTCTCGGCGTCGGCGGAGGCGCCGAAGTGCTCGATGCTCACGCTGCGACCGGCATCCCCGACGATGTCGTGCCAGCCCATCGCGATGCCGGCCTCGACGCTGACCCGGGCCCGAACGGCGGCCGGTAGCACTTTCTCGCGGTAGCCCTTGGTCTGCTTCTCGAACCATTCGCGGCAAGGCATCGACACGACTCGCGTTGCCACGCCACTCTTCTCGAGCTTCTCGGCGGCCTCGACCGCGAGCTGCACCTCAGACCCGGTGCCCACGAGGATGAGGTCGGGTCCGTCTGACCCCGACTCCTCGACGAGCACGTAGCCGCCCCGGGCCGCGCCGGACGCCTTGGCGTACTTCTTGCGGTCCCAGGTGGGCACGTTCTGGCGGGTCAGGCACAGCGCGGCCGGGCCACTGCGTTCGGCCAGGATGGTGCCCCAGGCGACCGCGGTCTCGTTGGCGTCGGCAGGACGCACCACGGCCAGCCCGGGGATCGCGCGTAGCGCGGCGAGGTGCTCGATGGGCTGGTGGGTGGGGCCGTCCTCGCCGACGCCGATGGAGTCGTGGGTCCACACGTAGGTGACGGGCACCTGCTGGATCGCCGCGAGGCGCACCGCGGGGCGCATGTAGTCGGAGAACACGAGGAAGGTGCCGCCGTAGGGCCGGGTCAGACCCTCGAGCGCCATCCCGTTGAGGATCATCCCCATGCCGTTCTCACGGATGCCGAAGTGCAGGGTACGACCGTAGGGGCCGCCCTGCCAGGTCGCGGTCTGGCGGTCGGTCGGGATGAACGAGGGCTCGCCCTCCATCGTCGTGTTGTTCGAGCCCGCGAGGTCGGCCGAACCGCCCCAGAGCTCGGGCATGACGTCGGCGAGGGCGGTGAGCACCTTGCCGGATGCCGCTCGCGTGGCCATCCCCTTGGCGTCGGCCGGGAAGGTCGGCAGGGCCTTGGTAAGACCGTCGGGCGCGGCGCCTGACTGGATGCGGTCGAGCAGCTTCGCCCGGTCGGGGTTGGCCTTGCGCCACGCCCGGTAGCCCTGGTCCCAGCTCTTGTGGGCGGCCTTGCCGCGCTTCTTCACCTCACGGGCATGACGGAGCACGGCCGGCTCGACCGCGAAGCTCTTCTGCGGGTTGAACCCCAGCACGGTCTTGAGGCCGGCCACCTCGTCGTCGCCGAGCGCGGAGCCGTGCGCCTTGCCGGTGTTCTGCTTGGTCGGGGAGGGCCAGGCGATGATCGTGTGCAGCACGACGATGGTCGGCCGGTCGGTCACCTTCTCACCCGAGCGGATGCCGACGAGCAGGGCGTCGATGTCTTCGACGTAGGTGTGGCCGTCGGCGTTCTGGCGCCAGTCGACCTCGACGACGTGCCACCCGTAGGCGGCGAACCGCGCTCCGACGTCTTCGCTGAAGGCGATGTCGGTGTCGTCCTCGATGGAGATCTGGTTGGCGTCGTAGATCATCGTGAGGTTGCCGAGCTGCTGGTGAGCGGCCAGGGCGCAGGCCTCGTGGCTGACCCCCTCCTGCATGTCACCGTCGGAGGCGATCACGTAGACGTGGTGGTCGAACGGGCTCGTGCCCGGTTTGGCGTCGGGGTCGAACATCCCCCGCTGGCGACGCTGCGCCATGGCCATGCCGACGGCGGAGGCGAGCCCCGACCCGAGCGGGCCGGTCGTGATCTCGACGCCCTTGGTGTGGTGCACCTCGGGGTGGCCGGGGGTCAGCGAGCCCCACGTGCGCAGCGACTTGAGGTCGTCGAGCTCGAGGCCGTAGCCCGAGAGGTAGAGCTGGATGTACTGGGTCAGGCTCGAGTGGCCGCACGACAGCACGAAGCGGTCGCGGCCCAGCCAGGCCGGGTCGCTCGGGTCGTGGGTCATGACGTTCTGGTAGAGCAGGTAGGCGAGGGGCGCCAGCGACATCGCGGTGCCGGGGTGGCCGTTACCGACCTTCTGCACGGCGTCGGCGGCCAGCACGCGGGCGGTGTCGACGGCCCGGATGTCGAGGTCAGACCAGCCCGCCTTCTTGGCGACAGGCAGTGGCAGGCTCGGATCGCGCTGTGCTAGCACGCCCTTCGCTTTGGCCGAGGTGCTCTTGGAGGTCTTCGAGCGGGTGGTCGACTTCGCCTGGGTGGCGGTGCTGGTCACGGAACGGTTCTCCTTCGCGGCAAGGCGTCTCTCGTACGCAACCGAGCCTAGTGCCACCACGGGGTACGCACCCGGCGGCGTCCGGTGACGGGTCTGCGGTGGCACGGTCTAGACTCGGGATGAGTTACGACGCGACGTCGTGCTTGCTGATTGGTAGACGAACTGCTTGCGCAAGGCCCCGTACCCGAACGGCCCGGGGCGACGAACGACCGGCGAGGTTTTCAGTGACAACGCCGTGAGTGGGTCGGCGCCAAGCACTGTCACCGAACCAGAGGTGGGCCTCGTGAGCCCCACCGCGCACTCGATCGCGGTGGTCTTGCCGGCCCCGTTGGGCCCGAGAACGGCGGTCACGCGACCGGTCGGGGCCTGCCACGACAGGCCGTCGAGGGCCAGGACCGAGCCGAACCGTCTGCTCAGCTCGGAGAGGGTCACGGCGGTCGGAGTGGTCACGCCAGCGGTCATGGCTGCCCAGTCTAGGCTCGCTGTTAAGCGACCCAGACGCCGGCACTGTCCACCCACGGGCAGGTTGCGCCTCAAGCATCGCGAAGCGTGCCCCTTCTCTGCTGAGACCTGCTGAGCACCCCCACCCGATCCGGAGAGCCCCAGGCATGAAGATCGATCCCACCGCCAAGCCGTTCACCGCCCTCGTCGCGGTGCCGACCGTGCTCGCGGCACTCGCTCGCCGGCCTCGGGCCACCGCCGCCCTGGGCCTGCTCACGGCCGGCGTGACGCTCTTCTTCCGTGATCCCGACCGCAGTCCTGACCGGATGCCGGTCGCCGACCCTGACGTGGTGCTCGCCCCCGCTGACGGCATGATCGTGCACGTAGGCCCCCCGCAATCCGGAGTGGCACCCCATGGCGAATGGCAACAGGTGAGCATCTTCCTGTCGCTGCTCGACGTGCACATCAACCGCTCGCCCTACGGGGGGCGGGTGATCGACGTGACCCATCAGCCAGGCAGCTTCCTGGCGGCCTACCGGGCCGAGAGCGCCACGGAGAACGAGCGCAGCGAGATCATCGTCGAACGGCTGGTCGGCGACGAGCGTCGCCGGGTCGTCTACCGCCAGCTCGTCGGCCAGCTGGCCCGGCGCATCGTGACGCGGATCGCCCCGGGTGACGAGGTCGGCACGGGGGAGCGGATCGGCCTGATGAAGTTCGGGTCTCGCATGGACGTCTTCGTGCCCCCAGAGGTCGTTCTCGAGGTTGCCAAGGGCAAGCGGGCCGTCGCCGGTGAGACGGTGCTCGGCCGCTTCCCGACGACCAGCCCCACCCCGCCCGGGCCGGGCCGGGTGGAGGCGAGCCTCGAGGTGGTCCGGTGACGGGCGACCCCACCAGCCGGGCCGGTCGCGGACGGGCTCGGGTCAGCCGCGGCATCCGGCTCGTCTCGGCCACCGGCGCCCGGGTGGTGCCGATGAGCCGGCTCAACCCCCGGGTCCGGGCCCGGGTCATGCTCCCGAGCCTGTTCACCCTCGGCAACATGCTCTTCGGCTTCAGCTCGGTGCTGCTCTCGTTCCAGGGGAAGTTCACGACGGCCGCCATCTTCATTGCCGTGTCGATCCTGCTCGACATCTCCGACGGGGCGGTGGCCCGCGCGGTGGGCGCGATCACCCCCTTCGGGCTGCAGTTCGACTCCCTGGCCGACCTGATCTCGTTCGGCATCGCACCCGCCGTGCTGGTCTACACCTGGGCGCTGCCGGCCTACCCCGTCTGGGCGTGGGCCGGAGCCATGTTCTGGCTCTCGTGCGCCGCCTACCGCCTCGCCCGGTTCAACGTGACGATCGACCCGCTGGCCGACAAGCGATACTTCGTCGGTCTGGCCAGCCCCAGCGCGGCCGCCGTCGTCATCGCGACGGTGCTCGCCATCGACGGCCCCCTCTACGGCTGGGCCCCGCTGCTGCCGGTCGTCGCGGGTGTGCTCCCGGCGGCCCTGATGGCGACCTCGTTCCGGTTCCGCTCCTTCCGGGCCCTGTTGTCGACCCGGCATCTGCCTGTCACGGTCACGCTCGTGGTGGTCGTCGCCATCGGTCTCGTGCTGCGCCCCGGCCCCACCGCGGTCGTCGTCGCCTACGGCTACGTGCTCACCTGCCCTCTCGGCTGGGTCACGCGACCACTTCGGTTGCGCTGGTTCGGGGAGCAGGCCGTCGCGCCGCCGCGGCACCGGATGCCATCGCTCATCATGCCGATCGCTGACACCCCCGATGATCCTGATGATCCCGACTGTCTCGGCGACGCCGCCGACGACCCACCCTGCGATACCACCGCGCAGGTGTAAGGCCATCCTTACTGGAGCAGACCCACCATTTACGTCACAATGATGTGGTGTTTATTGCTGAGCGCACCACGAGGGAGCCGAAGCGCGGCGAGCCGTCGCCGCACCTCGAGTCCCGAACGCGCTCTCGGGTGCTGCAGATGGTCTCCGTCGACGGTCCCGTCACGGCGGCCGAGCTCGGTCGGCACCTCGACCTGACCCCCGCAGCGGTCCGGCGCCACCTCGACGCGCTCGTCGAGCAGGGGGTCGTGGCCACGCACGACGCAGGCACGGCCCGTCGTGGGCGAGGCCGCCCTGCGCGCGCTTACGTCGTGTCCGAGGCCGGCCACTCCTCCCTCGGCGCCGACTACGACTCCGTGGCCGTGGAGGTGCTCCGCTACCTCGCCAAGCAGTCCGGTCCGGAAGCCGTCGCCGAGTTCGCTCGCAGCCGAACCGCCGAGGCCGAGCAGCGGTATGCCGCGGCGCTGTCGGCTGTGGGCGACGACACCGCCGACCGCGCCGACGCCCTCGTCACGGCGCTGAGCGAAGACGGCTTCGCCGCGACGGCCCGACCGGTGGGTGCAGGCGCGCTCGCCGGCATCCAGCTGTGCCAGGGCCACTGCCCGGTCCAGCACGTGGCCGCGGAGTTCCCCGCCTTCTGCGAGGCAGAGACCGAGGCCTTCTCGCGCCTGCTCGGAGTGCACGTACAACGACTCGCTACCCTCGCCGGTGGCCACCATGTGTGCACCACGTTCGTCCCGACCGGTGGACTCGACCGGAAGAGCGAGAGCCCCGCCGACGTTGTCACCGGCGAGGCGCATCTCGTACCCACCAGCAAGCCAGCACCTCCATCCAGCCACAGCACGCACGTCAAGGAAGGTTCACCTTCATGAGCACGAACATCGAAGAGCGCAACCCGGGCCTGAAGGGCATCGGCACCTACGAGTACGGCTGGGCTGACAGCGACGCCGCCGGAACGAACGCTCGTCGAGGGCTGAACGAGGACGTCGTCCGCGACATCTCCGCTCGCAAGAACGAGCCCGAGTGGATGACCAAGCTGCGCCTCAAGAGCCTGTCGTTGTTCGGCAAGAAGCCGATGCCGTCGTGGGGGTCCGACCTCACCGGGATCGACTTCCAGAACATCAAGTACTTCGTGAAGTCGACCGAGAAGCAGGCGGCCACGTGGGATGACCTCCCCGAGGACATCAAGAACACCTACGACCGTCTGGGCATCCCCGAGGCCGAGAAGCAGCGCCTCGTCTCCGGGGTCGCGGCCCAGTACGAGTCTGAGGTCGTCTACCACCAGATCCGCGAGGACCTCGAGCAGCAGGGCGTCATCTTCCTCGACACCGACACCGCGCTGAAGGAGCACGAGGACCTGTTCCGCGAGCACTTCGCCACGGTGATTCCGGCCGGCGACAACAAGTTCGCGGCGCTCAACACCGCGGTCTGGTCGGGCGGCTCGTTCATCTACATCCCCAAGGGTGTACACGTCGACATCCCGCTGCAGGCCTACTTCCGCATCAACACCGAGAACATGGGCCAGTTCGAGCGAACGCTGATCATCGCCGACGAGGGCTCATACGTGCACTACGTCGAGGGTTGCACGGCGCCGATCTACAAGAGCGACTCGCTGCACTCGGCCGTCGTCGAGATCATCGTCAAGAAGAACGCGCGGGTTCGCTACACGACCATCCAGAACTGGTCGAACAACGTGTACAACCTCGTCACCAAGCGCGCCACCTGTGAGGCCGGCGCGACGATGGAGTGGGTCGATGGCAACATCGGCTCGAAGGTGACGATGAAGTACCCGGCGGTCTTCCTCATGGGCGAGTACGCCAAGGGTGAGACGCTCTCGATCGCCTTCGCGGGTGAGGGTCAGCACCAGGACACCGGTTCCAAGATGGTGCACGCGGCCCCCAACACCAAGAGCTCGATCATCAGCAAGTCGGTTGCCCGTGGTGGCGGCCGCTCGAGCTACCGCGGTCTCGTTCAGGTGCTGGAAGGCGCCACGCACTCGGCCTCGACCGTGCGCTGCGACGCCCTGCTCGTCGACACAATCAGCCGCAGCGACACCTACCCCTACGTCGACATCCGTGAGGACGACGTGTCGATGGGTCACGAGGCCACGGTCTCGAAGGTCAGCGAAGACCAGTTGTTCTACCTGATGTCCCGAGGCATGGCCGAGGACGAGGCCATGGCGATGATCGTGCGCGGGTTCATCGAGCCCATCGCGCGAGAGCTGCCCATGGAGTACGCCCTCGAGCTCAACCGCCTCATCGAACTCCAGATGGAAGGAGCAGTCGGCTGATGAGCATTGCCGACACGCTCGTCGACGCACCCGTCGGCGGCGCACATACCCACGCCGATCCGCAGTCAGCATCCGCGGCCGGGTTCGTGCCCGACGCTTCGCGGGCCGAGCGCACGGCGTCCTTCGACCTCGACGCCTTCCCGGTTCCCCGGGGGCGCGAGGAGGAGTGGCGTTTCACGCCCGTCCGCAAGCTGGCCGGGTTGTTCGACCTCGGCGAACAGCTTCAGCCCGGGCACCTGCTCGTGCAGGCCGACCTTCCCGCCGACGTCAGTACAGCGACGATCACGTCAGCAGAGGCCCAGGCCCTCGGCATCCTGCCGCCGCAGGACCGTGCGGCCGCCGTGGCCGCAGCCGTTGACGACGCGCTCCTGATCGACATTCCGGCCGACTCCGAACCCGAGAAGCCGATCCGGCTGCGGCTCGAAGGCGCCGGAGAGACCGTTCATGGGCACATCGTGATCCGGGCCGGCCGTCACTCCAGGGCAACCGTGGTGCTCGAGCACACGGGCAGCGCGCGCTACACGCAGCTGGTCTCGGTCGTGACCGACGACGGCTCCAACCTCACAGTCGTCTCGAGCCAGCGCTGGAACAACGACGCCGTTCACCTGGCCCAGCATGACGCCCTCGTCGGCCGCGACGCCACCTACAAGCACGTCTCGGTGACCCTCGGGGGAGACGTCGTGCGCATCAACGCCAACGTGCGGTACGCCGGGCCGGGCGGCGACGCCACCCTGCTCGGGGTCTACTTCGCCGACGCGGGTCAGCACCTCGAGCACCGCTCGTTCATCGACCACAACACGCCGCACTGCAAGAGCCGGGTCACCTACAAGGGAGCCCTGCAGGGCGAGTCGGCCCGCACGGTGTGGGTGGGCGACGTGCTCATCCGCAAGGAAGCCGAAGGCACCGACACCTACGAGCTGAACCGCAACCTCGTGCTCACCGACGGCGCCCGCGCCGACTCGGTGCCCAACCTCGAGATCGAGACGGGCGAGATTGCGGGGGCCGGCCACGCTTCGGCGACCGGGCGGTTCGATGACCTGCAGCTGTTCTACCTGCAGTCACGCGGCATCCCCGAAGACCAGGCCAAACGACTTGTAGTTCGCGGCTTCTTCGCCGAGATCATCCGTCACATCCCGCTCGCCGACCTGCGTGACGAGGTCACAGCGGCGATCGAGGACGAGCTCGCGGCCACCGAGTACGCCGCCCCGACCCAGATCACCCCCAGCACCGCCAGCAAGGAGAACTGAACCAGTGAGCGACCTGACAGACGTGAAGGGCAAGCACACGCTCGAGATCAAGGGACTGATGGTCTCGGTCGAGACCGAGGACGGCCCCAAGGAGATCCTGCGTGGGGTCGACCTCACCGTGAACTCAGGTGAGACCCACGCGCTCATGGGCCCCAACGGATCCGGCAAGTCGACGCTCGCCTACAGCGTCGCGGGCCACCCGAAGTACACCGTCACCGGTGGCACCGTGACCCTCGACGGCGAAGACGTGCTCGCGATGTCGGTCGACAAGCGGGCCCGCGCCGGCCTCTTCCTCGCCATGCAGTACCCGGTCGAGGTCCCCGGCGTGAGCGTGAGCAACTTCCTGCGCACCGCTAAGACCGCTATCGACGGCCAGGCCCCCAAGCTGCGCACCTGGACCAAGGACGTCAAGGCGGCCATGAGCAACCTGCGCATGGATGCCACGTTCGCCGAGCGCAACGTCAACGAGGGCTTCAGCGGTGGCGAGAAGAAGCGCCACGAGATCCTCCAGATGGAGCTGCTCCACCCGAAGATCGCGATTCTCGACGAGACCGACTCGGGCCTCGACGTTGACGCGCTCAAGGTCGTCTCTGAGGGCGTCAACCGCGTCAAGAGTGAGAGCGACGTGGGCGTGCTGCTCATCACCCACTACACGCGCATCCTGCGCTACATCAAGCCCGACTTCGTGCATGTGTTCATCGAGGGCAAGATCGTCGAAGAGGGCGGCGCCGAGCTGGCCGACCGTCTCGAGGACGAGGGCTACGACCGCTACGCCACGCCCGCGAGCGCCTGAAGGTCGACCGGATGCCGTCCAGCAGTGCGCGCGTGAACGCGTCGTTCAGTGATCGGGAGGTCGCCGCCCTTCGCGGTGACTTCCCGATCCTGACGCGTACCGTTCGTGACGACCGGCGGCTGGTCTACCTCGACTCGGGGGCCACGTCGCACAAGCCGACGGCGGTGCTCGACGCCGAGCGCACTTTCTACGAGCAGCACAACGCGGCGGTCCACCGGGGAGCGCACCAGCTCGCCGAGGAGGCAACCGACGACTTCGAGAACGCTCGGGCCACCATCGCCGCCTTCATCGGGGCGCCGGCCGGCGAGGTCGTGTTCACCAAGAACGCGACCGAGGCGCTCAACCTCGTGGCCTACGCCTTCTCCAACGCGTCTCCGAACGAGCAGCCGAAGGACGCCCGCTTCGTGCTCGGGCCCGGTGACGAGATCCTCGTCACCGAGATGGAGCACCACGCGAACCTCGTTCCGTGGCAAGAGCTTTCCCGTCGCACCGGGGCCCCCCTGCGATGGCTCCCGGTGCTGGCCGAGGGTGCGCTCGACCTCAGCGACCTCGACACCCTGCTCACCGACCGCACCAAGGTCTTTGCGTTCACGCACGTCTCCAATGTGCTCGGCACCATCAACCCGGTGGCGGCCCTGGCCGAGCGGGCCCACGCCGTGGGGGCGCTCGTCGTGGTCGACGCCTGCCAGTCGGTTCCCCACCTCGCGGTCGACGTCGCCACTCTCGGCGCCGACTTCATCGCCTTCAGCGGCCACAAGCTCTACGGGCCCATGGGCATCGGGGTGCTGTGGGGTCGCGCCGAGCTGCTCGAGGTCATGCCGGCCTTTCTCACCGGAGGCTCGATGATCGAGATGGTGACGATGGAACGTTCGACGTACGCGCCGGCGCCGCAGAAGTTCGAGGCGGGGGTGCCCAACGCTGCTCAGGCGGTCGGCCTCGCCGCGGCGGTGACGTGGGTGGAGGCGGTCGGCATCGACCGCATCGCCGCCCATGAGTCTGCGCTCGTCGACGCCCTGATGAACGGCCTTGCGGCACGACCGTGGGTGCACGTCGTCGGCCCGCCGCCCGGCACACCACGCGGGGGAGCAGTCGCCTTCGTCGTCGACGGCGTCCATGCCCACGACGTCGGCCAGGTGCTCGACGACGCCGGGGTGGCCGTTCGGGTCGGCCACCACTGCGCCTGGCCTCTGCACCGAGCCCTCGGGGTCACCGCCACCACCAGGGCATCGGTCGCGGCCTACAACACCTTCGGTGAGGTCGAGGCTCTGCTTCGCGCACTCGACCGGGTACCAGGGATCTTCGGTATCGACCTCGATGAGGCCGACCCTGATGCAGGTCTCGGTGTCGGGCCCGACGCCCGGGCAGGTTCTGTCGCCCTGCGCGGCGAGGCCACGAGGGAGGCGAGCTGATGGATCTCTACCAGGAGCTGATCCTCGAACACTCCAAGCGGCCCCTGCGCAGCGGTCTGCGCGAGCCCTTCGACGCCGAGGTGCACCACATCAACCCGACCTGCGGCGATGAGGTGACCCTGCGGGTCGAGCTTTCCGGGGAGGGCGCCGACGCTGTCGTTCGCGACGTGTCCTACCGGGCACAGGGCTGCTCCATCTCGGTCGCCAGCACGTCGGTGCTCGCCGAGGAGGTCACCGGGCGACCGGTGACCGAGGCGTTGGCGACGTTCGAGTCGATGAGGGCGATGCTCACCTCGCGCGGCACCGAGCCCGGTGACGCCGAGGTCATCGGCGACGGCGTGGCCTTCGCCGGAGTCTCGAAGTACCCGGCGCGAGTCAAGTGCGCCCTGCTCGGCTGGACGGCGTTCACCGACGCGCTGGCCCGGGCCGGAGTAGACATCTCCGCCATCAGCACTGCCACCAACCCGACCGTCGCTACCAGCGGTTCCACCGCAACGCAAGGAGTCTCGTCATGAGCCAGACAGCAACCTCGCCGACCCCGCCGAACGTCGCCGACGTCGAAGAGGCGATGCGCGACGTCGTCGACCCCGAGCTCGGCATCAACGTCGTCGACCTCGGGCTCGTCTACGGCATCACCGTCGACGCCCAGTCCAATGCCGTGCTCGACATGACCCTCACCTCGGCGGCGTGCCCGCTCACCGACGTGATCGAGGACCAGACCGCGCAGGCGCTGGAGGGGCTCGTGACCTCCTACCGCGTCAACTGGGTCTGGATGCCGCCGTGGGGCCCCGACAAGATCACCGAGGACGGTCGCGACCAGCTGCGCGCCCTCGGCTTCAACCTCTGACGTTCGTCGCGGCCTCGTGACGAGCCGCGTCGTCGAGGTGGATCCTGCCCGACTCGAGCGGTGGCTGGTGGGTTTCGCCGACCGGCACGGGCCCTACGAGAGAGCCGACGAACGGTCTCCCTGTGGTTCCGTCGTCTCGGCGGTGGCTGCTGATGGAACCAGAGCCGTGGCACGCCCCTTCGAGCACGACCCGCTGGGGCTGGTGCTCGTGCGGCGTGGTGGGTACGCCGTAGGGATCGCCACCGGCCCGGCCCTCTCCGCCTCGAAGGTCGGTACGCGTCATGTGCAGTCACGCACCGCGGCGGGCGGCTGGTCGCAGCAGCGCTTCGCCCGGCGTCGCGGCAAGCAGGCCGACGAGCTGGTCGACGCCGTGGTCGGGCACGCGCTCAGGGTGGTCCTGGGCGGCGACGAGTCACCGCGCAGCAGTGCTCCCGGCATCCCCCGGGGCCTGGTCGTCGGTGGAGACCGCACCCTCGTCGCCGAGGTGCTCGGCGCGTCGGCCCTGCGCGCTCTCCTGGGTCTGCCCAGGCGCGAGCTCTACGACCTGCCCGACCCGAAGCGAGCGGTGCTGGAAGCGGCCCTGCGCCGCGGTCGGGCCCTGCGCATCACCCTCACAGACCCCGACCAACCCCCCACCCCCTGAGTCGAGTGGCCACTTTCGTACATGGTGGCGCGTACGGAACTGGCCACTCGACTGAATCCTCCCGTCGAGTGGCCACTTTCGTACATGGTGGCGCGTACGGAACTGGCCACTCGACTGAATCCTCCCGTCGAGTGGCCACTTTCGTACATGGTGGCGCGTACGGAACTGGCCACTCGACTGAGCGAGCGACTGAGGGAGTGACTGAGGGAGTCAGGAGACGGAGCCGACTCCGAGGGTGTTGCACTGGTTGATGTCGCCCGACCGGTAGCCCTGCAGGAACCAGCTCTGTCGGGCCTGGGCCGAACCGTGGGTCCAGGACTCGGGGGTCACTCTTCCGGTCGCAGCCTTCTGGATGCGGTCGTCACCGACGGCGGCTGCCGCCGACAGGGCCGAGCTGATGTCGTCGTCGGTGATCGGCTTGAGCAGTGGTGTGCCGCTCGCGTCGGTCGTCTCGGTGGCGTGCTTGACCCACGTACCGGCCAGGCAGTCGGCCATCAGCTCGATGCGCACGCCGCCCGAGTTCGGACCCTCTGGATCCTGCTGGGCCCGGTTCAGCACGCCGAGCAGGTTCTGGATGTGGTGGCCGTACTCGTGGGCGACGACGTACTCCTTGGCGAGCTGGCCACCGTCGGCCCCGAAACGGCTCTGAAGATCGGCGAAGAAGCTCGCGTCGATGTAGACCTTGCGGTCGAGCGGGCAGTAGAAGGGCCCGACCTGGGCGTTGGCGGTGCCGCAGCCCGAGCTCGTCTGACCCTGGTAGATCACCGTCTTCACCGGCTGGTACTTCATCTGGTACTTCGGCAGGGTCTTGGCCCAGTAGTCCTGCACGCTGTTGACGGTGGCGACCACGAGGCACACGTCATCGTTGTTCGCATCGGCGCCGGTCCTGCAGCGCGAGACCGCCGACGACTGCACCTGACCGGCGGCTGCTACCTGCCCAGGCTGCAGCTGCCGTGACGACTGGCCACCGAGACCGCCGGCGCTCCCGTCGGATCCGTCACCACCGAGCAGCTGGCCCCCGCCGAAGACGAGCACGAGGACCAGAATGATGAGACCACCAATGCCGCCGCCGACCTTCATGCCTCCCGGGAGCTGACCGCCGCCACCTCGTGAGCCTCCGCCGAAGCCGCCGCCCGAGCCACCACGCTGACTGCCTCCGGCGCTCTCCACCTGGGAGGTGTCGAGTCGGGCGTTGTCGTTGAAGGTCATGAGGCGCTCCTGTGGGGCGGATGCCGGGCTCCGACGACCCGTACGGCCACATGCTAACCGGCGTGCGCCGTCGGCCGGCTCCTTCCCGTCCGCTGGGATATCAGGTGCGTGACACCCCGCTGTAGCAGGCCGAGCATCGTCGCCCAGCCGGTTCTTCAGCGCAGCTCGACGGCATCCGGGTAGGTGGTGGTCAGGCGCATCCGCACGGTGACCGTGTCGCCCACGGCAGGTGGGGTGGCGCCGACGGGCAGCACCAGCAGGCTGCACTGCATGTGGGGCGGTTCGGCGAAACGGGGCGAGGATCCCGAGACGGTGAAGGGCGAACGCACCTTGTGGGCGGCCTCCAGCACCCCCTCGGCCACCGCGATGGCACGCGACCGGGGGGTCGTGGCCGCTGCCGGTGACTCCATGGCCACGCCGTGCGAGGTGCCGCCGCTGACGACGAGGATGTGTCCGGCGGGAAGGGCGCGCTGCCGGTAGCCGGCTCGGTCGCCCTTCGCCACTGCCCGCACGTCGAGCACGTGGGCTCTCACCTCGTACGACGTCGGCTCGGCCAACCACAGGTCGGTTCCGATACGGGGCCGGAACTCGTGGCCGGGGTAGCGGCTGCACAAGGTCGCGAGCTCGTCGGGGGAGACGTGCGAGACGAACCAGCGCCGCACCGCGGGCACGGCATCGACGAAGCGTCTGATCTCCTCGAGGTGACCGGTGCCCAGCGGGAGGTGCAGGGTGACCGCCTCGGCGGACGCGGCGTCGACCAACCCACTGAGGGCGGCCACCGGCGCGCCGAACCGGTTCATCGAGGTCAGCCCTTCGACGGCCACCCGGGCGGCGGGTTCGATGCTCCGGAGGCTGCCGAGGTCGGCGCTGCTGGTGATGGTGTGCACGAGCCGCCGGTGGGGCAGGTCGGGCAGGTCGGCGTGGATGGGGGCCCGGTAGGGCTCCATGACCAGCACGTCGCCACCGAACGCCGCCAGCGCGGCCGGGGCTTCGACGTAGGTGCCGACCGCGATGGTCGCCACCCCCATGGTCTGCGCTTCGCGGCAGAGCAGACCGGCGCCGAAGCCGTAGCCGTTGCCCTTGATGACCGGCACGATCCCGGGGTAGCGCGCGAGGGTCTTGGCATGGCCCGAGCGCCAGTGGTCAGCGTCGACGTGCAGTACGAGCGACATCGGTCACCGCCGGTTCATGTAGAGCGAGAAGGCTTTGTAGAGAAGCCGGTTGAGGGGAAGGTCCCATTCTCCGACCAAGCGCACCGCTTCGCCGCCGGTACCGACCTTGAAGCGGATGAGGCCGATGTGCGGGTTGTCGGTGTTGAGGGTGTTGGTGATGCCGCGTAGGTCGTAGACGCTGGCGCCCGCGGCGATGGAGTCACGCAGCATGCGCCACTGGATCGCCGTCGACCCCTGCAGGTCGCGCTTGGCGGCCGTCGATGCTCCGTAGGAGTACCAGGCGTGGTCACCGACCCGGATGTAGATGGTGGCCGCCAGGAGGTCGCCCTCGTGCTCGGCGAGATACACCCGGATCCGGTCCGGGTCCTCCGCCGACATGGCCGCGTACATCTGCTCGAAGTAGGAACACCCCCGCGGGGTGAAGCGGTCGCGCTCGGCCGTCTCGACGTAGACCCGATGGAACGCCGCGATATCGCCGGCGTCGCCCACCCGCACCTGCACCCCGTTCTTGGCGGTCTTCTTGATGTTGCGCCGCCACAGCTGGTTCATGCCCGACAGCACGTCGGCTTCGGTGCGCCCGGCCAGCGGGATGCGAAAGACGTACTCCGGCTGGCCGGTGGTGAAGCCGTCATCGGCAGACAGGTGACGGAAGCCCAACCGACCGAGCAGCTCGACGACATTCTCTCCGACCGGCTCGACGGCATCCGGCACCGCGTCGTCGTAGCGGCTGACCTGGGAGTCGCTGATGCCGTCCTTGATGGTCAGGGCGCGCCAGCGGTGAGTGGCCACGGGCGGACCGATGCGCAGCGCGAACGCCTTGCCCTGGTGAAGGTGGTCGCGCAGTGCCCGCAGCATCTCGAGCAACCGAGGGGAGGCCCAGTCGATCGCCGGGCCTTCCGGGATGTAGGCGAGCGAGCGACCGATACGCGGGAGGGGGCGGTGCAGCACCAGCGCCGCCCCGACGAGGCGACTGCCCTCGAACCAGCCGATCGACTCGGCCCGCCACTCCGTCTTGACCTGCCCCCAGGCGGGGGTCTGCAGAAAGCTCACCGTCGACTGCGTGCGCAGCCACGCGAGATGCTCGGCAGGGGTGATCTCACGGACGGTGATGGGCGCGCTCACGGGGGGTCACGCTACCCGAGCAGGGCCGGCGACAACTGCTCGACAGGGCGTGAGGGGTCGAACGCGTCGAGAGCACCCCTTGAGCGCTGGCAGAATGGAGGGGTTGCCCGGCCGCTGACGTAGTGCGGCACCTGAAGGAGGAACTGCCGTGATCGTCGCCACCGGGATCGAGCTGCGTGCGGGCGCGCGCCTGCTTGTCGAGGATGCGAGCTTCCGTATCGATGCCGGCGACCGCATCGGCCTCGTCGGTCGAAACGGCGCGGGCAAGACCACCCTCACCAAGGTGCTCGCGGGGGAAGGGTCCCCAGCAGCCGGCACGGTGACCCGCACCGGGGAGGTGGGCTACCTGCCGCAGGACCCCCGCACCGGTGACCTCGACATGCTCGCGCGCGACCGCATCCTGTCGGCCCGTGGGCTCGACGTCATCGTGAAGCGTCGCACTGAGGCCGAGGCCCGGATGGGCAGCGACGACGAGGCGGTGCGCGAGAAGGCGATGCGCAAGTACACCCGGCTCGAAGCCGAGTTCGAGGCCCAGGGCGGGTATGCCGCCGAGTCGGAGGCCGCCACGATCGCCAGTGCGCTGGCCCTCGACGACCGCGTGCTCGGTCAACCGCTCGGCACCCTCTCCGGTGGTCAACGGCGGCGGGTCGAGCTCTCCCGGATCCTCTTCTCCGGTAACGAGACCCTGCTGCTCGACGAGCCGACCAACCACCTCGACGCCGACTCTGTCACCTGGCTGCGCGAGTACCTGCGCGCCTACAAGGGCGGACTGATCGTCATCAGTCACGACGGCGAGATGCTCGGTGCGGTGGTGAACAAGGTCTACCACCTCGACGCCAACCGCTCGGCGCTGGATGTCTACAACGTGAACTGGAAGACCTATCTGCAGGCCCGCGAGACCGACGAGAAGCGGCGCCGACGCGAGCTCGCGAACGCTACGAAGAAGGCCGGCGCGCTGATGGCCCAGGCCGACAAAATGCGAGCCAAGGCCACGAAGGCCACCGCGGCGCAGAACATGATCAAGCGGGCCGAGCGGCTCATGTCGGGCGTGGAGGGCGAGCGTCAGCACGACAAGGTCGCCAAGCTGCGGTTCCCCAAACCCGCGCCGTGCGGCAAGACCCCGTTGCGGGCTTCAGGACTGTCGCGCACCTACGGCTCGCTCGAGGTGTTCACCGACGTCGACCTGGCCATCGACCGCGGCTCGCGGGTGGTGGTGCTCGGGCTGAACGGGGCCGGCAAGACGACGCTGTTGCGCATGCTTGCCGGCGTCGACGCGCCCGACACCGGTGAGGTCGAGGCCGGTCACGGCCTCCGCCTGGGCTACTACGCCCAGGAGCACGAGAACCTCGAGGTCGGGCGCACCGTGCTCGAGAACATGAAGTCGGCCGCCCCCGAGCTCGGTGAGACCGATGTGCGCAAGGTGCTGGGTTCGTTCCTGTTCTCGGGAGACGACGTCACCAAGCCGGCGGGGGTGCTGTCGGGCGGGGAGAAGACCCGGCTCTCACTGGCGCTTCTCGTCGTGAGCGCCGCCAACGTGCTGCTGCTCGACGAACCCACGAACAACCTCGACCCGGCCTCCCGGGAGGAGATCTTGGGGGCGCTGTCGACCTACGAGGGTGCGGTCGTGCTGGTGACCCACGACGAGGGAGCGGTCGAGGCGCTGGAGCCGGAACGGATCCTGTTGCTGCCCGACGGTGTCGAGGACCTCTGGGGCCCTGACTACATGGATCTCATCGAACTCGCATAACCATAACTATCTGTTCAGATAATGGATGGTTATTGACGAGTGCTGAGGACAGTCGCCACACTCGGGTCATGCCCGACCACCACCACCTCCGTTGCCCGTTCTGCGCAGGCGAGGACCTCTCGCCGTTCCCCGACCCGACCGCGGTCTGGTCGTGCCTCGACTGTGCGCGGGTCTTTCGCGTGCGGGTGGTCCAGCCGGCATCCGTGACCGGGTGGGGCGTGCTGGGCGTGGTCTCGCCGCTCGCGGCCGCCGCCTGACCGGCAGTGGTCTCCCGAGGGGGTTCGGCCAACGGCCGGGCGCTCCCTCGCCCCACCGACCAGGTCGGTAGCCTGCCCCCATGACGCACCCGCACCTGCTCGTCGAGACCCACGGCCCGGTCCGCACCATCACCCTGAACAACCCCGACCGTCGCAACGCCCAGACCCCGTCACTCTGGGCCGCTCTGGCCGATGAGGCCCGGGCCGTCGGTGACGACATTCGCGTCGTGGTGCTGCGGGGAGCAGGAGTCTCGTTCTCGGCCGGTATCGACACCGCGATGTTCTCCCCCGAAGGGGTCCCCGGCGAGGAACGCATGGACCAGATCGCGGCCAGTGGGGTGGATGCCGCTGAGCGGGCGATCGCGACCTACCAGGAGGGCTTCACCGCCTGGGCCCAGTGCCCCGCGGTCGTGATTGCGCAGGTTCACGGCCACGCCATCGGCGCCGGCTTCCAGCTCGCGCTGGCTGCGGACCTTCGCGTCGCCGCTCTCGACGCGTGGTTCGCGATGCGTGAGACGAGCCTCGGTCTGGTGCCCGACCTCGGAGGGACCGGGCCTCTGGTGCACCTCGTCGGCTACGCCCGGGCCCTCGAGATGTGCGCGACCGGACGACCGGTGACCGCCCCGGAGGCGCACTCCATCGGCCTGGTCAACTCGATCGTGCCGGCGGCCAACCTCGCCGAGGCCACCCAGTCGCTGGTCGACGGCATCCTCTTCACCTCGCGTGACGCGGTGCGTGCCCTCAAGCCGCTGTTACGAGCGGCGATCGACAACGATGCCGCCGAGCAGGCCGGCGCCGAGCGCTCCGCCCAGGTGCCGCTGCTCATGGGCCGGACGGCTTCTCCCGCCTGAGCGATGTCGCGCTGTCGCGCTGTCGCCATGGCGGCGGCTCCCTGCTCGCCCTGACCGAGGTCTGAGGTCAGCATCGGGAATCACTGTCGGTGCGGTGCGGTTGGATCGGGGGAGACGCAAGGAGGTGCCGGCATGGGCATGCAACCGTGGATGGCGATGAGGTCGATGTCGCGCGACGCGAAGGTCACCGACGCGCCGCTGGCGCCGGGGCTGCGCCGCCGCATCTTCACCTACGCCGGCCCGTACCGACGTTCGATCATCGCCTTCCTGGCCGTGACCGTACTCGACTCCGCCCTCGTGGTGGCGATCCCCCTGCTGCTCAAAGAGATCGTCGACCGCGGCGTCATTCCCAAAGACAGTTCCGTGGTGGTCAAGCTCGCCCTCCTCGTTGCTGCCATCGCCATCGCTGACGCGCTCATGACGGTCATCTCCCGGTGGTACTCGTCGTTGATCGGCGAAGGGCTCATCAGTGACCTGCGCAACGAGGTCTTCGGTCACGTGCTCCGACAGCCCATCGCCTTCTTCACCCGGGCCCAGACCGGGTCGCTGGTCTCTCGGCTCAACAACGACGTCATCGGTGCGCAGCAAGCCTTCACCTCGGTGCTGTCGAACGTCGTCAGCAACATCGTCTCGGTCGTGCTCATCATCGGGGCGATGCTCGCTCTGTCGTGGCAGCTGACGCTCGGCTCCCTGCTGCTCGTTCCGTTGTTCGTCATTCCGGCCAAGGTGATGGGCCGGCGTCTGGCCGGCCTGGCGTCGCGGCAGATGAACCTCAACGCCGACATGGGTACCCGTATGACCGAGCGGTTCAACGTGGCCGGCGCCCTGTTGGTCAAGCTCTTCGGGGTGCCGCAGAGGGAGGAGGCTGAGTACACCGAGCGGGCCAACAAGGTGCGCGACATCGGCATCCTCATCTCGGTCAACCGCTCGATCTTCATGGCCGCCCTGGCCCTCGTGGCCGCGCTGGCGACCGCGATGGTCTACGGTTTCGGCGGCGTGATGGCCGTGAACAGCACGCTGACGGTGGGCACGCTCCTAGCGCTGGCCGCCCTCCTCGGCCGCCTCTACGCCCCCCTCATGGCGCTCTCGAACGTGCGTGTCGACATCATGACTGCCCTGGTGTCGTTCCAGCGGGTCTTCGAGGTGCTCGACCTCAAGCCGCTCGTCGCCGAGGGGCCGGATGCCGTGCCGCTGCCGGCCGGGCCCCTCGGGGTCTCGTTCGACCACGTGACCTTCCGCTACCCGTCGGCCGACGAGGTGTCGCTCGCGTCGCTCGAGTCGACGGCCACCGGTGACCGCAAGAGCGGTGGACCGGTGTTGCACGACGTGTCGCTGACCGCCGCCCCGGGCCAGCTCGTGGCGCTCGTCGGTCCGTCCGGAGCGGGCAAGACGACCCTTACCTCGCTGGTCGCACGCCTCTACGACCCCACGGAGGGCGCTGTGCGCATCGGCGGGGTCGACCTGCGCGACGCCCAGATGCAGTCGCTGCGCGACCGGGTCGGAGTCGTCACCCAAGACGCCCACCTCTTCCACGACACCATCCGGGCCAACCTGCTCTACGCGAGACCCGAGGCGACCGAAGCCGAGATCGAGGCCGCTCTCGATGCCGCACAGATCAGGGCGCTGGTCGACGAGCTGCCAGAGGGGCTCGACACCGTGGTCGGTGACCGCGGGCACCGTCTCAGCGGCGGTGAGAAGCAACGCATCGCGATCGCCCGGTTGCTGCTCAAGGCGCCCGACGTCGTCGTGCTCGACGAGGCCACCGCGCATCTCGACTCCGAGTCGGAGTCGGCCGTACAACGAGCCCTCGACGCTGCCCTCGAGGGTCGCACCTCGATCGTCATCGCCCACCGCCTCTCCACGATCCGTCAGGCCGACCTGATCGTGGTGCTCGAGCGCGGGCGGGTCGTCGAGACCGGTCGGCATGCCGACCTCCTGGCGGCGGGGGGCCTCTACGCCCTCCTGCACGCCACGCAGTTCGACACCAGGGGCGCGCCGCGGCACGACGAGCAGGCCCTTGACCCTGTGTGAGCGACTTCCGAGCCGTCCATACGGGCTGCCACCGTTGACCGCCCACGTCTCTGACGACGGACCGGAGACGAAATCGAGTGGCCGATGTCAGCATCGGACATTGACGCGGGTGCGCCAGTGTTGCCAGGTGTGCCACGTGACCCCGGTGGTGGTGATGGTCGCGGTGAGGTGCTTGTCGTGGACGTAGATGTGGTGTCGCCGGCACAGCAGGGCGAGGTTGCCCAGGCAGGTGGTGCCGCCGTCGATCCAATGCCGCACGTGGTGGGCGTCGGTCCACTGCGCGGGGGTGGAGCAGCCCGGGAAGGAGCAGCCTTTGTCTCTGAGCCAGAGGGCGGTGTGCGCATGGCGCGGGTGACGAGGCGTTCTTCCCGACCCACATCGAGTGGTTGGGAGTCTGAGCCGAGCACGACGGGGATGATGGCGGCGTCGCACGCCAGCCGGCGCACGATGGCCGCGCTGAGCACGTCCCCGGACAGGCACGACCCGCTCCCGCCCTTGCCCGTCGCACCGTTCTTCCCGGCCGAGCCCTTGCCGCCGCCGCGGGTGGCCCAGTCGGGTGGGCAGCCGTGCGCGAGGAAGTCGCGTAGGGCCTCGAAGTTGATGGTGACGACGATCTTGGCCTTGTCCGTGCTCGGTGCCTGACCGGGGGCGGTGACGCCGCGGGCGACGAGGTCGAGCAGGGCGTCCATCCGGCGTTGGTGGGGTGGTCGGGGGTCGTCCTCGATTCTCACCCCGTCTTCATCGGTCAGGGGGCACGGCGCGGCGAGGGGGTCGATCGCGGCTTTGAGGGTTGCGGCGCCTTCGGGGTCGAGGGTGCCGGTCATTCCGACCATCCCGGCCGCGTTGGGGCTGGTGAACCACAGGCCGCGGCCGTCGCGGCGTTTCTGGTCGTGCTCGTCCGCTTTCTTCGGGGGCCGGACCTGGTCGGACAGCTCCCTCGCGAGCTTCGCGAGCTGTTCCCACCGCAGACCGGGTGCTTGGTCGGTCAGGTGGGTGACGGCCTGCTTGAGGTCGTCGGGGTCAGCCACGGGCTTGAGGTGGTGGAAGAAGTCGATGACCTGTGCGGCCTTACCGACGGTGACCCGCTCGGCCTGACTGGCCCTAGCCGCGGTGCCGGTGTTGCCGGAGGTTCCGCCGGTGACGGCCTCACGCAACTGGGTCCAGCGGGGCTCGTTGAACGCGTCCCCACACGTGACGACCGCTTTGGCTGCGCTGGCGGTCAGAGTGGGGTCGACCGTGCGCAGCCAGTCGACCCGGCACAACCCGCCCGGGGAAGCCACCCCACGGGCCTCGAGCTGAGTGACCAGGCGCACCAGGCTCACCTCGCGATGGTGTTGCACGGCGCCGAGCTGGGTCACCAACTCGAGCAGGTCGGCCTCGGTCATCCGGGCCGGTTCCATCTGAGGCCGGTCCAGGCTCGCGGCCGCGAACGCGAACCCCGACGCATACGCCCCGGACACGTTCGACCAGTTCGCCCAGTGCATCGTCAACGGCGCCGGGAACTCCCGTACCGGCTGCTCCTCGCCGGCCGAACCCGACGAGGCAGCACCCGGCGAGATTGGGTCAGTGTCACCGGGTGCGGGCTCAGCGGCGTCCGACGGAGCCGGCTCTGCGGCATCCGGGCTGGGGGTGGACCAGAACCCGGCCGCCGCGGTGCCACCGGTGGCACGCTGGCTCGACTCGAGGTCGGCCAGCTGCTCCCGGAGCCTCTCGAGAAGCGAACCCTTCGTGTTCATGACTCAAACCCTAGAGGCCACCACTGACACTGCCCCGGCCACGAAACCCACTGACGATGAACGAAACTGGCCACTCGACTGGGTGACTCTGGCTCGGCGGGTGCGCGGTCGGCACCTGCCGAGCTCCAGAGGTGCCAACCGCGCGATGTGCTGTGCGTCGGGCACCTCGGAGCCCTCGAAGGTGCCAACTGCGCAGTACGAAAGTGGCCACTCTACGGCGGGGGAGTCAGGCGTCTTCCTCGTCCCAGATGCGCACCTTCTTGGCCCGCGCGGGCTCGAGCTCACGGGTCGGGTCGGTGGCCCGCTTCGCTGCCCACTCGTGACGGATGGCCCAGAAGATGAAGACCAGCCCGCCGGGCATGAAGAGCCACCACTGGTAGGCGTACGCCTGGTGCGGGCCCAGGTCCTCCTCCGGCTTGGGCAGCACCAGCACCGGGTGCGAGCCCGCCGTCGCGGGGGGCGCCTGAGAGCCAAGCACTAGATACACGTCGACCGGGTCGACCGATGGCTGCAGTCGTCGAGCCTCCGAGATGCTGATGCTGGAGAGCTGGGGGGGAGGGAGCTTCCGCCCCAGGCTCGGCTCCCCGGTGCGCAGCCAGCCCGTGACCTGGGTGGTCTGACCGGGTGGCGGGTCGGCCGGCGGAACCGTCTCGGCATTGTCCGCGTTCGGAACCCAGCCTCGGTCGACGAGCAGCGTGCGACCGGCGGTGGTGAAGGGGGTGAGCACCTCGAAGCCGACCGTGTCGGCGTAGGTGCGGTTGCGCACGAAGACGTCGGAGCCCACGGCGTAGGTGCCCGAGACAGTGACGCGGATCCACTGCTGCTCAGGCGTCAAGGCGTTCAGGTCGCGCACGTCGACCAACGGCCTCGGGGCGGCGCCGTAGTTGGTCGCGATGGCCTCGACCTTGGTGCGCTGCTCGACGTGGCGGTGCCACTGCCAGCGCCCGAGGTAGAAGCAGGCCACGGCAAAGCCGATCGCGACGAGGGTGGCGAGCAGCCAACGCCGCGTGAGCCAGATACGGAACACCACTCGACGGTACCCAACGTAGAGTGGGGCACATGACGCGCCTGCCCGATCCGACGACCCGGCCCCGCGGCCTGGTCGATCAGTTCGGGCGCGTGGCCCGTGACCTGCGGGTCTCGGTGACCGACCGCTGCAACCTCAGGTGCACGTACTGCATGCCTGCTGACGGCCTTCCCTGGCTGCCGAAGGACGAGATGCTCACCGACGAAGAGCTGTTGCGGCTCATCGGCATCTTCGTGCGTGACGGCATCACGCAGGTGCGGTTGACCGGTGGCGAACCCCTGTTGCGCCGTTCGTTGGTCGACCTCGTGTCGGGCATCGCGGCGCTCGACCCACGGCCTCGCATCGCCATGACCACCAACGGGGTCGGGCTCGAGCGGGTGGCTACCAGGCTGGCCGCCGCGGGCCTCGATCGGGTCAACGTCAGCCTCGACACGATCGACGCCGAGACGTTCACCATCCTGACCCGCCGCAACCGACTCGACGACGTGGAGGCCGGCCTGCGGGCGGCGGCGGAGGCCGGTCTCACCCCGGTGAAGGTCAACGCGGTCGCCATGCGCGGGGTCAACGACGAGGCGGTCTCCGACGTGCTCGCCTGGTGCCTCGAGCGTGGCTACGAGCTGCGGTTCATCGAGCAGATGCCGCTTGATGCGCAGCACGCGTGGGATCGCGACGACATGATCTCGGCCGACGAGATCCGCGAGCGGCTCTCCGAGCGGTGGACCCTCACCCCCCTACCCACCGCTGACCGGGGCAGCGCGCCGGCCGAGCGGTTCCTCATCGACGGGGGGCCGGCGACCGTCGGCATCATCGCCAGCGTCAGTGCACCCTTCTGCGCGGCCTGCGACCGCACCCGGCTCACCGCCGACGGGCAGGTGCGCAACTGTCTCTTCTCGCAGACCGAGACCGACCTGCGCGGCCCGTTGCGCGACGGGGCGAGTGACGACGAGCTGCTCGGCCTGGTGCGCGGTGAGATGTGGCGCAAGAAGCCCGGTCACGGCATCGACGACCCCGACTTCGTGCAGCCCGACCGCCCCATGTCGGCCATCGGCGGCTGAGCGCCGTAGGTCAGCCGTCAGCGTCCGTCAGCCGGTCGACCGGAATGACCTCGATGAGAAACCCTCGCTTGGCCACGAAGTCCGACAACGAGCCCTGGTGGTCGTCGCAGGCCAGCCATACCTTTCGCCGTTCCGGGGTGTGCAGCTTCGGGTTGCGCCAGACGACCGCGTGAAGACCGGGGCGACGGCACCCCTTGGCGCTGCAGACTGAGGGCTCGGCAGCCGAAGGCACGAGCTGGAGCATCACCTTTCGAGGCGGCGTGTGGGGTCGTCCTGCGGGGTGACCGACTGGATGGTGCCCACGGTGCGAGGCCGTACCGCGTTGGCCACGATCACCGCGAAGTAGGGGAGGGCAACCGCTCCGATGATGGCGGCCCACCGAAGCCAGCCGGTGGTGACGAACAGCAACCCGAAGCAGAGAATGCGGATCCCCATCATGGTGAGGTACCGCTTCATCCGGGCGCTCTGGTCATCGTTCGCCGAAGAGGCGGCAGAGGTGACCGTCTGCACCACTGGTTGCTTGACTGTTCCCATGTCTCCAGTTTACGTCCGTGCCCGCACAAGCGCGTGGCTCGAGCAGCCTGCGCGCTACCCGTAAGTAGTCCGTTAGGTTGCGGGTTGGCAACGAACCCTCGACAGCCAGGCAGCGGACGCAGCGACCCGTGCCGGAACGATGTGAGAAGGAGAACGGTGGCAACGACCGAACCACGCAACGTGCTCGTGACGGGCGGAAACCGCGGCATCGGGCTGGCCATCGCCAGAGCCTTCGCCGCCGCCGGCGACCGGGTCGTCATCACCCACCGGTCGGGGGTGCCACCGGAGGGGCTCGAGGGCGTCACGTGCGAGGTGACCGACACGGCCTCGGTCGACGCCGCCTTCACCGCGGCCGAGAAGATCTTCGGGGGGCCGGTCGAGGTGCTGGTGGCCAACGCCGGCATCACCCGCGACACCCTGCTCATGCGCATGAGCGACGACGACTTCGACGCGGTCATCGACACCAACCTGGCCGGCGCGTTCCGGTGCGCGCGACGGGCGGCCACCGGCATGATCCGCAAGCGTCGCGGTCGAATCGTGTTCATCTCGAGTGTGGTCGGGCTCTACGGCGGAGCAGGTCAGACGAACTACGCCGCGTCGAAGGCCGGCCTGGTCGGGCTGGCCCGGTCGATCTCCCGCGAGCTCGGGGGTCGCGGCATAACCGCAAACGTGGTGGCCCCGGGCTTCATCGACACCGAGATGACCGCGGTGCTGCCCGAGGAGCAGAAGAAGGCCTACGTGGGCGCGATCCCGGCCGGCCGGTTCGCCACCGCCGACGAGGTGGCCGAGGTCGTGCGCTTCGTCGCGAGCGAGTCGGCCGCATACATCACCGGCGCCGTGATCCCGGTAGACGGTGGGCTCGGGATGGGCCACTAGTCGGTTCAGCCGGCGTCCTCGGCCGCCCAGGGCATCGCTTACGGCATCCAGTCCGGATGCCGTGACGCCCAGAACCGCCGAACCTGCACCACCAGCCTCGCCGTCACCGGCGCCACAACATGAGAAGGTCGCAGACATGGGAATCCTCGAAGGCAAGAACCTGCTGGTCACCGGCGTGCTCATGGACAGCTCGATCGCCTTCCATGTGGCGAAGATCGCACAGGAGCAGGGCGCCAACGTCGTGCTCACCTCCTTCGGTCGCACCATGCGCATCACCCAGACCATCGCCAAGCGACTGCCCGAGACCCCGCAGGTGCTCGAGCTGGATGTCACCGACAGTGAGCACCTCGACAGCCTCGCCGAGCGACTCTCAGCGCACGTCGACCACCTCGACGGCGTGCTGCACTCGATCGGTTTTGCCCCTCAGGGGGCCTTCAACTTCATGGAAGGCACGTGGGACGACGTGTCGACCGCCCTGCACGCCTCGGCCTACAGCCTGAAGTCGCTGTCGACGGCGGCCCTGCCGCTGCTGGGTGAGGGCGGCAGCATCGTGGGGCTCACCTTCGATGCCAAGTTCGCCTGGCCGGTCTACGACTGGATGGGGGTGGCCAAGGCTGCCTTCGAGTCGACCAGCCGCTACCTGGCCCGTGACCTCGGGCCGAAGCAGGTGCGGTGCAACCTCGTCGCGGCCGGGCCGATCCGCACCACGGCCGCGAAGTCGATTCCAGGCTTCGAGCAGTTCGAGGAGACCTGGGACAAGCGGGCCCCGCTGGGTTGGAACGTCAACGACCCCGTACCCGCCGCGAAGGCGTGCGCGGCCCTGCTGTCCGACTGGTTCCCGGCCACCACCGGCGAGATCGTGCACGTCGACGGCGGCGTGCACGCCATGGGCCAGTAGCCCTCATCGGCTGCCTCGCGCGGGCTGCCGAACGGATCAGAGACCCGACCGGGATCCGGGCGCGTCAAGGCGGCGCTGATCGCTAGGCTCCTGCTCATGTCTGATGCCGCGGGCCGACCTTCCAGGCCACCCAGGGTGCACGTCGACGAGGTTCGCGTACTCGATGGCCCCAACCTCTACTTCGCCAGGCCGGCGATCAAGGTGAGCCTGCACCTGCCCGGCTACCTCGACCTGCGCCGCACCGAGTGCGAGGCTCTGGCGCGCCGCCTCGGGATGCGCTCGGCGCGACCCGGCAAGCGTGGCTCTGAGCTGCGACAGCGGTTCGTGATGCGAGTGATGCGCAACGTCACCCGCCGCCTCGGCACTGAGGTCGGCGCCGGGCGGCTCGGGGTGCGAGTGCGGGCGGGCCGTGAACCGGTCGACGTGGTGCTCGCCTTCCCCTGGGCTCATCGCACGCGTGGGCAGGTCGCCGGTGAACAGATCGGCGTGTTGCTCGCTGAGTTGCTCGATGGCACCCGTGAGGTCGACGAGGTGTTCGACGAGGTGGCCTCGGTCATCATCGAGGCACCTGACGGGCCGGGGCCGACCGTCATCACCCCTGCGGTTCCGGTGGTCTCGGTGACGGGCACGAACGGCAAGACGACGACCACGCGGCTGATGGCGCATATGTGTATGACCGCTGGTCTCACCACGGCCTGGAGCTCGACCGATGGCATCGTCGTGATGGGCGAGACCAAGGAGGCCGGCGACTTCTCCGGCCCGGCCGGCGCCCGTGGGGTGCTCGAGACACCGGGTCTCGACATCGGCATCCTCGAGACCGCCCGGGGCGGCATGCTGCTCAGGGGCATGGGCGTGACGGCCAACGACGTCAGCGTCGTGACCAACGTCAGCGCCGACCACCTGGGTCTGCAGGGGATCGACACCCTCGACCAGCTCGCCGAGGTCAAGGCGATCGTCACGACGATCACCAAGCCCGACGGCTGGGTGGTGCTGAACGGCGACGACCCGCGCGTGTGGGCCATGCGACACGGCATCAAGGCCAAGCCGTGGGCCCTCAGCCTCGACCCGTCGTCCCCGGCGCTGTGGGAGTCGATCAACATGGGTGGGCGCGGCATCACCGTGCTCGACGGCGAGATCGTCGTGCTGTCGCAGAACGGCGACCCTGACCGGCTCGTGCGCATCGTCGACGTGCCGATGACGCTGAGCGGCCTGTCGACCAACAACATCGCCAACGCGCTCGCGGGTGCCGCGGCCGCCCTCGGACTCGGGGTGGCGCGTGCCGCGGTAATCGAGGGGTTGCGCACCTTCGCGCCCGACCCCGAGCACAACTGGGGGCGGATGAACACCTACTCCCTGCCGCTGCCATCCGGCGGCAAGGCGACCGTGATCATGGACATGGCCCACAACGAGGCCGGCCTCGAAGCCCTGCTCGAGGTGGCCCGAGGCCTTACGGCACCAGGCGGATCGGTGCGCCTCAGCCTGGGTTGCGCCGGCGACCGCCCCGACGAGGCGATCGTGGCCATGGGTGAGATCGCCGGTCGAGACGCCGACCAGGTCGTTCTCAAGGTGGTGCACCACTACCTGCGCGGTCGTGAGGTCGACGGTTTGCTCGGCCTGTTCCGGGAGGGTCTGGCCAGGGTGGGAGTGCTCGACGTGCCCGGCTTCGACACCGAGCTGTCGTCGTTGGAGGCCCTCGTGCGCGGTACCCAGGCCGGCGACGTCATCGCCCTGATGTGTCACGCCGAACGAGAGGCCGTGGACGGCTGGATCCGGGAGCAGGGTGGGAAGGTCGACGACGCCAGGACCATCCGTCGCAAGGTCGTGGCGGCTCGGGGGGAGCATGAGCTCGAGGCCGAGATCGGTGCCCTCTGGGAGATCCCGGATGCCGCTGCCCGGGTCGTGACCGCGGTGGAGCTGGCCCGGGCCCACCCCGGTGACGGACGGCTCCTGTTCGAGCTGGCGGGTGCACACGACGCGGCCGGTGACGGTTCGGCTGCACTGGCCAGCTACCAGCAGGCTCTGGAGGCCGGGCTGAAGGAGCCACACCGCCACCGAGCCCAGCTGCAGATCGCCTCGAGTCTGCGCCTCGAGGGCAAGACGCTCGAGGCACAGTCCCTGGTCGACGACGTGCTCGAGGCCAGGCCACATCACACCGCAGCGATCGTGCTGCGGGCTCTCGTGCAGGCCGACCTCGGCCAGGAGCGTCAGGCGGTGGCCGACCTGATCCGGGCCACCCTGGAGGCGACGTCCGATTCGGACACTCAGAGCTATCGGCAGGCTCTGCTGAACCAGGCTGACCAGCTGGCGGCCGCGGCGAACCCTGTCGCGTGAGAGCCGTCGCGTGAGAGCCGTCGCGTATTCTCCTTCGCGTGAGGAACGTCCTGGCGGCGCACGCTTCCGGGGGTGAAACGCACGGCCCCACCCTGTCGGGTCAGCTCGCGGAGACGATCGGCTCGACGGGTGGATGCTCGCGCTGTTCTCGTAGGGCCCGCAAGTAGACCGCGGCCCAGGTGCGGAACGGTCGCCAGGCCTGCGACACCTCGGCGAGATCGTGGTGCGGCCCGTACCGCTGGGTGACCTCGGCCTCGAGGCGAGGTTCGTGGGTCGGGACGGCGTCGGGGGCATTGGCCCCGCGCAGCACGACGAGCTCGGCCGAGAATGGCCCCAGGCCCCTGATCTGCAGCACCTTGTTCACGGCCTCGGCCGGATCGTCGGCGCGCAGGGTCGGCCCGTCGAGGCGTCCGTCGAGGGCGGCCTCGGCGACCGACCGCAGGTACTCGCTCTTGCGGCCGGGTAGGTCGAGCTCGAGGGTGCGCAACAGCTGTGGCGGCGGGAAGGCGCCGTCGTCACCATGCTCGTGGATGAGGTCGTTCCGCAGTCGGGCCGCCTGGACGATGCGCACCCGTTGCGACAGGACCGCCCAGGCGGCCGCTTCGAAGGGGGAGTGGAAACCGCAGGGCCGTAGGCCCGGCAGCTGCCGCTGTGCGTCGGCGACCACCGCATCGCGCTCACCCACGGCGGGCCAGGTGCGCGCGTCGACGTCGAGGGAGAGGAAACGACACACCTGAGCCGCAGCGGCCTCGAGGTCACCGCCGCCGGACACCGTGATCCTCGCGGTGGCGCCCTGCTGGCTCACGCCGACCTCGGTTCGCGACCAGTCTCGCTCATTGAGGAAGACGGTTCGAAGCGTCGTGTCTGCCGCCCTCCCGGGGAGCGCGGCGGGCGTGAAGCCCTCCCAGAACGTTCGGCTGATGGCCAGTGACCACGGCCCGAGCACCTCGGTCTCGACCCGCAGTTCAGTCATGGGAAAGCCTCCGTCTCGGTAGCCGCAGCGAGCGGTTGGTTACGACCTCCTCCGCACGCTAGACGACGGCAGCGACACCGCCGGCCACGGCGTCGTGCCGCTGCACCCGCCACAGCTCAGCCTGGCGGATGCAACGGCATCCGGCTCAGATGGCCGTGTCGTCGACCTTCTCCTCGATCTCGTTGGGCACGGTGGCGAGCGCCTCGTCGGAGGCCTCGGAGCCCTCCGCCGCGGCCGAGGAGGTGAGCGTGCCCGGGTCGAGGTCGGGGTCGCTGGTGGCGCCCACACCGTCGCCAACGTGGGCACCGGCCTGGGCGTGCTTGGTGCGCTCCTCGAGCTCGGCCGCGATCATGGCGTGCTGGTCGACACACAGCACCACGAGGTCTCCGGGGTTGGTGCGGGCGAGCACGTGCCGAGCGGCGCCGAGCTCGTCGAGCACGACCTCGACCTGCTGGCACCGGGCGCCGGCCGCCATGGCGGCCTTCGCCCCCTCGGCGACGAGCTGGGCCGTCTGACCCGGCTTGCGCCCCCGGAGCCGTTCGTCCTCGCGGATGACGATGACGTCGAAGTGGTGGGCGGCCACCTCTCCCAGCTCGCGCATGTCGTCGTCGCGACGGTCACCGGCGGCCCCGATCATGCCGATGCGGGACGTGCGCGCGAGGTCGTTCTGCAGCTGCAGCTGCTCGGCGTAGCGGTCGACGAAGGCACCGAGCTCGCGCATGCCTGCAGCGTTGTGGCAGTAGTCGAGGAAGACGCTGGCGCCGCCCACCTCGATGAGGTTCAGTCGGCCGGGGGAGAGGTAGTAGGAGGTAGAGAAGGTGCGCAGCCCCTGGCGGATGTCGTGCAGTGGGGCCCCCGCGGCAAACGCGGCCCCGGCGGCGGCGAGCGAGTTTGCGACGTTGAAGCGGGCCGCACCGCCGAAGGTGGCCGGCAGCAGGTGGGTCCAGGCCAGCTGCATGCTGCGGCGTCCGTGCTTGATGACGATCATGTCGCCGCGGTCGCTCGGGTCGAGCACGAGGGCACGGCCGCCGCGGCGGCAGTGGTCGTCGACGAAGTCGCGGATCTCGCTGCCGGGCTCGGCCATCGTGAACCAGACGATCTCTCCGGAGCACCGGCGCCGCATGTTGCGCACGTTGGGGTCGTCGGCGTTGAGCACGGCGAACCCGTTGCGGGGCACGGCCTCGACGACCACGGCCTTGACATCGGCCAGCTGACGGAGCGTGTCGATGCCGCGCAGGCCCAGGTGGTCAGGCGCCACGTTGGTCACCACGGCGATGTCGTTGCGGTCATAGCCCAGGCCCTCGCGAAGGATGCCGCCGCGGGCGACCTCCATGACGGCGAAGTCGACGCGGGGGTTCTGCAGCACCATCCGGGCGGAGCGAGGCCCTGAGGCGTCGGCCTTGATGACGAGGCGCTCATCGATGACGACACCGTCGGTGGAGGTCATGCCGACCTTGCGTCCCAGGCCTTTGAAGATGTGGGCGATCATCCGTGACGTCGTCGTCTTGCCGTTGGTGCCGGTGACCGCCACGATCGGCACCCGCGACTGCGACCCGGGCGGAAAGAGCAGGTCGACGACCGGCTTGGCGATGAACTGCGGCTCGCCGATGGTCGGGTGGGTATGCATGCGAAAGCCGGGCGCGGCGTTGACCTCGCAGATGGCGCCGCCGGTCTCGCGCACCGGGAAGGTGATGTCGGGGCAGATGAAGTCGATGCCGGCGACGTCGAGGCCGACCATGCGGGCCGCCTCCTCGGCGATCTCGATGTTGTCGGGGTGAGCGTCGAAGGTGCGGTCGATCGAGATGCCGCCGGTCGACATGTTGCCCGTGAGGGCCAGCTTGACCATCTCGCCCTCAGACGGGACCGACTCGAGGGTGTGTCCCTGACCGGCGAGCACGTCGAGGGCGGCGTCGTCGACCTTGATCTTCGTCAGCACCTTCTCGTGCCCGACGCCGCGGCGCGGGTCGGCGTTCGTCACTTCCACGAGCTCGGCCACGGTGTGGGCGCCGTCGCCGACCACGTGGGCTGGGACCCGTTCGGCGATGGCCTGCATCTTTCCGCCGACGATCAGGCAGCGGTAGTCGCGGCCGGTCACGAACGACTCGACGATGATCGTGCCGCGCTTCGACTCGCCCTTGGCGATGTCGTAGGCCTTCTCCACCTCGGCGTCGCTCTGCAGGTTGAGGCAGACCCCGCGCCCGTGGTTGCCGTCGAGAGGCTTGATCACGACGGGGAAGCCGATGCTGTGGGCGGCGTCGAGCGTGCCGCGCAGCGTGCGCACCGCCTCCTGCTTCGGCACGGGCAGGCCCGCAGAGCCGAGCAGGGTGGTCGTGAGGTCTTTGTCGCCGGCGATGTCAACGGCGAGGGCGCCCGTCTTCGAGGTCATCGTGGCGCGGATGCGCTGGGCGTGCACGCCCTGGCCCAGCTGCACGAGAGAGGCCGAGTTGAGCCGGATGAACGGGATGTCGCGGGAGGCGGCCTCCTCCAGGATCGCGTTCGTCGACGGACCGAACGCCACCCGCTCGGCCTGACGCAGGAACTCGTTGAGCTCGGTCTCGAAGTCGAACTCCGGTTCGGCCTCGACCAGGTGGTTGATGAGCCGCACGGCGAGACGCCCGGCTGCGACCGCGACCCTCTCGTCGGTGTAGCCGTAGATGATGTTGTACTGGCCCGGCTTGCCCTTGACCCCGCGTGTCTTGCCTCGGCGCTGGTCGTGCCCTGCCATGGTCTGCAGCTGGAGGGCGACATGCTCGGCCACGTGCCCGAGCCAGGTTCCCTCACGCAACCGCTCGACGAAACCGCCCTTGCGCCCGAGGGAGCAGGTGTGTCGGGCGAGGCCGGGCACCGCCTCCAACAGCTGGTCGGTGAACCCGGGCAGAGACACGCTCGGGTACTGCTCGAGGATGCCGAGGTCGACCACGAGGTGGATCGCCTGCTGGTAGCTCCAGATGTTGCCGCCGCGGTAGATCCGGGTCTCCAGGATGCGCAGTTCGGGCCTGGCCGGCCCGGTGGGAGTGGGAACCTCTACGGCCATGGAGCTCCTCCTGGACGATCGACGCGGTGGTGGCGGACGGCCTTGCTGACAACGTCCCGGAGACGACCCTATGACCTGCGCAGCGACCGTGGTCAGTGAGCGGTGCTGCGGGTGCGTTCGGTGCGTACCTGAGCCGGCACGACGGAGCCCTCGATGTCGGGGTGCCGTTCGATGAAGTCGGTCAGCTCGACCTCGCCCAGGTCGAAGGTGCTGCCCGTGGGCAGGGAGTGCACCACCGCTCCGGACACGAGCAGGGGCGCGCCTCGGCGGGCCTCAGGAGCGTCGGTGATCGCGTTCCGGGCGTTGACCAGGAAGATGGCACCGCTGCCGATGACGGTCATCGTGGCATCGCCACGGATCTCGGCTGCGGTGTTCTCGTCGATGCCCATTCCCAGCAGGCTCGGGGACGCCGCCACGATCGACATCAGGCGCCCGTAACGGCCGCGCTGGTCGAAGTGCTGGTCGATGATGATGTCTTCTACGAGACCGAGTCCGGCCGAGATCTGGCTGACCCGCTGCCGGGGCGTCACCCCCTCCTCGCCGAGCGATATCATGTAGCGGCTCATGATGGAAGCACCGGCCGAGGTGCCGGCGACGACCGCGCCGCGGTCGTGCGCGCGCAGGATGGCGTCGCCGACCGGAGTCCCGACGATGTTCTGAGCCAGCTTGACCTGGCTGCCGCCGGTGATGAAGACACCGGTGGCGGCGTCGAGGGCCTCGACCATCTCCGGGTCGTTCGCGTCTCGGCGGGTCACCGGGTCGACGACCGTGACCTCACCCCCGCGCAGCCGGGTGAAGACGTCACGGTAGGCCTGCGCCACCTCGCCGGCGAACGACGACGCGGTGGGGATCAGCACGATCCGCGAGCGACGCCCGCCGGCCAGCTTGACGAAGCGCTTGAGCACGATCGACCGCCCGATGCGGTCCTCGGCTCCTCCGATGATCAGGAGCGTGCGTTGCACCGACCTCGTGGTGACGGGCACTGTTGCCGGGGACTGCATCGGGCCAGCCTAGTGATCACGGTGGTCGACGCTCGGAGCCAGGGTCGGCGTGCCGTCATCGAGATCGGCTTCCTCGATCTCCTCACGCGATATGCCGAGCAGGTAGAGCACCGAGTCGAGGTAGGGCACGTTGACCGAGGTCTGCGCCCGCTCGCGCACGAGCGGTTTGGCGTTGAACGCGACCCCGAGCCCGGCGATGGCGAGCATGTCGAGGTCGTTGGCGCCGTCACCGATGGCCACGGTGCGGCTGAGCGGCAGCTGTTCCTGCTCGGCGAAGGCCCGCAGCGCGAGCGCCTTGCCGGCCCGGTCGACGACGTCGCCCACGACCCGCCCGGTGAGCCGCCCGTTCTCGATCTCGAGCCGGTTGGCGCGGACATGGTCGATTCCGAGGTCTTCGGCGAGGGCGCCGACGATCTCGATGAACCCACCGCTGACGAGCCCCACCGTGAAGCCGAGCCGTTTCAGGGTGCGCACCAGCGTGCGGGCCCCGGGGGTGAGCACCACCTCGGCTCGGACCTGTTCCAGCACGGATGCCGGCAGGCCCGCCAGCGTGGCCACCCGGGCCCGGAGCGACTCTTCGAAGTCGAGCTCACCGGCCATGGCCCGGGCCGTCACCTCCGCGACCTCGGCCTCCCGGCCGCTGTGCGCCGCGAGCAGCTCGATGACCTCCTGCTGGATGAGGGTGGAGTCGACGTCGAGCACGACGAGCCGTCGCCCGCGCCGGGCCAGACCGCCGGGAGCCACCGCGATGTCGATGCCCACGGTGGCGGCGGCCCGGGTGAGCTCGGTGCGCAACGTGGGTACATCGGCCCCCGAGATGTCGAACTCGACGGTGGTCACGGGGTAGCGCGACAGCCGCCGGATGCGGTCGATGTTCGCCCCGTGCTCGGCGATTCGGCTCGTGACGAGCGACACGGCATCGGCCCCCAGCGGCGCACCGAGCACGACGACCGCGGCCCGGCCGTGCCTGGGGCGGGCGTTGTCACCCGTGCCGGTCACCACGCCCAGCGAGAGTCCCAGCCGGTGGGCCGCCACAGCGGCCGCATCGCGAAGCTGCTCGGCGTGCGCACCGGGGCGCAGCACGAGCGCCAGGGTCAGGTGGCCGTGCACGACGACCTGCTGGATGTCGAGCACCTCGGCGCCCACGTCGGCGAGCGCGCTGAGCAGGGCCCCAGTGACCCCGGGCCGGTCGAGGCCCGTGACCGTGATGCTGAGGGTATGGGGGGTCGCTGGGCTGTCACGCCTCTCGGCACTGCCCGAGGTGACGCCGTCTTCGGTAGTGCCGTCCATGCCGTCAATGCCGTCCATGCCCTCAGCGCCGCTCGGTTCGATCACCCCGTCAGGGTAGTGAGGTCACGCGACGGGCTGGCCGACGCATCCGGCATCCGGCATCCGTCATCCGTCAGGATCGACGCACCCTCTGGTTGGCGTTCACCTCGTCGCGCCACGCGAGCAGGTCGCGCACCCGGGTGAGGTCGGGCGAGGTCGCGGCGACGCTCGCCGTGAACAGGCGGGTGCCGATGTCGTGCAGCTGCTGCGCGTTCTGGGCGTAGTCGGCGCTCTGGTCAGGGTTGCGCCCCGGCACGAAGGCCACCCCGGCCGACCGCTCGATCTCGAGCGGGTCACGGCCGCGGCGGGCGCACCACTGATCGAGCACCCGGTGCTTGTGCGCGATCTGCTCGGCGTCGCCGAAACCGTGCCAGATGTTCGCGTGCTCGGCCACGATGCGCAGCGTCTTCTTCTCGCCCCCGCCGCCGATGAGCACCGGGATGTCGCGGGTCGGTCGTGGGTTGAGCCGACGCCAGCGGTCGCGGATCACCGGCAGGTCACGTTCGAGGGCGTCGAGCCGGGCACCGGCCGTGGCGAAGTCGTAACCGTACTCGTCGTAGTCGCGCTCGAACCAGCCCGACCCGATACCGAGCACGAGTCGCCCGCCGCTGATGTGGTCGACGGTGCGCGCCATGTCGGCCAGCAGGTTCGGGTTGCGATAGCTGTTGCACGAGACCAGGGCCCCGATCTCGACCCGTTCGGTGGCCTCGGCCCAGGCGCCGAGCATCGACCAGCATTCGAAGTGCGGCCCGTCGGGGTCGCCGCTCAGGGGGAAGAAGTGGTCCCACCCGAAAAGCAGGTCGGCGCCCATCTCCTCCAGGCGCGAGCAGGTGCGCCGGATGTCCGCGTAGGAGGCGTGCTGCGGTGGGACCTGGATGCCGACCCGGGCCGGCCGGGGGTCAGCGGCGCTGGCTGGCGGCGCAGTCTCGTCGGTCATGAGCGTCTCCGTCTCGGCTCGATCCCGACGTTGGTCGGGTCACGCGGTGACGACCTGCCCCTTGCCGACAACGACGATTCCGCTCTCGGTGACGTGGAAGCCCCGAGCGCGGTCGTGCTCGTGGTCGACCCCGATGTGAACGCCCTCGGGCACGACGACGTTCTTGTCGATGATGGCCCTGCGGATCTGGGCGTGGCGATGCACCGTCACGCCGTCGAGCACCACGGAGCCCTGGATGCTGGCGTAGGAGTGCACTCGGACGAGGGGCGAGAGCACCGACGAGTAGATGTGCGCGCCAGAGACCACCACTCCCGGCGACACTGCGGAGTTGAGCGCCTCGCCGATGCGGTCGCCGCTGCCATGCACGAACTTGGCAGGCGGGTAGGGACTGTGGCTGGTGTAGATCGGCCAGTCGTAGTTGTAGAGGTTGAAGATGGGGTGCACCGAGATGAGGTCCATGTGGGCGTCGTAGTACGAGTCGATCGTGCCGACGTCGCGCCAGTAGGCCCGGTCGCGGTCGGTGGCGCCGGGAACGTCGTTCTCGCCGAAGTCGTAGACCGCAGCCTCTCCGCGGCTGACGAAGTCGGGAACGATGTCGCCACCCATGTCGTGCTTGCTGCCCTCGCGCACGTCGTCGCGGATGACGGCTGCCTCGAGCGCATCGGCGGTGAAGACGTAGTTGCCCATCGAGGCGAGGATCTCGTTCGGGTTGTCGGGGAGCCCTGCCGGGTCGCTCGGCTTCTCACGGAACGCAGCGATCTTCGTGGGCTGCTCGGGGTCGACCTCGATGACGCCGAACTGGTCGGCCATCGAGATCGGCTGCCGGATGGCGGCCACCGTGCAGGCCGCGCCCGACTCGATGTGCTGCTCGACCATCTGGCTGAAGTCCATGCGATAGACGTGGTCGGCGCCGACGACCACGACGATGTCGGGCTTCTCGTCGTGGACCAGGTTGAGGCTCTGGTAGATCGCGTCGGCGCTGCCCAGGAACCAGTTCTTGTCGACCCGCTGCTGCGCGGGCACGGTGGTGATGTAGTTGCCGAGCAGGGTCGACAGGCGCCAGGTGCGGGTGACGTGCGCGTCTAGGCTGTGCGACTTGTACTGCGTCAGCACGACGACCTTGCGGTACTCGGAGTTGACGACGTTCGACAGGGCCAGGTCGATGAGCCGATAGATGCCACCGAACGGAACCGCGGGTTTGGCCCGGTCAGCCGTGAGCGGCATGAGCCGTTTGCCCTCACCTCCAGCGAGCACGATCGCGAGAACCTTGGGACCTGCGTTAGCGCTTCGTCGGGCCATGGCAGTCACCCTAGCCACAATCGTGTGGTGGATCACCCCCGGACCACGGCCACGTCACCTACCCTCGACGCGTGGCCATCGCCCCCTTCCATCATCGCCTCGCACACCGGGTCGGACGCCGTCTCAGCCGAGTCGGCGCCCCTGCTCCCGGATCCGCCCAACCGGGCCCGGCGCGTGAGCCGGCCCCCGCTCCGCGACCGCCGGACCAACACGGCATCCACGACCGGTCGGACGAGGATCCGCGATGGGAGGCGATGACCGCCCGCTCCCTCGAGGGGCTCGCAGACTGCGATCCGCGCTACCGACCGACGAACTTCTGGGGTCCTGGCCTCGAGCAGTTGCTGGCCGACATGCGAGGGCACGGCCTGAGCCGTTTCAAGTCGTGGCCGACAGCCGGCTTCTGGTTCTATCCCGTCTACGGCAACGGCTTCAGCTACGCACGCATCGACGCACTGCTCCCTCGGGCCCAGGAGATCAACCCCCGGGTGACCGCGCAGTGGCTGCGCAAGTCGCTCACCGGCGGTGTCGAAGCCGGGCGTGACTTCGACGCAGCCCGACTCGGCTGGGACCAGAACCGTTGGCCGTTCGACCTCGAGGGGTTCGGGGAGAGCACCGTCGGCGAGCCCCCCCAGCGCTACTCCGTCTCTCCTGCTCCAGACGTCCGTCACGGTCGTCCCTACCTGAACTACCTGCTGTGCCTGGCCGCGTTGAGCCGCCACGTCACCGAGCCGCCCCGGTCGTTCCTCGAGCTCGGCGGGGGCTACGGGGTGCTCGGCGAGATCGTGATGTCGCGCGACCCCGAGGCCCGGTACGTCAACCTCGACATCCCGCCGCTGCTGACCGTCGGCACCTACTACCTGACCGAGCTGTTCGGTCGCGACCGGGTGCTCGGTCCGGACGACGTGGCCGAGACCGGTGAGCTGCACGTGCCGAAGTCGGGGTGCCTGCCCAACTGGCGGCTGCCCGACCTGACCGGTCGCTACGACGTGTTCGTCAACTCCTACTCCTTCCAGGAGATGGAGCCCGACGTCGTCGAGCACTACGTCGACCGCATCTGCGAGATCGGCCCGGGCTACGTGGTGTCGCTCAACTCGACCAAGGGCAAACCGAAGAAGTCCGACGGTCACGAGATCGGGGTGGTCGAGCCGGTGACCTCGGCGCGCATCATCACGATGTTCGAAGCGCGGGGCTATGTGCTGCTGAGCACCTACCAGCGCCCGTTGATCATCAGCGCCGGTGAGATCGCGGTGCTGCGCAGGAAGTGACTAGTCTCACTCTTGTGCGCGTCGACATCCTCAGCAAGGAATATCCACCGGCCATCTACGGAGGGGCTGGGGTCCATGTGGCCGAGCTCGTCCGGGCCCTACGCGAGCGCGGTGACGTGGAGGTGCAGGTCCGCTGTTTCGGCGAGCCCCGTGACGAACCCGACACGACGGCCTACCCCGACCTGGCCGAGCTCGCCTCGTCCAACGCGGCCCTCAAGACCCTGGGGGTCGACCTGACGATGGCCGGCGACTGCGTCGGCGCCGATATCGTGCATTCGCATACGTGGTACGCCAACTTCGGCGGACACCTCGCCTCACTGCTCGGCGGGATGCCGCACGTCGTGACCGCCCACTCGCTGGAGCCGATGCGCCCCTGGAAGGCCGAGCAGCTCGGTGGCGGCTACCGAGTGTCGTCGTTCGCCGAGCGCACGGCCTACGAGGGTGCGGCAGCGGTCGTCGCCGTGAGCGCAGGGATGCGAGCCGACATCCTGCGCAGCTACCCGAGCCTCGACCCGGAGCGGGTTCACGTCGTGCACAACGGGATCGACTCTCAGCTGTGGTCGTGCGACCGTTCCGACGACGCCCGTGAGACGGTGGTCCGCCACGGCATCGACCCAGATCGGCCGTCCGTGGTGTTCGTCGGCCGCATCACCCGCCAGAAGGGCCTGCCGTACCTGTTGCGGGCCTGTGCCGAGCTTCCACCCGAGGTTCAGATCGTTCTGTGCGCCGGCGCACCCGACACCCCGGAGATCCTGGCCGAGGTCGAACAGCTGGTGGCCGACCTGCGACAGGGCCGAGAGGGAGTGGTCTGGATCTCTGACATGCTGCCTCGCTCGGAGGTCGTGGCGCTGCTCAGCCACGGCACGGTGTTCGCGTGCCCGTCGGTCTACGAGCCGCTCGGCATCGTCAACCTCGAGGCGATGGCGTGTGAGCTGGCGGTGGTCGCCACGGCGACCGGTGGCATCCCCGAGGTCGTCGTCGACGGGCAGACCGGCTGGCTCGTGCCGATCGACCAGGTCACCGACGGCACCGGCATCCCGGTCGACCCAGAGGCGTTCATCGCCGACCTCGCCGCCGCGCTCACCGAGGCGGTGTCCGACCCTGACCGGGCGCGCCAGTTCGGCCTGGCCGGACGCGAACGGGCCGTCGAGTCGTTCTCGTGGTCGACGATCGGTGACCGCACCCTGGAGGTCTACCGCACGGTGCTGGACCACTAGCCAGCTGAACGGGGGTGTGGTCAGCCGAGCAGCCGCCCGAGCAGGGCGTGCTCCACGCCCAGCGGCTCGGCGCCTGCTCCGAGAATCCTCGACAACAGCTCGGCGGGGGTGGGATAGCTCGGACCCAGCGCAGTCAGGTACTGCTCGTGGGCCGACAAGGACTCGACGGCCGCGTCGAAGTGGCCGGTGACGTCGACGAAGTGGGTCGGTGCGGGGTCGTTGCAGGCGAACACCTGCTTGGGCGACCAGGGCTCGTGCCCCTCGTCGACCAGCTCGGGGAAGATCCAGCGGTTGCCGGCATCCGCGCGGGCATCGATGACCGCCAGACCCACGGCGCGGTGGTCGGCCTGGTTCAGACCGCCGCCGGCGAACGACTCCTCGTGCGTGAGACTCAGGATCAGATCCGGACGGCGAATGCGGATCTGTCGGGCCAGGGCTCGGCGAAGCGCAAGCCCGTACTCGACCGTGCCGTCTGAGAAGCCGTCGAGGAAGTCGACGACGTCGACGCCGACCGCCGCAGCCCCGTCTCGCTCCTCCTGCTCGCGCGTCGGCCCTGCCCGGTCGGGCGACATCGTGTCGATCCCCGCCTCGCCTCGGGTGGCCAGCAGGTACGTGACGGTCTTACCTGCGCGCACCCACTTGTCGACGGCGGCGGCGGCACCGTACTCGAGGTCGTCGGGGTGGGCTGCGACGCAGAGCACCGACTGGAAGCTGCTCTCGTCGAGGGGTACGGACAAGGTCTCACTCGGCATGCTCCCAATCTAGGCACCCGTTGAGGCCACGTCGATCAGATGTGAGGATGAAGCATGCTGACCATCGAGCTCGCCCGCCGTCTCATCGAGTCGGGCGTGGAGTGGACGCCCTCGACCGGTGACCGGTTCGTGCTGTCGGTACCCGGCATGGAGGGGGACGTCTTCGTCATCAGTGAGCTGACCGTCGACGTGCACCACTTCGCGAGCGGCGACGTGCTCGGGTTCAACGGCACCACCGAGTGGGCGCTCGACAGCATCGAGCAGAGCAAGGTGATCTGGCTACCCCGAGAAGACCAGCTTCGCGAGCTGGCCGGTGATGGCTTCGTCAGCCTCGAGCGCATCGAAGGTGGGTATGCGGTGGTGCTCCGCACCCGCTCGGGTGTGCTGGAGCGTTGCGTCGACATCGATGCCGAGCGGGCCTACGCGCGTGCAGTGCTGCTGCGGCAGAACGATGAGCGCGGTGAGCGGACGGTGGAGGGGAACGACGAAGGAGCTGCCTGACGTCGGCTCGTCAGCGATCGGGCCGCCAGCCGGCGATCGTCATGACCGCGATGTTGGTGGCGTCGGTGAGGGCGTCATCGGCGTCGGCCGCCACTGCCCGCAGCAGGAGGCCACGCGAGGTGGCGGTGGCAGCGTCCAGGCCGCCGGAACCCAGTGAAGTCAGCGCCCCGGTGCGGTGCGCCACCCTCGAGACGTCGGCCGCGAGCGCCATCACCGTGAGCGCTCGGCCCGGGGTGGAGCCGGGCACTGCCCAGAGCGTGGTACCGCCCCGTGACTCGATGTCGGCGCGTGCGTCGGCTCCCCACGGTGCGCCGCCGACCGACTCGAAGTGCTGGGCGTGCTCGGACAGGCGCGCCAGCAGGGTGCGGTGCACCTGGCGTAGGTCGAGCATCTCCAGACGGTGTCGGGGCACCGGGTCGGCCTCGAAAGCCGTCCAGTCGGCGCGCACCCCGACGTCGCCCTCAGGCCCGAACTCCGAGAGGGTCGGCACGAGCACGCCACCGATGCCGGGCACGAAGACACACTCGCCCACGTCGGTGGCGAGGGCGGAGGCGGCCAGCGAGCCGGGCGGCATCCGACTGGTGTCGCCCGGGCGGGGGAGGGCCACGAAGAGCGCCCGTTCTCCCAGCTCGTTCCAGAGCTCGAGCCGGGCCAGGTCGCCGGCCACGTGGTCGAGGTCGGGAAACGACCGGGCCAGCGACTGGACGAGCGGTGGGCCACCGTTCCACGAGTGCGTCACCCACAGCGCGAGGCGCACGGAGGCGGGCAGCTCGGGCATCTGGCCATCGTAGGGTGCGCCCCCCGGACGAGTGGGGCGCCGTGCCATAGGGTCGGGGCCATGAGTGACGTCCTTGCCTTCGCTGGTGTCACCGTGCGTCGTGGTGCCGCAACCCTTCTCGACGAGGTCGACTGGGAGGTGGAGGAGGGCGAACGCTGGGTGGTGCTCGGAGCCAACGGTGCCGGGAAGACGACGCTGCTACAGATTGCCGCTGCGCGCATGCACCCCACCAGTGGTGTGGCCGGCATCCTCGGAGAGGTGCTCGGAGCCGTCGACGTCTTCGAGCTGAGACCCCGTATCGGCCTGGCCAGCTCGTCGATGGCAGAACGCATCCCGAGTGGCGAGCTCGTCGGCAACGTCGTCGTCACCGCTTCCTACGGCATCATCGGCCGGTGGCACGAACAGTACGAGCCGGCCGACTATGTGCGCGCCATGACGTTGCTGAGAACGCTCGGCGCCGACCACTTGGCCGATCGCAAGTACGGCACGCTGAGCGAGGGCGAACGCAAGCGGGTGCAGATCGCGCGGGCCCTGATGACCGACCCCGAGCTGATGCTGCTCGACGAGCCGGCGGCCGGGCTCGACCTCGGAGGGCGCGAAGACCTGGTCCGGCGCCTGGGCCGGCTCGCTGCCGACATCGAGGCGCCGGCGATGGTGCTCGTGACCCACCACGTCGAGGAGATCCCGCCGTCGTTCACCGACGTGCTCATGATCCGAGACGGCCGGGTCGTCGCAGCGGGCCCGATCGAGACCACCCTCACCGAGGCCAACCTCTCCGAGACGTTCGGGCTGCCCTTGGTGCTCGAGCGCCACGGTGAGCGCTGGTCGGCCCGAGCCCGCGCCTGAGCCGGGTCTGGGCCGGGTCTGACCCCTGCTTCGTGACCGCCTCGTTGCCAACCCGCCGTTGAGCCCATGGGGAACTAAGGCAGACTGGTAAACGTCTCACAGGTGAGGCGCGTTACGGGCTCGACCCGCAACCGCTCGACAGAAGGCAGGGTGACACGATGTTTGACGGACAGGCTGCACTGGTGTGGCTGGGGATCGCGTTGGTACTCGTCGCGATCGAAGCAGCCACGGTGGACTTCACGTTCCTGATGATCGGCGGAGGTGCGCTCGGAGGCTCCGTTGCCGCAGCGTTCGGTGCGCCGTTCTCCATCCAGGCCATCGTCGCCGTTGTCGTGGCTGTCGGGCTGCTGCTCGTGGTTCGTCCGTGGATGCATCGTCGGTTCAAGCGTGGGCCGGTCGAGCTGATGGGCACCTCCGCGCACCTGGGCCGCTCGGCTGTCGTGATCGAACGGGTGTCCACCTCGGCAGGCACGGTGAAGCTGGCCGGTGACACCTGGACGGCCCGAACCTCGGGCGACAGCATCGAGGAAGGCCAGGAGGTCGTCGTCGAGCGTATTGACGGTGCCACCGCCGTGGTCAGCCGGGTTCCGGCGATCGACCGCTGACCCGCTGCTGGCCAAGCTCGACGCCCCACCGACATCGAGGACGTGCCGACCGGCACGTCCGCAACCGCCCGCGCCTCGCGCAGGGCAGAACAGGGAGAAGGCCGTGGACCCGGTACTCGTCATTCCGCTGCTCCTCATCATCGTCGCCATCATCATCGTCGTGCGTACGGTTCGGATCGTGCCGCAACAGACGGCGCAGATCGTCGAGCGCCTCGGTGGCTACAACAAGACCCTGACGGCGGGGCTGCACTTCCTGATCCCGTTCGTCGACAAGGTGCGCGCCAACATCGACCTGCGCGAGCAGGTCGTCACCTTCCCGCCGCAGCCGGTGATCACCTCCGACAACCTCGTGGTCAGCATCGACACCGTCATCTACTACGCGGTCACCGATGCCAAGGCAGCGGTCTACGAGATCGCCAACTTCATCCAGGGCATCGAGCAGCTCACCGTCACCACCTTGCGCAACGTCATCGGCTCGCTCGACCTCGAGCAGACCCTGACCAGCCGCGACCAGATCAACGGTCAGCTGCGCGGCGTGCTCGACGAGGCCACCGGCCAGTGGGGCATCCGCGTCAGCCGCGTCGAGCTGAAGGCCATCGACCCGCCGCACTCGGTGCAGGACTCGATGGAGAAGCAGATGCGCGCCGAGCGTGACCGTCGTGCCGCCATCCTGACCGCCGAGGGCTTCAAGCAGTCGGCCATCCTCACCGCCGAGGGTGAGAAGCAGAGCTCGATCCTGCGCGCTGAGGGTTCGGCGCAGGCCCGCATCCTGGAGGCCCAGGGCCAGGCTCGCGCCATCTCGCAGGTCTTCACGGCGATCCACCGTGGCAAGCCCACCCAGAAGCTGCTCGCCTACCAGTACCTGCAGGTGCTGCCGCAGCTCGCTCGCGGCGACTCGAACAAGATGTGGATCATTCCCTCCGAGCTGACCGACGCCCTCAAGGGCATCGGCAACGCGCTCGGCGGCACCGACGAGGGGCCGGCCCGCGACGACGAGCTCGACTGGGTCGACACGGGAGAGGGCGATGCTGACGCGTTCGGTGACACGGTGCTGGCCGACCCCGCCAAGGCTCTCGCGGAGGCTCGCGAAGAGGCAGCAAAGCTCAGCGCCGAGTCAACCGAGCACAATGCACCCCCCGCACGTCAGAAGGCCCCCGTGTCTCCGGCGGCCCCGGTGACACCGGCGGCCCTGCCGCAGGCGACCGCACCGGCGGCCCCGCTGCCGCCCAGCCCAGCCGTCTCGGAACCGCCCATGCCGCCTGCCCCGCAGATCACCGACCTTCCGGCAACCGGCCCGTCGACGGGGGAGCAGACGCCTCCTCGCTGAGCCTCCCTGGCAGTCAGCTCAGATTGGAATCGGCCTTCGCCCCTGTGGCGGAGGCCGATTCCGCCTTCTCGGACGGGTCCGGATGTACGAGGCCCCCGGTTCGTGCTTGTAGGGTGACCCGGTGTCGTTCTGGTCTGCTGTCGCCGTCGCCTTTGCCGGTATGGCAGCGGGCATGATCAACGTGGTGGTCGGCTCCGGCACTCTCATCACCTTCCCCACCCTGCTCTTCTTCGGGGTCAACCCGCTCGTGGCGAACGTCTCGAACAACATCGGCCTCGTCGCCGGGGGAGTGACGGGCTCGTGGGGCTACCGCCACGAGCTGACCGGTCAGGCGCCGACCCTGAGACGGCTCATGCCGCTCTCGTTCGTCGGCTCGGTCGTCGGCGCCGGCCTGCTGCTGGTGCTGCCGGCCACCGCCTTCAAGGCCATCGTGCCGATCCTGATCCTCATCGCGCTCATTCTGGTGGTCGCCGGCCCCCGCCTGCAGGCGCGGTCGCAGCGCCAGGCCCAGGACGGTGATCGCTCCACTCCCTCGTGGCACGCCCCGGCGATGGGCGTCGGGGTGTTCGTGGCGGGCATGTACGGCGGCTACTTCGGGGCCGCCCAGGGCGTGCTGCTGATGGGCCTGTTCAGTGCGCTCAGCTCTGAGTCCCTTCAGCGTCTCAACGGCTACAAGAACGTGCTCGCGCTCGTGGTCAACGTCGTCGCCGCTGCCGTGTTCCTGCTCTTCGCGCGCGACAGCATCGACTGGCTCGTGGTGCTGCTGGTGGGCGGCGGGGCCTTCGTCGGCGGCATCGTCGGCGCCCGCGTCGGTCGCCGGATCCCGCCGCCGGTGCTGCGAGCCCTCATCATCACCATCGGCCTCGTCGCGATCATCAAGCTGATCTGGTTCACCGCCTGAGCGCAGGCTGATGCCGGGCGTCGGTCGACCCGAGCGGCGACTACGGTGTGCACGTGCCGATCGAGATCACCGACGCGTCCGACCCTCGACTCGCCGACTACGTCTCGCTGACCGATGTGGCCCTGCGGCGGCGCATCGAGCCCGAACGGGGCCTCTACATCGCCGAGAGCCAGAAGGTCATCCGGCGAGCACTGCGTGCCGGCCACCGACCCCGTTCGTACCTGATGGCGTGGCGCTGGGTCGATGACCTGGCCGACCTGGTCGAGCGGGCCGAGAGCGATGGGGTGCCGGTCTACGTCGCAGCCCATGACGTGATCGAGGCGCGTACCGGCTTCCACCTGCACCGCGGTGCCCTCGCGTCGATGCAGCGTCCGGAGCTGCCGACCGTGGCTGCGGTCATCAGCGCGGCTCGGCGGGTGGTCGTCATCGAGGATGTCGTCGACCACACGAACGTCGGAGCCATCTTTCGTAGCGCCGCCGCGCTCGGAGCGGATGCCGTGCTCGTGTCACCGCGTTGCGCCGACCCGCTCTACCGCAGGGCGATTCGCGTCTCGATGGGCACCGTGTTCCAGGTGCCGTGGACCCGGATCGACCCGTGGCCGGCCGGTGTCGACGAGCTACGGGTGGCCGGCTTCACCATCGTGGCGATGGCACTGACCGACGAGTCGGTCGGTCTGGAAGAGCTGGCCTCGGCGCCGCCCGAGCGTCTCGCCCTGGTCGTCGGGGCTGAGGGTGACGGGCTCTCGGCTCACACCATCGCCGCCGCCGACGTCACCGTGCGTATCCCGATGGCAGGGGGGGTCGACTCGCTCAACGTCGGTGCCGCCGCTGCGGTGGCGATGTGGGCGCTCAGGCCCTGACCAGTCGAACGAGGAGGCGCTCGAGCTCGATCGTCGGATCGGCGCAGAGCCCCCCGTGCACCGGCCCCGGCTGCACGACGGTCGACCGTGGGGCGATGATCCAGCCGAACCGCTGCCCGGCCCGCTCGAAGACGGGCCGGCCACGACCGGGCTCACCGCGGCACACGGCCCTGATCTGCTCGAGCATGGCGCGCACGCCGTCGAGGTCGCACGTGGGGCAGAGCGCCGCCGCGCGGGCGGCGTCGATCTCCCAGGCTGCTTCGAGAAACCCCGCGTCCTGTGCGTAGAGCACCACGCCGACGTTGATGAACTCCTCGCGGTCGACGCGCGGAACGAGTCGCAACGACACGTACTGGTAGCCGATCACGACGGCGCCCCGGGCAACCACGCCGCAGGGCTGGCCAGTCGGGCAGTGAGCATCTCGCGGTACGCCGTGCGCACCGCTGCGGCATCGGGCAGGTCGGCAGTGGGCTCCAGCCACTCGGTCGGCACCGACTCGACCACGGTCGACACGGCATCCGGCGTGAGGCGCTCGGCGAGCTCGGTGTGGCGCCTCGACACGTCGCCTCCCACCCGTCGGAGCACGTGCCTGCTCGCGTCGAAGGGCTGGGCGGCGAAACGTTGCGGTGAGGGCGGGCGGCTGGGCCACGAGTGGTGGAAGTAGAGGGCGGCGCCGTGGTCGATGGCCCAGGTGCGACCGCGCCACACGAGCAGGTTGGGGTTGCTCCAGGTGCGGTCGACGTTTGCCGTGACGGCATCGAGCCAGACGATCCGTTCGGCGAGGTCGACCGTGGGCGGCTGGGAACCGTCGTAGCCGAGTGAGCCGGGTAGGAAGTCGACGCCAAGATTGGTGCCCACCGACGCGGTCAGCAGGTCCTGTACCTCCTCGTCGGCCTCGTACTTCGCGATCCGCGCATCGAGGTGCACCACGGCGAGCGCGGGCACCGGTACCTCGATGAGGGCAGCCAGACCGGCCACCACGATCTCCGCGACGAGCACCTTCAGCCCCTGCCCCGCCCCACGAAACTTCAGCACGTAGGTTCCGTCGTCAGAAGCCTCGACGATGCCGGGCAGCGACCCCCCTTCCTTGAGCGGCGTGACGTAGCGGGTGGCGGTCACCACGGGAAGGCCGTCGGGGGCAAGCACGCGGTCAGCCTAGTGGCCGGGTCTCGTCGGCCCGGCTCACTCGCTGCCACAGGGGCCCGATACCGAGAGCCAGCGCGAGGTAGAGCCCGGCGAACACGACGAAGGGCCACCAGGCCAGGCCGGATGCCGGCAGCAGCACGGCGCCCGCCCCGGCGGCCACCACTAGGCCGGCGTTGTACATCACGTCGTAGACCGAGAAGGCCCGCCCCAGGAGGTGGTCGGGCACGTGCGTCTGAAGCAGGCTGTCGACCGTGATCTTGACGCCCTGGGAGCTGATGCCGACCACGAACCCCAAGGCGCTGATGCTCCCCGGTGTCAGCCACGGCCCGAGGGTGATGCATCCCAGCGCGCCGACGGCGAGCACCCCGGCGGCGTAGCGGATCGCGCCGACCTTCGGAAGCAGCCAGGGCGTGACAAAGGCGGCCAGCGCGAACCCGGCGGCGGCCGCAGCGGCCGCCACTGCGATCGCCATGGCCTGGCCATCGGGCGTCGTCGCGTGTCGGACGAGCAGCAGGGTCTGCAGCAGGAAGAACCCGAACGGCAGACGCGTGAGCAGCACGAGCGTCAGCAGCAACCGGCCCCGTCGGGGCAGGGTGCGGGCGGCCTCGACGAACCCGGCGGCCACCCGGCCCAGCAGGTGGCGCACGCCGAGAACAGCCTCCACGTCGTCGGGCCCGACGAACGGCAGACGAGCCGCCGCCCAGCTCGCGCCGGCCACCCCGACGCACGACACGAGAACCACCACCTCGTCGCTGCTCACCGTGGCCAGGCCCGTGCCGAGCGCTCCGCCGACGAGGTAGGCCAGGGTGCCGCAGGTCGGCGCCACGGAGTTCGCACTGACCAGCAGGTCACGAGAGACGACGTGGGGCAGGGCGGCAGACAGGCCGGCGAGGATGAAGCGGTTCAGCGAGAAGACGACCAGCACGGCAGCGAAGAAGCCACCGCTGACACTCGGTCGGGCGCTGAGCGCCGCCACCGCGAGCATGGCGACCAGCCGACCGAGCTGCACGACGACGAGGACGCGGCGACGGTCCCACCGGTCGAGCAACACCCCGGCGAATGGACCGATCAGGCTGTAGGGCAGCAGGATCACGGCGAACGCCATGGCGATGCTGCGGGCGTCGGCCGCCTTCTCGGGATTGAAGAGCACATGGCTGGCCAGAGCGACCTGGAAGATGCCGTCGCTGCCCTGGGAGCTGATGCGGCTGACGAACAGCCGGCGGAAGCCGCGCTGTCGCAGAAGGGCCGCCAACGCCCGCAGGAAGGTCACCCGCGCCACTGTAGGCGGCTTGCCCGCCAATGAGGGCGAGACCGGCCAACCGTCGGTCGAGCCCAGCCGGCCGGGAACAGGTGCGTTTGAACTGTGGTGTCGAGGGGGGGACTTGAACCCCCACGCCCGTTAGGGCACTAGCACCTCAAGCTAGCGCGTCTGCCATTCCGCCACCCCGACAAAGGTGTGTTGCGCGGCCTCCGTGGAGCCCGTGCAGCGAGGCGCAACGTTAGCACGACGGCGCCGCAAACCACCAACCGGGTGGAGCGGCTCGAACCGGCACGGCGACATACGCTGACGGCATGAACCACAACGACCCGACCCGTTCTGACACCCCCCAGGTGCGACCTGAGGACGAGGTGGTTCGAATCTGCTCCGACCTGATCCGTATCGACTCGACCAACTACGGTGACGGGTCGGGACCAGGGGAGCGGGCGGCCGCGGAGTACGTCATGGGCGAGCTCGCCGAGGTCGGGCTGGAGGCTGAGCTGCTCGAGAGCGAGCCGGGTCGGGCCACGGTCGTGCTGCGTCTGGAGGGGCAGGACCCGACCCGAAGCGGACTGGCCGTGCACGGACACCTCGACGTCGTTCCGGCGAACGCCGACGACTGGCAGGCAGACCCGTTCGGGGCCGAAGAGCGCGACGGCTGCATCTGGGGCAGAGGGGCGGTCGACATGAAAGACATGGACGCGATGATCCTCGCCAACATCCGCCACTTCGCCCGCACCGGCACCAAGCCGGCTCGCGACACGACCTTCGTCTTCTTCGCCGACGAGGAGGCGGGAGGCACCCACGGGAGCCACTGGCTCGTCGACCACCACCCGCAGTGGTTCGAGGGCGTGAGCGAAGCGATCAGCGAGGTGGGGGGCTACAGCGTCACGCTCGCCACGCCACAAGGGGAACGTCGGGCCTATCTGCTCCAGACCGCCGAGAAGGGGATCGCCTGGCTCAGGCTGCGTGCGCACGGCAGGGCCGGGCACGGCTCTGTGCCCAACGACGAGAACGCGATCGTGCGCCTGGCGGCTGCCATCGGCCGGATCGCCGCCCACGAATGGCCCCGCGAGTACATCGCCTCGGTGCGTGAGCTGCTCGACTCCGTCAGCGAGATCACCGCGACTCCGTACTCCGACGACGACCTCGAAGCCCTGCTCGACACCCTCGGAGGGGCGCAGGGTTTCGTGCGTGGAACGTTGCAGGACACGGCCAACGTGACCATGCTCGAGTCGGGGTACAAGCACAATGTCATCCCTCAGAGTGCGACTGCCGTCGTCGACTGCCGCTTCCTCCCCGGCCATGAGGACGACCTCATGAGCACTGTTCGAGAGCTGGCGGGCGAGCACGTCGAGGTGGAGGTCCACCACCGCGACGTCGCCATCGAGGCAGCCTTCGAGGGCGACCTCGTCGAGGCGATGAAGCAGTCGCTGCTGCGTGAGGATCCCGGTGCCGCGGTGCTGCCCTACTGCCTGTCGGGCGGAACCGACAACAAGGCACTCAGCCGTCTCGGCATCAGGGGCTACGGGTTCGCCCCGCTGCGACTGCCGGCCGACCTCGACTTCGCGCCGATGTTCCACGGGATCGACGAACGGGTACCCACGGCGTCCCTGCAGTTCGGCGCGAGGGTGCTCGGCGACTTTCTGCGCACCTGCTGACCGGGCGAGCCGGCGCTGGTCACACCGTGCGGTTGACCCGCATGATGCGTCGGCGCAGCCAGATACGTCGAACGCCACCCTCGTAGAGCACGCTGCGGGACAGCTCCCAACGGCCGTACTCCGCGTGCTCACGAACCGTCTGGCGGGCCTCCGCTTTCGGCACGTGCCGGTCGAAGGTCAGCACCTGGTACTCGTACTCGGTCATCAACGCCATTCTTGCACCGGAGGCCCCGACGTCGACGGGGTGTTCACCTCGCCTTGGTACCTTGACCCCGTCAACAGGGGACACCGTCGGGGGAACCGCACCTTCGGGGCGAGCGTTGACCAACCCAGGAGGCCTCGACCATGAGCCAACGCATCACCCTTCGCCGCGCTGCGGCGAGCGCCGTCGTTGTTCCGGCAGTGCTGCTCGCCAGCGCGTGCGGCAGCACAACACCCGGCACCACCACTCCGGGCGCCACGCAGCCCCAGTCGAGCAGCCCTGCGGCCGGGCCCAGCGACACGTCGTCGAGCGCAGCACCGAGCACGGCAGCGACCTCGTCATCTGCCGCGCCGGTCGCGAACGGAGACGTCGACAAGGCGGAGTTCATCTCGGCCCTGAAGGCCGCGGGTGCCAATGCCACCACGGCGCACGTGTCCATGTCGCTCGCGGGGGCCGGTCAGTCGATGAAGATGGACGGCGACACCAAGCTCGACGCGTCGAACCCCGCCATGGCTCTGAAGATGGCCCTGTCGGGCATGGACCTGCAGCTACGAGTGGTGGACAAGAAGGTGTACCTCAAGGGTCTGCCGAACCAGGCGGCCGGTAAGTGGGCGGTCTACGACGAGAACAGCTCCATCGGCAAGCAGATGTCGCAGGCGGCCGCGCAGTCTGACCCCAGTCGGATGTACGACCAGTTCGACAAGGGCCTGACCAAGGTCAAGAAGATCGGCACGGAGGCGGTCGACGGTGAGCAGATGGCCAAGTACGACCTCACGCTCGACACGAAGGCGTTGGGTGGGTCGGCGGCGGCTGGTGCGGCGAGCCTGCCCAAGACGGTCAGGTACACCGCGTGGATCGACTCGAAGGACCACCTGAGAAAGGTCACCTTCGGCCTGATGGGCATCACGTCGACGGTCACCATCTCGAAGTACGGCGAGCCGGTCGACATCACGGCCCCGGCGGCCAAGGACGTGGTCAAGGGCGCCGGCCTCTGACCACGAACGACCGGTGCTCGCGGGCTGCCCGGGTGAACAGGAGACGAACGACGGCGGTCGGTCGTTGGCTCGGCCGACGGCTCGGCGGGCTGCCTTCTGATGACTGGCGCCACGGGAGTTACGCTGCCCTGTTCCGGTCGACTACGGTCATGCCATGACCGTCGACCCCCGTGCCGCCCTCGAACAGCTGATCACGGCCCTGGAGCGCCACCTCGAAGCCGCGCAGTCGAGCCGCGACCCCGATCACCCGATGGTGATCGCTGCGGCCCAAGACCTCGCTGAGGCCTTCGACGACTACGACGAGGCGCTCTACGTGTCGACCGAGGTCGCCACACCGTTGGTCATCTTCGGCGAGGAGTTCGACGACGAGGACGAGGGTGAGCAGCCTGCTGTCTACGCCGGACTCGACTCCGACGAGTACGACGAAGAAGACGACGACGACGACGACGAAGCTGACGACGACGAAGCTGACGACGACGAAGCTGACGACGACGACGACGACGACGACGACGACGACGATGACGAAGCTGACGACGACGACGACGACGACGACGACGACGACGACGACGACGACGACGACGAGGATGAGGACGTCCGCATCTGACTCACCCCGCTGACACCGGGCGTCTGAGCAGGGGCGCGAGCGCTAGCCTGCGGGCATGAGACTTGCAGTCAACCTTGGGTACTGGGGCCGCGGCACGACCGGCGAGGACATGGTGGCGATCGCCGTGGCAGCCGACGGCCTCGGCTACGACAGTGTCTGGGTCGCCGAGGCCTACGGTTCGGACAGCCCGTCGATGCTGGCGTGGATCGGAGCCCGTACCGAGCACATCGGTCTCGGCTCGGCCGTCATGCAGATTCCGGCGCGCACTCCGGCGATGACCGCCATGACCGCCACTACGATTGACACCATGTCGGGGGGCCGCTTCCGGCTCGGCCTCGGAGTCTCGGGCCCGCAGGTCAGCGAAGGCTGGCACGGGGTGCCGTTCGCGAGGCCGCTGGGCCGCACCCGGGAGTACGTCGAGATCGTTCGCGCCGCGGTGCGGCGTGACACGGTGAGCTTTGAGGGCCGACACTTCACGCTGCCGCTGCCGGGTGGTGCCGGCAAGGCGCTCAGGCTCGCATCGCGCCCGGTTCGCTCCGAGATCCCCGTCTATCTCGCGGCGGTCGGCCCGAAGAACCTCGAGCTGACCGGCGAGATCGCTGATGGCTGGCTCGCGATCTTCTTCAGCCCCGAGCACGCTCCTGAGCTGCTCGCCACGATCGAGGCCGGACGCCGTGCCGGTGGCCGCGCCGACGCCGAGCACCCGATGGCGGGCTTCGACGTGGTGGCCTCGACCCCCGTCGTTCTGGTCGACGACGTCGCTGAGGCGGCCGACCACGTTCGCGACTACTGCGCGCTCTACATCGGCGGCATGGGCTCGAAGGAGCAGAACTTCTACAACCAGCTGGCGAGGCGAATGGGGTTCGCCGACGAGGCCGACCAGATCCAGGAGCTCTACCTGGCCGGGCGCGTTCGCGATGCTGCGGCGGCAGTGCCGTTGGAGTTCATCGACGAGACGTCACTGCTCGGCTCGCCGCGGCGCATCGCCACCCGCTTACAGCGTTACGAGGACGCGGGGGTGACCACCCTCGCCGTCTCGGTGGGCGGCGGTATGACTCGCGACCAGGCGGTGGCCACGTTGGGAGTGCTGGCGCAAGTGCGAGCCCAGGCCCCCCGTTCGGGATAGCATCGCGACGGTGCGCCGAGGCCGTCCCTGTGCCGGGGTGGCCTCTCCTTCTGTCTCCCACCCGATTGGTTCGTTGACCCATGGCTGACCTCAGCTACCTCGACTCGATCGTCCTCGGCATCGTCGAGGGCCTGACCGAGTACCTGCCGGTGTCATCGACCGGTCACCTGACGATCACCGAGAAGCTCATCGGGCTCGAGGTCAACGACCCAGCCGTGACCGCCTACACCGCCGTCATCCAGCTCGGTGCGATCGCGGCCACCCTGCTGTTCTTCTGGAAGGACATCGTGCGGTTCGCGACCGCCTGGTTCCGGGGCCTGGCGAACGCTGACCAACGCGCCGATCCTGACTACGGGCTGGCCTGGGCCGTGGTGATCGGCTCGATACCGGTGGGGCTCGTGGGCTTCGGTCTGCGCGACCTCATCTCCGGGGGCCTGCGCAGCCTGTGGGTCGTGGCCGCCGCCCTCGTGCTGTGGAGCGGTGTCATGGTCGTGTCGGAGCGCCTCTACGCCCGCCATGCCGCCAGCGGCACCGTGCGCGGCGAGCACGACGTGAGACCGATGGACGGTCTGGTCATCGGTCTCGTCCAGTGTTTCTCGCTCATCCCGGGCGTCTCCCGCTCGGGGGCGACGATCTCGATGGGCATCGCCCGAGGTATCGACCGGGTCACGGCGACCCGGCTCAGCTTCTTTCTGGCCATCCCGGCCCTGACGGCGGCCGGCCTCTTCGAGGCGGTCAAGGAGCGAACCGATCTCGCCGGGCTCGGGATCGGGCCCATCATCGTGGGCATCGTGGTCGCCTTCGTGGTGGCGTACGCCTCGATCGCCTGGCTGCTCCGCTTCGTCGCGAGCAACACCCTGTTGCCCTTCGTCTGGTATCGCGTGGCCCTCGGCCTGGTTCTCGCGGTCGCCTTGGGCGCCAGCTGGATCACCGCGACCTGAGGTCGTATCGACCCGGGTTGAGGTCGTACCGACCCTGGCTCGTCGTGGCTAGAGCCAGCCCGACCGTTTGAAGGCGCGGTAGAGCGTCGTGCAGACGCTCGCCATCACGAGCAGCACCACGAAGTAGCCGTACCCGAACTCGCCCGTGCCGATGTGGATGCTCGCCTGCAGCTCTGGCATGTTTTCGAAGTTCATCCCGTAGATCCCGGCGATCATGGTCGGCACGGCCGCGATGGCCACCCAGGCCGAGATCTTGCGCATGTCCTCGTTCTGCTTGACCGAGACGCCGGCGAGGTGGGCCGAGAGCACGTCGGTGAGCAGATGGTCGTAGGCATCGATGTGGTCGTTGACCTGCCGCAGATGGTCGTCGACGTCGCGGAAGAAGACCAGGACGTCCTTGGTCAAGAGTCGTCCGGCTCCCCGCTCCATGTAGGTGGTCAGCGCGTCTGCCAACGGAACGCTGGCGCGTCTGAACTCGAGCACCTCCCGCTTGAGGCGGTAGATGACGTTCGCGTCGCCCCCGGCCGAGCTGCCGAACACCTGCTCCTCAATGTGCTCGAGGTCGCGCCGGATCTCTCGGTCGACGACTAGGTAGTTGTCGACGACGGAGTCCATGACCGAGTGCAGCACCGCCATCGGCCCGTACGACAGATGGCTCTCCTCGGCCTCCAGCCGGTGGCGCACGCCCTGCAACGGGTTGGCCTCGCCGTGGCGCACGGTGACCACGAACCGGTCGCCGATGAAGAGCATCAGCTCACCGGTCTCGATGTCGCTTGTGGCGTCGATGTAGCGCAGCGTCTTCAGCACGACGAACACCGACTTCTCGTACTGCTCGATCTTCGCCCGTTGGTTGCCCTTGACGGCGTCCTCGACCGCCAACGGGTGCAGGTGTAGCTCGGAGTTGACCAGCTCGAACTCCTCGTCGGTGGGGTCCTTGAGGCCGATCCAGATGAAGCTGTCCTTCTCGGTGCCGGCCCGCAACGCGTCGAGCTCGTCGCTGAGGTCGCCGCACCCGTGCCGGTGGCCGCCGCGGTAGATGGCCTTGTCAACGATCACAGGAACACTTCATCACGTCAGGGCATCGGATGCCGAGTGGCGACGCCGTCCGTCTACGCTGACGAGCGTGCCCACCGTCATCTTCGTCCGTCACGGCCGCTCGAGCGCCAACGCCTCAGGGGTGCTTGCGGGCTGGGCCCCAGGCGTCGAGCTCGATGAGCGTGGGCAGATGCAGGCGGATGCCGTGGGCGCCCGGCTCGCGGCCGCGAGGCTGCCCATCGTCGAGGTCGTGACCTCGCCGTTGGTGCGGTGCAGGCAGACCGCTGACCGCCTCGCCGCCCCGTTCGAGTCAGTGCCGTCGGTGCCGTCGGAGTCGTCAGTGGCGTCGGTGTCGTCGCTGGCTCGGAGCGAACACGTCGGGCTGGGGGAGTGCCGGTACGGGGCCTGGACCGGACGCAAGCTCAGTGAGCTTGTCAAGGAGCCGCTCTGGAAGGTCGTGCAGGCCACGCCGAGCAAGGCCCGGTTCCCGGGCTCGGCCGACTACCCGGGTGAGTCGATGCTCGCCATGCAACGGCGCGCGCTGAAGGCGGTGCGCGAGACCAACCGGCGCGTGGCGGCCGAGCACGGACCGGAGGCCATCTGGGTCGCCGTCTCCCACGGCGACGTCATCAAGTCGATCCTCTCCGCTGCGGCCGGTGCGCAGCTCGACGACTTCCAGCGCATCCAGGTCGACCCGGCATCCGTCAGCGTGGTGCGCTACACCCCGCGTCGGCCGTTCGTGCTGCGGCTCAACGACAACGGCGGTGAGCTGTCGGGCCTGCGACCCCCCGACCGCAAGCCCGCCGAGCACCGTGGGCGTGCGGCGAGCAGTGACGCCGAGGTCGGCGGGGGCGCGGGCGCCTGAGGGCGCTGGGATAGGCTCGAAACATGACCTTGCAGGACTTCGACCCCGCCGACCGCTTCGTCGTGGGCACCGTCGGGCCGGCTGGGCAGCGTGCCTTCTACCTGCAGGCGGTCGACTCCATGCGACTGGTCACGGTGGCCGTCGAGAAGGAACAGATGTCGATCCTGGCCGACCGGGTCAACGACGTGCTCGACCAGCTTGCCCCGGCAGAAGCGGCAGAACCGGGCACGCCCGACGGGCTGGCGGAGGACACCGCCCCGTTGCAGACCCCGTTCGACGAGGACTGGCACGTTCAGACCCTGTCGCTCGCGTGGGACGAGAGCCGCTCGGTGGTCGTCATCGAGTGCCACGACCACGACCCCGACGCGACCGGCGACGACCCGTCTGACGACGCTGACGCCAGCGGGTTGCCGGGCCCGCTGGGTCGCAACTCGCTGCGGGTGAGCCTGACCCCGGTCGCGGCCCGAGCGTTCGCGCGACGCACCAACGCCCTGGTCTCGGCCGGACGCCCGCCCTGTCCCTTCTGCGGAGGTCCGCTCGACCAGACCGGCCACATCTGCCCACGCGCCAATGGCTACAAGCGCTGAGGCGCACCCTCCCGACCCGCCGGAGATGGTCGATCTCGACGGCGAGCTGGAGGTGGTCGGTAGGGTCGCCGACTCCTCCAACCTCGCGATCCTGGCCCGTCTCATGACGCCGACGGGCGGCGGCGCCGAGCGCCACGTCATCTACAAGCCGGTGCGCGGCGAGCGGCCGTTGTGGGACTTCCCGGATGGCACCTTGGCCGGACGGGAGGTGGCCGCCGGGGTGGTGTCGACCCTCGGTGGCTGGCACGTGGTGCCGCCCACCGTGATGCGGGAGGGCCCGCTCGGCCCGGGGTCGGTGCAGCTCTGGGTCGGGGACCCCTTCGCGCCGGTGTCCAGTGACCTCGTCGTCGACCTCGTGCCGACCGGAGCCGCCCCGGCGGGGTGGTTCTCGGTCTTCGACGGTGAGACGCCGACGGGGGCAGGGGTCACCGTGGTGCACTCCGGCGCCGACGACGTGCGCTCCCTCGCCGTGCTCGATGCCGTCATCAACAACTCCGACCGCAAGGGCTCGCACTGCCTCCGTGATGAGAACGGGCGGCTCTGGGGCATCGACCACGGGGTGAGCTTCTCGCCGGAGCCGAAGCTGAGAACGGTGCTCTGGGGGTGGGCCGGGCAACCGCTTCGCGCGGCCGATCGAGAGAAGCTGCGCCGGCTCTCGGCCGCCCTGTGCGAAGAGACCGTTCAGGCCACCTTGGGCGAGCTGCTGCCCGAACGTGACCTCGCGGCCCTCGCGGGCCGCGTCGAACGACTGCTGTCGAAAGGACGGCACCCGCGCCCCAGCGGTGGCTGGCCCGCCGTTCCCTGGCCACCACTCTGAGCGGGGCACGACAGCGGGTTAGAGTCTGCGGGTGAAGAGTTGGCCCACGCCGTTCCTGCCCGAAGTGCCCGGAAGCTCGCCCGAGGTGATGGTGCGCGACACGGCATCCGGCCGGCTGGTGCGAGCAGCATCCGGAGACACCGCGACGCTCTACGTCTGCGGCATCACCCCCTACGACGCCACGCACCTCGGGCACGCGGCGACCTACGTCACCTTCGACCTGCTCGTCCGCGCCCTGCGCGACAGCGGTGTCACCGTGCGCTACGTACAGAACATCACCGATATCGACGACCCACTGCTCGAGCGTGCCAAACGTGACGGCATCGACTGGCGAGAGCTCGCTCTGCGTGAGATCGGGCTGTTCCGTGAAGACATGACGGCGCTGGCGGTGATCCCCCCCGACGAGTACCTCGGTGCGGTCGAGAGCATCCCGACCTTCATCGCCCCGATCGAGCGGCTGGTGGCAGACGGCTGGGCCTACAGCGTGCCGGCCGACGACGCGACCCGGCCGGGCGCGGCCGACGTCTACTTCGACGTGGCACGTGACCCCAAGTTCGGCCACGTCAGCCACCTCGACCGAGCGGGCATGCTCGAGGTGTTCGAGGAGCGCGGCGGCGACCCCGACCGGGCCGGCAAGCGCAACCAGCTCGACGCGTTGCTGTGGCGGGCAGCCCGACCCGGTGAGCCGGAGTGGGACGGCGCCTCGCTGGGCCCGGGGCGACCGGGTTGGCACATCGAGTGTGCCTGCCTGGCCCTCGACCACCTCGGTGTTCCCGTCGACGTGCAGGGAGGCGGCAGTGACCTCGTCTTTCCGCACCACGAGATGAGTGCCGCCCATGGTCGGGCCCTCAGTGGCTCCGACTCGTTCGCGGGCGCGTTCGTGCACCAGGGGATGGTGGGGCTCGACGGCGAGAAGATGAGCAAGAGCAAGGGAAACCTGGTGCTCGTCTCGGCCCTTCGCCGTGAGGGCGTCGACCCGATGGTGATCCGCCTGGCCCTGCTGGCCCGGCACCACCGTGACGACTGGATGTACGACGACGGGCTGCTCGTAGCGGCCCAGCAGCGACTCGACACCTGGCGCAAGGCGCTCTCGGGCAACGGCGGTCCGGTCGCCGACCAGACCGTCGATGACATCCGGGCCGCGCTGGCCAACGATCTCGACAGCCCACGGGCGCTCGAGGCGGTGGACCGCTGGGCGAGCCAGACCCTCAGCCGCGGCGGCGACGACCTGGGGGCGCCAGGAGTGCTCGGTCGGGCTCTCGACGCCCTCCTGGGCGTGCGCCTCTGAACCACCGCAGGCTTCGGTAGATCAGTCTGGGTTGATCAGACTGCTGATCAGTCTGCGGTTATCGGGCGGGCGGGTCGTCATCACGCCCGCGCAGGTAGCGCTCGAACTCCCGCGCGATGGCGTCACCGCTCGCCTCGGGCAGCTCGGCGGTGTCCTGGGCCTCCTCCAGTGACTGGACGTACTCGGCGACCTCCTCGTCGCTCTGGGCCAGCTCGTCGACCCCACGCTCCCAGGCTCGCGCGTTCTCCTCGAGGTCGGCGTGCGGCACGGTGATGCCGAGCAGCGACTCGAGCCGGCGCAACAGGCTGAGCGTGGCCTTGGGCGATGGGGCCCCGCCCGCGTAGTGCGGCACGGCAGCCCACGCCGACAGCGTCGCCAGGCCTGCCTCGTTCGCTGTGTGGCTGAGCACGCCGACGATGCCGGTGGGGCCCTCGTAGCGGCTCGCCTCCACGTCGTACCGGTGGATGATGCCCTCGTCTTCGGCCGTCGCCGTGACGGGGATGGGCCGGGTGTGCGGCACGTCGGCCAGCAGGGCCCCGATGGTCACGACGGTCGTGACTCCGAGGTGCCGGGCCAGCTCGAGCAGCTCCATCGAGAAGGCACGCCACCGCATGGAGGGCTCGATGCCCTGCACGAGCACGACATCGCGCTCGAAACCGGTCTCGGTGGCTACCAGAATGCGCGTGGTCGGCCACGAGAGAACGCGCTGACCCTCGTCGAGCATCACCCGGGGCCGGTTGACCTGAAAGTCGTAGTAGTCCTCCGGGTCGAAGGCGGCCACGACCTCTGCCTCCCACACCTCGCTGAGGTGACGCACGACGGCGGTGGCCGCCTCGCCGGCGTCGTTCCAGCCTTCGAAGGCCGCCACGAGTACCGGGTCGACGAGCTCTGGGACGTCCTCGAACTCCAGCACCCGGCCTCCTTCGTACGCGCATGGGCAGCGGCACCGCCGCACCCGACCAGACTATGTCGTGCGACTGGGCACCAGCCCGACCGGCGCGCGGAGAGAGTGGGAAACGGCGGAGGGCGGACAGGCCTCGTGGCCCCGGCGGTGTGTCGAAGGGCGAACGGGTGAACAGCGAGCGGGCGCACCTCCGTAGAATCGAGCGGTCCTTGCCCGTCCACCGTCTCCAACCGGAGTGAGACGACGGAGTGAGACGACGAAGTGCACGAGCTAGGAGTCACGATGTCCGAACCGTCGAAGCTGCGCCCCGACGCCACCGAGGCGCTCACCGCGGTGCTGCGTCAGCGCATCATGGTGCTCGACGGGGCCATGGGAACGGCGATCCAGCGCGACCGTCCCGACGAGGCCGGCTACCGCGGTGAGCGTTTCGCCGACTGGCCGAGCGACGTGCAGGGCAACAACGACCTGCTGACCCTGACCCAGCCTGACATCATCGCGAGCATCCATCGCGAGTACCTCGAGGCCGGCGCTGACATCATCGAGACGAACACCTTCAACGCCCAGGCGATCTCGCTCGGCGACTACGGCATGCAGGAGCTCGCGTACGAGATCAACCTCGAGGCGGCCCGGCTCGCCCGGCGCGAGGCCGACCTCATGGAGGCCCGGACGCCCGGTCAGCCGCGCTACGTGGCGGGCGCCCTCGGCCCGACGACGCGAACGGCATCCATCTCGCCCGACGTCAACGACCCCGGCGCCCGCAACGTCAGCTTCGACCAGCTCGTCGCGGCCTACCACGAAGCCGCCCGGGGGCTGGTCGACGGTGGCGCCGACCTCATCTTCATCGAGACGATCTTCGACACCCTCAACGCCAAGGCGGCGATCTTCGCCGTCGAGACCCTGTTCGAGGAGCACGGTCGGCGTTGGCCCGTCGTCATCTCGGGCACGATCACCGACGCGTCAGGCCGCACCCTCTCGGGGCAGGTCACCGAGGCCTTCTGGGACTCCGTGCGTCACGTCAGACCGCTGGCGGTCGGTCTCAACTGCGCCTTGGGAGCCAAGGAGATGCGGCCCTACATCGCCGAGATGAGCCGTCTCGCCGACGCATTCGTGTCGTGCTACCCGAACGCCGGCCTGCCGAACGCCTTCGGCGAGTACGAGGAGGCGCCCGAGGAGACCGCGGCCATCGTGGGCGAGTTCGCGCAGGCGGGCCTGGTCAACCTCGTGGGAGGGTGCTGCGGCACCACCCCCGACCACATCGCCGCCATCGCCGAGGCCGTGCACGGCCAGCCGGTCAGAGTGCCGTCGACAGTCGCGCCGGCCATGCGCCTGTCGGGCCTCGAGCCCTTCACCATCACCGACGACAGCCTCTTCGTCAACGTCGGCGAGCGCACGAACATCACCGGGTCGGCGCGCTTTCGCAAGCTGATCAAGGACGGCGACTTCGACGCCGCCCTGTCGGTCGCGACCCAGCAGGTCGAGAACGGCGCGCAGGTCATCGACGTCAACATGGACGAGGGGATGATCGACGGCGTCGCCGCCATGGACCGTTTCATGAAGCTCATCGCGAGCGAGCCCGACATCAGCCGAGTGCCGGTGATGATCGACTCGTCGAAGTGGGAGGTCATCGAGACCGGCCTCAAGTGCGTTCAGGGCAAGTCGATCGTCAACTCGATCTCGATGAAGGAGGGGGAGGAGAAGTTCGTCGAGCAGGCCCGGCTGGTGCGCAAGTACGGCGCCGCGGCCGTGGTCATGGCCTTCGACGAGGAGGGACAGGCCGACTCGCTCGAGCGGCGCAAGGAGATCTGCGCCCGGGCCTACCGCATCCTCACCGAGGAGGTTGGCTTTCCGGGCGAGGACATCATCTTCGACCCGAACGCCTTCGCCCTCGCGACGGGCATCGAGGAGCACGCCGCCTACGGGGTCGACTTCATCGAGGCGACCCGCTGGATCAAGGCGAACCTGCCGGGCGCGCGGGTCTCGGGTGGCATCTCGAACGTGTCGTTCAGCTTTCGCGGAAACAACCCGGTGCGCGAGGCGATCCACGCCGTGTTCCTCTACCACGCGATCCGCGCCGGGCTCGACATGGGCATCGTCAACGCCGGAGCGCTCGCCGTCTACGACGACGTCGAGCCCGAGCTGCGGGAGCGCATCGAGGACGTCGTGCTCAACCGGCGACCGGATGCCGCTGAGCGCCTGCTGGAGATCGCGGAGACCTACAACCGGGTCGGGGAGGTGGCTGAGGTCAGCGAGCAGGAGTGGCGCTCGCTGCCCCTGCGAGAGCGCATCACACACGCCTTGGTCAAGGGCATCGACGCACACGCCGAGAGCGACACCGAGCTCTTGCGCCTCGAGATCGAACAGGCCGGCGGCCGGCCGATCGAGGTCATCGAGGGCCCGCTCATGGACGGTATGAACGTCGTCGGGGACCTCTTCGGAGCCGGCAAGATGTTCCTCCCCCAGGTGGTCAAGAGTGCCCGGGTGATGAAGAAGTCGGTGGCCTACCTCATTCCCTTCATCGAGGAGGAGAAGGCCAAGGACCCGTCGCTCGCTGCGGCGAAGGACACCAACGGCACGATCGTCATGGCGACGGTCAAGGGCGACGTGCACGACATCGGCAAGAACATCGTCGGGGTGGTGCTGCAGTGCAACAACTACGAGGTGATCGACCTCGGGGTCATGGTGCCCGCCCAGAAGATCCTCGACGCCGCCAAGGAGCACGACGCCGACATCATCGGGCTGTCGGGGCTGATCACCCCGTCGCTCGACGAGATGGTCAACTTCGCCGCCGAGATGCAGCGCCAGGGGCTGACGATCCCGTTGCTCATCGGCGGTGCGACCACCTCTCGGGCCCACACCGCGGTGAAGGTCGACAAGCGCTACGACGGCCCGGTCGTATGGGTCAAAGACGCCTCCCGCTCGGTGCCGATGGCCGCTGCCCTGCTCAGTGACGAGCAGCGACCCAAGCTGCTGGCCGACATCAAGACCGACTATGACGCACTGCGCGAGCGCCACGCCACCAAGCACGAACGGCCGCTGCTGTCGCTCGAGCAGGCTCAGGCCAACCGCACTCCGGTCAGCTGGGAGGGCTACCACCCGCCGCGCCCGCGCCTGCTGCTGCAGCAGGAGAAGGACATCTCGACCATCGTGCGCCCGGGCGCTCCCGCTCAGCACGTGAGGGTCTTCCACGACTACCCGCTCGCTGAGCTGCGGCGTTACATCGACTGGCAGCCGTTCTTCAACGCCTGGGAGATGAAGGGCAGCTTCCCCGACATTCTCAACAACCCCGCCAGCGGCCCGACCGCCCGCAAGCTCTACGACGACGCCCAGCAGATGCTCGACCAGGTCGTCGCCGAGAAGTGGCTGACCGGTAAGGGAGTCATCGGTCTCTTCCCCGCGAACGCCGTCGGTGACGACGTCGAGCTCTACCTCGACGAGGCTCGCACCGAGCCACACGTGCTGCTGCACCACCTGCGCCAGCAGGGACACCATCGTGACGGGGTGCCCAACCGCTCGCTGGCCGACTACGTCGCGCCGAAGGAGACGGGGCTGCGAGACTACGTCGGCGGCTTCGCCGTCACGGCCGGGCTGGGGGCCGCGGAACGGGTCGCTGCCTTCCGCAAGGATCTCGACGACTACAACGCGATCCTGCTCGAGTCGCTGGCCGACCGGCTCGCCGAGGCCATGGCCGAGCGGCTGCACGAGCGGGTGCGCAAGGAGTTCTGGGGGTTCGCTCCCGACGAGCGCCTCGACAACGTGGCCCTCATCAAAGAGCAGTACGCCGGCATCCGGCCCGCGCCGGGCTACCCGGCGTGCCCGGAGCACACCGAGAAGCAGACCCTCTGGGAGCTGCTCGATGTCGAGGCGAACACCGGCATCGTGCTCACCGAGAGCATGGCCATGTGGCCCGGTGCCGCCGTGTCGGGCTGGTATCTCTCGCACCCGCAGGCCCAGTACTTCGTGGTCGGGCGAGTCGGCCGTGACCAGGTCGAGGACTACGCGCGCCGCAAGGGCTGGACCATGCGCCAGGCCGAACGTTGGCTGTCGGCGAACCTCGCCTACGACCCGGAGGACTGATCCGCGATGAGCGAGGCCAACGAGAACTCGCGTTCTGGCGCGACGGGGTCGTCCGGCTCTGCGACGGCGTCGCTGCCGGCCGCGGTGCTCTGGGACATGGACGGCACGCTCGTCGACACGGAGCCCTACTGGATCCGGGCCGAGCACGAGCTCGTGGCCGCCCACGGAGGGGTCTGGAACGACGAGTTCGCCCACCAGCTGGTGGGCAACGCCCTCGAGGTGTCGGCGCAGCTGATCATCGACCAGTCGGGGATCGACCTGACGATCACCGAGATCGTCGAAGGCCTGCTGGAACGGGTTGTTGCGCAGGTGGCGACGCAGGTGCCGTGGCGCCCGGGTGCCCGTGAGCTGCTCTTCGAGCTGGGCCGGCTGGAGGTGCCGTCACTGCTCGTGACCATGTCGTGGCGCTCACTCGCCGACCGGGTCGTCGGGGCTCTGCCCGAAGGCACCTTCCGGGCTCTGGTCACCGGCGACGAAGTCAGCCACGGCAAGCCGCACCCGGAGCCGTACCTGTCTGCAGCCCGGTTGATCGACGTCGACCCGCGCGACTGCGTCGCCCTCGAGGACTCCCCGACAGGGGTGCGTTCAGCCACGGCGGCAGGAGTACCGACCATCGCCATCCCGCACGTCGTTCCGGTGCCTCCGATCGAGGGAGCGGTGCAGGTGTCGACCCTGGCCGGGGTCTCGGCCTATGACCTCATCGCGCTCGTGGCACCCGTTCGCGCGCAGCGCTGACCCGGCGGGCACGGATCAGCTCAACGCCGCTTTCGGCGTCGCTGCGCCGAGCCCGGCTTCGGCGCGCCGCCCCTTCGGCTGGGCCTGGACGACCGGCGGGCGTCCGCACCGAGCGCCGACGCCGTCGACGGGGCAGCGGCCGGGCCCGGTGCAGACCGAGCCGGCCCCGACTCCCCGCGGCTGCTGCGTTCGGTGCGGCCGCGCACGATCCCGATGAAGGTCTCGATGCGCTCGTCGTCGTCGTCGACGCGCCAGGCGAGGCCGATGCGCGACGGGGCGATGCCGGTCACCGGTCGATGCACGACATCCTTGCGGTGGTGCAGGCGCGCCACCGACAGGGGCACGATCATGACCCCGGAGCCGGCCGCCACGACCGACACCGCCGCCTTCGTGCTCATCGGGGGCAGCGAGTCGGCGCGAACGGCGCGCTCAGGGCTGGTGACTGCGAGCCACTCCGGCACGGTGCTCGACGGCTGTAGTAGCTGCTCGTCGGCGAGGTCACGCACGTCGATCTCGTCGAAGGCGGCGACCGGATGGTCCTTGGCCACCACGACGACCGGCCCCTCCTCGTAGAGCGGGATGAGGTGCAGACCCTCCCGGTCGACGGGGAGGCGGACGAAGCTCATCGAGCACCCGCCGTTGCGCAGCTCGCCCACGGGGTCCTCGCCCGCCGGAGCCGCCTCCAGGGGCACATCGGGAACGCGTGCGGCCCAGATGCGCAGCCACTTGTCGGGGGTGACGCCGGCGACGAACTGCACACGGAACGGCTCCGGCATCGGTGACCTCTCGGGAACGTGGGGGCCCCCAGAGGCTAGTGCAGCGACCGGGGCAGACCGGCATCACGCGAGCGGGGCGCGACGCAGCAGGGTAGGAAGGACTGGTGAACCAACCGACCGACCCTTTCGTGCACGTGACGGGCGCAAGTGAGAACAACCTGCGCAACGTCGATGTCGACATCCCCCGCGACGCCATGGTCGCCTTCACCGGGGTCTCGGGATCGGGCAAGTCGTCGCTCGCCTTCGGCACGCTCTACGCCGAGGCCCAACGCCGCTACTTCGAGTCAGTGGCACCGTACGCCCGACGCCTGCTGCAGCAGGTGGGGGCCCCGCACGTGCAGGAGATCACCGGGCTGCCACCGGCCGTGGCCCTGCAACAGCGGCGCGGCGCACCGAGCTCGAGATCGACGGTCGGCACCATCACGACGCTCTCGAACCTGCTGCGGATGCTGTACTCCCGCGCCGGCACCTACCCCGACGGTGCGCCCCGGCTGGGGGCCGAGGCCTTCTCGCCGAACACCGCAGCCGGGGCGTGTCCCGAGTGTCACGGGTTGGGGGTGGCGCACGACGTGGCCGAGGATCTTCTCGTTCCCGACCCCGCGCTCAGCATCCGCGACGGGGCGATCGCGGCGTGGCCGGGTGCCTGGCAGGGCAAGAACCTGCTGCGGGTCACGAAGGCCGTCGGGATCGACGTCGACGCCCCCTGGCGCGACCTCTCCCGGAAGGACCGCGACTGGCTGCTCTACACCGACGAGCAGCCGCGCGTGCTCGTCGACCGGCGCGGTGAGCCCGACGACTCCACCGGTCGCGACTACCACGGCACCTTCTGGAGCGCCCGCAAGCATGTGCGTCACGTGCTGGCCGACACCAAGAGCCAGATGATGCGCGACAAGGCGATGCGTTTCGTTCGCAGCGCCACGTGTCCGGTCTGCCACGGCACGGGTCTGCAGCCGGCGTCTCTGGCGGTCACCTTCCGAGGGCTGCACATCGCTGCGACCAACGCCTTGTCGTTCACCGATCTGGTGGCCCTGCTCCGTCCGGTGGCCGAGCTCACCGAGGCGGGGGCGGCCACCTCCTACGCCGACTCCGGCGAGGCGACCGAGGTAGCGGTGCGCATCTGCGCCGACCTCGTCGCCCGGGTCGAGGTGCTGCTCGACCTCGGCCTCGGCTACCTCAGCCTCGGCCGTGGATCGACGACCCTGTCACCGGGTGAGGCACAGCGACTGCGAATCGCCACGCAGCTGCGGTCGGGTCTTTTCGGTGTGGTCTACGTGCTCGACGAACCGTCGGCAGGCCTGCACCCGGCCGACGCCGAACCCTTGATCGACGTGCTCGACCGGCTGAAGGCCTCCGGCAACTCGCTCTTCGTCGTCGAACACGACCTTGACGTCGTTCGTCGTGCCGACTGGGTGGTCGACATCGGCCCGGGCGCGGGGGAGAACGGGGGAAAGGTGCTCTACAGCGGCCCGGTGGCCGGGCTCGAACAGGTCGCCGACTCGGCCACGGGGGAGTACCTGTTCGGCCGAGCGCAACGGTTCGAGCAGGACCCCCGCTCACCACAGGGTTGGCTGCACCTGCACGGGGTGTCGCGCCACAACCTGCACGACGTGTCGGTCGACATCCCGCTCTGTGTGCTCACCGCCGTGACCGGGGTCTCCGGGTCGGGCAAGTCGACCCTCGTGACGCAGGTGCTGGCCGAGCTTGTGCGCGCCCACCTCGGCCAACCGTCCGACCATCCCGACAACACCCACGACACCGAGGAGGCTCTGCAGGTGGACGTCGACGACGTCTCCGGGCTGGAAGCCTTCGACCGGATGGTCCGCGTCGACCAGCGGCCCATCGGGCGCACCCCGCGCTCGAACCTCGCGACCTACACCGGTCTGTTCGACGCCGTGCGCCGGATCTACGCCGCGACCGATGACGCTCGGGCTCGCGGGTACGGGGCGGGCAGGTTCTCGTTCAACGTCGCCGAGGGACGGTGTGAGACCTGTCAGGGGGAGGGCTTCGTCTCGGTCGAGCTGCTCTTCCTGCCCGGCACGTACGCGCCCTGCCCCACCTGTCATGGCGCTCGCTACAACGCCGAGACCCTCGAGGTCACCTACCGGGGGAAGACCGTCGCCGACGTGCTGGCGCTGTCGGTCGACGAGGCGACCACCTTCTTCAACGACGTTCCCGTCGCCGCCCGCAGCCTGCAGACCCTGCAGGAGGTGGGGCTGGGCTACCTGCGTCTCGGCCAGCCCGCGACCGAGCTGAGTGGGGGTGAGGCGCAACGCATCAAGCTGGCGACAGAGCTGCAACGGGCTCGTCGTGGGCACGCGCTCTACCTGCTCGACGAGCCGACGGCCGGGCTGCATCCGGCCGACGTCACGCTGCTGCTGCGTCAGCTGCATCGTCTCGTCGACGCGGGGAACACCGTCGTGCTCGTCGAGCACGACCTCGACACCATCGCGACCGCCGACTGGGTCATCGACCTCGGGCCACGCGGCGGTGAGGCGGGCGGCCGGGTCGTCGCGACCGGGACGCCCGCGGAGGTGGCGCAGGGGGCGGGCAGCGTCACCGCGCCGTACCTGGCGGCTCGTCTGAACCGGGCCTTCACCGCGAACACGACAGCGGGTCCCCTGCCTTCGCGTGACGGCATCCGGGCTGACCCTAAGGTGGAGTCATGAGCGACCCGAAGCCACAGACCATGAAGGCACAGACGGCCGCGAAGAAGCTCTCCGTTCTGCTTTCGGAGACACCGGCCGAGTTTCAGGACGGCGTGGTGAGTCGCGCCGAACTCAAGGCGCTGCAGGAGGATCCGCCCGAATGGCTGAGCGACCTTCGACGTCACGGCCCTCACCCGCGTCAGGAGGCGGCTCGCCGGCTGGGCATCTCCAACTCCGGACTGGCCCGCGGCGGCATCACCCAGTTCCTCACGACCGACGAGATCAAGACGCTGCTGGCAGAGATGCCCGCGTGGCTGGAGTCCGAGCGGGCGACCTTCGCCGAGGTGAGGGCCGAGAACCTGCGACTCAAGGCGGAGCGGGCGGCCGACCCCAGCGAGTGAAAGCCGTTGGTCTACACCCTCTGCGCTCACCAACCTGACGTGGTGGGCCGGCGGGCACAGGTCGTCGCGGTGACGGAAGCTCGCCTGGACGGTTGACGTCGACAGACCGGCACTGGGGCAGAATGCGACCATGTTCACCTCGGCCGAGCTGACCGCACCCGTCGTGCTCGACGGTGGCCTGTCGACCGCGCTCGAACAGTCGGGGGTCGACCTCGCCGGAAGTCTGTGGACCGCCCGGTTGCTGGCTGACGAACCGGATCGCATCGCCGACGCCCACCGCGCCTACTACCGCGCCGGGGCGCGGGTGGCCACCACGGCCAGTTACCAGGCCAGCGTCGACGGCCTCGTGGCGGCTGGGTATGACGCCGACCTCGCCCGCAGCCTGCTCGTGCGTAGCGTCACCATCGCCACCGCGGTGCGCGACGAGATGCGTGCAGACCAGCCTGACCTGTTCGTGGCGGCGTCGATCGGTCCGTTCGGTGCGATGCTCGCTGACGGGTCGGAGTACCGAGGCCGCTACGGGGTGTCGTCGGTGCGGCTTCGCGACTTCCACGGCCCGCGGCTCGAGCTGTTGGCTCAGGCCGGCCCCGATCTGCTCGCCGTCGAGACCATCCCGGACATCGACGAAGCCGAGGTCATCGTCGAGCTGCTGGACGACCTTGATGTTCCCGCCTGGTTCAGCTACTCGGTGAGGGGCACGGCCACCTGCGCCGGTCAGCCCCTGAGCGACGCCTTCGCGGTGCTGACCGGACACCGGTCGGTGCTCGCGGCGGGGGTGAACTGCTCGGATCAGGCTGACGTGCTCGCAGCTGTGACCACGGCGGTGACGGTGACCGGCTTGCCTGCGGTGGCGTACCCGAACCGTGGCGGCAGCTGGATCAGCCAGACGAGACGGTGGGAGTACGACGGTCTGTTGGACGTTTCCCTCGTCGACGCCTGGGTGGCTGCGGGTGCCCGCCTCGTCGGTGGCTGCTGCGGCACGGGGCCCGCCGAAGTGGCTGCGATCGCACAGCACCTGAGCTCGCCGGAGGCCGCGAAAGAGGATGCGGCAGAGGCAGGTTGAGCGAAGGCCGCTGCGTCAGCGGTGCTGGGCGGTCCAGGCGCCGGCGTCGGCGGCATCCGCGATGAGATCGGCCACGCGGCGGTGGTCATCGCGCACCAGCCCGGTCGTCACCCGGATGTGGGCCGCCTCGACGGTTCGGCGGTCGATCGAGAACGGCGACCCCGGCGAGACGGCGATGCCCTGGCTCGCGAGGCGCAGCACCGCTGCCGCCTCGTCGCGAACGGGCACCCAGATGTTGATGCCGTCGGTGCCGCCGACGTCAACGCCGCGCTCGGCCAGCCGCTGCACCACGAGCTCACGCCGGCGGGCGTACTCGGCCCGCGCCCGAGCCACCTGGCCGAGCGCCGCTGGGCTCTCGAGCAGAGTCACCAGCAGGTGTTGCAGGAGCCGGCTCGTCCACCCCTGGCCGAGGGCGCGTGCCCTCCGCACGGGGGAGAGCAGCCCCGGCGGGCCGCTCATCGCCGCGATGCGAAGGTCGGGGCCGAACGACTTGCTGAAGCTGCGAATGTGCAGAACCTGGTCGGGGACCCACTGGCCGAGGCTGATCGGCTCGCCCGCCGCGATCGGGCCGGCTGAGTCGTCCTCGACGACGAACACGTCGCGGGCCCCGACCATTCGGGCCAGTGCACGCGCCCGTGTGGGCGACATGGTGACGCCGGTCGGGTTGTGGCTGCGCGGCTGCAGGAACACGGCCGCCGGCCGGCCGGCCAACGCGGTCTCGAGCTCGCTCAGCACCGGGCCGGTCGCGTCGAGCGGGATGCCGGCCACCTCGACCCCCCGGTGCTCCAACAGGTCGAGCAGGGGAGGAAAGGCCGGGGTGTCGACGAGCACCAGATCGCCAGGTCGCAGCAGCGTGCGAACCACCAGGTCGAGCGCGTCGAGAGCACCGTCGACGACGACCAGGTCGTCAGCGGCATACGGCCAGTCGGACAGCAGGGCGGCCCGCAGCTCGGCGAGCACTGGGTCGTCGAGGTAGCTCGCCGGCGTCGGGCTGATCGAGAGGCCGCTCAGCACCGCTCCGAGATCGGGGAGCAGGGTGGCGTCGGGGGTTCCGGTCGACAGGTCGAGCGAGACGTCGCTCTCATGGCGCAGGGCCCGCACGTAACGGTCCCCACCGACCTGGTCGGTGGGCGCGATCGTGGTGCCCCGCCTGCCGTCGGTACGGATCGTGCCGGAACGGGCGAGCAGCTGCCAGGCCGCGCTCACGGTCGTCGGGGAGAGCATCAGCTGCTCGGCAAAGGTGCGGATGGGGGGCAGGCGTTGCCCCGGTTCGAGTGCCCCGTCACGGATGGCCCGGGTCACTGCCCGAGCCAGCCCCTTCGTCGTGGGCTCGTCGAGTCGCTGCTCGACGACGGAGATCAGGGAGGACACGTTTGTAACATAGCAAACTCCTCTTTGTACGGGCACCGTCTGTCACGTAATCTCGGGTCATGACGACCACTCCCTCTGCCGGCATCACCGCGATCGACCACTGGATCTCGGGCCGACGCGCCCCCGGCGCGTCAGGACGCACCTCCCCGGTCTTCGACCCGGCGACCGGGGTGCAGACCGGTGCCGTGCCGCTGGCCACGGCGGGCGAGATCGACGAAGCGGTCAAGGTTGCGGTCTCGGCGGCGGCCGGCTGGCGAAACAGCTCGCTCTCGACCCGGTCTGGCGTGCTCTTCGCCTTCCGCGAGCTGCTCCACCAGCGCAGCGACGACCTTGCGGAGATCGTCACGAGCGAGCACGGCAAGGTGCTTGGTGACGCAGCCGGCGAGATCGCGCGGGGCCTGGAGAACGTCGAGTTCGCCACCGGCGTGCCACAGCTGCTCAAGGGCGGCTTCTCGGAGCAGGCCTCGACCGGGGTCGACGTCTACAGCATGCGGCAGCCGCTCGGCGTCGTAGCCGGCATCACTCCCTTCAACTTCCCGGTCATGGTGCCGCTCTGGATGTGCGCCAACGCCATCGCCTGCGGCAACGCCTTCGTGCTCAAGCCCAGCGAGAAGGACCCGTCAGCGAGCCTCTTCCTGGCCGAGCTGTGGAAGGAGGCCGGCCTGCCCGACGGCGTGTTCACCGTGGTGCACGGCGACAAGGAAGCGGTCGACGCCCTGCTCGACCACGACGACATCGCCGCGGTCAGCTTCGTCGGCTCGACCCCCATCGCCAAGTACATCTACGAGCGCGGAACGGCGAACGGCAAAAGGGTGCAGGCTCTTGGCGGTGCCAAGAACCACGCGCTCGTGCTGCCCGACGCCGACATCGACATGGCGGCCGACGCCATCGTCTCGGCGGCCTACGGAGCCGCCGGAGAGCGCTGCATGGCGCTCTCGGTCGCGGTGGCGGTCGGGGGAGTGGGCGACGACCTCGTGGCCGCCGTCTCGGAGCGGCTGCCGAAGCTGAAGATCGCCGCGGGCAACGAGCCCGGCGCCGACATGGGCCCGCTCATCACGAGCGAGCACCGCGACAAGGTCGCGGCCTATGTGGCGCAGGGCGCCGAGGCCGGTGCCACGGTCGTCGTCGACGGCCGCGACCAGCAGCTGCCCGCCGACGGGTTCTTCCTCGGCACTACCCTGCTCGACGACGTCACCCCCGACATGACCGTCTACCGTGACGAGATCTTCGGGCCGGTGCTCTCCGTCGTTCGCGTCGACACCTTCGACCAGGGCCTCGACCTGATCAACGCCAACCCGTACGCCAACGGCACCGCGATCTTCACCCGCGACGGTGGGGCGGCCCGACGCTTCCAGAACGAGGTGCAGGTGGGCATGGTCGGCATCAACGTGCCGATCCCGGTGCCGGTCGCCTACTACTCCTTCGGTGGCTGGAAGGACTCGCTGTTCGGTGACACCCACATGTACGGGCCGGAGGGCATCAACTTCTTCACCCGCGGCAAGGTCGTCACGCAGCGTTGGCCCGACCCGGCCACCTCGAGCGTCGACCTCGGCTTCCCGCGCACCCGCTGAGACAGCCGGCATCCACTGACCTGCTGACCAGCACCCTTTCGAACCGTCGAACGAAGGAAAGAGACGATGACCGAGCTCGACGAACGCACCGTGATCGGCGCCCACCTCGACGGCATGAGCGAGCAGGAGGTGCGTCGGCTCGACCGGTCGCACGTGTTCCACTCGTGGTCGGCGCAGGGGGCCATCGACCCGCTGCCGATCGCCCGCGCCGAGGGGTCGTACTTCTGGGACTACGCGGGCAAGCGGTACCTCGACTTCAGCAGCCAGCTCATCAACGTCAACATCGGCCACCAGCACCCGAAGGTGATCGCGGCCATCCAGGAGCAGGCGGCGCGACTCATCACGGTCGCCCCGACCTTCGCCAACGACGCCCGCAGCGAGGCGGCCCGACTGATCAGCGAGGTCGCCCCCGACGGCCTCGACTCCGTCTTCTTCACCAACGGGGGTGCGGAGGCCAACGAGAACGCCATCCGGATGGCCCGGCTGCACACCGGGCGGCACAAGGTGCTCGCCACCTACCGCAGCTACCACGGCGCCACTGCCGGGTCGATCACCCTAACCGGTGACCCGCGGCGCTGGCCCTCCGAGCCCGGCATGGCTGGGGTGGTGCACTTCTGGGGGCCCTACACCTACCGCTCGGCCTTTCACTCCGAGAACGACGAGCAGGAGTGCGATCGGGCCCTCGCGCACCTGCGCGACACGCTGATGGTCGAGGGCGCGCACACGGTGGCCGCCATCATCCTCGAGCCGGTCGTCGGTACCAACGGCGTGCTCGTGCCGCCCGACGGCTACCTCGCCGGCGTGCGCCGGTTGTGCGACGAGCACGGCATCGTCTTCATCGTCGACGAGGTGATGGCCGGCTTCGGTCGGTGCGGTGAGTGGTTCGCGGTCGACCGCTGGGGGGTCACCCCCGACCTGATCACCTTCGCCAAGGGCGTCAACTCCGGCTACGTGCCGCTCGGCGGCGTGATCATCTCGGATGCCGTGGCGGCCACCTTCCTTGACCGGCCTTTCCCTGGGGGCCTCACCTACTCCGGCCACCCGCTCGCGTGTGCCTCGGCCGTGGCCTCGCTGAACGCCTTCCACGACGAAGGCATCATCGAGCACGCTCGCACCCTCGGCGCCGAGGTCATCGGGCCGCGGCTGCGCGAGATCGCCGAACGGCACCCCAGCGTCGGCGAGGTGCGGGGGCTCGGCGTCTTCTGGGCGGTCGAGCTCGTGCGCGACCGCACGACCAGGGAGCCATTGGTGCCCTACAACGCCACTGGCGCGGCCGCAGCACCGATGACCGCCTTCGCCGCGGCCTGCAAGGAGCGCGGGCTCTGGCCGTTCACCCACTTCAACCGCACCCACGTCGCCCCGCCCTGCACGACAACGGCCGACGAGGCCCGCGAGGGGCTGGACCTGCTCGACCAGGCCCTCGAGACGGCCGACGAGTTCACCAGCTGACACTGGGCTCGGCCTGTCGGCGGAGGCTCGGCCGACTGGGGTGGACGAGATCGACAGTCTGCCGCTGCGCGAACCCTCGAACGTGGACCAGGCGGTTGGCACGGAGAACGTCCCTGGCGCTCGAAGCCCGATGGGCGGTGGGGTGCGGCCGGCTCAGGCCTCGGCGCCGGTGGTCTCGACGACTCCACTGCGCGCCGGGTCGATCGCCCGGGTCGCGGCGTCGTCGGGCAGCGGCGGGGGAGTGCCGCCCCAGGCCGGGCAGAGCGCGCGATGGTCGCACCAGTCGCAGAGCCGGCTCGGGCGAGGGCGCCAGTCGCCAGTCTCGGCCGCCCGCTCGATGGCCACCCACAGGGCCTTGATCTTGCGTTCGACAGCCAGCAGGTCGTGTTCGTCGGGCTCGTAGGCGAGGATCTCGCCGTTGCCGAGGTAGACCAGCTGCAGCCGCTTGGGGATCTCGCCACGCAACCGCCAGAGCACGAGGGCGTAGAACTTCATCTGGAACAGCGCCTTGGCCTCGAAGTGCTCAGAGGGCGAGCGCCCGGTCTTGTAGTCGACGACCCGCATGGCCCCGTTCGGGGCGACGTCGAGCCGGTCCACGTAGCCGCGCAGCACCAGGCCATCGACCTCGGTCTCGACGTACAGCTCGCGTTCGGCCGGCTCGAGGCGCGTCGGGTCTTCCAACCCGAACCAGGTCTTGAGCAGGGCGCCGGCCCCTGAGAACCACTCGGTGGTGTCGCCGTCGCGGTCGGCCAGCAGCTCGAGCATCTCGGGCTCCTGGTCGGCCAGGCGGGCCCACTCCTGCGGAACGAGGTCGACAGCGGCATCCAGCGTGCGTTCGTGGCTCGGGAGGTCGAACAGCCGCTCGAGCACGGCGTGCACCAGGGTGCCGCGCGCCGTCGCCGTGGTCGGCTTGGACGGCAGGCGGTCGATGACTCGGAAACGGTAGAGCAGGGGACACGTCATGAAGTCGGATGCGCGACTCGGTGACAGTGCGGGGGCCATGCCCAGACTGTATGTCGCTCCGCCGACAGCGTGATTCGGTTCTCCACCGCTCGGTGCCGGGCGCAGGGCACAGCGAAGGCACGGCGCCCGCACAGCCGACCCGCCGGGTCGCACGGGTTGGAGGCATAGGCTCATCTCATGAGTGAAGGCGGGCACGCCGACCGTGCCGACCAGGCCGGGCGTGCTGGCAACGGCTACGGCTGGCGCATCGGCGCCGTAGGTGGCACACCGGTCTACATCGCCCGGTCGTGGCCGCTCATCATCGTGCTGCTGCTGCTCGTGGTCTCCCCGACCCTTCGCAGCAGCGGTCGGTCGATGGGTTTTGCCGTGTTCGTCGCGGCCAGCAGCGGTGTGCTGCTGCTCGTATCGGTGCTCGTGCACGAGGCAGCCCACGCCGTCGTGGCGGGCCTGCGCGGCCACCAGGTCGACCGGGTGGTGGCCGACGTGTGGGGTGGGCACACCGTCTACGACTCCACCGACGTCACTCCCGGCACGACGGCCCTGGTGGCCGTGGTGGGCCCGTTGTCGAACCTCGCTCTCGCGCTGGTGGCCTGGCTGGCCCAGCCTCTGGTGAGCAACGACCTGGCCGCCAACCTGCTCGGCGCCACCGCCTACGTCAACCTCTTCGTCGGGTTGTTCAACCTCCTTCCGGGTCTGCCGCTCGACGGTGGTCAGATCGTCAGCTCCCTCGTGTGGCAGGTCACCGGCCGTAAGGGAACGGGTCTCAGCGCCGCTGGGTGGCTCGGGCGCGTCGTCGCCGTCGGGGCGGTGCTCTGGTTCATCGGGGTGCCGCTCTTGCGCGGCCAGCAGCCGAGCCTCATCTCCCTGGTCTGGGTTGCGATGATCGCGTTCTTCCTCTGGCGCGGGGCTTCGGCCTCGATCCGGTCGGGCCAGATCCATGACGCGACGGCCGGGCCCGCCCTGTCGGTGCTCGAGCCGGTCGTGCTCGTCGCCGGTGACATGACGGTGGCGGCGGCAGCGAACCTCATGGTGGGCGCCCCCTCTTTCTCCACGGAGACCGAAGGTGGGCCGGCAGCGGCACCGAGGGGGGCATGGGTGGCGGTGACCGACAGCGGCGGTTGGCCGTTCGGGCTCGTCGACCCCGCCGCCGCCGCGGCTGTGCCGGTGGTGAGCCGCCACACCGCTCGCCTGTCGGCCGTGGCCCTGGCCCAGCCCCGGGCGTGGGTGCTCGAGCTGCCGCCCGACGCCGTGCTCACCGAGCTCGTCCGACTGATGAGCGAACGGTCGCTGTCGGTCGCCATCGTGGTCGACGCTCAGACCCGCCGAGTCGCCGGTCTCGCCACCGCCCAGCACATCAACGACGTGGTCGGCGCCGAGCTGGCGCGACGCGGGCGGCGCTGAACCTCGCGACGACCCACCTGCGACCGACACCCCGGTGCGGGCTCGTCCTGGGCGGCTGACCGGGCGTCGGCGCTCGTCGCCCTGCCTGTCCACACCCCCGGCCCCGGCGGTCGTTCGTCCACAGGCCGGGCTCGACGCTGCCGCTCCTACCGAGGGGGCGGGCACGGTGAGGGGCACGAGGCCCCGAGATGGCGGGCCGGGAGGGAGCACGGCAATGGCGACACTGGGCCAGACCACTCAGCGGGCGAACAGGAGAAGTGCGGATGCCGGGTCGCCGTTGACGCCCGACCTGGCGCCGGTGCGCAACGAGGTCGTGCTCTGGGGGCGTCTCTCGGCGCCCGCGGAGCAGCGGGAGCTGCCGAGCGGAGACGTCATCGTGACACTCCGGGTGGTGGTCGCACGCCCGGCGGGCCCTCGTCGCTCGTCCGGTTCGAGCACGTCCCGCGACAGCAGCCCCGACAGCAAGGTGCGTTCGCCGGGCGTCGACACGATCGACGTCGTGTGTTGGAGTGCGTCCACCAGGCGCGTGGCTCTGCGGTTGGTGGGCGGCGAGCAGATCGAGGTCGAGGGCGCGCTGAGGCGCCGGTTCTTCGCGGCTGCGGCCGGGCGCCAGAGTCGCTACGAGGTCGAGGCGACCCGGGTGCGGCGCCGAGGTGGGAGGCGGCGAACGAGCGCCTGACCCCCACCTAGACTGTGCTGCCATGACCCCGCCAGCCGATCCGAGCGCCCCATCGACCGTCCACCATCGGCGGGGCCTGTTCGAGGTCGGCGAGCGAGTACAGCTCACCGACCCCAAGGGTCGGTTGCACACGATCACCCTCGAGCCCGGGCGTGAGTTCCACACCCACCGCGGCTTCTTGCGGCACGACGACCTCATCGGCGCACCCGACGGCTCGGTGGTCACCAACACGGCCGAGGTCGAGTACCTGGCGTTGCGACCGCTGCTGAGCGACTACGTGATGTCGATGCCGCGCGGCGCCGCCGTGATCTATCCCAAGGACGCCGGCCAGATCGTGCAGATGGCCGACATCTTCCCGGGAGCCGTCGTCGTCGAGGCCGGGGTCGGATCGGGCGCGTTGTCGATGTCGCTGCTCCGGGCCATCGGTGAGACCGGGCGGCTGTTGTCGTTCGAACGACGCGACGACTTCGCCGAGATCGCGAAGGCCAACGGGAGGGCTTTCTTCGGTGGTGACCACCCGGCCTGGACCGTGACGGTCGGCGACCTCGCGCCGAGCCTGACCGCGAGCGTGCCGGCTGGCACCGTCGACCGCGTGGTGCTCGACATGCTCGCCCCCTGGGAGTGCCTGGATGCCGTAGGTGACGCCCTCATCCCCGGCGGGGTGCTCATCTGCTACGTCGCGACGACGACGCAGCTGAGTCGAGTGGCCGAGGGCATCCGCGTGCACGGTGGGTTCACCGAGCCGAGCGCCTGGGAGTCGCTCGTGCGGGGCTGGCACCTCGAGGGGCTCGCGGTGCGACCCGAGCACCGGATGCACGGGCACACCGGTTTTCTCATCAGCACGAGGCGTCTGGCGCCCGGGGTGGCCGCCCCGGAGCGCACCCGCAGGCCGGCGAAGGGGGCCTACGGCGACCAGCCGGGCGGCGACGCGACGCACACCCCGGCTGAGCCGGCATCCGCCGGTGGTCGGCCCTCCGACTCGGGCGGGCTCGACGCCGCGAGCCCCGCCGAACCGACCGACCGGCGTGACTCGGCCCTGCCAGGCCTGCCGATGGGCTCTCTCGCCGCGACCTCGGTGCCCGATGAGGCCTGGACGCCTGAGGCGCTCGGCGAGCGGGTCAAGAGTGACAAGACGATCCGTCGTGTTCGGCGGTCACTCATTGGAACATCCGACGCCGAGTGACCACCCCGAGTTAGGCTCGAAGGGTCACGTTGTGCCGGTGATGAGCGAGTGACGGATGAGGAGGCCGAGATGTCAGACGATTTCAGCGGTACCGACGGGAACGGCGATCTCGACTCGCCGCAGCCTCACGACCGGGTCAACCCCTCCGGTGCTGGGCAGGCAGTTCGGCCGCAGGGCGAGGCCCACGAGCTCGACGCCCTCCGATCAGAGGTGAACGCCCTGCGCGACGCAGCGCGCCACTCGCCGCAGCGCACGCGTGATCTCGAGGCTCGCCTGGCCCAGGTGCAGACCTCGCTGTCGACCCTCTCGACGCAGAACGAGCGGCTGGTGCGCACCCTCAAGGAGGCGCGCGAGCAGATCGTGAACCTGAAGCAGGAGGTCGACCGGCTCGCGCAGCCGCCCAGCACCTACGGCCTCGTGCTCGAGCAGCCCGACGACGGCGTGGTCGACATCCTGACCGGCGGACGCAAGATGAGGGTGGCGATCAGCCCGAGCGTCGACGTGGCCGACCTTGGCCTCGGGCGCGAGGTGATGCTCAACGAAGCCCTCAACGTCGTCTCGGCGCACGGCTTCGAACGGGTCGGAGAGGTCGTCACGGTCAAGGACAAGCTCGGCGACGACCGCGTCGTCGTGGTCACCCACGGCGACGAGGAGCGCGTCTGTCGACTGGCCGACCCGCTCATGACAGAACGGATCCGCGTCGGTGACTCCCTCACCCTCGACTCCCGCTCGAACTTCGTGCACGAGGTCGTGCCCAAGCTCGACGTCGAGGAGCTCGTGCTCGAGGAGGTGCCCGACGTCGCCTACGAGGACATCGGTGGTCTCGTCGGCCAGATCGAGGCGATCCGCGACGCCGTGGAGCTGCCGTTCCTGCACCCAGAGCTCTACCGTGAGCACGCGCTCAAGCCGCCCAAGGGCGTGCTGCTCTACGGCCCTCCCGGCTGCGGCAAGACGCTCATCGCCAAGGCGGTCGCCGCGTCGCTCGCCCGACAGGTCGCTGCGCGCACGGGCCAGGAGACCGAGAAGAGCTACTTCCTCAACATCAAGGGCCCCGAGCTGCTCAACAAGTACGTCGGCGAGACCGAGCGGCACATCCGGCTGATCTTCCAGCGAGCGCGCGAGAAGGCGTCTGACGGAACCCCGGTGGTCGTCTTCTTCGACGAGATGGACTCGCTCTTCCGCACGCGTGGCTCAGGCGTCAGCAGTGACGTCGAGACGACCATCGTGCCGCAGCTGCTCGCCGAGATCGACGGTGTGGAGCGGCTCGAGAACGTCATCGTCATCGGTGCCTCGAACCGCGAGGACATGATCGACCCGGCCATCCTGCGCCCCGGTCGTCTCGACGCGAAGATCAAGATCGAGCGTCCCGACGCCGAGAGCGCCCGTGACATCTTCAGCAAGTACCTCACCGTCTTCCTGCCGTTGCACGAGCACGACCTCGCCGAGCACGACGGAGACCGGGAGGCCACGGTCAACGAGATGATCACGGCGGCCGTCGAACGGATGTACTCCGAGGTCGAGGAGAACCGGTTCCTCGAGGTCACCTACCAAGGTGGCGACAAGGAGGTCCTCTACTTCAAGGACTTCAACTCGGGGGCGATGATCCAGAACATCGTCGATCGCGCCAAGAAGCTGGCGATCAAGGACTTCCTCACCACGGGCCAGAAGGGCATCCGAGTCGAGCACGTGCTCTCCAGCTGCGTCGAGGAGTTCAAGGAGAACGAAGACCTGCCGAACACGACGAACCCCGACGACTGGGCCCGCATCTCCGGCAAGAAGGGTGAGCGGATCGTCTACATCCGCACGCTGGTCAAGGGCAAGGACGGATCCGAGCCGGGCCGGTCGATCGCAACGGCCAACACCGGCCAGTACCTGTAAGCCCGACGCCGTGCGGATGCCGCCTGGCCGCGGTGTTCGAACGTCGTCGACTCACACGGACTCGGTGCGAGCCGGCGGCCTGTCTGGAGCTCGGACGCCCAGAGCCACCAAGGCCCGCCGGCCGATCAGGAAGACGGCCAGCACCACGGCTGCGACCGCGACGAACGAGGCGGCCGTGCCCTGCCCGGTCAGCTGACGCAGCAGCATCCCGAAGACCAGCGTGGCGAACCACACCGTGATTCCCGGCCCGACCGCCAAGGGCCAGGAGCGGCGCAGCACCCGCACGACGAGCCACCCGACGGCGGTGCCGACGAGAAAGGGCCAGGCCGTGGAGAGGGCGCCGACGAGCGGGTTGCCCTCGTCGTGCGACGCGCGTCCGACCGCCGCGAAGACGATCACCAGCACCAGGTCGGCGAGCGCGGCACCCGTCGGTCGACGGAGCAGGTCAAGGGCCCGGTTCACGTGAGCGGGTCGAACGGCAGCTGGGCCTGGGGCGGCGCGTGGGTGGGGTCGACGCCCTCGAACAGCGAGCTCACCGAGCGGCCGTGGTGAATACGACTGATGGCCTCGGCGAACAGGGCCGAGACTGAGCGAACGGTCAGCTCGGGCCAACCCGGTGGTCGCGGAACGGTGTCGGTGCTGACCACCTCGGTGATGAAGGGGTGGCCCCGCAGACGTTCGACGGCCTTGCCCGCGAACAGGCCGTGGGTGCAGACGATCGCCGCCTCGGTGGCCCCGGCATCACGAAGGCGGTCCATCAGCTCGAGCATCGACCCGCCGGTCGCGATCTCGTCGTCGAGCACAATGGCCCGCCGCCCGGCGACATCACCCACGATCGAGTCGATCACCACCCGGTCGTCGGCCACCCGCCGCTTCGAGCCGGCGGCGACGGGCAACCCCAGCAGGCGGGCGAACTGGGTGGCCACCTTGGCGTTACCCAGGTCGGGGCTCACCACGACCCCGTCGGTCAGGTCGTGGTCTCGGAAGTGGTCGGCCAACACGCCGATGGCGGTCAGATGGTCGACGGGCATCGAGAAGAAGCCGTGCACCTGGGGTGCGTGCAAGGCCATCGTCAGCACCCGGTGGCAGCCCGCCGCCCCGATCATGTCGGCGACCAGGCGCCCGCCGAGCGAGATGCGCGAGGCGTCCTTCTTGTCAGACCGGGCGTAGGCGTAGTGCGGCATGACGGCGGTGATCTGGGCGGCTGAGGCGCCACGGGCGGCATCGATCATCAGCAACAGCTCCATCAGGTGCTCCTGCGTGGGAGGCACGAGCGGCTGCACGATGTACACGTCGCGCTGTCGGCAGTTGGCCAGCAGCTGGGCCTGCAGACAGTCGTTGCTGAAGCGCTTGATGTCGACAGGGGAGCGCTTCACCCCGAGATGGCCGCAGATCTGGTCGGCGAGGGCCGGGTGCGCTGACCCGCTGAACACAACGACATCGTTCACTTCGGGGGTCTCTCTCGAGGTTCGACTGCCAGCGCCACCCTAGCCGACCACTCGTGCCGGCGCGCGCTCGATCTCCTCACCACATCCGTGGCCCCCAACGGCCTCGCGTGCCGGATCTGTGCAGGTTGGTCAGGCATCATGGGCTCGTGCACAGGGACGGGGAGGTGGGCGACCGCCATGACGGGGTCAGCTCCAACGACCTCGTCGAAGAGGTCGAGGCCACCCGCCGTCCGGTCGGGCCGGCGGTAGACACCGGCCAGGTCTCGGAGGAGAACGCGCGCGCAGAGCGGCTCGAGGCCGCCGCCGAGGTCGAGGTCATCGAGCCGCCCATCCCGGGCCGGGTCCGTCGGCCGGCGGATGCCGTTCGGTTGGCGATCGTCGTGCTGGTGCTCGTCGCTGGGCTGGTGGTCTCCGACGTCGCTGTCGACACCCGCGGTGCCGTGGAGCAGGACCTCGTGCAGGCCTCGATCGGGCTGCCTCGCCTGCTGCTCACGCTGCTGGGCTACCTCAGCGGTCTCGGAGTGCTGCTCCTGCCCATCGCCGTGGGCGCCGACCTGCTGGTGCGCCGCCGGCCCCTGCAGCTGGTGGCGGCCCTGGGCGCGGCCGTCGTCGGAGGCGTGCTGGTCATCGCCCTGTCGACGGTGTTCGACGACGGTCACTGGGGCCACCTCAGCGCGATCCTGACCCGGCCCACCACCACGGGGCGCACCGAGGCCCTCGACATCGTGCTCGTCTCGATGATCGGGCTGCTCACCGTCGCCGACATCACCGGCCGCAAGTGGATCTCGCCGGTGGCCAGCCTCATCGTGGTGGCCACCGTCATCACCTCGCTGCTATCAGGGTCGACGACGCTCGCTGCCATCGTCAGCTCGCTGTTGTTCGGCTGGGTCATCGGTCTGTCGTTCCGGTTCGGGTTCGGTGCCACCTCGACGCGCCCCCCGGGCGGTGAGGTCGCCGGGGCCCTGGTCGCCACCGGGCTCGCGCTGACGCGGCTCGAGCTGGTTGAGAGCAACCACGACGGCGACCGACGCTACGCAGGGTCGACGCCCTCCGGCCCGGTGGAGGTTCAGGTCATCGACCGCGACACCTTCGGACTGGCCTCGGGTCGGCGCCTGATGCGAGTGCTGCGGTTGCGCAACGGCTTCACCCGGCCGCCGGCCCTCACCCTCCGGTCCGAGCTCGAACACCGAACGCTGATGGGCCTGTTGCTCCGGCAGGCCGGCATCCCCGCCCCAGAGCCCGTCTCGGTGTGTGAGGTCGGCCCGTTCTCGGCGGCGCTGGCCTTCGTGCAACCGGTCGGCACCCCGGTGTCGAAGATCGGCGCGGATCTCGACGCCCAGCAGGTGGCCGCGATCTGGCGCATGGGTGGTGAGCTGCAACGACGACACGTCGCCCACCGGTCGCTCGGGCCCGACGCCATCATCATCGACGCGCAGGGGCGGGCGGGTCTGCTCCGCATCGGCGCTGGCGACCTCGCCGCTGACGACGTCACTCTGCGCATCGACCTCGCCCAGCTGCTCACCACCGTCGCGCTGCTCGTCGGCCCCGACCGGGCCGTCAGCTCGGCGGTCGAGGCTCTGGGGGTGGATGCCGTGCTGCGCGCAGTGCCCCTGCTGCAACCGGTCGCCCTCACGCGCTCGACCCGGGAAGCGCTCAAGGCCAAGCAGAACAAGGGCCTGCTCGGCAAGGTGCGCGAGCGGCTCGCCGCCCTGGCCCCGTCCACCGAGACGCCCGAACCGGTCGAGCTACGACGCGTGACGCTGCGCACGGTCGTGACGATCGTGGGCGGGTGCGTCGCCGGCTACTTCGTGCTCACCCAGTTCACCAAGGTCGACTTCGGCGAGGTGATCAGCAGCGCCAGCTGGGGCTGGGCCGCAGGCGCGGTCGGGTTCGCGGTCACGACCTTCGCGGGTGCGTCGATCGCGCTGAGCGGGGCCGTACGCATCCGGCTGAGGTTCCTGCACACCTTCATGACCCAGCTGGCCGTGGCCTTCAGCGGTCTGGTGGCCCCGGCCGCCGTGGGCAACATTGCCCTCAACACCCGCTATCTGCAGACCTCGGGCCTTCCTCCAGCCGTGGCCGGAGCCAGTGTCGGGCTCGCCCAGGTGGCCCAGTTCTGCTCGTACTTCGTGCTGCTGGCCGCATCAGGCGTGCTCGCCGGCACCGGAGCTGCGCTCTCTTTCCGCCCGCCCCCCATCCTGGTCACGGCCATCCCCGTGGTGGTCATCGTGCTGCTGGGACTCTTTGCCGTACCCCCTATCCGGGTCTTCATCACCGGGAGAGTGGTGCCGCAGGTGAAGGCCGCCGTGCCTCAGGTGCTCGGCGTCTTCCAACGCCCGGCCAAGCTGGCCCAGCTGCTCGGCGGGGCTCTGCTGCTCGATGCGTCGTTCGTGGGCGCGCTCGTCTGTGCGACCCGGGCCTTCGGCTCGGAGGCACCCGTCGCTGCGGTGGCCGTGGTCTACTTCGCCGGAGCCATCATCGGCTCCGCCGTGCCCACGCCAGGCGGTCTGGGCGGCATCGAGGCCGCCCTGACGTACGGTCTGACGACGATCGGGGTCGACGCCGCAACGGCGTTCTCGTCGGTGTTGCTCTACCGCCTGGCCACCTACTGGCTGCCGATCCCCTTCGGCTGGTTCTCGCTGAACCGCCTGCAGAAGATCGGCGTCATCTGAGCGGATGCCGGGTCGGGCCCCTCGCCGCGCCGACTGGGGTGACGGTTAGGGTCGGGCCATGACGGTGCGGCGCATCATGGGGCTCGAGACCGAGTTCGGCATCTCGGTGCCCGGCGACCCGATGGCGAACCCGATGTTCCTCTCCGGGCAGGTGGTCAGCGTCTACGCCGCCGCGCACGGCATCCGCTCGAACCAGTCGAGCTGGGACTACACGTTCGAGGACCCACTGCGCGACGCACGCGGATGGCAGCTCGACCGGCAGAGCGCCGACGAGAGCCAGCTGACCGACGCCGAAGACCCGACCCTGGCGAACGTGGTGCTCCCCAACGGTGCGCGCTACTACGTCGACCACGCCCACCCCGAGTACAGCTCGCCCGAGGTGACCTCGCCGCGAGACGCGATCACCTGGGACCGTGCCGGCGACGGCATCGCGCTCGAGTCGGTGCGGTTGCTGGCCGAGCGCCCCGGGCAGGCGCCGGTCAACCTGTACAAGAACAATGCCGACGGCAAGGGACAGAGCTACGGCACGCACGAGAACTACCTCATGCCGCGCCGCACCCCGTTCCCGTCGATCGTCAAGCACCTCATCCCGTTCTTCGTCACCCGCCAGGTCGTGTGCGGGGCCGGGCGAGTGGGCCTCGGGGTGGACTCGCGCGAAGCCGGTTTCCAGGTGTCGCAACGAGCGGACTTCTTCGAGACCGAGGTCGGGCTGGAGACCACGCTCAAGCGACCGATCATCAACACCCGCGACGAGCCGCACGCGATCGCCGACCGGTACCGACGCCTGCACGTGATCATCGGAGACGCCAACCATCTCGACGTGGCAACCCTGCTCAAGATGGGCACGACCTCTCTCGTGCTCGGCATGATCGAAGACGGTCATCTGCGCGGTGACTGGTCGATCCGCCATCCGGTGGCGGCGCTGCAGCGCATCTCGCACGACCCCAGCCTCACGGCCACGGTCGAGCTCGTCGACGGGCGCGTTGTCACCGCCCTCGACGTGCAGTGGATGTATCTCGAGGCCGCCCGGGCCTGGCTCGACACCCGAGACGATGACCCGGCCGCCGACGCCACCGACGAGGTCATGAGCTGGTGGGAGACCGTGCTCACCCGCCTCGGCACCGACGTCAGGTCGTGTACGGGTCTGCTCGACTGGGTGACGAAGCTGGGGTTGCTGGAGGGCTACCGGTCGCGCGACAACCTGGCCTGGGACGACCATCGGCTGGCGGCGATCGACCTGCAGTGGGCCGATGTGCGGCCCGAGAAGGGCCTGGTGCACCGCCTGCGTGACCGGGGTCGCACCCACGACCTCGTGACCCCCGAGCTGGTGCGAGCCGCTCAGAGCACTCCACCCGAGGACACCCGGGCGTGGTTTCGGGGGTCCTGCGTGCGTCGGTTCGCCCCCCATGTGTTCTCCGCGAGCTGGGACTCCGTCGTCTTCGACGTGCCCGGCCATGCGAGCCTGCAACGGGTCCCGATCCTCGAACCCGAGCGCGGCACCCGGGCGCAGGTCGGGGACCTGGTCGAGCAGAGCCCCGACGTCGAGCATCTGCTCCGCGGTCTCGCCACCCCCGAGTAGCGAACGCGTCGAGAGCACTGCGGCCAGAAGGGTTAGGGTCGTGGTAGCCGTTGAACATCGCTCTGAGAGGTCGCCATGCCGGCACAGGAACACGCGAAACCGCAACGCCGTGACGACGAGGTGCCCGAGCCACCGGCACCCACAGCTCCGGCCGGGGCCGTCGTCAAGGAGGGCCTGAGCGACGACATCGACAACGTCCTCGACGAGATCGACGGCGTCCTCGAGTCGAACGCCGAGGAGTTCGTGCGCGGTTTCGTGCAGAAGGGCGGACAGTGAGCAGTCCCGCCCACGGCGGGACGCGCCGGCTCGACGACGCCTACCTCGCCACCGGGTCAGCCTCGTTCACCGAGTTCGTCGGGTCTTTCCGACCCGAGATGCTCCCCTCCGGGCGGGTCCTGCCCAGCGGCTCGTCCATCGACGCGCCCCACGGCACGACCATCGTGGCCCTGGTGCACGACTCCGGGGTCGTCATGGCCGGCGACCGGCGCGCCACGATGGGCAACATCATCGCCAACCGCGACATGGAGAAGGTGTTCGCCGCCGACGACTACAGCGTGGTCGGCATCGCCGGTACAGCCGGCATCGCGATCGAGCTGGTGCGCCTCTACCAGGTCGAGCTCGAGCACTACGAGAAGATCGAGGGCGCCATCATGTCGCTCGAGGGCAAGGCCAACCGGCTCGCCTCGATGATCCGGGGAAACCTCGGGCTGGCCATGCAGGGCCTCACGGTGGTGCCGCTGTACGCCGGCTACGACCTCGACGGCGACGCGGGCCGCATCTACTCCTACGACGTCACGGGCGGGTGCTACGTCGAGGGCGGGCACCATTCGATCGGTTCGGGCTCGCTGTTCGCCCGAGGCGCTCTGAAGAAGCTGTGGCGACCCGGCCTCACCGAGACCCAGGCGGTGAACGTGGCGCTCGAGGCGCTCTACGACGCCGCCGACGACGACTCCGCCACCGGAGGGCCCGACCTCGGCCGTCAGATCTGGCCCACCGTTGCGGTCATCGACCGCACCGGGTCACGCTTCGTGGCTGACGACGTGCTCGAGTCGCAGGTGCGCCAGATCGTGGAGGCTCGTCGCGGCAACCCGGGAGGTGCCCGATGAGCATGCCGTTCTACGTGCCGCCCGAGCAGGTCATGAAAGACCGGGCCGACTTCGCGCGCAAGGGAATTGCGCGCGGCCGCTCCGTCATCGTGCTGGGCTACGACAAGGGCATCGCCTTCGTGGCCGAGAACCCGTCGCGGGCCCTGCACAAGGTCTCCGAGATCTACGACCGGATCGCCTTCGCGGCGGTCGGACGGTACAACGAGTTCGAGAGCCTGCGCGTGGCCGGCATCCGCTACGCCGACCTGCGCGGCTACTCCTACGACCGCACCGACGTCACGGCCCGAGCCCTGGCCAACAGCTACGCCCAGACCATCGGTGCCGTGTTCACCCAGGAACAGAAGCCGTTCGAGATCGAGATCGTCGTCGCCGAGGTCGGGCGCACCGCCGACGGAGACCAGATCTTCCGGTTGACCTACGACGGGTCGGTCGCCGACGAGCAGGGGTTCGTGGCCATGGGCGGCGCCAGCGACATCGCGGAGCAACGACTCGGGCAGGCCTGGCGGCCGGGGCTGTCGCTCGCCGAGGCGTTGCGGATGGCGGTCGACGTGCTGGCCGCGCCCGCCGCTGCTCCCGGCTCGGCGGCTCAGCCCGGTGCCGCTGCTGCGGCGAGCCCCGAGAACCCACCGCGCGTCATCGACGCGTCCATGCTCGAGGTGGCCGTCCTCGACCGTGAGCGACCCCGTCGCACGTTCCGCCGGGTCACGGGCGCCCTGCTCGAGCGACTCCTGAGCGCTGACGACCCCACGGCCAATGCGCCGACCGCCGACGAGTCCCACCCCGGCCATCCGGAGGTGCTGAGCGGCGAGAGCGAGCAGACCCCGCCCGCCTGACCCGCCAGGTGAGCCCTCCAGACCGAGCCGGCCGGCCCACCGGGTGGTACCAAAGTGGCCACACGACCTGGGGTCAGGTCGAGTGGCCACTTCGATACGAGGCTGACGAGCTCGGCCCGTCGGGTGTCGGCTCTCCCCTCAGGACTTCGGGACTCGCGGCATCACCACGGTGGCGGCCAGGGACTCCGACGGTGCCCCAGCGTCTGGCGCCTCGCCGTTCTGCTGCTCCGCGGGCTGGTCGTTTGGGGGCTGGTCGTTCTCGCGGCGGCTCGGCTCTGCCGCGTCGTTCTCACCCGAGGCGTTCTCGGCCTTGGCTCGGCTGACGTGCCCCGTCTCGCGTCCCGTCTCGTCACCGTCCGTGGTCGTCTCGGCGGTCGGCGACCCCTCGGCTGAGGCGGCATCCAGAACCGCCGGCGCCAGGCCGTCGATGATGGCGCCGCCCCCGAGGGTGGCGAGCATCTGGCGCACGTTGCTGAGCTGGGCGGTGATGCTGTCGCGTTGGGAGGTGGCCGCCGCGAGCTCGCGGTCGCTCTCCTCCCGCAGCCGGGAGGCGTGGTCGTGAGCCTCGGAGACCACCTGCTCGGCCTGCTCCTGCGCCACCTCGAGGGCAGCGGCAGCACGGGCGTGCAGCTCGGCGGCATCCTGCTGGGCGCGGCTCGTCACCTGCTGAGCCCGCTGTTCGGCCTCAGCGAGCGAGGCCTCGATGGCCTCTCGGCGGGCCGCGAACTCGCGGTCGGCCTGGTCACGTCGGGCCGCCAGGGTCGTCTCGAGGTCGGCGGAGGCGGCTGAGGCCTTGGCCCGGTGGGCCTCGTACTCCGCAGCGGCCTCTCGGCGCTGGCTCGCCGTGACGCTCTGGGCCTCGGCCACGATGGCGCGGGCCTCGCGGGTGGCCTGGGCGAGGATGCGGGCCGACTCCTCGTCGGCCCGCTGGTGCGCCTCCTGGGCGTAGGCCGCCGCAGCAACGTGCTGCTCCTCGGCCGCGGCGCCGGCCGCCGCCCGCAAGGCCTCGGCCTGCTCCGTGGCCCGAGCCACCATCTCGGTGGCCTCGGTGTCGGCGAGGGTGAGGATCTGCCCCACCCGCGCCCCGATCTCGACGAAGGTCTGCGACGGAGCCGGGGTGCTCGCCCTCTTCAGCTCGGCCATCACGCGCGACTGCTGGCCCAGCTGGCCCCGCAGGTCAGCGAGGGCAGCGTTGAGCTTGGTCAGCTCGACGCTGCGCTCGGATGCGTCCTTCTTGGCGGCCTGAACCGTTCGGTTCTGTGCCTCCAGGAACGCATCGACCTCCTCGGCGGCGTAACCACGACGGGCGAAGGTGAAGTTGGGTCGGTCGATCATGTCCCTCCGTCAAGGGGCTGGGGGGTGGAGGTGCGAGGGGTGCTGCCGACCCAGTGTGGCAGTCCCTCGGGCTGGTAGGACACCCTGCCCGCGGGTCAGTGCAGTCGCACCCGTGGGTCCAGAACGGCGTAGAAGAGGTCGACGACGATGTTGGCGACCACGACGGCAGCCGACGCGAAGAGCACGATGCCGATGATGACGGGGAGGTCCTGCAGGTTGATCGCGTCGATGGCGGTCTTACCGAGCCCGGGCAGCGAGAAGACGTACTCCGTCACCACCACCCCGCCGATGAGCGCACCGACGTCGATGCCGAACTGGGTCACGATGGGAGTCATCGCGGCGCGAAAGGCGTGCCGCATGACGACCCGACGCTCGCTGAGGCCCTTGGACCGTGCCGTGCGCACGTAGTCCTCGCCGAGCACGTCGAGCATCGAGGCCCGGGTGAGCCGGGTGTAGGTGGCCGCCGAGACCAACGCCAGGGTGAACCACGGCAGCACCATGTGCAGCACCCACTGCCCGGGCCCCTCCCCGAGCGGCGCATAGCCGCCGGCCGGGAAGATGGTGATTCCGCGGAGGGTGAGCCGGAAGTAGAAGAAGTAGAGCAGCAACAGCCCGAGCAGGAAGGTCGGCATCGAGTAGAAGAAGAGGCTGAAGACGGTGAGCGACCGGTCGATGAAGGAACGGGGACGCACGGCTGACACGACCCCGTTGAACACGCCCATGACCAGCCAGATGATGGCCCCGCCGATCACCACCGACAAGGTGATCGGGATGGCTGCTCCGATGATCTGGGTCACCGGAGTCTGGTGGTAGTAGTCGTAGCCGAGGTCGCCGTGGAGCAGACGACTTACGAAGTCGACGTACTGCTTCCAGATCGGCTGGTCGAGACCCAGCCGGTGGGCGATGAGAGCCACCGTCTCGGGGGTGGCCTGGCGGCCGGCGAGCGTGCGGGCCACGTCGTTGGGCGCGATGAAGAAGAGCGCGAAGACCGCCAGCGTGATCAACCACATCACGAGGATGCCGAGGACTATGCGTCGAACGAGAAACCTGAGCACGTCACCACGTCCTAGGGGATGAGCCGGTCGCTGCGGGGGTCGAAGGCATCTCGAACCCCGTCGCCGAGCAGGTTGAAGGCCAGGGTCGTGGCCAGCAGGGCCGCCCCGGGGAAGACGATGAACCACCAGGCCGTCGTGTAGTAGTTCTGCGACTCGCTGATCATTCCGCCCCAGTCGGCCGTGGGTGGGGCGAGTCCGAGGCCGAGGAAAGAAAGCGTCGCCTCGACCACGATCACGACGGGGATGAGTAGTGACGCGTAGACGATGACCTGGGCCAGCACGTTGGGCAGGATGTCGACGAACATGATGCGCCGGTTGGAGGCCCCCAGCGAGCGGGCGGCCTCGACGAACTCTCGTTCGCGCAGGGAGAGCACCTGACCGCGAACGATGCGTCCGACCGACGCCCAGCTGAAGAAGCCGATGACGAGCACCGTCACGAGCAGGCTCGGACCCGTGATGGACACGAGCGCGATCGCGACGAGCAGGAACGGGATGGACAGCACGACGTCGATCAGGCGGGCCAGGATCGTGTCGACGATCCCGCCGAGGAAGCCGGCAGCCAGACCGACGACGACGCCGATCACCACCGTCAGGGCGGTGGCCACCACCCCCACGAGGAGAGACACGCGTGCGCCGTAGGCGATGCGCACGAGCATGTCTCGACCGAGGTCGTCGGTGCCGAGCCAGAACTCGCTCGATGGGCCCTTGGGCAGCCCGTCCGCCGTGAGACCGGTGGTGCGGTACTGCTCGTTGACGGGGTGGCCCGTGATGGTCGCGGCGAGCGGGGCGAAGATCGCCATCAGCACGATCAGCACGATCACCGCCAGGGAGAACATCGCGACCTTGTCGCGGCGCAGCCGTTGCCAGGCCAGCAGCCACGGGCTGCGCCCCTCGATGCGCGCGCGTCCGGGTTCGTCCTCCGTCTTCGCCTCGGTCAGGTCGGGCTCCTCGACGTCTTCAGAGGTCGGTAGGAAACCGCTCACTGGGACTCACCTCCGCGGGTCGCTGCGCTCTTCGGGCCGCTCTCGGCTGCGCTGCTCGCCGAGGTGAGGGCCGGTTGCGCCGTGAGGATCTCGGAGTCCTCGATCGCGGGAGTCGACAGGGTCAGGTCCTCGCCGACGGCGAGCGGATGGAAACAGGCGGTGCAGTGGGCGGGGCCGTCGCCGAGTACCGGCTCGAGGGTCGGGATGGTGACGACACAGTCGTGGCGAGCCTTCGGACAGCGGGTGTGGAAGCGGCATCCGCTCGGGGGGTTGGTGGGGGTCGGCAGGTCGCCGACGAGCACGATGCGACGTTGACTGTCGGCGATGTCGGGGTCGGGGTCTGGCAGTGCCGACAGCAGGGAGCGGGTGTAGGGGTGGCGGGTGGTCTCGAACAGGTCTTCGGCGTCGGCGACCTCGACGACCTGCCCCAGGTACATCACGGCGATCCGGTCGCTGACGTGTCGCACGACCGAGAGGTCGTGGGTGATGAACAGGTAGGTCAGCCCGAAGTCGTCCTGCAGGTCGATGAGCAGGTTGATGATCTGCGCCTGGATCGACACGTCGAGAGCCGAGACCGGCTCGTCGCAGATGATGAACTTCGGGCGCAGGGCCAGCGCGCGGGCGACCCCGATGCGCTGACGCTGACCGCCCGAGAACTCCGCCGGAAACCGGTTGTAGTGCTCGGGGTTGAGCCCGACCCGCTCCATGAGCTCCTGCACCTTGACCTTGATCTCCTTGCCCGAGCCCAGGCCCTGGATGGTGAACGGGTCACCGATGATCGAGCCGACCCGCCGACGCGGGTTGAGCGAGCCGTACGGGTCCTGGAAGATCATCTGCACGTCGCGGCGCACCTCACGCATCTCGCGACGGTTGAGCGTCGTGATGTCTCGCCCGTCGAAGACGACGCGTCCGGACGTCAGGTCGTAGAGCCGGGCGATGCAGCGGGCCAGCGTCGACTTGCCACAGCCTGTCTCTCCGACCAGCCCCATGGTCTGACCGGACTCGATCTCGAGCGATACGCCGTCGACGGCGTGGACCGAGTCGGTGCTGCGGCTCCAGAGACCGCCCGACTGCACCGGGAAGGACTTGGTGACGTTCTCGACGGAGACCAACGGGGTGCTCATGCTGACTCCTCCTGGGTTTCTGGGGCCGGATTCACGTCGACCGGAGACCCGCCCCGAGCCGGGACGGGGTCGTCGAGCCCGCCGGCGACATCGTGGGGCAGCCAACAGGCTGAGGTGTGTTCGGCATCATGCGAGACCGGGTCGAGCCGTGGCCGCTCGTGCCAGCAGCGGTCGAACGCGCTCGGGCACCGAGGGGCGAAGGGGCAACGCTCCGACGGGTCGATGAGCGACGGCGGGGTGCCCAGGATGGGCGTGAGCCGCCCCCGACGTCCGCCCCGGGCCGGTAGCGAGGCCAGCAGGCCCTTCGTGTACGGGTTGTGGCTGAGATAGAAGAGCGTGCGCCGCGGAGCCTTCTCCATCACGGTGCCGGCGTACATGACGACGACGTCGTCAGACATCTCGGCCACCACTCCGAGATCGTGGGTGATCAGGATGATCGCGGTGTCGAACTCCTGCTGCAGGGTGCGCATCACCTCGAGCACCTGGGCCTGCACGGTGACGTCGAGAGCGGTCGTGGGCTCGTCGGCGATGAGCAGGGCCGGGTCGAGCGCCATCGCCATGGCGATCATCACGCGTTGGCGCATGCCGCCTGAGAACTGGTGCGGGAAGTCGTCGATGCGTTGGCTCGCACGGGGGATCCCCACGAGCCCGAGCAGCTCCGCCGCCCGGGCCCGGGCGGCCTTCTTGGACGTCTCCTTGCGGTGGGCCCGGATCATCTCCACGATCTGCCAACCCACGGTGTAGTACGGGTGCAGGCTCGAGAGCGGGTCCTGGAAGATCATCCCGATCTGGGCGCCGCGCACCTTCTGCAGGGTCGACGCCGACGCGCCCAACAGCTCATTGCCGTTGAAGAGCGCCGAGCCCGAGATCTGGGCGCCCCGGGTGAGTCCGGTGATGGTCTGGGTCGAGACGCTCTTGCCGGAGCCGGACTCTCCGACGATGGCGAGCGTCTTACCGCGCTCGACATCGTAGGAGAGCCCGCGCACGGCCTCGACGACCCCATCAGGGGTGTGGAACGAAACACTGAGATCGCGCACCTCCAGCAGAGCCATGAGGGCACCTCCGTTCGGGTCAGCCGCCCTGCTTGTCAGGGCTCAGCCAGACGTTGGTCGGGTCGTAGTTCTGCAGGGCCGGTACGTAGATGGCGTTCTGTACCTGGGTGGCGTGGTAGTTGGCCTGCTGCGGGTTGGTGATCGGGAAGAACGGCGCATCCTCCATGACCTGCTTGTCGGCCTTGGCCCACAGTGAGGCGGCCTCCTCCTTGGTCTGAGCGAGGCCGGCCGCCTTGATCAACGTGTTGGCGGCCGGGCTGTTGTAGAGGCCGAAGTTGCTGCCGACGGGAGGGAACGACGGTTTGCCGGAGAACAACGGGTTGAAGAACGACAGGGCCGCGTTGCCGTACCAGTCGGCGCCCCATCCGGCGGTGGCGAGGTCCCAGACCCCGCGCTGCGCGACCGAGGGAACCTGCAGGTACTTGGTGTAGAAGTCGGAGTTGGGAGAGGGGATCCCGGTGACCGTGATGCCCGCCTTCGAGAGGTCCTGCTGCACGGTCTGGAAGGTCTTGTTGCTGCCCTCGGAGGCGTTGCGGTAGAGCATCTTGACGGTGATGCCGTTGGGGTAGCCGGCCGCCGCCAGCATGGCCTTGGCCTTGGCCGGGTCGTAGGGGTAGAGGTCGAAGTTCGTCTCACCACCGACGATGTTCGACGGGAGCACGTGGGTGAGCGCCGGGTTGACGCTCGGGCCCCCGATCACCTGGATGATGTTGGTGCGGTTGATCGCGTACGAGATGGCTTGGCGCACCTTGACGTTCTGCATGGCCTTGTTGTTGTTGGGCGACTGGCTGTTGTAGACGATGTAGGGGTTCGTCGAAGCCGTCGGTCCGAGAGTGAGGTTCGGGTCGTTCTTGGCCTTCAGGGCCGGGATCTGTGACGGCGGGGGAGCGAGGTCGAACTCCATGTCGGCGCTCGGGGTGCCCGTCTCCAGCTGCTGTTGGGCCGAGTCCTGGGTCACGGTCTGGTTGACCACGATCTTGTCGACGTAGGCCTTGCGCACCGGGTCGGTGGCGCCGTCCCAGGCCTCGTTGCGCACGAAGGTGATGTCCTTCTTCGGGCTGTACGACGCAATCTTGTAGGGCCCGTCCGAGAGCGTGTGCTGGGCGAGCTCAGAACCGGCCGGCACGTAGGCGTCATACTCCTTCGGGGCAGGCGAGAAGGCGGTCAGGGTGAGCATGTCGGGGAAGTAGCTGGCCGGGTTGTTGAGGTGGAAGACGATCGTCTGGTCGTCCTTGGCCACCACCCCCGGCAGGTCGGTCTTGTTCATGTAGTCGGTCATGGCCGACGGGGTCGGAGCGACCTTGGCGAAACCGTCACAGAAGGCCTGCATGCCCTGGATGAGGCCCTCGTAGTCGGGCAGGCCGCCGAAAGGCTGGGCCGGGTTGCAGGTGCGTTTGACCCCGCGCACGAAGTCGGCCGCCGTGACGGCGCGCGCCGGCGAGGTGTCCCACTTGACACCGCTGCGCATCTTGATGGTGTACGTCTTGCCGTCGGCGCTGATGCCATCACCCATGGTCGGCAGCTTCTCTGCGAGGTCGGGCACGGGCGTGGTGGTCTGGCCGTTGACGGCCGGATAGGTGAACAGCTGCCGGCTCCACTCGCGCAACGCCAGGTAGCCGACCGAGTAGTAGCTGATGTTCGGGTCCATGTAGTCGACGTCTCCGGCGCCGAGCATGTTCAGGGTGCCCCCCTTGACGGGCGTCGCACTCGTGCCACCAGACCCCTCGACGTTGGTCGTCGTGCCGGGTGAGGTGCTGCTGCAGGCTGACAGGGTCAGCCCGGCCACCGCGATCGCCGACAGGGCGACGATCGGCTTGATCCTTCTGGTCATCACGTTCTCCTTGTTCCGCGCGCCCCGGTAGGGGCCGCCTGACCCGACGCGAACCGATCCGCCCCGCCTTGGTCACGCCCAGAACGCTAGGCAGAGATCGATCGGTGGGCGGCGGGCCGCGGCAGATGACACGAGAGCGCAACGCTGCCGTCATGCTGGCCGTTCGCAGTGTTCCGAGCCGTTACACGGGCGGCTCGCCGACGGCATCCAGCGCCATCTCAGGTAACGCACACTCAGCCGTCAGAAAGGACGCGCACGATCGGGTCATGGGACGACGGGTTCTCCTCGTCGAAGACGACGACCGTGTTCGACGAGTGATGCGAATGGCACTGGAAGACGAGGGCTTCCAGGTCATGGAGGCAGCAGACGGCTCCCAGTGCCTCGAGCGGGTCAAGGAGTCGCCGCCCGACATCGTGTTGCTCGACCTGATGTTGCCCGACCGTGACGGGTTCAGTGTGTGCCGGGCCATCCGGCGGGGGAGCGACGTGCCCGTGATCATGGTCACCGCCCGCACCGACAGCCACGACGTCGTCGCGGGGCTCGAGTCGGGGGCCGATGACTACGTCACCAAACCGCTGGTGGCCAAAGAGCTCGCCGCCCGCATCAGAGCCCTGTTGCGTCGAGCGGAGCCGATCGCCGGGCAGGCGCCGCGCGTCGTGACGGCCGGTGACCTTGTCATCGGGCTCGACGACGGTGTCGTCACCAGGGCTGGCGAGCGGGTCGCCCTCACCCGCACGGAGTTTCGGCTGCTGGTCGAGCTCGCGATCGCCGAGGGCCGCATCTGTAGCCGCGAGCATCTGCTCGACCGCGTATGGGGCTACGACTACTTCGGCGACAGTCGCATCGTCGACGTGCATGTGCGACGCCTTCGCATGAAGGTGGAGTCCGATCCGGCCAGCCCCCGTCACGTGGTGACCGCCCGCGGGCTCGGATACCGTCTGGGCGGCTGATGCGGGGCCCGACCCGTCGGCGGAGCTCTCGCCAGCGAGTTCGAGCTCGCGCCAAACGGGTGCCGTTGCGGACCCGGGTGCAGGTGAGCTTCGGCCTGCTCGCCCTCGGCATCTCGACGGTGCTCTCGGTGGCGTCCTGGTTCGTCGTGTCGCGGTACCTGCTCACCCAGCGGGTGCAGACCGCGGTGGCCGAGACCGACCTGGACCGGGTCTCCCTCGAGGCCGGGCTGAGAGAGGGGACGTCGTCGGTGACGGCCCTGATCGCCGGTCTGCCCACGAACGACGCGTCCTCGTCGATCGTGCGGGTCTCCGGTCGGTGGTTCGGCGCCCTCCCGTCCCGGGGGCCGAGCGGCATCCCCTCCGGTCTGCTCGACGCGGTTGAGTCCGGTAGCACGGCGACCCAGCGAATCTCGGTCGACGGCTCGCTCTACCTAGCGGTGGGTGCACCGCTTCGGCCGTCGGGAGACGTGGTTCTTGAGCTCTTCTCCCTCGATGACCTCGACCACACCCTGTCGTCGATGGCGGTGGTGCTCACCGTCGCAGCCGCGCTGACGACGGGGCTGGGCGTGGGCCTGGGCCGCTGGGCGTCCAGGCTGGCGCTGGCCCCTCTCGGGAGCTTCACGACCGTCGTGGGGGCAGTGGCGGCCGGCCACCTCGACGCGAGGCTCGAACAGGTCGGGGATGCCGATCTCGACCCGCTCGCGCGCGCCTTCAACGCGACGCTCGCGGAGCTTGAGCACCGGGCCCGGGTCGACTCCCAGTTCGCGGTCGACGTCGGCCACGAGCTTCGGACCCCGCTCACGACGATGTTGAACTCGATGGAGCTGATCACTCACCGCAGGAGCCAGCTGCCCGAGTCGGTGCGAGAGGCCGTCGACCTGCTCGCTGGTGACCTGGGCCGGTTCAGGGTGCTCGTCGTCGACCTGCTCGAGATCTCGCGACACGATGCGGGGGAGGGACTCGTGCTCGAACCGGTCGACCTCGGCGACCTCACCCGGTGGTGCGCCGACCGGCTCGTGGGTCGGCCCATCACGCAAGTGCACGCCCGCGCCGGGGAGCTCGTGGTCGCCGCCGACAAGCGGCGACTCGAGCGGGTCGTGAGCAACCTGGTGGTCAACGCTCAGGTGCACGGTCGCGGGTGCACTGCCGTTCGGGTGCTGCGCTCGGGCGCGTTCATCCGCATCGAGGTCGAGGATGCCGGCCCCGGCATCGACATGAGCGACCGCAGCCGGGTGTTCGACCGTTTCGCTCGTGGTGTTCGTCGCACGCCACAGCCGCGCAGCCAGGGACTCGGCCTCGGGCTGGCCATCGTGCAGCGTCACGTGGCGGCACACGGCGGCTTGGTGCTCGTCGAGGAAGGCATCGGGGGAGGTGCTCGCTTTGTCGTGGAGCTTCCGGTCCATTGAACGACGAACGGCTGAACGACGAACGGCTGAACGGCGAACGGCTGAACGACGAACGGCTGAACGGCGAACGGCTGAGCCACGAACGGCTGAACGGCCAAAGCCGGAACGGCGGATGGCGGTGAGAGCGTCACGGGCGGGGCGGTCCATGGTTGGGGCGCTCGCGGTGTGGCTCGCGCTCGCAATGGCGTTGTGCTCGTGCTCGATCGGCGCTCAGTCGAGCCCCGACCTGCTCGACCTGCCGAGCGGCACGCCGTCCGGCTCGGTCACTCAGCGTCCGTCTGGGGTACCCCTCACGGTGCAGGTCTACCTGCTCCACGGCGACCGCCTCGAGCGGGTGGCGCGGTCGGTCTCGTCGGGCGTCGGCCTCGATCCGGTGCTGCGGGCCCTCGGTGCCCCGCTGCGCGCTGACGAGGTGGCGCGGGGCCTGCGCACCGCTCTTCCCGAGTCGGCCTCGCGGCTCTCCGGATCGCTGGCCGGGGCCACTGCGAACATCGCCATCCCGTCGGGCCTCGACCGGCTCTCCGTTCGCGAGCAGCAGACCGCCGTGGCGCAGATCGTCTTCACGGTGACGGCCGACAGCCTGGCCACGGACGTGCAGCTGACCAACGCCGGTCGGGCGGTCGCCGTGCCCGACGGCGTCGGCCAGCTCGTCGAGCGGCCCCTCACGCGGGGGGACTTCGCCACACTGGCTCCCGCCGGGTGAGGTGGTTCGTGTTGAGTCTCTCGCGGGGAGTTTGTAGGCAACTGTCGGGTTCGGTGATGCAGAGCGGGTGAGAGTCCCGATCTCGGCCAATCCGGTTGGGCGCCGGTGACGAATGGTCTTCGAGTGCTCGCCGAAGAGCCACGTCCCGAGCGTCGGGTTGTCGCCTTCGACGCGTTCTCCGCCTCGCCAACAAGCGTCCTAAGGCCCCGACGGCACTCGTGCCACGGATGGAACGCATCGACTGCATCGTCTGCTCCGGGCGGTGCCAGCCCCCCTCAGAAACCACGGAGCCAGCAGCTCGAATCAAGGAGAACTTGTGTTCGGTAAGAAGATGGTGGTCGACCTGATCGACCGAAGCGCCGAGAACGACCGTGACCGGCGCAACTTCATGAAGGCCGCCGGTCTGAGCGGTCTGGCCGTGGCCGGTACGGCCGCTGTGGTGGGAGCCACGGCGGGATCGGCCTCGGCCCACGGCGACTCCGGTGCCCCGAGCGACGCGGCGGTGCTCAACTTCGCTCTCAACCTCGAGTACCTGGAGGGGCAGTTCTACTCGTTCGCGGTCAACGGGCGCGGCATTCCCGAGTCGATGACCGACGGAAGGGGAAAGCGAGGGGGTGTCACCGGCGGCCACGCGGTTCCGTTCAAGAGCCGAGTGGTCAGGCGCTACGCCCAGGAGATCGCCGGCGATGAGCTCGCGCACGTCACCTTCCTGCGCACGGCCCTCGGCTCGGCCAAGGTCGCACAGCCGCAGATCGACCTGCAGTCGAGCTTCACGGCGGCGGCGATGGCGGCCGGCCTGATCACGAAGGGCCAGACCTTCGACCCCTTCGCCAACGAGGACAACTTCCTGCTCGGCGCCTTCATCTTCGAGGACGTCGGCGTCACCGCGTACAAGGGGGCCGCACCGCTCATCTCGAACAAGACCTACCTCGAGGCGGCCGCCGGCATCCTCTCGGTGGAGGCCTACCACGCAGGAATCGTGCGCAGCGCACTGTTCGAGAGGGGGCTCCAGTCGGCGGCCAGGAAGATCTCGGACGCCCGAGACAGTCTCGACGGGCGCAGCGACGATGACCAGGGTCTCTACTACCGCGGCCGGGCCAACCTCGTGCCGACCGACTCGAACGGCATCACCTACAGCCGTTCGGCAGGACAGGTCCTCAACATCGCCTACCTCAACCCGGCCAAGGTGACCAAGGGCGGGTTCTTCCCGGCCGGGGTCAACGGGGCCATCAACTCCAGCGACGACAACGCCTGACCATCTCTGAATGCGGGTCGGCCGGGCGGCTACTCAGCCTCCCGGCCGACCCGCCCTGTCGTCTGTTCGCAGGTGGGCGACCAGATCGAGCTCGATGTCACGGTCGAGCCCGGCACGCTCACGGCGCCGACCCAGGCCCAGCCGCTGTTCGGTTGCGAGAGCGTCGGCCATCGTGTCGGCGAGCGGCCTCTGCCGTAGCCCCAGCTCTCGTGCGGTCGTCGAGTCACGGTCGAGAAAGGCCGACCATCCCTTGTCGTGCAGCCAGAGCGGGAGCGACCGTGGCCCCATGAACTCCTCCAGCCCGAACGCGACGAGGTGGGCATCATCGACCGCAATCGTCTCGCCGCCGAACTGCGCTGTGAGAGCGGCCTGCCCGAGCACCTCACCCAGCGACCCGACCGGGCCCATCGCGTTGACCACGCCGGTCACGCCGACCAGGCCCGCGGTCAGCAGCCAGGCGCCGAGATCCACGACGTCGACCCACTGAACCGGACGGTCGACCCGTGCCGGCACCACGACCGGCCCACCGTCAGCGGCGGCCAGCGCGAACCGCGACGGCCAGTAGCCGAACCGTTCGCTCGGGTCACCTCCCCCCACGATGAGTCCGGACCGCGCGATGAGGGCCTGTGCACCGCGGGCCGTCGTGACGGCCTGTTCGCAGGCCACCTTGCCGGCACCGTACTGCTCAGTCGTCACGAGATCGCGCGGTGCGGCCGGAAGCAGCTGCGCGCGCTCGTCTGCGCCGGGCTCGTCCTGTCGGGCGTACACCGAGCACGAGCTGACGAACACCCAGGCCGCGGCCCGATCCGACAGCGCAGCCAGGGCGCCGCGTACGTGACCCGGTTGCCGAGCCACGTCGACCACCAGGTCGAAGTCGGCGTTGGCCAGGGCGGCATACGCATCAGGACGGTCCCGGTCAGCCTGCACCAGAGTGGTGCCTTGAGGAGCAGGGCCGGCCTCGCCGCGCGCCAGGCAGACGACGTCGTGACCTCGACGGGCGGCCTCCGCCGCGACGGTGCCGCCGAGCCACGAGGTGCCGCCGAGAACGAGGATGCGGGCCATGCCTCGATTCGAGCACGCGGCGACGGGCCGAGGGAAGCGGTGTTCGCCTGCGGCAGAAGTGGTGAGCCTAGAGTTGGTGCATGGAACGGCGGATCTTCGGGATCGAGAACGAGTACGGCGTCACCTGCACCTCGCAGGGGCAACGCCGCCTCACGCCCGACGAGGTCGCCCGCTACCTCTTTCGCCGGGTGGTGGCCTGGGGCCGGTCGAGCAACGTGTTCCTCGGCAACGGGGCCAGGCTCTACCTCGACGTCGGCAGCCACCCCGAGTACGCCACCGCCGAGTGCGACTCGGTGCGTGAGCTCGTCGTTCAGGACAAGGCCGGCGAGCGCATCCTCGAGGGCCTGGTCGAAGACGCGCAGTCCAGGCTGCGCGACGACGGCGTCGAGGGTGAGATCTTCGTCTTCAAGAACAACACCGACTCGGCCGGCAACTCCTACGGCTGTCACGAGAACTACCTCTTCGGTCGTGGCGGCGACTTCCAGCGCGTCTCCGACATGTTCATCCCCTTCCTGATCAGCCGTCAGATCGTCTGCGGGGCCGGCAAGGTGGTCACCACCGCCCACGGCGCGTCGTTCGCGGTGAGCCAGCGCGCCGACCACATCTGGGAGGGCGTCAGCTCGGCCACGACCAGGTCGCGGCCGATCATCAACACGCGCGACGAGCCGCACGCCGACGCCGAGAAGTACCGCCGACTGCACGTGATCGTGGGCGACTCGAACATGTCCGAGACGACCAACCTGCTCAAGGTCGGCAGTGCCGACCTCGTGCTACGCATGATCGAGGCGGGCATCGTCATGCGGGACCTCACCATGGAGAACCCCATCCGGGCGATCCGCACGATGAGCCACGACCCGACCGGGCGCGCCACGGTGCGACTCGCCAACGGGCGTGAGCTGTCGGCGCTCGACATGCAACGCGAGTACCTCGACAAGGCCCTCGACTTCGTCGACCACGAGGGGATGGGCAACCCTGACACGAAGCAGGTGCTCGACCTCTGGGGTCGGGCCATCGACGCCATCGGGGCCGGTGATCTCGACGCGATCGGCACCGAGATCGACTGGGTCATCAAGTACCGGCTGATCGAGCGCTACCGGGCCCGGCACGGACTGTCACTCTCCGACGCCCGGGTGCTGCAGGTCGACCTCGCCTACCACGACATCAACCGGCGCCGTGGTCTGTTCTACCTCCTGCAGAAGCACGGGGGAGCGGCGCGCCTGGCCAGCGACGTGGAGATCTTCGAGGCCAAGGTGCGGCCGCCCCAGACGACCAGGGCCAAGCTGCGGGGCGACTTCATCCGGGCCGCGCAGGCTCACGGTCGTGACTTCACCGTCGACTGGGTGCATCTGAAGCTCAACGACCAGGCCCAGCGCACCGTGCTCTGCAAGGACCCGTTTCGCGCTGTCGACGATCGCGTCGAGCGGCTCATGGAGACCATCGAGCGCTCGCCCACCACGCCGCGCCCGCTCTGAGAACGCGGAAACTCACAGCAGATCGACAGCCCTCCCGGGCCCCGGTCGGGGAACTCTCCCCAGGGGTCGGCGGGTTAGAGTGACGAGGCTTTGCCCACCGGCGAGGCCCGTCGTCAAACCGAAAGTTATCTCTCGTGCGCCTCACTCGTGCTGCCCTTGCCCTCACGGCCGTGCTCTCTCTGACCGCCGTCGCGGCCTGCGGAACGGCCGGCACCTCGACGAGTGCTTCCACCACCGGTTCGACGGCCGGCGCGAGCGGGGCAGCAGCCACCGGACCGGTGGCGATCACCGCGGTGTCGACGGCACTCAAGGCCACCACTGCGACCGGGCCGGTCGACTTCAAGACGGCGCCCAAGGTCTCGCTGGGCCAGACGCCCCTCACCTCGACCGACATCGAACGCAAGGTGCTCACCCCCGGAACGGGGGCCGCCTCCACCGGCAACGACGCCCTCAAGGTGTGGATGAGCGTCTACAACGGCCGTGACGGCAAGCTTCTCGACAACGGCTTCGACAAGGGCCGCACGGCCCTCGGAGTCTGGCTCGCGAGCAAGAACTACATCCCGGGCATCACCAAGGGCCTGGTGGGCGCCAAGGCGAGCGAGCGGGTGGCGTTCACGGTGCCCCCGAAGGACGCCTTCGGGGCGCAGGGCAACGAGCAGCTGGGCGTCAAGCCCACCGACACCCTCGTGTTCGTCGCCGACGTGCAGTCGGTCACCCAGGTGCCGACCTCCATCGAGGGCACGCAGACGGCCTCGCCGGCCGGCCTGCCCACGGTCGAGTTCAAGAACGGCCCGACGAAGGCGCCGACGGTCACCATTCCCAAGACCGCGGCTCCCAAGGAGACGAAGCAGGTCACCCTCATCGAGGGCAAGGGGTCCACGGTCGAGAAGGGCCAGACCCTCATCGCCAACTACCACGGGGTGCTCTGGCGCGACGGTTCGGTGTTCGACTCCTCGTGGCAGCGCGGTGCCCCCGCCGACTTCCCCATCGGCTCGGGCCAGGTCATCCCCGGCTGGGACAAGACGCTGGTGGGTAAGAAGGTCGGCAGTCGAGTGCTCCTCGTCATCCCGCCCGCTGACGGATACGGAACCCAAGGCGGTGGTGACGGCAAGATCAAGGGCGACGACGTGCTTGTGTTCGTCGTCGACATCCTCGGCACCGTCTGAGGCTCCGCCCTTTCGCCGGTCGCCACACACGCTGTTCGCTCGTACAACCCTTCCCAGAAGAGAGGCCCACGCCATGGCGCTCGACCCGACCCGCACCAAGCCCGAGATCGACTTTCCCGAGGGCGCAGCTCCAGCCGACCTCGTCATCGAGGAGCTCATCGAGGGCGAGGGCGAGCCCGCCAAGTCGGGTGACACCGTCAGCGCTCACTACGTGGGCGTGGCGCACTCGACCGGCGAGGAGTTCGACTCGTCGTGGAACCGCGGCAACCCGCTCGACTTCCGGCTCGGTGTCGGCATGGTCATCCAGGGCTGGGACCAGGGGATCGAGGGGATGAAGGTCGGTGGGCGACGTCGGCTGACCATCCCTGCGCACCTGGCCTACGGCGACCGCGGCGCCGGCGCGGCGATCGCCCCGGGCGAGACGCTGATCTTCGTCGTCGACCTCGCCGACGTGCGCTGAACCACGGTCTGGCCCGACCTTCGGACCCCATCTGACGAACGGCACGGCACGGCCCGGATGGCGTCGTCATCGTCGCCGCCATCAGGTAGCGTCGGCCTCCCACTCACCCGGGAAGGACCGTGATGAGCCCAGCGTCGGCAGCCTCTCCAGCGTCGTCATCGGCCGAGAAGACCGAGCGGCTGATGAACCTGATTCTCGCGCTGAAGTCGGCCCGTCGGCCGGTCTCGAAGCAGAAGCTGCGCGAGGCTCTGCCGAGCTATTCTCGAGCGGCATCCGCCGAGGCGTTCGACCGGATGTTCGAGCGCGACAAGGACGAGCTGCGTGAGATGGGCATCCCGATCACGACCACCGTGATCGACGTGCTCTGGGGCGACGAGGTCGGGTATCGCATCGACTCCGCCGAGACCTCCCTGCCCGAGATCTCGTTCGAGCCCGAGGAGGTGGCCGCTCTCGCGCTGGCCGCCCGCACGTGGTCGACGGCCAGCATCTCGGGCAACGCCTCCGCAGCGCTGCGCAAGCTACGCCTGGCCGGTGTCGAGATCGACGAGTCGATGGCGGCCGGCGTCGAGCCACGTATCCGCACCAGGGAGCCGGCCTTCGAAGCGGTGCGCGCGGCGGTCACCGCCCTCCAGGCGATCACCTTCGACTACCGAAAGAGCGACGGCTCCCTCACCACAAGACACGTGCAGCCGTGGGCCCTCAAGCACTGGCACGGCCGTTGGTACCTCACCGGCTACGACGTCGGCCGTTCCGGCGAGCGAGCCTTCCGGCTCAGCCGCGTCGAGGGGGCGGTGCGCAAGAAGGGGCGGGCCGGTGGCTACGTCGTTCCGGCCGACCATGTGCCGGAGGTCGCGCTCTCGGCCCAGGAGCCGGATGCCGCCGGCGTCGCCGTCGTGTGGCTGCGTCACGGTCGGGGACACACCCTGCGCCGACATGCGGTCGGCTCGCGTGACGTCGACGAGCGCTGGGCGCAGATCGAGATCCCCTACTGGCCGGGCTCCACCGAGCGTGATGTCGCTGCCCTCGGCTCCCACGCCGTCGCGCAGTCTCCGCCCCAGCTCGTCGCCGGGGTCGTCGCGGCCCTGACTGCTGTCGCCACCGTGCACGAGGAACCATCATGACCGAGACCGCTACCCAGCGTCTGGGCCGTCTGCTGGACATGGTGCCGTGGCTGCTGCGCCACCGGGGCGTCGCCGTGAGCGAGGCCGCCCGCGAGTTCGCAATCAGCGAGCAGCAGGTGGTCGATGACCTCCAGCTGCTGTTCGTCTGCGGCACCCCGGGGTACGGACACGCGGAGCTGATCGACGCCCAGTGGGAGAGCGGTCACATCTACCTCGACAACGCCGAGGACATCGCCGCACCGATGCGCCTCAGCCAGGACGAGGCGGTCACCCTCATCGCCGGCCTGCAGGCCCTTGGCTCCAGCCTGCTCAACCCGGAGATCACCGAGCGCACCCTGACCAAGCTGCGCACGGCGCGGGCCGCCACCAGCTCCACCGGCGCGGCCGGGGTCGGCGCGGCCGGTGACCCCGCCGCCCGCATCGCCCTCGACCTCGACGATGGCAGCCAGCATCCGGCCATGGCGGCGGTCAAGGAAGCTCTCACCTCCCGTCGGCGGATTCACCTGAGGTACTACGTGCCCACCCGCGACGAGACCACCGAGCGCGACGTCGACCTGATGCGCGTCGTCAACCTCGACGGCCAGTGGTACGCCGAGGGGTGGTGTCACCGGGCCCACGACGTACGCCTCTTCCGCCTCGATCGCATCGAGGCCGCCACGGTGCTGGAGATCGACGGGTCGCCGCCCGCGCAGGCGCAACCGCGCGACCTCGGAGACGCCTTCATCCCGGGCCCGAGTGACCTCACCGTGGTGATCGACGTCAGCGCCGAGGCGGCCTGGATCGCCGACTACTACCCCAACGAGGGGGTCGAGCGCGCCGTCGGTGGCGGTTCGGGCGATGGCGAGCCGGGCGCTGAGGGGTCGGTTCGGGTGACCCTCAAGGTGGCCGACCCGGCACTCGTGCGCCGGCTCATGCTGCGGCTCGGAGGTGAGGCCCGAGTGGTCGAGCCCCCCGAGCTGGCGCAGGCTGTGGCCGCCGAAGCGCGAGCGGCCCTGTCGGCCTACCCGCCCGCCCCGACCCGTTCTTCGACACCCGCGCCACCACAGCCGTCCGAACCACACAGCACGACCGGGCTGGAGAGCGACTGAACGGCGCCATTGTGCCGTTGTGTCGTTGCATCGATGCTGTGATGCCACTGGCCCAATCCCGATCGCCCGTCGGTTCCGAACAACCAACACGATGCCGGCGTACAGCCGGCTCCCATCAGACAGCACGTATGCTGGTGCAGTGCAGCGGATGCCGCTGCATGCGGCTTTCACAAGCGAGCCGCCTTCGACGAGGAGACGAAACATCATGGGCGGACTGGGCTGGCCTGAACTGACCGTCATCGCTGTCATCATCATCGCGTTGTTCGGGTGGAAGAAGATGCCCGACATGGCTCGCAGCCTCGGCCGCTCGGCTCGAGTGTTCAAGTCGGAGGTCGACGAGATGAAGAAGGACGGCAAGGAACCCAGCGCCGCGTCGCGCAGCACGGTTCCCGGTGACGTCGTCAACGACTCAACGCCCTACAACCCCACTGACGAGGCGCGGCGCGCTGCCGACGCCCGAGTCGCCGAGGCTGAGGCCCGTGCGGCCGAGGCTCGCGCCGAAGCGGCCAAGCTTCGCGGCGACTCCACCGTCTGAGCATCGCCACCGCGCCCGTTCACCCCACGCCACGACCACCACGGTTCTGACATGCCCACGCTGCTGCGCAAACGCAACTCAGAGGGTCGGATGTCCCTCGGCGACCATCTGCGCGAGCTGCGCAACCGGGTGCTCATCGCCGCCCTGGCGATCACCGTCGCCGGGGTTCTCGGCTGGATCTTCTACGAGCACGTCATCAACGCGCTCACCAAGCCCATCACCGACCTGGCCAACCAGCGGAAGGCCTCTGGTGGCAACGCGCTCGTCAACATCAACTTCGCCGGGCTCACCGACCCGATCGCGATCCAGCTGACGGTATCGCTGTTCGTCGGTCTCATCGTCGCGTCGCCCGTGTGGCTCTGGCAGATCTGGGGCTTCATCGTCCCAGGGCTGACCAAGAAGGAGAAGCGCGTCGCGCGACTGTTCATCGTCGCCGCGGTGCCACTCTTCCTCGCCGGCTGCGCCCTGGCCTACTTCATGTTGCCCAAGGCCGTCTCGGTTCTGCTCGGCTTCACCCCCGACAACGCCGCCAACCTCCAGGATGCCGCTGCCTACCTGAACTTCGTGCTGAAGTTCGTCGTCGCCTTCGGGTGCGCGTTCCTCCTCCCGGTGTTCCTCGTCGCGCTCAACCTCGTCGGCATCCTGCCGGCTCGACTCATGCTGCGGGGCTGGCGTCCGGCGGTCATGCTGATCTTCGTCTTCGCCGCGATCATGACCCCGACGCCCGACGCCTACACGATGTGCATCCTGGCCCTGCCGATGGTGGCCTTCTTCTTCGCGGCCGTGGGCATCGCCTTCATCTTCGACAAGCGCAAGGCCAAGCAAGATCCCGGGTGGCTCGACGTCCCCGACGACGAGGCGTCCTCGCTGTAGCTTGCGGCTGTGCCCTCGCGCATCGCCCTGATCGTCAATCCCACGTCCGGGAAGGGCGCGGGCGCCGCTATGGGCGAGCAGACGGCCCGCCTGCTGCGCACGGCCGGGCACGAGGTCATCGACGTCTCGGCCGCCGGCTACGCCCTGGCCCATGCCGCCGCGGCCACCGCTCTGGGTGGCGGCGTCGACACCCTCGTCGTGGTCGGCGGAGACGGCATGGTTCATCTCGGCGTCAACCTCTGTGCGGGCACCCCCGTTCGGCTCGGGGTCGTGGCTGCCGGAACCGGCAACGACTTCGCCCGCAACCTCGGCCTCCCGGTGCGTGATCCGGCAGCCGCGGTGCGCGTCATCCACGCCGGCGTGACCCGGGCTGTCGACGCCGGAAAGGTCACCGACGCCGGGGGCCAGATGCGGTGGTTCGGTGGGGTGCTCGGTGCCGGGTTCGACGCCGTGGTGGCGGCCCGGGCAGCCCGGATGCGCTGGCCCCGGGGCGCCATGCGCTACAACCTCGCCATCGCCCGGGAGCTGCCCGTCTTTCATGCCATCCCCTACGTGGTCGACCTCGATGGCGAGCGGTTGCAGACCCGTGCGATGTTGGTGGCAGTGGCCAACACGACATCGTTCGGAGGGGGGATGAAGGTGTGTCCCGACGCCGACGTCTCCGACGGGCTGTTCGACGTGCTGATCGTGCACGAACTGTCGATCGCCGCTTTTCTCAGGGTCTTTCCCAGAGTTTTCTCGGGAACACATGTCGGCCACCGCGCCGTTGACATCCGCAGGGCGCGGAGAGTGCGGCTCGAGGCCGACGGCATCCACGCCCAGGCCGACGGTGAGCCGTTGTCTGCTCTGCCGCTCGATATCGAAGTGGTGCCCGCTGCGTTGCAGGTGGCCGTTCCCGACCCCGAAGGTTCACGATGAAGATGCCCGACTGGCCCCACCTGCGGGACTTCGCACAGGGGCTGGACTTCCCGCTCGACGACTTCCAGACCGAGGCGTGCCGCGCGGTCGAGGAGGGCCGCGGCGTGCTCGTGGCCGCCCCCACCGGCGCCGGCAAGACCATCGTGGGGGAGTTCGCCGTGCACCTGGCCCTCGCGGGCGGCCGCAAGGCGTTCTACACCACGCCCATCAAGGCCCTGTCGAACCAGAAGTACGCCGATCTCGTGCGGGTGCACGGCGTCGGCCAGGTGGGACTGCTCACCGGCGACGCCTCGATCAACGGTGAGGCCCCGATCGTCGTCATGACGACCGAGGTGCTGCGCAACATGATGTACGCCGGCTCCTCCACGCTGCGGGGCCTCGGCTGGGTGGTCATGGACGAGGTGCACTACCTCGCCGACCGCTTCCGAGGGGCGGTCTGGGAGGAGGTCATCATCCATCTGCCGCCCGACGTGAGCGTGGTGTCGCTGTCGGCGACCGTGAGCAACGCCGAGGAGTTCGGTTCCTGGTTGGCGGAGGTCAGGGGCGACACCGCCGTGATCGTCTCCGAGATCCGGCCGGTGCCGCTCTGGCAGCACATGATGGTCGGGCAGAGCCTGTTCGACCTCTTTGTCGAGGAGGTCGACCCGCAAGACGTCTCGAACCGTGGCCCCAGCACCGACGTCAGTGTCAACCCCGACCTCGTGCACGCGATCCGCGGTAACGAGGGCCGAGGAGCCTGGGACTCTCACTGGGCCAGCTCGAACGGCCGAGGGGGGCGTGACCGCGGACGCACCCAGTCGCAGGGCCGCAAACCGTTGGGCGGCCGGGGCGGTGGGAGCGGCGAACGGGGGCGCGGGGTCGCCGCGACCGGCCGACAGGTCTCCCGGCAGCCCGGTGGCTCGGGTGGCCGTGGCTTCCCCCAGGGTGGCCGGCCCGGCGGGGGCCCGACCCGGTCAGAGGTGATCGACCGGCTCGAGCGCGACGGGTTGCTGCCGGCGATCACGTTCATCTTCAGTCGGGCCGGCTGCGATGGCGCGGTCGGCCAGCTGCTCGGCACCGGAGCGCGCCTCATCGACGTGGCGCAGGGCGAGCGAAACCGCAGGCTCGTCGAGGAGCGCATTCAGGGCCTCGCCGACGAGGACCTCACGGTGCTCGGCTACTGGGACTTCGTCGACGGCATCTCGCGGGGGTTCGCCGCGCACCACGCCGGCATGCTGCCGACGTTCCGCGAGATCGTCGAGGAGCTGTTCACAGAGGGCCATATTCGTGCGGTCTTCGCCACCGAGACCCTGGCGCTCGGCATCAACATGCCCGCCCGAACCGTGGTGCTCGAGAAGCTGGTGAAGTTCAACGGCGAGAGCCACGTCGACATCTCTCCGGCCGAGTACACCCAGCTGACCGGCCGTGCAGGTCGACGCGGCATCGACATCGAGGGCCACGCCGTCGTGCTGTGGAACCGGGGCCTCGACCCCGCAGCGGTCGCCGGTCTGGCCTCGACCCGGACGTACCCGCTCCGCTCCAGCTTCCGGCCCACCTACAACATGGCCGTCAACCTCGTGGGCCAGTTCGGCCGCGAGACGGCGCGGTCGATCCTCGAGACGTCGTTCGCCCAGTTCCAGGCTGATCGGGCGGTGGTCGGCTTCGTGCGCACGGTGCGTCGCAACGAGGAGGCCCTCGCCGGCTACGCCGATTCGATGCAGTGCCACCTCGGTGACTTCGCCACCTATGCCGCGACCCGCGACGAGATTCACACCCTCGAGAAGGAGGGTTCCAAGGCCCGCTCCGCATCCGTGCGTGCGGCGGCTGCAGTGTCGCTCGAGACCCTGAGGATCGGCGATATCGTGCGGATCCCCTCCGGCCGGCACAGCGGTCTGGCCGTGGTCGTGATGCCCAACCGCGGCGGTCGGGGTGAGGCCGCATCGCCTGCGGTCGTCACCGAGGACCATCAGCTGCGGCGGCTCACGCTGCACGACGTGCCCGCGCCCATCGAGGCGCTCGGAACCCTTCGCGTCCCGAAGCAGTTCAACGCCAAGAACCCCAAGGCCCGTCGCGATCTCGCCGCGGGCCTGCGGGCGTCGAGGCCGTTCGACCCGGCCCCTTCCCGGCTCCCGGCTGACGACCCGTCCGATGAACGGGTCGACCAGCTGCGACGCCAGCTCAGGGCGCACCCATGTCACCAGTGCCCCGAACGCGAGAGCCACGCCCGGTGGGCCGAGCGCTGGTGGCGGTTGCGGCGAGAGACCGACGCGCTGCAGCGCAAGATCGACGGGCGCACCAACTCCGTGGCCAAGACCTTCGACCGCATCTGCGACCTGCTCGTGCAGACGGGCTACCTCTCAGATCTTGGCGAGACCGTCACTCCCGAGGGGGACCGGTTGCGTCAGCTGTACACGGAGAAGGACCTGTTGGCGGCCGAGTGCCTGCGGGTCGGCCTGTGGCGACGCCTCGACCCCGCGTCGCTCGCTGCCGTCGTCTCGACCCTCGTGCACGAGCCCCGCCGTGATGAGGGTGGCCTGACACCCCGTTGGCCGACCGAGGACGTGCACGAGGCGTACGAGGCGATGATCGAGCTGTGGTCGCGGCTGGAGGACGCCGAAGGGGCGCTCGCCCTTCCCCGCACCGGGATGCCGGACGGCGGGCTCGCGTGGGCGATGCACCGGTGGGCGAGCGGTCAGCGTCTGGAGGATGTGCTGCGCGGCACCGACCTGGCTGCCGGCGACTTCGTGCGACGGTGCAAGCAGGTCATCGACCTGCTCGGCCAGCTGACCAACGCCGGAGACGAGCACCTGCGCCAGATGGCTCGCAAGGCCTCGGACTCCGTGCTGCGGGGGGTCGTGGCCGCCGACCGCCTCGACTGAGTCGACCCGGCGGGCGGGCCACCCCGAGCCACCGGTCGGGCTCCTCGCGTCGGGACGAGAGCTCAGAGCGACACGCACCGACGCCGATGAGGCATCCGGGCGCGGTGTGGGATAGCATTCGAGCGCTGGTCGACGTTTTTGGTGTTCGTGTTCGCACGCTCGCTTGGACGAGATTGCGAGCGCAGCTGTTTCTTCTTTTCGGTGGAAGTGGTCGCGTCATCGCCGACCAGGGCCGTGAATCCACGCGGCCAACCACCCACAGAAGGAGCACAACATGGCACAGGGAACCGTCAAGTGGTTCAACTCGGAGAAGGGCTTCGGCTTCATCGCCCCGACCGAGGGTCCGGACGTCTTCGTCCACTACTCAGAGATCTCGGGCGGCGGCTACCGCAGCCTCGAGGAGAACCAGGCCGTCGAGTTCGACATCGAGCAGGGCCCCAAGGGTCCGCAGGCGATGCGCGTTCGCGCCATCTGATCTCTCGCAGGTTCACACCTGCACACGAGAAGGCCGGCACCCGTTGGGGGGCCGGCCTTCTTGGCGTTTCTCGGCTCGGTCAGGGGCAGCTACCGCTGACTGGCAGGTCTGGGCGATTCGAGGCGTACACGCCCAACCGAGGAGTCAGAGCCGCGACAGCTTGGCGTACGGGCTCGCCAGGCGGATCCGTTCGGAACCGAAGTCGACGGTGACGGTGTGCTCGGCGGTGTCGAGCACCGTGCCGAGTCCGTACTTGTCATGGGTGACCCGATCGCCGACGCTGTACTGCTCGATCGCGCGAGCAGGCGGCGCGTTGAAGGGGCTACTGGGCAGGTGTCGCCGCGGTGCGGCCGGTGCGGGAGTCATCACCTCCAGTATGCGCCATCCCGGGCGCGACGCGCCCACTCGTCCACTCACGAGTTGGGCCCGGCGCTCCCGTTCACTCGATCTGCAGCGCGTTCAGCACCCGGTCGAACGACGACGTGAGCCCGTGCTCGACCGCCAGACGAGACATCAAGGACGGGTTCGCGACCGCAGTCGGCACCCTGAGGTCGATGTCGGGCACGGCCGCGTCACGTGCGACCGCCACCACCCGCGGCGCCACGTCGAGGTAGTCCGAGGCCGCCTCGAGCCGGGCCCGCTGGGCCCCCTTGAGGGCAGGGTCGCCGTTGGCGATGGCCTCGCGCACCGCAGCGAGGGTGCCGTAGGTGTTGATGAGCTTGGCGGCCGTCTTCTCGCCGATGCCGGCCACCCCGGGCAGGCCGTCGCTCGAGTCGCCGCGCATCACGGCCATGTCGGCGTAGGCGTCACCGGTAGGCACCCCGTACTTCTCCTGCAGAAACGACTGGTCGACGAGGTCGGGGGAGCGCACTCCGCCCCGTGCCGTGTAGAGCACCCTGATCTGGGCCGCATCGTCGACGAGCTGGAAGAGGTCACGGTCGCCCGTGACGATGTCGACCGGCATCACCCCGTGGTGACTGGCGGCCAGGGTGCCGATCACGTCGTCTGCCTCGTAGCCGTCTGAGCCGAAACGCGCGATGCCGAGGGCGGCCAGGGCGTCGATGATGATGGGCACCTGCACCGCGAGCGCGTCAGGAACCGACTCGCCGTCGGCGCCGTCGCCGCTGTCGGTGAGGCGGTGGCTCTTGTACGTGGGGATGGCCTCCACCCGGAACGCCGGGCGCCAGTCGTTGTCCCAGCACGCCACCAGATGCGTGGGGCGTCCGCGTTCGATGAGCGAGGCGATCATGTCGAGCAGGCCGCGCACGGCGTTGGTGGGTACGCCGCTCGGACCGATCACCTCCGGAACCCCGAAGTAGGCCCGGAAGTACAGCGATGCCGAGTCGAGCAGGAGGGCGCGTTGGTCGGGGTGCGTCAGCGGCATCCGGCGAGCGTATCGGCAACGCAGGACGCTCACCGCTCACCCGGGAGGGGACCTGAACCCGGAACGGTTTCGGCAGGGCACCTTCGCCCCATCGACGCATCGATGTTGTTACCGTGCCGCCATGACTGCCAGATCAGGGGACCGGGCACCGATGGTGTCGTCATACGACGAGGGATCGCAGACGGGCAGGCGTCATGTCACCCGTCGGCGACGCGCCCTGGTGGCGGCCACCACCGCAGCCGTCCTGGCCGGCGGCCTCCTGGTCACACCGACGGCGCAGGCGAACCCAGCCACGGCGTCGACCACCAGCCCGTCAGACGCGGGCGGCATCCGGCCCGGCACGAAGACGCCGAGGCTCCTCTGGGGCTCGTGCGGGGCGACCCTCGAGCAGTTCCGCTGCGCGACTGCCGAGGTACCCACCGACTACGACGCTCCGCGAGGCGCGACCACCACCATCGCCCTGATCAAGCTGCCGGCATCCGGCCCGGGCCGACGACTGGGAACCCTGTTCACCAACCCCGGTGGCCCGGGTGGGTCAGGCGTCGAGTTCGTCACGCAGGCCGAGGCGCTCTACACGCCGGCCGTGCGGGCCCGTTACGACGTGCTGGGCTTCGACCCGCGCGGGGTCGCGCGGTCTGACCCGGCCACCTGCTTCCCCACCGCCGAGCAGGAGGCGGCCGCACCGCTGATGCAGACTGCCTACCCCCTCACCCGGCCGGAGGGGCGGAAGTACATTGCGGATGCCGTCTCGTTCGGCAGACAGTGCACCTCGACCTCGCCCAGCCGCTTCCGACACGCCTCGACCGCCAACGTCGCCCGTGACCTCGAGCTGCTGCGTCGAGCCGTCGGCGACGCGAAGCTGACCTACGCCGGGTACAGCTACGGCACCCTGTTGGGCGCCACCTACGCCAAGCTCTTCCCCGGCCGGGTCGGCCGCTTCGTGCTCGACGGCACCGTCGACCCGCTCGCCTGGTCGGGCACGGGCTCCGGAGCCGCGGCCGGCCGGGTGCCGTTCGGCATCCGGTCGCGTCAGGGGGTGGGGGCCAGCGAGACCTTCACCGAGTTCGGACGGCTCTGTCGCTCGGCGGGGCCGGCGGGCTGCTCCCTCGCCGCCCTCGGAGACCCCGTCGCCGTCGTCGAGCGCACCTTCGACCGGCTCGCTGTCAGGCCGGTGACCGTTGCGACCCCGGCCGGCCCGCTCGTCATCGACCAACAGGCTGCGGTGGCGATCACCTTCTCGGCCCTCTATGACCCGGCCGCCTGGTCCTATCTGTCCGACCTGCTGGCCGCTCTCTCGGCGCCGAGCCCCGACAAGGGCAGGGTGCTCGGAGCCCTGGCTCGCACGAACACCGTCTACGGCGAGCAGGCGCGCGGAGAGCGGCAGCCCGGGGCCCGGCGGGGCGATGACTACACCTCGGTGGGAGGCAATCTCGCGAGCCTGTGCGTGGACACCAAGGCCTCGGGGCGGCTGGGCGCCTACCCCGCCATCGCCGATGCCTACGACCGGGTTGCTCCCTACTTCGGCCGCTACCGGCTCTGGACCGGAGCCGTGTGTGAGCGGTGGTCGGTGCAGGACTCCGATGCCTTCACCGGCCCCTGGCAGCAGACGACTCACGCGAAGGTGCTGGTCATCGGTACCCGGTTCGACCCGGCCACCCCGTATCGCCAGACCAGACCGTACGCGGCTCTGTTCCCTCGGGCCGATGTGCTCACGGTCAACGGCTATGGTCACACCGCATTGCTCAAGAGCTCGTGCGCTGACCGTGCGATCACCCGCTATCTGCTCACCGGTGCGACCGCTGGGCGTTCCGCCACCTGCCGGCAGGACACACCGCCGTTCCGCGACGGTGCCGCCCTCAGGTCAGGCTCGGAGGGCGTCTCACCGCGGTTGCTGGGGCTCTGACGAGACCCGCCCACTGTCAGTGGTCTGCTGTTCCACCGCGAAACCGCAGTGTGTCCGGTCTGCGAGCGTTCCCACTGAGAAATATCCCCGTCTGAGGCGAGCGCTGGTCTAGCCTTCGGCCATGGAAGATCTCGATCGTCGTCTGGTGGGCCTGCTCCTGGCGGACGGGCGGATGAGCTACACCGATCTGGGCAAGGCGACCGGGCTCTCCACCTCAGCGGTACACCAGCGAGTGCGTCGGCTCGAGGAGCGCGGCATCATCACCGGCTACACGGCCACCGTGTCGGCTGAGGCGCTCGGGCTCCCGCTGGCTGCCCTCATCTCGGTCGCACCCTTCGAAGCCAGCGCTCCCGACGATGTACCCCAACGGCTGGCGCACATCACCGAGATCGAGGACTGCTACTCGGTGGCCGGCGTCGAGAGCTACATCCTCAAGGTACGGGTCGCGATGCCGGGCAACCTCGAGGACCTGCTCGCGCGCATCCGGGGCGCAGCGAGCGTCTCCACCCACACGACCGTCGTGCTCTCCACGCCGTGGGAGGGGCGCCGGGCCTCCTCGTCCGAACCCAGCCCTTCGCGCCACACCCCCTGAGACTGCGCGCGATTCGGACCGTGGCGGGGTTGCCGCCGTGGATGCCGGGCCAGCCGCGCGGGGATCGG
>NZ_MAST01000005.1 GCF_001758225.1 Humibacillus sp. DSM 29435 | reverse complement strand
GATGGTACTGCACTGGTGACGGTGTGGGAGAGTAGGACGCAGCCGGACATCATTTATGGGAGCGCCCCCGACACAACCTCTTTGGTTCGTCGGGGGCGCTTCCTTTTTTTGTTGACCCCGCCCCCGGGCAGACGAGATGGTGGCGTGTTTCGCCACCACGAGCAAGGATGAGGACATGACTGAGCACGACGGAAGCGGCACCGGTGGAGGGCGTGACGGAGACCGGCGCAAGCGGCCTGCCCCCGACGACCGTCGGCCGGCGCGAACCGATGGCCCGGTGCGTCGTGGTCGCCCAGCCGACGGGGGCAGGGCCGAGCGGCGTGAAGACTCACCTCGTGACGGTGCCCGGGGTGGTTCTCGTGGCGCCGCGGGCCGAACGTCTGAGCGCGACCGGCCGACCCGTGACGGGTCCCGGCGGGCCAACGACCGCGACGGCTCGGCCCAGCGGCGCGACGACCGTCCTCGAGGCGGTGGGGGCCGAGTGCCCGAGGAGCGCGGGGGAACCCGGCTGACGCCGAAGTCTCCCCGGCTACCAGAGCCGCGAATTCGCGAGGGTGTCACCGGCAAGGAGATCGACCGCGGGGTCAAGAACCAGCTCCGGACGCTGTCGAAGGAGAATGCCGAAGGCGTTGCCCAACACCTGGTCATGGTGGCTGAGCTGCTCGACGTCGAGCCACAGGCCGCCCTGGCCCACGCCGAGACGGCGGTGCGTCGAGCCGGTCGCGTGCCGGCCGCCCGGGAGGCGCTCGGTCTGGTGGCCTACCGGCTCGGTGACTGGGCGCGAGCCCTGGGTGAGTTCCGCACCGTACGCCGGCTGTCGGGCTCGAGCCATCTTCTTCCCCTCATGGTCGACTGTGAGCGGGCGCTCGGTCGCCAGAGCAAGGCTCTCGAGCTCGCCCAGAGCGACGAGGCGGGTCGCCTGGCCATCGACGAACGGGCTGAGCTCGCGATCGTGGTGTCCGGCATCCGACGTGACCTCGGTCAGCTGGATGCTGCTGCGGCGGGGCTCACCGAGCTGGTGCGCTCGATCAGCCCTGGTCGGCCTTCGGCTCCCCGCCTGTACTACGCGTTCGCCGATGCCAAGCTCGAGGCGGGCGACGTCGACGCGGCTCGAGAGTGGTTTGCGCGGGCCGCCGACGCCGACCATGAGCTGACGACGGACGCCTCGGAGCGCCTCGACGACCTGGACGGCGTCGAGGTCACCGACCTGCTCGACGACGAGCAGGGTGACACCGGCGGCGAGACCGGCGCCTGACGGGTGGCCCTCGACCGCACCCGGCCTGCGGCCCCCGCTGGTGGCGCCGCCACTCTGGCCGACCGCTACCGCGGGGTGATCTGCGACCTTGACGGCGTTGTTTACCGCGGCGGTGACGCGGTGGAGGGGGCGCCACAGTCGCTGGTCCGGTTGAAGGCCGCCGGAGTGCGGATCGTCTATGCGACGAACAACGCCGCCCGCCCGCCGGAGGATGTCGCCGCGCAGCTGGTCAGCCTGGGGGCGCCGTGCGAGCTCGACGACGTCGTGACCAGCGCACAGGCCGGCTCCGCGCACCTCGCTGAAGCCCTGGGGCCTGCCGCCAGGGTGCTGGCCTTGGGTGGCGCCGGGGTGGCTGTCGCGCTTCGGGCGGTGGGGTTGACCCCCGTCGCTGCAGCAGATTCCGACGGTGACGACGTCGTCGCCGTTCTGCAAGGGCTCGGTCGGCAGCTGACCGTCCGTGACTTCGAGGTCGCGGCCCGGCATCTCACTCGGGGGGCGCGGTGGGTGGCGACGAACCTCGACGCGACCTTCCCGCTGGAGTGGGGGAGCGCCCCCGGGAACGGCGCGTACGTCGAGCTGCTCGCATCGACGACCGGCCGCACACCAGAGGTCGTGGGCAAGCCTTTCCCGCCGCTCTACCTTCTGGCGACCGAACGTCTGGGCACCAGCCCGGCGCAGACGCTCGCCATCGGTGACCGGCTCGACACCGACATCGCCGGTGCTGGCGCGGCCGGGGTCGACTGCGTCTGGGTTCTCACCGGAGTCGACCTGCCCAGTGCGCTGTTCACCACGCCCGAGCTGGTCGCTCCGATGCATGTGGTCGCCGCCCTGTCCGAGCTGCTCGAGCCGACCGCCGTCGTCACGGTGCAGGGTTGCGGCGACGAGCGCGTCTGGGCCTGCGGCGGCGTCACCGTGCGGGTCGAGACGGCGCCGGATGACGGCTCGCCGCCTCGGCTCAGGATCGAGGGCCTGGATCAGGATGCCGCACGGCCCATCGACGGCGTGCGAGCCGGGCTCGCCGCTCTGCTGGCCGTCCGCGACGACCACCGGTTGCCCCTCGACGAGCTTGCGCGACTGGCGGGGTCGCTCGATGCGCTGGTGCCGGCATCCGATACCGGTAGCGTGAGCGCAGGAAGCAGCCCCGCCACCCCGGACGACCCCCCTGGAGGCACTACATGATCGGCGACCCGCACGGTACTGCCCCCGACGTGGCAGGTCCAAGACCCCAGCAGCCCCAGCAGTCGGCGCGGTCGGAGCCGGCGCTGACAGGCGATGTCGAGCTCGATGCCGCCATGGTCGCGTTGGCCAGGGCACAGAACCTGTCGTTCACCGAGCGCATCGACTCGGGCGAGCGGGTGCATCGACTCCTGCAGGGTCGGCTGGGCGACCTCGGCCGGGCGTGACGTCTCGGCGCCTCGACGTCGCGATGGTGTCGCGTGGTCTCGCTCGCTCTCGAACGCAGGCGCACGAGCTCGTCGTGAGCGGCGGTGTGGTCGTCAACGGGCGCGCGGCGACCAAACCGTCGACTCCGGTCGACGATGAGGCCGACGTCGTCGTCACGCGTGAAGCCGACCGGTGGGTGGGGCGAGCCGCTCTCAAGCTGTTGCGGGCCTTCGAGCTCTGGCCCGTCACGGCCAGTGGCAAGCGGTGTCTCGACGTCGGCGCCAGTACCGGCGGTTTCACGCAGGTGCTGCTCGAGCAGGAAGCAGCGCACGTCACCGCGCTCGATGTCGGTCGAGGTCAGCTCGTCGAGTCGATCGCCGCCGACCCACGGGTGCTCGAGCTGTCCGGGACCAACGTGCGTAGCGTCGACGTGGAGCAGCTGGGTGGCCCCTTCGAGGTGGTGGTGTGTGACCTGAGCTTCATCTCGCTGACGCTCGCTCTCGTGGCGATCCGTCCACTCCTTCGTGACGACGGCGACCTGGTGGTGTTGGTCAAACCCCAGTTCGAGGTCGGCCGTGAGCGCCTGGGCCGGCGCGGCGTGGTCACCTCAGCGCACGAGCATCGCCGAGTGCTGCGTCAGGTGGCCGAGCACGCGCTCGCTCTGGGGCTGCACCTGCACGGCGCGGCCCCGAGCCCGATCGCCGGTGGAGACGGCAACCGCGAGTTCCTCTTCTGGCTCGCCCCTCGACCGTCGTCGGTCGACGATGACGCGGATGACATGCTGGAACGCATGCACCTGGAGCAAGCGCCGTGACCCATCCGACCCGTCGCATCCTGCTCGTGGCCCACCCCCGCCGCCCGGAGGCGATCTCGGTCGCCAAAGGTGTCATCGAGCGTCTGACGGCCCTCGGCATCGACGTGTCCCTCCAGGCCGACGAAGCCAGGGCCCTTGACCTCACCGACTCCTCGCGCGTGCACATCCGCCCCTACGGCGAGGCCACGGAGGCCAAGACGGCCGCCGGCTGCGACCTGGTCGTGGTGCTGGGCGGCGACGGCACGATCCTTCGTGGCGCCGAGTTCGCGCGAAGCGTCGACGTACCCCTGCTCGGCGTGAATCTCGGTCACGTCGGTTTTCTCGCGGAGGCCGAACGCGATGACATCGACGCCACCGTCGAGCGGATCGCCCGTGGCGAGTACACGGTCGACGAGCGGATGACGCTCCACGTCGATGTGCTGCTCGGCGGCGAGCTCATCGCCAGCAGCTGGGCGCTCAACGAGGTCAGTGTCGAGAAGGCCTCCCGCGAACGGATGCTCGAGACCACGGTCGAGGTCGACGGCCGGCCGCTCTCGAGCTGGGGGTGCGACGGGGTGATCGTCTCGACGCCCACCGGGTCGACGGCCTACGCCTTCTCGGCCGGTGGCCCCGTGGTGTGGCCGCAGGTGGAGGCGATCCTGGTGGTTCCCAACTCGGCCCACGCACTGTTCGCCCGCCCCCTCGTGATCGGCCCCGACTCCCATCTGGCCATCGAGCTCAAGGCGGCCAACGAGGGCGCCGGAGTGCTCTGGTGCGATGGTCGCCGACACGTCGACCTACCCGCGGGGGTGCGGGTCGAGGTGCGACGGGGTCGCCGACCCGTTCGGCTCGCCCGCCTGACCAGTGCGCCCTTCACCGACCGGCTCGTGGCCAAGTTCCACCTCTCGGTGGAGGGGTGGCGCGGTGACGGCGCGGCGATCGGGCCTGCGCCGGATGAGGTCACCGACGCACCGGCCGCTGAGGTGCAGACCTCTGACGGGGCGCATACCGGCACGTCGACCGGGGCCTGAGCGGATGTTCAGCGAGATGCGTATCCGGGGGGTCGGCGTGATCGACGACGCCGTGCTCGCGCTCAGTCCGGGCCTCAACGTGGTGACCGGCGAGACCGGCGCCGGCAAGACCATGGTCGTGTCGGGGCTCGGCCTGCTGCTGGGGGAGCGCGCCGACTCGGGGCTGGTGCGCACCGGTGCGGCATCCGCCTTCGTCGAGGGAGTGCTCGAGCTGCCGGAGGCCCATCCGGCGCTGGCCCGAGCCGACGAGGCCGGTGCCGCCCACGACGACGGGGTGCTGGTGGTGGCCCGAACCCTGAGCGCCACCGGACGCTCGAGAGCCCACGTGGGTGGGCGCACGGCGCCGGTCGCGGTGCTGGGCGAGCTGGGCCGGCTGCTCGTGGCCGTGCACGGACAGGCCGACCAGTGGCGGCTCAAGCAGGGTGATGCCCATCGGCAGGTGCTCGATGACTTCGGCGGCCCCGTGCTCGCCGGCCTGGTGGACACGGTGGAGGGGCGTCACCGCCGCTGGCGTGAGGCCGGCTCCGAGCACGAACGGCTCGTCGCGGCGTCGCGGGAACGAGCTCGCGAGATCGACTCGCTGACCGCGTCTCTCGAAGAGATCGAGGCCGCCGATCCGCAGCCCGGTGAGGACCTCGCGCTGCGCGCCGAGGACGAGCGCCTGGCCCACGCCGACACGCTGCGGCTCGCGGCTGCCGACGCCCTCGAGAGACTGAGCGCTGACGAGTATGCGGCTGCGCCCGCGGCCAGCGTGCAGGATCTCGTGGGATCGGCGCGGGGGGCGCTCGCCCCTGCCGCTGAACACGACGAGCAGCTCCGTTCGCTCGACGCACGCCTGCACGAGGTGGGGATGCTCGTCTCTGACCTGGCTGCCGACCTGACGTCCTACCTCGGCGACCTCGAGCTCGACCCGTCGCGCCTCGACTTCGTGCAGCAACGGCGTGCCACGCTGAGCACCCTGACGCGCAAGTACGGCGAGAGCATCGACGAGGTGCTCGCCTGGTCGGGTCGCGGTGCGGCTCGCCTCGAGGAGCTGATCTCGGCAGACGACCGGGTCGAGGTGCTCACGACCCAGCTCGCCGAGCACGAGTCTGCGCTCGCAGACGCGACGGCGGCGCTCTCACAGGCCCGTTCGAAGGCCGGAGTCGACTTCGCCAAGGCGGTGGGAGCGGAGCTGGCCCACCTGTCCATGGGCAAGGCCCAGGTGGTCGTCGAGGTACGGCCCCGACTCGACCCTGAGGGCATCGAGATGCCCGGCGGAGAGCGGGTGCGCGTCTCGCGCACCGGGGGAGACGACGTCGAGATCCTGCTCGCGGCCAACCCGGGTGCGGCTCCTCGGAGCATCGCCCGCGCTGCGTCGGGCGGCGAGCTCTCGCGCGTCATGCTCGCGATCGAGGTGGTCGGTGCTGCCGCCGGTGGTCGGCATCCCGCCGGCCAGGGACCCTCGACCTTCGTCTTCGACGAGGTCGACGCGGGAGTGGGAGGTCGGGCCGCCCTCGACGTGGGCGCACGCCTTGCGCGGCTCGCCGAGCAGGCGCAGGTCATCGTCGTGACCCACCTCGCGCAGGTGGCGGCCCACGCCGACCGACACCTCGTGGTGCACAAGTCGGATGACGGCACGATCACCTCGAGCGACGTGACCGTCGTCGAGGGTGATGACCGTCTGCGCGAGCTGTCGAGGATGATGGGTGGCGATCCCGACTCCGATGCGGGGCTGGCGCACGCCCGCGACCTGGTCGACCAGGTGAGGCAGGCCGGGCAGGCCAGGCAGGCCAGGCAGGCCAGGCAGGCGGTAGTGGGGCGGGGCACGAAGGGTCGCGGTTCGCGCGGAGATGCCGGGTCACGATGAGGCTGGGCGTCCGCTGTGCCGGGCCGGACTGAGCCAGGCAGCCTGCTCGAACGTGCGGCCGAACGCGCCGAGGGATGGGCCGATACGGCGTCTGGCACGGTCATGACGTAGATTCAAACCCCGTGGTGAATACGACGAAACACATCTTCGTGACCGGGGGCGTCGCCTCTTCGCTCGGCAAGGGCCTGACGGCATCCAGTCTCGGTCGGCTGCTGCGAAGTCGGGGCCTGCGGGTCACGATGCAGAAGCTCGACCCGTACATCAACGTCGACCCGGGAACGATGAACCCGTTCCAGCACGGTGAGGTGTTCGTCACCGATGACGGCGCCGAGACCGACCTCGACATCGGCCACTACGAGCGCTTTCTCGACGTGAACCTCGTCGGTCAGGCGAACGTGACGACCGGGCAGGTCTACAACACCGTCATCGCTCGTGAGCGCCGTGGCGAGTACCTCGGCGACACGGTGCAGGTCATCCCGCACATCACCAACGAGATCGTGGCGCGGATGCGAGCCCTGGCCACGGGTGAGCCGGACGCTCCCGACATCATCATCACCGAGATCGGTGGCACCGTCGGTGACATCGAGTCGTTGCCGTTCCTCGAGGCAGCGCGGCAGGTGCGCCACCTCATCGGTCGCGACAACAGCTTCTTCCTCCACGTCTCGCTCGTGCCCTATCTGGCGCCGAGCGGCGAGCTGAAGACCAAGCCGACTCAGCACTCCGTCGCCGCTCTGCGACAGGTCGGCATCCAGCCCGATGGTCTGGTGCTGCGCGCCGACCGCGAGATCCCCGAGCCGATCAAGCGCAAGATCTCGTTGATGTGCGACGTCGAGGTCTCGGCCGTGGCCGCGTGCGTCGACGCACCGAGCATCTACGACATTCCCAAGGTGCTGCACCGTGAAGGTCTCGACGCCTACGTCATCCGCCGCCTCGGTCTGGGCTTTCGCGACGTCGACTGGACCGAGTGGGACCAGCTGCTCCAGCGCGTCCACGACCCCGAGCACGACATCGAGATCGCCCTCGTGGGCAAGTACATCGACCTGCCCGACGCCTACCTCTCGGTCACCGAGGCCATGCGGGCCGGCGGGTTCCACCACGACGCCAAGGTGAACATCCGCTGGGTCGCCAGTGACGAGTGCCAGACCCCCGCCGGTGCCCAGAAGGCGCTCGGCGGGGTGGATGCCGTGCTCGTTCCCGGTGGGTTCGGGGTGCGAGGAATCGAGGGCAAGCTCGGGGCGCTGACCTGGGCGCGCGAGCGGCAGGTGCCGACCCTCGGTATCTGTCTCGGGCTGCAGTGCATGGTCATCGAGTACGCCCGCAGCGTGCTCGGCAACGCCGACGCCAGCTCGACCGAGTTCGACCCCGACACCGCGCACCCGGTCATCGCGACCATGGAGGAGCAGAAGGCCTACGTCGAGGGCGCCGGTGACCTCGGCGGCACCATGCGGCTCGGTCTCTACCCGGCGCAGCTCAGGCCCGACAGCGTGGTTCGTCAGACCTACGGTGCGGCGCAGGTCAACGAGCGCCACCGCCACCGCTACGAGGTGAACAACTCCTACCGTGACGAGCTCGAGCAGGCCGGCCTCGTCTTCTCGGGCACCTCGCCCGACGGCACCCTCGTCGAGTTCGTCGAGCTGCCCCACGACGTGCACCCGTACTACGTCTCGACGCAGGCGCACCCGGAGTTTCTCAGTCGCCCGAACCGGGCCCACCCGCTCTTCGCCGGGCTGGTCGGCGCCGCGCTGGAACGCCAGCGGAGTGGGCGTCTCGTCGAGGTCGAGCGACAGCGCGCGTTGCAGGCAGAGGACGCGCAGGGCGAAGAGACCGCCGGGGCGACGGAGCAGGATGACCACCGCGAGCCGGCGGCCTCGGCTGACGAAAACGCATACGCCTCGCTACCGGGCTCCTCGTCCGGCGACCGCTGAGGCCAGGATGAGCCTCGAAGCACCCCTCGGGGGCTTGACCGACCTCATCGAGGAATGGACCAGCGAGCCCGTCCTCGCCTCGGAGACGGTCTTCTCCGGCCTGATCTTCGACGTCCGTCGGGACCGCGTCGACCTCGGCGAAGGCGGAGTGGTCACCCGTGACTACATCGAGCATCCGGGCGCGGTCGCTGTACTCGCGCTGCGTGACGTCGAGCAGGTGCCGTGCGTGCTTCTCATCCGTCAGTACCGTCACGCGTCCGGTGGCTACGTGTGGGAGCTGCCCGCCGGCCTGCTCGACGTGGCGGAAGAGCCCTCGCGCGACGCTGCCGCGCGCGAGCTCGCCGAAGAGGTCGACCTCGTCGCTGACGAGTGGCACGTGCTGGCCGATGACATCACCTCGCCCGGAGCGTTTCCCGAGACCGTACGGGTGTTCCTCGCCCGCGGACTGACGGCCGTTCCGGATGCCGAGACGCACCAGCGCACGGCTGAGGAGCTGACGATCCGCCCCCTGTGGGTGCCGCTCGACGATGCCGTCGAGGCGGCCCTGCTCGGTCGCATCAGCAACTCGGCCACGCTCGTGGGTCTGCTCAGCGCCGAGGCCGCACGCACGCGCGGGTGGTCGACCCTGCGTCCGCCCGACGCCCCGTGGCCCGCGCGCGAGCTGCAGGCGAGTCGACGACCGAGCGTCGGGTGACGATCTCGACGTTCGACGCCGGGGTGGTCGAACCGCCTGCGGCCGATGGCCGATCATCAAGGATGCCGTCGCCGCTCTCTCTCGACCGACGACGCACCGCAGTGTGACGCCGGGAGCCGGACTGGGCCGTGACTGCCCGTGCGGTTCGGGTGGCGCTCTGGTGAGGTGCTGCGGCCCCGTCGTCTCGGGGGAGCGGCTCGCCGCCACGGCCGCCGAGCTGATGCGTTCGCGCTATACCGCCTTCGCCCTCGGCGAGACCGGACACCTCGTGAGCAGCTGGCACCCGCGCACCCGACCGGAGCGGCTCGACCTCGACGACACGGTGTGGCGGGGGCTCGAGGTCGTCGACGCGGTCGACGGAGAGCCGGGCGACCGGACCGGGCTGGTTGAGTTCGTGGCGCGCTGGTCACGGGGTGGCATGACCGGGACGCTGCACGAGCGCAGCCGTTTCGAGTGGCGGGCCGGTCGCTGGCTCTACCTCGACGGTGACCTCACGCCCTGAACGCGGCCGCCACAGCACCGCCGCGGCGACCCCGGCCAGCAGCACCGCGCCGCCCACCCACTCGGCAAGCGAGGGACGTTCACCGAGCAGCACCGCCGCGGCCGTCATTCCGAACACCGGCACGAGCATCGCGAACGGGGCCACCTTGGCCACCGCGTACCGCGCCAACAGCGTGTTCCAGATGCCGTAGCCGACCAGCGAGGACAGGTAGGCCGTGAAGGCCGTCGAGAGGATCGCTGCCCAGGGCAGGTGTGACAGGGCCGTGGCGATCGCGTCGGGACCCTCCACGACCCACGAGAGGGCGAACGCCGGCACGGGTACGACCACACCCGACCACACTGTGAGACCGAGGCCCGCGCGAAACCCGCCGCCAGCGCGGCCCGCGGCGCCGCCAGCCCCGGCCCGGCGGGTCAGCACGTTGCCGATGGCCCACGACAGGGCGGCCAGCACGAGCACCAGCAGGGGCAGCAGCGGTGAGGTGAGGCCGCGGGCCACCGCGATCGTGACGAGGCCGGCGGCGCCGACCCCCACTCCTGCCAGCTGCACCCGGGTCGGGCGCTCGCGCAGCCAGACGGCACCGATCACGACGGTGAGCAGCACCTGGGCCTGCAGCACGAGCGAGGACAGCCCCGGCGGCATCCCGAGGTGGAGGGCCAGGTAGAGCAGGGCGAACTGGCCGAGGCTGACGAACAGCCCGATGAGGGCGAGGTCGCGCCAGGGGAGATCGGGGCGGCGCACGAGGAAGACGGCGGGGAGGCAGACCGCGACGAAGCGCAGGGCGAGGAACAGCAGTGGCGGCACAGACTCGAGGCCGATCTTGATGGCGACGAAGTTGGCGCCCCAGATCAGGGCGACGACGACGGCGAGGGCGGAGTCACGAGGCTTCACCCGCCCATCGTGGGCGGTGAGAACAGTTAACGTCCAGCGAGCTGTTCTGCGTTTGACTCAGTAGCATCGCTGCATGATCGATGCTACGGCCCTGCGCTCTCTCGTCGCCGTCGAGCGCCTCGGGTCGGTGGGGGCGGCCGCCACCGCCCTCGACTACACCCCGAGCGCCGTGTCGCAGCAGATCAAGCGGCTCGAGGCCGCCACCGGGGTGCAGCTGCTCGAACGGCAGGGCCGTGGAGTGCTGCTGACGGAGGCCGGCCGCACCCTCACCGAATCGGCGAGGGACCTGCTGGCCCAGATGGAGCGAATCGAGTCGCGCCTGCACGGCGTCAGCGGTGAGCGGGTGGGCACCGTGCGGCTGGCCACCTTCGCGACCGCCTATCGCGGCCTCGTGGTCGCGGCCCTGGCCCGTCTCGGGCGGGAGGCGCCGGCCGTGGTGCTGCGGCCCGACGAGATCGACCCGTGGGACGCCGTCGACGCCGTCGCCACGGGCACCCACGACGTCGCGCTCGTGCACAACTGGGAGCCGCTGCCGTTGGCCATCCCTGACCACCTCGAGGTGCGCGACCTCGGCCGTGACGTCGCCGACCTGCTGGTGCACTGCGACCACCCTCTCGCCGGACGCCGCACGGTCGGGGCCCGTGACGTCGTCGACGAGGCGTGGGTCAGCGTCGCCCCCGGCTCGATCTGCCATCAGTGGCTGCAGAAGATGTTCTTCGACATCGGCCGGGCCCCGCGCCTGGCCCACGTGTCACAGGAGTTCGCCACTCACATCGCGCTGGTCGCGGCGGGGGAGGCCGTGGCGCTCGTGCCGCGTCTGGGCCGGGGCCCGTTGCCCGAGACCGTCGTGGCCGTGCCGATGGTCGACCCTGTGGCCGAACGCTCGGTGACACTGGTGTGGCGTCGCACCATGACCGACCGCCCGGCGCTGGTGGCGGTGGTCGACTCGATCGCCGACGAGGCGTCGCGGTCGCTCTCACCGCCCCGGCGATGAACGATGATGAGACGTGCTGACGCGACTGTCCCCCGCCCGGCGACGCCTCGTGGTGGCGGTCGTGGGCCTGCTCGCGGTGATCGTGCTCGTGGTCGGTGTGGCGGTCGTCCTGTCTCGACGGCAGCCCCCGGCCGCCGACCAGTCGGCTCCCGGGCCGGTGCTGCTCGTTCCCGGCTACGGGGGGACCCAGTCGTCGTTGTCGCCGCTGGAGGCATCGCTGCGAGCCGAGGGTCGAGACGTCACCATCGTCGCGCTGCCCGACCGAGCCCAGGGCGACCTTGCCGGGCAGGCTGATGCTCTCGGTGCGGCGGTCGACGGGGCACTGCGGAGAACGGGGGCGTCATCGGTCGACCTCGTCGGCTACTCCGCTGGAGGTGTCGTCGCACGCCTGTGGGTGCAGGACGGCGGCGCCCCCCGGGTACGCCGGCTGGTCACGCTTGGCTCGCCCCACCACGGCACCGAGGTGGCGACGGTCGGGTCGCTCGTGGCCGGTTCGTGCCCCACCGCCTGTCAGCAGCTCGCCACCGACAGCCCGCTGCTCGCGCGGCTGGACCGGTACGGCATCCCCGAGGGGGTGGTGTTCCTCTCGATCTGGAGCACCCGTGACGACGTGGTCGTGCCGCCGGGCTCGTCGGTCGTCGACGGCGAACCGAGCCCCTCGCTCCAGAGCATCTGTCCGGGATCGACCGTGACCCACGGGCAGCTTCCCGCAGACCCGCTGGTTCAGTCGTTGGTCGAGCAGGCCCTGGGCGTGGGTCCGGTTCCGACCTGGTCGCCTGCAGACTGCAGCCTGCTCCGCTAGCTCGTCACGTCGCGGGTCACGAAGTTGGCCCAAGCGGCCGTCAGCAGCACGCCCAGGTAGACCAGCTGCAGGGCGACGCCCCGTTCGATGTTGCTCCAGAGCACCGGGTCGCGGTAGAGGTCGACGAACGAGAGCCAGTAACGGGTCGGTAGAAACGGCTGCAGCGGGCGCGCCGCGTCGACGGTCAGCAACAGCGACGAACCGATGAGAAAGGCCATCGCCCCGAGGCTGGCCGCCTGAGGGGAGTCGGTCAGGGTCGAGAGGAACAACGCCATCGCGGCCACCCCGAGCATCGAGACGGTGACGTAGGCGATGGCGACCGCCGTGCGCCACGCGATGTCAGCCGGCGTGAGCGTTGACCCGGAGAGGCTGATCAGCGTGCCGGACGCCGGAGCCCGGCCGAGCAGCAGGCGCCCCACGACGTAGCCGACCCCCGCCACCGACAGCACCGCGACGAGCACGAACGCGACGACCGCCCCGAGCTTGCGCAGCAACAGGCGGGTGCGCCCGACCGGCCGGATCAGCAGGTAGCGCAGCGTTCCGGCCTGCGCCTCACCGGCCACCGCCTCACCGGCGACCACGGAGATCGCGATGGGCAGAAAGAGCGGCAGAACGATCGCGAGGGCGGCGATGGCGAAGAGGGAGCCGTCGGCGAGCACCGCAGAGAGGAAGGCCGGCCCCGACCCGGGCTGCGGTGCGATCCCGGTCCAGGCCAAGGTGCCCGCGACGACCGTCGGCAACAGGTTGAGCAGCAGGAGCGCCACCCACGTGCGACGGCGACCGAACAGCTTGACCAGCTCGACCCCCTTCACGTCGGTACCTCCTCGGCGGCTCGGGCTCGGGTGTGTTCGTCGATCACGTCTTCCAGCGTGCGGCGCTCCGGCCCGAGCTGGCGCACTCGCACCAGAGCGCCCACCAGCCGAGCGTTGACGGCTGCGGGGTCGTCGCAGCGCACGAGCAGCCGTTCACCCTCGCGGGCCTCCACCGCCGGGCCCAGCAGCTCGGCAGCGCGCTCGACATCGACCGTCTCGACGACGGTGCGACCCGTGGGGGCCCGCAGCACGTCGAGCTGCTCCTCTAGCACGAGCCGGCCCCGGTCGAGCAGCCCGATGCGGGTGCAGAGCTGCTCCACCTCGGCCAGCAGGTGGCTCGAGAGAAAGACGGTGGTTCCGGCCGCGTGAAGCTGCAGTAGCAGCTCGCGGATCTCGCGAATCCCCTGAGGGTCAAGGCCGTTCGTGGGCTCGTCGAGCACCAGCAGGTCGGGTCGGCGCATCAGGGCCGCGGCCAGCCCGAGACGCTGGCGCATGCCCAAGGAGTAGGCCCGCACAGGCCGAGCCCCCACGGCACTGAGCCCGACGAGCGAGAGGGCCTCCTCGGCTCGGTGCCGCCGGCCCCGGCGGCCGCCACCCATTGGGCCCGACGGCGCGCGGCCGCTCGCGTCGTACATCTCGAGGTTCGCTCGACCCGAGAGGTGTCCGTAGGCCGCCGGTCCCTCGACCAGCGCCCCCACCCGAGGGAGCACCGACGACGCCCGTTTCGGCATCGCCTGACCGAACAGCTCGATGCTCCCCGAGGTGGGCAGCACCAGACCGAGCAGGCATCGCACTGTCGTGGTCTTGCCGGAGCCGTTCGCCCCGAGGAAGCCGTAGATGTCGCCGGCTCGCACGTCGAGCATGACGTCGTCGACGGCGGTCACCCGCCCGTAGACCTTGGTCAGGCCGTCGGTGCGGATCACCGTCGACGAGCTCGACGAGCTCGACTGGCTCGGGTGGGGCAGGTCGGTCACGCTGCTCCGTTCGCGGCACGCAGCTCGGTCGCGGCGCGAGTCAGCGCGGCGGGGATCAGGGTGCCGGTGAGCAGCCAGCTCTCACCGGTCACGGCGGGGTCGGTCAACAGCAGGCCGACGGGGCCCACCGACAGGGCGATGCCCTCGGGCAGCTTCTTGGCGGCCCGAGCCAGCAGCAGCTGGTCGCGCAACGAGGCTGCCGAACCACCGGGCAGTGCCCCCACCGCGAACTGCGTCACGCCCCGGCCGTAGCGCCCGATGCCCTCCAGCCCGTCTGGTGAGGCAGCACGTGGGTAGCCGAGCACCGTGCTCGGCAGGCCACGGTCGGGGAACCGACCGATCTGGCGCACCAGGTCGAAGCGCTGCCCGTAGCGAACCCGGGCCCCCGGCGGGGGCGTGAAGAGCGTCGTCGACGCGCTGGGCGCGCTGTCGTCGAAGTCAAGGAACGTCGAAGACAGGGCCGCCTTCGTGGCCCCGCGACCGTAGACGTCGACCCGCACGGGTATCCCCGACTCCCGGTCGGCCCAGACGTCGACCCGGTCGATGCTGCTGAGCGGGTCGCCCGGCCGAAGGCGCAGCCCGTCGGCCGCGCGGCCCGCGACCCGGGCCGCGGGCAGGGTCGAGACCTGCGTGGGTCTCGCCTCGCTGAGCAGCCGGGCTGCGAGCAGCGGCGGGAGCGTGTCGGCCGCGCGGGGCAGGCGGACCGCTCCGTCCAGGTCGGCCTCGGTCACTACGGCCCGGTTGTCCTCGTAGTCCCACACGGCGCGGGCCGTCGCCGTGGTGTGGGCCCCCTCCTCACCCGTGGGGGTGATGGTGTCGGCGCGCCAGTCGGTGCTCGAACGCCACCAGACGCGTTGTTGGGTGCGGCCCCCGAGCAGGGAGGCGAGGGTGTCGAGACCGTCGGAGACCGGCAGCCCCAGGGTTCCGGTCGTCTCTGCGTATCCCGAGTAGGGTCGGTCGACCGACTGCTCGACTCGCCTCAAGGTCTCGGCGGCATCCGAACCGGTCGAGCCCACCGGCAGTCGGGCGAGCACGAAGGGCAGCGCGACGAACGCCGCCACCAGGGCGACGAGCACGCCCCAGCGCCACGACCGTCTCACCCGACGAACGTACGTCAGCAGTCGGCCGATCGGGCGGCGCGCGGGCGAGACGTCATCGATTCGTAGGCGGCTGGGCGCGGTCCGTAGGATGGGGTGGGCCGTCAGCGGCATCCAGCATCACTCACGGCACCCGCCCGACTCCGACCGAAAAGGGACCTTTCGTGCTTCGCACTCACGAGGCCGGCACGCTGCGTGCCGAGCACTCCGGACAGACCGTCACGCTCGCCGGCTGGGTGGCGCGGCGCCGAGATCACGGGGGAGTGGCCTTTCTCGACCTGCGGGACGCCTCGGGGGTCGCCCAGGTGGTGGCTCGCGACGAGGTGCTCGCTGAGGGCGGCGCCCACGAGCTGCGCAACGAGTACTGCGTCAAGGTCACCGGTGAGGTGCGCCGCCGGCCCGAGGGCAACGCGAACCCCGAGCTGCCCACCGGCGACATCGAGGTCGTGGTGAGCGAGCTCGAGGTGCTGGGGGAGTCGGCGCCGCTGCCGTTCCAGATCGACGAGCGGGTCACCGTCGGCGAGGAGGCCCGCCTGAAGTACCGCTACCTCGACCTGCGCCGCCCCGAGCAGGGCGCGGCCATCCGGCTTCGCTCCAAGGTCAACGCCGCCGCCCGCGAGGTGCTCGGTGGCCACGACTTCGTCGAGATCGAGACCCCGACGCTGACCCGCTCGACGCCCGAGGGCGCCCGCGACTTCCTCGTGCCGGCCCGCCTGCGTCCCGGCTCGTGGTACGCCCTGCCGCAGAGCCCGCAGCTGTTCAAGCAGCTGCTCATGGTGGCCGGCATGGAGCGCTACTACCAGATCGCCCGCTGCTACCGCGACGAGGACTTCCGCGCCGACCGCCAGCCGGAGTTCACCCAGCTCGACGTCGAGATGAGCTTCGTCGAGCAGGCCGACATCATCACGCTTGGTGAAGAGATCGTTGCTGCGCTCTGGAAGCTCATCGGGGTCGAGGTCGACGGGCCGTTCGAGCAGCTGACCTACCACGACGCCATGGCACGGTTCGGCTCCGACAAGCCCGACCTGCGCTTCGGCCACGAGCTGGTGGAATGCACCTCGTACTTCGCCGACACGCCGTTCCGGGTGTTCCAGGCCGACTACGTCGGTGCCGTCGTCATGCCCGGCGGAGCCTCGCAGCCACGCAAGCAGCTCGACGCCTGGCAGGAATGGGCCAAGCAGCGCGGCGCCCGCGGCCTGGCCTACGTGCTCGTGCAGCCCGACGGCGAGCTCGGCGGGCCCGTCGCCAAGAACCTCTCGGATGCCGAGCGCTCGGGTCTCGCGGCCCACGTCGGGGCCCAGCCCGGCGACTGCATCTTCTTCGCCGCCGGCGCCGCCAAGGCCTCCCGCGCACTGCTCGGCGCGGCCCGCCTGGAGATCGGCCACCGCTGCGGCCTCATCGACGAGAACGCGTGGAGCTTCCTCTGGGTCGTCGACGCGCCGCTGTTCGAGCCGACCGCGGATGCCGTCGCGTCGGGTGACGTCGCCGTCGGCGGTGGCGCGTGGACCGCGGTGCACCACGCCTTCACCTCGCCCAAGGCCGAGTTCATCGACACCTTCGACACCGACCCCGGCCCGGCGCTCGCCTACGCCTACGACATCGTGTGCAACGGCAACGAGATCGGCGGCGGTTCGATCCGTATCCACCGTCGCGACGTGCAGGAGCGCGTGTTCGCCGTGATGGGCCTCTCGGAGGCAGAGGCGCAGGAGAAGTTCGGCTTCCTGCTCGAGGCGTTCAGCTTCGGCGCCCCGCCCCACGGCGGCATCGCCTTCGGGTGGGACCGCATCACGGCCCTGCTGGCCGGCGCCGACTCGATCCGTGAGGTGATCGCGTTCCCGAAGTCGGGAGGCGGCTACGACCCGCTCACCGCCGCGCCGGCCCCGATCACGGCCCTGCAGCGCAAGGAGGCCGGCGTCGACGCCAAGCCGGTGGCCGCCCCTGCGACCGAACCTGACCAGCGCTGAGCCCCGGGAAGGTCAGCGGCCGCCACCCTGCCGATCCGACGGCAGATCAGACGGCCGGCCACGATCTGACTGCGGATCAGTCTGCGTCTGGTGTCGTCGGAGCAGCAGCGATCGCAGACTGATTCGCCGCTTGATCGGCGGACCTGCTCCGTGCCGCGGTTTTCTGCCTCGCCTACGCAGGGTCCCCGTCAACGAGGGTGGTCGTGCGTTCGGGCCAGAAGCAGATCAGGTCACGGATGGGCTCCGCCTCACGCAGGGGCGCCCGGTAGACCCACGCGATGTCATCGCCGCCGCCCGCCGCGAGCGAGAGATACGACGCGTGCCCCTTGTAGGCGCAGGTGGTTCGGGTCTCGCTCTCGACCAGCAGGTTCGTGCTGACGTCGTGCGCCGGCAGGTACCAGCGCGTCGGCAGCCCGGTCTCGAACAGGGCGACCGGCCGGTTCGAGTCGGCCAGCACCACGCCCTCGACCGTGACCGTCACGTGTCGGTTGCTGTGCAGGATGTCGAGGCGTGAGTAGGGGTCGTGCGGGTGCCCGATGACCGACTCGTCCTCCTCGAGCCAGTCGAACTTCCGGAAGGGCAGGACGAGGTAGTCGCCCAGCTCGGGATCATCGACCGGGGTCGCTGACCGAGGAACGTCACCCGAGAAGGAGCCTGCGGGCACGGCGTACTCGGGCACGACCCGTCCGGGCAGCCACACCAGCACGGCCTCGGTCGTCGTGCAGACCAGATGGCCGTGTCGGCTCGCCCTGATGCGCTTGCTCGTGGGCGTGAACCGCAGCTCGTCCCGCTGGGTCACGCCTTGGGCCGAAAGGTCGATAGCCATGCCACCAGCATCCTTCGACCCGGGCCGAGACGGCAAGGGGACGCGGCTGGCTGGGCGGGCCCCGTCGGTCTCGACCTGGCTACCGGCGCGCGGTCAGGTGCACTGCGCGGCTGGCCCACTGGCACACGTTGTCGTACCCCAGCGAGAGATAGAGGTGCCGAGCGGCGCCATTGGTGGAGTAGAGCGCCAGGGTGCACACCTCGTGCTCGAGAACCGCTCGCCGGGTGAGGGCGCCCACGATCTCGCGTCCGAGCCCACGGCCTCGAAGGGACCTGTCGACCGCGACCGACACCAGGTGGGGCGCTCCCGCGGGGGTGCGACCGGACGCCGCGACCGCAGCCAGCGCCCCCGACGAGGTCTCGATCGCGAACCACTGCTCACCCGCACCCGGAGCCGCGTCGGCGGTGGGGGAGTGCTCGGCGAGAAACGCCGCCACCTCGACGCGGCGGGCCACGTCGTCAAGGGGCACCACGGCATCCGACCGGCCCCCACCCGCCGACTCGGGGGGAGGCTCCTGCGTGACGAGCCACTCCCAGTCGCCCCCCGAGCCCACCCGCCACTGCTGCCGCAGCTGCGGTTCGAGGTGTTGGGGAAGGGTCACCGAGACCGTTCCGCGACGGCCGCTGACCGTTCGCTCGTGCCGCTCCAGCACGGGGAGGTGCTCGATGAGCGCGCCCACCCCAGCGTCGTCGCCGAGCAGCACGTACGAGGCGCCGTGCCGGGCGCTCTCTCGCCGGAAGGCGACCGCGCCCGGCGCCTGCCACCACGTGTCGGCCCGGTTGGGGGAAAGCTCGAAGCGCACGAACGGATGCCGCTGGGTGGCCTCGAGCAGCGCGTCGTACCCGTGGTTCTCGACCGGTGGGTGGCCGGCCACGGCCTGGCCCGCGTGGTTCCCGTGGCCCACTGGCGGCGTCATCCCTCGGTGATGCCGAACCGGTCGTGAAGGCGGCGCAGCGGAGCCGGCGCCCACCAGTTCCACTTGCCGAGCAGCGTCATGGTGGCCGGCACGAGCAGCATCCGCACCAGGGTCGAGTCGACGATCACGGCGGCCACCAGCGCAAGGCCCATCTCTTTGATGATGAGGATGTCGCCGGCGATGAACCCGCCGAACACGATGACGATAAGCAGGGCTGCGGACGTGATGATGCGGCCGGTGCGCTGCAGCCCGAGCGAGACGGCCCGGTCGTTGTCGTGGCCGGCTCGGTAGAACTCGGTGATGCGCGAGAGCAGGAACACCTCGTAGTCCATCGAGAGGCCGAACCCGAACGCGAGCACCAGGAAGGGCACCATCGACTCGACGGCGCCGACCGACGAGAAGTTGAGCAGGCCTTCGAGGTGGGGGGTCTCGAAGATCCAGACCGTGACTCCCAGGGCAGCGCCCAGGGAGATGACGTTGAGAATCAGGGCCTTGATCGGCACGATGACCGAGCCGGTCATGAGGAAGAGCAGCACGAAGGTTCCGAGCACCACGAGCCCCACGGCGTAGGGAGCCCCCCTCGTCATCGAGTCGAGGAAGTCGATCTGCCCGGCCGCCTGGCCGGTGGTCAGGGTGGTGAAGCCGGGCCGGGTGTCGTCTCGAATGTGGTGCACCAGGGCCTGCGCCTGCTCGGAGTTGGGATCACCCGCGACCATGATGCTGACCAGCTGGTGGTCGGCACCGAGGGGCCGTACGGCCACGTCGGTGACGCCCGGCCGGCTCTCGAGGGTCTGGGCCCACGTGGTGACCGCGGCGGTGTCGGCGCTCTGGGCGACGACGGACACCTCGGGCGCGGCGAGGGCCGGGTAGTCGGCCGCGAGGCTCTCGAAGAACACCCGCTGGGGCGCCCCCTTCGGCAGCAGCTCGGTGCCCGACGAGGTGAGCTTCATGCCGAAGGCCGGCAGCGCGAGGGTGACCAGTACGGCGACGGAGCCGAGGATTACCCACACCGGGCGTCGCTGCACCCCGTGGGCGAGCCGGGAGAAGAACCCGGTGTCAGACTCCTGCACGCTTCCCTTGCGCGAGAGCCGCTTCGCACCGAGCACGGCGAGTGCAGGCACCAACGTCACCGAGACGACCATGGCGACGAGCACCACGCTGACCCCGGCGAGGCCGATCGCCTTCATGATGTCGGCCTCGAACACGAGCAGCCCGGAGAGGGCGATGGCGACGGTGAGCCCGCTGAAAAGCACGGTGCGTCCGGCTCGGTCGACGGTGCGCTCGGCCGCGCCGATGACCTCCTCGGGGGTCGCCCGGCCGCGGCGCTCGCGCCGGGAGAGCTCTTCGCGGAACCGGCTCACGATGAGCAGCCCGTAGTCGATGGAGAGGCCCAGGCCGAGCAGCGTCACGATGTTGACGACCGTGGCGTCGAGGTCGAGCGCGTGCGAGAAGCCGAACAACGACAGCAGCGCCCCGCCGATCGAGACCACGGCGCCGATGATGGGCATCCCGGCGGCAAGGAAGCCCCCGAACACGAACAGCATCACCAGGAAGGTGAGGGGCAGGGCGATGCCCTCCCCGCGCAGCAGGTCACGTTCGATCGTGCTCGTGATCGCCTTCAGCACGGGCCCGAAGCCCCCCACGGTGCCCTTGGCGTCCATCGCCGTCGCGACATCGAGCAGGGCGGTGTCGACCGCTGCCTCCGCGGTGTCCTTGGCGGCCTTGTCGAGCCCGGCGTCGAAGTCGACCACGGTGACGAACTTGCCTGCGGCCGTGCTTCCCCCGCTGAGCAGGCTGGCCACCGAAGGGTCGGTGACCCCGTTGGGCGCGAGCAAAGGCGACCGGACGTCGTTGACGCCGGGAATGTCCCTGACCTTTGCCGTCGCGCCGGCCCCGGCTGTCACGACGGCCGGGTCGGTGAGGTCGGCGCCGGTGACCTGAAGCGTCAGCGTCGTCAGCGACGGCTCCACAGAGCTGATGACGTCTTGCGCCTTCTGCGCCTCGCCGTTGACGCCTGGCGCACCGGACTGCAGCCGGTTGAACAGCGACTCTCCGGTGACGCCGCCGACCGCGACCGCGAAACACACGACCGCCGCGACCGCCCAGGCGATGACGAACCGCCACGGGTGGTGCCCGATGACGCCCCCGAGGCGGGTCAGCCACGACCGCCGTGGCGACCGGCGGGTGGGGTCGGGCTCGGGAGGCGACGCGGCACCCAGGTCGGGTTCGCGGGTGTGGTCGGGCCCGGCATCCGGCTCGCTCCGTGGTCTTCCGGTTGGGCTGCCGGTTGGTCGACCGGGTGGGCCGCTGACGAGAACGGTGGGCGACCCGGGGGTCGACGTAACGCCGGCACTGCTGTCGGCAGAGGGGGAGGGCACCCGACTAGCCTTCCACAGTGACCTCTGACGATCTCTTCGGCGCCGCCGCCGCAGACGGAGCCGCTGACCGGCCCGCCTCGTCCGGCGCCGCCCCGCTCGCCGTGCGGATGCGCCCACGAACCCTCGAGGAGGTGCGTGGGCAGGCCGCGGTGCTGCGCCCGGGGAGCCCGCTCCGGCGCCTCATCGAAGGCGCTCGGGGCGCCGCTGGGCCGTTGTCGGCGATCATCTGGGGCCCGCCGGGCACCGGCAAGACCACCTTGGCGCACCTCGTCGCCACCGCGGCCGACCGCACCTTCGTCGAGCTCTCTGCCGTGACGGCCGGCGTCAAGGACGTGCGCGGCGTCATGGAGTCCGCAGTGCGTGGCCGCGAGCTGTACGGCCGCCAGACCGTGCTCTTCCTCGACGAGATCCACCGCTTCACCAAGGCCCAGCAGGACGCCCTGCTGCCGGGAGTCGAGAACCGCACGGTCATCCTCGTCGCCGCGACGACCGAGAACCCGTCGTTCAGCATCATCGCCCCGTTGATGTCGCGCTCGGTGCTGGTCACCCTGCAGTCACTTTCGGATGCCGAGCTCGTGGAGGTCATCGACGCCGCCCTGACCGACGAGCGGGGGCTCGACGGAGCCCACACTCTCGCTCCGGATGCCCGGGACCACCTCGTACGCATCTCCGGCGGCGACGCGCGCCGTGCGCTCACCTCGCTCGAGGCGGCGGCGGGCGTGGCGCTGGATGCCGTGGCGGCCGGCACCGTGAGTGACGACCCGGTGCCGATCACCCTCGCCCAGGTCGAGCAGGCCGTCGCCCAGGCCGCCGTGCGCTACGACCGAGCCGGCGACCAGCACTACGACGTGGCGAGCGCGCTCATCAAGTCGATGCGTGGCAGTGACGTCGATGCCGCCCTGCACTACCTCGCCCGCATGCTCGAGGCCGGTGAGGATCCCCGGTTCATCGCGCGACGCATCGTGATCGCCGCGAGCGAGGACGTCGGCATGGCCGACCCGACCGCCCTGCAGACCGCCGTGGCAGCGATGCACGCCGTGGCTCAGATCGGCATGCCCGAGGCGCGAATCATCCTCGCCCAAGCGGTCGTGCACAACGCCCTGGCCCCGAAGTCGAATGCGGCGTACGCGGGGATCAACGCCGCGATCGCCGATGTTCGCGCCGGACGCGGCGCCGCCGTGCCACCGCACCTGCGCGGTAGTGGCTACGCCGGGGCCGAGCGGCTCGGCCACGGCGCCGGCTACGTCTACTCCCACGACGAGCCGGAGGGGGTCGCCCGCCAGCAGTACCTGCCCGACGACCTCGAGGGCGCTACTTACTACACCCCCACCGACCGCGGTTTCGAGGAGCGGCTTCGGGCCCGGTCGCAGTGGCTGGCGGGGCGGCTGGGGCGCCGGCCACGAGATGAGACCTGACTGGGCGCCCGATGCACGAAGCCTGCGATTGTTTCGATCGTGTTGCGCTCTGACGGACGATGTTGGGCATTCCCGGTCTCTCGGTAACGATTTGTCATCCAAGGGCGTCTCGGTGCTTGGACACGGCCACTTCCTGTGACAGTGTGACGACGTCCCAGCGGGTGGTGCACGGATAGCGGTTCCTGCCCGTCTCGGACCGGTCGGACGACCAGTGCAGGTCGACCCGGAGATGACACCCCCAGGATGGAGACGATGCGTTGAACGCCATGCCAGGCTCATCAACGGACATGCTGGCCGACGAGATCGAGGACGAGCAGCTCGAGTCTGAAGCGCAGCGGGCCAAAGACGCCAAGAACGCGGACTCCCGTACGGGCCGTTCTCCTGGGCGGGTGGCCTACGACCGCCTCAAGAAGGACAAGGTGGCTGTCATCTGCCTCGTCATCATCGTGTTCTTCATCCTGCTCGCGGTCTTCGCCCCTCTCGTCGTGAACCTCCAGTCGGTCGACCCCACCACCGGGGTCAGGGCCGACGTCGGCACCGTGCACACCGAGCTGATCGACTTCAACGGTCTGCCCACGGTCGGGATGAGCTCGGCTCACTGGCTCGGCGTCGAGCCCCGTCTGGGCCGTGACCTGTTCGCCCGGTTCGCCTTCGGCGCCCGGCCCTCCCTGATCATCGGGTTCTCGGCCGCTGCGGCCTCGACGATCATCGGCGTCAGCCTCGGACTGATCGGCGGCTACCTCGGCGGCTGGGTCGACAAGACGATCACCTGGCTGATCGACTTCTTCCTCAGCCTCCCGTTGCTGCTCGTCGTGTTGGCCGTCGTGCCGATCGTGCAGCTGCGCATCGCCGGTGGCGGCCGTCTCACCGCCGAGCAGACCTCGACCATCCGCTTCTGGGTGCTCATCACGATCCTGGTGATCTTCGGCTGGATGGGTCTGGCCCGGCTGGTCCGCGGCGAGGTCAAGAGCCTGCGGGAGCGCGAGTTCGTTCAGGCGGCTCGGGCCATCGGGGTGCCGACCCGCCAGATCCTCTTCAAGGAGATCCTGCCCAACCTCGTCGGGCCGATCATCGTCTCCGCGTCCATCGCCGTGCCGACGTACATCAGCTTCGAGGCCACCCTCAGCTATCTCGGCGCCGGGCTCGTCGAGCCCACCGCGTCATGGGGGCGCACCATCGCCGACGCCCAGAACTACTTCGAGATCTACCCGCTCTGGCTCTGGCCTTCGGTCATCGGCCTGTCCGTCCTCGTGCTCGCGCTCACCCTGCTGGGTGACTCCATCCGCGACGCGTTCGACCCCACCAGCCGCCGTTGACCCGATCGGTCGCGGCCCATCAAGAAGTTCTCGGCACATCGTCGAGGCACGCACACAAGGGAGCAACAACAATGCGCTGGACCAAAGTCCTGACCGTCGGGGCAGTGGCCTCGCTCGGCCTCGTCACCGCCTGCGGTGCCCCGAAGTCCGACAGCACCGCTCCGGGTGGCCCGCAGAACAGTGCTGGTCCCCAGCAGCCTGCGTCGGCGGCTCTCGATCCCACCGCCAAGGGCCCGGCTCCTGAGGTCCCCGGGGCGAAGAAGGGTGGCATCCTCACGGTCGCCTACGCCTCGACGCCGGCCAACCTCGACCCGAGCGACCAGTTCTACCAAGACACCGCGGTCATCTTCTCGCTCACCAACCGCGCCCTGACGACCTTCACCCTGCGTGACGGCAAGGCGGTGCTGGTGCCCGACCTCGCCACCGACCTGGGTCAGCGGTCCGAGGACGGCCTGACGTGGACCTTCAAGATCAAGCCCGGCATCAAGTACGAAGACGGCACCGTGGTCAGCGCCAAGGACATCGCGTTCGCCGCCAAGCGCTCGTTCGACAAGGACCTGGCCGCCAACGGCCCCAGCTACCAGCGCGAGTTCTTCAAGGGCGGAGCCGACTACCTCGGCCCGTACAACGGAGACAAGAACTGGAAGGGCGTCGAGGCGCCCGACGACTCGACGGTGATCTTCCACCTCGAGAAGAAGTTCGAGACGCTGCCCTACTTCGTCTCCTTCAACCAGTTCACCCCCATTCCCGAGGCCAAGGACAAGAAGGCCGACTACCAGCTGCACGTGCTGGCCACCGGGCCGTACATGTTCGACAAGTACACGCCCGGCACCGAGCTGTACCTCAAGCGCAACCCGAACTGGGACCCGTCCACCGACCCGGCTCGCAACAACTACCCCGACGGCTTCCACTTCAAGTGGGGGGTTGACACGGTCAAGACCCAGCAGGCCGTGCTGGCCAGCACCGGCGACGACGCCACCACCCTCAACTGGGACCCGATCGACTCCTCGCTCGCCCCCCAGATCGAGGGCCCGAAGAAGGACCAGTTCGTCGAGGGCCCGTCGTCCTGCGTGATCCTGGTGAACATGGACCTCACGAAGATCAAGGACATCAACGTTCGCAAGGCGATCGCGAAGGCGTGGCCGTTCGACTCGATCCACAAGGCGGGTGGCGAGACCAGTCACGCGTTCACGCCGGCGAGCACGATGATCCCGCCGCAGATCCCGGGCCAGCTCAACTTCGTCGTTGACGGCATGAACGGCAAGGGTGACGGCGACCCCGTCGCCGCCAAGAAGATGCTGGCCGACGCCGGCTACGGCCCCGACAAGCCCTTCGAGCTCATCTACTACTACACGAACGACGACGCGACCGCCCAGAAGGTCAACCAGGTGCGGAAGCAGAAGCTGCAGGCTGCCGGTTTCAAGGTCACCGACATCGGAGTTCCGAACAAGGAGCGCCGCACGATCATCGGCAAGCCGAACGGCAAGTACAACATGCTGCAGAGCCCGCGCGGCTGGTGCTTCGACTGGCCGTCGGCCGACTCCATCATCCCGCCCACCGTCGGCTCGATCGCGGCTTCGCAGGGCGGTACGACCTTCGGCAACTTCTCCGACGCGAAGATCGACTCCGAGATCAAGCGCATCCAGCAGCTCTCCATCGAGGAGCAAGGCCCGGAGTGGGGCAAGATGGACAAGTTCTTGATGGAGACCTACCTGTTGGCCATCCCGGACTACTACGACAAGGGCAACTCGGTCTTCGGTACCAAGGTCAAGAACGTCGAGAACAACCCCAACAAGGGCATCACCGAGCTGAACTCGATCTGGCTCGACCAGTGACGAGCGCTTTCACCGCAGGCATGTGATCGGACCTGCTTGACCGCTCGATCGGTGGGGTCCGGACCTGTTCCGGGCCCCACCGTCGGCACAAACCGTTGAGGAAGGTATCTCGTGCTCACGTTCATCCTGCGCCGAGTGGGGTTAGCGATCAGCGTCATTCTTGCGACGCTGGTGGCCACCTTCGTGGTGTTCTTCGCCGGGCCATCAGATCCCGCGCAGTCGCTCTGCCCCGAGAACCGGTGCAACGCCGAACGGCTTCAGGCCATTCGCGTCAACCTCGGACTCGACCGTCCGCTGACGGTGCAGTTCGTCGAGTATTTCAAGGGCCTGTTCGTCGGTCGGGACTTCGAGTTCGCCGGCGCGACGAACCATTGCGGCGCGCCGTGTCTCGGCTTCTCCTACCACACCGGTCGTTCGGTGAACGACGAGCTGTTCAGCCGTTTTCCGAACACTGTGGTGCTGGCCCTGATGGCCGCCGTCATCTTCCTCATCGTCGGGGTCACCATCGGAATCGTCGCGGCCGTCAGGCGGGGGACCGCCACCGACCGCATCCTGATCGGTGGCTCGCAGGTCTTCGGAGCCATCCCGTACTACATCCTGGCGTTGCTCTTCGCGCTCTACATGGTGACCTTCTGGAGGGTGCTGCCTCAATACAGCTCGTTCTCCGAAGGGCCAGGGGTCTATTTCGCAGGCATGATCGCACCGGCCTTCATCCTCGGCCTCGTCACGTCGACGTCGTACACCCGCTACACCCGCAACTCGATGATCGAGACGCTGTCGATGGACTATGTGCGAACGGCGCGCTCCAAGGGCATCTCCGAGCGTCGGGTGCTGGTCAACCACGGCCTCCGGGCGGCCATGGGGCCGATCGTCACCATTCTCGGTCTCGACATCGCGGCCCTGCTCACCGGAACTCTGATCACCGAGAAGATCTTCGAGGTCGACGGCATCGGCAGGCGGGCGCTCCAGGCTCTCTTCGACGACGACCTCCCAGTCATCATGGGCACCGTGCTGATGGCCGCAGTCATCGTGGTGCTGGCCAACCTGATCGTCGACATCGGCTACTCCTTCATCGACCCGAGAGTGAGGCTCGCGTGACCGCCACGGCAGAGCAGTTCACCACCACGATGGGCGAGGCGAGCCAGGCCGGTGACGTCGTGCTCGACGTAGACGACCTGTCGATCGCCTTCCCGACCGAGGAGGGCCTGGTTCGGGCCGTCTCGAACCTGACCTACCAGGCCAGACTCGGGCGCACCCTCGCGATCGTGGGCGAGTCGGGCTCGGGCAAGTCGGTGTCGAGCATGGCCGTGCTCGGGCTGCACAACCCCAAGCGCACCCAGATCACCGGCAGCATCAAGCTCGACGGGCAGGAGCTGGTCGGGGCCTCCCAGGCCACTTTCCAGAAGCTGCGCAGCACCACGGCCGCCATGGTCTTCCAAGACCCCCAGAGCTCGCTGCACCCCTTTCACAAGGTGGGTCGACAGATCGCCGAGGCCTACCGGGCCCACCACAGCGTGAGCAAGGCGGTTGCCCAGAAGCGGGCCGTCGAGATGCTCGACCTGGTCGGCATCCCCACCCCCGCACGACGCGCTCTGCAGTTCCCGCACGAGTTCTCTGGTGGAATGCGCCAGCGCGCCATGATCGCCCTCGGCCTGGTCAACGACCCCAAGCTGCTCATTGCCGACGAGCCGACCACGGCGCTCGATGTGACGGTGCAGGCGCAGATCCTCGACCTCATCAACGACATGCAGAAGGAGTTCGGCTCGGCCGTCATCCTCATCACCCACGACCTCGCCGTGGTGGCCGAGACCGCCGACGACATCCTCGTGATGTACGCGGGCCGCGGCGTCGAGAAGGGCGATGCCAAAGAGGTGCTGTCACAGCCCTCGCACCCCTACACCCACGGGTTGCTGCAGTCGATCCCGTCGGCCTCCGATGATGCCACCGCTGAGCTCAAGGCGATCCGCGGTGCCCCGCCCAGCCTGCTGAACCTGCCGAGCGGGTGTTCCTTCCACCCCCGGTGTGACTTCCAGAAGCTGGTCGGCGCGGCCTGCATCGACACTCTCCCGGAATGGCGCCCGACGCCGGGCCTGACCGGCCGTGAGCTTCGGTGCCACCTCGAGGACCCGGTGGCCACGCTGCAGAACGACGAGGGGGCGAAATGAGCGACCAGCCGTTGTTGAAGGTCACCGACCTGGTGCGGCACTTCCCGTTCAAGGAAGTTCAAGGCCTTCGCATGATGAAGGCGACCGTTCAGGCCGTTGACGGTCTGAGCTTCTCGCTGGGGCACGGCCAGACGCTGGGACTGGTCGGTGAGTCGGGGTGCGGCAAGTCGACCACGGCCCGCCTCCTCACGCGGCTCGACGAACCCACCTCGGGCAAGATCGAGTTCCAGGGCCGCGACATCACGCACCTGAAGGAGTCAGAGCTTCGGGGCATCCGCCGCGACGTGCAGATGATCTTCCAGGACCCCTACAGCTCGCTCAACCCCAGGCACACGGTCGGGTCGATCCTGACCACCCCCTTGAAGGTGCACGGCCTGCACCAGGGCAAGGAGAAGGCCCGGGTTCAGGAGCTGCTCGAGCTGGTGGGGCTCAACCCTGAGCACATCAACCGCTACCCATCGGAGTTCTCCGGCGGTCAACGCCAGCGCATCGGCATCGCCCGCGCTCTGGCGGTCGAACCGAAGCTGATCATCGCCGACGAGCCGGTGTCGGCGCTCGACGTGTCCATCCAGGCCCAGGTGATGAACCTGCTCGGGCGGTTGCGCAACGAGCTCGACCTGGCGTTCATCTTCGTGGCCCACGACCTGGGGGTCGTTCGTCACTTCTGTGACCAGGTCGCCGTCATGTATCTCGGCAAGATCGTGGAGTATGGCGACAAGCGCCAGATCTACGACCTTCCCGAACACCCCTACACGCAGGCGCTGCTCTCGGCAGCCCCCGACATCGCGGTCGCGCGGGGAGCGCAGCGGGCTGAGCGGATCCGTCTGGTGGGTGACGTGCCGAGCCCCATCAGCCCGCCGAGCGGATGCCGTTTCCGCACCCGCTGCTGGAAGGCGCAGGACATCTGCGCCGAGCAGGAGCCGCCGCTCGTTCCTTCGACCGCGACCGACGCCGGTCGCGGCGGGCGTGAGAAGGGGCTGCACCTGCAGGCGTGCCACTTCCCTGAGGTCAAGCCCGCATTGGTGCCCGAGATCGTCTCCGCCTGACCTCGCGGTTCCGTTCGCCCCGGGCCCACGGCGCATCGCCTGCCCGGCAACACACCGAGAACCGGTCAGCTCCCGCCAGGTAGGTCACGCGGGGTTGACCGGTTCTCGGTGTGTTGCGTTGTCGAGGCTTCGCCCACCTCCTTCTGGCGCGCGAGAGGTCCTCCGAGCTCACAGGATTCGGGTCGGGACCCGGCTGGACGGGGTGGCTCGGCGGCTTCCGTTACGCTGAGGACCGGTCGCGCGAGGGTCGCGCGCTGGTTCTGTCGAGCACGAGGTCGAGGTGGTGGACGTGGTGACGGTGAGGTCTGGCTCGCTGACGCCGGCGACCGGGCGGCGTATTGCCCGAGCTCTGCGGGGGTCAGCCGCGCCAGCATGAGGCGCCCGACTGTCCCCGCCCGCTCACCCTGCCGACCGATGCAGACCACCACCGACCCGAGGGATTGTCATGGAAACCGCTGAGATCAGACGACGTTGGCTCACCTTCTTCGAGGCCCGTGGGCACACGGTGGTGCCCAGCGCGCCACTGCCGTTCAACGACCCGAACCTGCTCTTCGTCGCCGCCGGCATGGTTCCCTTCGCCAAGTACTTCGCGGGGCAGGAGACGCCCCCGTGGAAGCGCGCCACCTCGGTTCAGAAGTGCGTACGCACCCCCGATCTCGAAGAGGTCGGCAAGACGAGCCGCCACGGCACCTTCTTCCAGATGAACGGCAACTTCAGCTTCGGTGACTACTTCAAGCACGAGGCCATCCAGTTCGCCTGGCAGCTGCTGACCACCCCTCAGCCCGAGGGCGGCTACGGGCTCGACCCCGACAAGCTCTGGGCCACCGTCTACGACGACGACGACGAGGCGGCTTCCCTCTGGCTCGAGCTGACCGACATCCCCCGCGAGCGCGTCGTGCGGCGCGGCAAGGCCGACAACTACTGGCACATGGGCATTCCCGGCCCCGGAGGCCCGTGCAGCGAGATCTTCATCGACCGCGGTTCCGAGTACGGTCGCGACGGTGGTCCGGCCGTCGACGAAGACCGCTTCATGGAGATCTGGAACCTGGTCTTCATGCAGTACCAGCTGAGCGCGGTGCGTTCCAAGGTCGACTTCGACGTGGCCGGGCCGCTGCCCGCGCAGAACGTCGACACCGGCATGGGGCTCGAGCGGGTGGCCAGCGTGCTGCAGGGCGTCGACAACCTCTACGAGATCGACGAGGTCTTCCCGGTGCTCGACGCCGCCGCCGAGATGGCGGGCAAGCACTACGGAGCCGTGCCCAGCCACGTCGCGGCGCAGAGCCACCCCGACGACGTGCGCCTGCGGGTCGTGGCCGACCACGTGCGCACCTCCCTGATGCTCATCGGAGACGGCGTCACCCCCGGCAACGAGGGGCGGGGCTACGTGCTGCGTCGGATGCTGCGCCGGGCCGTGCGCGCGATGCGGCTGCTCGGGGTCGACGAGCCGACGCTGCCTCACCTGCTTCCGGTGAGCATGGAACGGATGAGCCAGAGCTACCCGCAGCTGCGCACCGACTTCGGCCGGATCAGCCAGGTCGCCTACGCCGAGGAGGAGGCGTTCCGGCGCACCCTGGCCAGCGGCACCACCCGCCTCGACACCGCGGTCGCCGGCGTCAAGAGCTCAGGCGGGTCGCGGTTGTCGGGTGACGAGGCCTTCGCTCTGCACGACACCTACGGCTTCCCGATCGACCTGACCCTGGAGATGGCTGCCGAGCAGGGGGTACAGGTCGACGAGCCGGGCTTCCGCACCCTGATGAGCGAGCAACGAGCGCGGGCCAAGGCCGATGCCCGGGCCAAGCGGCACGCACACGACGACACGCTCGTCTACCGGGCCGTGGCCGACCGGATCGGTCACGAGGTGGAGTTCACCGGCTACGACCAGGTGACGACCGAGGCCACGGTTCGCGGTTTGATCCGTGACGGTGAGGCGGTCGACCGTGCTGCGGCCGGCGAGGAGGTCGAGGTCGTGCTCGACCGCACGCCGCTCTACGCGGAGTCAGGTGGGCAGCAGCCCGACCACGGCCGCATCCGCCTCGCGAACGGCACGCTGCTGGAGGTGAGCAACGTGCAGCGCCCGATCACCGGCCTCGTGGTGCACCACGCCACAGTGCTCGAAGGTGAGGTCGCGGTGGGCGAGACCGCTGAGGCGGAGGTCGACGTGGTGCGGCGCCGCTCGATCTCGCGTGCGCACACGGCCACGCACATGGTGCACCAGGCCCTGCGTGACGAGCTGGGCCCCACCGCCACCCAGGCCGGTTCCGAGAACTCACCCGGACGTCTACGGTTCGACTTCAAGGCGTTGCAGGCGGTCTCTTCCGCCGCCATGGGCGAGGTCGAGGCGCGCATCAACGCCGTGCTGCTCGACGACCTTCCCGTCACGGCCGACGTCATGGGCATCGACGACGCCCGCAAGCTGGGCGCGATGGCACTGTTCGGTGAGAAGTACGGCGACCGGGTTCGGGTCGTCTCGATCGGCGAGTGGTCGCGCGAGTTCTGCATCGGCACCCACACGCCACGCGTCGGCCAGATCGGTGTCGTCAAGCTGCTCGGTGAGAGCTCGATCGGTTCGGGCGTGCGTCGGGTCGAGGCGCTGGTCGGCACCGACGCCTACACCCACCTTGCTCGGGAGGCCGTGCTCGTGAACCAGCTGACCGCCACCCTCGGGGTGCCGCGTGACCAGCTGCCCGACCGGGTGGCCGGCCTCTTGGCGAGGCTGAAGGATGCCGAGAAGCAGATCGCGGCGGTCAAGGCGGCCCAGGTGCTCGGCGCCGCCTCCGGGCTCGTTTCGAGCGCTCGAGACCTGGGCGGGGTGACCTTCGTGAGCCACGACGCCGGCGAGAACGTCGGCGCCGACGACCTTCGTGCGCTCGTGCTCGACGTGCGGGGCCGGCTCGGCAACGACCGTCCGGTGCTGGTGTCGATGGCGTCGGTCTCAGGCGGAAGACCTCTCGTCATCGTCGCGACCAACGGGCGGGCTCGGGAGGCCGGCCTCAAGGCCGGCGCCTTCGTGCGGTCGGCGGCCAAGAAGCTCGGCGGCGGCGGGGGCGGAAAGGACGACATCGCGCAGGGTGGTGGCACCGATGCGTCTCAGGTGCCCGCTGCGTTGGGCGCTGTGGAGGATGAGCTGCGTTCGCGGACCGCATGAGTGACGCCGTCGGCGGCACCGATGCGTCCGTGCCCGCCGACGGGCCAGCAGACGAGCGGCCGGGCCTGCGCTCCGGCGTGCGGGTCGGCGTCGACGTGGGGAGCGTGCGTGTCGGCGTGGCGGCATCCGACCCGTCGGCGGTGCTGGCCCACCCGGTGCGCACCCTGGCTCGCGACCGGGAGGGTGGCTCCGACCTTGACGAGCTCGTGGCGCTGGTGGCCGGGCTCGAGGCCGTCGAGGTCGTGGTCGGACTGCCCCGGCTGATGTCGGGTGCGGAGGGTGAGGCGGCTCGGCTGGCCCGCGACTACGCAGTGCACCTCGCCAGGCGGATCCGTCCTGTTGAGGTGCGCCTGGTCGATGAACGCTTGACGACTGTGGCCGCACATCGCAGACTACGCGACAGCGGCGTGCCCGGCCGGGGGCAGCGGGCCGTCGTCGACCAAGCTGCTGCAGTGCTCATTCTGCAGTCCGCCCTGGACGCCGAGGTGTTCAGCGGGCGGGCAGTCGGCGAACTCGTCCCGGCCAGGGGCAGACCCCGGAAGAAGGAACGGCACCGATGACCGACCACCTGGAGTCATCAATCTTCGGGGAGCACGAAGACCACCCTGACGCACTCCCGGGCGGGCACCACGACGCCGGTACCGACCGGTCGCCGGCCGCTGCCGCCGAGACGGAGCGGGGCAGCCGTCGAGGTCGCCGCAGCTCCCGCCGCTCCGGGCGCGCAGCCGGTTCAGGTGGGCCACGACGTTCCAGACCGTCGCTCTGGCGGCGTCTGCTCGTCATCGTGCTGGCGCTGGCCGTCGTGGGCGGCGGCGTGACGGTGGCCGTCGTGGTGTTGCGGCCCGTGGTCGAGGGCTTCCTCGAGTCGAACGACTTTCCGGGGCCGGGCGAGGGTGAGGTGTCGGTCACCGTGGCCCCGGGCTCCGGCGGCTCAGCCATCGCTGACCTGCTCGTCGCGCGGGGTGTCGTCAAGACGAGCAAGGCTTTCAACGAGGCGGCGGCCGCCGACGAGAAGTCGAGCGGCATCCAGCCTGGGGTCTACAAGCTCAAAGAGGCGATGAAGGCGAGCGATGCTCTCGCTGTGCTCGTCGACCCCGCCAACCGGGTCATCACCCGCGTCGTGATCCCGGAGGGACTGTGGGCGACCGAGATCTACGCCAAGCTGTCCCAACAGACCGGTATCCCGGTCGCCAAGTACGTCGCTGCGGCCAAGGACGGCGCGGCGCTGGGACTGCCGTCGTCGGCGAAGGGCAACGTCGAGGGGTACCTCTTCCCCGCCAGCTACGAGTTCGAACCCGGCTCCAGCGCCCCTGACCAGCTGCAGCAGATGGTGGCCCAGTCGACCAAACGCCTCTCGGCCCTTGGGATCACCCCCGACAAGATGGAGCGCGTCGTCATCCTCGCGAGCCTGGTCGAAGGGGAGGCCCAGACGGCGGCCGACCGGGGAAAGGTGGCCCGCGTCGTCGAGAACCGGCTCGCGCGCGACACCCCCCTCGGTTTCGACTCCACCGTCAACTACATCTTCAAGAAGCGGGGGGTGCCGACGCAGGCCATGCTGAACAGCGCCAGCCCCTACAACACCCGAAAGGTCAAGGGCCTGCCACCCGGTCCGATCGCGAACCCCGGTGAGAACGCCATCAAGGCAGCGGCAGCCCCGCCCGCCGGTGACTGGTTCTGGTTCACCACCGTCAACCTGTGCACGGGCGAGACCAAGTTCGCGGTGAGCGACGCCGACAACGCCAAGAACGTGGCCCAGTTCAGAGCGTGGTATCAGGCCACCGACGGCAAGTGCTGACGCCCGCCGAGTCGTCTGACGCCGCGTCGTCCGGCGCCGTGCCCGGCGGCCCTGGGCCTCGCCGGTGCGCAGTCTGGGGCTCACCGATCGCGCACTCCCTCTCGCCCGTGCTGCACCGGGCCGCCTACCTCGCCCTGGGCCTGCCCGACTGGACGTACGAGCGGCGCGAGGTCGACGAGCGCGGCTTCGAGGCCGCCCTCGACGACCTCGACGATGTCTGGCGTGGCCTCTCGCTCACCAAGCCGCTCAAGGGGGTAGCCCTGCGCAGGGCGGTGGTGGTCAGCGACACCGCCCGCGAGACCGGTGGCGCCAACACGCTCGTGCGCCACGACGACGGCTGGCACGCCCACAACACCGACGTGCACGGCATCCGGGCTGCGCTGGCGGAGGTGCTGCCGGTGGGCGTCGATCTACGTAGGGCGCTCGTCGTCGGCTCCGGCGCGACCGCGCGCTCGGCGGTCGCCGCCCTGGCGGGCGCCGGGGTGCGCGAGGTGACCTTCATGGTGCGCGGTGCCGTTCGCCCCGAGACCACGACGCAGGCGGAGCGCACCGGGCTGACGGTCGATGTCGTGCCGTGGGGAACGTGGCCACGCTGCGACGTCGTGGTGAGCACGGTGCCGCCCTCGGCGATCGACGGTCTCGACACCTTTCCTGCGCCCGCCCGAGCCGGTTCCGGCGCCGTGCTCGACGTCGTCTACGGCTCAGGCGAGACCGCCCTCGAGCGGGTCGCCCTGAGCCGGGGCTGGCGCCGCGCCCGGGGCGTCGACATGCTGCTCCACCAGGCCACCGAGCAGGTGCGGCTCATGACGGGGCGCTCCGCGCCCGTCGAAGCCATGCGCGAGGCTCTCGACCGTGCGCGCGCCACCCCCGGTGACCGGATCGTGGGTCAGCGGCCCCCGCCGTCAGCGTGCAGCCAGGACTCGTCGACCACGTCGGGCCCGTGACCTGGGGCGCGGCGTCGGTCACGCCGTGGTGGTTCGTGCCCGTCGTGGCGCTCGCAGGAGCAGCGGTGGGGCTCATCCTGACGCCGCGGCTGGCCTCGGGCGGTTACCGGATCGACGACGAGGCCGGGCCGATGCCGTTCCCGACCTGGGTGGTGACGCCGGTGACGGCGGCGGCGTGGGGCGTGCTGGCCTGGCGGCTCGGCGGCCTCGGTGACTACACGGTGGCGCCGGCCCTGCTGACCTTCACCACGGCCGCGGTTGCCCTGGTGTGGATCGACGCCGACGTGCATCGGCTCCCCACCGGACTGGTACGGCCCACGACCGTACTCGTCGCAGTTCAGCTGGCGCTGTCGTCGGCGGTGACCGGGAACTGGTCAGCGTTGCTTCGAGCCGGAGTCTGCGCTTTCGCGCTGCTGCTCGTCTTCCTGCTCCTGGCGCTGCTCGCGGGCGCGATGGGCGGAGCGTTCGGCCTGGGCGACGTGCAGCTCGCTGCTCTGCTCGGCCTCACCACCGGCTACCTCTCCCCGTGGGCGCCGCTGGTCACGACGTACGCCGCCTTCCTGCTCGGGGGAGCGTGGGCCCTGGGGCGCCTGGTCCTGCGTCGGGCACATCGGCGTAGCGCCATCGCGTTCGGCCCCTGGATGCTGCTCGGCGGTTACCTCTCGCTGCTGGTCGAGGTGCGTCCCTTCCTCTGAACCTGGTCGGGATGGACGCGGGCCGGGCGGCGACCCGGGTGCATGGCAGGATCGAGTCATGTTGCGTTGGTTGACCGCCGGTGAGTCGCACGGCCCCGCTCTGGTGGCGATGCTCGAAGGACTGCCGGCAGGAGTCGAGCTGACGTCGAAGCACCTGCAGGCTGCCCTCACCCGCCGACGTCTCGGCTACGGCCGCGGAGCACGCATGAAGTTCGAGCAGGACGAGGTGGAGTTCCTCGGCGGTCTTCGTCACGGGCTGACCCTCGGCTCGCCGCTCGCGATTCGCATCGGCAACAGCGAGTGGCCCAAGTGGCAGACCGTGATGAGCCCGGAACCGGTGACCGCGGCGGACTACGCGGCCTCCGACGACGTGGGCGCCGAGAAGGAGGTTGCGCGCAACAAGCCCCTGACCCGGCCCCGGCCGGGTCACGCCGACCTCGTCGGAATGCAGAAGTACGGCTACGACGACGCGCGTCCGGTGCTCGAACGGGCCTCGGCCCGTGAGACGGCGGCCCGGGTCGCTCTGGGCGAGGTGGCGGCGCGCTTCGTGGCGCAGGCCTACGGCATCCGCTTCGTCTCCCACACCGTTGCCATCGGCACGGCCACCGCGACGCCCGGGGCCAGCCTGCCGACGCCCGACGACGTCAAGACCCTCGACGCCAACCCGGTGCGTGCCTTCGACGAGGCCGGCGCCGCGGCGATGGTCGCGGAGGTCGACACCGCGAAGAAGGAGGGCGACACCCTCGGCGGGGTGGTCGAGGTGCTCGCCTACGGACTGCCGCCCGGCCTCGGCTCGCACGTGCACTGGGACCGCAAGCTCGACGCGCAGCTCGCCGCCGCCCTCATGAGCATCCAGGCGATCAAGGGCGTCGAGATCGGCGACGGCTTCGAGACCGCCCGCCGGCGAGGCTCGCAGGCGCACGACGAGATGGACGTCGTCGACGGCACCATCACCCGACGCACCGGCCGGGCCGGCGGAACCGAGGGCGGGATGTCGACCGGTCAGGTGCTGCGCGTGCGGGCCGCCATGAAGCCGATCAGCACCGTGCCGCGATCGCTCGCCACGGTCGACGTCTCGACCGGTGAGGCGGCGACCGCGATCCACCAGCGGTCCGACGTGTGCGCGGTTCCGGCGGCGGGCGTCGTGGCCGAGGCCATGGTCGCCCTCGTCGTGGCCCAGGCCTGCCTCGAGAAGTTCGGCGGCGACTCGGTGGTCGAGACCGCACGCAACCACGCGGCCTACCTCAGCGGCATCCCGGAAGGACTGCGCACATGGTGACCGACGACGCCCGCACCACCGACTCCGAACGACGACCGGTGGCCGTGATCGTGGGCCCACCGGGAGCCGGCAAGTCGACGGTGGCCGCCGCCCTGGCCGAGCGGCTCGGCGTGGCGGTGCACGACGTCGACACGGCCATCGAGGAGGCCGAGCAGCGGTCGATCTCCGACATCTTCGTCGACGACGGGGAGGCCGCCTTCCGCGTTCTCGAGCGCGCCGAGGTGGCCCGAGCGCTCGCGAACGAGCCGGGCGTCATCGCTCTCGGCGGGGGAGCGGTCATGCACGCCGACACCGAAGCCGACCTGGCCGGCCACGTGGTCGTGTTTCTCGACGTGGCCATCGCCGACGCGAGGAGGCGCATCGGCTTCGACCGCTCTCGCCCGTTGCTGTCGGTCAACCCGCGGGCCTCCTGGACGAACATGATGAACGCCCGCCGCCCGACGTACGGGCGGGTCGCCACCCATCGCGTCGACACGGCCGGACGGACCCCCGACGAGATCGTCGGTGAGATCGTCGGCCTCCTCGAACCGGCGTCCGAGCCGTCGGCGTGAACGTCGCCCCCGAGGTGACGACCATCGCCGTCGGCGGCGACTACGACGTGATCATCGGCTCAGGCGTGATCGCCCGGGTTGCCGAGCACCTACCTGACGGTGTCGAGCGCGTGCTCCTCGTGCACCCGCCGACCCTCCCCGAGCTGACCGCCGGCGTCGCCGATCTGCTCTCGGCGCGGGGGTTGACGGTTCACCTCGCTCCGGTGCCCGACGCCGAGGCCGCCAAGACTGCCGCCGTCGCGGCCGGCCTGTGGGCCGTGCTGGGCCAGGGCGGCTTCACTCGCACGGATGCCGTTGTCGGCCTCGGCGGAGGCAGCGTGACCGACCTGGCCGGGTTCGTCGCGGCCTCGTGGCTGCGCGGGGTGCCGGTGGTGCAGGTGCCGACAACCCTGCTGGGGATGGTCGACGCGGCGGTCGGTGGCAAGACCGGCATCAACACGGCCGAGGGCAAGAACCTCGTCGGAGCCTTCCATCCGCCCGCCGCCGTGCTCTGCGACGTCGATGTGCTGTCGACCCTGCCTGAGGCCGATCTGGTCGCCGGCCTCTCCGAGATCGTCAAGTGCGGCTTCATCGACGACCCCGTCATCCTCGACCTCGTCGAGGCCGATCCGGCGGCAGCCCGACGCGCCGACAACCCGGCTCTGCGTGAGATGGTCGAGCGAGCCGTGCGGGTCAAGGCGCACGTCGTCGCCGCCGACCTGCGCGAGAGCTCGCTGCGCGAGATCCTCAACTACGGCCACACGTTCGGCCACGCCATCGAGCAGGTCGAGCACTACACCTGGCGGCACGGCGAAGCGGTCAGCGTCGGCATGGTCTACGTCGCCGAGCTGGCGAGGCTCACCGGCCACCTGCCGGGGGATGCGGGCGCGGCGCTCGTCGCCCGGCACCGGTCGGTGCTCGCTGCGGTCGGCCTGCCCACCAGCTACCGCGACGACCGCTGGCCCTACCTGCTGACCGCCATGCGCCGCGACAAGAAGTCGCGTGGTTCGCGGCTGCGTTTCGTCGTGCTAGACGGGCTGGCCCAGCCGAGCCGGCTGGAGGGCCCGAGCGAAATCGACCTGCGAGCCGCCTATGACCTCGTGTCACTACCGGCGACACCCGACGCCCCGAACGAGGGCGAGGGCTGAACCAGGGCATGGACGCGGAAACTGTCGCGCGTCATGATGGGGGGAGTCGAGGGGAGATCGACCATGGCGACCGTGAGCGTTCGGTACATCGTCGACGACGTGGATGCTGCCATCGCCTTCTACTGCGACCGGCTGGGTTTCACCGAGCAGATGCACCCGTCACCCGCCTTCGCGATGGTCACTCGTGGGGATCTGCGCTTGGTGCTCAGCGCGCCAGGCGGTGGGCCCGGCGGTGGCCAGGCGATGCCGGATGGGTCCATCCCCCAAGCGGGCGGCTGGAACCGGTTCTCCATCGAGGTCGACGACCTGGCGGCGGCGGTGGCCAGCCTCCGGGCGGCCGGGGCCCGGTTCCGAAACGACATGGTGATCGGTGTCGGGGGCCGGCAGATCCTCGTCGACGACCCGTCGGGCAACCCGGTCGAGCTGTTTGAACCCGTGCTCGACGAGGCACGGCTGGGTCGAGACCCTGAACGTGGGGAGGCGGTCACCGACTATCACCTGAATCCGATCGGGTGGGTGGAGTCGGACCTGGTCGAGGTCGGGCACGCCCCGAACCAGGGCAACCAGGGAGCGCCCGAGGCCTGGCTGGTGCTGAAGCCGGAGTTTCACGAGGGGATCCGCGACGTCACGGTCGGCACCGACCTCTTCGTCATCACCTGGCTGCACCTGGCCCGTCGGCACGAGCTGACGACGGTGGCGGGTGACGACCCGACTGGGCCCGTGCGAGGCGTCTTCAGCACCCGGTCACCGCATCGTCCGAACCCGGTCGGGCTGCACCGGGTCTCGGTGGTGGGGCGCGATGGGGGTCGGTTGCGGGTCGGCCCCCTCGAAGCCGTCGACGGTACGCCGGTGCTCGACCTCAAACCGGTCATCGGAGCTGACCACGGGTGAGGGCGGGGCCTCACTAGACTCGCGGCATGACGGCGCCGACGGTCTTCGTGCTCTCCGGTCCCAACCTGGGGCGACTCGGCACGCGAGAACCCGAGATCTACGGTTCCGACACCCTCGACGACGTGCACGAGGCGGTCGAGCGGGAGGCCCGTGAGCTCGGGTTGGTCGCCGACTGCCGCCAGACCAACCACGAGGGCGAGCTCATCGACTGGCTTCATGAGGCGGTCGACGCGGGCGCCGATGTCGTGCTCAACCCGGGCGCCTTCACGCACTACTCGTATGCCGTGCGCGACGCCTGTGCGATCGTGACCACGAGCGGTCGCAGCCTCGTCGAGGTGCACCTCAGCAACCCGGCATCCCGCGAGGAGTTCAGGCACACCTCAGTGGTCGCCGGGGTCGCCACGGGCACGATCGCCGGGTTCGGGCTGCAGTCGTACCTGCTGGCCCTGCGCGCCCTGGTCTGAGTCACGCGGTGCCGCCCTGGTGTGATCCGCGAGGGCGTGGCAGCCGCATCAAGCGGCGGATCAGTCTGCGCCGGGGGAGGCTTCTGGGGAGGCGCCGAGCTCGGCGGGCAACGGCAGGCTGTGCACGATCGTCGTCTCCGACACCGCCCGAGTCAGCACCACGTAGAGGCGACGCAGACCGGTTCGTCCGTCAGGTTCAGCCGCCGCGATGGCGGCCGGCTCGACCACGACGGTGCGGTCGAACTCGAGGCCCTTGGCGACGGTCGCCGGTACCAGCACGACCTGATGGTCGTCGTCGCCAGGCTCGGATGCGTCGCGATCGAGACGTCCGTGCCGGATGCCGAGCGCGGCGAGGTCGGCCGACAGTGCCCCCACGACGGCGTCGGGTGCGATCACCCCCACCGATCCGGGCTCACGTGCCGCCTGCACCACGGCAGCGCCGACCTCCGAGTGCAGCTGGTCACCGGCCACGGCATGCACCTCCAGCCGGCCCGCGTTCTCGCGCACTGAGCGGGGCGCTCCCAGCCCGGGCGCGATCGCCGGCAACAGGCGGGCGGCGTAGTCGATCACGGCCGCGGGAACCCGGAACCCTCGGTCGAGCACCACGAGGTCGTGCTCGGCCTTGCCGAGGTGAGACATCGCCGCCGTCCACGACGTCGCCGACCACGGCGTGGTGCCCTGGGCGATGTCACCGAGAACGGTGAGCGAACCCGACCCGGCGCGTCGTCCGACGGCGCGCAGCTGCATGGGGGAGAGGTCCTGCGCCTCGTCGAGCACGACATGCCCGTGGCGGCCCACGCGCCCCAGCAGGTCGCCGACCTCGTCGAGCAGCGCCAGGTCGGCAAAGGTCCAGCGCGCTGCACCCTTGGAGCGAGCCGGTCTGCGCCACAACAGCAGGCGCTGCTCGTCGTCGTCGAGGATGCCGTCGGCTGCGTCTGCGAGTCGGGCCGGGTCGGAGAACAGCCCATGCAGCACGGCGGCCGGGTCGAGGGCCGGCCACAGGTGCTTGACGTAGGCCCGCACCGGGGAGGAGCGGGCCACGGCATCCTGAACGCGGTCGTCGGTGATCTCGCCCGACTTCTCCATGACGAGCAGCACGTGATGGGCCAGGCGCTGGGGGAGCAGGTCGCGGGCGGTGCCGTAGCGCACGTCGCGACGGCGTAGCTCATCGAAGATGCCGCTGACCTCTGCTGCGGGCACCCGCCACCGACGCACGCCGCGCGGCACGATGAGTGGTTCCTCCGGACGCTTCACCCGGTTCCACACGGCGCGCTCGAGCACGCGCGCCAGCCTCGGGTCGCCCTTGAGCACTGCGACATCGACGGCCTCGCTCGCCCGGACCCGGGCGTGGTCGAGCAGGCTCTCGATGGTCGCGTGCTCGACCCGCACCTCGCCGAGAGAGGGCAGCACGGCCCCGATGTGGTCGAGGAAGGCCCGGTTCGGCCCGATGACGAGCACGCCGCTGCGCTCGAGGCGCGACCGGAAGGAGTAGAGCAGCCACGCGGCCCGGTGCAGCCCGACCGCGGTCTTGCCGGTGCCGGGCGCGCCCTGCACGCAGACCGTGACTCCGAGGTCGCTGCGTACGATCTCGTCCTGCTCGGGCTGGATCGTCGACACGATGTCGCGCATCGGACCCATCCGTGGCCGCTCGATCTCGGCGGCCAACAGTGCGCTGCGCCTGCGCTCGACGCCATGTGTGGTCAGCGAACCGGGCAGAACGGCATCCGGCCGGCGGGTGAGTATCTCGTCCTCGAAGGCCGTGAGCCGGCCGTGGTCGACGCCGAAGCGGCGTCGGCGCACGACTCCCATGGGCTCGGCGGTCGAAGCGCGGTAGAAGGCCGTCGACACCGGTGCCCGCCAGTCGACGACGACCGGGTCGCCGGCGTCGTCGGTGACGTGTCTTCGGCCGATGTGAAAGCTCGCGCCGAGGCCGAGGCCGCGGCCCCCGATACCCTCGATGCCCTCAAGAAGGTCGATGCGCCCGAAGAACAAGGTGGTGCGCGGGTCGTCCTGCAGGGAGGCGACCCGCCTGGCCAGCACCGCGCCGAGGGCCTCGGCCGAGATGGCGTCGCTGGCCTTGGCGGCATCCAGCGACTGCGCCAGCTCACGCATCCGGCGCAGCTGCGCCCGGGCGTGCACGAGAAAGGCCTGCTCGCGCTCCAGCTCGCTCGGCGCAGCACTCACCGGCCACCCCTTCACCTATCGCCCCCGCGGCAGTCGTCGCCCCGCCCGTGCGGAGGTCACCCAAGGGCGAGCCAGCGTACACCGGTGCCGCGTCGGCAGCTGCGGCGATTGCTGGTTCGGGCCCGCGCGCGGCTAGACTCGCGCGGCAACTTCCTAAAGACGAAACGACCGGGGCTCGGCCGTGTGCACACGGCGCACGTGAGGGCGGGCTCGCCGGCAGAAAGTGGTTTGTGGAATGGCTTCGACCAACGACCTGAAGAACGGCCTGGTGCTCAACCTCGAAGGACAGCTCTGGTCTGTCGTCGAGTTCCAGCACGTCAAGCCCGGCAAGGGCCCCGCCTTCGTGCGCACCAAGCTCAAGGCGGTGCTGTCAGGCAAGGTCGTCGACAAGACGTTCAACGCCGGAACCAAGGTCGAGACGGCCAACGTCGACAAGCGGACGATGGCCTACCTCTACAAGGACGGCGACGACTTCGTCTTCATGGACACCGACACCTACGACCAGGTCAACGTGCCCGGCGTGACGGTGGGAGGGGCGGCCGACTACATGCTCGAGAACCAGAACGCCATCGTTGCCACCCATGACGGGGCCCCGCTCTACGTCGAGCTGCCCCCGTCGGTGGTGCTCGAGATCTCCCACACCGAGCCGGGTCTGCAGGGTGACCGCTCGACGGGCGGCACCAAACCGGCCACGCTCGAGACCGGCGCGCAGATCAACGTGCCGCTCTTCCTCGAGCAGGGCACCCGGGTCAAGGTCGACACGCGCGACGGGTCGTACCTCGGCCGCGTCAACGACTGACCGGCACGCTCGTGGCTGCACGAACCAAGGCCCGCTCGCGGGCGCTCGACATCCTCTTCGAGGCCGACCAGCGGGGCCTCAACGCCCAGACGCTGCTCGACGAGCGGTTGCTCCAGGGCAGCGTCGACGACGGGTCGCTGGGTTCGCGGGCCGGCAACAACCCCTACACGGCCGAGCTGGTGCGGGGTGTCACCAGCCGGTGGGGTGAGATCAACGCCGCCCTCACCGACTACAGCCAGGGGTGGACGCTCGACCGGATGCCGGCCGTCGACCGGGCGATCCTGCGCCTCGGCGCGTGGGAGGTGCTGTGGAACGACGAGATCCCGGATGCCGTGGCGATCTCCGAGGCTGTCGGCCTGGCCACCGAGATGTCGACCGACGACTCACCCGCCTTCGTCAACGGCCTGCTCGGCCGCCTCGCCGAGGTCAAGGCGACCATCGTCTGACCCGATGCGGTCTCAGGATGTGAGTCGGCTGGGGGAGGCCTGACCGCCGGTTGAGTGTGGGCTGGGTCACAGTACGGTCACGATGGCTTTCGAGGCGCCAACCGGAGCCTCGTTACGGGCACGCTCGGACCCTTCCATTCGCCGAGGAGGTTCCCATGGCCACCGTGCTCATCGGGGTAGACAAGAGTGAGGCCTCGACCCGCGCGGTCGAGTTCGCGCTCGAACGAGCCACTGCAGAAGATCTGCAGCTCGTCGTCGCCCACGTCATCAACTGGTCCCCGTTCTCGTTCAACACCAACGTCGAGAACGAGGAGCGACCGGCACGCCGGAAGGCCGAGATCGCGGCCGCCGACGAGCAGGTCATCGCACCGATGGTCGCCCTGGTCGAGGCGGCCGGCCGCAAGGCCAGCAGCCAAATCCGGCACGGCCACCCGTCGGAGACCCTCATCGACATCGCCGAGGAGGTCGGGGCCTCCCACATCGTCGTGGGCCGCACCGGTGACTCCGGGCTGCGAGAAGCGATCTTCGGCAGCGTCGTGATGAAGCTCGTCCACGTGAGCCCCCTTCCCGTGACGGTGGTGCCCTGATGGATGTAGTCGTCGACGCCTTCAACGCGTTCTCCGAGCTGCTGACCTCGATCGTCTTCTTCGCCCCGACGGTCGGCGGGGTGAAGGTGCCGCTCATCGTCGTCTGGCTCGTGGTGGCCGGCTCGTTCTTCACCGTCTGGCTCGGCTTCATGAACCTGCGCGGGTTCAAGCACGCCATCGACCTCGTCAAGGGCAAGTACTCCGACCCTGATGACGCTGGTGAGGTGACCCACTTCCAGGCCCTGGCTACCGCGGTGTCGGGCACCGTGGGCCTGGGAAACATCGCCGGCGTCGCCGTCGCCATCTCGCTCGGTGGCCCGGGTGCCACCCTGTGGATGATTCTCGCCGGCTTCGTCGGGATGAGCACCAAGATGGCCGAGTGCACCCTCGGAGTGAAGTTCCGTCGTGAGCACGCCGACGGCACCGTCTCGGGCGGGCCGATGTTCTACCTGCGCGATGCGCTGGCCCTCAACGGTCGCGGCAAGCTCGGCAAGTTTCTCGCCGCGTGCTTCGCCGTCTGCATGATCGGCGGCTCGCTCGGTGGCGGCAACATGTTCCAGTCGAACCAGGCCACGGCCCAGATCATCGAGGTCACCGGCGGTCAGGACGGCGCTCTCGGCGGCCTCGCCTGGCTCATCGGGGTCATCTTCGCCGTGCTCGTGGGCGCCGTCATCATCGGTGGCATCAAGAGCATCGCCAAGGTCACCGAGAAGATCGTGCCCTTCATGGCGGCGGTCTACGTCTCGGCGTGTCTCATCGTGATCTTCAGCAACTTCAGCTCCATCCCGTCGGCGGCGGGCGACATCTTCACCGGCGCCTTCACGGGGCCTGGCATCGTCGGTGGCGCGGTCGGAGCGCTGCTCGTGGGCTTCCAGCGCGCGGCCTTCTCGAACGAGGCCGGTCTGGGCTCGGCCGCCGTGGCTCACTCCGCGGTGAAGACCAAGGAACCGGCCACCGAGGGCTTCGTGGCCCTGCTCGAGCCGTTCATCGACACCATCGTCATCTGCACCATGACGGCGTTGACCATCGTGATCACCGGGGCCTGGCGCGACCCCGACGCTCCCGACATCGGCGGCGTCAAACTGACCTCGCGGGCGTTCGAAAGCGTGCTGCCCTGGTTCCCGGTCGTGTTGGCCATCGCCGTCGTGATGTTCGCCTTCTCCACGATGATCAGCTGGTCGTACTACGGCATGAAGGCCACGGCATACCTCTTCGGTGAGAGCAAGAAGACCGAGGTCATCTTCAAGGTCATCTTCGTGATCTTCACCGTCATCGGTTCGGCTGCTGCCCTGGGCCCGGTCATCGACTTCTCCGACTCGATGATCTTCCTGATGGGCGTGTTCAACATCATCGGCCTCTACTTCCTGGCCAAGGTGATCCGTACGACGATCAGCTCGTACTACGCCCGCATCCAGAGCGGTGAGATCAAGGAGTTCGCCGACCGCTGAGCGACGGCCGCCAGCTCGTTCAGCAACCGGTGAAGGCCGTCCCCTGACGTGGTCAGGGGACGGCCAACAGGTCGTTCACGGCAGAGGGGCCGCAGCGCTGCGCGATCCGAGCAGTAGACCCCTTGACGGGGATATATCCGACATGGTCGACTTCGGCACCTCGACCTGGCGCGTGCACGAGGGATGACAGGGTCCCGGCCGGCGCTGCGCCACCTAGGAGAACACCGTGGTTCTGCGTCGCCCGCCGTTGCTCGTCGTCTGTACCGCCGTCACCGCCGTCGTCACCGTCGCCGCCTCTGCGATCGCGGTCGCCGGGCCGGGAGAGGCGGCTCCGGCCGCCCAGCACACCGGCATCACCGCAGGCTTGCCGACCGGCGACCAGGAGGCGCTGGTGCGGTTGCGCCTTCCCGATCAGGCCGCCCTCGAGCGGCTGGTGCGCTCCGGAGCCGACGTCGCGGCGCAGCCGTCCGCCTCTCCGCGTTCGGTCGTCGGTACGGCAGGCGGCTCGGTAGCAAGCACGCCGCTGGTCGATGTCGTGGTCAGCGGCCAGCAGCTCGAGATCCTGCGTTCGCACGGGGCCAGCGTGCTTCAGGTGATCTCGCGTGAGGGGGAGGGCAGCGCGAACTTCCGGGCGAGCCAGGTGGCCGCAGCGAACCGGGCCGCAGTGGGGCTCAAGCAGGCTCCCGGCGCCCTGACCCGGACGCCGAAGGGCGAGGCGGCGCCGGCTGTCTCAGCCGGGGTCGACACCCTCCACTTCCTACAGGCCTACTGGTGGAGCTCGCAGGGCCGCAGCTTCGTGCAGGTCGAGGTCGCGACGACCGCCGTCCAGGACCCCGACGTGGAGATCCAGGTGACCTGGGAGAGCGCCGACGGCCGCACCGGCACGTTCCCGCTGCAGCGCTTCGTCGACGCTGGTGAGTACCAGTACCACGTCGCCCTCCCTCAGGGCGTTCCGGCCGCACCGGTGCGTCTCGTGGCCACGTCCAGCCTGGGTGGCACTGCGGTCAAGGCCCCGCGCGCGTGGCCGGGTGCCACGCCGCCACCGGCTCCGGCCGGCTACCAGCAGGACTTCATCTCGGCGTACATGACACCGGTCGACGTGCAGGCGCGCCTGCGACGGCTCGCGCGTCAGTATCCGAACCTCGTCGACCTCGTCGACCTGCCGAACCGGACCAACGGCTACCGCCGCACCGCCGCCGCCTACCTGGGCAACCCCGCGGATGCCGCGATCGTCGTCGAGAGCCGTGCGTTCGGCTCGTCGGGCGGCAACGGCCTGCAGGTCAAGACGGTGGCGGGAGACCGGGCGAACCGGCCCCTGTCGGCGACGTTCCGCGACCGCGTGCTGACCGTCACGCTCGCCACCGGTGCCGACGGTGCGGTGATCAGCACGACCGACGAGGTCGCGGCCTTCATCGCCGCGAAGTACCCGCAGCGGTTCAACGCCTTCGTCGAGGACGGCTCGACCGGAAAGCCGATGCCCGTCGTGGCGCCCGTTCGTCTCAGCGACGGACTGACCACCTCGGGGCTCAGCCGTCCGTGGCCGGTCAAGGCCCTGCGCATCGGTTCTCATCGTGACGGCAGCCGGCCCGGCGTGCTCGTCTACAGCCAGGAGCACGCCCGCGAGTGGGCGACACCGCTGGTCACGATGGAGTTCGCCGAGCGCCTGCTCGCGAACGCGGCCAGTGACCCCGAGACCGCGAAGCTGCTGGATGCCGTCGACGTCTTCGTGTTGCCCGTCACCAACCCCGACGGAGCCAACTACTCCTTCAACGACTACAACTTCCAGCGCAAGAACATGGACAACTACTGCACCGGCGCAGCCCGAGACCCCAAGAACCGCAACCGGTTCGGCGTCGATGTCAACCGCAACTACACCGTGGGATCGATCTTCGACGGGTACGTCGGAGCCTCGACCGACTGCCTCTCGACCGTGGCCGCGGGTACCGGTGAGCTGTCGGAGGCCGAGAGCAGCAACGTCATCTCGCTGGCCAAGGACCACTCCAACATCCGCTACGCGATGAACGTGCACAGCTACGGGGGCTACTTCATGTGGCCCCCCGGCGCCTACTCCCTGCCCGGCCGGATCACGTTGCCTCGCCCTGATGCCGAACAGTCCGCCGAGTTCCTGTCGGCCGCCAAGCGAATCGTCGGCGCCATCAGCAGCTACCGCGGCACCGTGACCTGGCCGTCGAACACCGGCCCCGTCACCGACGTGCTCTACAGCGCCGGTGGCAACTCGGCCGACCAGCTCTACTACGAGTTCGGTATCTACGCCTGGGACTTCGAGGTCGGTAACGACCTGTGGAACCCGACCACCCAGCAGTGGGAGGGGGTCGGCTTCCAGCCGACGTACGACGAGGCCCATGCAGAGTCGCAGGAGTACGCAGCCGGCCTGGTCGAGCTGCTCCGTGTCGCGAAGGACTCCGCGACCTCACCCTGACCGACCGGGTCTGCGGGGGGTGACGTGGGCAAGGCGGGGACCGGGCCGACGTGAAGCGCGCTGTGCCGTCTGTGAACCGCGCGTCGTGCCGTCAGCGTCGAGTGGGCTCGCCGTCAGGTTGCGAGCACCACGGAGTAGTTGCGCCCACCGTGCGCCATGGCCGGCGTGCCTGTCACCGATGCCTTGACGGGACTCAGACGGGTGGTCGTGCTGCCGTCGCCGAGTTGACCGAAGTCGTTCATGCCCCACCCCCAGAGCTCACCGGCGTTGGTGCACACGAGCGCGTGATCGCGTCCGCAACCGATGGCCTTGGCGGCCGGAACCCCGGTGACCCGAACCGGCGTCGTGCGATCCATCTTGGAGCCCGTTCCGGTCTGACCGCGTCCGCTCTCGCCCCAGGCCCAGACCGAGCCGTCGGCCAGGCGCGCCAGGCTGTGGTCTGCACCGGCGGCGACCTGCACGGCGCCGGTGAGGGTGCCGCACCGGACGGGAGTCGAGCGGTTCACCTTGGTGCCGTCGCCGAGGCTGCCGGACTTGTTGCGGCCCCAGGCCCACACCGTGCCATCGGAGCGGACAGCGACGAAGTGGTCACGTCCGCCGGCCATGTCGACCACGTCCGTCAGGCCCGCGACCTTGACGGGTACGCGGCTCGAGGCGAGGCCCCCGTTGCCCAGCTGTCCTTCGCTGCCCAGGCCCCACGTTCGCAGCGTTCCGTCCGCCAGCAGGGCCACGGTCATGTCGGCGCCACCTCTGACCATCACGACGTTCGTCAGACCGGGGACTGCGACGGGAGAGAGGCGGTTGGTCGTGCTGCCATCGCCGAGCTGTCCTCTGAGGTTCATCCCCCACGTGCGCACCGTGCCGTCGGCCAGCACGGCAGCCGAGTGGTAGTGGCCGCACGCCACGGTCACGGCGACGGGTAGGCCCGCAACGACGGTCAGCGTGGTGCGGTCCACTCGGGAGCCCACTCCCACCTGACCCTTGGCGTTGTCACCCCACGCGAGGACTTGGCCTGAGGTGTCAAGGGCCAAGGCATGCTCGCGGCCACCGGCGACCTCGACGAGCTGCGGGGATGGTGTGACCGATCCGAACGTCAGCCGACCACTCGGGCTCCCGGTTCCCAGCTGGCCATTGACGTTGGCACCGCTGGTGCGAGCCGTACCCACACTCGTGAGCCGAGCGGCGGCCTGCCCTCGACCGGCTGCTCGGGCGGGAGTCGAGGCGAGCCACAGAAGGGGGACGCCTCCGGCCAGCCCCACGAGAGTGCGTCTGGAGATGCCTCCAGCGCTGCGTCGCGGCTCGTCTCTGTCGTGTCCTGTGTTCACAGCATCCATCGGAACATCTCCCTCGTTCAGAACCCCAAGCTTGTGGTGCCATGACGACGCGAGGCTCGCGGTGTCGTGAGTATGGACCCACGCTGAAGGCCAGACCACGGTTTCGGCCAAACTCGTCCGACGTTGATGTCTGCGCACCGCAGGCCGGGCGCAACGCGGCCCGGTCGACCGCTACACTTCCCGGGAACGACATCCTTTAACCACCGTCCTGTGAGGCGGGGAAGGAGGTCCTGCGGCATGTCCTGCCCAGACCTGACCGAGTCCGAGCCCACCTCGAAGGCGCCCGACGGTGCCCGTGACGTGCTCTCCGGTGACGACATCTCCCGGGCGTTGCGGCGCATCGGCCACGAGGTCATCGAACGCAACAAGGGGGCCGAGAACCTCGTCGTGCTCGGCATCCCGACCCGCGGTGCGCCGCTCGGGCGACGTCTCGCGGCAGCGATCGGCGCCGTCGAGGGGATCGACGTACCGGTCGGTGAGCTCGACATCACCTTGTACCGCGACGACCTCAGGCGGCATCCGATGCGCCCGGCACACCGCTCACACATTCCCCCCGAGGGCATCGACGACAAGGTGGTGGTGCTCGTCGACGACGTGCTCTACTCCGGTCGCACGATCCGGGCCGCCCTCGACGCGCTCGCCGAGCTGGGCCGCCCGCGCGCAGTGCGTCTGGCCGTGCTCGTCGACCGGGGCCATCGAGAGCTGCCGATCCGCGCCGACCACGTCGGGAAGAACCTGCCCACCTCCCGCGACGAACGCGTGCAGGTGCGGGTCGTGGAGGTCGACGGGCTCGACGTCGTGCGTATCAGCGGAGGGGAGGCGCGATGACCCGCCACTTGATCAGCTCGGCCGACCTCTCTCGGGAGGAGACCATCGCCATTCTCGAGACGGCGGTCTCGATGCATGACCTGCAGCGCCGCGACGTGAAGAAGGTTCCGACCTTGCGTGGCCGCACGGTGATCAACCTGTTCTTCGAGGACTCCACCCGCACCCGAAGCTCCTTCGAGATCGCCGGGAAGTGGATGTCGGCCGACACCATCAACCTCTCGGGCAAGGGCAGCTCGACAAGCAAGGGCGAGAGCCTGCGCGACACCGCACGCACCATCGACGCGATGTCGGTGGACGCCCTCGTGATCCGTCATCAGGCATCGGGGGCCTGCCACCAGGTGGCGCAGTGGGTGCGGGCCAGCGTCATCAACGCCGGTGACGGTATGCACGAGCACCCCACGCAGGCCCTGCTCGACGCCTATACCTTGCGCACCCGCCTCGGCGAGCTCGACGGGCGGCACATCGTGCTCGTGGGCGACCTGACGCACTCGCGAGTCTTTCGCAGCAACGTGATCACCCTGAAGACCCTCGGGGCCCGGGTGACCGTCGTTGCCCCCCCGACCCTGATGCCGAGCGGAATCGGCACGTGGAGCGCCACCGATGGGTTCGCGACCGGCTGGGACCTCGATGCCGTCATCGACAGCGACGACCCGGTAGACGCCGTCATGATGCTCCGGGTGCAGCGGGAACGGATGAGCGGCGGCTACTTCCCGACGGCGCGCGAGTACACGGTCGGGTACGGGCTGACGCGCGAGCGGCTCGAGCGCCTCGTGGCCCGCAACCCCGAGGTTCTCGTGATGCATCCGGGGCCGATGAACCGGGGCCTGGAGATCGCGGCGGATGCCGCAGACGCGCCCCAGTCGGTCGTGCTCGACCAGGTGTCGGCCGGTGTGGCCGTGCGAATGGCGGTGCTCTACCACCTGCTCGCCGGCGACGAGTCGACCAGAGACGATGTGGAAAGGAGCGTGTCCGCGTGAGCAGGTTGCTGATCAAGGGGGCCCGGCCGCTCGGCGCCGACGCGACCGACCTGCTCGTCGAAGGCGGCGTCATCCGCAAGGTCGGTTCGCTCGGTAGCGAGCGCGTCGACCTGACCATCGACGCAGACGGGCTGGTCGCCCTCCCGGGGCTGGTCGACCTGCACGTGCACCTGCGGGAGCCCGGGCGAGAGGACGCCGAGACGATCGCCACCGGGTCGGCGGCGGCCGCCGCCGGTGGGTTCACGGCCGTGTTCGCGATGGCCAACACCTCACCCGTCACTGACACTGCCGAGGCGGCCGAACGCGTGCTCGACCTCGGGCGGTCCTGCGGCCTGACCGACGTCGTGCCCGTGGGCGCGGTCACGAAGGCCCTCGAAGGGGCCGAGCTGGCCGAGCTCGGGTTGATGGCCCGCTCGCGGGCCCGGGTGCGGGTCTTCTCCGACGACGGCCACTGCGTGCACGACAGCCGCATCATGCGCCGGGCGCTCGAGTACATCCGGGCCTTCGACGGCGTCATCTCCCAGCATTCCCAGGACCCTCGGCTCGCCGACGCGTCCGCCTGCTGCCACGAGGGGGAGCTCTCGGGCCGCCTCGGACTTCCCGGGTGGCCGGGCATCGCGGAGGAGTCGATCGTCGCCCGAGACGTGATGCTGGCGCGCCACACGGGCTCGAGGGTGCACGTCGCGCACGTGTCGACCGCCGGTACCGTCGAGGTGATCCGCTGGGCCAAGGCCCGGGGCATCGACGTGACGGCCGAGGTCACCCCCCACCATCTCGCCCTCACCACCGACCTGCTGAGCGGCTACGACCCGGTGTACAAGGTCAACCCGCCGCTGCGACCCTCCGATGACATCGAGGCTCTGCGTGCAGGGCTCGTCGACGGCACGATCGACGCGGTAGCCACCGACCACGCGCCGCACGCGCGCCACGACAAGGAGCACGCCTTCGTCGACGCGGCCTTCGGCATGCTCGGCCTCGAGACGGCACTCGCCGTGGTCAGCGACCTGCTCGTGCGACCAGGACTGCTCGGGTGGGCCGATGTGGCCCGGGTCATGTCGAGTGCCCCCGCGCGGATCGGTCGCCTCCAGGGGCACGGGATGCCGCTCGAGGTCGGCAACCCGGCCAACATCACCCTGATCGACCCCGACCGAGAGGTGACCGTCGATGCCGCGACGAGCCGCAGCCGAAGTCGCAACAACCCGTGGCACGGGCGAACCTTCCGGGGCGCGGTCGTGACGACACTGCTCCGAGGCGCCGTCACACACACCACCGAACGAGAGCTGACCACCGTGACCGAGAGCGAGAACTGATGCTGAACCTGCCCAGCCAGCACCGAGACGAGGCCGTACTCGTGCTCGAGGACGGTCGACTCTTTCGGGGCTCCTCCTACGGCGCCGTCGGCGAGACGGTGGGCGAGGCCGTGTTCTCCACCGGGATGACCGGTTACCAGGAGACGCTCACCGACCCCAGCTACCACCGGCAGGTCATCGTGATGACTGCTCCCCACGTCGGCAACACCGGTGTCAACATCGACGACGACGAGAGCAGCCGCATCTGGGCCGCGGGCTACGTCGTGCGTGACCCCGCCATCCGGCCCTCGAACTGGCGCTCGTCTCGCAGTCTCGAGGACGAGCTGCGTGCGCAACAGGTGGTCGGGATCTGTCAGATCGACACCCGCGCCCTGACCCGTCATCTGCGCGAACGAGGCTCGATGCGGGTCGGGCTGTTCAGCGGCGCCGCCGCCGAACGGCCCACGCCCCAGCTGCTCGACCTGGTCAAGAACAGCCCGCAGATGACCGGGGCCGCCCTCGCGGCCGAGGTCAGTACCGACCATCGCTACGTCGTGGCGGCCGAGGGCGAGAAGCGGTTCACGGTGGCCGCGCTCGATCTGGGCATCAAGGCCATGACGCCTCTGCTGCTGGCCCGACGCGGTATCGAGGTGCACGTGCTACCCGCTGCCTCGACCATCGACGACGTGCTCGCGGTAGGCGACGCCGGCCCCGACGGAGTCTTCTTCTCCAACGGACCGGGCGACCCGGCGACAGCCGACGCCGAGGTCGCGCTGTTGCGCGAGGTGCTGAGGCGCGGCATCCCCTTCTTCGGTATCTGCTTCGGCAACCAGCTGCTCGGTCGAGCCCTCGGGTTCGACACGTACAAGCTGAAGTACGGCCACCGCGGCATCAACCAGCCCGTCATGGACCGCACGACGGGCAAGGTCGAGGTGACGGCCCACAACCACGGGTTCGCGGTCGATGCGCCCCTCGACGCCACGAGCCAGACCCCCTTCGGGCAGGCGCACGTCTCGCACGTGTGCCTCAACGACGATGTCGTCGAGGGGCTGGAGCTACGCCGCGCCGGACGCCTGGCTGCGTTCTCGGTGCAGTACCACCCCGAGGCGGCGGCCGGACCTCACGACGCTGCCTACCTCTTCGACCGGTTCAGCGATCTCATGCTCGAGACCTCGGAGGTCTCGGTCTGATGCCGAAGCGCGACGACATCAAGAGCGTTCTCGTCATCGGGTCGGGGCCGATCGTCATCGGCCAGGCGTGCGAGTTCGACTACTCGGGAACGCAGGCCTGCCGGGTGCTGCGTGAGGAGGGCATCCGGGTGGTGCTGGTCAACAGCAACCCGGCGACGATCATGACCGACCCTGAGTTCGCCGACGCGACCTACGTCGAGCCGATCACCCCCGAGTTCGTCGAGGCGATCATCGCCAAGGAGCGACCCGATGCCGTGCTCGCCACCCTGGGTGGCCAGACCGCTCTCAACTGTGCGATCTCGTTGCACGAGAACGGTGTTCTCGAGAAGTACGGGTGCCCGCTGATCGGTGCGAACGTCGAGGCGATCCAGCTGGGTGAAGACCGGGAGGCGTTCAAGGGCGTCGTCGCACGCTGTGGCGCCGAGTCGGCGCAGTCGCTCATCTGCCACTCGATGGACGAGCTGCTCGCGGCCGCCGACGAGCTGGGCTACCCCGTCGTCGTTCGCCCGTCGTTCACCATGGGCGGCCTCGGTTCGGGCTTCGCCTACGACGAGACCGACCTGCGCCGCATCGGCGGGCAGGGCCTGCAGTACTCCCCGACGACCGAGGTGCTGCTCGAGGAGTCGATTCTCGGTTGGAAGGAGTACGAGCTGGAGGTGATGCGCGACCACGCCGACAACGTCGTGATCGTCTGCTCCATCGAGAACCTCGACCCGATGGGCGTGCACACCGGAGACTCGATCACCGTGGCACCGGCGCTGACACTGACCGACCGCGAGTACCAGCGGTTGCGCGACATCAGCATCGCCGTGATCCGTGAGGTGGGGGTCGAGACCGGCGGCTGCAACATCCAGTTCGCCGTCAACCCGGTCGACGGTCGCATCATCGTCATCGAGATGAACCCGCGCGTTTCGCGCTCGAGCGCGCTGGCCTCGAAGGCAACCGGCTTCCCGATCGCCAAGATCGCCGCCAAGATGGCGATCGGGTACACGCTCGACGAGGTGCCGAACGACATCACCCGCGAGACTCCGGCCAGCTTCGAACCGACCCTCGACTACGTCGTCGTCAAGGTGCCACGCTTCGCCTTCGAGAAGTTCCCGGCCGCCGACCCGACCCTCACCACCACGATGAAGTCGGTCGGTGAGGCGATGGCGATCGGGCGAAACTTCACCGAGGCCCTGCAGAAGGCGTTGCGTTCCCTGGAGAAGAAGGGCGCATCGTTCCACTGGAACGGCGAGCTCAGCCAAGCGGCGGCCCAGCGGGCGCTGGAAGAGGCCAAGACTCCGACTGATGGCCGGATCGTGCTGGTGCAGCAGGCTCTTCGCGGCGGCTGCAGCGTAGAGCAGGTGCACGAGGCGACCGGCATCGACCCCTGGTTCCTCGACCAGATGGCGCTCATCAACGAGGTCGCCGATCTTCTGGCAGATGCCGAGCAGCTCTCGCCCGACCTGCTGCGGCTCGCCAAACGTCACGGTTTCAGCGACGCGCAGATCGCCGACGTCCGCCGGATGCCGGAAGCCGTCGTGCGCGGGGTGCGCCACGCCCTCGGGGTGCGCCCGGTCTACAAGACGGTCGACACCTGCGCCGCCGAATTCGCCGCCAGCACCCCGTACCACTACTCCTCCTACGACGAGGAGACGGAGGTGGCACCCCGAGAGCGCCCGGCGGTGATCATCCTCGGGTCGGGGCCGAACCGCATCGGCCAGGGTGTCGAGTTCGACTACTCCTGCGTGCACGCCTCGTTCGCGCTGCGGGCCAAGGGCTTCGACACGGTGATGGTCAACTGCAACCCCGAGACCGTGTCGACCGACTACGACACGAGCAGCCGGCTCTACTTCGAGCCGCTGACGCTCGAGGACGTTCTCGAGGTCGTCCACGCCGAGACCCAGGCCGGGCCGGTTGCGGGGGTCATCGTGCAGCTCGGCGGGCAGACACCGCTCGGCCTGGCGCGCGCGCTCGCCGACGCGGGCGTGCCGATGGTCGGCACCTCGCCCGAGGCGATCCACCTGGCCGAGGACCGTGGCGCTTTCGGCCAGGTGCTGGCTCGGGCGGGTCTCATCGCGCCCAAGCACGGCACCGCGTTCAGCTCGGAGGAGGCGCTCGTCGTCGCCCGCGAGATCGGCTACCCGGTGCTGGTGCGGCCCTCGTACGTGCTCGGCGGGCGCGGGATGGTCATCGTCTACGACGACGACGCGCTGGTGACCTACGTCGAGAAGGCCACCGAGGCCTCGCCCGACCACCCGATCCTCGTCGACCGCTTCCTCGACGACGCCATCGAGATCGACGTCGACGCCCTCTTCGACGGTGACGACCTCTACATCGGCGGCATCATGGAGCACGTCGAGGAGGCCGGCATCCACTCGGGTGACAGTGCGTGCACGCTGCCGCCCGCGACGCTCGGCGACGGTGAGCTGGAGCGGGTACGCCTCGCCACCCGAAAGCTGGCAGAAGGCATCGGCGTGCGTGGCCTGATGAACGTGCAGTTCGCGCTGGCCCAGGACGTCCTGTACGTCATCGAGGCCAACCCGCGGGCCTCCCGCACCGTGCCCTTCGTGGCGAAGGCCACCGGGGTGCCACTGGCCAGCGCGGCGGCCCGGGTCATGCTCGGCGCCACCGTGCAGCAGCTGCGTGACGAGGGGATGCTGCCACCCACGGGTGACGGCGGTTCGATGCCCGACCACGCGCCCATGTCGTGCAAGGAGGCGGTGCTGCCGTTCAAGCGGTTCCGCACCAAGGACGGCATCGCAGTCGACTCGTTGCTCGGGCCGGAGATGCGCTCCACCGGTGAGGTGATGGGCATCGACAACGACTTCGGGTCGGCCTTCAGCAAGGCACAGCAGGGCGTCGGCTCGACGCTGCCCCGGTCGGGTGCGGTCTTCGTCTCGGTGGCCAACCGCGACAAGCGCGCCATGCTCTTCCCGGTCAAGCGACTGGTCGACCTCGGGTTCACCATCCTGGCGACGAGCGGTACGGCAGCCGTGCTGCGACGCAACGGGATCGAGGCCACCCTGGTTCGCAAGATCACCGAACGCGCGGGCGCGGCCGACCTGGCACAACCTTCGATCGTCGACCTCATCCAGGACGGCACCGTGCAGATGGTCGTCAACACCCCCTCCGGGCAGGACGCCCGCGCTGACGGGTACGCCATCCGGGCCGCGACGACGAGCGCCGACAAGCCCATCGTGACCACGATCGCCACCCTGGCCGCGGCGGTGCTCGGCATCGAGGCACAGCTCACCGAACCGATCCGGGTCAAGTCGTTGCAGGACCACGCGTTCGACCTCGACCTGTACGGCCGTCATGGCGAGGTGCAACGGTGAGCGACCTGGTGACCCAGCCCGTGTCACCCGGCCGGCGGGCCCGGGTCACCCAGGAGCAGGCCGAGGTGATCGCGACCCGGCGGGTCGGCTCGTACCAGCACCTGACGCTCGTCGCGCCCGGCGTGGCCGAGCTGGCCCGCCCGGGTCAGTTCGTCGCCCTGGCGGTCGGCGGCGAGTCGAGCAGCACCCTGCTGCGCCGCTCGTTCTCGATCCACAAGGTCAGCCCGAGCGGCACCTACGGCGGCACCGTCGAGATCGTCGTCTCTGCGGTCGGGGCCGGCACGCGGTGGATCGCCTCGCGGCAGGCCCACGACCTCATCGACGTCGTGGGGCCGCTCGGGCGGGCCTTCCCGCTGCCGACCGAGCCGGTCGCGTGCGTTCTCGTCGGAGGGGGGTACGGCAGCGCACCCCTCTTCTGGTTGGCCGCCGAGCTGAGGGCTCGCGGGTGTCATGTCGAGATGGTGCTGGGCGCGGCGAGTGAGGACAAGCTCTTCGGAGTCACCCTCGCCCGGCGCAGCAGCGACGGAGTCACCGTCACCACCGACGACGGGTCGGCGGGGCAGCGGGGGTGGGTCAGCGACGTGCTGCCCGAGGTGATCACCAGCTCGGGTGCCGGTGTCGTCTACGGGTGCGGGCCGATGGGGATGCTGCATTCGATCACCGAGATCGCCTCGGCCCACGGCGCGGTCGCCCAGGTCGCCGTCGAGGAGTCGATGGCGTGCGGTATCGGAATCTGCATGACCTGTGTCATGCCCGTGGTCGGCAACGACGGCCTGACGCGCATGGTGCGCTCGTGCGTCGAGGGGCCGGTCTTCCGCGGCGACCGCGTGCGCTGGGATGCGTTCTCCGGCAGCGGAGCCCACGTTCCACCGGATGCGGTAGGCGCGCCTCGTACGGGAGGGCACTGATGGTCGAGATGTCCACGACGCTCTCCGGGCGGCGACTGGCGAACCCCCTCATGACGGCATCCGGATGCGCGGCGAACGGCCAGGAGCTGCACCGCTTCTTCGACGTCGCAGGGCTCGGGGCCTTCGTCACGAAGTCGGTCATGGCCGACCCCCGGTCGGGGCGCGACACCCCTCGGATGGCCGAGACGCCGTCGGGCATGCTGAACTCCATCGGTCTGCAGGGCCCCGGCATCGCGGCGTTCGTCGAGCACGACCTGCCGTGGCTCGCCTCGGTGGGGGCCACCGTGCTGCCGTCCATCGCCGGCGGCTCGAGCACCGAGTTCGCCCATGTCGCAGCCGCGTTGCGCGCCAGCCCAGCCTTCGGCTGTGTGGCTGGGGTCGAGGTCAACATCTCGTGCCCCAACGTTGCGAACCGCGGCCTCGTCTTCGCCTGCGACCCGTTGGCGTCGGCCAAGGTGGTGGCCCTGGTGCGCGAGCAGCTGCCCCGCGACGTGCCGATCTTCGCCAAGCTGAGCCCCGACGTCACCGACATCACGACCATCGCCGCGGCCTGCGTCAAGGCGGGGGCTGACGGGCTCACCATGATCAACACCCTGCTCGGCATGGCGATCGACACCGACCGGCTCCGCCCCCAGCTCGGCGGCGTGACGGGCGGACTGTCCGGGCCCGGCATCCGACCGGTGGCGGTGCGGGCGATCTGGCAGGTGCGCCAGGCGATGTTCGAGGGCCGCATCCCCACCGTGCCCATCATCGGGGTCGGTGGCGTGCGCACCGGCAACGACGCGCTCGAGCTCGTGGCGGCGGGGGCGAGCGCCGTGCAGGTCGGCACCGCGACCTTCAACGACCCGTCGGCTCCGATGCGCGTTCTCGCCGAGCTGACCGAGCTGCTCGAGACCAAGGGGTTCGCCTCCTTCGCCGACGTGGTCGGTATCGCCCATGTGCGCTGAGCCGGCCCCGCACGGTACTTCGCACACCCGACCAGCAGACCCAGGAGAACGAGGATGACGCCAGGGTTCGGCGCGAGGCTCGCGCAGGCCATGTCCAGCAGGGGTCCGCTCTGCGTGGGGATCGACCCGCACCGGGCGCTCGTCGAGTCGTGGGGCCTGACCTACGATCTGGCCGGTCTCGAACGGTTCGCCTTGACCTGCGTGGAGGCGTTCGCGGGGCGGGTGGCCGTCGTCAAGCCCCAGTCGGCCTTCTTCGAGGTGTTCGGCAGTGGCGGCATCGCCGTGCTCGAGAGGGTGCTCACCGAGCTGCGAGAAGGCGGCACCTTGACGATCCTCGACGCCAAACGGGGCGACATCGGGTCGACCATGGCCGCGTACGCCGAGGCGCTGCTCGGTAGGGATGCCGTCGCGCCCGCCGACGCGGTCACCGTGAGCCCCTTCCTCGGCTACGAGTCGCTACGCCCCGCCATCGACCTCGCGGCCGAGAACGGACGGGGGGTCTTCGTGCTCGCCCTCACCTCCAACCCGGAAGGCGCCACGGTGCAGCACGCCGTCCGCAATGGTCGTTCCGTGGCGGCATCGATCGTCGAGGGCGCCACCGTCGACAACGCGCTCGCCCGCGAGCGCGGCGGTCTCGGTAGCGTCGGGCTCGTGATCGGGGCCACCGTGGGCACCGCCGTCGCCGACCTCGGTCTCGACCTGGTCACCGCTGCCACCCCGGTGCTGGCGCCCGGGTTCGGGGCCCAGGGCGGCACCGTGGCGGCCCTCGAGCTCGCCTTCGGGTCGGCCCGGCCGCAGGTGCTCGCCTCCTCGAGCCGCGAGATCCTGCAGGCGGGGCCCAGCGTCTCCGGGTTGGCCGACCGGGCCGAGCGGGTTGCGCACGGGCTGCTGGGCTGACCGTTCGACACCCGTGTGGGTCTGGGAGCTGCCAGGCGCCCAGCCGGTCGCCTTGTCGACCGTGTCGGCCGTGCCGACCACCGGCTTTCCGCGCGGTCACGGGTGCCCGCGTTGCGGCACCCTCGTAGGGGTCGCTAGGTTCGGGCGGAACAGATCACTCGGGGCCACACCAGGCGATGCCCCATGTCGGCGCCCCATGGTGCACCATGGCGGCACCTTCGTCGCCCGATATGAGCGACCTATATCAGCGCCCCACATCAGCGCCCCACATCAGTAAGGACACTCTGGACCGTGGCACTACCACCGCTCACCCCTGAGCAACGCGCGGCAGCGCTGGCGAAGGCCGCCGCGGCTCGTCGGGAGCGAGCGGCGGTGAAGAACCGGCTGAAGTACTCGAGCGGCTCGCTCTCCGAGGTCATCGACGACGGCAAGATCGACCCGGTCATCGGCAAGATGAAGGTGACCGAGCTGCTCGAGGCGATGCCCGGCGTGGGTCGGGTACGGGCCCGGGCGATCATGGCCGAGGTCGGCATCGCCGAGTCACGCCGGGTGCGCGGCCTGGGCGCGAACCAGGCTGCGGCCCTGCTGCGCCGTTTCGAGAAGTCGTGACGTCGAACGGTGACCAGCAGCCGAAGCCGGTCGAGGCTCCTCGGCGCCGGGTCGGGCGACTCGTCGTGCTGGCCGGTCCGACCGCCGTAGGCAAGGGCACCATGTCGGCCTACGTACGAACGCACTTCCCCGGTGTCTGGTTCTCGGTCTCGATGACGACCCGACCACCGCGACCCGGGGAGGTCGACGGTGTGCACTACCACTTCGTGGACGACCAGGAGTTCGACCGGCTGGCCCTGGCCGGGGAGTTTCTCGAGCACGCCGTCGTGCACGGCGCGGCGAAGTACGGCACGCCCCGCGGGCCTGTCGAGCGGGCCATCCGCGAGGGCCGCGACGCCCTGCTGGAGATCGACCTGCAGGGTGCCCGCCAGGTGCGCGACTCATGGCCCGACGCCCTGTTCGTGTTTCTCGCCCCACCCAGCTGGGAGGAGCTCGTGCGACGCCTGGTCGGTCGAGGCACGGAGGACGAGTCCGAACGCGAACGCCGCCTGGCCACCGCCCGCACCGAGATGGCGGCCCAGAGCGAGTTCGACGAGGTCATCGTCAACGACGATGTTCGTCGGGCCAGTGAAGAACTCGTATCATTGATGAGATCAGGGTCGGCGGACGTCTGATCCTGACCCTGGCTCCGCCCCTGCTCCGACCCTGGGACGCATCTCGGAAGCGCTCCGGCGTGCGCCCTGGCCGTCTAAACCATGCACACCCCGAACGAAACGAGATCACCGTGTCCGGTACCAAGGCCGCCCCCATCGGCATCACCAACCCGCCGATCGACGACCTCCTGACCGTCGCCGACTCCAAGTACGCGCTCGTCATCTACTCGGCCCAGCGGGCCCGTCAGATCAACGCGTACTACTCGCAGCTGCAGGAGGGCCTGCTCGACTACGTCGGCCCGCTCGTCGAGACCGAGGTTCACGAGAAGCCGCTGTCGATCGCCCTGCGCGAGATCAACCAGCGGTTGCTCACCTCTGTGCCGACCGAGGCCTGAACTGCGTTTGGTGGCCGGCTCCAGCACCCGCCTGCGGGTCGTTCTCGGTGTCAGTGGTGGCATCGCCGCCTACAAGGCGTGCTCTTTGCTGCGGCTGTTCACGGAGGCCGGCCACGACGTGACGGTCGTGCCCACGGCTGCCGCCCTCGAGTTCGTCGGTGCCCCCACCTGGGCGGCCCTCTCTGGCAAACCGGTCAGCACCGACGTGTGGACCGCCGTCCATGAGGTGCCGCACGTGCGTATCGGGCAGCACGCCGACCTGGTCGTGGTCGCTCCTGCGACGGCCGACCTCGTCGCCAAAGCCGCCCACGGGCTGGCCGGCGACCTGCTCACCAGCACGCTGCTGACCGCCCGGTGCCCGGTGGTGTTCGCCCCGGCCATGCACACCGAGATGTGGGAGCACCCGGCCACCCGCGCCAACATCGCCACGTTGCGTGAGCGGGGTGCGCACGTCATCGACCCCGTGCACGGCCGGCTCACAGGTGCTGACACCGGCGCGGGGCGCCTGCCCGAGCCGGCCGACCTCTACGCTGCCTGCCTGACCGTCGTGGCGGATGCCGGTGAGCGCCCGGCATCGGCTGGCGGTCGGCTGCAGGGACGGCGCTTCGTCGTGTCTGCGGGCGGAACCCGCGAGCCGCTCGACCCGGTGCGCTTCATCGGCAACCGCAGCTCCGGCAAGCAGGGCTACGCCATCGCACGCGCGGCGCAGGCGCGTGGAGCCGTCGTCACGCTCGTGGCGGCCAACGTGGGCCTGCCGACCCCCGAGGGCATGACGCTGGTCGCGGTCGAGACCACCGAACAGCTCAAGGCGGCGGTCGACGCGGCGGCGGCCGAGGCCGACGTCGTGGTGATGGCGGCGGCCCCCGCCGACTTCCGGCCCGCCAGCGCCAGCGCTCACAAGATCAAGAAGAACCCCGCCGAGCCGGCCGCGGGTCTGCGGCTCGAGCTGGTCGAGAACCCCGACATCGTCAAGGGCCTCGTGGCGACTCGGGCCGAACACGGCTCCGCGCTCCCGGTCATCGTCAGCTTCGCGGCCGAGACGGGTGACGCCGACGGCTCGGTCATGCAGCACGCGCGAGCGAAGTTCGCGCGCAAGGGGAGTGACCTGCAGGTCGTCAACGAGGTCGGAGACGGTCTCACCTTCGGTCGCGACGACACGACCGTGCACCTGCTGCGCCGGGGCGACGACGAGGCGGTCACCGTCGGCCCCACCTCCAAGCACGCCGTCGCCGAGGCGGTCATGGACGCCATCGAGCGGCTCCTGACGTGACCGGTAAACTCACGCGCCACACCACCCACCACCAGCCAGCTGTCGTCACCGACCCCAGTTAGGGAGCTTCCTCGTGCCCGCACGCCTGTTCACGTCCGAGTCCGTCACCGAGGGGCACCCCGACAAGATCTGTGACCAGATCAGCGACTCGATCCTCGATGCCCTGCTCCGGGCTGACCCGCACGCACGGGTCGCGGTCGAGACGATGGTCACCACGGGCCTCGTGCACGTCGCCGGCGAGGTCTCGACCGTCGGTTACGTGGAGATCCCCGCGATCGTTCGCGAGACGATCCTCGAGGTCGGCTACGACGGGTCGCAGAAGGGCTTCGACGGCCGCACCTGTGGCGTCTCCATCTCGATCGGGGCCCAGTCACCCGACATCGCCCAGGGTGTCGACACCGCCCACGAGAACCGGCACGGCGGCATCGACCCCCTCGACAAGCAGGGCGCGGGCGACCAGGGCCTGATGTTCGGCTACGCCTGCAACGACACGCCCGAGCTGTTGCCGTTGCCGATCTACCTCGCGCATCGCCTGGCCGAGCGCCTCACCGCCGTGCGCAAGGGTGATGTGCTGCCCTACCTGCGTCCCGACGGCAAGACCCAGGTCACGATCGCCTACGACGGCGACCGCCCCGTGGCGCTCGACACCGTCGTGCTCTCCACCCAGCACGCGCCCGACGTCTCTCTCGAGCGGATGCTCGAACCCGACATCCGTGAGCACGTCATCGAACCGGTGCTGCACGAGCTGGCCAGCAGCGGCACCGAGCTCGACACGAGCAGCTTCCGCGCCCTGATCAACCCGACCGGCCGTTTCGAGATCGGTGGCCCGATGGGTGACGCCGGCCTCACCGGCCGCAAGATCATCGTCGACACCTACGGGGGCATGGCCCGTCACGGCGGCGGTGCCTTCTCGGGCAAGGACCCCAGCAAGGTCGACCGCTCGGCCGCGTACGCGATGCGCTGGGTGGCCAAGAACGTCGTGGCCGCTGGGCTCGCCGGGCGATGCGAGGTTCAGGTCGCCTACGCGATCGGCAAGGCGCAGCCGGTCGGTCTCTACATCGAGACCTTCGGCACCGAGACCGTTCCGGTCGACAAGATCCAGACGGCCATCACCACCGTGTTCGACCTGCGACCCGGCGCGATCGTCGAGGCCCTCGACCTGCTGCGTCCCATCTACAAGCCGACCGCCGCCTACGGCCACTTCGGTCGTACCGAGGCACCCGGCATCGAGAACGGCTTCACCTGGGAGCGCACCGACCGGGTCGAGGCGCTCCAGGCCGCCGTCGCCGGCTGAGGCGAGGTTCGCCCCCGTGGCGACCGACGAGCCAGAAGCACCAGCAGCGCAGCGAGCGGCAGCACGCGATCGGGGGGATACCCCCGACCGCAACCTGCCGGTAGCAGCCGTGGTCGTGGAGACGCCGCTCGCGCACCTCGACCGCGTCTTCGAGTACACCGTTCCTGAGGAGATGACGGCGGATGCCGTTGCAGGGGCGCGGGTGCGAGTGCGGTTCGCCGGGCGTGACCTCGAAGGCTTCGTGATCGAGCGGCGGGCGCAGCCGCAGCACGAAGGACGACTCGCGCCGCTGCGACGGGTGGTCAGCCCCGAGCCGGTGCTCACCCCCGAGGTGCGCACGCTCGCCCGGGCGGTGGCCGACCGATACGCCGGCACGCTCAGCGACGTGCTCCGCCTCGCGGTGCCGAAGCGTCACGCCACGGCCGAACGCAACCTGTCTCTGCAGCCGCCCCCGCCGGCCGCCCCGGACCCTGCCGAGACAGCCGAACCGGTCGACACCACAACGACCTTTCCGCCCGCCCCCGAGCCGGGGCCGTGGGCGGCGTACCCGGCCGGGCCGGCGTGGCTGCGCCGGGTGGCAGACGGAGGGTCGCCGCGCGCGGCATGGTCGGCCCTTCCCACGCGCCGTCGTGACGACGACTGGCCCCGGGCCTTCGCCGTGGCGGCGGCCACGGCTCTGGCCGGTGGCCGCGGGGCCCTGCTCGTGGTGCCCGACCACCGCGACGTCGTGCGTCTCGACCGCGAGCTCACCGAGGTGCTCGGCGCCGGCCGGCACGTACGCCTCACCGCCGACCAAGGGCCGCAGGCGCGCTACACGGCCTGGCTCAAGGTGCTGCGGGGGCATGTGCGGGTCGTCATCGGCACCCGGGCCGCAGCTTTCGCGCCGGTGCACGACCTGGGACTGGTCGCCTGGTGGGATGACGGCGACGACCTGCTCGCCGAGCCACGCGCTCCGTACCACCAGACGGGGGTCGTGCTCTCTCTGCGCGCCGACCAGTGCGGTGCCGCGCTGCTGTCCGGTGGCTTCGTGCGCAGTCTTCGAACCCAGGTCGAGGTCGAGGCCGGTCGGCTCGTCGCAGTCTCGGCCGAACCGGTCGTGGTGCGTGCTGCAGCGCCGGTGGTCACGGTGGCCGGCGAGGGTCTTGACGAGGAGCGCGACGGCCCCGCGGCCCGAGCCCATCTGCCGTCGCGCGCGTGGCGGGTCGCCAAGGACGCCCTCGTCGACGGTCCGGTGCTCGTGCAGGTGCCGCGGCGCGGCTACCTGCCGTCGCTGTCGTGTGCGGAGTGCCGGTCGGCCGTGCGTTGTGCGCGGTGCGCCGGCCCGATGGCGCTGGGGTCGAGCGGGGCGCCGCCGGCCTGCCGCTGGTGCGGCACCGCGGTGGCGACCAACGACTTCGAATGCACCCACTGCGGTGCGCGGCGGCTGCGGTCGGCGGTCACGGGGGCGCGGCGCACGGCGGAGGAGATCGGCCGGGCCTTCCCGGGCGTGCCGGTGATCGCTTCGGGATCGGGCGAGGTGCTGGCCCAGGTGGGCCCGGAACCGGCCATCGTCATCGCCACCCCGGGGGCCGAGCCGGTCGCCGACGGCGGGTACACGGCCGTGCTCCTGCTCGACGCCTGGGCCAGTCTCGACCTGCCCGTGCTCGATGCCCCTCTCGAGTCGCTGCGTCGCTGGGCCGCGGCGGCGGCGCTGGCCCGGCCCGGCAGGGCGGTGGTGCTCAGCGGAGTACCCGAGGTGGTGGCGCTTCGGGCCGTGGAGGCTCTCGTGCGCTGGGACCCGGCCTGGCTCGCAGAGCGTGAGCTGGCCGAACGGCGCGAGCTCGATCTGCCCCCAGCGGCCCGGTTCGTGCAGCTGACCGGTCCGCGTCGGGCCCTGGACGACGCCCTGGTCCACCTCGACCTTCCCGCGGGTGCCTCGGTGCTGGGGCCCATGCCGGTCTCGACGAGCAGACCGGGCCAGGCGGCACAGGCAGCCCCGGCAGGTCAGGTGAGCCACGTGCGCCACGAAAGTCATGGCGACCGACGCGCCGACACCGGCCCCGACTGGCACGTCTTCGTGCGGATCGACTCCCGCCGCACCCTGGAGCTGACCAGCGCGTTGAGCTCGCTGCGGGCCTTCCGCTCGGCCCGCAAAGACGCCGACGTCGTCACCGTGCGGGTCGACCCGCACGAGAGCTGGTGATCAGTCTCGGCCGGTGGGGCGGGTCGACGCGTCGACGGCCCGTTCTTCGCGCAGCGACGGCAACATGGTTGACGGCATCCGCCACGGCCGCCAGGTGAGGTCGGGAAGCAGGGTGATGGCCTGGCCGGCGTCGAGACAGACCAGGCGGATCCACTCGTTCCCGACGAGCTGGGTCAGGGTCTCGTGCCGCTCGACGATGCCGGCCACCACGTCGGGTTCGGCGTCGACGACGGCCAGGAGGCGCACGGGTTCGTGAACCAGGCTCTGCGACAGTGGCCCCGTGCCAGGTGGCTGTCGGAACAAGGACTGCCAGGGCAGGCCGGTGCGCAGGTCGCCGTGGGCGCCGGTGAGCACCCCGACATCTCCGACGACGTTGTGGGTGGTCTTGTCACCGGCACCGAACGTGTCGGGGTCGACTGCGGAGAAGTAGTACTGGGCGTTGATCCATTGGGCGACGACGAGCGGGGCGGTCATCAGCTGTTCGAGCACGCTGCCGTCTCGGTCACCGTGACGGTCATACCCGTGCAGGAACACCCTCGAGCCGAGATCGGTCCCGATGGTGAGCTCTCGCGGCCCGAAGACGATGGCGGCATTGCCGGCGAGGCCCCACTCCGGGGTGGGCTCTGACCAGTCGGCGGCCCGGCGCGCGACGGGCCGCGACATCGGTCGGGTGGTTCGGCCCGACACCGGCAGCAGCCGCTCGCGTTCGAGGGCGGCGCGCCGGCCTGCTGCCGTCAACGCCGCCTCGATCTCGGGGTGCTCGCCCGGCCGGGCAAGGGTGATCTCGTCGGTCGACGTGTCGTGCAGAGCCGCCACCGCGAGGGTGTCGACCGGCAGGCGTAGCCCCTGGTCCGCCAGCCGGGCCCGTACCTGGTCGTCGTTGAGGGCGTCGACGAGCAGGGCCGCGTTGACGCGACCGTCGTTGCCACCGCAGGCGCCACAGTCGTAGGCCGTGCCGAACGCGTTGTTCTCGGTCGTCGACCCGTGGCCGCACACGACGATGAGGGGTGCGAAGTTCTCGGTCAGCCCGGTGCTTCGCAGAGCCGCGACCGCAAGGTCGACCTTCTCGCGAAGACCGAGGTCGGTGACGAGTGGAGTCTGTTCGGCGCGAGTGTCATCACCGATCCAGCCCCGCACGAACCGCCGGACCGTCGCCGGGGCGAGCAGCGCGCTCGTGGACGAGAGCGCGGCCAGGATGCCGCCGCCCTCCGCCACCACGAGCGCCCCCAGGGGCGTGGCGCTGACGGCTGTGGCAGACCGGTGCAGAACCTGCCGGAAGCGCAGCGGCGTGGGCCGACGACGGGCGGTGAACGAGGGCTCGATGAGCGCGGGGCACTGGTCGTGGGCCACCCCGTCGGCGTTGAGGTAACGCACGGCCGCGCCGAAGAACCCGGCGTACCCGTAGGTGCGGTGGTCGCCCGACTCCTCGAGGTGGCGGCGGACCCGTTCGGAGCGGACGTCGATGCACCACAGCGACTGGCTCTGCGGCCGACCAGCGACCCCGGCGGCCCGGGTCTCGGTACCGGTCCGGGTGCCGGTCTCGGGGTTCGCCAGGTCGAGATCGGAGGTCGCGATCGACCGCACGATCCGGGTGAGCAACCACTCCTCGACGCCGATCTCGAGGGCGCGCTGCCAGATGCGTGCCGTCTCGGTGCTCGTGACGCTCGCCGGACCGGTGGGCCCGGTCGCAGCCTCGGCGTCGACCGTCGAGAGCGCGAGCTCGGTTCGCGGCCGGCCGCGCGAGACCGCCCCTGAGAAGAGCACGTCGTGAGCCATGCGCAGGGCAGCGAGCTGCAGCAGGGGTGCCGTCTCACCCGACCGACGGGCTCGCCAGGAGGCGTGCGCGGACCAACCAGGGGCGGAGGCCAGGGTCGCCACCAGGTAGCCGACCAGCAGATCGGCCCGCAGCTCGACGCGCCGGGCCAGCTCTTCGATGGCAGCGGCAGGATCCTCGGGCAGCGTACGTACCCAGGCGGCTGCGCCTCGGATGCCGGTCGCCGCGTCGTAGCTGGGCCGAGCCGCCGCCCGGATCCAACGGTCCCACGGGCCCGACGGATCGTGATCAGTAGCTCCGGGTGCGTCGGATCCCGTTGTCGGCCAGGCACGCTGGGCCCAGAGGGCGGCGTGAGCGTCGACGAGCTCGACGGTGTGGGTGACGGAGGACGGAGACAGGGCCGCGCAGAACCTCAGCACCGAGACGGGGTCGCGCGGCTCGGTGGATGCCGTTCGGACAGCCACCTGCGACCGCGTGTCAGCGACGAGCCGCTCGATGGCCGGAACCGGATCCAGCAGGCCCGGTTCACTCGTAGCCGGGCCACCCGTACCCAGACCGACGGTGCCGTTCACGGCTGCGTCGCCGACCTCCGCGAGGGCGGCCGCCAGGTGGCTGGGGTGGATCCGGCCGGAGTCGAACAGGTCGAGGTAGTAGCGCAGCGGCGCCCGACCGGTCACCGGGGATGCGCCGGCCAGGGAGTGAGCCCGGCTCGCGACGTCGAGGGCGTCGTCGAAGGGCATCGACTCGAGGCGAGCCAGCGGGTTGGCCGCCACCATGTTCCGCAGCGGCCAGGAGGTGCCGACGGTCGCGGCGGCCGCCATCACGGCCGCACCGGCGACCGGGCCGCTCACCACGTGGCGCGAGTCGTACGGGCCGGCACAGCGGGGCAGCGACGCGTAGCGGCGGTGGCGGGCCTTCGGCGCCAAGGCCGTCGGGAGCAGCCGCACGGCAAGGGGCGAGTCGGGCCTCGCGCTCAGCGAGCGGCTGCCGACGACGACAGCCGCGCCAGCGACCACGAGACCGGCGACGAGCACGGTCGCGAACAGTGGGTCCCAGACGGCATCCCGGGGGAGCGCCGGGGTCAGGGCGTGCTCCCACCCCACGAGCACCCACCCGTAGAGCCCGGCCGCGATCCCGGCCGCCACGATCGCGACCAGACTGTGCACACCCGTCGCCCGGGGAAGGCAGGCGGCTGCGCGGGCAGCCACTACGGCGCACAGCACGACCAGGGTCACGGGGATGAGGGCCGTCACGCCTGCTGAGGCCGTGAGCTCGCGGGCGGCAGGGGCGCCGACCAGTGCGGCGGTCCCGGCCGCGACCACGGCGGCAGCCCATGGGGCGAGACGGGAAGCGAGGAGCGGGGCGGTTGGCGCGGACGGCGCGTGGTCGCGGTTCCGGGCGATGGCCCCACCGGCACGCAGGAACATCCACGACTTGTAGGCGCCGTGCCCCAGCAGGTGCATGAGGGCCATCGCGGGCAGCCCCAGGCCGAGCTGAACGCACATGTATCCCATCTGGCTCGTCGTCGAGCAGGCCAGCCGACCCTTGACGTCGGACCGGACCCGCCCGGCCCACGCACCGATCACGACGGAGGCGGCTCCGAGCACGAGCAGGCCGAGCAGAACCAGGGGAGCCGCCCGGAAGAGCGGCCAGGCCAGCACGCCGAGCACTCCGGCGCCGTTGACCACACCGGCGTGCAGCAGCGCCGACACCGGTGACGGCGCCTCGGCGGTCTCGGCGAGCCACCGGTGCGACGGAACGAGGCCGCTTCGCGTCACGCAGGCTACGACGAGGAGCACGGCAACGACCACGACAGGCGCTCCGCTCGTCACCTCGCCGAGCCGGGTGCGGTCGAGCGACGGCAACCAGACGAGGCCGACGACGATCCCCGACCAGAGGGCGAGGTCGCCGACCAACAGGTGCCGCCGCATCGTGCGAGCCGCGACCGGTGCGCGACCGGTGCCGGTTCGCGCGACGACGAGGCCGACGGCCAGCCCGCTGACGGTCCACCCGAGCGCGACGGTGACCAGACTTGCGCTCGCGACCATCACCACGAGGCCGAGCAGCGCTGCGAACAGTGCCCTTCCGGCGGGTGCCAGGCCGTCGCGTCCGCGCAGGTTGGTCAGCGAGTAGGTCGTGACAACCCAGACGAGGAGTCCGACGAAGGCCAGGAGCAGCGTCGAGATGGCGTCGAGGTAGAGACCGATGGTCACGGGGCCAAGGCTGTGCGCCAGCAGCCAGGGTTGCCCGAGGAAGGCGGCAGGGGCGGCCGTCACACCCGCCAGCACGACAAGAACGCTGACGCGGCGGGTCCAGAGAAACCAGTTCATGGGAAGCACAATACACGTAACACAGTTCATGTATTTCGGTTCTGGTCGGAGAGTCGACGCCGGTTAGGGTGAGGCATGGACCAGGGGACTCGACGAACGTGGACCTTTCTGAGCAACCACGGCCATGTGCTGGTGGCCGTCAGCCGCAACCCCCACGCTCGCATCCGGGATCTCGCGGTCGACGTGGGAGTCACCGAGCGGGCCGCGCAGCTCATCCTGCGCGACCTGGAGGAGTCGGGCTACATCACCAAGGAGAAGGTCGGACGGCGCAACGTCTACCGTCTCGCCGCCGAGGGCCGGCTGAGACACCCTGCCGAGTCCACGGTGCGGATCAAGGCGCTCCTCGCCCTCTTCGCGGAAGCCTGAGGCGCGACCTGACGGGCGTGCCGTAGCGTCGGAGGGTGCGCCCCCAAGACCTGACGACCGCCCGGGCCTTGGCGCTCGCGCTGGCGGTTGAGGTCGACGTGCTGGCGCGTGCCGTGGCGCGCGACACGCGCCCGGAGGCGAACGAGGTGAATGAGGCACTCGCCGCCGCGACCTACACGCTGGTTCGGCTGACGGAGGCGCTCGGGGCGCCCGATGGTCCATCCGGACGGGTCGGCCCGAGTGGGCCTGCCCTGCCCGAGCCGGTCGAGGTGACCGTGCCGGTGCTGGGGGTCGACGGCTGCCGCGGTGGTTGGGTCGGTGCGGTTCTCGAGCCCGGCGCGCCTCGCCCTCGCGTCGCCGTGGCCCGAACCATCGCCGAGCTCGTCGAAACGGTGCGCACTTGGCTCGGCGTGGAAGTCGTCGGCATCGACATCCCGATAGGGCTGCCCGACAACACGCTTCGCCAAGCCGACGGCCTCGCCCGCAAGGCGCTGCCGGGCAAGGCCTCGTCGGTGTTCTCGACGCTGACCCGGGCGGCGTACTCGGCGTCCGACCGCGCCGCTGCCGACACCGTCAACCGGTCGCGGTGCGGGCAGGGGGTCGGTGCGCAGGCGTTTGCGCTGCGCGACAAGATCGTCGAGGTTGACGCGTGGGTGCGCTCCCGCCCGACGGTGACGGTCATCGAGGTGCATCCTGAGCTGTCGTTCGCCGCCATCGTCGGCTCCCCGATCCTGCCCAGCAAGAAGTCGGATGCCGGCCGCTCGGCCCGGCTCGAGGCACTGCGTGGCGTCGGCATCGCCTCGCCCAGCATCCTGTCGGGCGCCGGGTACGGCGCCGACGACGTGCTCGACGCCTGCGCCGTCGCGTGGACAGCCGCTCGCCACGCGAACGGGGTCGCCACGTCGCTGCCGGCCGACGCCGAACGTTTCTCGGACGGCATCCCCGCGGCCATCTGGACCTGACGACCGGCTGCCCGCACAGCAGGTCGGCGGCAGGTCGGCGGCAGGTCGAGGACAGGTTTGTGCCGACCAGCACGGGTGGCGGGCTGGTCGGTTCATGGCCGGATGGCAGAGTGTCGCCATGACCACTCGTGAGCTGGACATCGTTCTCTACGGCGCCACCGGTTTCGTCGGGGCCCTGACGGCAGCTCACCTCGCTGACCACGCCGGGCCCAACGTGAAGGTCGCGCTTGCGGGCCGGTCGCACGCCAGGCTCGAGGCCCTGCGGGCCGACCTCGGAGCGGCGGCCGCCGACTGGGAGCTGGTGACGGTCGAGGCATCGGACTCCGTGGGGCTGGGCCGGATGGCGGCTCGCACCACCGTGGTCGCCACGACGGTCGGACCCTACGCCCGCTACGGCAAGGAGCTGGTGCGGGCCTGCGCTGAGGAGGGAACGCACTACGCCGACCTGACGGGTGAGGTGCTCTTCGTGCGGTGGTCGCTCGACGAGGTCGCAGCCCGCGCCGAAGAGACCGGCGCGCGCATCGTGCACGCGTGTGGCTTCGACTCCATCCCCTCCGACCTCGGCGTGCTGGTCACCGCCGAACGGGCCGCGAACGACGGCGCCGGCACCTTGGGCGAGACGACCCTGACCGTGCGGTCGCTGCGCGGCGGCATCTCGGGCGGCACCATCGACTCCGGCCGCCAGCAGGCGATCATCGCCCGCGACGACGCCGTGGCGCGGCGTACCGTGAACGACCCCTACGGCCTGAGCCCCAGGCGGTCGGAGGAGCCGGTCTCGTCACGCCGCTCGGGCAGCGGGGTGCTGGCCACACTCAAGCGGTGGGTGCCCGTTGACCGCGACGCCGAGACGGGTCGCTGGACGGGGCCGTTCATCATGGCCGCGTTCAACACCCGTATCGTGCGGCTGTCGAACACCCTGACCGACTGGTCGTACGGCCGCGACTTCCGGTACCGGGAAGTGACCGACTTCGGCTCCAGCCCGGTGTCGCCGCTGATGGCCGGTGGGATGGCGGTCGGGCTGGGCGCGGCCGTGGCGGGCCTGGCGTACCGGCCCACCCGCGCCGTGCTCGACCGGGTGCTGCCCAAGCCCGGAGACGGGCCGACCGCCGAGCAGCGAGCCGCGGGCCGGTTCCGGATGGAGATCCGGTCGACCACCACGACGGGCGCTCGCTACCTCACCAAGGTCGGCGCCGACTACGACCCGGGCTACAACGGCACCGCCGTCATGTTGGGGGAGGCCGCCCTCAGCCTCGCCCTCGACGGCGACCTGCTACCCGAGCGGTCGGGGGTGCTCACGCCCGCCACCGCGATGGGCGGCGTGCTCGTCGACCGGCTGCGGGCCCACGGCTTCGTGTTCGACACCCGGGAGGCTGTCGAGTCGTGAGGCGCCGGGGGTGGTGGGCAGCCGTTCTGCGAGGTGCCCCGAACCGACCGCCAAAGAAGTGCTTGACAGTAGGGCGCGAGCCGTTCCATACTTCCAAACATGTCTTTGGAGGATAGGAACCGTCGGGTGAACAGCCTTCGGGCGACCGCCCACCCGTTGCGACTGCAGATGCTGTCCCTGCTCACCGGGGCCGAGCTCAGCGCGGCCGAGGTCGCCCGAGAGCTGGGCACGACGCAGGCCAACGCCAGCTACCACCTGAGGTTCCTACTGGATGCCGGTCTGCTCGTCATCGCGGGGGAGGAGAACGTCCGCGGCGGCAGAGCCAAGAAGTACCGGCATCCGTGGGATGCCGAGCTCGCTGCCCATGACACTCACGAGACCCACTCCTCCGACGAGGCAGGTCTCGCCGGGAGCGCGGCGTCAGAGGCAGACCTGGACGCCTACGTGCGGGCGTTCGCCGACATGATCCCCCGCCGCTACCGACAACGGAGCCTGACGCCACAGACGTTGCTCACCGACGCCGAGCTCTGGGTCACCCCCCAGGCCTGGGCGGAGGTGCGCGACCTGCTGATGAGCGCCAGTCGCATCGTGCACGAACAGGCAAAGCCCCCGCGGACCCAGGGAACCGTGCGCACGAACCTCTCGGTGGCCGCCTTCACGATGACCACCGACCCGGACAGCCGCCGATGAGTCTGAGGGACTCGCTGGGTGCGCTCGCTGATCGGCGGTTCGCCTGGTACTTCACGGCCCGAACGGTCTCGACCGCGGGCTCGGTGATGGTTCCGGTGGCGCTGGCCTTCGCCGTGCTGCACGTCGACTCCTCCGCAGGCGCGCTCGCCCAGGTGCTCGGGGTGCGCACCCTCGCCCTGGTGGTCTTCCTGCTCGTCGGGGGCGTTGTGGCCGACCGGTTCTCGCGCATCGTCGTGCTTCAGGTGTCGCACGTGCTGACCGGGCTCAGTCAGGCGGCGGCGGCCACTCTCATCATCAGCGGACACGCGACCCTGACCCAGCTGACCGTGATCGAGGGCATCAACGGAGCCGTGTCGGCCTTCACGATGCCGGCCATGATGGGCATCGTGCCCCTGGTCGTCGACCGGCGGCGGCTGCAGGAGGCCAACGCGCTGCTCTCGTTCAGCCGCAGTGGCCTGGGAATCGTGGGGCCGGCTGTCGCAGGCCTGCTCGTGGTGGTGGTCGGCCCCGGGTGGGCCCTCGCCGTTGACGCCGTGACCTATGCCGTGGCCATCATCGCTCTCGCACAGGTGCGCCTACCCAGTCGGGCCGAGGAGGCGCGCGGTCGTCGGCCGTCGATGCTGAGCGAGCTGCGGGAGGGGTGGGGCGAGTTCGTCTCTCGCCAGTGGCTCTGGGTGGTCGTCGTAGCGTTCGGCATCACCAACGCGATCCACGTCGGGGTCATCGGGGTGATCGGTCCCCTCGTGGCCAAGACGACCCCGGCTATCGGAGAGGCCGGCTGGGGCCTCATCCTCAGCGCGGAGGCCCTCGGCACGGTGCTGATGACCCTGGTGATGTTGCGACTTCGCTTCCGCCATCCGCTGCGGGCCGGGATGATCGCCGCCTCCCTCATCTGCGTACCTATGGCTCTGCTGGGTCTCGCTCCCGCCGTGGTTCCGGTCGCGATCGGCTTCTTCGTCGCCGGGGCCGCCGTCGAGATCTTCGGCGTGGGTTGGAGCACGGCGCTGCAGGAGCACGTTCCCATCGAGGTGCTCTCCAGGGTCTCGAGCTACGACGCGTTGGGGTCGTTCGTAGCCATGCCGATCGGTACCTTTCTCTACGGCTGGCTGGCCACCTCGATCGACCTGACCGACCTGCTCGTGATCAGCGCCGTCGTCTACCTCGTCATTGCCCTCAGTGCCCTGCTGTCCCGCTCGGTTCGGAACCTGGGGCGCGCTGTCGATGACCGCGACGATCCCGTGGGCTTCGACGCCGCGAGCGATCGCTCGATCGAGCGTGAGCCAGAAGTGCCGCGCAACTAGGATGAGCGAGGCGATCTGCCCAACCGTTCCAGCGCAAGGACCAATAGCTCTGTGTCGATCAAGGACATCCGCCTCTTCGGTGACCCCGTGCTGCGCACCACCGCGCTCGAGGTCGTCGACTTCGACAAGGAGCTGCGGGTGCTCGTCAAAGACCTGCAGGACACCATGACGGCCGCACCCGGCTCGGGCCTGGCCGCGCCCCAGATCGGCGTGGGCCTGCGCGTGTTCACCTACGCCGTCGACGACGTCGTCGGTCACCTGGTCAACCCCGTTCTCGAGCTCTCCGAAGAGGAGCAGTGCGGCCCCGAAGGGTGCCTGAGCATCCCGGGACTGGCCTATGACACCCGGCGCGCCCTCACCGTCGTCGCGCGGGGCCAGAACATGTGGGGCGAGCCGGTTCTGCTCGAGGGCAGTGACGTGTTGGCACGCTGCGTGCAGCACGAGACCGATCACCTCGACGGCATCCTCTTCGTCGACCGGCTCGACACCGAAGCACGCAAGGCCGCAATGCGGGCCATCCGAGAGGCAGACTGGTTCGGTGAGAACCGCCCCGACGTGCGTCTCAGCCCGCACGCCACGTTCGGGCGGGCGATCTGAGGTGAGAGTCGTCTTCGCCGGTACGCCGGATGCCGCTGTGCCGAGTCTCGAGGCCGTGGCCGACTCCCGCCACGAGGTGGTCGGAGTCATCACGCGCCCCGACGCCCGAGCCGGCAGAGGTCGACGCACCCTCCCGTCGCCGGTGCGGCAGCGCGCGGAAGAGCTCGGACTTCCGGTGCTGACGCCGCCGACGGTCCGCGACGAGGCGTTTCTCTCGATGCTGCGTGACCTCGCCCCCGACGCCTGCCCTGTCGTCGCCTACGGCAACCTCATCCCGCCGGTCGCGCTCGACATCCCCGTGCACGGCTGGGTCAACCTGCACTTCTCGCTGCTTCCCGCCTGGCGCGGTGCGGCTCCGGTTCAGCATGCCCTCATGGCCGGTGACGAGGTCACCGGCGCGACGACCTTCCGCATCGAGCGCGGCCTCGACACCGGGCCCGTGTTCGGGATGATGACCGAGACGATCCGCCCCACCGACACGGCTGGTGACCTGCTGACCCGACTGTCGGAGGCCGGCGCCGGCCTGTTGGTCGCCACCCTCGACGGCATTGAGTCGGGTGAGCTGGTAGCCAAACCGCAAGCGGCAGAGGGAGTTTCGTTGGCACCGAAACTGGAGGTCGAAGATGCCCGGGTGGCGTGGTCACAGAGCGCCATGACCGTCGACCGACGCGTCCGTGGTTGCACCCCGGCCCCCGGAGCCTGGACGACCTTTCGAGATGAGCGCCTCAAGATCGGGCCGGTCTCGCTCGGCTCGGCCGAGGGAATGACCGGTCACGACACCTTGGCGGCCGGGGAACTGCTCGTGACCAAGCGCGACGTGGTCGTGGGCACCGGCACCGGTCCCGTGCGACTCGGCGTGGTGCAGCCCCACGGCAAGAAGGTGATGCCGGCATCCGATTGGGCGCGAGGGGCCCGCATCGAAAACGGCGAACGGGTGGGGCAATGAGCGACGAAGAGCGCCCGGGCCGGCCTGACGCACGCCGAGGGGAGCGTCAGCGACCACCCGCCCGGGAACGGTCGGCTCACCACCGCTCCGACCACCGGCCGTCGGAGCGTTCGCGTCACACCGACCCCGCACGGCTCGCGGCCTACACGGTGATGCGCGAGGTCGCCGGCGGTGCCTACGCCAACCTGGTTCTTCCGAAGCTGCTGCGAGAGAAGCAGATCCGGGGCCGAGATGCTGCGTTTGCTACTGAGCTGGCCTATGGCTCCTTGCGCATGTCGGGCCTCTACGACGAGATCATCGCGGCCGGGGCCAAGCGCCCCGTCGACAAGATCGACGCGAACGTGCTCGACACCCTGCGGCTGGGCGCACACCAGCTGTTGTCGATGCGGGTGCCGACCCATGCCGCGGTCGACGAGACGGTCGCCCTGGCCCGCCAGGTCAACGGGGCGGGTGCGGCCGGCTTCGTCAACGCCGTCATGCGACGCATCAGTGAGCGCCCGCTCGCGGAGTGGCAGGACCGGGTGACCGCGGATGAGACTGACCCTCTGCAGGCGCTCGCCACCCGCACCTCGCACCCGTTGTGGATCGTCAGGGCCATGCGCGGGGCCCTCATCGGTCATGGGCTCGTCGCCCCCGACGACGTCGAATCGTCCTTGGTGTCGCTCCTCGATGCCGACAACACCGCCGCGCGCGTGTCGCTGGTGGCGCGCCCGGGTCTGGTCACCGTCGACGAGCTGGTGGCCTCGGGCGCCGAGCGTTCGACGACCAGCCCGGTGGGAGCCACGGTCTCGGCCGGCGATCCGGGCGACTTCGGGGCCGTGCGCGACGGCCGAGCGGCCGTGCAGGACGAAGGGTCGCAGCTGCTGACCCTGGCCCTCGCCGCGGCTGAGGTGGAGGGGGCTGCGGCCGCCGACGAGCGATGGCTCGACCTCTGCGCCGGCCCCGGCGGCAAGGCGGGAGTGCTGGCGGCGATCGCCGTGGGTCGGGGAGTCCCGTTCGTGGCCAACGAGATCAGCGAACATCGAGCCGACCTGGTGCGGCACACGCTCGGTGCGGCCCTGGCCCGCGCCCACGAAGTGGGTGGGTCGATCGAGGTGACCCGCCGTGACGGACGTGCCGTGGGTGAAGCGGAACCCCGCACCTACAGCCGGGTGCTCATCGACGCGCCCTGCACCGGTCTCGGAGCGCTGCGGCGCCGACCGGAAGCGCGCTGGCGGCGGCAGCCCGCCGATGTCGCAGCGCTGGCCACCCTGCAACGTGAGCTGCTGGCCTCCGGCATCGAGGCCACGGCGCCCGGGGGTCTCATCGGCTACGCGACGTGCAGCCCCCACCTCAACGAGACCCGATTCGTGGTGGGCGACGTGGTCAAGAAGCGCGACGACGTCGAGGTCGTCGATGCCCGAGGTCTGTTCGTCGACGCGCAGGGTGAGCACCTGGCCGAGCTGGGTGACGGGCCGTTCGTGCAGCTGTGGCCGCACGTTCACGGCACGGACGCGATGTTCTTCGCGTTGCTCCGAAGGCGCTGACCCGGGCGCTGCCTTGCGTGGGTCAGCCCTTGAGCCGTTCGTCGAAGAAGTCGAGCACCCGGTCGACGGCCGACTGCTGACGATGCGCGGTCAAGGTGGAGTGGCCCTTGCCCTCGAGGTCGACCCGGATGAACCCGCTACCCAGCTCGTCGTCGAGCGTGTCGAAGCGGGTACCGGTCGCGGAGTCGCTGCCGTACTGGAGACCCAGCACAGCGCAGCCACCGGCGACCCGCTGACGCACGACCTCGAGATCGGCCGGGCTGAGGCCGAGGTCGGCCTTGCGACGCGAACCGATGGCGAAGGGCAGAGACGGCTGGGCCAACACGGGGGCGGCCACCGAGTCGTCAACCATCATCGCCAGCGCGAAGCCACCGGTGAAGCACATGCCCAGTGCGCCCACGCCCGGACCGCCGAGCTCGGCGTGCAGCTCGCGCGCCAGCGACCGCAGCCAGTCGGCGATCGGCGACGTGCGACCGGCCGCCAGCTTGGTGAACTCCTTGTTGACGCACACCTGGCCCATCGAGCGCATCATCTCGGTGGCCGAAGCCGGCGCACCGGGTCGGCCGAAGAGATGCGGCAGCACGACCGTGAAGCCACGGTCGACGACGGCGTTGGCGAAGGTCTCGACCTCCGGGGTGATGCCGGGGATCTCGTGGATGACCACGACACCGGGGCCGGAACCTCGGCGAAAGGTGGGGTGCGTGTGGCCTGCGGCGGTGTGGCTGTCACGGGCCCAGCCCTCGAGGGCGTTGGTGTCGGTCATGGTGTCATCGTGCACCACCCGCAGTCCTGACCCGTCGCCTGCGGCGAACTAGGCTGTCGACGTGCAGATCTCACCCAGCATCCTCAGTGCCGACTTCGCCAACCTCGAGGCAGAGCTGAAGCGGATCGCCAACGCCGACTGGGCCCACGTCGACGTCATGGACGGCCACTTCGTGCCGAACCTGACCCTTGGCCTTCCGGTCGTCGAGGCTCTGCTGAAGGTGAGCCCGATCCCGCTCGACGCGCACCTGATGATCGATGACCCCGACCGGTGGGCGCCGAGCTACGCCGAAGCCGGATGCCGTTCGGTCACCTTCCACGTCGAGGCCGCCACCAACCCCCGCAGGCTGGCCCGAGACCTGCGGGCGGCCGGTGCGAGGGCGGCCATGGCGCTGAAGCCGGGCACCGAGTTCGCGCCCTACGAGGAGCTCTTGCCCGACCTCGACATGGTGCTCGTCATGACCGTCGAGCCCGGTTTCGGCGGTCAGTCGTTCATGGCCGACCAGCTGGGCAAGGTGCGCCAGGTTCGCGAAGCCGTCCGGCGTCACGGGGGCGAGATCTGGGTGCAGGTCGACGGGGGAGTGAGCGCTGAGACGATCGAACGCTGCGCCGACGCCGGAGCCGACGTGTTCGTCGCAGGCTCAGCGGTCTACGGCGCCCCCGCCGCCGCCGAGGCCATCGACGAGCTGCGCGCCCTGGCCCGCCGACACCGGCATCCCTGAGCCACCCCGACCGACCCTTTTTCGCGCGTAGCGCGGCGCGTCGTGCGGGTGGTGTCGTGGATCCGGCCCGTCTGCGTCGGCGTCGTGGGCATCATCACGTGAACACGGAGGTGCGTCGGCCGAACCGTCGGGTGCATACTGGCTTCACGTGCTCCGGGGTCGGTGTAATTCCGAGCCGGCGGTTACAGTCCGCGACCCGGCCGCAGCCAGCGGCCGGTTGACCTGGTGAAACTCCAGGACCGACGGTGAAAGTCCGGATGGGAGGCAGCACGAGGCAGGCCATCTATGGTCGGCCATGACTGTGGTGCGGCGATGTTCGGTCGTGATGGGTTCACCCCTTTGGTGACCCGGCACACCGGGCGTAGTTCGTGTACACGTCGCAGAACCCCCGGAGGACGTCCGATCATCGCGACGACCGAGGGACAAACACGACATGGACATCCTCAGGTGGCTCTACGAGGCCAGCATCCCCATCGGAGGCTACGAGCTGCACTGGCTCGAGCTGATCGGCGTGCTCTTCGGGCTCGCCTCCGCCGTCGGCGGACTGGTGCGCCGGATGTGGGCCTGGCCGGTCGGCATCGTCGGCAACGTGCTGCTCTTCTTCGTCTACATCACGGTGACCTTCGACGCCGCCGACGGGCGCGCGCCGCTGTTCGGCCAGTCGGGTCGCCAGATCTTCTTCATCATCACCAGCGTCTACGGCTGGTGGCGCTGGAACCAGGTCAAGAAGCTTGCCGACCGCCCCGACGACGCGCCCGTCATCGTGCCTCGCTGGGCCACCGTGCGTGAGCGCGTCGGCATGGGCGTCTTCATGGTCGCCGGGGTGCTCGTCGTGCAGCAGGTCTTCAGCATCATCGGGGCGGGCTGGCCTGCCCCGCGGTGGTACTTCTGGTGCGACGCCTGGATCTTCGTCGGCTCGATGATCGCCACCTACGCGATGGCCCGCGGCTGGAACGAGTTCTGGCTGGTCTGGATCGCGGTCGACCTCGTGGGTGTGCCGTTGCTCATCCACTCGGGCTACATCCCGACCGCCGTGCTCTACGCCGTCTACTCGGTCTTCGTCATCTACGGCTTCGTCGTGTGGCTGCGTGCCAGTCGCACCGAGCGGCCCACGCCCGAGCTCGAGGATGCCGGTGTGCGCGAGCCCTCGCGGAGCTGACGCGACCCCCACCAGGCGCGCGGCATCCGGACACGTCATCGGCCCGTCACGGGGCCACCGTAGGCTGTGGCCCCGTGAAGAGCTTTGAGCAGCTGTACGCCGAGCTGGCCGACAAGGCCGTGACCCGCCCGGAGGGTTCGGGCACGGTTGCTGCCCTCGACGCCGGCGTGCACCAGATCGGCAAGAAGATCGTCGAGGAGGCCGCCGAAGTGTGGATGGCGGCCGAGTACCAGACGACCGTCGAGACGGCCGAGGAGATCAGCCAGCTGCTCTACCACCTGCAGGTCCTCATGCTGGCCAAGGGCATCACGCTCGACGACGTCTACGCCCACCTGTAGAAGGACCGCCACACCTATGACGACCGACATCACCCGCCCAGAGCCGACCATGGGTCTGCGCATCGCCGTCCCCAACAAGGGGGCGCTGAGCGACGAGACCGTTGAGATGCTGCGTGAGGCCGGTTACCGCACCCGCCGCGACAGCAAAGAGCTCGTCGTGCGCGACGTCGAGAACGACGTCGACTTCTTCTACCTGCGTCCGCGCGACATCGCGGTCTACGTCGGCTCGGGCACCGTTGACGCCGGGCTCACCGGCCGCGACCTGCTGCTCGACTCGGGCTCGGAGGCCGTCGAGATCATGGCCCTCGGGTTCGGCGGGTCGACCTTCCGGTATGCCGCTGTGCCCGGTGACATCGCGACCGTGGCCGAGATCGACGGCAGGCGGGTGGCGACCTCCTACCCCGGGCTGGTGCGATCCGACCTGGGCGCCAGGGGGATCACCGCAGAGGTCGTCCGACTCGACGGCGCCGTCGAGACCGCGATCACGCTCGGGGTGGCCGACGTCATCGCCGACGTCGTCGAGACCGGTGCCACCCTGCGCAGCCAGGGGTTGGAGGTCTTCGGTGACCCGATCCTGCGCTCGGAGGCGGTGCTCATCCGCGGCGACCGCCCCGGCCAGGCCGACCGGGTCCGGGTGCTGGAGCGGCGACTCGCCGGAGTCATCACCGCACGCACCTACGTCATGCTCGACTACGACTGCCCGAAGAACCTCGTCGACAGCGCCTGCAGGCTCACTCCCGGCCTCGAGTCGCCCACGGTCTCCCCACTGCAGGACGACGCCTGGGTGGCCGTTCGGGCCATGGTGCCCCAGGCCGGTCGTGACCGCCTGATGGACAAGCTCTACGACCTCGGGGCTCGCGCGATCCTCGTCACCGACATCGCCGCCTGCCGGCTCTGATGGCTGTGCCCGACGAGGGTGTGGCCGCAGCATCCGACGTGACAGGCGGTGCACTGGCGGTCTTCCGACCCCGACGGGCTCGGGTGGTGGCGCTGTGGTGCGGGTGGTTGTCACTCGCGCTGTTCGGCGCCATCGCGGTCATCATCCCGGCCCAGGTCGACAACCGGTGGGGCGCCGGTGACCGCTTGATGCTCTTCGGCTTCGGCGTGGCGATCGCCGCGCTGGCCTGGCGCTACGCCACGATCCGAGCCGTGCCGAGCCGGCAGGGCCTGGTCGTGCGCAACCTCGTGACCTCGCGCACGCTCGAGTGGTCGGAGGTGGTCGGCATCCAGTTCGGCGGTGGCGAGCCCTGGGTGAGCCTCGACCTCGAGGAGGGCGACACCCTGGCCGTCATGGCGATCCAGAAGGCCGACGGCGCAACGGCCGAGCGCGAGGCGTCTCGACTGGCGGCCCTGGTGCAGGCGTTCGGCGAGGCTCGCGAGCCCGACGGTCCACGTGCTGGCGGTGGCCCGTCATGACCGTTCCGTCGTCGGCTGACCCGTCGCAGGCCGACCCGTCGGCTGATCCCACCCTTGGCTCGTCGGCGTCTCGCCACCCCCAGGCACCCACCCCGGAGCGGATGCGCCACGCGCTCGGCCACTTCGCGACCGGTGTCACGGTGATCACCGGCTACTCGCCGACCGGCGACCCGGTCGGGTTCGCGTGCCAGTCGTTCGCCTCGGTCTCGCTCGACCCGCCCCTCGTGCTGTTCTGCGCCGATCACCGCGGCCGTTCCTGGCCGCTGATCAGAGACACCGGTCGGTTCACGGTCAACGTGCTGGGCCACCTCCAGCGAGACCTCGTCGAGCGGTTCGGACGAGCGTCCGGGCTGCGGTTCGACGACCTTGCGTGGGAGCGGTCGGCCGGTGGCGGCCCGAGCCTGCCCGCGGCCCTCGTGCGGGTGCACGGCCGGGTCGAACAGGTGCACACCGCCGGCGACCACGACGTCGTGATCGGTCGGGTGCTCGGGCTCGACGACGCCGAGACCGGCCGTCCGATGCTCTTCTACCGGGGCCGGTTCAGCGTCACCGAGCGTCGGGCCAGCGGCTCGGCCGACGACGCCGCGCACCACGACGAGCTGCTCGACGACTACTGGGGCTGAAAACCCCGCCCTCGAACGACTCGTTCGAAGGTGAACGCGTCGGTCTACCGGAGCGTTCGCTCACCAGCCCGTCGTTCGCGCTCGGTGCTCGGTGCTCGGCTCTCGGATACCGTCGGATGCCGTGAATCGCGACTCACGACTCACGACACGCGGCGAAGGTCGGGTCGTAGCGCCACGGCGACCAGCAGCTGGAGGATCCCGGCCCCGGCCAGCACCGCCCAGACCAGCGACAGGCTCCCTGTCGCGTCGCGAAGCACGCCCATCGCGAGCGGTCCCACCGAGGCCACGGTGTACGAGCACAGGAACACCATGCCGCTGAGGCGCCCGCTCGCCTGCGGGGTGGCGGCGTAGCGCACCAACATCACCAGGCCGAGGGCGAAGGCTGCTCCCTGGCCCAGCCCGATGACGGTGGCCCAGACCCATGGGGCCGCCTCGGGCGCCAGCCAGACCCCGAGCGAGCCTCCGATCCCGATGACCGCGAACGGAACGAGCAGCACGCGCAGGTCACGCACCCGGTCGCTCAGCACCGGGCCGAGCAGTCCCGATACGATCTGCGACCCGCTGAAGGCGGCAGCCAGGTAGCCGGCTGACGCCGGAGACCAACCGTGCTCGACGTAGGTGGGCGCCAGCCAGGTCACCGTCGAGTAGAAGGCCCACGACTGCATGGCCAGGTAGCCGGCCAGCAGCCAGGCCGTCGCGTGGCGCCACGGAAGGCGGGCAGCGGCATCCGCACCAGACCCATCGTCACCGCCACTCAGACTGTGGGGGTTGGCCCGGAGGGTGAACGGGGCCCAGGCGAGAGCCCCCAGCAGTGCGAGGAGGCTCCACGAACCGAGCGAGGCCTGCCACGAACCGAGCAGGTCGGCCAGGGGCACCGACGCGGCCGAGCTACCGGCCGCGCCGGCCATCATGGCGAGCATGTAGAGGCCGGTGACCAGCCCCACCCGCTCGGGAGGGAAGAAGGTCTTGACCAACCGGGGGAGCAGGGTGCCGCCCACGGCGATACCCACCCCGGCGACGAAGGTGCCCAGATAGAGCACGGCGACGTGCTGGCCCTCGAAACGGCTGAGGGTGCCGAGCAGCACGGCGACGGCGGCGGCGAGCACCGTCGCCACCGCGCCGAAGCGATGGGCCAGCGGGCTTGCGGCGGGGGCGAAAAGGCCCATGCACAGCACCGGCAGCGTGGTCAGGGCGCCGGCCGCCGCGTGCGAGAGACCCAGGTCGGCGGAGATCACGTCGAGCAGCGGGGGAACGCTCGTGATCGCGATGCGCAGGTTGGTCGCCACGGCGACGAGCACCGCGGCCATCACCCACACGGCCGGTAGGGCGCGAACCGTGGCCGGGACCCTCGGCCGACGTGCGAGGTGCCGCCCTGACCCGTCGGTCACCCCGCGCCCGGTGTCGGGCGACTGCGCGTCGTGCATCTGTCAGACACTAGAGGTGTCGACGAGCAGGTCGGCCCGTCGTCTCGTTCCGTCGCTCTCGAAGAGCGCGGTCTCCTGGTCGGCCCACTGCTGCCACTTCGGCCGGTACGCCTCCCCGTCACGGGCGATACCGCGCTCCATTCGCAGGCCCGGGTCGGCCTCGACGAACACCCGCACGGCGGCATACGCCCCGGCCGGCATGACGCTCGCGCCGCAGCCCTCGACGACGAGGAACCGCGACGGCAGCACCGCACGGCTGCCTCTCCACTCCTCCCGAAGCCAGCTCCACAGCCGGTACGCGGCCGGCTCCCCCCGGGAGATCGGTTCGAGCACCTGCGCGGTCAGCAGGCCGGGCGCGGCCGCGAGACCGTCCCAGCCGGGGTAGAGGTGGTCCATGTGCACCAGCTCGACGCGGGTCGAGACGCCCAGGTCGAGGATGCCGGGAAGCGCGGCGAGCGCGTCGGCCACCCCTTGCGCGAGAGTGGTCTTGCCGGCGCCGCTGGGGCCGTCGATGGCGACCACGACGGTCGCACCGCACCGCGGGTCGGCCCCCGCCGCCAGCGCGGTGATGGCGGCGACATGCTCGGGCTCGGGCGATGCCGTGATGTCGTCCCACATGGCGGTGACCCTACTGCGGCGGGCACGGCATCCAGACGTGGTGCCGGTCATCGGCGGTCGAGGCGGTCCTGCGCCGACCGACGCGGTCCCGTGCCCGCGGGTGCTGCCCGCTCGCCTAGATTGGGCTCATGCCCGTCGCCACCCGTGTGATCGCCTGTCTCGACGTCGACGCCGGCCGGGTCGTCAAAGGGGTCAACTTCGAGAACCTGCGCGACGCCGGCGACCCCGTCGAGCTGGCCCGGCGCTACGCCGACCAGGGGATCGACGAGCTGACCTTCCTCGACGTCACGGCGAGCAGCGGCAACCGGGAGACGACCTTCGACGTCGTGCGGCGCACGGCCGAGCAGGTGTTCATCCCGCTCACGGTCGGCGGCGGCGTGCGCACAGCCAACGACGTCGACCGGCTGCTGCGCGCGGGCGCCGACAAGGTGGGGGTGAACACCGCGGCGATCGCGAGGCCTGAGCTCATCGCCGAGATCGCTGACCGCTTCGGGGCCCAGGTGCTGGTGCTCTCGGCCGACGTGCGTCGCCGACGAGGCGACGACGGGCTCCCCACCGACGACTTCGTCATGACCACCCACGGCGGGCGCACCGCCGTCGACCTCGACGCGGTGCAGTGGTGCGCCCGTGCTGCCGAGCTGGGGGCCGGTGAGATCCTGCTCAACTCGATGGACGCCGACGGCACCAAGAACGGTTTCGACCTCGAGCTGATTCGCCGGGTGCGGGCGGCGGTCTCGGTGCCGCTCATCGCCAGCGGTGGTGCCGGTCGGGTCGAGCACTTCGCGCCGGCAGCAGCCGCCGGGGCGGATGCCGTTCTGGCCGCCAGTGTCTTCCACTTCGGCGAGCTCACCGTCGCCCAGGTCAAGGCGGGCCTGCGCGAGGCGGGGGTCACGGTTCGCTGAGCGCACGGCGCCCGTCACAGCAGTGGCGAGGTGGGCTCAGACGCCGAAGTCGGCACCGCGCAACGCGGCCACGTCGTCGTCGGAGCCCTCGAAGCTGACCTGTGCCACGCGTTCCCGGCCGAAAGCGAACAGCACCAGCTCACCGACCGGCCCGCGCACGACCACGGTGCCGCCGGCGCCCGGAGCCTTGGCGGCATGGCGGCCCAGACCGGTCGCGATCAGCACTACTCCGGTCGGGGCCTTGCGCAACATCAGCTTCGAAGCAGACTTCAGGGCGGCCCAGAGGGCCTGCTGCAGCTCGGTGGACAGGTTCCGGGGTGTCCAGTCGGGCTGGGCGCGGCGCAGGTCCTCGAAGTGGACGAAGAACTCCGTGAGGTTCGCCTTCTCGTCGACCGCGGGGATGGCCATGGGGTTCCAGACGGGCGGGCCCGAGCGGATCTTCTGCACGAGAGCACCGAAGTCGCCGGCCGCCACCTGGGCCATGCCCCGGTCGGTTCGGCCCGCCAGCGCCGGGATGAAGAGGCCGGCCAGCAGGTCGGGGCGGGTCTCGCGGATCAGCAGGTGGGCGGCAAGGTCCTTGGCCCGCCACCCCTCGGCGATGGTGTCGGCCTCGGGTCCGAGACGCTCCAGCTCGTCGCATAGCGCGTGACGTTCGGACTGTGCGTGGCGTGTCATGACCTCCATCCAACCAGTTGACGGCCAGACCCGAACGCGGTGGAGGGCTGGCGGGGCTGCCCTTAGGCTCGACCGGTGATCGAGCTGGTGCGCCCCACCGTCGACCTCGCCGACTCGTGGTGGGCGATGGTCGACGCGTTCGGCGGCGAGACCATCCACGGCTCGTCGCTCCGGCCGGGCGATCGCGCCGGTCTGCGCGACCCCGCCGTGTTCGAGATCTGGGTCGACTGGCTGGCCGAGCAGTCCAGAGACGACGTGGCGCTGCCCGATGGCAGGGTGCCCAGCTCGTATCGCTGGATCGTCGACGCCGACCGCGTCGTCGGAACCCTCGCCCTGCGCCACGGCCTCAACCCCGCCCTGCTCGTGGTGGGCGGACACATCGGGTATGCCGTCGAGCCCGGCTCTCGTCGTCGTGGCGTGGCCACCGCCGCCGTTGGGCTGGCCCTCTCGATGGCGGCGGCGCGGGGCATCGACCCCGTGCTCATCACGTGTGACCCCGACAATGTGGCCTCGGCCCGCACCATCGAGAAGGTCGGCGGAGTGCTGGCCGACGAGCGCGCCGGCAGCCGCCGGTACTGGGCTGCGACGGGCACGACTGCCTCCGCTTTGCGGCATCCGGAATAAGGAAACTGCGGGTGCCTGTTGTCGAGGGGTCGTGAGAGGCTCAGCGGTCGAGCAGTAGAGCTCGCAACGAGTGTCGCGAACGAGCAACCGTCCAGACGAAGCAGCAGGGAGAACGACACGTGAGCACGGCCACACCCTCGACCCTGCGCGAGGGCTGGAGCGTCATCGGGCGCGGCATCAGGGGCCAGCCGCGCTGGTTCGGCCTGGCGGTCGTGGGCAGCGTGGTCTACGGCATCATGACCAGCCTCACAGCGGCTGCGATCGGTTTTGTGGTCGACCGGGCCGTCACGCCTGCCATCGCGGCCCGATCGGTGACGGCCGGGCAGCTGTGGTTCATCGGCGGGGTGATGTCGGCCGTCGTGCTGACCACCATCCTCGGGGTCATCGGCCGTCGCCTCGCGGGCGGTGTCGCCATGTTCAACCTCGGGGCGATGTACCGCAGGCAGGTGACGCGTCAGTACCTGCGGCTGCCCCTCAGCTGGCACCACAAGCACCCCTCGGGCCAGCTGCTGTCGAACGCGAACGCTGACGTCGAGGCGACCTGGAACATCTTCGGGCCGTTGCCGATGGCCCTCGGTGTCGTGGTCATGTTGGTGTTCGGGGTGCTGCAGATGCTCATCGTCGACCCATGGCTCGCCGTCGTGGGCCTGACGGTCTTCCCGATGCTGTTCGTCGCCAACATCGCGTTCCAGCGGGCGATGTCGCCGCGAGTCACGCGCGCCCAGCAGCTGCGGGCCGATGTGTCCGAGGTCGCCCACGAGAGCTTCGAGGCGGCCCTCATCGTCAAGTCTCTAGGCCGCGAGGACCACGAGGCCGAGCGGTTCCGCGCGGTCACCCACGAGCTGCGTGACGCGAACATCGAGGTGGGCCGCACGCGCGGCCGGTTCGACCCTGCCATCGAGGCGATCCCGACGATCGGCACGCTCGCCGTGCTCTTCGTGGGCACGTTGCGCGTGCGCAGCGGTCTGCTGTCGCCGGCTGAGGTGGTGCAGATCGCCTACCTCTTCTCCATCCTCGCCTTCCCGGTGCGCGCCCTCGGGTGGGTGCTCGCCGAGCTGCCCCGGGCCGTGGTGGGCTGGAAGCGGATCTCCGCCGTGCTCGACGCCGAAGGCAGCATGGCGTACGGCCCTCGCCGCCTACCGACCGGCACGGCCAGCCACCTGCAGGCCGAGTCGCTCTCGTACGCCTATGAGATCGAGACCGAGCAGGGCGACGCCGATCTCAACCCGGCCGTCGTCGATGTCAGCCTCGACATCGCTCCCGGCTCGACCGTGGCGCTCGTCGGCCCCACCGGCAGCGGCAAGTCGACCCTGACCAACCTGATGATGCGACTGGTCGACCCCGACACGGGCGCGGTGCTGGTCGACGGCATCGACTTGCGCCAGGTGCGACAGGGCGGCGTCTCCGAGGTGGCCGCCCTCGTGGCCCAGCAGACCTTCATGTTCGACGACAGCGTCCGCGGCAACATCACCCTCGGCCTCGACCACGACGACGACGCGGTCTGGCGGTCACTCGACGTCGCGCAGGGTGCCGGCTTCGTGGGTGACCTGCGCGACGGGCTCGACACGCACGTGGGTGAGCGCGGGGCCAGCCTCTCAGGGGGGCAGCGGCAGCGGATCGCGTTGGCCCGAGCCGTGATTCGCGAGCCGCAGCTGCTCATCCTCGACGACGCGACGTCGGCCGTCGACCCGAGCGTCGAGCAGGCGATCCTCTCGCGGCTGCGCGAGGCCAGCACCGGCACCACGGTGCTCGTCGTCGCCTACCGCATGGCCACCATCCTGCTCGCCGACGAGGTCGTCTACCTGGAGGAGGGCCGGGTCATCGACCACGGCTCGCACGAACAGCTGCTCTCCCGGTGCGTCGGCTACGAGCGGCTCGTCACCGCCTACGCCCGTGAGTCGGCCGAACGTGATGCCATCGCCGCCGATGAGGAGGTGTCGCGATGAGCATGCGCGGCCAGCCGATCGTCGAGCATCACGGGATCGCCTCCGGCACCGAGATGTCGACCTGGGCCACGCTCAAGCGCGGCTTCGTGCTCTCCCCCGAGCTGAAGAAGGGCATCTGGGTCACCGTTGCCCTGGCCGTGCTCTCGACGCTGGGCCGCGTGCTGGTGCCCTTCGTGGTGCAGCGCATCACCGACGAAGGGCTGCTCGCCGACGGTGGGCCCGACCTGGGCAGTGTGGCGATGTACATCGGCGTCGCCCTGGGCGGTGTGGTGGTCACGGCCTTCTCTGCCTACTTCGTCAACATCAGGCTCTTCCAGGCGTCCGAGAACGGGCTGGCAACGCTGCGCACCAAGGCGTTCCGGCACATTCATGACCTCGCGATGCTGACCCAGAACACGGAGCGACGCGGGTCGCTCGTCTCGCGGGTGACCTCCGATGTCGACACCATCTCGACGTTCGTGCAGTTCGGCGGGCTGATGCTGCTCATCAACGTCGCGCAGATCACGCTCGCCACCGTGCTCATGGTGGTCTACAGCCCGTTGCTCGGGCTCGTGGTGTGGGTGTGCTTCGTGCCCCTGTTCGTCATCATCCGCAAGTTCCAGGGCATCGTCGGTCGGGCCTACACGCGGGTTCGCGAACGGGTCGGCGACATGCTCGGTGCCGTCTCCGAGGCGGTGGTCGGCGCCCAGGCGATCCGGGCCTACGGAGTCGAGGAGCGCACGGCGCAGCGCATCGACGCCGCGGTCGAGGCACACCGAAAGGCGGCGATCGGGGCCCAGGCGCGCTCGGTGATCGCCTTCACCTCCGGTCAGCTGGTGTCGGGCATGACCACGGCCGTCGTGCTGGTGGTGGGCACCGTGCTCGCCGCGCGGGGGAGCCTGACACTCGGTGAGCTGCTGGCCTTCCTCTTCCTTGTGAACCTGTTCACGCAGCCCGTGCAGCAGGCGACCGAGATCCTCAACGAGATGCAGAACGCCGTCGCCGGCTGGCGGCGGGTGATCGGCATCATCGACACCGAGGCCGACGTCGCCGACCCGGGCGACCGGGGCGTCACCCTGCCCCGCGGCCCGATCACGGTGCAGTTCAACGGGGTCGGCTTCGCCTACCCCGGCGGCGACCCCGTGCTGCACGACATCGACCTCACCATCGCACCCCGCAGCCGGGTCGCCATCGTCGGCGAGACCGGGTCGGGCAAGTCCACCCTGGCCAAGCTGCTCACCCGGCTGATGGACCCCACCACCGGCACGGTACAGCTCGACGGCGTCGACCTCGACAGCATCCGCTTCTCCACGTTGCGTTCGCGCGTCGTGCTCGTGCCGCAGGAGGGCTTCCTCTTCGACGGCACGCTGCTCGACAACGTGCGTTTCGGCCGGCCCGAGGCCACCGAGGACGACGTGCGGCTCACGCTCACCGAGCTCGGGCTCGACCCGTGGGTGGCCACGCTGCCGCTCGGGCTGGCCACCGACGTCGGCCAGCGTGGGGAGTCGCTCTCGGCCGGTGAGCGACAGCTCGTGGCGCTGGCCCGGGCCTACCTGGCCGATCCCGACCTGCTCGTGCTCGACGAGGCGACCTCGGCCGTCGACCCGAGCACCGAGGTCAGGCTCCAACGTGCTCTCGACTCGCTCACCCGCGGCCGCACCTCGATCGCCATCGCGCACCGGCTCTCGACCGCTCAGGCGGCCGACGAGGTGATCGTGGTGGATGCCGGCCGCATCGTCGAGCGCGGACACCACACCGATCTGGTGCGACTGGGCGGCGTCTACGCGGGCCTGCACGACTCCTGGGTGGCCCAGCAGACCACGGTCTGACCCACCCCCAAACCTCCGTCCCCATCCCGCGAACGACTCGTTCGAGGTCGAACGAGTTGGTGTACCGACTCGTTCGATCACCAACGCGGCGTTCGAGACGATCTCGGGGTCGTCACCGGCAGGAGAGGATGTCACCATGAACGACGCCACCGGGAACGTCCGACTCGACCCCGCCATCGCCGATCTGCTCAAGCGTGACCGGCACGGGCTGTTCGCCGCAGTGGTGCAGCAGCACGACAGCCTCGAGGTGCTCATGGTCGGATGGATGGACGACGAGGCGCTCCGCCGCACCCTCGCGGAGGGCCGGGTGACGTTCTGGTCACGCAGTCGCGAGGAGTACTGGCGCAAGGGCGACACGAGCGGCCACGCCCAGTGGGTCAAGGGCGTGCGCCTCGACTGTGACGGTGATGCAGTGCTCGTCTCGGTCGACCAGGAAGGGAGCGCCTGTCACACCGGCGACCACACCTGCTTCGACGCCCGAGTGCTACCGGCTGCGGTCGGAATGCGTGACCAAGGCGCTTCAGCCGCTGAGTGATGCCGCAAGAAGAGCCCGTCCGCGCCGAACGCCGGGCTGGGGGTCGAACGCACCGGCATGCCAGCACGTTCGCCCTCGAACGAGTCGTTCGGGGAAGTGGCGGGGGAGGGACCGGGGGGAGGGACGGGGACCGGTGCGCGGCCCGGGTGGGACAGAATGGGCGGGTGCCACACCAGACCGCCCCGCTCGCTGCTGCGCCGGCTCCCGAAGCAGACCTCACCTGGGGGCAGACCTGGCCGAGCCTGGCGGTCTTCACCGAGCTCGCCCTCGACCACCGCCGGGTCATCCCGGTCGTGCGCCGCCTGCTTGCCGACGCGGAGACCCCGGTCGGGGTGTACCGCAAGCTCGCCGGCGAGCAGCCGGGCACCTTTCTGCTCGAGTCGGCCGAGCACGGGGGCATCTGGGCGCGGTACTCGATCGTCGGGGTACGGTGCGCCGCCACCCTGACCGAGCGCGACGGAGAGGCCCACTGGATCGGGACGCCGCCGGTCGGGGTCCCGACGGCAGGTGACCCGACCACGGCGCTGCGCGACACCGTGGCCGCGCTCGCCACCGAGCGGATCAGGGGGCTGCCGCCGCTCACCGGGGGAATGGTCGGCGCCATCAGCTACGACGCGGTGCGGCGGTGGGAAGCGGTACCCGACGGGGGCCGCGACGAGCTCGACCTGCCCGAGCTCGCGATGATGCTCGCGACCGACCTCGCCGTCTTCGACCACACCGACGGCTCGCTGCTGCTCGTCGCGAACGCGATCAACCACGACGCCACCGACGAGCGCATCGAGGCGGCCTGGGCGGATGCCGTGAGCCGCCTCGACCGCATGACGCGCGAGCTCGCAGCCCCGGCCCCGAGCACGGTGGCGACGATCGACCCGATCACCACGACCCCGTCGAGCAGCCACTCCCAGGAGCAGTTCGAGGAGATGGTGGAGGCGGCCAAGGAGGCGATCCGCGCCGGTGAGGCGTTCCAGATCGTCGTGTCGCAGCGCTTCACCGTTCCCTGCCGGGCCAGCGCCCTCGACGTCTACCGCGCCCTGCGGGTCAGCAACCCGAGCCCCTACATGTACCTGCTGCGCCTGCCGCACCCCGACGGCAGCGCCTACGACGTCGTCGGCTCGAGCCCGGAGGCCCTCATCAAGGTGACCGGGCGCCAGGCGATCACGCACCCGATCGCCGGCTCACGTCCGCGGGGCAAGAGCCCCGACCACGACGCCCACCTGGCCGAAGAGCTGATTGGCGACGCCAAGGAGCGGGCCGAGCACCTCATGCTGGTCGACCTCTCGCGCAACGACCTCCAGCGCATCTGCGAAGCCGGCACCGTCGACACGGTCGACTTCATGTCGATCCGCCGCTACAGCCACATCATGCACATCGAGTCGACCGTGATCGGCGACCTCAAGGCGGGAGCCAGCGCCTACGACGCGCTGGTCGCCACCTTCCCCGCGGGCACGCTCTCGGGGGCGCCGAAGCCCCGAGCCATGGCCCTGATCGACGGCTACGAGAACCTGCGCCGTGGCCTCTATGGCGGGGTGGTGGGCTACCTCGACTTCGCCGGAGACCTCGACCTGGCCATCGCCATCCGCACCGCCCTGATCAAGGACGGTCGTGCGCACGTGCAGGCCGGCGCCGGCATCGTTGCCGACTCGGTGCCGCACCTGGAGTTCGAGGAGACGGTCAACAAGGCAGCCGCTGCCCTGCGCGCGGTGGCCGCCGCCGCCGGGCTGCGGCCGGTGAACCCATGAGTGCCGGCGCCGGCGAGACGCCCGACCGCCAGCCGGAGCCCGCGCGGCACCAGGATGCCGTTCGGTCACCCGCCTCACCAGCACGCAGGCACCTCGGCAAGCGGGGGGCTGCGCTCGTCGTGCTTCTCCCCGCCGCGGTGCTGCTCGGGCTCACCACCTTGCCCTGGGCTTCGGGCCGGGCCCGTGACGTGCTGACCTCCGGCGTCATCGAGGTGAGCGGCAGCACGGCAGCACCGGGCACGGTCGGGGTCGCACTCGTGACGATCGTGGCGCTCCTCGCGATGATGACCGGGGGCCCGGTGATCCGGGCCGTGTCGGCCGGGGTGCTGGTGCTGGCCGCCGTCGGCACGCTCGTGCTCACGGTGGCGGTGGCGGTGGCGCCGGTCGGGACCGTGGCGGAGGCGGCCGCCCGTCAGCTCGCACGCACCACGGCGCCAGAGGCAGTGGCCACCACGACGGTCTGGGCCTGGCTCGCCGTCGTGATGGCGGGGCTGCTCGCTGTCGGGGCCGTGTCGGCCGGCGTCTCGAGCCGCTCCTGGGCGGGGCTCTCGAGCCGTTACGAGCGAGCGCCTCAGCCTGATGGCGACGCCTCGGGCAGCACCGGTGCCATGGCGCCCAAGGGCCCTCGCGGGCAGGTGCGAACTGCGTGGGACGAGCTGAGCGAGGGTGGCGACCCCACCCTGCGAGACGGGCCCGGCCCGACCTGACACAATGAAGTCTCGGCAGGCCAGCACGCGGCGCCGAGCTGACGATGGAGGACCTCATGGCAGACCACGACGAGAACCACGGGCACAGCACGGCGGCCTGGACCGCTGTCGGCATCATGTTGCTGGGGTCGCTCATCGGATCGGTGGCGACCCTCATCCCCAGCCTGTGGCTCGGGGCAGTCGCCGCCGTCGTCATCATCGCCGGGGCGGTCACCGGCAAGCTGATGTCCATGGCCGGCTACGGCAGCGACGGGCACCACGCCCAGGCCGGTGGCCTGGTCGACGCCCCCGACGAGGTGGGCGCCGAGACCCGCGGCAAGAGCTGAGCCTGATGGCCACGGTTCTCGACGGGATCATCGTTGGCGTTCGCGAGGATCTCGCCGTTCGTCGTGCCGCCCTACCCTCAGCAGCTCTGGAGTCGCTGGTGTCTCAGGCGCCCCCTGCGCTCGACCCGATGCCCGGCATCCGGCACGCCGATGGCGTCGCGGTGATCGCCGAGGTCAAGCGGTCGAGCCCGAGCAAGGGCGCCCTGGCGGCCATCCCGGCGCCGGGCGACCTGGCTCGCGCCTACGCCGACGGGGGAGCCGCCGCCATCAGTGTGCTGACCGAGCAGCGCCGGTTCGGCGGTAGCCTCGCCGACCTCGACACCGTACGAGCCGCAGTCTCAACTCCGTTGCTGCGCAAAGACTTCATCGTCGACGGCTACCAGGTGACCGAGGCCCGCGTGCACGGCGCCGATCTGGTGCTCCTCATCGTGGCCGCCCTGGGCGACGCCCAGCTGCGTGACCTGCACGACCAGGCGACCGGCCTGGGCATGACCTGCCTCGTGGAGGTGCACGACGCGGCCGAGCTCGACCGCGCCCTGGCTCTGCGGCCCGTGCTGGTCGGCGTCAACGCGCGCAACCTCAAGACCCTCGAGGTCGACCCACGCACCGTCACCGACCTGCTGCCGCGGGTGCCCCCCGAGGTCGTCGCCGTCGCCGAGTCGGGAGTCACCGGCCCGGCCGACGTCGCTAGGTACGTCCAAGCCGGCGCCGGCGCCGTGCTCGTCGGCGAGGCCCTGGTTCGTCACGGCGACCCTGCCGATGCCATCCGATCGTTCATCGCGGCCGCGGCCGCCGTCACCCGAACCACCTCCGGAGCTGCCCGAGCATGACCGCGAAACCCCGCCCGACCCCCGTCCCCACGCCGCCGCCGACCACATTGTCGGGGAGCCCCGACCTGCCGCGCGGGCGGTTCGGCGCGTTCGGCGGACGCTACGTGCCCGAAGCCCTCATCCCGGCTCTCGAACAGCTCGAGGAGGTCTGGCGCAAGGCGTGCGTCGACCCCGAGTTCATCGGTGAGCTTGAACGGCTGCACAAGACCTACACGGGCCGGCCCAGCATCATCACCGAGGTGCCGCGCTTCGCCGAGCACTGTGGCGGGGCCCGCATCATCCTCAAGCGTGAAGACCTCAACCACACCGGTTCACACAAGATCAACAACGTGCTCGGGCAGGCCCTGCTCACCAAGCGGATGGGCAAGACCAGGGTCATCGCCGAGACCGGGGCCGGCCAGCACGGGGTGGCCACGGCCACCGCTGCCGCCCTGCTCGGCCTCGAGTGCATCGTCTACATGGGGCGCAAGGACACCGAGCGCCAGGCGCTCAACGTGGCAAGAATGCGGTTGCTCGGCGCCGAGGTGGTTCCCGTCGACCACGGCAGCAAAACGCTCAAGGATGCCGTCAACGAGGCCTTCCGCGACTGGGTCGCGAACGTCGCGACCACCCACTACGTGCTGGGCACGGTGACCGGCCCGCACCCCTTCCCCGAGATGGTCCGCGACTTCCACCGCATCATCGGGGTCGAGGCCCGCCAGCAGGTGCTCGACCTCGTCGGGCGCCTCCCCGACGTCGTGTGTGCCTGCGTCGGTGGAGGATCCAACGCCATGGGCATCTTCCACCGTTTTCTCGACGACACGTCGGTGCGCCTGGTCGGCTTCGAGGCCGGGGGAGCGGGCGTCGAGACCGGCGAACACGCGGCGCGGTTCGCCACCGGCATCCCGGGAGTGCTCCACGGCGCGTTCACCTACGTCATGCAGGACACCGACGGCCAGACCATCGACTCGCACAGCGTCTCCGCGGGGCTCGACTACCCCAGCGTCGGCCCCGAGCATGCCTTCCTGCTCGAGTCGGGACGGGCCGAGTACCGGCCGATCACCGACGTCGAGGCGATGGAGGCCTTCTCGCTGCTGTCGCGCACCGAGGGCATCCTGCCCGCCATCGAGAGCGCGCACGCGCTCGCGGGGGCCATGAAGCTCGGCCGCGAGCTCGGGCCCGAGGCCGTCATCCTCGTCAACCTCTCCGGTCGAGGTGACAAGGACGTGCACACCGCCGCCGAGTGGTTCGGGCTCATCGACAGCAGCGACAGCAGCGACAGCAACGACACCGAACATGCTGAGCACACCGCTGAGCACACCGCTGAGCACACCGCGGCGGGAGCCGAGCGATTGCCGGGCAACCGTGACGCCAAGGGCCTGGGGGAGCAGCAATGAGCATCGCCCCCGTTCTGGCGAAGTGCCGCGAGGAGGGCCGTGCGGCCCTCATCGGCTACCTGCCCGTCGGCTTCCCGAGCGTCGAGGGCTCGATCGCGGCCATGCGGGTGCTCATCGACGCCGGCGTCGACATCGTCGAGATCGGCGTGCCCTACAGCGATCCCGTCATGGACGGCCCGGTCATCCAGGATGCTGCCGTGCGGGCGCTCGCGGGCGGCGTGCACCTCTCCGACATCTTCACCGCCGCCGAGGCGGTCTCCGGCGCGGGGGCCGGCGCCCTCGTCATGACCTACTGGAACCCGGTGCTGCGCTACGGCGTCGAGCGGTTCGCCGCCGACCTCGCGGCGGCCGGGGGCGCCGGGCTGATCACCCCTGACCTGATCCCTGACGAGGCCGGTGACTGGATCTCGGCCGCTGACAGCCACGATCTCGACAAGGTCTTCCTCGTCGCGCCCAGCTCGACGGCCGAACGGCTGGCGGCCGTCACGGCGCAGTGCCGGGGCTTCGTCTACGCCACCGCGGTGATGGGCGTCACCGGCGCCCGTGCGAGCGTCGGGGAGGCCGCCGCTGCGCTCGTCTCGCGTACGCGCGAGCACACCGACCTCCCGGTCTGTGTCGGGGTGGGCGTGTCGACCGGCGACCAGGCCGCGGAGGTCGGACGCTACGCCGACGGCGTCATCGTCGGGTCGGCGCTGGTGCGCTGCCTCACCGAGGCGTCCACCCCCGACGAGGGGCTCGTGGCCCTGGGAGCCCTGGCTCGTGACCTCGCCGCCGGGGTCCGCCGGGGCCGGTCGTGAGCGCGCTCAGCGGCATCCCCCTCTCGACGGCGTTGTCGAACCTGACGGCCGCGCTCCCCGCCGAGATCCCGTCGCCGTCGGTGGGGGTCTGGCACCTGGGACCGCTACCGATCCGCGGCTACGCACTCTGCATTCTCGCCGGCATCGTCGTCGCGGTCTGGCTCACCGGGCGCCGGCTCACCCGCCGTGGCTACCGGCCCGGCATCGCCATCGACATCTCCGCCTGGGCCGTCCCGTTCGGGATCGTCGGCGGGCGGATCTACCACCTGATCACCACGCCACAGCCCTACTTCGGCGAGGGTGGCCACCCCTGGCGGGCCTTCGCCATCTACGAGGGCGGCCTCGGCATCTGGGGCGCCGTCATGCTCGGGGCCGTCGGAGCGTGGATCGGCTGCCGCAAGAACGACGTGAGCTTTCGCGACTTCGTCGACGCCGCAGCCCCCGGCCTGGCCATTGCCCAAGCGATGGGCCGCTTCGGCAACTGGTTCAACAACGAGATCTACGGCGCCCCGACCGACCTGCCGTGGAAGCTGAAGATCTACGACTGGGACCCCTCCGCCGGCCGGGCCCTGCTCGACAGCGCAGGCAACCCCATCGTCAAGGGCTACTTCCACCCCACCTTCCTCTATGAGGCCCTGTGGTGCCTCCTGCTCGCGGCCGTGCTGCTCTGGCTCGGTCGCCGGTTCAGCCTCAAGCCGGGGCAGGTCTTCGCCGGGTACGTCATGGGCTACCCGGTCGGGCGCATCGTCATCGAGAACATGCGCAGCGACTCGGCGAACTACATTCTCGGCCAGCGGGTCAATACCTGGGTCTCGATCCTGGTCTTCCTCTTCGGGGTGTGGATGTGGTTCCGCTTCGCCCGGATGGCTCCCGTCCCGGTGCCCGAGCCGGCCGGCGAGTCTCGGCCCGGCCCGGCGGTCGCTGACGAGTCTGACGAGGTGGAGCAGGGCGATGACGCCGAGGCCGGCGACCACCTTGACGACCACCCTCACGACAGCGCTGACGACAGCCCTGACGACAGCGCCTCGTCGCGCCCGGAGCGGGCCCCCAGCTCGTAGCGCTCCAGCGCCGGTGACGGGCACGGTCTGAGCGTGACGTCTCACATCTCGGAATCCGCCGTATCAACAGGTAGGACGAGGCTGCCCTCGGATAAAATGTCGTCAACGCCTGTGGTCAGTGCTGCCCACACGCCCTTCGTCAGGGAGCCTCAACGGCCCCATCAGCAAGGACGGTGAAGATGTCGCCGCACACCCGATTCAGCGCCCATCCGGAGAACTCCGGCCTCTATCGTCGAGAGTTCGAGCACGACGCCTGCGGGGTCGCCCTCATCGCGACGATGCGGGGCACGGCGGGCCACGACATCGTCGACCACGCCCTGACCGCGCTGCGCAACCTCGACCACCGAGGTGCCACCGGCGCAGACCCGCATGTTGGTGACGGGGCCGGCATCCTCACGCAGATCCCTGACGAGTTCTTCGCGGCCAACGTGCCCTTCGCCCTGCCGAACAGTGGAGCGTACGCCGCGGGTATCGCCTTCCTGCCGACCGATCCCGACGAGCGGGCTGCCGCCAAGACCCGCATCGAGACGATCGCCGTCTCCGAGAACCTCAAGGTGCTCGGTTGGCGCGAGGTGCCCGTCGACGCTGAGCTGATCGGGGCGGCCGCGCGCGCCTGCATGCCTGCCTTCGAGCAGCTCTTCGTCCGAAGCGCCATCGGCCGCCAGGTCGCGCTCGGTCTCGACCGGCTGGCCTTCTGCCTGCGCAAGCGGGCCGAGCGGGAGGCCGAGGTCTACTTCGCCTCGCTCAGCTCGCGCACCATCGTCTACAAGGGCATGCTGACCACCGGTCAGCTCGAGCCCTTCTTTCCCGACCTGTCCGACCCCCTCTACGCCACCGAGCTCGCCCTCGTGCACTCCCGCTTCTCGACGAACACCTTTCCGTCGTGGCCGCTCGCGCACCCGTACCGCCTGATCGCGCACAACGGCGAGATCAACACGGTCAAGGGCAACCGCAACTGGATGAGCGCCCGCGAGAGCCTCATCACCTCCGACATCATCCCGGGCGACCTCGAGCGGCTCTTCCCCATCTGCACCCCCGAGGCGAGCGACTCAGCCAGCTTCGACGAGGTGCTCGAGCTGCTGCACCTCGGCGGTCGCTCACTGCCCCACGCCGTGCTCATGATGATTCCCGAGGCCTGGGAGAACCACGAGACGATGGACCCGGCCCGTCGGGCGTTCTACGAGTTCCACTCGACCTTCATGGAGCCCTGGGACGGCCCCGCCAACGTCGTGTTCACCGACGGCACGCTGGTCGGGGCGGTGCTCGACCGCAACGGCCTGCGCCCCGGCCGGTACTCGGTCACCGACGACGGGCTGGTCGTGCTGGCGTCGGAGTCGGGGGTGCTCGAGCTCGACCCGGCATCCGTCGTGCAGCGTGGGCGCCTCCAACCCGGAAAGATGTTCCTCGTCGACACCGAGCACGGGCGCATCGTCGGCGACGAGGAGATCAAGACCCAGCTCGCGGCCGCGAAGCCCTACCGAGACTGGCTGCACGCCGGCCTGATCCGGCTCGAAAACCTTCCCGAGCGCGAGCACATCGTGCACACGGCCTCCTCGGTGGTGCGACGCCAACAGACCTTCGGCTACACCACCGAAGACCTGCGCATCCTGCTCACGCCGATGGCCAAGGCCGGCGCCGAGGCGCTCGGCTCCATGGGCACCGACACCCCGATCGCCGTGCTCTCCACGCGCCCCCGGCTGCTCTTCGACTACTTCACCCAGCTCTTCGCGCAGGTCACCAACCCCCCGCTCGATGCCATCCGCGAAGAGCTGGTCACCTCGCTCGGCACCTTCATGGGCCCCGAGGGCAATGTGCTGTCCGCCTCTCCGGCGCACGCCCGTCAGCTCGTGCTCGACTTCCCCGTGCTCGACAACGACGAGCTGGCCAAGATCGTGCACATCAACGCCGACGGAGACCTGCCCGGTTACGCCACGCACGTCGTGCGCGGCCTCTACGATGTCACCGGCGGCGCGCAAGCCATGCGTGAGCGCCTCGACGAGATCTTCGCCGAGGTGAGCCAGGCCATCCGGCGCGGTGCGCGCTTCGTCGTGCTCTCCGACCGCGACTCCGGGCGTGATCTTGCCCCCATCCCGTCGCTGCTGCTGACCGCAGCCGTGCACCACCACCTCATCCGCGAGAAGACGCGTACCCAGGTGGGGCTGCTCGTCGAGGCCGGCGACGTGCGCGAGGTGCACCACGCGGCGCTGCTCATCGGCTTCGGGGCGGCCGCGGTCAACCCCTACCTCGCCATGGAGAGTGTCGAAGACCTCGTGCGCTCGGGTCAGATCGAGGGGGTCGAGCCCGAGAAGGCCGTGGCCAACCTCATCAAGGCCCTCGGCAAGGGGGTGCTGAAGGTGATGTCGAAGATGGGCATCTCCACCGTCGCCTCCTACCGTGGGGCGCAGGTGTTCGAGGCCATCGGGCTCTCACAGGACCTGGTCGACACCTACTTCACCGGCACCGTCTCGCAGCTCGGCGGCGTCGGGCTCGACGTGATCGCCCGCGAGACGTTCGAACGCCACGCGAGGGCCTACCCTCCCGAAGGGGTGCAGCAGCCGCACCGCGTGCTCGACGTCGGCGGCGAGTACCAGTGGCGCCGCGAGGGTGAGCCGCACCTGTTCGACCCCGACACGGTCTTCCGTCTGCAGCACTCCACCCGGGCGCGCCGCTACGACGTGTTCAAGCAGTACACCCAGCGCATCGACGACCAGACCTCGCGCCTGATGACGCTGCGGGGGCTCATGGGCTTCAAGGCCACCGGAGTGACGGGCCGGCTCCCAGTGCCGATCGACGAGGTCGAACCGGTCAGCGAGATCGTTCGGCGCTTCAGCACCGGGGCAATGAGCTACGGCTCGATCTCTCAGGAGGCCCACGAGACGCTCGCGGTCGCCATGAACCACCTCGGCGCGCGCTCGAACACGGGCGAGGGCGGCGAAGACCGAGACCGGCTGCTCGACCCCGAACGGCGTTCTGCCGTCAAGCAGGTCGCGTCGGGCCGCTTCGGGGTGACGAGTCTCTACCTCACGCACTCCGACGACATCCAGATCAAGATGGCGCAGGGGGCCAAGCCCGGCGAGGGCGGCCAGCTGCCCGGTCACAAGGTGTACCCGTGGGTGGCGAAGACCCGTCACTCGACACCTGGGGTCGGGCTCATCTCGCCGCCGCCGCACCACGACATCTACTCCATCGAAGATCTCGCCCAGCTGATCCACGACCTCAAGAACGCCAACCCGGCGGCTCGCATCCACGTCAAGCTCGTCTCCGAGGTCGGGGTCGGCACCGTGGCGGCCGGCGTGTCCAAGGCGCACGCCGACGTCGTGCTCATCTCGGGTCACGACGGCGGCACCGGGGCCTCACCGCTGACCTCGCTCAAGCACGCCGGAGCCCCCTGGGAGCTCGGGCTGGCCGAGGCGCAGCAGACCCTCGTGCTCAACGGTCTGCGCGACCGCATCGTGGTGCAGGTCGACGGCCAGCTGAAGACCGGGCGTGACGTCGTCGTGGCCGCCCTGCTCGGCGCGGAGGAGTTCGGCTTCGCCACCGCCCCTCTCGTGGTGTCGGGCTGCATCATGATGCGGGTCTGCCACCTCGACACCTGCCCCGTCGGTATCGCCACCCAGAACCCCGAGCTGCGGGCGCGGTTCTCGGGTCGGCCCGAGTTCGTCGAGACCTTCTTCGAGTACATCGCGGAGGAGGTTCGTGAGCACCTGGCCGCCATGGGCTTCCGCTCCATCCAGGATGCCGTAGGGCAGGTCGACAGCCTCGACCTCGAGAAGGCCATTGCGCACTGGAAGGCGTCCGGGCTCGACCTGTCACCCATCCTCACCGTGGCCGACAACCCCACCGGCGGCACGCTCTACCAGTCGACCGGGCAGGACCACGCGCTCGAGAAGGCTCTCGACAATGAGCTGCTCACACGGGCGCTGCCGGCCATCGAGAGCGGCGAGCCGGTGCGAACCGAGATCGCCGTGCGCAACGTCAACCGCACCGTCGGCACCATGCTTGGGCACCACGTCACCAAGGCCCACCCCGACGGACTGGCCGACAACACCATCGAGGTGTCGATGACGGGCTCCGGTGGTCAGTCGTTCGGCGCCTTCCTTCCCGCCGGTGTCACGCTCCGGCTCGAGGGTGACGCCAACGACTACGTCGGCAAGGGTCTGTCCGGCGGGCGCGTGACCGTTCGTCCTCACCATCTGGCGCGTCTCGTCGCCGAGAAGAACGTCATCGCCGGCAACGTCATCGGCTACGGCGCCACGGCAGGCGAGCTGTTCCTGCGAGGCCTGGTCGGTGAACGGTTCTGCGTGCGCAACTCCGGAGCCAGCGCCGTCGTCGAAGGGGTCGGCGACCACGGCTGCGAGTACATGACCGGCGGCACGGCCGTCGTGCTCGGCCCCGTCGGTCGCAACTTCGCGGCCGGGATGTCGGGGGGCGTGGCCTACGTGCTCGACCTGCGACCTGAGCGCGTCAACACCGAGATGGTCGACCTCTCGGGCCTGCGACCCGACGACGAGACCGCCCTGCGGCAGCTGCTCGAGGCGCACGTCAGGTGGACCGACTCATCGGTGGCCGGCGCCCTGCTGGCCGACTGGGAGTCAGCGCGCGAACGCTTCACGCTCGTGCTGCCTCGCATCTACCAGCGGGTGCTCGACGTGCGGGCCCAGGCAGAGCAGGAGGGGCTCGACCCCGACGGCACCGTGGTGTGGAACCGGATCATGGAGGCTTCCCGTGGCTGATCCCCAAGGCTTTCTCAACACCCGAAAGCGCGAGCTCCCGGCGCGCAGGCCGGTACCCGTGCGCATCAGGGACTGGAAAGAGGTCTACGAGGAGCAGCAGGTCACCGAGCTGCAGCGCCAGGCTGGTCGCTGCATGGACTGCGGCATCCCGTTCTGTCACGCCGGCTGCCCCCTGGGCAACCTCATCCCCGAATGGAACACCCACGCCTGGAAGGGCGACTGGGAGGACGCCATCGAGCGGTTGCACGCCACGAACAACTTCCCGGAGTTCACCGGCCGGCTGTGCCCGGCTCCGTGTGAGACCGCGTGCGTGCTCGGCATCAACCAGCCGGCCGTCACGATCAAGCAGATCGAGGTCACGACCATCGACCGGGCGTTTGCGAACGGCCTCGTCAAACCCCTGCCACCCGAACGGCTCTCGGGCAAGACGGTGGCCGTCGTCGGGTCCGGTCCGGCCGGTCTGGCGGCGGCTCAGCAGCTGACCCGCGCCGGGCACACCGTCGCCGTCTTCGAGCGGGCCGACCGACCCGGCGGGCTGCTGCGCTACGGCATCCCGGAGTTCAAGATGGAGAAGGCCGTGCTCGACCGGCGGCTCGACCAGATGAAGGCCGAGGGAACCCGGTTCCGCACCGGTGTCAACGTGGGCGCTGACGTCACCGGCCGTCAGCTGCGCGACCGCTACGACGCGGTGGTGCTGGCGCTCGGCTCCACCGTGCCTCGCGACCTCGCGGCCCCCGGTCGCGAGCTGAGCGGCATCCACCAGGCGATGGAGTTCTTGCCGCAGGGCAACCGGGCTGCGCTCGGGCAGGAGGTCGAGAACCAGATTCTCGCCACGGGCAAGGACGTCGTCATCATCGGCGGCGGCGACACCGGGGCCGACTGCCTCGGCACCTCACATCGCCAGGGCGCCCGCTCGGTGACCAGCCTCGAGATCATGCCGCAGCCGGGGGAGGACCGGCCGGGGAGCCAGCCGTGGCCCACCTACCCGATGCTCTACCGCGTCGCGAGCGCCCACGAGGAGGGCGGCGAGCGGCTCTATGCCGTGAGCACGACCGAGTTCGTCGGCGACGACGACGGCCACGTGGCGGCCCTGCGCATCACCGAGGTCGAGCTCGTCGACGGGCGACCGAGTGGCAAGGAGGGCACCGAACGGGTCATCCCCGCTCAGCTCGTGCTCTTCGCGATGGGCTTCCTCGGGCCGGAGGGGCCGGGAGTCGTCGAACAGCTCGGGGTCGAGCTCGACGAGCGCAGCAACGTGCGGCGCGACCAGAGCTTCATGTCGAGCGTGCCCGGGGTGTTCGTCGCCGGCGACGTGGGCCGGGGTCAGTCGCTCATCGTCTGGGCCATCGCCGAAGGCCGCGCCGCGGCGGCGGGGGTCGACGCCTGGCTCACCGGGTCGAGCTCGCTGCCGCGGCCGATCGGCCCCACCGACCGTCCGCTCACGGTCTGAACCCGACTACCCACCAGGCCGGTTGCCTGCCGTGGCCTGACCGAGGCCGGTGGGTGACTGCCATCACACGAGACCTAAGGTTGAAGCATGCGTCGAGCCAAGATCGTCTGCACGATCGGACCCCAGACCTCCTCCTACGAACAGCTGAAGGGGCTGGTCGATGCGGGTATGGACGTCGCCCGTCTCAACCTCTCGCACGGCGAGCACGCCGTTCATGAGCAGGTCTACAACGACGTGCGCCGCGCCAGTGACGAGTCGGGTCGCGCGGTGGGCATCCTCGTCGACCTGCAGGGGCCGAAGATCCGCACCGCGAGGTTTCGAGGCGGCCCGATCACGCTCGCTGCCGGGCAGCGGTTCATCATCACGACCCGAGATGTCGACGGAGACGAGACCGAGGTCGGCACCACCTACGCTGGTCTGCCCGGTGATGTGCGCCCCGGAGACGTGCTGCTCATCGACGACGGAAAGGTCATGCTGCGTGCTGTCGACGTGACCGAGACTGACGTCGTCACCGAGACCGTCATCGGCGGCGTCGTGTCGAACAACAAGGGCATCAACCTGCCGGGCGTCGCCGTGAGCGTGCCTGCCCTGTCCGAGAAGGACATCGACGACCTGCGTTTCGCCATGAAGCTCGGCGCCGACATGATCGCGTTGTCGTTCGTGCGCAACGCCGCAGACATCGACGACGTGCACGCCATCATGGACGAGTTCGGCACGCGGGTACCGGTCATCGCCAAGATCGAGAAGCCGCAGGCCGTCGCCAACCTGCTCGAGATCGTGCTGGCCTTCGACGGAATCATGGTGGCCCGCGGCGACCTCGGGGTCGAGATGCCGCTCGAGGAGGTGCCGCTCGTGCAGAAGCGGGCTATCGAGATGGCCCGTCGCAACGCCAAGCCGGTCATCGTGGCCACGCAGGTGCTCGAGTCGATGATCGAGAACGCGCGGCCCACCCGCGCCGAGGCCTCGGATGCCGCCAACGCCGTTCTCGACGGCGCCGACGCGCTGATGCTCTCGGGAGAGACGTCGGTGGGGGCTTGGCCGATCCAGACGGTGCAGACGATGGCGCGCATCATCGAGAGCACCGAGGAGCACGGCTACGACCTCATCGCGCGCCTCACCGCGAAGCCGTCCACGGTCGGCGGCGCAGTCACCAAGGCCGCGGTCGAGGTCGGCGAGACCATCGGGGCGAAGTTTCTCATCGTGTTCAGCGAGACCGGCGACTCGGCGCAGCGGATGGCGCGCGTGCGGCCGCGGCTGCCGATGCTCGTCTTCACCTCCGACCCGCGCACCCGCTCACGTCTGGCCCTCGTGTGGGGCATCGAGACCTTCCTGGTGCCGCGCATGCACCACACCGACCAGTTCGCCATCCAGGTCGACGTCAAGCTGCTGCCCGAGGGTCGATCGGTGGAGGGCGACCTCGTCATGATCGTCGCGGGTTCGCCTCCCGGGCTGCCCGGTTCGACGAACGCGTTGCGGGTGCACCGCATGGGGGATGCCGTGAACCGGGCGGCGCCGGCCTACCGTCCCGAAGAGGTCACCGGCTGAGGCCAAGGTCTGAGGATCGACCGAGCTCTCTACGGGTGGAGAGGCGCGTTCTGAGCTTTCGGGCTCGGGTAGGTATGCTGGCGCGGCACTCCTGCCGGGGTGGTGGAATGGCAGACACGGAGCACTCAAAATGCTCTGGCCGAAAGGCCGTGCGGGTTCGAGTCCCGCCCTCGGCACCGATCTCGGTCGCCCGTTGACGAGCCCGAAACGTGCCGGAAACGGTGATCCCGCTAGTCTTGGCCCGTGAGCACCGACGAGACGACAACGGCATCGACGCCTTCGGCCGAGACCAATGCGAGCACGCACCTTGCTGCCGAGGTGGAAGCGCCCACACCGGGGGCTACGCGCATCCTTGTCGCCGAGGACGAGACGCTGATTCGGCTCGACCTCGTCGAGATGCTCGGCGAGCTCGGCTACGACGTCGTGGGGCAGGCGAGCAACGGTGAGCAGGCGGTGGCTCTGGCCAAGGAGCTGAAGCCCGACCTCGTCATCATGGACGTCAAGATGCCGATCCTCGACGGCCTCTCGGCCGCCGAGCAGCTGCACGAGACGAAGCAGTGCCCGGTCATCATGCTGACCGCTTTCTCACAGACCGAGCTCGTCGAGCGCGCCCGTGACGCCGGCGTCATGGCCTACGTCGTCAAACCCTTCACCGCCGACGACCTGCGACCGGCCATCGACATCGCCCACTCGCGCTGGCAGGAGCTCAAGGCCCTCGAGTCCGAGATCGCCGACCTGGGCGAGCGGCTCGAGACGCGCAAGCTCGTCGACCGCGCCAAGGGCGTGCTGATGAGCCAGCTCAAGCTCAACGAGGCCGACGCGTTCCGCTGGATCCAGAAGACGGCGATGGATCGGCGCCTGGGCATGAAGGAAGTGGCCGAGGCCGTCATCAACGGTCTGCCCTCCCGCTGAGGGCGCAAACGGGTCGGTCTGAACCCCGGCTCGGTGTCGCGTATGCGGCCCTTGATACGTCGTTCTGGTAAGAACTAGGTCACGACACGGTCACCGACGCAGTTTTTGCTGTTGTACGGGCCTCCCGTGGCCTAGTCTCCGACTCAGCCCTCGACCGAGGGATGTGTGACATCAGGAGGACACCCGTGCGTTCCACCCTCAAGCTTGCTGTGCCGTTCGCGGTCGCAGCCCTCGCCCTGGGTGCCTGCGGCACCAAGGGCGGCGACACGACACCGGCCGCCGGAGCCAGCGGTGGTGCCGCCAAGGTCTGTGACCAGAAGATCGGCATGTTCGGCGCCCTCACCGGCCCGAACGCCAACCTGGGTATCTACATCCAGAACGGCGTCAACCTGGCGCTCGACGACTACAACGCCAAGCACGCCGACTGCAAGGTGACCCTCGAGAACTACGACTCGCAGGGCGACCCCACGCAGGCCCCCGCCCTGGCCAAGAAGGCGATCGACGACAAGAAGGTCGTCGGCCTCGTCGGGCCGGCCTTCTCCGGCGAGTCCAAGGCCGCCGACCCGCTGTTCAACGAAGCCGGCATGGTAGCCATCACGCCGTCGGCGACGGCCACGACCCTTTCCACCAACGGCTGGAAGACCTTCTTCCGGGTGCTCGGCAACGACGCCACCCAGGGCCCGGCCGCGGCGAAGTACATCAAGGACACCCTCAAGTCGACCAAGCCGTTCGTCATCGACGACGCGACCGAGTACGGCAAGGGCCTGGCCGATACGGTGCGCCAGGACCTCGGCGCCAGTGTGGTCGGCACCGACACGATCCAGACGAAGCAGACCGACTTCTCGGCCACCGTCACGAAGGTGACCGCCTCGGGCGCCGACGCGGTGTTCTTCGGTGGCTACTCACCCGAAGCCGCCCCCATGATCAAGCAGCTGCGAGACGCCGGCTTCAAGGGCACCTACGTGGTGGCTGACGGTGTGAAAGACGCGTCGTACCTCAAGAACGCCGGGTCGGCTGCCGAAGGCACCATCATCACCTGCCCGTGCGTGCCGCCGGACGTCGCGCCTGAGTTCCAGACGGCCTACAAGGCCAAGTTCAAGGAAGACCCGAACACCTACTCGGGTGAGGGCTACGACGCCGCGACGATCCTGCTCGACGGCATCGGTGAGGGCAAGGACCGCAAGTCGATGCTCGACTACGTCAAGAGCTTCGACAAGAAGGGCGTGACCAAGCAGCTGAAGTTCGACGACAAGGGCGAGTCGTCCGAGATCAAGGTCTTCGCCTACAAGGTCGAGAACGGCAAGATCGTCTCCATCGGAGAGATCAAGTAGAACAGACCGTCAGCGACAGGGGTGGTCGGGGCCAGGGTGCCCCGACCACCCCTGTCGCTGGGTACAGCACCGCCTGATCCCCCGTCGCCCGGCCCAGGAGGCCTTGGATGCAGTTTCTGATCGACAACTTCGCAGCGTTGACGATTACCGGCCTCGCCATCGGCGCCGTCTATGCCCTGATCGCCCTCGGCTACACCTTCGTCTACGGAGTGCTGCGGCTGATCAACTTCGCGCACTCAGAAGTGTTCATGTACGGCTCTTTCGCGGCCGTCTGGGTGGTGATGATTCTCGGGGGCAACGTCTCTGGCTCGACCGGGCAGGTGATCTTCTGGGTCGCCATGATGTTCGTGGCCGCGATGCTCATGTCGGGGTTCGTTGCCGTCGTCATCGAACGCGTGGCGTATCGCCCGCTCCGTAAACGCAACGCCCCGCCTCTGATTGCCCTGATCTCGGCCATCGGAGCCTCGTTCGTGCTCTCGGAGGCGATGGGTCTGCGCGAGAAGATCGCCCGCTGGTTCGGCCTCGACGACACGCTTCGTGACTACGTGAGCAACTCGCGCAACAACGTGCCGTTGCCCACGATCATCAAACCTCAGGGAGTGTTCAACCTCTTCGGTTACGAGGTCACCAACGTCGACATCTTCGTCATCGTGGGGGCTATCGCGATGATGATCGTGCTCGACCAGTTCGTCAGCCGCTCTCGCCTCGGGCGCGGCATCCGGGCCGTCGCGATGGACCCTGAGGCTGCTGCCCTGATGGGCGTCAACCGCGACCGGGTCATTCGCGTCACCTTCCTCGTCGGTGGGGTGATGGCGGGTGCGGCGGCGGTGTTCTACCTGCTCAAGATCGGGATCACCCGTTACGACGTCGGCTTCATCCTCGGCGTCAAGGCCTTCACGGCAGCGGTGCTGGGCGGTATCGGCAACCTGCGCGGGGCCCTGCTCGGCGGCTTCGTGCTCGGTCTCGCCGAGAACTACGGCTCCGCGATCGTCGGCACGCAGTGGAAGGATGTCGTCTCCTTCCTGCTGCTTATCGTCATCTTGTTGTTCCGGCCCACGGGTCTGCTCGGTGAGTCCCTCGGAAAGGCCCGTGCATGAGCACCTCGACTGCCCAGACCCGCAAGCCGCGCCTCGACTTCAAGGATCGGGTCGCCGGACTGCCCAAGCCCGTGAAGATAGTGCTCTGGGCGCTGTTCGCGGTCTTCCTGTTCGCCCTCCCGCTGCTCAACATCCCGTTCATCACCACCGAAGACTCTGACTTCGGCGGCGTGCTCTTCACTGTCGCGACGTACGTGCTCGTCGCACTGGGCCTCAACATCGTGGTCGGCTACGCCGGCCTGCTCGACCTCGGCTACGTCGGCTTCTACGCCATCGGGGCCTATGTGGTCGGGGTGCTCAGCTCGGCTCACGCCTCGCTGCCGTGGTTGGTGGCGGTGCCCATCGCCATCGTCGTGGCCATGATCTCCGGGGTCATTCTCGGCGCTCCGACCCTGCGGGTGCGCGGTGACTACCTGGCCATCGTGACGCTCGGCTTCGGCGAGATCGTCCGACTGACGCTGGTCAACAGTCAGTGGCTGGGCGGCGCCCGCGGTATCACCGACATCCCCCGCCCACCCGGCATCGAGCTGTTCGAAGTGCCGAGTCTTGACTGGAGCAACGGCACGCCCGTCGTTGACCTCGATAACACGACGACGTTCCTCAAGTTCGGCATCGGCGACTTCGTTCCGTACTACTGGCTCGCCCTCGTCATCATCGTGCTGGTGCTCGTTTTCGACATCCTGGTCAAGAACAGCAGAGTGGGTCGTGCGTGGGAGGCCACGCGCGAGGACGAGGATGCCGCCGAGCTGATGGGGGTGCCCACCTTCCGGTTCAAGCTGCTCGCCTTCTCCCTCGGGGCTGCGATCGGAGGGTTGTCGGGGGCCCTGTTCGCCGGCAAGGCCGGCTTCATCTCGCCCGACAGCTTCCAGCTGCTGCTCTCGATCCTTTTCATCGCCGCCGTCGTCGTCGGTGGGGCCGGCAACCGTGTCGGTGTCATTCTCGGCGCGATCGTGGTCAGCTACTTCCCTGAGCGGTTCCGGGAGTTCGCCGACTTCCGGGTGCTCGTCTTCGGGCTGGCCCTGATGGTCCTGGCGATCTTCCGGCCCCAAGGCATCCTGCCCCCGGGCCGCACGCGCCGAGTCAAACGAGCCGACGAACGAGAGCAAGTGCTCGAGGAAGGGTTGCCCGATGCCTGAGCCGACGATGAACATGCCGGAGCCCGAGGCCGAGGGCATCATCCACACCGAGGTCGACATCACCCCGCTCGACCTCGGCGGCCCCACGATCGCCGACGGCGAGAAGCTGTTGGAGGTCGATGACGTGACCTTGCGTTTTGGGGGCGTGGTCGCCCTCGACGGGGTGAGCTTCGACATTCGCAAAGGTGAGATCCTCGGGCTCATCGGCCCGAACGGCGCGGGCAAGACCACCTGTTTCAACGTAATGACGGGGGTCTACCAGCCAACGTCCGGCGGGGTGCGCTTCCTCGGCACTGCGCTGGGCCGGCGCAAGAAGTTCGCGATCACCAAGCTCGGCATCGCCCGCACCTTCCAGAACATCCGGCTCTTCGCCAACATGACCGCCCTCGAGAACGTCATGGTGGGGGTCGACGCCCACCACACCACCGGGGTCATCTCGGCCATGTTCCGGCTGCCGAAGCACCGCTCCGAAGAGGACACCGGCTACCGGCGAGCCCACGAGCTGCTTCGGTTCATGGGCCTCGACCGCAGGGCCGACGAGCTGGCCCGCAACCTTCCCTACGGCGACCAGCGACGGCTCGAAATCGCCCGGGCCCTGGCCACCAACCCGTCGCTGCTCTGCCTCGACGAGCCGGCGGCCGGCTTCAACCCGGCCGAGAAGATCCGGCTGATGCAGCTGATCCGCAGCATTCGCGACCAGGGCTACACCGTGCTCCTCATCGAGCACGACATGAAGCTGGTCATGGGGGTGACCGACCGCATCGTCGTGCTGGAGTTCGGCCGCAAGATCGCCGAGGGTGCTCCGGCGGAGATTCGTGACAATCCGGCGGTCATCGCCGCCTACCTGGGAGTGGACGAAGAAGATGCTTCTTGAGGTCAAGGGCCTGTGCGTCAACTACGGACGCATCGAGGCGATCCGCGACATCAGCTTCACGGTCGAGGAAGGCGAGATCGTCACCCTGATCGGGGCGAACGGCGCCGGCAAGACGACGACCATGAAGACCATCTCGGGCCTGCGGCCGGTGCGGGCCGGCACGGTGACCTTCGACGGGCAGGACATCACCGACATGCCCTCGCACGAGCGCCCCGTGCTCGGCATCTCGCAGTCGCCTGAGGGCCGCGGCTGCTTCGTCGGTATGTCGGTCATGGAGAACCTCGAGATGGGCACCTACGCCCGCCCCGACCGCAAGAACAAGGCCACGATCAAGGACGACCTCGACCGCGTCTTCGAGCTGTTCCCACGGCTGAAGGAGCGCACCAACCAGGCCGCGGGCTCGATGTCCGGCGGTGAGCAGCAGATGCTCGCCATGGGCCGCGCGCTGATGGCAAAGCCGAAGCTTCTGTTGCTCGACGAGCCGTCGATGGGACTGGCGCCCAAGCTCATCCAGCAGATCTTCGACATCGTCACCGAGATCAACAGCCAGGGCACCACGGTGCTGCTCGTCGAGCAGAACGCTGCCCAGGCCCTCAAGCGCAGTCATCGCGCCTACATTCTCGAGACCGGAGAGATCGTGCGCGAGGGCACCGGCAAGGCGCTCGCCGCTGATCCTGCCGTCAAGGCGGCCTACCTCGGCGGCGACGTCTGATCCCCTGACCCGACATTCCCGGCAAACCCGGGTCAGTCGTGACGCGGGCGATCAGCCTACGACCGACGCGTCCACCAGGCCCGTGGTGATGCAGTGGTGGTGCCCGTCCACACGAAGGCGCGAACGGGTTCCGCTACCCCTTAGTTACCCGTAGTGTCAGTCGGGTGACCTCGGGGCCATACATGTTGGAGGAACGATGGGTCGAACAGTGATCTCGGTGCGGCAGGTCGACGTCGACCTCCATTCACAGTTCATCGAACTGTGGATCACCCACCGGATCGAGGCGGGGACCACCCCCGAGGCGGCTCAGCGTCTTGCCCTCGACGGCACCCTGCGCACCGCCTTGCAGCGAAACGACATCTACGCCTTCATCGCCTTCGTCGACGACCGTGCCGCGGGGTACGTCGTGCTGGCCGACTCCACCCGCAGCCTGCTCGTCAACTCCCCGTGCGTCTCGATCGACATGCTCTTCGTCCATCCTGAGCTGCGCCGCACCGGGGTCGGCAAGGCCCTGCTGGGCGCTGCGGGCCGTCACGCCGACCGGCAGGGCGCAGAACACCTCGCGAGCGCCGTGCCGGCGCAGAACCGTGAGGCCAACCGGTTCTTTGCGCGGCTCGGCTTCGCGCCCGAGACGGTTCGGCGCGTCACGTCGACCGCCACCTTGCAGCGCAAGCTGTCGGGGGAGCCTCGCGGTCAGCGGTACTCGCTCGACCAGGTGTTGCAGCGGCGACGTGACATGCGAACGAAGGCGGCCCGAACGGCCAGCCGGGCGGGTTCGCGACAGCTGCCCACCCAGCCCCCTCAGATCGCCGGCTGAGCCGAGCGCGGCAGGTCCGCGTCATGCTCCCGGGGGTGCGTCCCGCAACAGGCAGGTGATCCGCGACGTGCAGACTCGCTTGCCGGCCTCGTCGGTCACCACGACGTCGTAGCTGACGAGGGTGCGGCCGGCGCTCAAGACCGTGGCCGTGCCGGTGACGGTGCCGGATCGGGCGGCCCGATGGTGGGTGGCGTTGATGTCGAGGCCGACAGCGACGCGGTCGGGTCCGGCGTGCAGCTGCGCGCCGATCGAGCCGAGCGTCTCCGCGAGCACCACGCTGGCGCCACCGTGGAGCAGCCCGTACGGCTGGGTGTTGCCCTCCACCGGCATCGTGGCCACGAGCCGTTCGGGGGTGGCCTCGGTGACCGTGATCCCCATGCGTCCGAGCAACGTGTGGCTCATCTCGGCGTTCATGGTGTCGAGGTCGGTGCTCATCTGCGTCATGGCCCGATCGTAGGCCGACGGGTCGAGAGGACGGTTCGTGGTGTCGGCGGCGGACACTAGGCTGCCGCTTGTGAGCCGACTACTGATCCTCGACGGACACTCGCTGGCCTACCGCGCCTTCTTCGCTCTGCCGGTAGAGAACTTCTCGACCACGACGGGTCAGCACACGAACGCCGTGTACGGCTTCACCTCAATGCTGATCAACATGCTTCGCGACGAAGAGCCTTCGCATGTCGTCGTCGCCTTCGACCTCTCGCGACAGACCTTTCGCACCGAGGTCTACGCCGAGTACAAGGCGGGCCGGGCCAAGTCGCCCGACGAGTTTCAGGGCCAGGTCTCGCTCATGCACGAGGTGCTCGATGCCCTGCGCATCAAGTACGTCGAGCTGCCCGGCTACGAGGCCGACGACATCATCGCCACCTTCGCCACGCAGGCCGAGGAGCAGGGCCTCGACGTGCTGATCTGCTCGGGTGACCGCGACACCTTCCAGCTGGTCTCCGAGAAGGTCACGGTGCTCTACCCCGTGCGTGGTGTCTCTGAGGTGTGGCGTATGTCGCCGGCCGCCATCGAGGAGAAGTACGGTGTGCCCCCGACCCGCTACAGCGACCTCGCCGCGATGGTCGGCGAGACCTCCGACAACCTGCCGGGCGTTCCCGGCGTCGGGCCGAAGACGGCGGCCAAGTGGATCAACCAGTTCGGTGACCTTGACGGCATCGTGGCCGCGATCGGCCAGATCAAGGGCAAGGCCGGCGAGTCGTTGCGCGAGCACCTCGACAACGTGCTGCGCAACCGCCGCCTCAACCAGCTGGTCAAGGACACCCCGGTCGGTCTCACCGTGCCCGAGCTCGAGCGGTCACAGTGGAGCCGCGACGACGTGCACACCGTCTTCGACGGGCTCGAGTTCCGCGTGCTGAGAGACCGCCTGTTCGAGTCGGTCGAGGCCGCCGCGCCCGAGGCCGACCAGGGCTTCGACCTCGACGGCGAGGTCGTGAGCCCGGATGCCGTTCCCGCCTGGGTCGGCGCGCACCTCGTGCCGGGCGAGCGGGCCGGCGTGTCGGTGATCGGCACCTGGGCCCGGGGCACCGGTGACGCGACCGGCCTCGCGATCGCCGCGCCTGACGGGTCGGCCGCCTGGGTCGACCTCACGACCCTGACCCCGGAGGGAGAGGCCTCGGTCGGGCACTGGCTGGCCGACCCTGAACGGCCCAAGGCGATGCACGACGCGAAGGGGCCGATGCAGGCCCTCGCCTCGCGAGGGTGGGCGCTGCGCGGGCTGACGAGTGACACCCAGCTGGCGGCGTATCTCGTCAAGCCCGACAACCGCACGTACCACCTCGACGACCTCGTTCTGCGCAACCTCCAGCGTGAGCTGGTCGCCACCGACGACTCCGGGCAGGGCATGCTCGACCTCGACGGCGACGCCGACGAGAAAGCCGCCGAGTACGAGATGGTGCGGGCGACGGCCGTGCGCGCCCTGGCCGTCGCCCTCGACGAGCAGGTGGCCGCCACCGGAGGGGCCGAGCTGCTCGCCGACGTCGAGCTGCCCCTCATCGATGTTCTCGCCCGCATGGAGCGCACCGGCATCGCCGTCGACGACGAGGGTCTCGACGAGCTCGAGAAGGACTTCGCGGCCAAGGTCGCCACGGCCCAGGCCGACGCCTACGAGGCCATCGGTGGCGAGCAGATCAACCTCGGTTCGCCGAAGCAGCTGCAGGTCGTGCTCTTCGAGACGCTCGGCATGCCGAAGACGAAGAAGACCAAGACCGGCTGGACCACCGACGCCGACGCGCTGGCCGACCTCTACACCAAGACCGAGCACCCGTTCCTCGAGGCGCTGCTTCGTCACCGTGACGCCGCCCGGTTGCGGGTCACGGTCGAGGGCCTGCAGAAGTCTGTCGCCGACGACGGCCGCATCCACACCACCTACCTGCAGACGATCGCCGCGACCGGCCGGCTCAGCTCGACCGACCCCAACCTGCAGAACGTGCCGATCCGCACCGAGGAAGGACGCCGCATCCGCGAGCTGTTCGTCGTCGGTGACGGGTTCGAGTCGCTGATGTCGGCCGACTACTCGCAGATCGAGATGCGTGTCATGGCGCACCTGTCGGGCGACGAGGGCCTCATCACCGCGTTCCGCACCGGCGAGGACCTCCACAAGTTCGTGGGCTCGCAGGTCTTCGGGGTCGAGCCCGACGGGGTGACGTCCGAGATGCGCTCCAAGGTGAAGGCGATGTCTTACGGCCTGGCCTACGGCCTGTCGGCGTTCGGGCTCTCCAAGCAGCTCACCATCACCACCGAGGAGGCCCGGGGCCTCATGGACGGCTACTTCCAGCGGTTCGGTGGGGTCAGCGAGTACCTGCACGACGTCGTCACCGAAGCGCGTGGCACCGGGTACACGGCGACGATGTTCGGGCGGCGCCGCTACCTGCCCGACCTCACCTCCGACAACCGGCAGCGTCGCGACATGGCCGAGCGGATGGCGCTGAACGCACCGATCCAGGGGTCGGCGGCCGACATCATGAAGGTCGCCATGATCGGGGTCGACCGGGCGCTCGTCGAGGCGCAGGCTCGTTCCCGCGTGCTGCTGCAGGTGCACGACGAGCTCGTGCTCGAGATCGCTGCGGGGGAGCGTGAGCAGGTCGAGGCAATCGTGCGCGAGCAGATGGGTTCAGCGGCGCCGATGGATGTGCCCCTCGACGTCAGTGTCGGCGTCGGCCACTCCTGGCACGACGCTGCCCACTGATCTCATGTCGTCGTCTTACGCCGGAGCGCCGGGGCGCTGCGGCGGTTCTACGCGCGAGCGCTTCTGCGCGTGCTCCTGAACAGCAGGATCGCGAACACGCCAGAGCAGAGCAGCAGGACGGCCCCGATCCACGCTCGACCAGACCACGACCACGCCACACCGCTGTCGTCGAACTGAAAACTGAGGGCACCGCCGAGAAAGAGCACGGTTGAAAGGAAGAACGGGGAGCGTGTCACGTTCATCGGAGTCTCCTTGCCAGGCAGCACCCTCTCAGCGTAGACCCGTCTCCGCCGAAAAGCGCTCGCGTGTATGATCGACCAATGGCGATGCCAATGGTCGATGGCGATGAAACGGTCACTCGCGACGATGTCGGTAAGGAAGACGCTGCCGTTCGCGCCGCGGTCTGCCTATTCAACGGGTTCAGCGACCGGTCGCGTCTGACGATCGTGCAGCATCTTGCCTTGGGCGAGCACCGGGTGGTCGACCTCACCCGGCACCTGGGCCTCGCCCAGTCGACCGTGAGCAAGCACCTGGCCTGCCTGCTCGACTGCGGCATCGTCACCGTCCGCGCCGAAGGACGGGCGTCGGTCTACGCACTCGCCCATCCGGAGGCGACGCTCGACCTGCTCGGGGCGGCGGAGCGGCTGCTCGCCCTGACCGGAGACGCCGTGGCCCTGTGCCCCCGCTACGGAACGGCGGTGACCCCGTGAGCACGGGTCCCGTCGCCGGCACCGGCACCGGCACCGCCGCCACCCCGACGCCCCAGCGGCGTCGTCAGCTCGCGCGTCGCGCCCAGCAGCTCGCTGGTGCGTCTGTCGCCTACAACGTGCTCGAGGCTGTCGTCGCGATCACGGCCGGGGCGGCGGCATCCTCGATCGCTCTGGTCGGGTTCGGCCTCGACTCCCTGGTCGAGGTGGGTAGCGGCCTGGTGATCCTGTGGCAGTTTCGTCATGCGATGCCCGAGACGCGAGAGAAGCAGGCGCTGCGGTACATCGCGATCTCGTTCTTCGCCCTCTCCGGCTACGTGACCTTCGAGTCCGTTCGGTCACTGCTCGGGGCCGACGAGGCAACCCCCACCGGGCTCGGGGTCGGTATCGCCGTCGCGTCGCTCGTCATCATGCCGTTCCTGTCGTGGGCGCAGCGGCGTACCGGCCGCGAGCTGGGTTCGGGCAGCGTCGTGGCCGACTCTAAGCAGACCCTGCTCTGCACGTACCTCTCGGCCGTGCTGCTGCTCGGGCTGCTGGCCAACTCCCTCTTCGGCTGGCACTGGGCCGACCCCCTCGCCGGCCTGGTCATTGCGGTCGTGGCCGTTCGTGAGGGGATCGCAGCCTGGCGCGGCGAGGGCTGCGGCTGTGGTGCGGTCGAGGGGAGCTGCTGATGGCCGCGCACGCTCACTCCCACGGCGCCAGCGAGCTGGCCGACCACCGAGGGCGCCTCGCGACCGTGCTCGGTATTACTGTCGTCGTGCTCATCGTCGAGGTCGTCGGGGCTGTCGTCTCGGGCAGCCTGGCCCTGCTCGCGGACGCCGGCCACATGCTCACCGACGTCGCCGGGCTCACGCTGGGGCTGGTCGCGGCCGTGCTGTCGCGACGACCGGCGACAGAGCAGAGAACCTGGGGCTACCGCCGCGCGGAGGTGCTCGGGGCAGCCGCTCAGGCCGCTGTGCTTCTGGCGGTCGGCATCTTCATCCTCATCGAGGGCGTACGCCGTCTCTTCGACCCGCCCGAGGTGGTGCCCGGCGTGATGGTCGTCTTCGGGGTGGTCGGGCTCGTCGGCAACATCGTCGGCCTGCTCGTGCTTGCCGGCGGCCGCGGTGACAACCTCAACATGCGCGCGGCCTTTCTCGAGGTCGTCAACGACGCGCTGGGCTCGGTGGCGGTGCTCGTGTCGGCGGGCGTCATCGCCCTGACCGGGTGGCTGCGCGCCGACGCTCTGGCGTCGCTGGTGATCGGCATCCTCATCGTTCCTCGCACCATCCGGCTCCTGCGCGAGTCGATCGACGTGCTGATGGAGTCGACCCCGGAGGGTCTCGACATCGGTCTGGTGAGAGACCACATGATGGCGCTACCCCATGTGCACGACGTCCATGACCTGCACGCCAGCCAGGTGGCCACCGGCTTGCCGGTGCTCACGGCTCACGTCGTCGTCGACGACAGCTGCTTCCACGACGGGCACCTCGGAGAGATGCTCGACCAGCTGCAGCGGTGCATCTCCGCCGACTTCAACGTCGAGCACTCGACCATCCAGTTCGAGTCGAGCGGGCACGCCGACCACGAGCACGCCGGCCACGCCTGACGGTCCAGGTGCGGGCCGGCTGGGTCACCGGGGTTTGTGGCAGACGAAGATCGCCGTGCCGGGAAAGAGCCGGCCTCGAAGCGGCGACCAGGCGCCCCACGGCTCGTCGTGGCCCTCGGGCCACTCCGGCTCGACCAGGTCGTCGAGCACCAGGCCGGCGGCCCTGATCTCGCGGACCCGGTCACCCAGGGTGCGGTGGTGCTCGACGTAGGTGGCGCGGCCGTCGTCGTCCTGTTCGACGTAGGGCGTGCGGTCGAAGTATGACTGGTAGACGGTGAGCCCGTTCGGCCCCGGGTCGTCAGGAAAGGCCCAGCGCATCGGGTGCGTCGTGGCGAACACGAACCGACCGCCCGCACGAAGCACCCGAGCCGCCTCCCGCAGCACGACGTCGGAGTCGGCGACGAACGGCAGCACCCCGTAGGCGGTGAAGACGGTGTCGAAGCAGGAGTCGGCAAACGGCAGCATGCGGCCGTCGCACTGCACGAACGGAACCCGCGTCTCCTCGGGTACGTGCTCGTTGACCTCCACGCCGGTCGCCACCATGCCCCTCGAGAGGTCGGTCGCCACCACCGTCGCCCTTCGAGCAGAGAGCCACCGGGAGCACTGTCCAGACCCGGCGCCGATCTCGAGCATCCGGCTGCCGTTCGGGTCCCCGAGCAGGCCGGCCTCCGCCTCACGCAGCCGCTCCGGGCCCCACACGAAGTCGGTGTCGCCGAGGAACGCGCCGTGCTCGAGGTAGTAGTCGTCGGCCTCGTCGTCCCACCAGGTGCGGTTGGCGCCGGCCGTCTCCTGCGCCGAGGCGCCCCGTCGGGCGACGTGCGTGTCGTCGGGAGGTGGGCTCACGGCATCCCACCCTCTCTTTGACCCGGTGCTGACCGCGCGGATAAGATCGCTGAGCGCACTCGTGTGCGCAACCTCCGTGACCGAGCCGGGTAGCCGGCGAGGTCACACCATCCAGCGGATGCCGGGACGTCGGGCCGTGCGCCCCTCGAACTCGTGCCTCCATTATGACTGTCCACAATCGGAGTTCCTACTACATGACTGCCTACACGGTCGAAAAGACCGCGCCTGAGGTCGCTATCAACGACATCGGCACCGAAGAAGAGATCCTTGCCGCGATCGACGCGACCATCAAGGACTTCAATGACGGCGACATCGTCGAGGGTGTGATCGTCAAGGTCGACCGCGACGAGGTGCTGCTCGACATCGGCTACAAGACCGAGGGCGTCATCCCCTCGCGCGAGCTGTCGATCAAGCACGACGTCGACCCCGGCGAGATCGTCAAGGTCGGCGACGAGGTCGAGGCCCTGGTTCTCCAGAAGGAGGACAAGGAAGGCCGCCTCATCCTGTCCAAGAAGCGCGCGCAGTACGAGCGCGCCTGGGGCACGATCGAGAAGGTCAAGGAAGAAGACGGCGTCGTCACCGGCACCGTCATCGAGGTCGTCAAGGGTGGACTCATCCTCGACATCGGCCTCCGTGGCTTCCTGCCCGCCTCGCTCGTCGAGATGCGACGCGTCCGCGACCTCCAGCCGTACGTCGGCAAGGAGATCGAGGCCAAGATCATCGAGCTCGACAAGAACCGCAACAACGTGGTTCTGTCGCGGCGGGCCTGGCTCGAGCAGACGCAGTCCGAGGTGCGCACGACGTTCCTCAAGGAGCTCCAGAAGGGCCAGGTCCGCTCGGGCGTCGTGTCCTCCATCGTCAACTTCGGCGCCTTCGTCGACCTGGGCGGCGTCGACGGTCTCGTTCACGTCTCCGAGCTGTCGTGGAAGCACATCGACCACCCCTCGGAGGTCGTCGAGGTCGGCACCGAGGTCACCGTCGAGGTGCTCGATGTCGACATGGACCGCGAGCGCGTCTCCCTGTCGCTCAAGGCGACCCAGGAAGACCCGTGGCAGCACTTCGCTCGTACCCACGCCATCGGCCAGGTCGTGCCCGGAAAGGTCACCAAGCTGGTGCCGTTCGGTTCGTTCGTGCGGGTCGAAGACGGCATCGAGGGTCTGGTTCACATCTCCGAGCTGGCCGAGCGCCACGTCGAGCTGCCCGAGCAGGTCGTCAACGTCGGTGACGAGATCTTCGTCAAGGTCATCGACATCGACCTCGAGCGTCGCCGTATCTCGCTGTCGCTCAAGCAGGCGAACGACCAGGCCGTCTCTGGCTCCGAGTTCGACCCGACGCTCTACGGCATGGCCGCGGAGTACGACGAGGCGGGCAACTACAAGTACCCCGAGGGCTTCGACCCGGAGACGAACGAGTGGCTCGAGGGCTTCGACACCCAGCGCGAGAAGTGGGAGCGGCAGTACGCCGAGGCTCACTCTCGGTGGGAGGCCCACAAGGCCCAGGTCGAAGCGGCGACGAAGGCCGACGCCGAGGCTGCGTCCTCCGTCGGCAACTCGACGTCGTACTCGTCCGCGACCGGCGATGTCGCAGACTCCGGCGACGACGACGCGCCGCGCAGCACCAGCGGCAGCAGCGCCCCGGCCCCGGCCGAGGGAACGTTGGCCTCCGACGAGGCGCTCGCCGCGCTTCGTGAGAAGCTGACGGGTAACTGACCCGGCGCACCGCGCACGAGAAGCCCCGGACCTGCTGGTCCGGGGCTTCTCGCGTCTCGCCCCGGCGTGCCGGTTTCGGGTCGGGCCCGCGACACAGAAGGGTGAGGCGCAGCCACGGCCCAGATGGCTGCAGGTCGGGCGACTTGTCGGAGACTGACGCATTGTTCGCCACGCCGTCTAAACAATGACGCCCCCCTACCGCAAACATGTTGGCTCCGGCGCTAGGTTGTCGAACGTGCAGTCAACCCAGACCCAGGTGCCCGACCGGTCGGACGAGGTGACCGGCCCCCCGGCCGGAGGACCCCCACCTCCGGTCGGCGAGCCGCCCCACCGGTCCAGCGGCCGACGGTGGGAGTGGACGCTGGCGGGCCTGCTGCTGGCGCCGAACCTCGTGCTGCTCATCGTCTTCACCTACCGGCCGTTGATCGACAACTTCCGGCTCTCGTTCACCGACTGGAACATCTCCTCTCCCACCATCAGCTGGGTCGGCTTCTCCAACTACATCGAGTGGTTCACCCGAGACGACACCAAGACCGTGGTGCTCAACACCGTGATCTTCACGGTCGCCACCGTCGGGATCTCCATGTCGCTCGGCCTGCTGTTGGCCCTGCTGCTCGACCAGCGCCTCAAGGGTCGAAACCTCGTTCGGTCTGCGATCTTCGCCCCGTTCGTCATCTCTGGAGCGGCCATCGGAATCGCCTTCCAGTTCGTCTTCGACCCCAGCTTCGGGCTGGTGCAAGACGTGCTCGCCCGGCTCGGCATCGCGAGCCCCGACTTCTACCAGCAGTCGAACTGGGCCTTGTTCATGGTCACGGTGACCTACATCTGGAAGAACCTGGGCTACTCGTTCGTCATCTACCTCGCTGCCCTCCAGGGCCGTCGGGCCGACCTTGACGAAGCGGCGGAGATCGACGGCGCCTCGTCGTGGACCCGGTTCCGTCGGGTGCTCATGCCGCAGCTACGGCCGACGACGTTCTTCCTGTCGATCACCGTGCTGCTCAGCTCGGTGCAGGTCTTCGACATCATCTACGCCATGACCCGAGGCGGCCCGGTCGGCAACGGCACCACCACCCTGGTCTTCCAGGTCTACCAGGAGACGTTCGTCAACCAGCGGGCCGGCTACGGCGCCACCGTCGCCACCGTGATGTTCCTGGTGCTGCTCGTCGTCACGGTCTTTCAGGTTCGGGTCATGGACAAGGGGAGCAGGAAATGAGCGCGCCCGCCATCGTCGGCACCATCGACGAACCGCCCACTGCGCCACCGTCACGGCGCGAGCGTCGAGCCGACCAGAACCGGTCTGAGTCGTCGTCGCACAACCGGGGCCCGCTCATGACGACGGCCGGCTACGTGGGCATGACGGTGGCCCTGCTGATCGTCGCGGTGCCGCTGTTCTGGATCATCATCACCTCGTTCAAGGAACGCGGCGACATCTACGTCCGTCCGGCGCAGTGGTGGCCCAACCCCGCGACCACCGAGAACTACCACGACGTCACCACCCGCATCCCGTTCTCGAACTACTTCCGCAACTCGCTGATCATCACCGGCGTCACCTCGACGGTGAAGATCGTGCTCGGGGTGATCAGCGCCTACGCCCTGTCGCTGCTGCGCTTCCCCGGTCGCGGCATCGTCTTCCTCGTCGTCATCGCCGCCCTGATGGTGCCCAACCAGATCACCGTCATCTCGAACTATGCCCTCGTGGCCCAGCTCGGCTGGCGGAACACCTACCAGGGCATCATCATCCCGCTGGCCGGCGTCGCTTTCGGCACCTTCCTCATGCGCAACCAGTTTCTGAGCCTGCCGGGCGAGATCATCGAGGCCGCGAGGCTCGACGGAGCCGGGCCGCTCAAGCTGCTCTGGAAAGTCGTGCTGCCGATGTCGTGGCCGACCCTCGTGGCCTTCTCGCTCATCACCGTCGTCAACGAGTGGAACGAGTACCTCTGGCCGTTCCTGATGTCTGACGACGAACGCGTGGCTCCGTTGCCGGTCGGGCTGACCCAGCTGCAGAACAACGACGGAGTCACCAACTGGGGGCCGGTGATGGCCGGCACGGTCCTGGCGATGGTCCCCATTCTTGTGTTGTTCCTCGTGCTGCAGCGACAGATGATCAAGGGACTCACCGCAGGAGCTCTCAAGGGCTGAGCGCCCAACCCCCACTTCACCCAAACACACGGAAGGCACCACACCATGAACGATGTCACTCGCCGCGGCTTCCTCGGCGGTCTGGCCGGCGTCGCAGGAGTCGCCGGTCTCGCAGCCTGCGCCGGAGGCAGCACGGCACCAGCCTCCGGCGGAGGCGGTGGCCAGGCCGGCACCGCCGGGCAGATCGAGTTCTGGAGCAACCACCCTGGCACGTCCAAGCCGGTCGAACAGGCGATCATCAAGAAGTTCGAGGCCGCCAACACCGGTCTCAAGGTCAAGCTCGTCGACGCGGGCCAGAACTACGAAGAGGTGGCGCAGAAGTTCAACGCGGCTCTGGCCGGTGGCCAGCTGCCCGATGTCGTCGTGGCCTCCGACGTGACGTGGTTCAACTTCGCCCTGAACAAGCAGATCACGCCGATCGACGACCTGCTCGCCACGGCGAAGGTCGACACGTCCGACTACGTCGATGCCCTCTTCAACGACTACAACTTCAGCGACAAGCACTACGCCCTTCCCTACGCGCGGTCCACCCCGCTCTTCTACTACAACAAGGACCTGTGGAAGAAGGCCGGTCTCGAGGACCGCGGCCCCAAGGACTGGGACGAGTTCAAGGCCTGGGCGCCGAAGATCAAGGCCGCCCTGGGCAACGGCCAGGTGGCTCTCGAGATGGCTGACGGCTCGAACTACCTCGACTGGTACTTCCAGAACATGGCCTGGACCTTCGGTGGCGGCTACTCCAAGGAATGGACGCCGACCTTCTCTGACCCCAACACGATCAAGGCGGGGCAGTTCCTGCAGGGGCTGGCCAAGGACGGCACCGTGAAGTTCAACAAGTCCCCGGAGGCCGACTTCAGTGCCGGCCTTGCGGCCTGCATCATGCAGTCGACCGGGTCGTTGGGCGGAATCACCAAGGACGCCAAGTTCGACGTGGGCACGGCCTTCCTGCCCGGTGACGGCAACTGCCCGACCGGTGGCGCGGGGGTGGCCATCCCGATGAACATCAGCGACGAGCGCAAGGCCAACGCGTTGAAGTTCATCGCGTTCCTGACCAACGCCGAGAACACCGTGACCTTCACCCAGGCCACCGGCTACATGCCCGTGCGCAAGTCGGCCGTCGACCTCCCGGCCGAGAAGGCGTTCCTCGAGAAGAACCCCAACGCCAAGACCGCGATCGACCAGCTGGCCAAGACCCGCTCGCAGGACAACGCGCGGGTGCTGTTGCCCGGTGGTGGCGCCCGCATCGGCAAGGGCCTCGACCAGGTCGCCCAGGGCCAGGACGTCGCGACCGTGTTCAAGGGTCTCGACCAGCAGAGCCAGCAGGTCTTCGACTCGCAGGTCAAGAGCAAGCTGCCCAGCTGACGCCGTACCACCACCTGATCGCACCATCGGCCGGGATGCCGCTGGGCCGGCTCGCACAGAGCCGGTCCACGGCGTCCCGGCCAGGACCACCCGCGGAAGGGACCACCATGGCAACTGTCTACTTCGACGAGGCGACCCGCCGGTTCGCCGGACACGACAAGTCGGCTGTCGACTCGATCACTCTCGACATCGCCGACGGCGAGTTCCTCGTGCTGGTCGGCCCGTCCGGCTGCGGCAAGTCGACCACGCTGCGGATGCTGGCCGGGCTGGAACCGATCAACGGCGGACGGATCCTGGTCGACGGGCACGACCAGCAGGGTGTGCGACCCCGCGACCGCGACATCGCGATGGTCTTCCAGAGCTACGCGCTCTACCCGAACATGACGGCGGCGCAGAACATGGCCTTCGCCCTCGACAACGCCAAGGTCAGCAAGTCAGAGACCAAGTCGCGGGTGGCGGAGGCCGCGAAGATCCTCGAGCTCGACGAGCTGCTCGACCGCAAGCCGGGCTCTTTGTCGGGAGGTCAGCGCCAACGTGTCGCCATGGGCCGCGCCATCGTGCGCAACCCCAAGGTCTTCTGCATGGACGAACCGTTGTCGAACCTCGACGCGAAGCTGCGCGTCTCGACCCGTTCTCAGATCGCGGGCCTCCAGCGCCGCCTCGGCATCACCACGGTCTACGTCACCCACGACCAGGTCGAGGCGATGACCATGGGCCATCGGGTGGCCGTGCTGCGCGACGGTCGGCTGCAGCAGGTCGACACCCCCGAGCGGCTCTACGACCACCCGGTCAACACGTTCGTGGCCTCCTTCATCGGTTCGCCCTCGATCACGCTCGTGGAGTCGAAGGTCGAACAGGGGGTGGCCTCGGTGCACGGACTGGCGGTGCCGCTCCAGCGCGACGTGGCCGCCCGTGCGGGCGGCTCCGTGGTTGTCGGTTTCCGGCCCGAGTCGTGGCGCATCGTCGGGGCGGGCGACGGCGCGGGCGACGGCGCTAGGAGCGAGACGGGCGTCGAGTCGCTGGCCATCTCCGTCGACCTCGTCGAGTCGCTCGGCTCCGAGTCGTTCGTCTACGGTCGCCCGGTCGGTGCCGAGGAGGCCAGCCGGGTGACCGTCCGCCTCGAGAAGCGCACCCACCTGCGCGTGGGCGACGTGGTGAACGTCGTTCCGAACCAGGGCGAGGTGCACGTCTTCGACGCGAGCACAGGCGACCGCATCAGTGACTGAGGCGACGACGGCACCCACGCCCTTGACACCGTCACCTCGCCCGGGCCCGTGGGCCGGTGGGCGGATGGACATCGAGGGTCACCGGGGGGCACGTGGTCTCGTGGTCGAGAACACGCTGCCGAGCATGGCCGCTGCCCTCGACGCGGGGGTCACGGGTATCGAGATCGACGTGCGCATGACCGCCGACGGCCAGCTCGTCGTGTGGCACGACCCGGTGCTGCTGCCGGAGAAATGTCGGGCCCCCCGGGGCGGTCTCGTCGGGGCCAGAGTCGACGAGCTGACGCTCGACCAGCTGCGCACCGTCGACGTGGGCAGCCAGACCCTGCCCGAGTTCGCGACCCAGCGCGCGGCCCCCGGGGCTCAGATCGCGACGTTGGCCGAGGTGATCGCCCTCGGTGAGCACCGTTCGTCGCAGCTGTGGTGGACCATCGAGGTCAAGCTCGACCCGACCGACGAGCGCCAGGTGGCGCGTCGTGAGCGCCTGGTGGAGGCCACCCTGGCCGCGGTCCACGAGGTGGGCGTCGAGCGTCGCTGCTTCCTGCACTCCTTCGACTGGGCCGTGCTCGACCTCGCCCGTGAGCTCGCTCCCGACGTGCTTCGTTCGGCGTTGACGCAGGCCCGGCACTTCTCGACCGGAAGCCCCTGGACCGGCAGCGTCGACCCTGCCGAGCACGGCGAAGACGTCATCGCCGGGGTGGCGGCCATCGGTGCGAGTGTCGTCAGCCCTGACTTCGCCCTGGTGGATGCCGATCTCGTGCGACGCGCCCACGATCTCGACATCAGCGTGCTGACGTGGACCGTCAACGAACCCGACGACCTGGTCAGGATGATGGAGCTCGGCGTCGACGGCATCGTGACCGACTACCCCGACCTGGCCGTGGAGCTGGTGGCGGCGAGGTCGCGAGGTGATGCACCCGGGAATGCGCCCGGGGATGCGTTTCAGGGGCGATGACGAGGTCGGGAGACGGCCTGTCACCTTCTGGCTACCAAGGGGGGCCGGGCCTTGCGGCCCGGCCCCCCTTGGTACTCGGCGCAGATGTGATCAGGAACGAGTGCAAGACTGGCGGATGGAGCCCCTGACTCTCCACCCATTCGATTGAACATCGTTCCAGCGAACCTATCGTCCAGTGAGGGAGGCTGCGTGTCAACCGGACGCGCCTACGACAACTCCTCGCGGGTCGAGGCGGCCCGGCTGACGCGGCGCCGGATCATCGAGGCGGCCTGCGAGATGCTGCTGCTGCAGGGCTATCACGCCACGTCGGTGAACGAGCTGGCGGCCGCTGCAGGCGTGAGCGCCCAGACGGTCTACAACGCCATCGGTGGCAAGGCGCAGGTGGTCAAGGCCGTCTACGACGTACTGCTGGTGGGCGACGACGACCCGGTGGCCATGCCCGACCGGCCCGAGTTCCGGGCCATGTCGTTGGCTCCTGACCGCGAGTCCTTCCTGCAGGCCTACGCCGCCCTGTGCGCCACGATCTACCGGCGCACCGGCGCGCTGCTCGGGGTGCTGCTCGCGCAGGGCGCCGGGGGTGACCCGGGTCTGCGTGACTTCGTCGCGACCATCGACCGTGAGCGGCGGGTCGGCAACACCAACGTGCTCGCTGCTCTGGAGCAGGCGCATGGCCTCGACGGGCAGATCGACAAGGAGGCCCTGACCGACATCCTCTGGACGATCACGGCGCCGGAGATCTACGACCGGTTCGTGCGCCGCTGCGGCTGGAGCCATGAGCAGTACACGGCGTGGTTGGGGGAGGCGTTCATCGCGACCTTCGAGCGGGCGGCGGTGTTCGAGCCCGACCCCCAGTGCCTTGGCCCGGCATCCGCCGGCTAGTCACGCGCCGGGCTCCACCGAGACCATCAGAGGTGTAAGACTCGAGGCATGCCCCGTGCCATCGCCACCACCACCGACGTCGACCGTGACGACATGCTCGCCTTCGTGCGGCCTCGACACGACATGGTGCTCGTGACCTCCCGTCGTGATGGGCGCCCTCAGATGTCGCCGGTGAGCGGTGGCGTTGATGACCAGGGCCGCATCGTCATCTCGACCTACCCTGAGCGAGCCAAGACGACCAATGCCCGTCGACGACCCCAGGTCAGCGTGATGGTGCTCTCCGACGACTTCGGCGGGGCCTGGTTGCAGGTCGACGGCGACTGCGAGGTGCTCGACCTCCCCGACTCCGTCGAGCCGCTCGTCGACTACTTCCGTTCCATCTCGGGTGAGCACCCCGACTGGGACGAGTACCGTCAGGCGATGCGTGACCAGGGCAAGTCGCTGCTGCGCGTCACTCCCACACGGTGGGGGCCGATCGCCACCGGTGGCTTCCCGGCGCGCCTCGCCGAGAGCTGAACCGTGCTGCGGGTGGGGGTGACCGGCGGTATCGGGTCGGGCAAGTCGACGGTCTCGCGCCGGCTCGCCGACCTGGGGGCGTTCGTCATCGACGCCGACGAGGTGGCCCGCGAGGTGGTCGAGCCGGGGGAGCGAGCGCTCGACAAGATCCGTAACCGCTTCGGCGAGAAGGTGATCCGAGCTGACGGAACTCTCGATCGGGCCGGCTTGGCCGCGATCGTCTTCGGTGACCCCGCCGCCCTGGCCGCTCTCGACCAGATCACCGGGCCGCCCATCGCAGAACGGGTCGAGCAGCTGCGTCGCACCGTGGGTGCGGATGCCGTGTCGGTCTACGACATGCCGCTGCTCGTCGAACGAGGGCTGTGGGTGCACGAGCACGTCACGGTCGTGGTGGAGGTCGACGCCGAGACCCGCGTGCGGCGCCTCGTCGACAAGCGGGGTCTCGACGCAGCAGACGCGCGTCGCCGGATCGCGGCTCAGGCGAGCGACGAGCAACGCCGCACGGTGGCCGACGTCGTGCTCGACAACCACGCCACCCCAGCGGTGTTGGCGTCGGCGGTCGACGACCTCTGGCACACCCGGCTCGCGCCGTGGAACGACAACCTGCTCGCCGGTCGTCGATCGAGACGACCGGATCACCACGCGGTGGTGGATCCGCGCCCCGACTGGGAGGCCAGGGGCGAGCGGGTCGTCGCCAAGCTGGCCGCCGCCCTCGCGGTCGACCCCGGCGTCACGGAGGTCTCGCACATCGGCTCCACCTCGGTGCCGGGCCTCATCGCCAAAGATGTCATCGACGTGCAGATCGGCGTGCGCTCCCTCGTTCACGCCGACGCCGCCGCCTTTCAGGCAGCCGTGACTGACGCCGGCTACGTGCTGACTCCCGACAACACGGCTGACCGTCCCAAGCCGGGAACCGACCCTGCCGGCTGGGGCAAACGTTTCTACGGGGGCTGCGACCCGGGCCAGGTCGTACACGTCCATGTGCGCGAACGTGGCTCTCCCGGTTGGCGCTTCGCCCTGCTCTTTCGAGACTGGCTGCGCGCGACACCGGCCGAACGCGAGGCCTACGCGGCCGAGAAGCGGCGGCTGCTGGCCGTCGACGCCTCGACCGATGTGTACGCCGAGGCCAAGGAGCCGTGGTTCGACTCGGCCTATCGCCGGGCTGACCGCTGGGCGGGCCACACCGGCTGGGCTCCGCGCTGAACGGGCGCGTGCCCTGCATCTGCGCGCCCCACTCTGTCGTGCTCAGCCGCGGCTGGCCGGCATCCGCTGGGGTCGGCACGGCGTACCGAAGGCTGATGTGGTGTGGTGGGTGTCATGCGCGGTGAGTACAAGGTCGTCGGTGGCAAGCTCGTAGCGGTCGAGCTGGAGGTGGTAGCCGGGCGCCTCGCGAAGGTCAGTGTGTCGGGCGACTTCTTCCTCGAGCCCGACGAGGCCCTCGACGATGTCAACGCCGCCCTGACCGGTATGCCGGCTGATGCGGGGGTGGACCAGCTTGCGGCAGCGGTCACTGGCGCCGTCGACGACGGCGTGGCCTTCATCGGTTTCTCGCCCGAGGCCATCGGCATCGCGGTGCGCCGGGCCCTCGGCAAGGCGACCGGGTGGCACGACCACGAGTTCGACCTCATTCCGGCCCAGGTGCTCGACCCCGCCATGCACGTCGCCCTCGACGAGGTGATCGCCCGGGAGGTGGCGGCCGGCGACCGCCCGCCGACCCTGAGGTTCTGGGACTGGGACAGCCCGCTCGTGGTCATCGGGTCGTTCCAGTCGGTGAAGAACGAGGTCGACCCCGAGGGAGCGGCGCGCCACCACATCAACGTGGTGCGACGGGTGTCCGGCGGTGGCGCCATGTTCATGGAACCGGGCAACTGCATCACCTACTCCCTTGTGGTGCCCACCTCCCTCGTCGAGGGGCTCAGCTTCGAGCGGTCGTACTCCTTCCTCGACGAGTGGGTCATCGGGGCACTGGCCGACGTCGGGGTCAAGGCGCACTTCGTGCCCCTCAACGACATCGCCTCGGAGAAGGGCAAGATCGGGGGCGCGGCGCAGAAGCGGTTCGCCGCGGGCGCCGTGCTGCACCACGTGACCATGAGCTACGACATCGACGCCGACAAGATGCTCGAGGTGCTGCGCATCGGTCGAGAGAAGATGAGCGACAAGGGCACCAAGTCGGCCAACAAGCGGGTCGACCCGATGCGTTCGCAGACCGGCATGACCCGAGCTGCGATCCTCGAGAGCTTCGCGGCCTCCTTTGCCCGCCGCTACCGCTGCACGACGTCGGCGTACACGCCCGACGAGCTCGAAGCGGCCACGGTGCTCGTCGAGACGAAGTTCTCGACCCCGGAGTGGACCTACCGCGTGCCCTGATGCCGAACGGTTCGCCGAGTGCTGACGCGAAGTGAGCCCGGACACGCCGGGGCCCCACGCCTGGTCGGATGACGCACTGAAGTGCCCTAGCGTGAGGCCATGGCGTTGACGCGCAGAGTCGCTGCGCTGGTGCTGGCCGCCGTCGTCGCGACCGACGTGGTGGTCGCGGCGTGTGCGCAACCGGCGGGGCGGATGCCGTCTGCGACGCCCGGCGTCTCACGTGCACCGAGCGCGCCGACGACGCCGACGACGCAGACGACGCGCGCATCCGTCGGGCCGTCGAGCCCGGCTTCCACCCGGCCGCTGGTCGGAGGCTCGAACGGGCCGGCCGCAGGGCTGCCCGATCGGATCACACTCGCCTTCGCCGGTGACGTGCACTTCGAGCGCCGGCTGAGCCGGCTGGTCACCGACTCTGCGCCCCTCGACGCCGCGTTGAGAGACACGCTGGGGAGGGCCGACTTCGCCATGGTCAACCTCGAGACCGCGCTCGGTGAGGGTGGCGCACCGCTGCCGGGCAAGAAGTACACGTTCCGCGCGCCGGCCGCCGGCCTGTCGACCCTCGCAGGGGTCGGCGTCGACGCCGTGAGCATGGCGAACAACCACGCCGCCGACTTCGGCAACGCCGTGTTCGCCCAGACTCTCGACGCCCGGCGACGCGCGCCGATCCCGATCGTGGGCATCGGACGTGACGAGACAGAGGCCTTCGCGCCGTTGCGGATCAACGTCCGGGGCGTCAAGGTCGCGGTGCTCGCGTCGTCACAGATCCGTGACGAGACCTCGTTGCAGCACGCGGCGGGGCCGAGCACCCCCGGCATCGCGACCAACCTCGACTCGGGCCGGCTGCAGCGGGCCGTGCGTCAGGCGGCGGCCACGAGCGACCTCGTCGTCGTGATGCTGCACTGGGGCACGCAGTACACCGACTGTGCCGACCAACGGCAGCGCGAGACGGCCCGGTTGCTCGCGGCCGACGGTGCCGACGTCATCGTGGGCGCTCACGCCCACCGGCCGCAGGGCGGTGGCTGGTTCGGCCCGGATCAGGCCGCCTACGTCGCCTACGGCCTTGGAAACTTCGTCTGGTACAACAACGAGGGCGCGTCGGCCGAGACCGGCGTGCTGACCCTGACCGTCGACGCGGCCGCGGCCCGGGCGGGCGGCCGTGGAGACGGCCCTCGCGCGCGGCCCCTCGTCGTCGGCCAGCAGTGGTCGCCGATGCTCATCGGCGACGACGGTGTGCCTCGCCCACCGGCCGCTGCTGCGACCCGGGCCCGCCTCGACGGGGCGTGGGACACGGCCACCCGGTGTGCGGGCCTCGACGACCGACGCGGTTGAGCGGCATCCACCGGCGTTGACGGTGTCGACGGCGCCGACGGCTCCCTCGGAATGGGTGCTGTCGGTGCTCGGACGTACGGTTGTCCTATGCGTCCGACAACCGACCTACAGCGCACAGTGGCACCGTTCGAGGTGATCTCCGAGTACACGCCCAGCGGAGACCAGCCGACGGCTATCACCGAGCTCGCCAAGCGGGTCAAGGCGGGCGAGACCGACACGGTGCTGCTCGGCGCCACGGGTACCGGCAAGTCGGCCACCACCGCGTGGCTCATCGAGCAGGTGCAACGCCCGACGCTCGTCATGGCGCCGAACAAGACCCTCGCGGCGCAGCTGGCCAACGAGTTCCGCGAGCTGCTGCCCAACAACGCCGTCGAGTACTTCGTCAGCTACTACGACTACTACCAGCCCGAGGCGTACATCCCGCAGACCGACACCTACATCGAGAAGGACAGCTCGGTCAACGACGAGGTCGAGCGGTTGCGTCACTCTGCGACCAACTCGCTGCTCACCCGTCGTGACGTCATCGTGGTGGCCTCGGTGTCGTGCATCTACGGCCTCGGCACGCCCCAGGAGTACGTCGACCGGATGGCGCGGCTCAAGATCGGCCAGCAGATCGTGCGCGATGACCTGCTGCGGCGCTTCGTCGCGATGCAGTACACCCGCAACGACCTGGCCTTCACCCGCGGCACCTTCCGGGTGCGCGGTGACACGGTCGAGATCATCCCGGTCTACGAAGAGCTCGCGATCCGCATCGAGTTCTTCGGTGACGAGATCGAACGCATCTACACCCTGCACCCGGTGACGGGCGAGGTCGTCAACGAGGAGACGGAGATGTACGTCTTCCCCGCCTCCCACTACGTGGCCGGCCCGGAACGCATGGAGCGAGCGATCCGCGGCATCGAGCTCGAGCTGGCCGACCAGCTGGCCCTCTTCGAGAAGCAGGGCAAGCTGCTCGAGGCTCAGCGGCTGCGCATGCGCACCACGTACGACCTCGAGATGATGCGCCAGGTCGGCTTCTGCAACGGTATCGAGAACTACAGCCGCCACATCGACGGCCGCACCCAGGGCTCGGCCCCGAACTGCCTGATCGACTACTTCCCCGAAGACTTCCTGCTCGTGCTCGACGAGTCGCACCAGACCGTGCCGCAGATCGGCGCGATGTACGAGGGCGACATGTCGCGCAAGCGAATGCTCGTCGACCACGGCTTCCGGCTGCCCAGCGCCATGGACAACCGGCCGCTGAAATGGGAGGAGTTCCTCGAGCGCACCGAACAGACCGTCTACCTCTCGGCCACGCCTGGGGCCTACGAGCTGGCCAAGTCGGGCCCACCCGTCGAGCAGATCATCCGACCCACCGGCCTGGTCGACCCCGAGATCGTGCTCAAGCCCACCAAGGGCCAGATCGACGACCTCATGCACGAGATCCAGGAGCGCACCGCGCGCAACGAGCGCGTGCTGGTCACGACGCTGACCAAGAAGATGGCCGAAGACCTCACCGACTACCTCCTCGACAAGGGCATCCGGGTTCGCTATCTGCACAGCGACATCGACACCCTGCGCCGGGTCGAGCTGTTGCGCGAGCTGCGCCAGGGCGTCTTCGACGTGCTCGTCGGTATCAACCTGCTGCGCGAAGGCCTCGACCTGCCCGAGGTCTCCCTCGTCTCGATCCTCGACGCCGACAAGGAGGGCTTTCTGCGCTCGGCGCGCAGCCTCATCCAGACGATCGGCCGCGCGGCCAGAAACGTGTCGGGGCAGGTGCACATGTACGCCGACAAGGTCACGCCGTCGATGCAGGCGGCGCTCGACGAGACGAACCGACGCCGTGAGAAGCAGGTCGCCTACAACCTCGAGCGGGGGGTCGATCCGCAGCCGCTGCGCAAGAAGATCGCCGACATCACCGACCTGCTCGACCGCGAGGACGCCGACACCCAGGAGCTGCTCGGTTCCGGTCGCATGCAGTCGCGCGGGAAGAGTGGTGGAGGTCGTGGCGCGATGGCCGCCGACGTCGGCGTGTCGGGCGGCGGGCGGTCCGGTCGCCCGGCCGACATGGCGGCTGCCGACCTCGCGGGTCTCATTCAGGAGCTGACGACCCAGATGCACCAGGCCGCCACCGAGCTGCACTTCGAGCTGGCGGCCCGGCTCCGCGACGAGATCGGCGACCTCAAGAAGGAGCTGCGTCAGATGACGGCTGCGACTCGGTGACGTCTTCCGGGTGAACCGGGGCCCTGGCAGCTAGCCTCGGCGTATGAGCGGAGCACACATCGTTGCAGCAGGAGAGTCCCTCGGAGCGATCGCCGGCAAGTACGGCCTCGCACTCGCCGACCTGGTCCGATGGAACGACATCGACGACCCGAACCTGATCAAGGTCGGGCAGAAGATCGAGCTCAGCGGTCACGAGGCCGCGCCCGAACCGCCCGCCGACGTCGTGCACACGGTCGTCGCGGGCGACACCGTCTCGCAGATCGCCGAGCGGTACGGCAAGCGGTGGATCGACATCGCCGTGGCCAACCGGCTCGACGACGTCGACCACATCGAGGTGGGCCAGAAGCTCGTCATCCCGGCGCAGGGCGTCGCTCGCTGAGCCACTTCCGCCTCGCGCGACTCGGCTCACAGAACTTGAGTACCGACGACAGGAGTGAAAGACTCAGTCGTTCACGGAGGGGAGTATCCCCACGCGGCGTGCTCGTCATCACGGAACGGATTGCCGAATCTGCTCCCGGGCCGCCGGTCTGCGTCTGTTCAGGGCGCCGGCGGGAGAGACCTCCGGTTACTGTCGCGGTGACCGGAAGGTTGTGCCCATGAATGTTCCAGCTTGGGGCTGGTTTGTCACCATCGGTGTGATGGCGGTGTTCCTCGTCGTGGACGTCTTCGTCATTGCCCGGCGACCACACGTGCCCTCCACGAGCGAGGCCACCCGACACCTGGCCTTCTTCATCGGCGCCGCGGTGCTGTTCGGGCTCTTCATCTGGTTCGAGTGGGGTGGCCAGTACGCCGGCGAGTTCTACGCCGGGTGGCTCACGGAGTACTCGCTCTCGGTCGACAACCTCTTCGTCTTCCTGCTGATCATGAGCAGCTTCAAGGTGCCACTGAAGCTTCAGCAGTCGGCGCTGATGACGGGCATTGTCATCGCCATCATCCTGCGCGGCATCTTCATCGCGCTAGGGGCTGTCGTCATCAACGCCTACGCGTGGGTGTTCTACATCTTCGGCGCCTTCCTGATCTACACGGCGTTCAAGCTCGCCACCGGCGACGGTGACGACGACGACGAGTACCACGAGAACCGGCTGCTTGTTTTCGTGGAGAAGCGCTTCCCGGCCACGAAGGAGTTCCACGGGACGAGCCTGACGATCGTCGAGAGCGGCAAGCGGCTGGTCACCCCGATGTTCATCGTCATCCTCGCCCTGGGCACCACCGACCTGTTGTTCGCCCTCGACTCGATCCCCGCGATCTACGGTCTGACCAAAGAGCCCTACCTCGTTCTGACGGCCAACATCTTCGCCCTGATGGGCCTGCGTCAGCTCTACTTCCTCATCGGTGGGCTGCTCAAGAAGCTGGTCTACCTGAGCATCGGTCTGGCCGTGCTGCTGGCGTTCATCGGCGTGAAGCTCATCCTGCACGCCCTGCACGAGAACAACCTGCCGTTCGTCAACGGAGGCCAGCCCATCGAGGGCGTTCCCGACATCCCGATCTCTGTCTCGCTCGGTGCCATCGTGCTGATCCTCGGGGCCACGACGGTGCTCAGTCTCTGGAAGAGTAAGCGTGACGGCACTCTCGGCGAGGTGACCGGCAGAACGTCGGAGCCGGATGCCGAGGGGGCACCTGCTCCTGCCTCTGAGCAGCCCGTGCACGACCCGGACAACGCGGACAACGCAAACGACCCGGACAAGGCGGACGACGCGAACGACCTGGACGGCACGACCGTCGGGGAGGTCTCCACCGACTCGTCCGGAAGCCGACCGGCCAAGACGGACTAGCCCTGGGCCTGCACCGGTCAGGTCGACCCAGGTCGGGTCAGCGCACCCGCCGCCCGGCGAGGGCGCCCACCGCCACCGGCAGCGCCATGGCGGCGAACACGGCGGCGTAGGCCGCGGTCCCACCCGCACTGCTCAGGCCAGCACTTCCGGGAGCAGCCATGCCGATGCCGGCGAAGACCACTGCCGAAAGGGCGATGGCCGTGGCCCCGCCCGCCGAGTCGCCGATCTGCAGGGCCGAGCTGACGAAGCCCTGCTCTTCGGGGTCGGCCCGTGACAACGCTTGCGCCGTCGCCCGCGGGTAGAGGGTGCCGATGCCGAACCCAGCGAGAGGGAACAGGGCGATGAGCACCCACGCCGGTGCCCCGGTGGCCACGGCCACGGCCATCAGCATCAGGGTCAGGGTCATCAGGGTGAGCGCGAACGTGGCGGTTCGACCGATCTCGAACCTTTGGTCCCATCGGCCCTGAATGCTGGAGCCGGCGAACCAGGTGACCCCGGTGACGGTGAGCGACAATCCCGCCAGGCTCGGGCTGAGGCCGTCACGGTCGGTGAGCAGTCGTGGCAGGTAGATCTCGGCGCCACTGAACCCGGCAAAGGCCAGGGCACGCAACGCGATGTCGGTGGGCAGGCCGCGGGCGAGCCGGAGGGTTCCGCGGGGCGTCAGGGGCAGCACGCTCACCCCGACGACGACCACCGCCACGGCCGCCAGGGCGATACCGCGCGCGTCAAGGTTCTCGGCCGCGGCGTTGAGCACGAGCACCCCGATGGCCAGCAGCACAGCGCAGAGCAGCGCCGCGCGGCGCCACGGTACGTCGACGACGTCCTGCGAGAGACTGGGCAGGATGCGGGCCAGCAGCATCCCGGCGCCCACGAGCACCGCGAGCGACAGCCCGAAGACCCAGCGCCAGCCGAGCGCCTGGGTGATGAGCCCGGCGATGAAGGGCCCGACCATCGAGGGAACCACCCAGGCGGCCGAGAAGCCGGCGAGGATCGCGGTGTGCAGCCGTTGTGGGTAGATGCGGGTGACGACGACATAGAGGGCGGTGCTCGTCATGCCGGCGCCGAGGCCCTGCACGACCCGCGCCGCGATGAGCACGTGCATGGTGGGGGCCAGACCGGCCCCCACCAGCCCGACGGCGAAGAGCACGAGGCCGATCACGAGCGGAGGCCGGGGCCCGCGCCGGTCGGCGAGGTTGCCCGACCACACGATGCTGACGATGCCGGCGGCCAGTGTGGCCGTGAACGCCATGGCGTAGAGCGACTCACCGTCGAGCTCACGGGCGATGGTCGGCATCACGGTGGTCAGGGCCAGCGCCTCGAACGCGTGCAGCGACACGAGCGCGACGACGCCGATGGTCGTGGCCCGCAACGCCGGCGAGAGCACCCCCCCGGCGCTGCTCTCCGCCGTCGAGGGTCTGGTCGTGGTCATGCGCCGAACGGTAGAACTTCGAGTGCGCTGGAGGTCAACCGGCAGCTGGCGGTGAGGTTCAGGAGGGCGCTCACGGGGCGGGTAGGCGGCCCGCGGCGACCAGCGTCTCGAGGCGGTCTTCTCGGAGTGCCTCCTCGACCAGCACCCGGCCGGTCTCGGAGGCGTGCACCATGTGCCCCGGGGTCACCACGATGCCGACATGGTGGACGCGGGCACCCGGGTGGGCGAAGAAGTAGAGGTCACCGCTGCGTTCAGCGCCGAGCTCGACCGGCTCGCACGCCTCCGCTTGCGCGTACGCGTCGCGCGGCACCACGATGCCGAAGCGCCGCCAGGTGTGGTGCACGAGCCCCGAGCAGTCGAGACCGAGAGGGGTGAGCCCGCCCCAGAGGTAGCGCAGGCCGAGGTGCTCACGAGCCAGCCCCAGGGCGGGGTGCTCCTGGTCGTTGTTGCGGTCACCGACCGGTTCGGACACGGGCCCGGTGGCCATCGGCCCAGCGGCATCCCGGATGCCGTCGGCTGAGGTGGTGGTCAGGTGTGCGCTCGGCACCCAGCCCGGGTAGCCGCCGTCGCTCCCTGGCGAGGGCTGCCACGGGGCGAGGATGTGTGACCACGCGCCGGTGTCGTCGGCGCCGACGACGGTGACGGGCTCGCCCTCGAGCAGCTGGGTCAGCACCCGCCCGTGCAGCCCGAGGCGTCCGCCCTCCGGGTCGGGCTGATCGTCCATCGCGGCCAGCCAGGCGGCGAGGTCGGGATCGGGGTCGACCATGGGGGCATCGACGTCACGAGCACGGTCGGGGCCGGTCCACACGGTGGTGGCCGCGACGGTCACGATGGCGGACGGGATGGCGGTCGGCATGGCGCTCGACGCAGCGAGGTCGAGGGGGCGGGTCGATGGCGAGGAGGACGACGAAGACACGCCCAACATCCTGTCACGGGCGCTCGAAGGCCGGTCTTAGGTTCGGAGGCGGTCTGTCGGGCTGGGCCAGTGCGACGCGGGGCCGGGGAGCTGCTCGCCGGCTGACCGGGCCGTGCGGCGCGGGCTCTTCCCTCCGGCGCTCTCCCGTCGTACGGTCAGGGAATGGACGAGCAGATCGGCATCGACAGCATCCAGCCGCCGCGGCTACGCCGTAGCGACGAAGACGGTGACCTCGCCGACTATCAGGGCTACCTGCACGCTCCTCGCACCTGGGAGCACGAGCGCGATCTCGAGAAGCTCTGGAACCGCAAGCACTCCTCACGCCTCGGGGTCGGGCTGTGCGTGGCCGGCAGCCCGCGCCGACACTTCATCATCACCAACGTCAGGCACAGCATCGAGTGGGCCCGGGCCGAGCTCGAGGCGCTTATCGTCGAGCTCGAGCAGACGACCGACGCCGTCGCCGGCGCAGCCACCGTCGGCCCGATCGAGCCCGCCACCGACGACCAGGTGGCGGGCAACACGACGACCTGACCGTTCGGGCCGAAGGTGGCGGTCGGTCGACCTGTCCAGTCCGAGCCAAAATGAGACTTCGACGTCGAAAAAGAGACGCGTGCGACAAACGGCTGTTTGGGCGTGACAAATGAGACGGATCTTCGACCAAGATGAGGCCGGTGACCGTGTCAACCCGACCTGAACGACTGGGACTGGCTGGGCGGGCCCCACCCTTGGCCCTCTTCGTCAACGCACTCTTCGCGGCAAATGAGGATGTTTGGGCGACCGAGTCCAGGGCGGAAACGCGCATCAGTCGAGGAGTCGCGGACGTGGTGCTCGCGACGCTGACGGTCAGAGTGACTCTCAGTTGTTCCGGTGCAGGTTTCGCGCGAAGCGCGACTGGCCCATCGTGCCGTACCAGGCCGCGCTGGCAGCGGCGACGATGGCTATGGACGCGACGGGGTGGGCGGTCAGGTTGGTGCTGGCTCCGCTGACCGGTAGGTGGGCGGCGAGCTGGGGTGCGCTCTGTTGGACGACGATGGCGGCGGCGTAGCTGCACAACCCGATGATGGGGCCGGCCAGGCGACCGAGGAACGTCGTGGCCAGCAGCGACACCGCGGCGAAGAAGGCAACGTTGCAGCTGATGTCCCACCAGCGAGCATCCGGTGGGAGGCGCCAGTGCGCGATCCAGGGAAGGGTCGCTGGAAGCAGCGCCCCGACCGCAGCGATGCTCGCTGCCCGAGCCCGGATCCTGGCCCGTCCGGGCATCTCCCAGCTAGCCAAGCCTGGACGCAGCAGCGCCGGGGTGAGGACGGCCAGCAGTACCGGGACGGCCTCCCACACGGGGGTGAAGCGTGGTGTCTTGGCCGGGTCGACACGCAACTCGAAGACGGTCACGCCCGCTAGGAGCACGAGCACCGTAGCGGCGGTCGTCAATGCCAGCCAGGCGGTAGTGTTCCGGGCGCTGAGGTAGAGCCTCCAACCGCGGATCACGGGAGGGCGCTGCTGCTCAGCTGACACGCCGCGATCTGGGGCGCGAAGCGTTCGTAGAGCTGCCGCGCCTGGATCGTGGGCAGCCGCGTGAACGTGTCCGCGACCTGGTCGGCCGTTTCGGAACGGTTCAGCGGTGCGGTGTAACCCGCTGCTTGGGTCAGCCAGGCGGTGATACCAAAAGAAACGTCGGCCTGGTCGATCGCGGCCTCGGCGGCGTCGCCGGACGCATCGCCGCGCTGGTTGCACGCTTGTTGGCCGGAGATGTAGCCGGCGACGTCGGCGGCGGCCCACCCGGCCCAGTTTCCGTCGGCTGTTTGCAGGTCCATGACGAGCACGTCCGGGGCGGTCGTTCGGCCCAGGGCCGCGTCGGAGACGCCGGTCAGCGGCACGGCCGGCTTGTCATCGACACTGGTCAGGACTTTGTCCACGGCGGTAGCCACCGCGGGCAGCAGCGTCGCCTTCGCGGTGTGCACACACACCGGGACGGAGCCGACACGAGTACACGATGCTGGTGGTCGCGCCTCGCGCACCACCGCGTCAGGACCGGCTGCGCGGGCAACGCCCCCCAGCAGCAGCGGCACCACCAGTACGGCCAGGCCCACGTAGTTGCCGACCGACCGGGTGGTGGTCCGATCGGCCACGATCCGGGCCGACGCAACGACCAACGCGAGGGCCAACGCCGTGAAGAACACCACCCGGAAGGCCGCGACGGTGCCGGTCTCGTACAGGCCGACACTGGGGGTCGAGAGCCGCAAGGGTGCGACCACCGGCCCCCACGTCTCGGCCAGCAAAATGACCGCGAAGGCGGCCGTAGCAGCGGCGATCACCGACGCCGCGCGAGGCAGCGCGCAGCCGATCAGGTAACCCACCGAGCAAAACATGAGCAGGACGGCCACCGACCCCGCCAGCACCAACCAGTCCAAGGACCCGTACGTCGCGCGTTGACCGGTCGACCACAACACCGGAGCGAGGCCTGCGGCGAACCCAGCGAGCGCCCCCGCAGTGATGACGCCCGCGTGCGCGGTGACGATGCGGGCACCGGACCGGGCCGCAGAAGGCAAGCAGAGCATGCTGCGGGGCCCGAGATAGCGCCCCGCGATCCAGGCGCACCACGCGGCCACCCAAGGCCCGGTATAGACCTGCGACTCCCGGGTAACGGCCGACACGGCTGTCCAGTCGGCGTAGGCCCAGCTCGTCACCGAGAACGTCCCCAACACCGTCAGCGCCAGAACGCCCGCGGCCATGGCCGTCAGGACCAGAATCGGCACAGGACGGGTCGCCGCCCGGGTCATGACGGCGCCTGGTCGGTGTCGCCTTCAAGGGCGTGAAGGTAACCGGCCTCCAGCGGCGTCGTCGCCTCGGTCGACCCTGCACCACCGTCTGAGCTCTGGCCGAGGGCGGCGAGCTCTGCGGTCGAGCCCAAGAACAACACCCGGCCGCGATCCATGACCGCTACCCGATCGCAGACCTGGGCCACATCCTCGAGCAAGTGACTGGACAGCAGCACGATGCGGTCGCTGGCCGCCGCGCGGATCGAGGCCCGGAACCGCAGCCGTTGTTGCGGGTCCAACCCCACCGACGGCTCGTCGAGCAGGAGCACCGGGGGCCGGTGGGCTACCGCCGCGGCCAACCCCAACCGTTGACGCTGACCCCCTGACAGGCGCCGAACACGCTCACGGGCCCGGTCGCTCAGATCGACCAAGGCCAACGCATCCTGCGCCAGGACGAAACTCTGCGCAGGGTCGGCCCCGTTGGACCACGCCGCGTACGCCACCGTGTCTTGCACGCTCATGCCGCCAGCGAGGTCGAACCGTTGCGGAAGCCACCCGATCAGCCCTCGCGCGGCGCGGCGCCCGGAGGGCGTCCCGACATCGTGGCCACCCACCCACGCCTGCCCGGCAGGAACGCGCAAAGCCGTAGCCAACACCGAGAGCAACGTCGTCTTGCCCGCCCCGTTCGGACCAAGAATGCCGACCACACCACCATCGACGGCGAACGACACATCATCCAGCGCCCGCCGGGTACCTCGAAAACCCACACTCAAACCGGTGACGACCACGCCGGAGCCAACCAGGTGCGGCGCCTCACTCAAGCCCATCCGTACATTCAAGCCCACGAGCTCGCTGAACCGAGTCAGGCCCAGCAACAGGTGCGGCGCAGAGGCCCACGCATCGATACGACCGCGCGGAGAGCGGCAGATGAGTGAATGGTCCGAGAGGGCGCGTTGCCCATCCCTGAATCATGCCGTACAGTTTTCCGTACAGGAGGACATCATGAAGACCATGAGCTACACCGAGTCCCGGGCTCGCTACG
>NZ_MAST01000004.1 GCF_001758225.1 Humibacillus sp. DSM 29435 | reverse complement strand
CCCGCCACGGTCCGATCCCCGCGGCCGGATGCCGCCACCGACCCGAGCAAACCCGCCACGGTCCGATCCCCGCGGCCGCGACCGGCAGCCGGGCCGAGCAAACCCGCCACGGTCCGATCCCCGCGGCCGCGACCGGCAGCCGGGCCGAGCAAACCCGCCACGGTCCGATCCCCGCGGTCACATGCCGCCACCGGCCCGGTCAGTACTCGTAACGCGCCTCGGTCTCGTACGCGTCGTCGGTACCGTGCGGCGCGAACCGGAACACCACCCAGCCGTCGTAGCCGGAACCGCCGACGATGCAGTCGTCACCGGCCTGCCCGTCGAGTCGGTCGTTGCCGTTGCCGCCGTAGATCGAGTCACGGCCGCCACCGCCCTCGATCACATCATCGCCACCCATCCCGAGGATGAGGTCGTTCTCATCCGTGCCACGGATTCGGTCGTTGTCGGAGGTGCCGAGAATGAGGTTGGTCCAGGCCAGGGTGCAGACGGGGACGAAACCCGCCGGCAGTTCCTGACTGGGGTCGGCGGCGTTCGCGGCCGACCCGGCCGGTCCGACCGCCACCAGGGCCGCGATGGCGACACCGGACAGGGTGGAGCCGACCAAACCGAGGCGTCGACGGTTCGTGCATGGTGCGAGCTTCAGCAGTGACATGACAGTTCCTTCTGGTTGGGCGGGCCGGTCAACACCGGTCGCGTGGATGGGTCGAGGGTGACTCAGGGGCGTCAGTGTGGCGTCACAACGGAGACCGCCGGTGTCAGCAGCGCGGCATCCGGCGTCGGTGCGTCGATCTCGCGCATCGCCGACACCCAGCGCTGAAAGGCCCGGGCGGCCTCACCGTGGCGACCAGCGCGAGTCAGGCTCAGCACCAGTCGTCGATGCACCTGCTCGTCGTACGGGTCGACGCTGAGGAGCCGCACGAAGAGCCCCAGGGCGTCGCCACCTCGGCCGCGTCTGGCCTGCAGGGTGGCCAACCGGCGCACCGAGCGCACCCAGGCCGCCCGAACTTCTTCACGGAGGGCATCCGCCCACTCCTCGGCCGGCTCCTCCTCGAAGGCATCACCCCGGTAGCGCGCATCGACGTGCGACAGAATCTCGAGAGCCAGCTCGTCGTCCCCGCGCTCGATCAGCTCGCCGGCATGTCTCGCGTCCCCGAGCAGGGCCTCGGCGTCGATCTCGACGAGCGGCAGCACCAACCGGATGCCGTGCTGGTCGGCCGCGATGTAGTGATCAGCCGGCCACGCCTTCAGCGGGTCGAGAACGCCACGCACGGTCGCGAGCAGCACCGACAGCCGGTGACCGGTGCGTGCGGGGTCGTCGTCAGGCCAGAGCAGTTCGCAGAGCCGGGCCCGCGTGACGACTCTGCCGCGGTGCGCGGCCAGGATCTTGACGAGAGTGCGGGCCTGGCGTGACCGCCAGGCCGGCAGCGGGACGTCGACGCCGGCCACTCTGACGGCGAAGGTGCCCAGCACCTCGACGACGACGGTGGCGGCCGTGGGTGCCTGAGACAGCGGACGCCCGTGCACGCGGCTGACGCCGAGGCGTTGCAGCAGCCGGGTCGCCTCGCGTGCCCTCGAGCGGTCGGTGGAGTCAGCGGTGACCAGCCGCCCCAGCATCACGGACACCTTGGCGGCCGCCACGACCGCTCCTCCGCCGTGCCAGATCGACAGGGCCTCCTCGAGGTAGGCCCGCGCGCTCGCCGGCCCACCAGCCGTCTCCGAGCAGAGCAGCAGCGCCCCCGCCACCAGATCGACGGCACGCGTCTCCCGCGCGGCCGCCAGGGCCTGGTGGGCGCACTCCCTGGCCGCCTGGTGCTCGCCGCTCTGCAGCAGGCACCAGCCGAGGGCGGTCAACGCCATGGGCAACGAATCCGGACCAGCCAGACGGCTGGCCTCCTCGGCGGCCACCCGGCCGTTGGCGACTCCCGCCCCCGCGGTCCGTTGGCCGTCCTCCTCGTCGCACCCGTTCGCCCCGGGGGCCTGCTCGGCTTCGAGACGCGCCATTCCCGACAGCGCCGCGACCAGCACCTGTGTGTCGCCCGAGCCGCGCGCCAGTTCGACGGCCTCGACGTAGCACGCCCGAGCCTGCTCGTCGTGCCCCAGCTCACCGTGGGCGTCACCCATCCCGACCAGGCCCAGCGCTGCCCGGGCCGGTCCCAACCGTCGACAGATCGCCACCGAACGCTGCAGGTGCCATCGCGCCTCCGGATAGTGGCCGGTGCGCTGGAGGGCCTCGGCCAGGTTGTGCAGGGCGGCGGCACGCAGCCCGGGCGGGCTCGACAGCTCGGCCAGTCGTACCGCTTCTCGCGCCCCCGCACACGCTTCGGAGTAGCGGGCCTGGGCCAGCAGCAGGTGCGTCTGGGCACCCAGCACCCTGGCCGCCGTGGCCAGGTCGTTGGCGCGGGTGGCCGACCGCAGGGCCTGTTCGTGATGGGCCTCCTTGCGAGCACCGTGGGCCAGTCGGGCGGCCGCCAGATGGGCGACCCCGAGCACCCGGTCACCTCCGTCTGCCTCGGCGAGCGCCAGCACCCGCTCGGCGACCGGGGTCGCCTCCGAAGCACGGCCGAGCACCGCCAACACGTGCACGCGGCAGGCCAACTGGTCGACCTCGTCCTCCACCACATCGGCCGCGAAGCAGGTGCCAGTGCGTAGGCCCGACAGGGTCGAACTCTCACACGCCACACCAACCTGGTTCATGGGCGCCGGGTGACCACCGGCCTCGTCGAGCACCGCCAAGGCGCAAGTGAACTCGCCTTTGGTGTAGTGCAGCTGAGCCACCCGGGCAGCGAGGCCGGCATCCCAACCCACCCGTTCGGCTTGCTCGACGAGGGGCGCGAACGCGCGACGAGCAGCCGTCACGTCTCCGGATCGGCGCAGCGCCTCGGCGTACGTTCGTCGCAGCAGACGTGCCGAACGTTCGCGTAGCGGGTCCCGGGGTCGCGTGTCATCGCGGCTCGACACCGTGACGAGCGCACCGGCCAACGAGACGATCCCGGCGGCGTCTCCGCGTCGCAACAGGTTCTCGCCCTGCTTGACGAGGATGGCGGCGACCGACCCGGCGTCACCGCGTCGAGCCTGGGCGTGCGCCGCCGGCAGCCATGCGCCGTTGGCGGTGTGCACATCAGCCGCGACGCTCCATCGTTGCTCGTCGCTCAGGCCGGGTGACGGTGCAGTCTGGCCCACGCCGGCGACCAGGTCGGCGACGGCCGGCACCATCACGAGCTCGGTCTCGGTCATGCGTCGCACCGGCACGAGCAGTCCGAGGCCTTCGAGCAGATCGACCAACCCACCCATCTCCCCGGTGCCGCTCGGCGCCTCCCCCGCCCGGTCGAGGCGGTCACACAACAGCTGGGTGACGGGCCCCAGGCCGGCCACCAGGCACAGCATCCGTCGCTGGGATGCCGTCAGAGCCGACAGCACCTCCGTGTTCAGCCAGTGCGCGGCTGGGCCGTCGGGGGCGCCCAGCTGCGCCCGCACATCGATCGACGGGTGGCGCTCGAGGGCGTCACCGGCAAAGTGCACGAGCGTCGGCCAGCCGGCCGTCAGCTCGGCCACCTGCAGCGCCACTTCGGGATCGGTCACGCCGTGGTCTCGAGCCAGGCAGACCGCCACGGCATACGGGTCGAGGGCGAGGTCGGCCGGCCCGCGCTCGAAGACCGGGCCTCGGAGATGCGATCGCACCTCAGCGCAGAGCGGCACGCGGGAGGTCAGCACCACGCTCGTGCCGTTCAAGCCGGCCACGAGGTCGAGCAGCCGGGCGGCGTCGGGCGTGCTCAACCGGTCGACGTTCTCGATGCCCAACCACGACGACCTCGGGAGACCCACCTCCACGGCCCGGGCTGCCGGCACCGCGACGCCGGCAGCCGGACGCAGCTGCTCCAGCAGGGCCGACTTGCCGTAGCCGGCGGCCGCCACCACGAGTACCCGTCTCGACGATGCCAGGGGAAGGTCCATACCCGTGAGTGGCCGGCCACTCCCTGCTGATACGGGTTGCGCCCAGGTCGCACCCAGACCAGGCACAGCCACGGCCGCGGGACAGGTCGAAGCGGCGCCCACGGCCAAGCCGTGGGCGCCGCTTCGTCGAGCTGTCAGCTCACGACATCTGGGTGCTCTGAGGTCAGGGAATGAGTGGAGTCGAGGCTCCGACTGCCTTCGGCGAGGTGGTGCCGAGAACCGCCCCGCTCTTCACCCGGAAGGTGGCGGTCTGGTACATCTCCAGCGGGATGTCCGTGTCATCGTTGACCGTGGGAAGCACAGCCCGCACCGTCATGTTCCTGGTCTGGCCCGCCGCGGCGAAGACGAGGTTCCGCTTCGACCGCCCCGTGAACTCGTCGGGAGCGTCGGGGTCACCAGCGCGCCCCAGGATGTCGCTCTCCCAGCGCTCGTGGGTCACCGTGACCGTCACTCCGGCCGCCGAGGGCAGGCAGGTGAGGTGGTAGGGGTAGTCGAAGAGCTTGGCCCCGGTGGTGGAGAAGTGGTTGGTGAAGATCGGCGGGTCGACCTCGAGGGTGCACCCGTCGTGGGTGACGGTCGTCGCGGCCTGCGCCGGAACGGCGAGACCGAAGGTGGCCAGGCCCGAGATCGCTGCTGCGAGCGCGAGCTTCTTGGTGGTGCGTGCGAACATGTCGTTCCCCCTGTGCGTGACGGCCCTGGTGACCGCCGGTGGTGTCGGTCCCACTGGTGTGGGTGACGACGTCACAGTGCACGGAACCCGTCAGCATGACGTCACAACGGGTTTCGCGCGCACTCCAGACCGCGGCGCGAACGGGGGCGGTGGGCAAGCGCGGGGTGGGCAGCATCCGAGCACGGGCCCCGACTCTGGGAGGATGCGGTCATGGTCTCGTTGGCTGACGCCCACCCCCCCATTGCGCTCGGGGCTCTCGACGGTCGCTACCGCGGCGTCGTCGCCCCGCTCGTCGACCACCTCTCGGAGGCGGCGCTCAACCGACAGCGGGTGCACGTCGAGATCGAGTGGCTGATCCACCAGACCACCCGCAAGGTCGTGCCCGGCGTGCGGCCACTGACCGACGACGAGGTGCAGGCCCTGCGCAGGGTCGTCGACGTCTTCGGCCCCGACCAGGTGGCCGAGCTGGGTGAGATCGAGCGGGTCACGGTGCACGACGTCAAGGCCGTCGAGTACTTTCTCAAGGAGCGTCTCGCCGAGATCGCGCCGGACGCCGCTGACCGCGGCATCGCCGAGCTGGTCCACTTCGGTGCCACCAGCGAAGACATCAACAACCTCTCGTACGCCCTCATGGTCAAGGGCGCCGTCGAACGGGTGTGGCTGCCGCGGGCCCGGTCTCTCGTCGAGCAGGTCAGTGCGCTGGCTCGCGAGCTGAAGCACGTGCCACTCCTCGCCCACACGCACGGCCAGCCCGCGACGCCGACGACGATGGGCAAGGAGCTCGCCGTGCTTGCCCACCGACTCGGCCGCCAGCTGCGCCGCATCGACCGACAGGAGTACCTCGGCAAGTTCAACGGCGCCACGGGCACCTTCGGCGCGCACGCGCTCGCCCTCCCCGACGTCGACTGGCCGACCGTCTCGCGCGAGTTCGTCGAGGGCCTGAGTCTCACCTGGAACCCGTTGACGACGCAGATCGAGAGCCACGACTGGCAGGCCGAGCTCTACTCCGACATTGCTCGCTTCAACCGCATCCTGCACAACCTGTGCACCGACGTCTGGACCTACATCTCGCTGGGCTACTTCGCCCAGGTGCGCGGTCAGGGCACGGTGGGCTCGAGCACCATGCCCCACAAGGTCAACCCGATCCGGTTCGAGAACGCCGAGGCCAACCTCGAGGTGAGCAACGCCCTGCTCGACGTGCTCGGGTCGACGCTCGTCGAGAGCCGCCTCCAGCGCGACCTCACCGACTCGAGCATGCAGCGCAACATCGGCACGGCGTTCGGCCACTCGCTGCTCGCGCTCGACAACGTCTCTCGTGGCCTGGCCGGGCTCGACGCCGTGCCCGAGGCGATGGCGCGTGACCTCGACCGCAACTGGGAGGTGCTCGGTGAACCGATCCAGTCGGCGATGCGCGCGCTCGGCGCCCAGGGCGTTGCCGGCATGGACGAGCCCTACGAGCGGCTCAAGCAGCTGACCCGCGGCCGGCGCATCGACGGCGACGACCTGCGGGAGTTCGTGGCCGGGCTCGGGTTCCCGCCCGAGGTCGAGGCTCGCTTCCTCGCCCTGACGCCGCAGACCTACACCGCCCTCGCCGCGCGGCTCGTCGACGACTACCTTCGGTGACCGTTCGGGCCGGCCGTCACCGCTCGGGCCCGATGACCGCGTCCAGCGCTCGACCGTCTCGTCGTCGGACCCTGCCCACGGGGCCGCGCTAGCGTTGGAGGCATGGCACGCCCACCCAAGGCGAGAGTGAAAGACCTCCACGAGTGCGCGGCCGCCCTGCCCGAGGTGCAGCGCGACCCGGCCCACACGGCCTCGCCCGGGCGGCCCAGCTACAGCGTGCGGGGCAAGGCCTTCGTCATCTTCCGGGCACCCCGCAAGGATGCCGTCGACCCCGCCACGAGTGCGCCCTACCCCGACGTCGTGGCGCTCTACTGCTCGGCCGCCGACAAGGAGGCCCTCGTCGGCGACCCCGACTCGCCGTTCTTCACCACGCCGCACTGGAACGGGTACAACGCCGTGCTCCTGCTCGAACGCGACGTCGGGCGGCTACGGGTCGATGAGCTGCGCGAGGTGGTCACCGACGCGTGGCTGGCTCGCACCACCAAGCGGCTCGCCGCCACCTACCTCGCCGAGCAACGGCAATGAGCGGGACACACCCCCAGCCTGGTCGGCTTCAATACCCCGCAGGGGTATGATGGGCCCATCGGCGAGGAGGACACCATGGCTGGCTACAGCGGTTCGAAAGACGACTACCAGAAGCGCCTGCGACGCATCGAGGGGCAGGTGCGCGGCGTGCAACGGATGGTCGACGACGACATCTACTGCATCGACATCCTGACCCAGGTCAGCGCCATCACCAAGGCGCTGCAGGCGGTCAGCCTCGGCTTGCTCGAAGACCACATCGCACACTGCGTCGTCGACGCCGCGCGTGAGTCCGACGAGGCCGCGCAGGTCAAGGTGCGCGAGGCGGCCGACGCCATCGCTCGCCTGGTCCGTAGCTGAAGCACCGCAGAGAACCACCGAGGAGAAGGTATGAACACGCGAACCGTCACGACAGAGGTCACCGTCAGCGGGATGACCTGCACCCACTGCTCGAACGCGGTGAGCGAGGCGCTGACCGCGCTGCCCGGGGTTGACGGGGTGTCCGTCGACCTCGTGCCGGATGCCGACTCCCTCGTCACGATCACCGGCTCGGAGCCGCTCGACCTCGCTGCCGTCGAGGCGGCCGTGGCCGAAGCCGGGTACAGCCTCCGATGAGCGCCAGCGGCACCACCTCCGCCACCAGCTCTGACACCACCCCTGCCGCCAACCCTGCCGCCAACCCTGACCCGGCCCGGTCGACGAGTGAGGTGCGCCTGTCGATCACCGGCATGACCTGCGCCTCATGCTCGGCGCGCATCGAACGTCGACTCACGAAGATGCCCGGCATCGCCTCGGCGAGCGTCAACCTCGCAACCGAGAAGGCCCTGGTCTCGTTCGCCACCCCGGTCACGAGGCAGCAGATCATCGCCGAGGTCAAGAAGACCGGCTACGGGGCCACCGTCATCGGCGGCACCGGCACTCCTACCTCCGAGGTGACCCCGCCCGGTGCCGGCGCTTTGCTCGAGAAGCTGGGTTCGCAGCCGTCCCCGACCACAGCACAGACCACACCGGCGGATGCCGTTCGCTCCGTCAGCGCCACCCTGGCCGAACGGGTCGTCAAGCCAGCGCTCAGTTCGTTCACCTCGGCCAGGGCAGTGGTGGCGCGCCGTGTCACCGACCTGACCGGGGGCCAAGCGCCGGAGGCCGCCGGCGGGGGCTCGCACGAGAACCACCTCGACCACGTGCCGGCGCAGAACGCCATCCGGCCGCGGCTCATCGTGGCCGTGGCGCTCACGGTGCCGGTCTTCCTGCTGGCCATGGTGATCCCGAGCTTCGGGGCCAGCGGCTGGCTGCAGTTCGCGCTCGCCACCCCGGTCGTGCTGTGGTGCGCCTGGCCCTTCCACCGGGCGGCCGCTGTCAACGCCCGCCACCTCGCCTCCACGATGGACACCCTCGTCTCGATCGGGGTGCTCGCAGCGTGGGGCTACTCGATCGCCGCGCTGCTCTTCGGCGGCTCCGACCTCTACTTCGAGGTGGCCGCCGTCGTCACGACCTTCCTGCTCGGGGGCCGGTTCCTCGAAGCCCGGGCCAAGGACTCCGGCAAGGATGCCCTGCGCTCCCTGCTCGACCTGGGCGCGAAAGACGTCGCTGTGCTGCGGATCGACCCCTCGACCCGCGTCACGCGAGAGACCCGCATCCCGATCGGCGACCTCGTCGTCGGCGACCGCTTCATCGTGCGGCCCGGTGAGAAAGTGGCCAGCGACGGGATCGTGAGCGACGGGCAGAGCGCGGTCGACACCAGCCTCGTGACCGGTGAGTCGACCCCGGTCGACGTCTCCCCCGGAGACCCCGTCACCGGGGGCGCGATCAACACGAACGGCCGGCTCGTGGTCGAGACCACCCGGGTGGGCTCCGACACCGTACTGGCCGGCATCCAGCGGCTCGTCGAGAACGCCCAGACGGGCAAGGCGCAGGTACAGCGCCTCGCCGACCGGGTCTCGGCGGTCTTCGTGCCGGCGGTGCTCATCATCGCGCTCGTCACCTTCGTCGCCTGGCTCGCGACCGGGCACGCGCTGTCGCAGTCGCTGGCCGTGGCGGTCACGGTGCTCATCATCGCCTGCCCCTGCGCGCTCGGCCTGGCCACCCCGACGGCTCTGCTCGTCGGCACGGGCCGTGGCGCGCAGCTCGGCACCCTCATCAAGGGGCCCCAGGTGCTCGAGAACACTCGCCGCGTCGACACCATCGTGCTCGACAAGACGGGCACGGTGACGACCGGCCGGCTGCAGCTGCGCAGCATCGAGGTGCGGGGCCGTCTGTCGAAGAAGGCCGCCCTCACGGCAGCTGCCGCCGTCGAGAAGGGCAGCGAGCACCCCATCGCCCTCGCCATCGTGGCCGGGGCCGAGCAGGCGCGCCTGACCCTGCCCCCGATCCGCGACTTCACGACCAACCCCGGCGAGGGCGCGACCGCCCGCGTCAACGGCACCGAGGTCACGGTCGGGAAGGCGGCGCTCTTCGAGTCCGTCGACGACCAGCTGCGCGGCTACGCGACCGGGCGCGGAGGCACCACCGTCTACGTCGGCTGGGACGGCGTGGCGCAGGCGGCCCTCACCGTCGAGGACACGGTGAGGGCGTCGTCCAAGGCGGCCATCGCCCGGCTGGGCGAGCTGGGCCTGACGGCCTACCTGCTGACCGGTGACGGCGAGGCCACCGCTCACAGCGTGGCCCGTGAGGTCGACATCCCGGCCGAGCGCGTTCTCGCCGACGTGCTTCCCGCCGACAAGTACCGCGTCGTGGTCGACCTCCAGCAGCAGGGTCGCGTGGTCGCCATGGTCGGCGACGGCATCAACGACGCCGCGGCTCTCGCTCAGGCCGATCTCGGTCTCGCCATGGGCACCGGCACCGACGTCGCGATCGACTCCGCCGACATCGTGCTCGTGCGGGCCGACCTCGACGCCGTCGGCGACGCGATCGAGCTCTCGCGCGAGACGCTGCGGGTGATCAAGCAGAACCTGGCCTGGGCCTTCGGCTACAACACCGCGGCCCTGCCGCTCGCGGCCTTAGGGCTGCTCAACCCGATGATCGCCGGGGCCACGATGGCGCTCTCGTCGGTGCTCGTCGTGAGCAACTCACTGCGGCTCAAGCGCTTCGCCCGCTGAGCGGCATCCGCCTGGAGCGCTGCTGCCGACCACGGGCAGCCGACGGGCCACCGACGATACCGACGACACGTCGGTGTCGTCGGTGTGGTCGGTATCGTTAGTGGCCCCTCGTGCAGACTGCGGCGGCGCGTCAGATGATGACGAGGCCCTCTGCCGTGTCGAAGGTGACCGCGAGCAGCCCCGGCTGGCCGTGGGGAGCCACGAACGTGAAGTCGATGTCTTCCTTGTCGAAGCTCTCCTGAGGGCCGAGCCACTCACGAATCCGCTTCGAGTCGCCGGCGATCTGCAGGTTCTGGATCGTCGCGGTGGAGTCGGCGCCCGCGGAGGGGTGCACCATCATGTCGTCCCACTCGATGAAGTACGGCACCTGCGGGTCGGCGATCAGGCCCTTGATGCCGAGCTGACGCCACCGCAGCTCGGTGCCGTCGGGGCGGTGTCGGTTGCCGGCGACGGCGTCGCGACCCAGTCGCTTCTCGATCGGGCGGATGTCGTCGACGGCGATGACCCAGCCGAGCCAGCCGCCCCCTTCGAGCGAGCGAGCGCGAACGGCCTGCCCGAACGGGGCCTTGTCGGATGCCGGGTGGTCAAGCACCTCGACGACCTCGACGTAGTGGTCCTTGGCCAGCGGGATGATGATGTTGCGCGTGCCGAACCGCGGGTGCACGCCGCCGTCGATCGCGGCCACGCCGATCAGTTTCGAGAGCCGGGCAGCCGTGGCTCTGAGCCCGTCGGGCTCTGACGCATAGGAGACGTGGTCAACTCGCATAGCGTCCATCGTGGCATACGAGAAACGGTGGTCTTGACCACCCCTCCCCCCGGCTGCCGGCCGCACCGTCCAGCGACGGCCGCCGGCCAGATCTGTGGTGATCTCAGCGACCGCCGCGCTGGCGAACCGCCTCGTACAGAACGATCGCGGCCGACGCGGCGACGTTCAGGCTGTTGGCCTTGCCACGCATGGGGATACGCACACGGTGGGTGGCGGCGCCCAGCAGCAAGCCGTCTGCCCCGTGCTTCTCGCTGCCGACGGCGACGGCGACGCGGCCGGTGTAGTCGACGTCGGTGTGCAGCACGTCGGTCTCGGGTGTCGTGACGACCAGCCGGATCTCGCATCGGCGGATCCACTCGAGCACCTCCACCGTCGAGGCGGCCGCCACCGGAACGGCAAAGACCGTTCCCTTGCTGGCCCGCACGACGTTGGGGTTGCCCCAGTCGGTGACGGGGTCGGCCGCCACGACAGCATCGACCCCCGCGGCATCCGCCGTGCGGAGCATGGCCCCGAGGTTGCCCGGCTTCTCGACGCCTTGGCTGACCAGGGTGAGGTGCTGCGGCCGGTCGACCGAGAGGTCGGCCAGGGCGCCACCGAGCCGGTCGACGACGGCGAGCAGCCCGTCGGGCCCTTCCCGGTAGGCCACCTTCTCGTAGGCGGCTCGACTGAGGCCCACCAGCTCGACGCCATCGCCGCGCAGCCGATCGAGCAGGTCGGACTGGTGACCGAGGTGCTGGGAGCCGGCTCGTCCAGCGGGACTGAACAGCTCGGCACAGACGAAGACGACGCTCGGGCGCACCCCGGCGGCGATCGCCAGAGCGATCTCCTCGTACCCCTCGACGAGGGTCTGACCCGACTGCTCTCGGACGCGTCGACGGCGCAGACCCATGACGGCCTTGAGGCGTGGGTTGGCGGCGGAGGTGATCAGCGGGTCGGGCATGGCAGACTCAGCATGACAGGGCGCCGCGACACGCGCGGTGAAGGCGTCGACACTGAACCTGGATGCCGTAACGTTGGTTCCTTTTGACCCTTTGGTAACGGGTACTCCTGGGTAACGTAAAAACTTGGTCAAATTGGACATTGTCGTTGGACTTCCCGCGACCCAGACTGCACCATAGGGGAGACGCCGAAGTAGTGCGGATCCCCCCCGCCGGTCTTCCCCCAAGGCCCTCGACGTCAGCGGTACCGTCCCCCAACGGTTCGCAATCGGGCGGGGGACGAGTGGCACTCCCCCCGCCCTCGTCCCCGCCCGCTAACCCTTCCCTCCGCCTTCCTTGCGACGGCGTTGAGATGGTGCACCCCTTGCGCCGCGAGACCAGGCCACTGTCACCGGCCTGGTGCTCTGTCGGTGCCTCGTCCTAGCCTGCTGGTCCAAGAGGCCAACCGGGCCGCAGTCGTCGACGGGAGCACCACCATGACCAGCTTGTCTGACCGACCCGGCACGGCACTGCTCGTGGTCGACATGCAGAACGACGTCGTCGCCGAGGTTCACGACCGCGCCGGTGTGATCGCCAACATCTCCGGCCTGGTCGACCGGGCCAGGGCCGAGCGGGTTCCGGTGATCTGGGTACAGCACTCCGACGACAACCTGCCGGCTGACTCCCCGGGGTGGCAGAACGTTCCCGAGCTCGAACGTGCGGCGTCCGAGCCAGTGGTCCACAAGCACTACGGAGACTCGTTCGAGGGCACCGACCTCGAGGGGCTCCTCGCCGAGCACCGCGTGGGTCGGCTTGTTGTCACCGGCGCGCAGACCGACGCCTGTATCCGCTCGACGTTGCACGGGGCCCTCACCCGGGGTTACGACGCCACCCTCGTCTCTGACGCCCACACGACCGAAGACCTCCGCGAGTACGGCGCCGGGGCCAGCCCCGAACAGGTCATCGCCCACACCAACCTCTACTGGAGCTGGTCCGAGGCGCCGGGGCGCAGCGGCGATGTCGTGCCGACCGCCGACGTCGACTTCACTGCCGCTCGGTAGGCATCGTCGGCATCGTCTCGTGACACGACGATCTGATGCTTGGGCGAGCCGCCTAGAGTGACTGCATGCTCGACAGGCTGGCCGAACTACCGTTCTGGCAGGCGTTTCTCGCACTCTTCGCGATCGTCATGCTGCGCTCGAACGCGACGTACTGGGTCGGCCGCGGAGCGATGGCGGGCTGGCGACGCCGTCACGTTGCAGCAGGCGGCGAGCGCGAGGGGCAGGCCGAGCGGCAGCAGCGAGCCGAAGCCCTGCTGCGCCGGCTGGGCCCGGTGGCCGTGACCCTGTCGTACCTCACCGTCGGCCTCCAGACGGCGATCCACCTGACGGCCGGCGTCATGCGGATGTCGCTCGCGTACTACCTGCCCGCGTCGATCCTCGGGTCGATGACGTGGGCGGCGCTCTACGCCACGATCGGGCTCGGTGTCGTTGCCGCGTGGATCTCCGCCGAGGCGGGGAGCTGGTACGGCCTGGGCGCCATCGCGGCCCTGGTTCTCGTCGGGCTGGCGACCTGGCTGCTCAGCCGTCGACGAGCGCAGCGCCATCCCGAGGGCGGTCAAGCGCCCCGAACGTGATGCTGACACAGACGTGACCGTTGCGTGCCGCCTGCTCACTAGAGTTCGATGGTGGCCACCCAACGCCTGACCGACGAGTCCCCCGCCCCGCGTGGGCTCGTACTGGTCGTCGAGGACGAGCCCGCGATCGCCGACCTCCTGCGGCTCAACCTTCGCGCGGCCGGGTACGGAGTCGAGGTGGTGCGCGACGGCGCTGCCGCGCTGCGCGCCACCCGCGACCTGCGGCCGTCGGCCCTGATCCTCGACATCGGCCTGCCGAGCATCGACGGCATCGAGGTGTGCCGTCGGCTGCGTGCCGAGAACGACTGGACCCCAATACTTTTCGTCACCGCACGAGATGACGAGGTCGACCGCATCCTCGGTCTCGAGCTGGGCGCCGACGACTACGTCACGAAGCCGTTCTCACCTCGTGAGCTGGTCGCCCGTCTGGGAGGCGTGCTGAGGAGGGTGCGCGGAGACTCCACCGCTACAGAGCAGCTGAAGGCCGGTCGGCTCGTCGTCGACCTCACGAACCACTCAGTCGCCGTCGACGACGTCGAGGTCGCTTTGACGGCAACCGAGTTCGATCTGCTTGCCCACCTCCTACGTCGTCCAGGCGTGGTCTTCACGCGAGAGCAGCTGCTCAGCGAGGTGTGGGGCTACGCCTCGACGGCCGGCGGTCGCACCGTCGATGTGCACGTCGCCCAGGTGCGGGCCAAGCTCGGCGACGCCAGCCCCATCCGCACCGTGCGATCCGTCGGGTATGCCGCGGAGCGGGCGCCGCGCGAGTCTGCAGGGACGGCGAGGCGCGGCGGGTGAAACCCGGCAGCAGACGCACCACGCTGGCGGGCCGCATCACGGCCCTGGCCGTGGGGATCGCGGTGGTGACGGCTCTGCTCGCAGGCGCCCTCGTGATCGGCCTCACTCGGTCCTCGGTCGACGCGGCAGCCCAGCAGACCCTCGCCCGTCTCGCCGACGGGGCCGCCGAACGGGCCGACCTCGCCGCCACGGTCGCGTCCCAGACTCGCGCAGTGCGCACCCTCGGCACGCTCGGGGTCGAGTCGGCCAGCATCGGCCGCGGAGGGGGCGTCAAGTCGACCAGCCCCCTCGCCCGGCAGGCCCTGACCCCGGCCCGGCGACAGGAGCTGCTCGACGGGCGGCCAGTCTCCGCCCAGGCGCAGCTCGCCGGCACGAGCGTGCTCATCGAGGGTCGCCCCACCCAGGCGGGCGGCATCCTGCTCGTGCAGCGACAGTCTGACGCGACCGCTGCCTCTGATGGTCTGGTGCGGCGGATGCTGCTGGCCCTCGGGATCGCGGCGCTGGTGGCGATGGTCGTCAGCGCCCTGATGGCGGCTCGGCTGGTTCGACCGCTTCGCCAGACCGCCGAGGCAGCCCTCGGTCTCGCCGAAGGCCGCCGTGACCTCCGGGTGCCGGTCACCGGCCCCAAGGAGGTGGCAGAGGTCGCCAGTGCGCTCAACGCCCTGACCACCTCGCTGTCAAGGTCTGAGAGCCGGCAACGTGACTTCCTCCTCTCGGTCTCGCACGACCTGCGCACGCCGCTCACCGGCATCCGTGGCTACGCCGAGTCCCTGGCCGAGGGCGTCGTGCCGGCCGACGAGACGTCACGGGTGGGCGGGGTCATGCTGGGGGAGGCTCGGCGCCTCGAGCGGCTCGTGGCCGACCTGCTCGACCTGGCCCGGCTCGACACCGACCAGCCGCGCATCGAGTTCCAGCGCACCGACCTCGTGGCCCTGGGGCAGGGGGTCGAGTCGGCCTGGTCGAAACGGTGCTCCGACGTGGGAGTGAGGTTTCGACTGGTGCGGCCCCAAAGCCCGATCTGGGTCGCGACCGACCCGAACCGCCTGCGCCAGCTCGTCGACGGCCTGCTCGAGAACGCCCTGCGGGTCACCCCGGAGGGGCAGCCGATCATCGTCGAGGTGCGGTCGGAGCAGGCTGGGCGGCCCGTGGCCGTCATCGAGGTTCGCGACGCAGGCCCGGGGCTGACCGACGACGACCTGTCGGTGGCGTTCGAGCCGTCGGTGCTCCACGAGCGCTACCGCGGCGTCAGGCCGGTGGGCACCGGCCTGGGCCTGGCCATCGTCGGTCGGCTGGGTGCCCTGCTCGGCGGCTCTGTCGAGGCGGGGCACGCGGCCGAGGGAGGGGCCCGGTTCACGGTGCGCCTGCGTGCCTGAGGTTCGGCCGAACCCACGCTTCCCGACGGAATACCCTGACCCCATTGGTGGTTGGCCAACCCATGACAACGTGGGCCTTCATCGGAAGCGGAAACATCGGTAGCACCGTCGCACGTCTGGCGATCGACGCGGGGCACGGCGTGGTGATGAGCAACAGCCGCGGGCCCGAGACGCTGACCGAACTCGTCGACCAGCTCGGCCCGCAGGCTCGCGCCGCCACTGCAGCCGAGGCTGCCCTGGCCGGTGACGTCGTGGTGGTGACGATCCCGCTCAAGGCCTATCGCGACGTGCCCGTCGCCGAGCTGGCCGGGAAGATCGTCATCGACACGATGAACTACTACCCGCAGCGTGACGGCGACGTGGCTGAGCTCGACGACGAGTCGACCACGACCTCAGAGCTGCTGCAGGCCCACCTCCCCGAGTCGAGGGTCGTCAAGGCGTTCAACAACATCTTCTTCGGGCACCTGGCGGCTCTCGGGCGCCCGACCGGCGACCCCGCCCGCAGCGCGCTCGCCATCGCCGGTGACGACGCGGCGGCCAAGCAGACCGTCACGAGCCTGCTGAACTCCATCGGCTACGACACGGTCGACCTCGGCGCCCTCGCGCAGGGCTGGCGCACGCAGCGCGACACCGCTGCCTACGGGGTCATGTACGCGGCCGACCCGCAGGACTGGTCCAAGGGTGCGAAGTCGGTCGACACCAGCACTGTCGCCGCCGCAGCTGCCTCTTCGAAGCGCTACCGGGACATGCCCTCGGCCGGCTGACTCGGGCGACGCCCGCCGGCCTGGGGCCTGGCGGGCTTGCCCGTCAGCCTGGAGCGGTTACCCTTGTCGTCGAGGGGAGTACTTCCCAGACTCGTTCCGGTCAGTCCGGTGGCCCGATGGCCGCCTCGGTGCGGGGCCGGCCCAGCGCCGGTGAAGGAGACCTCAGACATCTCGTCTGAGGAGACCCATGACCACCGCAGTTCTGCACGCTGCACTGACCTCCGTTGATGCCACCACGGAGGCGGCAGCCTCGATCGGCACTCCCCTCCTCTGGTCAGCCACCATCGGCGGCATCCTCGCCCTGTTCGTCGTCGACTTTCTGATCACCCGCCGCCCCCACGACCCGAGCCTGCGCGAGGCCGTGACGTGGTCGGCGTTCTACCTCGCGGTCCCGCTGGCCTTCGGTGGCTGGCTCTGGAGCCGGTACGGCTCGCAACAGGGCATCGAGTACTACACCGGGTACCTCGTCGAGAAGGCGCTGTCGGTCGACAACCTCTTCGTCTTCATCATCGTGCTGTCGGCCTTCGCTGTGCCTCGCGAGCTGCGGCAGCGCGTACTGCTCATCGGGGTGGCCGGCGCCCTGGTGCTGCGGGGCATCTTCATCGCCGTGGGCGCCCAGCTGATCGCGACCTTCGCGTGGACCTTCCTGCTCTTCGGAGCCATCCTGCTGGCCACCGCCGTCAAGGTGGGTCGTGACGCGCTCTCCCCCACCGGCCACACGATGGACGTCAGCACCCTGCGCAGCGTGCGCCTGCTGCGCCGGTTCTACCCGGTGACCGACGACTACGAGGGCGCGCGGCTCACCGTCACCCGCGACGGCAAGCGGTGGCTCACCCCTCTCGCCGTCGTCGCGATCGCGATCCTCGGCACCGACATCGTCTTCGCCATCGACTCGGTGCCGGCCGTCTACGGCATCACCGGCGACCCGTATCTCGTCTTCGCGACCAACGCCTTCGCCCTGCTCGGTCTGCGGGCGCTGTACTTCGTGCTCGAGAACGCGCTCTCTCGACTGGTGCACCTCGGCCACGGTCTCGCGCTGATCCTGGCGTTCATCGGGGTCAAGCTCGTGCTCCACTGGGCGCACGGAGTGTGGCCGGCCGTGCCAGAGATTCCCACCTTGGCTTCGCTCGGCGTCATCGTCGGCATCCTTGTGGCTGTCACCCTGACCAGCCTGGCCGCCTCGCGACGGGTCGGGAAGGGCGACGGTCAGGCCACGAACGCCGAACCGACGGATGCCGCCGCCGTCAGCTCGTCGCGCTCGGAGCCGGGTTCGTCGTCGTAGCCGGCTTCGGCGTCTTCGGCGCCTTGACCGGGCGCTGACCGGTCAGGAACACGATGCGGTTCGCCGTCGGGCTGGTCGCCCCTTCGCCGATGACCAGCGCTCTGGCGCCGGCCTTGACCGCGCTCATCGATGACGCCGTGGCCTTGCGGCCGGCCTTGTCGGTAGCACTGAGGTTGCGCACGAGCACCGCGGTGCCGGCGCCCACCGTGTAGGTCTGCGAGAAGCCGTCGGCCGCCTTCATGGTGATGCTGGTGGCCGTGACGGCCGTCACCTCACCGCGGATCGCCTGGTGGTTCACGACGCCCTGCTTGTTCTTGGTCACCCAGGTGGCGTGCAGAGCGCGGGCGAGTCGGTCGCGGGCGGCATCCTTCTTCTTGCCCGTGTCCTTGTCGGCGACCGACGGGCTGCTCACGAGGGCGGCGGTGGCGGCGTCGATGGTCGTGCCGTTGCCGGCGCCCTGCTGCTGGCTGCTGCCTGCTGCCGTGGCGTCTGGCTTCGAACAGGCCGTGACCGAGAACGCGGTGGTGGCGATGACGGCGGCGGTGAGAACGCTGCGGGTGATCGAGCGGTGCAACATGTTTCCTCCAGGCTGAGACGAGCTTCAGGGGCGGCCGTAGCGGGCCACACCACCTACTCTGCCTCGGCGATATGAGCAGTCGACGTGCGTCGTGTTCGGATCCTGTTCGGGTCGCCCTGCGACAGCGCGATGCCGCCGGCGACGAGACCAGGGTCAGGCGAAGATCGGCCCGATGGCCGGGTACGCACTCGTCAGCAGGCCTCGCACCGACGACAGTGACGGTGTCGGTGCAGCGGCCGGTGACGCGAAGCCCGTGTCGAGACGCATCGGCTTGCCCCAGGCGATGAGGTTCTCGATCGTCGTGCCCTCGGCGGCTCCCGAGAGCGCCGCGAACCAGTCTGCTCGCGCGTAGGTGACATCGCCGCCGATGCTCACCAGCTCGACCCACGACGGGTCGGCGAGGCACACGTTCTCGTAGGGGTCGACGTGGTGGCGCTCGAGCACGACGAGGTCGGCCGGGCGCCCGACCGCCAGCGAGCCGACGTGGCCGTCGAGCCCGGCGACCCGGGCCGCGACCGTCGTGACCATGGCGACGAGGTCGGCGGCGGCCACCACGTGGCCCTGCTTCGCCAGCTCGCGCCGCGCCACTTTCATCTCCGCCAGCAGGCTCGACGAGCCGGAGGGCAGCCAGTCGGCGCCGAGCGCGACCGGCATGCCGGCGTCGAGCGCCACGCCGGCCAGGGTGGTCTCGCCGTAGAGACGCAGGTTCGACTGTGGCGACCACACCAGCCGGCAGCCGGCCTCGGCCACCGTATGCAGGTCGGCCTCGCCGAGCGAGGTGCCGTGGATGATGTTGGTCGCCGAGGTCGCGGCGTTCAGTGCGAGGAACCGCTCGAACTCGCCAGCACTGCGCTTGTCGCCCCGCACGCCCTCGCAGAGGTGGAGGTAGAACGCAGTGACGTCGCCGGCGGCGATGTCGGTGACGATCTTCTTCAGGCGCGGCACGTCGCGTGACGACGCCGACGGCAGGTCGATCATCGCCCGGGCGCGGTGCGCCCCGAACGCCCAGAGGTCGACGTTGCGTACGAGCGGCTCCATCGTGGCCGTGCTCGCCCCCGACGCGCCCTGGATGCCGGTCACCCCACCCACGAGAGCCCGCACCTCGGCGTAACGCGTCTGGGTGCGTGGAGGCACCAGCTCGAGCAGGGTGTTCTGTGGGTCGCGCACGAGCAGGTGGTACGGGTCGGAGGCGCGCCACCGGTAGCGGTTGGCGTACAGCTGCGGGGGTTCCCACGCGGCGAAGACGTTGAACTCCGGGTGGCCGTGCAGGTCGAGCAGGCCGGGGAGGATGACCCCGTCGGTCTCGTGCACCGTGACCGAGGTGGGTCTGCGACGCGTGAGAGCCGAGACGACGCCGTCGGCGACGACGACGTACCCGCTCGACCATGCGCCCTCGGGTGTGATGACCGCGCCGTGCAAGGCGAACGGCGCCGGCGGCAGGGCTCGCGGGCGTCGGGTCGGAACCGGCAGCTCCTCCGGGATGCCCCGTGAGTAGGCCTGCTCGAAGGCGTCGTTCACTTCTTCAACGGTGGCCATGCTCTGGCTCCCTTGGGCACGGTCACCGTGATGGTGGCCCGCTTCTGTTGGGCGTCGGTGCCGCTCCGAACGGCCCAGGACGCGATGTCACGCCACCAGGCGGGGGTTCCGGGGGGCAGGTCGCGTTCGGGTATTGGGGCGAGATCGCCTGCAGACCAAGCAGTTCCGTAGGGGGTCAGGTCCACGGCGATCTCGGGCGTCAGGTGTGCGGCGAGTGCCGGCAGGTGGTCGTTCCAGTTGGCGAGCTGATCGGCGGTCGTCTCGGCGAGCGGACGGCCCGAACCTCGAGCCGCGCCCTCGGCGTAGGTCGGATGCCGTATCGAGCTCAGGTGGAGGCCGCTCGCCGCGGGGGCCCGGCTCGTCGACCACGAGGTGTAGGCCGAAGTGGCAAGGTCTCCCAGCGCCACCACGGCCGTGACCTCGGTGTTCACCAGCAGGGCGTCGAGCCAGGCGTTGCGGTAGTCGGCAATCTGCTGGTTCTTCAGCTGCCGGTTGCCGCCCCCCTGGCCGTAGAGGCTGTAGAGGTAGACGTTGAGCATGACGTAGCTCTCGCTGATGCCGACCTTCGCGAGCAGCCCTTGGAGACGCTGCCCGGCCTCGCCGACGAGGATGCGGCGGCTGATCGTCTCGTGGGTGGCCGGGTCCTGACCGAGCACCAGCACCCTGGCCGTGCCGTCGAGTCGGCCCCGGTGGAAGATCGGGCCCCACTCGGTGCGGAAGTCAGCGGCCGGGTAGCTGTCGTCGTCGGGCCGGTTCGCGACAAGGGTCGCAAACGGCTCGCTCACGTAGCCGGGACAACTCTGGTGCACGACACCCACGGACGCCTCCACGGTCGACTTCTTTGTCAGTGCAGGGCCTTTCGAGGATAGTGCTGATACCTCGCGAGGGCACGCACTTTCTGCGGGGGGTGCCCAGGGGTCAGCAGACGGGCTAGAGTCCCTGCGTGACGGCATCACCCTTCGACTTCGTCGAGGTCATCGTGGCCAAGCGCCGACTCGTGGTCACGAGCGCTGACGACCATGTCTGCCGGCTTGAGCCCCTCGACTCTGATCTCGCCTGGTACTGCGACCTCGACGACGGCACCTCATCGTCAGGTGAGAGCGACCCGGCGGCGTTCGTTCGGTGGGTGTGCCCGGCGTTGCGGCGCGGGCCGTCGGAGAGCCGTCCGGTGGCCCCCTTCGTCGACGTGCGGCGCCCCGGGCCGAAGTCTGACCTCGGACGACTGATGAACAAGCTCGGGCGCCTGGCGGGTGGGGCGTCGCGACGCGGGCCTGGCGGTGATGACGAAGCACGATTCGTGTACACCGATCCCGCGGGGATCCTCGACTCCGCGCTGCGTCGCCGCATCGAGAGCTGGCCGTCGGCCGAGCACGGCGACGGTGTCGTGCGTCCAGCCGAGCTGTGGTCGATCGCGACCACGGGTGAGGGGCTGGTCGTGGAGTCGGTCTCATGGTGGGGCAGTGCGCCGGCCCTTGACCACCAGATCGGGCTGGCCGTCGACATCGCTCATCGACTGGCAGCGCAGCCGTAGATCACCACGGGCCTGGCCGGTCGGGAGAGCTCTTCCCTGACCGGGAGCCGTGAGGGCCCTCACTGCGTGGGCAGCTCCACGCAGTCGGAGCCGCACGCGTCGCCCTCAGTGACCGGCTCACCAGACCCAGCCGCCGCACGGTGCAGCACGGCACGCACCGGACTCACCAGCACCCCGTCACCCGAGCGCTCTGCGGTGCCGTCGACGATCAAGGTGTAGCCGCCGGTCAGGGCCGGTGGCCACAGCAGCGTCACCGATGACTGTTGCTCGCTGTTGGTCAACGAGCGTCGCCCCAGCTGGGGCACGCGGAGCCGGTTTCCCTCGACCACCGCGTCGACGGCGACGGCATGCACGCGCTCCCCGTCGCTGACGGTGAGCAGGTACGCCGAGGGGTGGTTCTTGACGGCCTGCGCGAGCTCGGCGAGGGGGACGTTGATGCTCATGCCAGCATCGTAGGCGTCTGCGTGCCTTCTGCAGGAGGTCTCCCGGGCGGTTCCGTCACGGCCTGACGGGGAGGCCCGGCGCTGGTCAGGGACCGTGGTTCACGCGACGCAGCTGCGCGTCGACGCGCTCTGGCCTGAGACCGCTCAGGTCGGGTTCGCCGCGCGGCGCAGCAACAGGTTCCGCTCAGCCTCGTTCTGGGTCATGGCGGCCGCGCGCGCGAACTCTTCGCGCGCTTCGTCGTTGCGGCCGAGCCGCGCCAGCAGGTCGCCGCGCACGCTGGGCAGCAGGTGGTAGTCGGCGAGCGCCGGAGAGCCGCGTAGCTGGTCGACGACCTCCAGAGCGGCCGCGGGCCCGCTGGCGTACGACAGCGCCACCGCCTTGTTGAGCTCGATGACCGGCGACGGTCGCATCGACCCGAGCACCCCGTAGAGACCGACGATGCGCACCCAGTCGGTGGCCTCGGCCGTTCGGGCTCGGGCGTGGCACGCCGCGATCTCGGCCTGAAGCAGGTACGGACCCACCGACCCCGCCGGTGCTCCCCCACCGGGCGGGATGCCGCACAGCTCGGCGCCGCGCGCCAGGGCGGTCAGCGCATGGCGGACCAGCGACCAGTCCCACCGCGTGCGGTCCTGCTCGAGCAGCAGTACGGGCTCGCCGTCGCGGTCGACCCTCGCGCGCGTGCGCGATGCCTGGATCTCCATCAGGGCGAGCAGCCCGTGCACCTCGGGTTCGCGCGGCACGAGCGCCGCCAGCACCCGACCGAGCCGGATCGCCTCTTCCATCAGGTCTCCCCGCACCCAGTCGCGGCCCGAGGTGGCGGCGTACCCCTCGTTGAACACCAGGTAGACCACCTCGAGCACCGAGGCCAGACGCGGCGCCAGCTCGGCCCCCGACGGCACCTCGATGGTGACACCGTCGGCCGACAGGCTCTTCTTCGCCCGCGAGATCCGTTGCCCGATGGTCGACTCCTGGCTAAGAAAGGCCCGGGCGATCTCGCGGGTGGTCAGGCCACCGATCATGCGCAGTGTCAAGCAGATCCGGGCCTGCGCGGTCAAGCTCGGGTGGCAGGCCGCGAAGATCAGTCCCAGCACGTCGTCGTCGATGTCCTCCAGCACGGCGTCGAGATCGCCCTCAGCCAGGTCGGCCACGCGCAGCTCCTCCGCGTGCCCGACGAGCTCGAGCTTGGCCGCCAGGTTGACGTCACGTCGGATGCGGTCGATGGCGCGCCGTCGAGCGGTGGCGGTGAGCCAAGCGCCCGGCCGGTCGGGGATGCCGTCACGCGGCCACTGCTCGATGGCCTGTACGACGGCATCCTGGGCCAGGTCCTCCGCCAGCCCGACATCACCGACGAGGCGCGCGACGACGGCCGTGATCTTGGCGGCCTCCATGCGCCAGACCGCCTCGATCGTGCGGGTGACCCGCTCGGGTGTCACCCCGCTCTCGTCCGCCGCCGGCGCCACGCTCGCTCAGCCCTGGGCGGCGGTGCGGTCCGCAGCTTCACGCATCTTCGCCTCGCGCTCCCGCAGCTCGGGGGTGAACTCGTCGCCGAAGTCGTCGGCGGCAAAGACCTGTCGCAGCTCGAGAGTGAACTCGGGGTCGTTCACGCAGGTGCGCGGCCACTTACGAAGCCACTCGATGGCCTCCTGCTTCGAGCTCACCTCGATCATGGTGAACCCGGCGATGAGCTCTTTGGCCTCGGCGAACGGGCCGTCGGTCACGACGACCTCACCGTCGGCCGTGTACGTCACCCGGGCCCCGCGCGAGCTCGGGTGCAGCCCCTCTCCAGCGACGAGCACGCCGGCTCGCAGCATCTCCTCGTTGTAGGCCGTCATGTCGGCGAGCTGCGCCTCGGTGGGCATCACGCCGCCCTCGGAGTCGTGGGTGGCCGGGACGATGATCATGAAGCGCATGGTGGTCTCCTCTGGACGGGTGGGGCGGCTGGATGATTCCCTTGCTCACTGACACGTCGAACGGCCGCCCGCCGTTTCGACACCAGCTCAGCAAGAATCCTCTCTACGTCGTCCGCCCCTCGTGTCGGCCGAGACTCGCGTGCAGCCGGTCGGCGAACTGACGGTAGAACTCGGGCGCCGAGAGGTACTTGTTGTGGTCGGTGGTCAGGCTGCCGGCAGCGAAGAAGGGCGAGTCGTCGACGCCCTCGAAGATCCCCGCCGCCCGGAAGCTGAGCAGGTCGGCGTGGTCCCACACGTTCCACCAGCCACCCAGAAACTCCCGAGAAGGCAGTGGGGTCAGTGCAGCCGGGCCCTGGCCGCGGTCGGGCCTGCTCTCGAGGAAGAGCCCGAGCTCTTCGAAGAAGCCGACCTGCGAGGCGGCCGCGGCCCAGTAGTCGATGCGCAGGGCGCGGTGCTCTGGCAGCCGCGGCAGGAAGTGCGTGACCAGGTCGTAGACGATCTGACCTCCCATGCTGTGGGTGAGCACCACGAGCGGCTCGCCCCGGCTCTCGGCCGCGAACGCAGCCACCTCGAGCCCGCCGAGCACCCGCTGGATGATCGGACCGGGGGCTTCGGCATCGCCCCGGCTCGCGATGTAGGTCATGACGTCGCCGATGAACACCGGCACGAAGTCCTCGAGCGGGCGCCGGATCGCGGTGACCGCGCCACGCACACCCCGAACCCGGCGTTCGCGCAGCGTCGGCCTTCCGGCATCCGCGACGGCCGTGGGAGTGACCGTGGCGGCTGCGTCGGCCACTTCCTCAGCGGCATCGGCGACCCGTTCGAGCCCTTCCGGGTTGCTGGGCCGAGAGACGAGTGACCCTCCGCCCCAAGCGAACCGAGCGCCAAGGTCGCCCCAGTAGATCCGCATGACCGGCACACCCTCTGGGTCGTCGGAGATCACCGGTGCCACGTGCTGTCGCAGGTGACTCTCGATGGTCGTCCAGGGCACCTCGCCGAGCGGTTGCAACCGCCGGGCGAGCACGGGATCGTCGTCGCGCACCGCGACACCGTGGATGAAGACGATCGGCATCTGGGCTCCCCCGTTCCTCAGACCCGCCCGGGTCAGGCCTCGAGCCTCGCGGTGGCCTGCGACTGAACCCCGTAGCGGAAGACCCTGCCGGCCCGGGCCGCTTCGCCGAGCCCTTCGAGGATGGGGGCGAGCCCATCGTCGTCGACGTCACCGGTCACCTCGTCGGCGATCGCCTTGACCTCATCGGGAGCGTTGCCCATCGCCACGCCCCAGGCGGCCCAGTAGAGCATCTCGAGGTCGTTGCGCTGGTCGCCGCAGGCGACCGTGTGCATCGGTTCGACCCCGACGCGGCGACGCACCAGCTCGAGGGCCGAACCCTTCGACACTCCTTCGGGGTTGATGTCGAGCCAGGCCGACCACCCCACGGCGTACGACATACCGTGCAGCCCGGCGCGCTCGACCATGCCCATGAACTCCTCGGCGCTGACCTCGGGCTGGCGCAGGGTCACCCGGGTGACCGGGTTCGCGACGAGCTCGTCCCAGCTGACCTCGCGCGACTCACCCATGAGCTCGCCGTCGGGGAAGTGCTGGGAGACCTTGAAGCCGACCCCCAGCTCCTCGACCGCGACGAGGGCGTCGGGCAGGGCCACGCGCATCTTCTCGAGCACGGGCCGTGGGTCGAAGGTCACCTGGTCGATGATGGTGTAACCGTTGGGCGCATCGGGGTCGAGAGCCAGGGTGGCGGCGCCGTTCGAGACGACCGCGTAGCCCCGCTCGAGCCCGAGCAGCTCGAGCAGGGGTGTCGTCGCCAGGATCGAGCGTCCGGTGGCGATGACGACCTCCACGCTGTCTGGAAGCGACCGCACCCCGTCGCGAACGCGGGGTGAGAGCTCACCCATGTGGTTGACGGTGGTGCCGTCGAGGTCGAGGGCCAGCAGTTGCTTGGGCATGGCCCAACGCTATCCGGCCGTCAGGCGAGGCGGTGGAGCGCGTCCTCGATACCCCGATGGAAGGTCGGGTAGGCGTAGATCATCGAGGTGAGGGTGCTGATCGGCACCTTCGCGTGGATCGCCACGGCCAGGGCGCCCATCATCTCGCCACCAGACGGGCCCGTCGTCGTCGCTCCGACCAGCACGCCTCGATCGGCGTCGGCGACGACCTTGATGAAGCCCTCGTTGCCCTGGGCGTGGATCCAGCCGCGGGTCGTCTCGGCGAGCGGGGTGAGGCCGACCTGCACGTTGTCGTAGCGCTCGCGAGCCTGCTTCTCGGTGAGACCGACTGCGCCCACCTCGGGGTCGGTGAACGTCACCCGGGGAAGCGCGTCGTAGTCGGCGGCCGGGCCCTGCTGCCCGAGGATGTCGCGCGCGACGATGGCGGCCTGGTACATGGAGATGTGGGTGAACGCACCCTTGCCGGTGATGTCTCCGATGGCCCAGATGCCGTCGGTGCCTCCGGTCACGCGACACCGGTCGTCGACGGGCGCCAGCCGGGCGTCCTTGGCCACGCCCACCGTGTCGAGCCCGACGGCCGCCGGGTCGGCCCGGCGACCTGTCGCGACCACGAGCCGTTCGGCGCGCACCACCGTGCCGTCGGCCAGGGTGACGGCCACCCCGTCGCCGTCGGCCTCCACGTGTTCGGCTCCGAGGCCGACGTGAACGGTGATCCCGTCGGCCTCGAAGACGCCCTTGAGAATGTCGCCCGCCTCGGGCTCCTCCGCCGCAACCAGGCGAGGGGCCGCTTCCACGACCGTGACGTCGACACCGAACCGGGCCATCACCTGCGAGAGCTCGCTACCGATAGCACCGCCACCGAGCAGCACGACCGACCCCGGCAGCGCCGTGGCCTCGATGAGCTCGTGGTTGGTCCAGTAGGGCACGCTCGACAGTCCGTCGATGGGTGGGATCGCGGGGGTGGTGCCGGTGTTGACGACGATCGCCCGCTGCGCCCCATAGGCCGTGCCGTCGATGTCCACCCGGCCCGGCCCGGCGATCTTGCCGGTGCCCCGCACGAAGGTGGCTCCCGCTGCGACGAGGCGGTCGACCGCCACCTGGTCGTTCCAGTCGTCGGTGGCCTCGTCGCGGACGCGGCGGGCCACGATCGACCAGTCGGGGACGACGTCGCCCACGCTGCCCGAGAGGGACGGCACCCGACGAGCCTCGGCCAGCGAGTCGGCTGCGCGGATCATCATCTTGGACGGGACGCAGCCCCAGTACGGGCACTCGCCGCCGACGAGTCGACTCTCGACCCCCAGCACGGAGAGCCCGGCTTGCGCCAGCCGCGCGGCCACATCCTCCCCACCGGGCCCGAGCCCGATCACGATGACGTCGAAGGTCTGGTTGTCGGTGCTCATGCCCCACCTTTACCCGACCAGGGCTCGAACGGAAGCCCGGGTTGCTTACCGGTCACTGACGCGGTGTCGACCGAAGCACGGTTCCAACGACACCCGCCCCGGGTGGGCTCAGCCGCTGGTGACGATCATCGGTCGGCCAGCGCGAGGTCGTCCGTCGGCAGCGGGCGCGAGCTGCGCACCCAGTCGGGGTGGAGGTACGGAAGGCAGCCCTGCAGGTCGGTGGGGCCGAGGTCGGGCACCGGGTCGAAGGGTCGGCGCGAGGAGGGGTCGGCGAGGCGCTCGATCCACGCTGAGTACGAGCTGAGCAGCACCAGCGAATCGGGCGCTTCGACCGTCAGCACGACCAGACCCCGCTCCGGCTCTCCCTCTCGCGCAACCTGGTAGGAACGGTCGGCCACGGTATCGGGGTCAGGTTCGTCGCACCAGAGCCACACGGGAGGGATGGGCCCGACATCGATACCGGCCGAGGCCATCTCGTTCGCCATCGCGCGATAGGCCCCCTGCCCCGCCCGATCGATGCGGTGCCACTGGGCTCGATGGACCTCGCCGCGTGACAGCGTGTCGGCCACCTCGGGTGTCTGCCATGTCCACAGCTTCATGACTCGACGCTATGACAGACAGCGCCCTGCTTGTAGAGCCTTTGGTCATGCCTTTTCCCATTGTTTGGCAAACTTTGCGAATGGTCAGGCCAGCGCGCCCATCGGGTCCCACGCCGGCAGCACGACCGGCTCGTCGGCGAGAACCGCCTGCAGATCTGCGGGAAGGGCGTCTCTGCGCACGGCGATCTCGAACACGTGCTCGCCGAACCAGTTGTCGTTCATCGTCATGAAGCCCTTGTCACCCTTCTCGGCGCCCCAGCTGTTCTCGACGCGCCAGCGACGCGGAAGATCGCCCTGCAGGTCGACCCCTGTGAAGAGCATCGCGTGGGTCATCATCGACTCGTGGTGGGTGAGCCGATCGGCCTTGGCCAGGTCGGGCGTCGTGGCGTAGACGGCGGCGCGGTCGAAGAGGGCGGCATCCCACAGGCCGAGCTCCGAGTTCGACATCTGGTCGGTGTCGCACCCGAACCACACGGCTTCTCCGCCGACGATGGCGGCCGCCGCCAGCTTCTTCATCAGGTCGGTCTGCACGTTGAGGTAGGCCACCGGCGGGGCGCCGACGACGTTGCCCAGGTGCTCGACGGTATACGTGCGGCCGAAGGGACTGGTCGGCCTCGGGTCGTTGACGAGGCAGACGTAGTCGGTGAGCGGCACTGTCACGTAGGCGTCGGCGAACTCACGCGGGGTCATCTCACCGGAGCGGTGAAACCCGTTGTCCTTGTCCTTCCACTGCCAAACGAACGACTGGGGCGGCGTACCGAGGTGGATGCAGAGAAGTCGGTGGATGCTGGCGAGCACCTGCTCCTTGGCGCTCTGCAGCTCATCGTCGGCGGCGCCGTTCGCTGCACTCGCCCGCAGGTCACGGGCGGCCTGCCTCAGGATCGTCGCGATGTCGCGGTTCATCGCCCTGGTGTTGCTCGAGCTCTTGGTCTCGGGCATGGCGGTCTTGGGCACGAGCCCGTGCTTGACCACCAGGGCCACGAACATGTTCCACTGACCGCCGTCTTCAGCGGGCGTCGACAACAGGTGGGCGACGGTGCGGTCGTCGACGTCGCGGTCGGCGGTGGCGATGATCGACTCGAGCCAGTGGTTGGCCTTCTCGAGCTTGTCCCAGAAGAGCAGGTGGTTCTGCGAGAACTCGAAGTCCTTCACGCCCAGCTTCTTGGCCGCCCCGACCCGCAGCAGGTTGGTGCCGGCGAACAGCCAGCAGCGACCGCTCTTCTCCTGCGAGGTGACGGCCCAGTCGTCGAGCAGGTGCGACATGGAGTGGTCGATGCTCGTCACGACCCGCCGGTCGAGCGCCACCTCGTCGACGGGGGTGACAGTCACGGCGTTCTGCAGCAGCCGGGCGGTCGGGTCGGCGTCGAAGGTTTTCGTGAAACGCTCGGTGAGGTCGTGAGGCAGGTCGTGCAGGCGATCGGCCGACGGGCCGGTTGGTCGTTCGTTGGGCATCAGCAGGCGCTCCTCGGTCGGGCATCGATACGGCTCATTCACTGTAGGCCCGCAGCTCGCGACCGAACACCACGCGTTGCGTTCGCGCGGCCTACCCTCGGGTTTCATGACCTCGACCGCGGCCCCGCCGGAGTGGCTGGCCTGGCTGCTGCTCGGCATCGCCGCCCTGTGCATCGGCTTCGCCAAGACCGCCATCGGCGGCCTGGGCAGCCTCGCCGTCGCCATCTTCGCCAGCGTGCTGCCGACCCGCGAGTCGACCGGGGCCATCCTGCTGCTGCTCATCGTGGGTGACGTGGTCGCCGTGTGGCACTACCGCCGAGACGCCGACCTCACCCTGCTCCGTCGGCTGCTGCCCTCGGTATTGCCCGGGCTCGTTCTGGGCGCCGCGTTTCTCGCCCTCGTCGACGACGCAGTGCTGCGTCGGTCGATCGGGGCGCTGCTGCTCGTCATGGCGGGCCTGCAGATCGCGCTGCGGTTCCGCAGCCCTTCCCTCGGCGCCGTCGCATCGTCGCGTGGGGCCGCGATGGCCACGGGAGCGGCATCCGGCTTCGCCACGATGACGGCCAACGCGGCCGGCCCGGTGATGACGCTCTATCTCGTTGCGCAGGGCGTGGAGAAGCGACGCTTCCTCGGCACCGGAGCCCTCTTCTTCTTCGGGGTGAACCTCTGCAAGGTGCCGTTCAGCGCCGGGCTGGGGCTGCTCGGCGGCGACACCCTGCACCGCACTGTCGTGCTGGCACCAGTCGTGCTGGTCGGTGCGTGGGCCGGGCTGCACCTGGTGCGCCGGCTGACCCAGGCCCGGTTCGAGCAGGCGGTGCTCGTGGCCACCGTGCTGTCGGCCGTGGCCCTCGTCGTGCGCTGAGCCCTGCCCCCTGCCTTCTCCGCGGTTCGAGGTGTTCCACCGCGGTAGGGCGCCGCGGAACACCTCGAACCGCGGAGGGTGAGGGGCGGTGAGCCCGCGTAGGGTGCGAAGCGTGACCGACACCGACGACGACCTCGAGCTGACCAAAGCCTCCCGGAAGGCCTGGGGCGCCCTCGAGTCGGTGCACGTGCTCGGCTATTTCGCCGACGACGTGCGCGACGCCTACGTAGCGCTGGGTCTGCGCCCGCGCCTCAGCTACTTCGTGGCCCGCTCGGCGGCTTACGGAGCGGTGGGGCCCGAGGTGCCGATCGCGACCTTCTACGTCTTCGCTCCGTGGCTGCACCGCAAGGCCCTGCCCGCGGCCTGGGAGGTGGCCTCGCCGGAGCAGGTTCAGCAGGCCCGCCGCGACGCCATGAGCACCGTGCTCCAGCGCGTCATCGGCGACACCGACCTGACCGAGCTGCTCGCGCTGGTGCGCACCGTCTGCGGTGGGCTCACCTCCCACGGCCGACCCCTGTATGCCGCTCACGCCGGTCTTACGTGGCCGGGCGAACCACGCCTCGCGCTGTGGCACGCGACGACGCTCATCCGTGAGCACCGCGGCGACGGGCACGTCGCCGTGCTGCTGCGCGCCGGGCTCGACCCAGTCGAGTCGCTCGTGCTCGGAGGGCTGTTCGCCGGCAACACCCCCTTCCTGCGTGAGACTCGAGGCTGGACCGACGAGGACTGGGACGCCGGCACCGAACGACTGAACGTGCGCGGCCTCGTCGCCGATGGCGCCCTGACCGAACAGGGCATGACCTTCCGACGCGACCTGGAACGACAGACCGACCGGCTCGCACTCGAGGGGTGGCGCCACCTCGGCCTCGACGGCACGCGTCGGGTGCTCGAGCTGGCCACGCCGCTGCGGCAGACGGCGCTGGCGAGCGGCATCCTGCCCGGCTGGATCAGCACCCGAGGCTGAGCCACGCCATGCGCGGCCGGTCGACGGCGATACGTAGCCCGTCGGCGTCAGTGCTCGGCCCCCTCGACCCTGCGCGGCCGGAGTGCGGTGATGCGGTCGGTCAGGGCCGAGGCCACGGCAGACGCTTCGCTGCCGAGCTCGGTCCAGTCGTCGTGCAGCTCGCCCCGATAGGCCTGCGCAGCAAAGTCCAGGAGCTGTGCGTGGGCCGGTGCCAGGGTCGAACGCACATCGGCTGCGGCGACATCCTTCGGTGCGATGACGCCGGTGCGAAGCGTGTAGAGGATGCGAGCGAGCGTCAGGAGGACGTTGCGTTCGTCGCCGACGAGGTCATCGAGCAGGCTCGGCAGTACGTCGAACATCGACTGCGTCAGATGCTCCCGCGGCACGAGGTCGGTGAGCTCCGCCAACGGCGGACCCATCAGCACTGACGAGTGCTCGCGGGCGACCGTCAGGATGACGGGCAGGTTGGGATCGGCCTCGCGGCAAGGCAGGTGACCGGCCTCGTAGTCGGCTCGGCGCCACTCGCCGTAGAGGAAGTCACGCATGGCCGGGTAGCGCCAGGGCTTGACGTCGCCGAGCACGAGGGAGGTCAGCTCGACCGGCCGGCCGGGTTGTTTCGTGGCACGCCTCCCCGAGTGGCCCAGGAGGTGGTCGACCAGGATGCGACGCTCGCTCGCCTGGAGCGACACGCGAGTGATGAGCAGGATGTCGAGGTCGCTGGCGGGCCGCAACCCGCCATCGCAGGAGGAGCCGGTCACGTAGGTGCCCACCGGTGAGCCCGGTGCCTCCCGCGTGATCAGCGCTTGAAGCGTCTGGATCGTCGCCTCCACAAGCGTCAGTGTTTCGCAGCTGGCACTCGACGCACAGCCCTTTACCGTCAACGCGCCTGTAGGTCAGAAGCCGTGGGCGATGTCAGGGTCGTGGGTGATGTCAGGGTCTCCTGCTTTGCTCTTCTGGTGCACACCGTGGTCGCTGGAATTCTCATCTCGCAAGGCCAGGTGCTCCTCACGCTGCGCAGTGCAGAGCGTCGCGCCTACCCCAGCACCTGGGCTCTGCCCGGAGGGCACGTTGAGTCGGGCGAGCTCGAGACCGAGGCTCTTCGACGCGAGCTGCGCGAGGAGCTCGGCATCGACGTCCTCGCCTGCGACGAGGTGCCCACCTGCCGACTGCAACTCACCGCCGGTGCGCCCAGCGACGAGCTACACCTGAGCACCTGGCGGGTCACGGCGTGGCGAGGTCGGCCCAGCAATGTGCTCAGGGAGGAACACGACCGCATCGCGTGGCTGGGCGCCGACGAGCTGGCTGGGCTGCCCTGGGCGCACCCGCAGCACCGACAGATGCTGCAAAACATGCTCATCCACCCACCGGAATGAGAAGTTCGAGGGTCTCGCGTCGGAAGCGCTTGCGCAGCGCGACCGTGCTGGGGCAGGTCGGTCTACGATCACGGGCATGACCCGATACCGCTTTCTCGACGGTATGGGCGACGTCGTGGCCGAGGCAGACCATGCCTCCCATGCCGACGCTCTGGCGTGGGCTCGCGACGAGGAGGAGACCCCTGAGGGGGTCAACCGCGTCGAGTACCTCGGGCCCGAAGGCGACTGGCGTTGGGCCGGAGCGCTCGAAGGCTGACCCGCCTCCAGGTGCAGAACGCGGTCAGCTTGGTCGACCCCGGGGATGCCGCGGTGCTCGACCTGGCACCCAGGCTCGGTGTACCCGCGGCTCGAGCTGGGTCGGCCTGGCTGCTCAGGCTTGTCGTGGGGTCAACAGCACCACGGGGATGACGCGGTCGGTCTTCTGCTCGTAGTCGGCGAAGCCGGAGTACTGCTCCTTCTGTTGCTGCCACACCGGATCGCGTTCCTCGAGGGTCAGCTCCCGTGCCGTCACCTCAACGGTGTCGCTGCCGACCTCGATCGCGGCCTCGGGGTTGGCCTTGAGGTTGTGGTACCAAGCCGGGTTGAGGTCCATGCCATCGTTGGAGGCGAAAACGGCCCATCGGCCGTCGACCTGTCGGTACATCATCGGGCTGACGCGCACCTGCCCGGACTTGGCGCCGGTGCTGTGCAGCAGCAACAGCGGAGCACCCTCGAAGTCGCCACCCACCTTGCCGCCGTTGGCCCGAAACTCCTCGATGATCTTGTCGTTCCAGTCGCTCATCCGACCAGCGTAGCGGCGGCCTTCGGGAGTCACGTCCAGCTCTGTCGAGATCGGTGGAGGTTGGGGAGGTTCACCGGCGCCAGATGCCGAAAGCACTCCCCGACCTCGTCGGCCTGACGCCGGCTCAGGCGTAGAAGACGGGTTTCGCGATCATCTCGACCGGCACCACACCGCTGTCGGTCAGGGCCTTGACGCCGGCGTCGCAGACACTCGCCGCGGCGTAGCCGTCCCACGAGGTCGAGCCGGTGTGCTTGCCTTCGGTGACCGCGGTGATCCACTCCTGCACCTCCGTCACGAACGCTCCCCGGAAGCGGTCGTTGTGGTCGCGGGCGATGGAGTTGCGATGCCCCGCACCGTCACGCACCACGACCGCGTTCTGGTCGGCCAGGCTCACCGTGCCCCTCTCGGCCACTACCTCGCAGCGGATGTCGTAGCCGAACTGACAGTTGACGAAGATCTCGTCGTCGACCCGCACGCCGGACTCGGTCTCGAGCACAAGCACGAGCGGGTCCTGCAGATGCTCTGACCGCAGCGAGGTCTTCTTCGGCTTGTCGACGCGGGCCGTGACGAACTCCTCCCCGAGCAGCCATCGCATCGTGTCGATCTCATGGATCGCAGTGTCGTTGATGGCCATGTCCCAGGTGTAGTTCGCCGGCACGGTCGGGTTGCGGTGGGCGCAGTGCACCATGAGCGTCTCGCCCAGGTCACCCGAGTCGAGCAGGGCCTTCATCTCACGGTAGCTGCGGTCGAACCGCCGCATGAACCCGACGGTGACGAGTCGGCGCCCGCTCACCTGCTCAGCCGCCATGATCCGCAGCGCTGCGGCCGCCGTGGGAGTGAGAGGCTTCTCGCAGAGCACCGGCTTGCCGGCCGCGATGCATTCGAGCACGTCGACCTCGTGCGCGGGGCCGTAGCTGCCGATGATCACGGCATCCACGTCGGCGGCGTTGATCAGCCCGGCCGAGTCGGGGTGGACGGTCGCGTCGATGCGCGCAGCGACCTCCGTGGCCCGCATCTGGTCGACGTCGGAGACCGCGACGACACGGCCCCCGGCGATGACCGAGTGGATGCGGGCGATGTGCGCCTGGCCCATCCCGCCGGGGCCGATCATGCCGATGCGCAAGGTCATGAGGTCACTCCTTCGTGAAGCTCAGCGTCGGTGAGGGTCGAGGTGGTCCGTGTTCAGGGCAGGATCAGGGCAGGATCACGGCAGGCCGAGGCCGATCGAGGCCAGGTACTCCCGGGTCTGGATCGCGTTCGGCAGCGGCACCGAAGGGTCGCAGGGGTACATGTCCTGCTCGCACACGACGTAGAGCTGCTTGTCGAGGTCGGCGAGCGCCTCGATGAGTGCTGGCATGTCGGGGGCGCCGGCGGGCGGAGCGACCGAACACCCCTTGGCCACTGCCTGCCCGAACGGCCAGTCCTCGTCGTGGGCCTGCTTCACCAAGGCTTCGTCCATGGCCTTGATGTGCACGTAGGAGATGCGCTCCGGGTACCTGCGGCACAGCTCGACCGGGTCGCCGCCGCCGTAGACGACGTGCCCCGTGTCGAGGCAGAAGCCCACGTAGTCGGGGTCGGTCGCCGAGAAGACCCGGTCGATGTCGTCTGGAGTCTCGATGTGGCTGTCACCGTGCGGGTGCAGCACCATCTGCAGGCCGTAGTCCTCCTTGAGGAGGCGGCCCAGCCGGTCGGCGTTGGAGATGTAGGTGTTCCACGCCTTCGTCGACAGCACCCTGTCGTCGGTGTACTCCCAGCTCTTCTCGTCGCGGAACATCGGCGGCAGGTGCACGATGTACTCCGCCCCGACCGCCGCATGGGTCTCGGCGATGGCGCGGAACGTTCTCTCAGTGTCGGCCCAGGCCTCCGGCTGGTGCAGGATGCCCCACCCGGTGCCGGCTACGACGCGGAACCCGCGCTGGTCCATCGCCTCCCGCAGCCGCTCCGCGTCCTTAGGGAAGTAGCCGAAAGGGCCTGTCTCCATCACCGAGAAGCCTGCGTCGGCCATCTCGTCGAGCGCGGTCTCCCACGGGATCTGCTGGTCGTCCTCCGGGAACCACACCCCCCACTGGTCGGGGCAGACTCCGATGGTCAGCCGGTCGTAGCGCGGGTCGGTGTTGCGGGCCCTGTCGTCGGCCATGGTGCCGTTCCTCTCAGACAAGATGGGTCACGGCTTGCTCGCCGGGTCGGTCGGGCCCACGAGAGGTCGCTGCGAGCGCTTGTGGTCGGTGTAGTCGGCGTAGGCCGCCTGGGTCGTGTCGAGCGTGGAGGCCGCGCTGACCGGTACGTCCCACCAGCCGTTTCCGTCTGGTGCGTAGACGGTCGGGTCGGTCTCGACGTGAATGACGATGGGGCCGCCGTCAGACGGCGCCGCCTTCGCCTCCCTGATGGCCCGCAACAGATCGCCGCGCGAGTGCACCTCGATGACGTGCGCCCCGAGACTGCGGGCGTTCGCGGCCAGGTCGACCGGCAGCCGGTCGCCGTCGAGGCGCCGGCTCAGCTCACCGCGGTAGCGGTAGGCCGTGCCGAAACGCTGCGAACCGAGTGACTCTGACAGAGAGCCGATCGAGTGGAACCCGTGGTTCTGCACCAGCACCACGACCACCTTGATGCGCTCCTGAACGGCTGTGACGAGCTCCGTTGGCATCATGAGGTATCCGCCATCGCCCACCATGGCGAAAACATCACGGGTCTGGTCGGCCAGCCGCACGCCGATCGACGCCGGCACCTCGTAGCCCATGCACGAGTAGCCGTACTCGACGTGGTAGGCCTTGCGGTCGCGCACGCGCCAGAGCTTGTGCAGGTCGCCCGGCATGGAGCCGGCGGCACAGAGCACGACGTCACGAGCATCCGTCAGCTCGTTGACCGCACCGATCACCTCCGCCTGGGTGAGCAGCCCGTCGTTCAGTGCGTCTCTCACCTCGGATGACGGGTGATAGGCGGCCTCGACGGCGCGGTCCCACTCGCTCCAGAGCTCGGCCTGGCGCGCCCGGTAGACACGGTCGACGGTGTAGCCCTCGAGTGCCGCCGAAAGGGCGGTCAGCGCCTCGCGAGCGTCGGCCACCACCGCGAGGCCGGCCTGCTTGCCCGCGTCGAAGCGCGCGACGTTGATGTTGACGAAACGAACTCCGCTGTCTTGGAACGCTGTTCGTGATGCGGTCGTGAAGTCGCCCCATCTTGTGCCGATGCCTACGACCACGTCGGCCTGGGCGGCCAAGGCGTTCGCCGCCGACGTACCGGTCGAGCCGACTGCCCCCATCTGCTGGGGGTGGCCGTGGGGCAGCGACCCCTTGCCCGCCTGAGTCTCGCTGACGGGGATGCCGCTCTGCTCGCATAGCGCCTGGAGCGCCGCCTCGGCTCCCGAGTAGTGCACCCCCCCACCCGCGACGATGAGGGGCCGCGCTGCCGCCCGGATGACGGCGGCGGCGTCTGCGATGTCGACCGCCTCGGGCCGCGGCCGTGCCACCCGCCAGGTGCGCACCGCGAAGAGCTCGACGGGCCAGTCGAAGGCCTCGGCCTGCACGTCCTGTGGCAGCACGATCGTCACGGCGCCGGTCTCGGCGGGATCGGTGAGCACACGCATGGCGCCGAGCAGCGCCGAGGGCAGCTGCTCCGGCCGGCTCACCCGGTCGAAGAACCGCGAGAGCGGCCGGAAGGCGTCGTTGACCGTGACGTCAGCGGCATACGGCACCTCGAGCTCTTGCAGCACCGGCGCGCTCACCCGCGTGGCGAAGGTGCCGGACGGAAGCAGCAGCACCGGCAGCCGGTTGATCGTCGCGAGGGCCGCCCCGGTGAGCATGTTGGTCGAACCCGGACCCACGGATGCCGTACACACCCACGTCTGTAGACGGTCCTTCTGACGGGCGTAGGCGACGGACGTGTGCACCATGGCCTGCTCGTTGCGGGCCAGTACGTAGGGCAGGTGCTGGTCGTCGGGCCGGCTGGACCCGTCGGACGCCGCGCCGTGCTCGACCTCGTTCTGCAGCAGGGCCTGCCCGATGCCGGCGACGTTGCCGTGGCCGAAGATGCCGAAGCATCCGGCGAACAGCTTCTGCCGCTCACCGTCGCGCTCACTCCACTGGTTGGCGAGGAAGCGCACCACGGCCTGCGCCACCGTGAGCCGAACGCTGCTACGAGCCTGAGTCATGGCATGCCTCCCAGAGGCAGTCGGGGGTCGACGGGCAAGGCGGCCCAGGTGTCGCGCACCCAGCCGTGGGCCGGGTCGTCACAGATCAGCCAGGCCCGTTCCGGCCCGGGCCCGGCCATCACGTTGAGGTAGTAGAGGTCGTAGCCGGGAACTGCCATCGCAGGTCCGTGCCAGCCGTGCGGCACTAGCACGACATCGCCTGAGCGCACGTCGGTCAGCACGTCGATGGGACGCTCTTGCGTGCCGTAGACCCGTTGGTAGCCGATCGGGTCGGCCCCCGCTGCGTCAGGTGATGCGGCAGTCGGGGCCACCTCGAAGTAGTAGATCTCCTCGAGCTCGCTCTCGACCCCCGGGCGCTCCTCGTCGTGCTTGTGCGGTGGGTAGCTGCTCCAGTTGCCGGCCGGGGTGATGACCTCGCAGGCAATCATCGAGTCGGCGTCGAGCACCCCCGGTGTGCCGAAGTTGCGCACCTCGCGGGAAGCGATGCCGGCGCCGCGCAGCTCGACGGGCACGTCGGCCGCGGCCAGATGCCGAAAGGAGTGGGCAGCGTCGCTCTTGGTGGCGACGGCGGTGCAGACGGCCACCCGGGCGTCGCCTACAGCGCTGATCTGGAGGCGGGCGCCCCGGGGAACGTACGCGGTGTCGGTGGGGCCGGTGAAAACCGAGGCCCGGCCGGCCAGCACGACGTCGTGCCGAGCACCGGAGCCCTCGACACAGGTCACTGTGACCGAACCCGACAGGGGCACGACGAGCAGCTCACGATCACCGGCTTCGAGGGTGCGCCGCTCACGGTCGCTGAGGACGCCGATGTAGAGCCCCGTGTGCGACCAGCTCGAAGCGTCGGGCTCGATGACGACGTCCCAGCCCTCGCGGGCGGCCGAGCCCAACGGCCGCACCCACTGCGCATTGTCGGTCACGAGGCCACCCCGTGCACGAGCTCGGCGGCGATGTCGACGGCGGCCGCGACGTCACCGTCGGGGGGAAAGAGCAGCGCTCGCCCGCCGACCAGCCCACGCACGGCGGGCAGCTCGAGGGCTCGACCCCACAAGGCGTAGGTGTCGTGCGGGTCGCCTTGCGGGTCGCCACCGAGCAGGAGCGTCGGGAGCGTCGTGGCGTCCATGACCCGTTCGAGCTGTTCGACGACGGGCACCTTGAGCCAGGTGTAGGCGCTGGATGCTCCGAGGCCTGCCGCGATGTGCATCGAGAGGATCGTGGAGTCGGGGTCGAGCAGGTTCGAGACCCTCCCGCCGGTGTGAACCGACATGAAGGGCTCGACCATAGCCATCAGCCGGTGCTCGGCAAGCTCGGTGACCGCACGCGCACTGCCCTCGAGGGTCGCTGACGTGCCCGCGTCATCGAGGCAGATGCGCGTGAGCATCTTGCCGCCGTCCATCCTGTTCGCGGCGATGTCGGACGCCCGATAGGCCGTGAACCGGTCGTCGAGCTCGAACGTGGCTCCCTGCAGGCCACCGCGGTTCATCGACCCGATGACGATCTTGCCGTCGAGCGCCCCGAGCAGCAACAGATCGTCGAGGATGTCGGGGGTGCCGAGCACGCCGTCGACCCCGGGCCGAGAGACTGCGGTAGCCAGCCGTTCGAGGAAGCTGCTGCGGCTCTCCATGGCAGTGGAGCCGCGCACGCCGAGAGCCCCGCGAGCGGGGTGGTCGGCAGCGACGACGAGCAGGCGCCCGTCGACGCCGACCAGCTCGCGGCGTCGGCGCACCTGCCACTGTTCGGCGATACGGTGCGGCTCGCGCACCCGGATCTCGGTCAGGTCTCTCACCGACACGCTGCTGGTGGTCATCAGCCCTCCTCGTGGGTGGCGGCGAAGTCAGGCGAACCCCTGGAGGCGAGCTGCTCACGCACCTCGAGCGAGGTGGGCATGGCCGTGGAGCACTCGAGCTTCGAGGCGACGAGCGCTCCTGCCACGTTGGCGAACTCGACAACGCGCCGTAGGTCCCACCCACTGAGCAGCCCATGGCACAAGGCTCCGCCGAAGGCATCACCGGCCCCAAGACCATTGACCACCTCGACCGGGAACGGAGGCACCTCCACACGTTCGTCACGGGTGGCCGCCAGCACCCCCTTCGGGCCCTGCTTGACGATCGCCAGCTCGACGCCTCGCTCGAGCAGGGCGTCGGCCGCGCGCTGCGGGTCGGTCTCACCGACGGCCACCTCGCACTCCTCACGGTTGCCCACCGCCACGGTGGCGTGATCAAGAGCCGCATCGACCTGCAGGCTCGCCTCGGCGGCGTTCGGCCAGAACATCGGCCGGTAGTCGAGGTCGAGCACCGTATGGGTGCCCCGGCCCCGGGCCCGCAGCGCGACGAGATGGGCGGCCCGGCTCGGCTCCTGCGACAGCCCGGTGACCGTGGCCCAGAAGATTCGGGCGAGCGTGATCGCCTCGAGCGGCAGCTCGCTCGCCTCGATCATGAGGTCGGGCGCGGTCGGATAGCGGTAGAAGTAGAGCGGGAAGTCGTCTGGGGGAAACACCTCGCAGAAGGTCACCGGAGTGGGCGGGCCGTCTACTGACGTGACGAAGCGGTCGTCGACCCCGAAGTCGACCAGGGCTTCGTGGATGTAGCGGCCGAACGGGTCGTTCCCGGTGCGAGTGACGAGTGCCACCCGTCTGCCGTGCCGCGCTGCCGCCACCGCCACGTTCGTGGCGCTGCCGCCGAGGAACTTCTCGAAGGTGCGCACCTTCTCGAGCCCCACCCCATGCTGGAGGGGATAGATGTCGACACCGGTGCGCCCGATCGCCACGAGGTCGTACACCCCGACGCCGGCCGAGAGCCGAGGGCCGCCCGACTGATGGGCCGTGTAGTCGGTGCTCACAGCGTGTCGATCTCGTCGAGCCGCACGACGCGCCCCTCGCGGCGCGAGACCTCACAGGCCTCGGAGACGCGGAACGCCTCCAGCGCGTCGCCCACCGTGCACGCCGAGACCCGGTGACCGCCTACGACCTCCGCGAAGGCCTTCAGCTCGGCCTGGTAGGCGGGCAGAAAACGTTCCATGAACGACCGGTGGCGCGCGCCGGTCGGGTAGCCGGCTCCCGGTTCCGCAGAGGTGACCGCGAGGGAGTTGTCGAAGCCGACGCCCAGCGTGGCCTCGCTGCCCATCACCTCCAGGCGCACGTCGTGGCCGGCGCCGTTGTAGCGCGTGGCGGTGACCGTGGCGAGGGTGCCGTCGTCGAGGGTCAGCACGGCCGCCGCCGTGTCGACGTCTCCAGCCTCGGAGAAGAACGGGGCCCCCTTGTTCGCCCCGGTCGCGTAGACCGAGGCGACCTCGCGCCCCGTGACAAACCGGATGATGTCGAAGTCGTGCACCGAGCAGTCGCGGAGCAGGCCCCCACTTGTCGGGATGTAGGTGGCGTGGGGCGGGGCCTGGTCGTGGGTGTTGGCCCGGATGGTGTGCACGAAGCCGAGCTCGCCGCGGGCGACGGCGGCAGCGACCCGGCCGTAGCCGGAGTCGAACCGTCGCTGGAAACCGACCTGCACCGGCACACTCGACGCATCGACGAGCTTCGCGAGCTCGATGGTCTCGGCGAGCGTCGCCGCCAGCGGCTTCTCGCAGAAGGTCGGGAGTCCGGCCGCGACAGCCTGCCTCAGAAGGGCGGCGTGGCCCGGGGTGGCGGTGGCGACGACGAGGCCGTCGATGTCGGAGGCGAGCAGCTCGGTCGGCGATGCGGCGAACGACACTCCGAGGCGGTCGGCCAGGGCGCGAGCCGCGTCGGTGACGACGTCGGTGACCACCAGCTCGTCGACGAGGTCGAGACCCCTCAGCGTCTCGGCGTGGAAGGCGCCGATGCGACCCACTCCCGCCAAGCCGATCCGCATGGGTCTCCGATCGAGTCAGGTCGTGCTGAGCGAGGCGGCGATCTTCGGCCAAACGTGATCGTGCCGCACCAGCTCGCGGCTGTCAAACATATGTCAGAACATTAAGATGTCGGATCTTTTCTTGACAGTCTGGCCGGCAGCCGGGATGCTTCTCGCTGTTCGGCGCCGCCGACAACAGGAGCCTTGATGAAGAGCTGGACGTCATGCACCCCGTGTGAAGCCCGGGCGCGGCCGTGGAGCAGAAGGGCGGCGGTCGCTGGCGCACGGTCAGCCTTGGCCCTGCGGGCGATTGCCGAACCCCGCCATGGCTGAGCGGCTGGACGTACGGATCGACCGCGACACCCCGGTGCCGCTCTACCACCAGCTGGCCCAGCAGCTGCAGGTCGCCATCACCAGCGGGGCCCTCGCCCCCGGTGACCCGTTCGAGAACGAGGTCGCGATGGCCGACCGGCTGGGTCTCTCACGCCCCACCGTGCGGCGCGCCATCCAGGTGCTCGTGGCCCAGGGTCTGCTGCTGCGCCGTCGCGGTCTCGGCACAACCGTCGCCCGCCGCCAGATCCACCGCAGGGCCGAGCTGACCAGCCTCTACGACGACCTGCTGCGCGAGAGGGGCGTGGCGCCCAGCACCTCCGTGCTCAGTCACGAGATGGTCACCGACGAGGTCGCGGCGAGTGCCATGGGCCTTGCGGTCGACACTCCTCTGTTGCACATCGTGCGGTTGCGCAGGGCCGGTGATATCGACCTGGCCGTGCTGCACAACTGGTTGCCTCCCGCCTACTCCGACCTCACCCGCGACGAGCTGGAGGGTGACGGCCTGTACTCGCTGTTGCGCGTGCGCGGCGCCAAGCCCGTCGTGGCTCATCAGCGCATCGGTGCGCGGCCGCCCTCGTCATCGGAGCGAAAGTACCTGGGTCTGACCCCGTCACAACCGGTGCTCACCATGACGCGCGCCGCTTTCGACGGCATGGGCAACCCGGTCGAGTACGGCGACCACTGCTACCGCGCCCAGGACTACGCCATCGAGGTCATGGTCGACGAGCGCTGACCCCCCGGACCGTCGGTCGGAGCAGAGCGTCAAAGGCCTGACCCGCCTGGCTCAGGGCGGTCGAAGACTGCGGCCAGGGTCGGGATCCGGCCGCAGTAGCCCTGGAACAGCACGCGGGCCGTGGTGACGGAGTCGACCAGGGGATGCAGGGCGAGAGCGTGTACGGCCAGGCTCGCTGAGTGTGTTCGGGCCGCTTGGATCGCCAGGCGCTCGACCGCTTTCACCTGCTGAACGAGTCCGAGCTGGGCTCCGGCGAGCGGCGGCGCACCCACGGGTCGAGGGCCCTTCGCATCAACCTCACAGAGAACCTCCACCACGGCGTCAGGCGGTAGGCCCGGCACCGCAGACCCGTTGCGAACATTGAGGATCATCTGCTTCGGACGGTCGTGCCTGATGGCGGCCATGATGTCGAGGGCCACACCCTCGTAGCCGCCGCCCGCGACATCGGCCGCATCACGCGACTCGTCGTCGGTACGGCTCTCCTTCATATACGTCTCGTCACGTTCCGCCCGCACCTGGCGCCATCGCCCGACCGCACTGCCGGGGTCGCGCGCGACGGCGTCGTAGAAGGCGGTCTGCTGGCTGAGCAGGAACTCCCCGCGGGTCTGGGCATCACCTCGGATCGCCGATACGGCATCCCGTGTGAAGTAGTAGTAGTAGAGGTACTCGTTGGGAATGGCGCCGAGCGACTGGATCCACTCCGCGCCGAAGAGCCGGCCTTCTTCGATGCCCGACAGCAGCCCGGGGTCAGCGATGAGATCGGGCAGCACGTTGCGCCCCTCGTGCCCGAGCGCCTGCAGCCAGCCCAGGTGGTTGAGACCCACGTAGTCAAGCGAAGTCGTGTCGGGATCATGGCCGAGGGCACGAGCAGCTCGCCTCCCCAAGCCGATCGGTGAGTCGCAGATGCCGATGACCCGCTCTCCCAGCACCTGCTGCATCGCTTCGGTGATCATGCCAGCCGGGTTGGTGAAGTTGATGACCCAGGCCCTCGGGCAGACCGCGGCCACTCGTTCAGCGATGCGCACGGCGACCGGCACGGTGCGCAAACCGAAGGACAGACCTCCTGGGCCCGTGGTCTCCTGGCCCAACAGTCCGAGGTCGAGCGCGACCCGCTCGTCGACCGTGCGACCGGCCAGCCCGCCGACGCGAACCGCCGAGAACACGAAGTCAGCCCCGGCCAAGGCCGTGTCGAGGTCATCGGTGACGTCGATGACGGCAGCGCCGTCGAAGCCCTGCGCCATACCCCGCAGAACATGGCCGATGGCCTCGAGGCGGGCCGGGTCGCGGTCGTAGAGCGACACGTGGGTCACCCGCTGCGGGTTCGGGTCGTTGAGTACCGCTTCGTAGACCAACGGCACGCGGAACCCGCCGCCGCCCAGAATCGCCAGCTTCATGCGATGACCACTTCCACGCTCGTCTTGGCCAGGAGGGCCAATGTGTCGGCGTCGGCTCCCGGGTTGGTGACGACAGCAGTCAACTCTCCGGCGCCGCAGACACGGAGGGTGCCGGTCCCCGGGAACTTGTGCTGGTCGGCCACGAGTACGACGCGGTCAGAAGCAGCGATCAGAGCGCGTTTGACCGGAACCTCGACGAGCGTGGTGTCGAGCACGGCGCCGTCGGCGCGCACCCCACTCGCCCCGACGAAGGCCACATCAGCGTGAACCTGACGAAGCGCGTCCTCGGTCAGCACGCCCACCAGCGAGTGGTAGGGCCTGCGGACGTAGCCGCCGAGCAACACGAGCTCGACCCGTGAGTCGTCACGCAGCGCGTCGAGCACCGCCAGGCTCGCCGTGATGACCGTGATCGGTCGCTCGCGCAGCTCGAGGGCCAACAGGTGGGTCGTCGTGCCGATGTCGAGCAGAACCGTGTCACCGTCTTCCACCATCTGCCCCGCCCGCCGCGCCACGGCCCGTTTGCACTCCACGTGCGCGGCGGCAACCGTGGAGAAGGGGCGGCTGAGGTCGGCATCGTCTGTCAGCAAGAGCGCACCGCCGTTGACGCGGACGAGCTGGCCGGAGGCGTCGAGCAGCTGGAGGTCGCGGCGGATCGTTGAGGCACTGACGCCGAAGGTATGGACCAGATCGTCGACCGACGCGACACCGCGCAGCTTCAGCTGTTGGACGATCTCAAGATGCCGATGCTGTCGCACACCAGGCAACATAACAGTCGACGCCGCGCACATCTGCGCATTGACGCGCATTCTGTGACTCAAAATGCTTGTCATCCTCGTCGAGGTGCGGGCAGGATGTGCAACACGCTCCGACTGACGCAGAAAGGTGCTCGCCCGTGGCTGGTTGTGGCTATGACCCTCTCGCGAAGAGCCGTGCGCCCGGATCGCCCACCTACGACGTCCTGTTGTCGGGCACCGTCTTCCTGGACGTCATCTTCACGGGGATGAGCCAGCTGCCGTCCCCGGGAACGGAGGTCTGGGCCGACGGCATGGGGTCGAGCCCCGGCGGGATCGCCAATCTCGCCGTCGCCGCGAGCCGGCTGGGCCTGCGCACCTCGCTGGCTGCCGCCTTCGGCGACGACGTCTACGCCGACTTCTGCTGGGACGCACTCTGCAACCAGGAGAACGTCGACCTCAGCCGGTCACGGCGTTTCGACGGCTGGCACTCCCCGGTGACGATGTCGATGGCGGTCAACCATGACCGCAGCATGGTGACGCACGCCCACGCCTCTCCTCTCAGCGCGACCGAGCTCATCCAGTCTCCGCCTCACAGCCGGGCCGTCATGGTCGACCTCGGCAACACCGACCCCCTCGGCGATTCTGAGAACCCGACGTGGGTCGACCGCGCCCGGGCGCAGGGCTCGCTCGTCTTCGCTGATATCGGCTGGGACCCGACCGGCACCTGGAGCAGCTCCATGCTCGACCAGCTGGGCTGCTGTCACGCCTTCTTACCCAACGCCGGCGAGGCGATGGCCTACACCCGCACCGAAACGGCGCACGACGCGCTCTACGCATTGGCCGACCGGGTGCCCATGGCGGTCGTCACGAACGGCGCCCAGGGAGCGCTCGCCATCGACGCGACGACCGGTGAGGAGGCTCAGGTTCCAGCCCTGCGGGTCCGAGCCCTCGACCCGACCGGCGCCGGTGACGTCTTCGGTGCCGGCGTCGTCCTGGGCACCCTGGCTGGATGGCCACTTCAGGACCGGCTGGCGTTCGCCGCGTTGTGCTCCGGCCTGGCAGTGCAGCACTTCGGCGGTTCGCTCTCCGCGCCCGGGTGGGGCGACATCGGTGACTGGTGGCACGGGGTCCGCGATGCCAACGAACGGTCGAGCTACCACCTCTCGCTGCGTCGCCGCTACGCCTTCCTCGAAGACCTGGTGCCCGACATCCCAGTGGGTGCCGTGCACCGCGCCCACGCCACCATCGCTCGCAACGCCGACATCGCCCAGTTCACGACCCAGTGACGGAGCGCTCATCACCCCTGCACGAACTCAAAGGAGTCCCGACATGATCCGCTCTCGAGCAGTCACGCTGATGACTGGTGTGCTCGGCGTCGCCCTGCTGGCGACCGCCTGCACGCCGGGAAGCAACACCCCCACCACCGCCGCGCCCACCGTCAGCTCGGTCAAGACCGATGCGGCCGGCCTCGGCAACGTGACCCTGACGGTGTGGGACCAGGAGGTGCGCGGTGGTCAAGCGGCCCAGATGAAGAAGCTCAACGACGAGTTCCAGAAGAAGTACCCCAACATCAAGATCAAGCGAGTGTCGCGTTCCTTCGAGGACCTCAAAACCACCCTCCGTCTCGCGCTCAGTGGCAACGAACCTCCCGATGTCGTTCAGGCCAACAACGGCCGCTCCGACATGGGGGAGTTCGTCAAGGCCAACGAGCTGCTACCGCTCGACACCTGGGCCAAGGCCTACGGCTGGAACGATCGCTACCCGGCTTCGGTTCGTCAGTACGTCTCCTACAGCCCCGACGGCAAGACGTTCGGCGAAGGCAACCTCTACGGTCTGCCCCAGGTCGGTGAGGTGGTGGGCATCTACTACGACAAGAAGGTGCTGGCCGCTGCCGGAGTGAAGCAACCGGCGACGTGGGCCGAGTTCGAGCAGTCGCTGCAGACGCTGAAGGACGACGGCGCCGTACCGCTGATGTTCGGCAACCTCGAGAAATGGCCGGCCATCCACATCTTCGGCACGATCCAGGGCCGTACCACCCCCGTCGACCAGATTCGCGGGCTCGCCTTCGGTCGTAAAGGTCCCACCTGGAACACGCCCGAGAACCAGAAGGCGGCCCAGACGCTCGTCACCTGGGTCGACAAGGGGTACTTCAACTCCGGCTTCAACGGCAAGGACTACGACCCCGCGTGGCAGGACTTCAGCAAGGGCACCGGTGCCTACCTCATCGGTGGCACGTGGCTGCAGGCCGACCTTCAGAAGACGATGGGTGCCAACGTCGGCTTCATGCTGCCCCCCGGCGCTAGCGCAGACGCCAAGCCCATCGCCACCGGCGGAACGGGCCTGCCGTTCTCGATCACGACCAAGAGCAAGAACCCGGATGCCGCAGCGGCCTACCTCGACTTCATCACGAACAAGAACGCGGCCACGGTGCTGACCGAGACCGAGAACCTCCCGCTCGCCTACGTTGCCGACCAGAAGACCGGTGGCGGGCTGCAGAAGGACGTGTTCAGCAGCTTCGCGACGGTGGTCGACGGTGAGGGCCTGGTGCCCTACCTCGACTTCGCGACGCCGACGATGTACGACACGCTCGGGGCCGCGCTGCAGGACCTGCTGGCCAAGAAGAGCACCCCCGACCAGTTCCTGGCCACGATCGAGAAGGACCGCAGCGCCTTCGTCACGAAGAACGGCTAAGTGACGCTGGGGGCGGGCCTCGGGGTTCGGGGCGGCAACGCCGACCCGAACCGCCGACCCGGCACGACCAAGGGTTCCCGGGGTGCGCCGGGTGAGCCGCGCCGCATCGCCTACCTCTACATCCTGCCGGCCTTCCTCGTGTACGCCGCGTTCCTGCTCTACCCGCTGTTGCGGGCCGTCCAGCTCTCGTTCTACGACTGGGACGGCCTGACCCTCGCCTCGTGGGTGGGCTTCGACAACTACGCCGCGGTGCTGCAGGACGAGGGCCTGCGTGGCGCGTTCGGGCACGCCCTCGTGCTCATCTTCTTCTTCGCGGTTCTTCCGGTGGCCGTGGGTCTGGTGCTCGCCTCGATCCTGAACCGAGCACGGGTGCGAGGCCTGCCGTTCTTCCGCACCGTCGTCTTCCTCCCGCAGGTCATCGCCATGGTCGTGGTGGCCGTCGCCTGGCGGCGCATCTATGCCCCCGACGGCAGCCTGAACGGCATCCTGGATGCCGTTGGGCTGGGTTCGCTCGGCCGAGCGTGGCTCGGTGACTACAGCGCCGCCCTGCCGGCCATCGGCTTCATCGGCACCTGGTTCGAGACCGGCCTGGTCACGGTGCTGCTGCTCGCTGGGATGGGCCGCATCGGCAACGAGCTCTACGAGGCGGCCCGCCTCGACGGGGCCGGGCCGGTGCGCGAGTTCTTCGCGGTCACGCTGCCTTCCGTCCGGGGTGAGATCGCCGTCGCCCTGACGCTCACGGTCATCGCCGCGCTGCGCACCTTCGACCTCGTGTACGTCACCACCCGTGGCGGTCCGGGAAACACGACGTCGGTGCCGTCGTACGAGGTCTACAACCGGGCCTTCCAGCTCGGGCAGGTCGGTTCGGCGGCTGCCATCGGCGTCTGCCTGACTCTCGTTATCTTCTCGATCGCCTTTCTCATCAACCGTATCGGCGACCGGGGTGACGCATGAAGGTCTCGAGCGGCGAGCGGACCGCCAACTACGTCATCCTCCTCGCCTTCGCGACCTTCGCGCTGTGGCCGATCCTGACGGTGCTCGCCTCGGCGCTCGGGGCGCCCGACTCGGGCGACAGCGGCGGCCTCACCGTTGCCGGCCTGCACCTCGGCAACTTCGCCGAAGCGTGGCAGATCGGCCAGTTCGGCACCTACCTGCGGATGTCGTTGTTGGTCTCGGTGTTCACCGTGGTCGTCAGCGTGGTGCTCTCGGTGCTGAGCGGCTACGCCTTCGGCTGCATGAGCTTCCGAGGTTCGCAGGTGCTCTTCTACGTGTTCCTGCTCGGCATCATGATGCCGAGCGAGGCCGTCGTCGTGCCGCTGTTCTTCGACCTGCGCGCCATCGGCCTGACCAACACGTTCTGGGCGGTCGTGCTGCCGCAGGTGGCCCAGTCGGTGGCGTTCGGAACCTTCTGGATGCGCGCCTACTTCCGTTCGAGCAGCAGGGTGCTGGTCGAAGCGGCTCGCGTCGACGGCGCCTCGACCCGGCGCATCCTGTGGCAGGTGCTGGTGCCGCTCGCCCGACCGGCCATCGTCACCATGATCGTGCTCGTCTTCATGTGGACCTGGAACGAGTTCCTGATCCCTCTGGTCATGGTCACCGACGAGTCGCTGCGCACCGCGCCGCTCGGGCTGGCCTTCTTCCAGGGCCAGTACACCTCGGGGTTCACCCTGCTGGCCGCCGGCGCCGTCATCGTCGCGACACCGGTCGTCGTGCTCTATCTCTTCCTCCAACGCCATTTCATCGCAGGGATGCTCGAGGGCGCCATCAGGGAGTAATGCAGTACCCACACCAAGGAGACTCGCAATGAAGCGATATCGCACGACGGTCGCCAGGCTCACTGCCGCGGCCGCGACTCTCACCCTCGCGGTCGGGGCGGTCGGCGCCGCCGGCGCGGCCCAGGCCGCCGACCCACCACCGACCGCTCCGCCGAAGGCCGCCGACAGCACGGATGCCGCCGGCTCCGGCCTTGCGGCGAAGAAGTACACCGCCCCGGCCGCCACGAAGATCAACGTGATGGGCGAATGGGCCCACCCCGACGACGACACCAGCATCATCGGGCCGTGCGGGGTGTGGCACCAGCGCTACGGCGTCAAGTGCGGGGTCATCATGGTCACCCGGGGCGAGGGCGGCGGCAACGCCGTCGGCACTGAGATCGGTCCCGATCTCGGCCTGCGCCGCGAGAACGAGGATCGCGTCGCCCACTATCGCTCCGGCACGGTCGACATCTTCAACCTCGACCGAGTCGACTTCTTCTACAACCAGAGCGCCCCCCTGACCCAGAAGTTCTGGGACCACGACGAGACTCTGCGACGCATCACCCAGGTGATCCGCCAGACCCAGCCCGACGTCTACGTCGGCTTCACCCCCACGCTCGCGGCGGGTCACGGAAACCACCAGCAGGCGGGGCGATTCATCTGGGAGGGCGTGCTGGCCGCGGCCGACCCGACCAAGTTCCCCGAGCAGCTGAAGGGCCCGAACGCCCTGAGCACCTGGCAGGTCAAGAAGATCTTCTCGGGCGGTAGCACCCTCGGCACCGGTGGGTCGACCACGGCCACCAACTGCGCCATCGGCTTCACCCCCGACGCGGCCAACAACGACACCGTCGCCGGGGTCTGGACCGGGTACGACTCGCCCTACCTCTGGCCCGCCGGCAACCTGCAGGGCCAGCCGGTCGGCACCCCCAAGATCTGGCAGCAGGTGGCCGACGAGGGCCGTTCGGCCTACCCCACGCAGAGCCGCGTGATGTTCAAGGGTTCGTCAGTGCCGGCCTGCTCACGCTTCGCGATGACCCAGTCGTTCGTGCCCTTCCAGCCGAACCTGCTGCCGAACGGTCAGACCAACCCGGCGGCGGGCCGCGACAACGCGATCCTGTTCGGGGCCGCCGTCGCCGACCCGGGCGGCCTGCCGCTCGGCACCACCCAGCGGCTGAGCTTCTCACGCTTCTACAACGTCGCCGGGGTGTCGTTCACCGCCACCGTTTCGCTGCGCTCCGGCGCCGGCGCCCTCGATGCCGGATCGGTGGCCCTCAGCGTCCCGGCCGGCTGGAGCGTCTCGGCCCCGAAGCGCGTCGGGCGCGTCAACGCCAACCGGGAGACCGCGGTCGACTTCGAGGTCACCCCCGGCGCTGCCCTCACCCCCAACACCAACGCCAAGATCTCGGCCACCTACACGACCGGTTCCAAGACCGGCTACACCGACAACGTCGTTCGTGCGGTGTCACCGGTCGAGGGTCGCTTCCTGCGGTGGGGCAACTGGGCCGAGTACGACGCTTGGCTCACCGACGTGGCCCCCCAGGCGCAGCGCCTCGGGCGCTCCGCCGCCATCGCCTCGGTCGGGGTCGGCCAGACACGCGACGTCGCTGTCGTCGTGCACAACTGGTCTGACACGCGTCAGTCAGGCGCGGTGAGCCTCACCCTGCCGACCGGCCTCACCGCCCCGGCCACCAGCCTCCCCTACACGGATCTCGCTGCCGGAGAAGAGACCACGGTGACCTTCCAGGTGAAGAGCACCGACACGGCGCTGCCCCCGGTGCAGAACCTGGTCATCCCCATCACGACGACCTACGGTGACGCTGGCACCGGTAGCGAGAACCTGACGATGTCGATCGTGCCCACCACCTCGATCCCCGAGGTCGAGACGGCTCCCAAGGTCGACGGCCTCGGCTCGGCGGAGGAGTACCCGGGCTCCACGCTCGACCTCGGCCGCATCTGGCAGGGCGCCACCGGCTGCACGGGCACGGCCGACTGCGGCTCGTCGACCACCGGTGAGGGCAACACCGCCAAGGTGACCCGCACCGCCGACGCGCTCTACGTCTTCGCCCACATCAAGGACGACTACCAGTCGTACGCCGTCACTCCCCAGGAGTGCGTCGCCCACTGGCAGGCCGACTCGGTCGAGATCCTGCTCGACCCGCGCGGCAACAGCTCGGAGCAGCTGACCGACACGGCCAGCACGTTCAAGCTCGGGGTGTTCCCGTTCACGAACGACCCCGGCAACACCAACGGCAACGGCGCCAACGGCCCCTGCTGGTCGCGTGACGCCGACAACCACCAGGGCTACGCCACCGGGCCGCTGGCCCGCACGGTGAGTGACGCCCCGAACGCCCCCGGCATCCAGGTCGCCTCAACGGCCACGTGGGTGGGCACCAACGAGACGACGACCGACCACGCCTACACCGGTGGCGGCTACGACCTCGAGGTGAAGATCCCGTTGGCCGACCTGCCGGCGGCGGTCGACCCTGACCGGATGGGCCTGAACATCACGCCGTACGACAACGACGACACGTCGGCGGCCGGCACGACGACGCTGCGCCACATCGACAACAGCACGCGACTCGGCTGGTCGGCACTGGGCAGCGTGCAGTCCGACCCCTACCGCTGGGGTCTGGCCACCCTGCCGGGCTACACCCCGCCGGCCGACCAGCCGACGACTGCTCCCCCGGCCAACGTGTCCAGCCCCAACCTCAACGGTGCGCTCTCGCCGCAGACCATCGCCCAGTCGGCGCGCAACGGCGTGCCGATCTCGGGCCGGGCTGCGGTGGCGCCGAACAAGCAGCTCCAGCTGGCATCGGTCAAGCTGGCCAGGTCGGCGCTGAACGTGCAGCTGCGCTCGCGTGGAACGGGCACCGTTCGAATGTTCCTCTGGTCGGGTGACACCGGGGCCATCCCGGTCTACCTGACCAGCTGCAGCATCACCGACGACCCGGCCCCCGACTACGGCCTCACCCCGTGTGCGGTCACCGACGGCGGCATCCCCGCCTGGTCACCCGACATGAGTGGCCGAGTGGTCGCGAAGTCCACCAAGAGGGTGCGGCCCGGCACCTCGTACATCTCGCAGACGCTGTCGCGGGCAGATCGGGCGCTGGTAGCGGCCGGTGGAGCGCGCCTGCTCGTCTCGTACGAGACGCCGGACGGCCAGGTGCAGGCGATCGACCGGCCCATCAAGCCGTAACGTTCGCGTCATCCAGCGAAGTGGCTACCCGACCGGCTCCACGGTCGGGTGGCCACTTCCGCGAACCGCCGGCTCCCGCCGTTCACTCAGGGTTGGGTCGGTTGCGCCCCTGTGCGGCCTCGAGGCCATCTCTCGACACGAGCTTCTGTCGCCTCAGGTGTTCACCAAACCGCCACCCTTGCCGGTCAGGCCAACTCGGTCAGGTGAGTGCGGTCAGGTGAATGCGGTCAGGTCAGGGGCGTCAGCACGTCGAGGCCGAGGAAGGGGCGCAGCGCCGCCGGCACGACGACCGAGCCGTCGGCCTGCTGATGGTTCTCGAGGATCGCCACCAGCCACCGGGTCGTGCCCAGCGTTCCGTTCAGGGTGGCCACCGTGCGGGTGCCCGAGCCGTTGGGGTCACGTTCGCGCGTGTTCAGCCGGCGTGCCTGGTACGTGGTGCAGTTCGAGGTCGAGGTCAGCTCGCGGTAGCGCCCCTGGGTCGGCACCCACGCCTCACAGTCGAACTTGCGCGCGGCTGGGCCGCCGAGGTCGCCGGCCGCGGTGTCGATGATGCGGTAAGGCACTTCGATCTTGGCCAGCATCTGCCGTTCCCAGTCGAGCATCCGCTCGTGCTCGGCCTCGGCATCCTCGGGTCGGCAGTAGCTGAACATCTCGACCTTGTGGAACTGGTGCACCCGGATGATGCCCCGGGTGTCCTTGCCGTGCGATCCGGCCTCACGCCGGTAGCAGGCCGACCAGGCGACATAGCGCTCGGGCCCGGCCGACAGGTCGATGATCTCGTCGGCGTGGTACCCGGCGAGCGCGACCTCCGACGTGCCCGTGAGGTAGAGGTCGTCGGCCTCGAGCCGGTAGACCTCCTCGGCGTGCGCGTCCATGAACCCGGCGCCGTGCATGATGTCGCTGCGCGCCAGCGTGGGCGTGATCATCGGCGTGAAGCCGTTCGCCGTCGCCTGGGCCATCGCCATGTTGAGCAGCGCCAGCTCGAGCAGGGCACCGACCCCGGTGAGGTAGTAGAAGCGGGCACCGCCGACCTTGGCCCCGCGCTCCATGTCGATGGCGCCGAGCCGCTCACCGAGGGCGAGGTGGTCGAGCGGCTCGAAACCCTCAGCCGCGAAGTCCCTTGCCTGTCCGACGGTTTCGAGCACGACGAAGTCGTCTTCGCCACCGCCTGGCACCCCGTCGATAATGACGTTGCCCGCGCGACGCAACAGGGTCGCGAGCTCGGCGCCGGCCTGTGCGGCATCCGCCTCGAGCGACTTGACCTGCTCGCTCAGCTCGCCGGCCTGGGCCCGGGCGTGGTGCGCCGCCTTCTCGAGGTGGTCGGCGTCAGCCGCGCCGGCCTTCTTCGCCTTCTGGAAGGCGCCCATCGCGGCGCCGACCGACCGGCTCACGACCTTCTGCTCGGCCCGCAGCGACTCGAACTCGCTGAGCGACGATCGGCGCTTCTCGTCGGCGGCGAGGATGGCGTCGACGACCCCGGGATCTTCGCCGCGAGCGGTCTGTGAGGCGCGCACCCGGTCGGGTTCGTCGCGCACGAGCTTGATGTCGATCACGCGGGCCAGCCTAACGGCGACCGGATGCCGCCCACGACCGAGTTATCACCCCTGGGCCGGTGCGTAGCCTGTGGCCATGACAGCCGAGCACGACGCAGCATCGGGCGACGCCTCCTTCCCGCAGGCCCAGACCCGCCACGACTTCCCCCGCAACCTCGGCGTCGTGCGGGCCCGCATCGCGGCCGCGGCCGAACGCAGTGGTCGTCGCTCGGAGGAGGTGCGACTGCTCCCGGTCAGCAAGACCGTGCCGGAGGTGCGGCTCCGGCTGGCCGTGCAGGCGGGCTGTCGCGAGTTCGGTGAGAACAAGGTGCAGGAGGCCCGACGCAAACACGACAACCTGGCCGACCTCGACCTGCGCTGGTCGGTCATCGGCCATCTGCAGACCAACAAGGCCAAGGACGTCGCCGCTATCGCCGCCGAGTTCCAGGCCCTCGACCGAGTGCGCGTGGCCGAAGTGCTCGATCGACGCCTGCAGGCGGTCGGCCGCGGCCTGGACGTCTACGTGCAGGTCAACACCTCCGGCGAGGACTCCAAGTACGGCCTGCCCCCGGAGGAGGCGCTCGCCTTCCTGCGCCAGCTACCCCGCTTCACCGCATTGCGTGTGCAGGGGCTGATGACCCTCGCAGTGTTCACCGACGACACCGACCGGGTGCGCGCCTGCTTCACGCGTCTGCGTGAGCTGCGCGACCGCGCCCGCGAGCACGACCCCGACCTGATCGGCGCTGGCGGCCTGTCGATGGGCATGTCCGGCGACTACGAGACAGCGATCGAGCAGGGGTCCACGGTGGTGCGGGTCGGTCAGGCCATCTTCGGCGCCCGCGCGCTCCCTGACAGCTACTACTGGCCCGGCGCCGGCGGCTGAACCTCCCCACCACCGTGTGCCCCCACCAGGCCGACCAAGAGGCAGAAGGATGCCGTTCACCCCCATCGAGTGAACGGCATCCTGGCTGGTGGGTGGCGGCTACTTCACCTCGGCCCGGCGCAGCAGCGCGATGCCGACGACGAGCGGCAGCACGACCCAGACCGCAACGGACGTGCCCAGCTGGGCCCACTGCTCGCCCGTGAGGTCGCCGCCGAAGAGGGGCTGCATGGTGCGGTTCATGTCGAGCCACTTCGACGGGGTGTCGAGCCAGCTGATGAGCCCGCCGAGAATGCCCCAGACGGTCGGCAGCACGAAGTAGACGACGATCGCGGCCGGGGTGTTGCGGAACAGGGCACCGAAGGCGACACCCTGCATCAGACCGAGCAGTACATACAGCCCAGCACCGAGCACGACGAGGCCGCCGACGCTCCAGTCGCCGTCGATGCCGCGGAAGGTGATGGCGGCCTGGTGCACCAGAGCGGCCAGGGCGAAGGCGAGCACGAAGGCGGCGACGCCGATGAGCAGGGCCGAGACCAGCTTGGCCATCGCGACCCGCGTGCGGCGCGGCTCGAGCGCGAAGGTCACCAGACCGGTGCGCTGGCTCCACTCCGACGTGACGGCCAGGATGCCGATGACGGGCAGGATGATCGCCGTCGGCAGCATCGTGGCCGACAGGTAGTCCTCGAAGGAGTGTTCGCCGCCGTCGGTGAAGAAGTTGATGGCCAGGGCGGCCCCGATGACCAGACCGATGGCGATGATCAGCCAGCGGCCGGCCCGGGTGTCGAGCTGCTTGCGCAGCTCGACCCGCGTCAGGCGGGAGAAGGGGATGCCGGTCGTCGGCCGCTCGCCGGGCAACCGGCTCGGCATCTTGGCGACGGTCGGCAACGCCGACTCGGCCTTCGCCGACACGTTGGGGTGGGCCGCAGCCGGCGCCCCCGAGCTGGTCGGGCTGTTCGGGCTGGTCTGGGTGGCCGGCGTGGTCATGCCGCCACCTCCTCTCGGGCTGATCCGGATGTGAGCTCGAGGAACATCTCCTCGAGGCCGCGGGTGTCGCCGCCGCGCAGCTCGGTGAGCACGATGCCCTTGGCAGCGGCCACGCGGCCCACCTCGAGCGGCTCGGCCTCGACCTGCAGCCCGCCGGTGGCGGTGCGCCGAGAGACGAGCGAGCCTTCGGCGAGCGCCCCCATCAGCGCGTCGTCGTCGGTCGAGCGAACGAGGGTGCCGGCGCCGGCCAGCAGCTCGTCCTTGGTGCCGTGGGCGACGATGGTGCCGTTGCCGATGACGATGAGCTCGTCGGCGACGCGTTCGATCTCGTTGAGCAGGTGCGAGCTGAGCAGCACGGTGCCGCCCTCGCCGGCGAAGCCGCGCAGCAGGTCGCGCATCCAGCGGATGCCGGCCGGGTCGAGCCCGTTGGCCGGTTCGTCGAGGATCATCACCTCGGGGTCACCGAGCAGCGCGTGGGCGATACCCAGCCGCTGGCGCATGCCGAGGGAGTAGTTGCGCACCTTGCGCCCGGCCTCCTTGTCGGTGAGGCCGACGACGTCGAGCATCTCGGCGACACGGCTCTTGTCGATGCCCATGAGGGCGGCCCCGAGCGACAGCACCTCTCGGCCGGTGCGACCGGCGTGCTGGGCCGAGGCGTCGAGCAGCACCCCCACGTGGCGGCCGGGGTTCGGCAGCGCGGAATACGGCCGGCCGAGCACGGTGGCCGTGCCCGACGTGGGCGGGGTGAGGCCGGCCATGATGCGCATGGCGGTGGTCTTACCGGCCCCGTTCGGCCCGAGGAAGCCGGTGACGAGCCCGGGCTTGACCTCGAACGAGATGTCATCGACGGCCGTGAAGGGGCCGTACCTCTTGGTGAGTCGTTCGACGGTGATCATGGGCTCCAGCCTGCCGCACCAGGCAGGGTGAGCACATCCGTCATGAGCCTGATTTCGACCCCTACCTAAGTCGCGGCGACCCTGACCCGAGTCAGGGTCGCCACCCTGAGTGAACAGACTTCGGTCGGATGCCGTTGGGCTCGCCGCGCGCCTACGCTGGCTGGGTGCCCCTGCCCCGAGTCGCGCTCACCCGACGTTCGCACGTCTGGGGCGAGACCTGGCGGCTCACCACCGCGCTGCTGCTGGGCCTGGCGCTCTGGGCGCTGATCCGGGTGGCGGTGGCCGACACCTCGGTCACGCCGGCCTTCGGGATGGCCTGGTTCGGCGTCGATCTCGCCCTCGGGTTCGTATCGACGGGGCTGCTGCTGCTTCGACGACGGTGGCCCGTCACCGTGACTACGGTCACGGCCCTGCTCAGCGGGCTCTCGGCGGTCTCTGCCGGCGCGTCGGCGTTCGCGCTCGTCTCGCTCTCGACCCGCCGGCGGTGGCGTGAGATCGCCCTGGTGGCGGTGCCGTGGACCCTCGCCGGTCTGCTCAACACGGGGGTGTATCCCGACACGGGGAGCGGCTCGACGATGGCCAACATCGTCATCGGCGTGCTCAGCTTCACGGTGGGGGTCTCGATCGGCTGGGCCATCGGCGAGCGTCGCGCCTTCGTTGCCTCGCTGCAGGACCGTGCCCTCACCGCCGAACGGGAGCAGACGATGCGGGTGGCCCAGGCCAAGGTCGCCGAGCGCGCCCGGATCGCCCGCGAGATGCACGACGTGCTGGCGCACCGCATCTCGTTGGTGGCCATGCACTCCGGCGCTCTCACCTATCGCACCGACCTCACCCCCACCGAGGTCGCCACCACGGCCGAGGTGGTGCGCGCCAACGCCAACCTTGCGCTCACCGAGCTGCGGGAGGTGCTCGGGGTGCTGCGTGACGTGCCCGCGAGCACCGATGACACGCTGGCCCTCGACAGCGGCCGGCCCGCTCCACCGCAGCCGACTCTGTCTGATCTGCCCCGCCTGGTGGCCGATGTCGAGGCGGCCGAGACCCGCGTTCGCGTCGACGTGCTCGGTGACCTCGAAGCCGTGCCCGAACGGGTGTCGCGCAGCGCCTACCGGATCATCCAGGAGTGTCTGACCAACGCCCGCAAGCACGCCCCTTCGATGCCCGTGGGCCTGACGATCGAGGTGCTGCCGGCTGACGCCAACGCGGCGGCCGGGTCTGGTTCGGTGGCCCTGATGGTGCGCAACGGCAGTCCGGTGCTGCCGATCGGGCCGCGGCGCCGGATGGCCGGTGCGCCCGCGCCGGCAGATGTCGTCGGGTCGGGCCTGGGCCTCGTCGGGGTGACCGAACGGGCCGTGCTCGCCGGCGGAGAGCTGACCTACGGGCACGACCGGCGCGGCGACTTCGTGGTCACGGCCCGGTTACCGTGGTCGGCATGAGTCTGTCGGCGACCACGCGGGTCGTGCTCGTCGACGACGACGCGCTGGTGCGCGCCGGCCTCCGGCTGATCCTCGGCGGGGACCCTGACCTGCAGGTCGTGGGCGAGGCCGGCGACGGCGTGGAGGCGATCGACGTCGTGGCCGCGGCCGAACCCGACGTCGTGCTCATGGACATCCGGATGCCGCGCCGTGACGGTCTTGAGGCGACCCGACTGTTGCTGTCCGACGCAGCCCGCAGCAAGCGCACCAGGGAGGTGCGCATCATCGTGCTGACCACCTTCGACGCCGACGACATGGTCGTGCAGGCGTTGCGGGCCGGTGCGCACGGCTTCCTGCTGAAAGACACCGAGCCCCATCGGCTCGTCGAGGCCGTGCGGCTCGTCGCGGCCGGGCAGCCGATCCTCTCCCCCAGCGTCGTGGCCCAGCTGATGTCGCACGTGGCCGCACGGGGCGGCGACGCGAGCGATGCCCGACGTCGTGATGCGAGCGAGCGGCTCACGGCGCTCACCGAGCGGGAGCACGAAGTGGCTCTCGCCATCGGCCGCGGACTGTCCAACGCCGACATCTCTCGAGAGCTCTACCTCAGTATCCCGACGGTCAAGGCGCACGTGTCGAGGGTGCTGGCCAAGCTCGGCGCCGACAACCGGGTGCAGGTGGCGATCACCGTGCACGACGCCGATCAGCGCTGATCCGCCCGCGGCTACCGTACCCAGGAGGTGGGGTCCCCTATAGTCGGGCGCAGCGCCTGAGCACCGCGGCTGAGGGCGACCGAATGACACGGCGAAGGACTCATGAGCAGCAACAGCCCAGACGTGGCCACGAACGATCGATCCGGGTACTGGAACGACTACTACGCGTCAGGCACCGCCGCCCAGCGACCGCTGCCGTCGCAGTTCGCGACCTTCGTGGCCGGCGAGCTCGAGGGGCCGCACCGCGTGCTGGAGTTCGGCTGTGGCGGCGGCCGAGACTCGCTGTTCTTCTCCTCCTACGGTCATGACGTCGTGGGCGTCGACGCCTCCGAGGCCGCGGTCGAGGCCTGCGAAGCGCTCGCCCAGGCCCTGGGTGAACGGTCGACGTTCATGGCGGCCCGCATCGACGAGTCCGATCTGGTCGAACGACTCCACGTCGAGACCACGACGCCGCTCGTCGTGTACGCCCGCTTCTTCGTCCACGCCATCACCGACCGGGAGGAGCTGACGTTCCTCGACCTCGCGGCGGCCTTGACGAGGCCAGGTGACAGGCTGGCCGTCGAGTACCGCACGGTTCGCGACCAGAGCGGCTCCAAGGTCACCGGCGCGCACTACCGCCGCTTCGTGTCTCCGGCAGCGTTCCAGGCGAACACGCTGGCCCGTTCCTTCGAGGAGACCTACTCCGTCGAGGGGTTCGGCTTCGCGAAGTACAAGCAGGACGACGCGTACGTGGCTCGAGCGATCTACACGAAGCGATGACCCCCGCCGTGGTCATGAGCCAGCTCTCCGACCTTGTCGCTGCGGCCGTGACGCTCACTCCCGAGCTCTCCTTCCTGACCTCCGGAGGCGTGCTGGCCCTCAACGGCCCATGGTCTGAGGTCAGGGCGATCAGGATCGACCTGCCGTCCGCACAGTTCCTGCACCTGCAGTCGATCGACGTCGACGCGCCGGGCACAGAGTCGGTCTCGACGATTGCCACGGTGTCGGTGAGCAGCTGGTACAAGGACTTCGACACCCGGTTCGACGCCAGGGCCTTCTTCGACTTCGAGTCAGACACCCGCACGACAGCTGTCCACACGACCAATGCCGGTGACGAGTGGATCTCGATCGTCTTCGACCACCCCATCGACGTCAGGTCGCTGCGGTTGCGCAACGTCGAGGGCAACAACTGCCTCCGGGCCCGACTCCTGCGCGTGACCATCGAGCGGGTCGACGGCTCCGAGGTCGTGTTCGACGGCGCCGAGAGCGCCGCGGCCTTCGAGGCGACCCTGACCAACGCCGTGCGCCGACGGGCCGGGGCTGCCGAGCTGATGCCCTTCGTGCCCATCGTCGCCATGACCATGCGGGGGGAGTACCGCAACGGTCGGTTGGCCCTCGACGCCGTCGAGGTGGATGCCGACACCAAGAAGGGGTTCCGCAAGCTGATGAGCTCAGAGCTGCTCACGCAGCGATCGATGGAGTGGACGAGCCACGGCACCCAGCGCAGCTTCCGATTCTGGTCCGACTACGAGAAGGCCGCCTACACCAGGCTGACGGCGCGGGTGGCCGACACCCTTTCCGAGCTGACGCCCAACGTGTGCTTCGGCTTCGGCGCCGCCCTCGCGGTGGTTCGCGACGGTGACTTGATCCCGCACGATGACGACCTCGACCTCATTGTCGGCTTCGAGCCCGAGGAGGCCGCGAACCTCCCCGACGCACTCCGACTCATCGAGGAGTTCCTGCGCTCGCGCGGCTTCACGGTGAAGGGCAGCTTCACCGCCCACCGACACGTGCAGTGGCAGAACGGCAAGATGATCGACGTCTTCGCCGGGCTCTTCGAGGGTGACACCATCTCGTGGTACCCCGGCCGACGGGGCAGTCTCGACCGGGCCACCATGTTCCCGACCTCGCAGGCCAAGCTGCACGGGGTCACCGTGCCGCTGCCCAGAAGCCCGTTCGTCTACCTCGAGAAGGTCTACGGCCCGGGTTGGCGCTGGCCCGACCCCGGCTTCACCCACCTCTGGGACAACAAGAGCTACCTGGACCTCGTCCAGCGCCCGGGTGACACCAGCGGCTGACCGGGGTCATTCAGGCCACTGAGGCCAGTTTGGCCAGTGGCGCGGTGGGATGGTGGGCGGTCAGGGGCCGTCTGAAAACGGGTTGAGCGCAGGCGAGCGTCGGCCTACCGTTGGGGAGTGGACATCTCCTGACGACCTCGCGACCACCCGCTGCCTCGCTACCACTCGCCTGCCAGGAATCTCATGTCTGCCACCCTCACCGTGTCGAACCTGCACGTCGGTTTCGGGGCACGCGTGCTCTTCTCCGGGCTCGACCTGACCCTCACCGACGGTGACGTGACAGCGATCGTCGGCCCGAACGGGTCGGGCAAGTCGTCACTGATGCGCACCATCGTCGGCGAACTGCCCATCGAGTCGGGTTCGATCACCCGCTCCCCGCCTGACGCGACCATCGCCTGGCTTCCTCAGGTCGCGCCCGACGACGAGGAGACGCTGCTGGCCTACTGCCGTCGCCGCACGGGGGTCGAAGGCGCTGACCGAGAGCTCGGGCTCGCCGCTGCCGCCATCGCCGCCGGTGAGCAGGGGGCCGACGACCGCTACTCCCTCGCCCTGCACCGCTGGCTGTCGCTGGGCGCGGCCGACCTCGACGAGCGACTGCCCGAGGTCGCCGCCGCCGTGGGGCTCACCGTCGACCCCGGTCGCGCCCACGGTTCGCTCTCAGGGGGTCAGGCCGCCCGGGCCGCCCTGGTCGCGGTGCTGCTCAGCCAGTTCGACGTGCTGCTGCTCGACGAACCCACGAACAACCTCGACGCCCGAGGGCTGCGCCTGATGGCCGACTTCGTGCGCGGCCGCCCCGGCCCGGTGCTCGTCGCGAGCCACGACCGCGACTGGCTCGACGAGGTCACGACGAGCGTCGTCGAGCTCGACCTCCCGCAACAGCGGATCGCCCACTACACCGGTGGTTACAGCGACCTCGTGGCCCAACGCACACTGGCCCGCGCTCAGGCGTGGCGAGCCTACGGTGAGTATGCGGCCGAACGCGACTCCCTCCGGGCTCAGAGCCGGCAGCGCCACGAGTGGGCCGACCGGGGCCGGCGCAACGTCGCCCAGGGCAACGAGCCCGACAAGCACATCCGCGAGAAGCACCGGGCCCGCGCCGACCGTCAGGGCGCGAAGGGTGCGCGGCTCGAACGTGCGGCCGACCGGCTCGACGGCGTCGAGCAGCCCCGCAGGGAGTGGAACCTGCGCTACACCATCGCGGAGGGACGCCCCTCCTCCGATGTGGTGGCCACCCTCAGCGAGGCTGTCGTCGTGCGGGGGGAGTTCGTCCTCGGGCCCGCGAGCCTCGCCCTCGGCCGGGGCGACCGCGTCGCCATCACCGGCGACAACGGGGGCGGCAAGACCACGCTCATCCAGGCCCTGCTCGGCGAGCTCACGCTGACGAGCGGGCGCCAGTCGCTCGGCACCCGGGTCGCCGTCGGGCTCATCGACCAGCGACGGGACCTGCTCGACGTGGGTGAGCCGCTGTCGGAGGTGGCCAGGGCTGCTCTCGTAACCGATCCAGCGACCTCGACCCAGTGGGACCCTGCCGCCGTGCGCACGCTGCTCGCCAAGTTCGGGCTCGGCGCCGCCCACGTCCAGCGCCCGGCGCGCAGCCTCTCGATGGGCGAGCGCACCCGGGCGATGATGGCGATCTTCCAGGGGCGGGAGGTCAACCTGCTCGTGCTCGACGAGCCGACGAACCACGTCGATGTCGACGGCATCGAGCAGCTCGAGGCGGCGGTCGCCGCCTTCACCGGCACCGTACTCGTGGTCAGCCACGACGAGAGCCTGCTGCGCGGCATCCGGCTGACCCATCGCTGGAACGTGCGCGACGGTCACGTGCACATCGACGCCCGCTGAGCCCGCCGAGGCCGCCGAGCTGGCTGAGTCCACCGAGTCCACCGAGTCCGCCGAGGCCCGGATGCCGCTGAGTCCTTAGGATGGAACGGTGATCGAGGCGGGAGCAGGCGCGACGCGTCTGTTGCGCGCGCTCGTCTTCGTGACGGCCTGCGTGATGATCACCACCGGGGCGCACGCCCTCGGCGGGGGTGAGGTGTCGCTGCCGGCCCTGGCCCTGCTCGCCGGAGCCTGCTGGCCGGTGGCCTTGCTCTCGTCGGCCAAGCGCGTCACCACGCCTCGCCTTCTGCTCGGGTTGGGCGCCGCCCAGGTCGTCGGCCATCTGCTCATGTCGGCCCTGGGCCACGCGGTGCCGGCCTCCGTTGCGTCGGTCGCCGGGTGCCTGGCGACGAGCCCCCACCTCGGGCACGCCCAGGCAGGAGCCGCGACGTGTGAGGCGGTGACCGCACCGGACACCGCGAGCAGCATGGCGAGCAGCGTGGCGGGCATGGCGGGCATGCCGGGGATGCCGGGGATGAACACCCTGTCCCTCTCGATGGTGCTCTCGCACGTGGTGGCCGTCACCGTGCTGGCCTACCTGCTCGGTCGCGGCGAGGCCGTGCTGTGGCGCGTGCTGGCTGCCGTGTTGCCCCGCCTGCTTGCCCCGGTGCGGTTCGCCCGTCCGCGCCCGGGTCTGGTCATCACCGTCTCGGCGCGACCGCACCGGCACCTGCTGCTCGTCGTTCCCCGACGTGGCCCTCCGGGGGCTGCCCTCTGACCGAGTGGCCCTTGCCACCCGAGTCAGTCACGCCAGCCCATCCTCGACCCGCTGTCAGCCGGCCAGCCCCGCTGCCGCGTCTGCGTCGTCTGCGTCGTTGGTGGCCTCGCGAACGCAACCCCCGGAACGTCCAGCCGACCCTGAAGGAACACCCATGTCTCGCTCCACGCTGTTCACCCACGTCACCCTGTCTGCCATCTCCCCCAGGGCACGCCTGACCGCCACCGTCGCAGTGGTGGGTTGCGCGTTCGCCCTCTCGGGCTGCGGCACCTCGACGAGCGCCGCCGACACCGCCCCAGCCGGCTCCGGCGCCTCGTCCACCGCCCCTGCTGCCGCGGCCCCGAAAGCCGAGGTTACCCTCGACTCCGGCTGGGTCAAGGCCGGCTCGGGCATGACGGCCGCCTTCGGCACCATCACCAACCACTCCTCCGTGCCGGTCACCCTCGTCAAGGGCACCAGCGACAAGGCCGGCATGGTCGCGTTGCACACGATGGAGAAGCAGACCGACGGCACGATGAAGATGACCGAGAAGAAAGGTGGCTTCCTCATCCCGGCAGGGGGCAACCTCTCCCTGAACCCGGGCGGCGACCACATCATGCTGATGGAGGTGTCAGGCCCGCTGGCCAACGGCCAGAAGGTGGCCCTGAACATGGTCGCCACCGATGGCACGACGTTCGCCTGGTCGGTTCCGGTGCGCTCGTTCGCCGGAGCGCAGGAGACCTACGCACCGGCCGTCCCGGGCATGACCGGCATGACCAGCACCGCGCCGGCTGCCACCAAGTGATGGTCCCCCACCCACCCCGGCGGCCCGGGAGTGACGAACAGGCTGTCACCCCGCCGGCCGGGGCCGGTCACGGCCCCGGCCGGCGGGCGGTGCTGCGCGGCGGTCTCGTCGCAGCAGCCGGTGTCGCGGCAACCGCCGCGGTCTCGAGCTGCCAGGTGGGCTCCAACGGCTCATCGACCGTCGCCACGACCCGGCCGGCAGCGGCAGGGTCTGAACCCACCGACGCGGCCACGGTCGCCTTCCGTGGCGCCCGTCAGGCCGGTGTGGTCACCGATCCGCAGCCCTTCGCCGCGTTCGTCGGCCTCGACCTGCCGAAGGGCGCCGACCGCGACACGTGTAGGCGGCTGATGGGCGTGTGGACCGACGACATCGAACGGCTGATGGCGGCCCGCGGCCCGCTGACCGACCTCGAGGCCGAGCTGGCGCAGGTGCCGTCGCGGCTCACGGTGACGGTGGGGGTCGGCCCCGGCTTCTATGCGGCTGCCGACCTGAGGGCACACGCACCCTCCTGGCTGGCCCCGCTGCCGCGGTTCAGTATCGACCGGCTCGACCAGGCCTGGCGTCAGACCGATGTCGTGCTGCAGGTCAGAGCCGACTCCCCCGTCGCGGTGGCCCACGCCACCCGACGGCTGGTCGTCGGTGCCGACCCGCTGGCCAACCAGGTCTGGGTGCAACGCGGCTTCCGCGAGCCGCTCACGGCGACCGACGCCGGTCTACCGTTCCGCAACCAGTTCGGGCAGATCGACGGAACCGTGCAACCGGCTACGAACGGGCCCGACGACCCGCTGCTCTGGATCGGCGCGGGCGACCCGAAGCCCCCGAAGGGCCTCGCCGGGGGCACGTCGATGGTGATCCGGCGGATCGCGATGAACATGGACACCTGGGACCGCGCCGACCGCGTCGCCCGCGAGAACGCCATCGGCCGCCGCCTCGACAACGGAGCGCCGCTGACCGGCACGAAGCCCACCGACCACCCGAACCTCCAGGCCAAGGACGCGCTCGGGTTCCCGGTCATCGACGACGCCTCGCACCTGCGGCGGGCGATGCCGGCCCAACCCCACGAGCGCATCCTGCGGGCCCCGTACGCCTACGACGACCCGCCGGTCGGCTCGGCCCGGACGAACACCGGTCTGGTCTTCGTGGCCTTCCAGGCTGACCCGGTTCGCCAGTTCGTGCCGATCCAGACGAGGCTGGCCGAGGCCGACCTGATGAACATCTGGACCACGCCGATCGGAAGCAGCGTCTACGCGGTGCTCCCCGGGGCCGGGGCGGGGGAGACACTCGGGCAGGCGCTACTGTCCTGAGCCATGGCCAAGAGCACGAGGACGGCGGCGAAACAACGAGCCAGGGAGGTGCGCGAGGCACAGGCCCGCAAGGAACGTCAGCGCACCCAGCTGGTCGCGGCCGCCGTCGGGGTGGTCGTCATCGTGATCGCCGTCGCCGTCGGCATCGTCATCGGGAACCGGCCGGCGCCCGCCCCGGTGGGCGGCAACGGCGCCGCCGCCCTGGCGAAGCTGAAGACGATACCGGCCGCGACCCTCGACAAGGCGCCCGCACCAACGGCCCAGCAGGCACCGACCAAGCTCGACGGCGCCACCGCCCGTACGACCGACGGCAAGCCCGTCGTGCTCTACGTCGGCGCCGAGTTCTGCCCCTACTGCGCCGTGGAACGGTGGGCCCTCATCGGCGCCCTGTCGCGGTTCGGCACCTTCAGTGGGCTCACCGAGACGACGAGCAGCAGCACCGACGCGCTGCCCGACACCCCGACCTTCTCGTTCCTGAAGTCGAGCTTCACCAGTGACCACCTCGTCTTCAAGGCCGTCGAGACCCAGGACCGGAACGGCCAGCCCCTGCAGAAGCTCGAGGGTGACGATGCCGCGCTGGTGCAGAAGTACAACCCCAAAGGCAGCATCCCGTGGATCAACTACGGCGGTACCCGCGCGACCACCGGGCCCACCGTCGACTCGAACGCCTTCGAGGGCAAGACCTACGACCAGATCATGGCCGGCATCCTCGACCCCGCCTCGGCGATCGGCAAGAGCGTCGGGCCGGCGATCAACGTCATGACGGCCCAGGTCTGCGCGCAGAACGGGGGCCAGCCCACGGCCGTCTGCGCGGCGACGGGAGTCAAGGCGGCCTCGGCCGTGCTCACCAAGTAGCCCGAGCGACCCCGGCAGCGACCAGACGGATGCCGCGAAGCCGCGGGGGCAGCGGTATCCGGACACAGTCCGGGCGCGGTCACGCGCCTGAGACCGCACACCTCAGCCCTCGCACCGGGCGCCGAAGTGCGACAGGGTGAACCCATGCCAGCCACAACCGTCGTTCTGTTCGGAGCCACCGGTGACCTCGCGAGGCGCAAGCTGCTGCCCGGGATGCTGCACCTGCACGAGTCGCAGCTCATCGACGGCCTGCGCGTCGTCGCGACCTCGCTCGACGACCTGAGCCGAGACGAGTTTCTCGAGATCGTCTTCGCCTCGGTGCGAGAGCACAGCCCGCACAACCCGAGCGAGGCCGATCTCACGGAGTTCGCCGAGCGCATCCACTGGGTGCCCGGGGGCGCCGGCCCGCAGGGTCTGCGTGACGCGGTGGCCGAGTCGGAGGCCATCCTCGGGCCTGAGTCCTGGCGGCTGCACTACCTCAGCGTGCCGCCGAAGGCCGCGCTCGCGGTGGTCAAGCAGCTCGGCGAGGCCGGACTCGTCGAGCGCAGCCGCATCATCATGGAGAAGCCCTTCGGCACCGACCTCGCGAGCGCCCGAAAGCTCAACGCCGAGCTGCACCAGGTGTTCGACGAGGAGCAGATCTTTCGCATCGACCACTTCCTCGGCAAGGAGGCAGCGCAGAACATCCTCGCCTTTCGCTTTGCCAACGGCCTCTTCGAGCCGATCTGGCACCGCAACCACATCGACCACGTGCAGATCGACGTGCCCGAGACCCTCGGCCTCAGCCAACGCGCCGACTTCTACGAGGGCACCGGTGCGTACCGCGACATGGTCGTGACGCACCTGTTCCAGGTGCTCGCGTTCACCGCGATGGAACCACCGACCGCCTTGGAGCCGAGGGCGATCAGTGAAGAGAAGAACAAGGTCTTCCGGTCGATGACCCCCATCGAGCCGCACAACGTCGTGCGCGGTCAGTACGTCGGCTATCGCGACGAGCCCGGGGTCAAGAGCGACTCGCAGACCGAGACCTTCGTGGCCCTGAAGTGTTTCGTCGACAACTGGCGCTGGGCCGGGGTGCCCTTCTACCTGCGCACGGGCAAGCGGCTGGCCCAGGGGGCCCGCATCATCTCGATCGCGTTCAAGGAGCCGCCCCGCTCGATGTTCCCGCCCGAGTCGGGGGTCGGTGACAACGGCCCCGACCACCTCACCTTCGACCTCGCCGACAAGTCACGGATGTCGTTGTCGTTCTACGGGAAGCGGCCCGGGCCCGGTATGAAGCTCGACAAGCTGTCGATGCAGTTCTCGATGCAGGAGACCGACTGGGCCGGCTCCGTGCTCGAGGCCTACGAGCGGCTGATCTACGACGCAGCGCGTGGCGACCGCACCCTGTTCACCTCGGCCGAGGGCATCGAGCGGCTGTGGGAGATCTCGGCGCCCCTGATCGAGCAGCCGCCGATCGTGCGGCCCTACGACCCCGGCACCTGGGGGCCCAACCAGATCCACCAGCTGGTCGCCCCCTTCACCTGGCGCCTGCCCTTCGAGCGCCGCTGGCGCGACCCGAACGTGATGGGGTCCTGACACGATGAGGCTGTGGTCGATGAGGCTGTGGTCGATGAGGCTGTGATCCGGGAGCTCACCGCAGGGGTCGAACCGTCTGTTCGCCGCCTGTGAAGGCGTCAGAACCCTAGTCGTCGATCTCGCCGGGCTGCCTCACCCGCATCGGGCGAGGAACTCTCACTCGCCGGGGTAGCGCAGCCCCATCTGCCGCCGAACCTCGTCCATGGTCTCCATCACGCGCAACGTGGCCGCCCACGGCATCGTCGCGCTCTCGTGTCGGCCGGCCACGAGGCAGCGGGCAAAATCGGCCGCCTCGTAGCTGAACCCCCGCACGCCGTCGACCAAGCCGCCAGGCCGCTCGTCGACGAGGTGATGCTCCCGGTCGAAGAGCCGCACGGATGCCGCCCCGTAGAACGTGCCACTCAGCTCGAGCCGGCCGGCCGTGCCGCTGACGATGGCGGTGCACGGAGTAGCCGCGGCCATCGTGCACGACAGCACCCCGTGGGCGCCGGCCGCATTGGTCACGATGATGCTCGTCGTCGCATCGACGCCGAGGTCGGTGAGCGTGCCTGCGGCGTGAACGCTGGTGGCCGGGCCGAGCACGTGGTCGGCAAACGACACGGGGTAGACACCGAGGTCGAGCAGCGCGCCACCGGCCAGCTCGGGCTGCGACAGTCTGGCGGGCCCGTTCGGGTAGAGATACTGGCCGTGGTCGGCGAACACTGTCGTGACCTCGCCTATCAGGCCCGACTCGGCCACCTGTCTCACGACGTCGTAGTGCGGCAGGTGGCGGCTCCACATCGCCTCGGCGGCGAGCAGACCCCGCTCGTTGGCGGCCGCGAACACCTCCCGAGCCTCGGCGGCGTTGCGGGCGAACGCCTTCTCCACGAGCACCGGCTTGCCCGCGCCGATCGCGAGCAGGGCGTGAGCGTGATGTTCGGAGTGGGGCGAGGCCACGTAGATGGCATCGACGCCCTCGTCGGCCACGAGGGCCTCGTAGCTGCCGTGGGCCCGGTCGATCCCGAACTCGGCGGCGAAGGTCTGCGCCCGGTCGAGGCTGCGGGAGCCGACGGCGACCACCGTCGATGCGGTGCCGACGGCGACGGCATCCGCGAAGGTGTGCGCGATGCCTCCCGGCCCGAGCACACCCCAGCGGATGCCGGGCGCCTCGTGGGGGTCGGGGGTGGTTGTTTCGGGCAGCTTCATGCGCTCACGTCCCAGAGGTGGTGGTGGATGTCGTGCACGAAGTAGCGGCTGAGGGTGGCGGCGGTGAACGTCGAGCCGTTGCTGCGTTCGGCGGGCCACGACCACTGCTCGGCCGTCGGCGCCGCATAGGCCTGCGCCGCCAGCTCGAAGGCGGTGGCGATGCGATCACCGACCTGGGCCGGCTCGGCCCGCCAGTACTGCGCGGCGATGGCCGCCTCGTCCTGATTCCAGTCGGGAAAACGAACGAGCCCGCCCTCACCGGCGACGATCTGCTCGAGCCGACCGCGCATCACGTCGCAGACGTCACCCACATGACAGGCGTACTCAAGCGGCGACCACACCCCGACGGCCGGGCGGGCGGCCGCGTCGGGCCGCTCCAGCACCATCAGGAAGCGACCAGCGGCATCCCGCAGGATCGTCGACACGCCGTCGCCTCGGATGTCGTCGGGGTCGAAACCACAGTCGGGGCAGGGCCGGGTGAGCACCCAGGTCCAGTCGGACCCGTCAGGGCTGGAGGGGCCGGGGTCGACGCGCGAGGCCGCAGGCATGGGATCACCCTACGACCGCCGACTACAGGCGCACGCCTTGACTCGGATAGCGTGCACAGGTGCTGAAGGAACACCTCCCGTGGATCATCGTCGCGGTCGTCGTACTGGTCGTGATCGTCGTGGGGGTGCTGCTCTCTCGCAGCTCCGGCGACGCCTACCACGGCCTGTTGCGCCGCGGAAAGGCCCGGCCGCCTCGCGAGCACTTCCGCTCCGACGACGACCCGTCACCGGTGGCCCTCAAGCACGCGGCGGTGATCATCAACCCCACCAAGTTCGCTGATCTGGTGGCGATCCGGGCGCGGATCACCGCCGGCTGTCACGCGGCCGGCTGGGGCGACCCGGTCTTCTACGAGACGACCGTCGCCGACCCGGGCCGAGGTCAGGCCCGGCAGGCCGTGCACGACGGGGTCGACCTCGTGTGCAGCCTCGGTGGAGACGGCACGGTGCGCTCGGTCGCCTCCGGCCTCATCGGCACCGACACTCCCCTGGGCATCCTCCCGGCCGGCACCGGCAACCTGTTGGCCCGCAACCTCGACCTGCCCTTCGACAACATCGACACCGCCGTGACCGTGGCGATCACCGGGCGCAACCGTCGCATCGACGTCGGCGAGCTCGTCATCGGCGACCCCGAGCACGATCTCGACGGCGACACCCGAGACGCGACCGAGCCGGGCGACCCCGCCGACCCCGAGCACCCCGGCACGACGACCTACCACTTCCTCGTGATGGGTGGCCTCGGGATGGACGCCGCGATCATGGCCGGCACCAACGAGAACCTCAAGAACAAGGTGGGTTGGCCGGCCTACATGCTCTCGGGCGTCAAGCACCTGGTCTCGCCCGAGTTTCGCACCAGGGTGCAGATCGACAACGGAGACCCCTTCCGGCGTCGGGCCCGGATGGTCGTCATCGGCAACTGCGGCCGCCTGCTGGGTGGTCTTGTGCTGATGCCGAACGCCCGCGTCGACGACGGTCAGCTGGATGTCGTCATCGCCTCACCGCGCGGCGTCGTCGGTTGGGTGCCGGTGGCGACCCGTATCGCGACCCGTCAGCGCAAGGGCCACCCCACGCTCGACCATCGCACCTGTCAGGAGATCTCCGTGCGCACCGACCGGCCGGTGCCGGTGCAGATCGACGGCGACGTCGTCGGCGAGGCGAGCTCGGTGCGGGCCACGGTTCGACCCGGCGTGCTCACGGTGCGCGTCAGCCACGTCTGACGACCCCAGCTGGGCCCGCAGCTCGCTTCGGGACGTGTCGATGGTCGCGAGCCGGGCTCGAAAGTCGTCGGGAGCCGACCGCTTTCGACGGACCGTCTGCGCGAGAGCTGCTGCGCCACGAGCGCGCCCTCGACACGTAAGGGCAGAAGCCAGATCCATCAGGTCGGGCCGGCATCCGTCGCCTCGTTGTCCGTGCTGGTCACGGTCGTCGTCGGCCAACGCTGACCGCCGCACGAATCGGACCACGGCTCCAGAGGTCGCGGATAGTCGTTGGCGCCCTGACGGGGACGACTCCGCGCGATCTCTTACTCATCTCGACGTCGGTGACGAAAGGGAGGGGGTGGCTCAACGCGCACGATGCTTGACCCGGCGTCGACGGTCACCCCGAACCCGCAGATCCCGGGCGAGCCGTCGGTCGCCGTAGTAGAGGATCGCGGCCCAGTTCACCTCCTCGGCCGCTGGAGGAGCGGGAGTGCGCGCCTTCTTCGAGTCGTCGACGTAGAGCCAGTTCACGAATCCCAGTCCCATGTCGACGGCGGCCGCAGCCACCCCGATGTATGCGCGGATCGCGTAAGCGGCCAGAACGGCGTTGAAGGTCGCGAAGGCGAAGTTGCCCCAGTTGTGGTTGTTGAAGTCGCGCCACGCGGTCAGCAGCGAGAAACCGACGACGAGGAACGGGACGAAGACGTGCAAGGCTGGCGCGGCCGTCCGGTTGCGGACCTTGGGGGTTCTGGCAAAGGGGATCTTCTCTCCCGTGAACGCCTGTTGGATGGACTTCAGCACCCCGGCGAGATTGACCGGCAGCAGCACCAGATTGAAGCCGTAGATGCGGAAGATGTCACCGAAGCGGTGTCCGCAGGCGCGCAGATCGCTGCCCATGGCGAGGAAGTAGGGCAGAGCTGCGCCGAGCACGAGCGGGCTCAGGAGACGGCTGTCGTACGGGTAGAACAACAAGAAGAGCAGACCGAAGCTCGACCAGGTGATCGATGCCATGTAGTTGACCCGCAGGGCCAGCTCGTGCAGGTGCACCCGCTCCCGGTCAAAACGTCGTTGGCGCACCTGGTCCCACAGCTTGGGCAAGATCAGCAGACCACCGTTGGCCCACCGTCGACGTTGCACCACGAGCGAGCCGAAGTCCGGAGGGGTCGCGCTGTAGCTGAGCCGCTCCGGGTAGTTCACCAGTGACCAACCCGCCGAAACCATATCGACGCTGGACTCGGTGTCCTCGATGACGGTGCGGTCCTGGATGTAGGTCTTGACCTCGAAACCGCTGACATCCTCGACCTCGACAATGTCCTCGAGGGCGCGCTTGCGGATGACCGCGTTGGCGCCCACCCAGAACGTGGCGCCGTAGTGGGTCATGCCCTGATGATGGATGTGCTGCAGATCGGTCGTCGCCCCCGCGATCCGCTCGATCCGGGTCGGGGCTCCCCGGAACGACGAGTAGGGCGTCTGGATGATCGCCACCTGCAGGTTGGCCGGCTGCTCGAGATAGTGCACGAGCCGGATGCAATAGTCACGCAGCAGTTGGGAGTCGGCGTCCAAGGTCAGGACGTAGCCGGTGTCCTCAATCACGAGGTCGCCCTCGATCACCTCCTCCACGAGATGGAGGGCAGGACCCTTCGGGGTCGCCTCGGGACGCCAGCTGTGCCCCATGAGCCCCAAGTACGCGTTGATGTTCATCGCCTTGTTCGCTTCATGGGACAACGAGGCGTACTTCTTGCGCTCAAAAGAGTCGAGCCGGGCGCGGAAGATCCAGACGAGGCGGCGGTGCAGCTCGAGCAGACGAGTCGCATCGAGGTTCGCAGCTTGCTCGTAAGCGGCGTCGAGTGCGAGAAGGGTCAGCCGGAGGTCGCTCGCCAGGCCCATCAGTACCTGGTCGACGAAGAACTCACTGACGTGGTCGGGGACACTCTCCGACACAGCCATGGCCTCGAGCCACTCTGCTGCCCCGCGGTACTCCCCAGCAAGAGTTCCGATGTCCTTGCGCGTGGGCTCGCTGGACGCGAAGCGTGATGCCGCCTCTTCATGCGCCCGGGCAAAGCGTTCGGCGGGCTCCCGCAGCGTCCGTTCGATCTCATCGGCGAGTCGACGAGTCGCATTCAGCCGAGCGAGGACCTCGTGGTCCGTCGGGTGCGGCGGGTCGTCGATGAGCAGGACGATGCGAAGGTCGGGATACTCCTGGAGGGCGGCGCTCCACAGCGTGAGCCGCACCACGTCGGGCTCTTCGGCGTAGGAAGGAATGAGGATCGTCAAGGCCTCGCTCTGGTCGCTGAAGTGACTGTCGATGAGGCCGCGAGGAGCGCGCTGGTGCAAGCGAAAGCGGTGCAGTGCCCCCTGGCGCGCCACGAGATACATCAAAGCCGAGAAGGTCAGGACCGTCACGACGATCAGATACGAGGCCGCCTCCATGGTGAAGCGGAAGTTGGTCCCAACGTCGAGGAACTCCCTGATGATGGTGGTGATGACGTAGCCGATCCACGAAAGAATCGTGACGACGATTCCGATGCGACCCCACGTGATGGTGGCCTGGCTCGGACGTGGATGGAGGATCGACAGGGGCTCGGACCGCCGCTCGGAGCCCCATTGGCGACGCGGGGCGGTCACAGTCGCGGTGGAGTCAGTCATCTACTCTGCTACCAGCCTTCCGGCCACCCGTTGTCGCGCCGCGCCGAGACTACCGGTGACGCGCGGGGTCGTGGAGTATGGGTTTGATCGCGTGAGGTGTAAAGATATGCGAAGCGCAGGCCGAAAGCGACATATGCGAAGCGCAAGCCGAAAGCGACCAGGGGGCATCACGTGGCGCAGTTCGATGAGCGAAGGTTCTCATGGCTGCGCCTGGCTGTGTCAGTCACCGCTGTCGTCGGCCTGGTCTTCACGATCTTGTCCGGCTGGCGCTGGTTCGCGGACTCCCAGGAGGCTGACAAGAACAACGGGTGGTTCGCGGCTTATGCGGATGTCACCACCACCCCTCAACTGCACTTCGAAAATCCCACGTCAACGGCGGCGCGCGATGTCGTCCTGTCCTTCGTCGTCGCCTCGCCCGGTAAGCCGTGTGTGCCGTCGTGGGGTAAGGACTACACGCTGGACGCCGCTGCCGAAGACCTTGACCTCGACCGCCGGATCGCGCGGCTGCGGCAGAACGGGGGCGAGGTCGTCGTGTCGTTCGGGGGGGCCCTCAACGACGAGCTGGCCACGGTATGCCAAGACGGCGATCAACTCCTTGCGGCCTACAACACCGTCGTCGACCGGTACGACCTTCGCACGATTGATCTCGACCTGGAGGGGGCTGGCCTCGACGACACCGGAGCGGCCGGTCGACGCGCCTCGGCGATCGCGAAGCTGCAGGCTGCGCGTGCTGCCAAACATCAGGATCTGCGTGTCTGGCTCACCCTCCCGGTGACACCTCAAGGACTCTCCTCAACCGGCATCCAGACTGTCAGCTCGATGCTCGCCGCCGGCGTCGAGGTCTCCGGCGTCAACGTCATGACGATGGACTTCGGGAACAGCAGAGGGGGGCGGTCGATGGCCGGTGCAGCGATCGCGTCCCTCAACGCAACGCATGGTCAACTCGGCAAGGTCTACGCCGCTGCTGGCAGGCCGCTCGGCCCCGCCACGCTGTGGAGTCGGATGGGTGCCACCCCCATGATCGGGCAGAACGACATATCCGATGAGGTGTTCAGGCTCGATGCAGCGGGTGGGCTCAACCAGTTTGCCCACGACAAGGGTCTCGGGAGGCTCTCCATGTGGTCGCTCAATCGCGATCGCACCTGCGGGGAGAACTATCCCGACATCGACGTGGTGTCGAACTCATGCAGCGGGATCGATCAGGGCAGCAGCACCTACGCGCAGACACTGCGCGAGGGACTGACCGGCCGGCCGGACGCTGCAGCGGTGACACCGAGCGAAGCAGAACCCATGCCTGCTCGCCCCACGCCCGATGACCCGAAGAGCAGCCCATACCCGATCTGGGAAGCGGGTCTGGCCTACGTACAGGGCACCCGGATCGTCTGGCATCACAACGTCTACGTCTCGAAATGGTGGACGACGGGAAACCTGCCGGATGACCCGACTGTTGACGAGTTCTCCTCGCCGTGGCAGCTCATGGGGCCGGTGTTGCCGGGCGAGAAGCCCATTCCGGTGCCCGTGCTGCCCAAGGGAACCTACCCCGAATGGGAAGCCGGCACGGTCTACACGATGGGTCAGCGGGTGCTGTTCGAGGGTGTGGCGTTCTCTGCGAAATGGTGGACTCAGGGAGTCAGCCCGGTAGCCCGTTCAACGCAATCCAACCCGTCGCCGTGGGAGCGGCTCACCGACGCCGAGACCCGCCGGGTGGTGACCGGTGACGGTCTCTAGCCCGCCCGTCCAGGGCCTCGATGGCTACATCCCTGGACGAGGATCCCGGAGGCTCAGCTCATGACGATCGACGACTTCTCGGGTGCGCTCGACATGCCGCTGCCGCAGTCCCTGCTCCTTCGCGCCCTGAGAACGGTGACCCAGGGACTGGTCATCACCGACGCGGCGCAGACCATCATTTTCGTCAACGCCGCGTTCACGGCCGTGACCGGTTACGGTGAGGCCGAGCTGCTGGGTCGGAACTGCCGGATGCTGCAAGGGCCCGGGTCCGATCCGGAGGTAGTCAGGCTGATACGACTGCGTCTTACGAAGGGCGAGACGTTCCGCGGACAGATCCTCAACTACCGCAAGGACGGCACCTCGTTCTGGCATGAGCTCAGCATCTCCCCCGTGCGCGAGGATGACGGTGTCATCTCACACTTCATCAGCGTTCAACGGGACGTCACCGCGCAGGTACTCGCTCCTGCGAACCTTCCGTTTCCTTCCGTCATCCCACAGCGACCGGCACCGGAGGAGAGGTCGCCCGACTACCGCGAAGGTCTGCTCTCGGGACGCCTGCGCATGCACATGCAGCCGGTCGTCGACCTTCGCACAGGTGCAACACACTTCGTCGAGGCGTTGGCTCGCCTCGAACTCGAAGACGGAACCCTGATCTCGCCCGGAGCGTTCCTCCCTCTCCTGACCGAGTCAGACGTGGCGTTGTTGTTCCGGCAGGCGCTGGAACAGGTGCTGGGGCAGATTGCCGAGTGGGACGCTGCAGGCCTGAGTCTGGATGCGAGCATCAACCTCGCACCATCCACACTGAGCGAACCGGAGTGTGCGCGGTGGGTAGCCGACGCCTTGAAACGTCACGGCATCGCACCGACGCGTCTCAGCATCGAGTTGCTCGAGACCGAAGTGCTGCACGACAGGGTGCAGCTGGAGACGTTCGCCGCGCTGGGGGCGCTCGGGGTGGCTATGGCGATGGACGACCTCGGTTCTGGCCACAGTGGCCTGCGCCGTCTGCTGAAGTTGCCTTTCCACGCCGTAAAGGTCGACGTGGCCATCGTGGCGCAACTCAGGAACAGGCCGGTCCCCACTCTCGGGATGCTCACCACATTGATCCAGATGGGGCATGACCAGGGATGGGACATCATCATCGAAGGCCTCGAGGACGAGGCACTGACCGAGGTCGCGGCAATCCTGGGCGCCTCGTACGGACAGGGATACTTCCTTTGTCCACCCGTTCCTGCTCGGGACATCCCCGGCTGGGTGACTCAGTCCCACCGGGTGCCGGACAGTGGCCTGGTGCGCACGCCGCTCGGCTCTCTTGCCTACCACTGGACCTTCCACCGGACGCAGAAGCAGCACACCACGTCGTATGAGACGTGTCCGATCACCGACCTTCTTGTCGAGCACGGTGATCAGATAGCGGTGAAACTGCATCGTCAGCAACACCACCTCGTGCCGGGAAGCGCTGCGTCGAGCGGAGATCTGTTGGCCTGGCTCATCCAGTGGTCCCGAGTGGATGGCTGACCACGCTGGTCACCAGCGACGCTCGTCAACATCTCGTTACACCGATATGGGGTATTATGGGGCTTCGCCGATGTGACCCACCCTCACGGGGCCATCTTCGGCTGACCGGGTCAGGGGACTGTTGATGGAACTCGACAAGGCGACCCTGCACCTTTCGTTCGGTGTGGTCGCGGCCACCATGCTGGTCCTGTTCTACTTTGTCGTTTTTCGGACCACTCGCTCGCCATACAGCGGTTGGTGGTGTGCCACGCTGACTTTCTACCTCATCGGCGCAGGCGTCCGTATTCTCGATGACGCTTTGCAGCATTTCTGGGCCCTCCCGGTGAGCAACATGCTGATCGTGCTGGGTGCTTCCAGCGCGTGGGCAGCCGCTCGCTCCCTCAACGGTGCCGCCAGTCGGTGGTGGCAGTTGACAGCCGCCGCGGCGCTGATAGGCATTGCGTCGTTGGTTGACCACCGCACCACCGACGTCTCGGCTGGAGGGCTCGTCTTTCTCGCCATGATGCCGGTCATATCCGGACTCACCGCGCGCGAATTGTGGCGCATGGACCACAGACGCACCGGGACCCGGACCTCGCTGGCAATAGCGGCAACAGTGATCAGCGCGTACCACGCTGCTCGCTGCGCCGCGTTCATCATCGACGGTACGGGCGGAGACGCCACCTCGCGGTACTTCGGATACGAGGTCACGTCGATATTCGGCCTCGTGTTCCTGGTGGTGGTCTCGTTCAGCATGTCCATGCTGAGCACCGAGCAGACGACCAAGGAGCTTCAGATCCGGGCCACTCAGGACGGGCTCACTGGGATGCTCAATCGCGCAGAATTCCTGCGACTTGCCACCCGCGCGACCCGTCCGATGGGGCACGGTGACGCCAACGCCGCCCTGATTCTCGCCGACCTCGACAACTTCAAGGAGATCAACGATACGCACGGCCATCAGGCCGGCGACCGCGTGCTACAGGAATTCGCGCAGGTGGCTAAGCGAACCGTCCGATCCTCAGACTTGGTCGGCCGATATGGCGGCGAAGAATTCATGCTGCTCCTGCCGCACACCGGGTTGGATCGAGCCGAACAGGTCACCGTTGAGATCAGTTCGATGCTGAGTGCTCTTGACCAGAAAGTCGGCTTCCGGATGCCAACCGTCAGCTACGGGCTCACCTCGCTAGCTCCGGGTGCCAGTTTGGAGGCGGCGATTGCGTCGGCAGACGTGGCGCTCTACCGGGCGAAGACGCTCGGTAGAGACCGTGCTGTCCGCGATTGACGCCCTGAGGAAACCGATCCTGTAAGCGGCAACGACGGCCCTCGAGCTCTGCACCGTGCGCTCCCTCTCGTCGTGGGGCTGGCTCCGTCGATCCTCACCCTCGCACGACGAAGGGGGCATCACCCGGAACGGGTGATGCCCCCTTCGTCTCGTGCATTGCGGGGTCAGCGACCGCCGAGGGCGTGCTCGACGCCCAGCTGGTTCAGGGCGACGAACGCGTAGCCGGCCTCGGCCACCGCCTCGACGTCGAACTCCTCGTAGGCCGCCGGGTTGGCGAGCAGGTCGGCCAAGGTCTCACCCTCGGACAGGGTGGGCTGCGACAGCTCGAGCACCTTGCTCGCCTCGAAGGCTGCCTGCACGGCCGGGTCGGCCCGGTAGGCGATCGCACGTTCCTTCAGCAGCAGGTAGGTGCTCATGTTCGCCGCAGCCGAGACCCACACGCCCTCCATGTCCTCGGTGCGTGACGGCTTGTAGTCGAAGTGGCGGGGGCCGTCGTAGCGCGGTCCGCCGCCGACGAAGCCGTTCTCGACGAGGTCGACGGTGAAGAAGGCCGACAACAGGTCACCGTGACCGAAGGCGAGGTCCTGGTCGTACTTGATCGACCGCTGGCCGTTGAGGTCGATGTGGAAGAGCTTCTCGGCCCACAGCGCCTGCGCGATGCCGGTCGTGTAGTTGAGGGCGGCCATCTGCTCGTGCCCCACCTCGGGGTTCACCCCGACGATGTCGCCGTGCTCGAGCTCGGCGATGAAGGCCAAGGCGTGCCCGACGGTGGGAAGCAGGATGTCGCCGCGGGGCTCATTGGGCTTGGGCTCGATCGCGATCCGCATGTCGTAGCCACGGTCCTTGATGTAGGCGGCGACGGTGTCAATGCCTTCGCGGTAGCGGTTCAGCGCCGCGTTGACGTCTTTGGCCCCGTCGTACTCGGCGCCTTCCCGACCGCCCCACATCACGAAGGTCTCGGCTCCGAGCTCGGCGGCGAGGTCGACGTTGCGGATGACCTTGCGCAGGCCGTAGCGCCGCACCTCACGGTTGTTCGACGTGAACGCGCCGTCCTTGAAGATGGGGTGGCTGAAGGTGTTGGTCGTGACCATCTCGACGACGATCCCCGTGTCGTCGAGAGCCTTGCGGAACCGACCGAGGATGCGGTCGCGCTCGGCGTCGCTGCTGCCGAACGGGATGACGTCATCGTCGTGGAAGGTCACGCCCCAGGCCCCGAGGTCGGCGAGCCGGTGCACCGACTCGACCGGGTCGAGAGGCGGTCGTGACGCGTCACCGAACTGGTCACGTGCCTCCCAGCCGACGGTCCAGAGCCCGAACGAGAAACGGTCTTCTGGAGTGGGTCTACGGGTCATGAATCCTCCTGCGCAGTGCGAACACAATTTGTTTGTCCATTTAACATATTGCCCCTGACCGATAAGGTCAATGGGTGAACAAACGTGGAGGCGGGAGCTCAAGGCCAGGCCCGCTGCTGTCCCCGGTCGGTGCAGCGCGACAGCAGTCGCTACGCACCCACAACCTGGCGCTCGTGCTCCGCGCCGTCGTCGAGGCACCAGGGCCCCTGACTCGGGCGCGCATCGCGGGCGCCCTGGGGTTGACCCGATCCACGGCATCCGACCTCGTCGACCGTCTCATCGCGGCGCGGCTCGTCGACGAGCTGGAGCCCGAGCTGGTAGGCCGCGCCGGCCGCCCGGGGATGCTGCTGGCCCCGCACCGCGGCGGGGTCGCCGGGCTGGGTCTCGAGATCCAGGTCGACCATCTCGCAGTGCGCGTCACCGCGCTCGACGGGTCGTCACTGGGTGAGGCCCGAGAGGCCGGTGACCACCGGGCGAGTGACCCTGCCGTCGTGGCCCGCAGCCTCGGCCGTCTCGCCGCGCAGGTCGTCACGCAGTTACCGGCGCAGATCGAGCTGGCGGGGGCCTGCGTCTCGGTCCCCGCTCTGCTGCGGTCGGGCAGCGGCATCGTGGCGCTGGCCCCCAACCTCGCCTGGAGCGGGGTCGACCTCGTCGCCCTGCTCTGCGAGCAACCCGGCCTGAGGGCCCTGCCCATCGAGCTGGGCAACGACGCCGACCTCTCGGCTCGGGCCGAAGCCCGAGCTCGGGCCGTGGCAGGCGGCACGGCCCGGGAGGAGCAGAGCTTTCTCTACATCGCCGGTGAGGTCGGGATCGGTGGGGCGATCGTGGTCGACGGGGAACCGGCTCGCGGCCAGCACGGCTGGTCGGGCGAGATCGGCCATACGGTCATCGACCGGTCGGGCCCGCGCTGCGCGTGCGGAGCCACCGGGTGCCTCGAGCAGTACGCGGGCCTCGACGTGATTCGTCGGCGTTCCGGGCTGTCGCTCGAGACCACCGTCGACCAGCTGCTCGACCGCGAGCGTCGCAGCATCCGGGTTCGACGGTCGTTGGAATGGGCGTCGGCGGCCATCGGCGTGGCCGTGGCCACCACCTTGAACCTCGTCGACGTCGAGCGCGTCGTGCTCGGCGGGGTCTACGCCCGGCTGTTCGACCACCTCGCACCCGGGATTGAGCGAGAGGTGCGGTCGCGGGTGCTCGCAGCACGATGGGCACCGGTCGAGGTGGTCGCGGCCCTGGCCGGGCCCGACTCGGCGGCTACCGGCGCGGGGTGGCGCGTGCTCGACGGAGTGGTCGCCGACCCGGCGAGATGGATCGCCGGCCACTCCCACCCCTGACCGTGGCGACGCCATCCCGGCATCCGGCCTGACCGGGTGTACCAAAGTGGCCACTCGACCTTGGGGTCCGCCCAGCCCCAGGTCGAGTGGCCAGTTTCGTACGGGCCACTCGACCGGGTTTGCGACTGCGAGGGGTCAGGTGGTGAAGAGGGACTGACCCCAGAACTGGCCGGGGACGGTGCCGGGCGGGCACGCGAAGACCGCCGACCCGTTGTGCTCGATGTACTCGTTCAGCCCGTCCTTGCTCGCCAGGGCCCGCTGCATCGGCACGAACTGCTTGCCCGGGTCGCGCATGAACGCGAGGAAGAACAGGCCGGCATCCAGGTGACCGACGCCGTCGGTGCCATCGGTGAAGTTGTACCCCCGCCGCAGAATCTTGACGCCGCGCAGGTTGCTGGAGTGGGCCAGGCGCACGTGCGCGATCTCGGGGATCGCGGGCGTGCCGTCTGGAGCCTTCTTGGCGAAGTCGAGCTCGTCGAACTCCTTGGCCTGCCCGAGCGGAGCGCCCACCTTCTTGTCGCGACCGATGATGTCCTCCTGCTCCTGCAGCGAGGTGCGGTCCCAGATCTCGATGTGCATGCGGATGCGCCGCGCGACGAGGTAGGAGCCCCCGACCATCCAGGCGGCCACGGGCTTCTCGTCTTTCGTCGCCACCCAGACGTGTTCGGCGAGGCCGGCGGGGTCTTCGAGCTTGAGGTTGTTCGTGCCGTCCTTGAACCCGAACATGTTGCGCGGCGTGGCCTGGGCGGTCGAGGTGGAGGAGGTGCGCCCGAAACCGAGCTGGCTCCACCGCACCGACACGACCCCGAAACCGAGCCGCACGAGGTTGCGCACCGCGTGCACGGCCACCTGCGGGTCGTTCGCGCAGGCCTGGATGCAGAGGTCACCGCCCGAACGGTTCGCCTCGAGCTGGTCACCGACGAACGCCGGCAGGTTCTCGAGTGCGGCCGGCTTGCGAGCGGCCAACCCGAACCGGCCGTCGAAGAGTGACGGACCGAAACCAACCGTGATCGTCAGGCCGGATGCCGGGAGCCCGTAGGCCTCGCCGGTGTCCTCGGGCGCCGCGAAGGGTCCACCTCCGACCAGGCCGCCGGGAGCAGCCTCCGCACCGGCCGACATCCGCTCGGCTGCTCGGGTCCACGTCTTGAGCAGGGCGACCAGCTCGGCCCGGTCCTTGGTCACGACGTCGAGGGCCACGAAGTGCAGGCGGTCCTGAGCGGGGGTGACGATGCCGGCCTGGTGCTCGCCGTGAAAGTCGATGGCGGCATCCAACGACGGAACGCCGGGCCCGGCATCCGCGGGCGTGCCGTCTGCCGTTGCTCGCCCAGCGGCATACGTCACCCCGGCGCCCGCCACGAGGCCGACGGCTGCGGCCGTTCCGGTGGTGCCGAGCAGCCGCCGCCGGCTGACACCGCCCGATGTCGGGGAGGCAGCGACGGGCGTGGGCGCGTCCGACCGTTCTGCTGCTGAAGACGACTCGGTCACTTCGACTCCACGACGGCCGGCACCTTCGAGACTTCCTCGCCGAGGGCGTCGAGCGACACGGTCAGCGCCTTGATGTCGGCGGCGGTGAGCTTCGTGTACGACACGAACGAGCCGTTCACGCGGTGCGACTCGAGCAGCTTGTTCAGCTCGCCGAAGCGGGCGTCGAGGGTCTTCTGCAGGGCGGGGTTGCGCTCGGTGACGACGGGGCGCAACGTCTCGAGGGCCGACTGGGAGCCCTGCAGGTTGCCGCGGAAGTCCCAGAGGTCGGTGTGGGAGTAACGCTCCTCCTCGCCGGTGATCTTGCCGGTGGCCACCTCGTCGAGCAGCGCCTTGGCGCCGTTGGCGATCGTCAGGGCGGTGGGCTCGACCGACTTGCTCTTGGTCGCGATCTCCTTGACGTCGACGAGCAGCTGGTCGGCGATGGCGTTCGAGTCGGCCTGCAGGCCGGTGACCCAGAGGTCCTTCTCGAGGCGGTGGTAGCCGGTGAACTTCATGCCGTCCTCGATGACGTCCTCGCGCCCGTCGATCCTCGGGTCGAGGTCGCCGAAGCTCTCGGCGACCGGCTCGATGGTCTCCCAAGGCAGGCGGGCCGTCGGGTAGAGCGTCTTCGCCTTGGCGACATCGCCGGCCTTGACTGCGGTGACGAACTCCTCGGTGCCGGCGAGCAGCTTGTCGGACTCGGTCGCGACGAACGCCCGGTAGTCGGAGATCGCCTTGGCCACCTTCTGGTCGGCGCTGCCCTTGGCGGCCGTCCCCGTGACCGTGAAGTCGCTGCGGATGCCGTCGCCGACCATCCCGGGCTTGCACGCGGTCGTGAAGGTGCCCGGCTCGGTGATCTCGACCTTGAGCTGGCGCTTGAGGCCCGGGGTGATGTTCTCGACCTCCGAGACGATGCGGTCGCCGGCGGCGTAGACGTAGAACTCGTTGATCTTCGTTCCCGCGTTGGAGATGTCGAAGGTGACCGTGCCGGCCTGGGCCGTCGAGGCGCTCAGCTCGCACGCGGTGTCGGTGGCGTTGACGGTGATCGCGCCAGAGCCACCGGCCTTGGTCGACGACGACGGGGTGTCGGGCTTGTCGGTGCACCCGACCAGGGCTAGGGCGGCGATCGTGGCCAGCGCGAGGGGCGCGGCGCGACGGGCGGTGCGGGACATGGTGCTCCTGGTGGGTCGATCGCGAGGTGATGCGTGATGGGTACGGATGCCGGCGGGCGGCGTGCTGAGCCCGTCGGGGTGTCGTCCGCCTGGCCGGGTCAGGAGACGACGGCCGGCTGGCTGCCCGAGGGCTTCGCCGGCACTGTTGTGCCCGGTCGCAGCGGCCGCAGGAACAGGGTCATGACGACCGCGACGTAGAACACCCAGGCAATGGCCTGCAGCCAGGTGGTGGCCGGGGTGAAGTTGAAGATGCCCTTGAGCAGCACGCCGTACCAGCTGTCAGGGGCGATCACCGCGCTGACGTCGAACGCGAGTGAGTTCAGCCCGGGCAGGAACCGCGCCTCCTGCAGGTCGTGGAGCCCGTACGAGAGGATGCCGGCCGCAACGAGGATGAGCAGGATGCCGGTGTAGCGGAAGAACTTCGACAGGTTGATCTGCACGGCTCCGCGGTAGATGAGCCAGCCGAGCACCACCGCGCTGCCGAGACCGATCACCCACCCGAACATCGGCAGGTTGTTGCCCTGGCCGGCCGCCTGCGTGGTGGCGTAGAAGAAGATGGCCGTCTCGAGCCCCTCGCGGCCGACCCCGAGAAAGGCGACCAGGGCGATGGCCAGCGGACCCAGGTCTAGGGCGTGGTCGAGCTTGCCCTTCAGCTCGCCCGAGATGGTTCGGGCGGCACCCCGCATCCAGAACACCATGAAGGTCACGAAGACGACGGCGATGATCGAGGCGGTGCCCCCGATGAGCTCCTGCGCCTCGAAGGTCAGCGACTTCGTGCCGAAGGTCAGGAGGGCGCCCAGCACCACCGACAGGGCCACGGCCACTCCGACCCCGAGCCACACGTAGCGCAGGGCCCAACGCCGGTCGGTCTTGACGAGGAACGCCACGAGGATCACCACCACCAGGGCGGCTTCGAGGCCCTCGCGCAGGCCGATGAGCGCGTTGCTCACGAGCATGTGGTCCTGCTTTCGCCAAAGTGGTCAGGGGGCCGAACCGTCCGTCTGTGACGAGATGGGCTTACGAGATACCGCACGTCGACCTGTCGTAAACCAGGGAACCACAGGTATGCCTTACCTAACAAGTTGCGGACCAGGATGCGGCGCACGGACCCCCGTCCCCGACCACCCGACGCCGGCTCATCGTGCGCAGCCGGCCGGTCGGTAGGTTGAGCCGGTGACCACGACCAGCGCACCAGCCCCCTCAGTCGTCCCTGCGCCGGTAGCGGTCGACGCCTACGTCATCGGCGCCGGCCCGGCCGGGCTCGCGGTCGCCGCCACGCTCAAGCAGCGCGGGCTGCACGCCGTAGTGCTCGAGCGGGCCACGGGCGTCGGCAGCTCGTGGCGTCACCACTACGACCGGCTCCACCTGCACACCCCCCGTGAGCTCTCGGGCCTGCCGGGGCTGCCGATCCCCAAGGAGATGCGCCGGTGGGTCGCGCGCGACGACGTGGTGCGCTACCTCGAGCTGTATGCCGCTCACCACGGTCTCGACGTGCGCCTGGGCACCACGGTGGCCCGGGTCGACCGCTCCCCCGACGGGCAGGGGTGGTCGGTGACCCTTGACGACGGGTCGGTGCTCAGCGCTCCGTACGCCGTCGTGGCGACAGGCTTCAACCACACCCCTCGAGAGGCAGCCGTCAGCGGCATCCAGCAGTTTCCCGGTCGGGTGGTGATGGCGCACGACTACCGCACCGGCGCCGACCTGACCGGGCTCGACGTGCTGGTCGTCGGCAGCGGCAACACCGGCACCGAGATCGCGGTCGACGCCGCCGAGCACGGGGCTGCTCGGGTGCGCCTCGCCGTGCGCACGGTGCCGCACATCCTGCGCCGCTCGGCCGGCCCGTACGCCGCCCAGTACACCGGCATCCTCGTGCGACGGCTGCCGCTTCGCCTCGTCGACCGGGCTGCGTCACTGGTCGAGCGGGTGACGACACCCGACCTCTCGGCCTACGGACTGGCCCGGCCCGACACGGGGTTGCTGAGCCGTGTCGTCGACGACAACGCGATCCCCGTGCAGGACGTCGGCATCATCGACGCGATCCGCTCGGGCACGGTCGAACCGGTGGCCGCCCTCGAGTCGTTCGGGTCGCCCGGCGGCGCAGCCGTGCTCGCCGACGGCAGCCGCCTCGAGCCCGACGTCGTCGTGCTCGCCACCGGGTTCACGCAGGGCCTCGAGCCGTTGGTCGGCCACCTCGGCGTGCTCGACGCGAAGGGCCACCCGGTTCGGTCGGGAGGCGCCACCGCCCGTGGGGCGCAGGGCCTCTGGTACATCGGCTTCAGCAACCCGATCTCGGGCATGCTGCGCGAGATCGCCATCGACGCGCGCAAGATCGCCCTGTCGATGGCCCTGGCCAAGAACACCCGCATCACCGAGCTGACCGGCAAGCGCCTCTGACCCGCTTCTCGTCACTCCTGACGGCTCATCAAGCGGCGGATCAGACTGCACCTGGTGCTGCTCTGACGACACCGAACGCAGACTGATCCGCAGACTGATCCGCCGTTGACCCGATCAGGGGGTGAAGCGACCCCCGAGGTTGAGGAAGGCCGCCGCGACGGGGTCGGTCGAACTGATGGCGCGCGCGAGAGCCTCGTCGCTGGGGACGCCCGCCGCGAGGGCCTCGTGGTGGGCGGTCATCGCGGCCGCCGCCACGTCGTCGGGCACCGGTGCCACGGCCGCCACCACCGACCGCGCCCCGAGGGAGAACACGGCGGCGGCCAGGCCGAGCTGTTCGTCGCCCGGTCGGAAGGTGGCTGATCCCACGTCGCACGCCGAGAGCACGACGTGATCGGCCTGCACCCCCGAGGGTTGCAGCTCGTGGGCGAAGAGTGGCCCGTCGTGCAGGGCCAGCGACGAGAAGAGCGGCGACTCCACCTGGTGCGTGCCGTGGGCCGCCACGTGCACCACGCCCCCGCGCGTCAGCGCCTCGACGAGCCCCCGCGCGCTCGACGGCGTGGCGACCTCGACCTGGTGGCCCCCGCGCGTCCACGTGGCCGCCACCGCGTGGGCCTCCCCGACCGCCCTCGTCAGCTGGGGGCCCACACTGACGTAGACGCTGCGAGGCCCGGTGGCAACACGACCGGCGCGAGAAGGTGCGTCAGCGGTGACACCGGAGGCAGTCTCTCGGCGCGAGAACGAGGTGAGCGAGGAGGCAATGGTCAGGGGCCGGGTGTGCATCGACGGCAAGAGCGCCCAGGGCAGAGCCGACATCTCTTCGCAGGTGACCAGCACGAGACCCCCGCGCGACGAGCGCCACGGCCGAATGATGGCGGCATCGAGCCGGTCGACCGCTGACCGAAGCGACCCCCAGACGGCGCCGGCCAGTGGCCCGAGGTGGTGCGTGGCCGCAGCGCGCAGGTCGACCCGCACCCGGCGAGCCAGCTCGGCGGCCTCGGGCAACGGCATCAGGTCGCGAACGGACGCGCGTCCACCGATGACACCGACACCGCAGAGTCGCTGTCGGTGGGTGAAGAGCCACACGAGGTCGCGGTCAGCGACGTCGAGGGCCGCCCTCGCCTCTCGCACCCGCATGGGAATGGCCGACCCAGACCGGGTCTGGCTGCTCAGTGCCCAGTCACGGTCACGGATCTGCCGCTCGAGACGAGCCGCCCGCGCCTGCAGGTCGCGCAGCTGCTCCGGCTCGGGCGCCCCCCGCATGCCGGCCCGCACCGACCGCAGCGTCTCGGTCAACGAGGCGAGCTCATCGTCGGTGGGCCGTCCGAGCGAGGGCAGCCGGTCAGTGGCGCTGCGCCACCGTTCGAGCGTCTCGATCACCGCCGGGCTTCCGCGGGGAACGGCCAGATCGAGGTCGATGGAGGCCAGGCGCACTCCGTGCACGGCTCGGGCCGTGCGCAGGTCGAGGCTCGCACTCCCCTCCTGACCGGCGGCGAGACGTCTGGCGGCCCGTGACAGCAGCCGTCTGGCGGCCGCGGACTCACCGGCCGCCACCAGCACCGCGGCCGTGACCGCGGCCGCGTCGAGCTCGTCAGACAGCGAACCGGTCGAGACTCGTTCGAGGCCGAGCAGCCGGGTCCGGGCCCCGTCGACGTCACCGCCGAGCAGCAGTGCCTCACCCGACACGACCCGGGCGGCGTCGGCCAGCTCGGCGTCACCGTTCTCGGTGGCCGTCTCGACGAGCGCATCCGCCCGGCCGGCGGCCTCCAACGGCGGGCGCCGGCCGCTGCCTCGCTGCTTCGCGAGGTCGACCATCAGACCGACGAGGGTGGCCTTGGCCGCCCAGGCCGTGGCTCCGATGCGCTCGAAGGCCGCCCGCGACATCGCTGCGGCCTCGGCCGAACGGTCGAGGTGCCCGAGGAGGCGGTGAGCGCGGGCCAGCTCGAGGTCGAACTCGGCTCTGGCCTGGTCGTGGCCCTCGGCACTGAGCTCGGCCGTGCCGACCTCGAGGGTCTCGATCGCCTCCCGCACCAGCCCGGCCTCGAGCAGCACTCGGCCTCGGTCGAGGCGTGAGGGCGCCCGGAAGACGTCGGCCTCGAGCCGGTCGGCATCGGCCATGCCCGCGAGCGACCGCGGCAGGTCGCCGAGAAGGTAGGCCGCATAGCCCTCGTTGTGCCGCGCCATGAACTCCTGTTCGAGGCCGCCGAGGGCGTGCGCCAGGCGCGCCGCCTCGGCGAACGACTCGAGCGCCGCTTGGGGCCGGAACAGCTCGAAGGCGAGCATCCCCCGGCTCAGGTGCACCGAGCACTGCTCGTGCGGGGTGAAGGCGTCGAGCTGGCCGGCCGCGGCTTCGAGCCCGTCCCAGGCCGACGCGAGGTCACCCACCCGGCCGTGGATGTTGGCACGTTGGTAGTTCAACCGCGCCCGCAGCGCACTGTCGGAGAGCTCGTCGACGATCACCTCGGCCTGCGCCAACCGGGTCGTGGCCGCCTCGACACCCGACAGCATGAGCTCGGTGAGGGCGAGCGTGATCAGCGTCTTGCACCGCAGCTCGAGACGCTGGCGCGTGGGTGCCTGACCCGAGAGCCGGTCGATCTCGTCGAGGGCCGCCGCGAGGGAGTGGGCAGCCGCCATCGGCCGCCCGGCCACGTTCTCGGCCGAACCGCGCTCACGCAGTGTGCGTGCCCGCTCAAGCAGATCGATGGTTCCCGCCCGGCCTCTCCCTGCGCCGGGCCGCGGCTCAGATCTGGATCGTCGGAGTGATGACCGGTCGGTCTCCCTGGTTTGCCGGGTCGGTCACGAGGAAGTGTATCGGCCCGTGCGGCAGGTCATCCAGCACAAATCGTCCGTTGGCGTCGGAGGTGGCCGACCGGCTTCCGTCGGCGGTCACCGCCTCGACCTGAGCGCCCGGCGTGGTCACCCAGCCGTCGACCCGAACGCGTTCGTCCGTTCCACTCGGGCCGCCCGTGCCGCTCGCATCGCTCGTATCGCTGACGCCCCACGAGACCATCACACTCACGGATGCCGCTGTGAAGGTGACCGAGTCGGTGGGCGTGGGCTCCACCGCGGCGTCTGCAGCGTCACGACCGCGCGTCACGAGCAGGGCAGAGTCGATCAGCTCGGCGACCTCTGCGTGCAGAGCCTGCACCGAGATGGCGAACTTCATCCGCTCGGTGAGGTCGGAGGGAACGGGATCCGCGTGCGCGAACAGGTCGCGCACCGACCGCAGGTTGACGACGTCGTGTTCGTCGATGGCTTCGCTGTGCGACGACATGTCAGACCGCCCATCCGGTGTCGGAGCCGAGGGTGAGCCTCAGCTTCTGAAGGCATCGGCCGCGAGTCGGGCCGATGCTGCCGACCGGCATCCCGAGCGACGTGGCGAGTGCCGCGTAGTCGGGTCGGTCGGCGAACGCGATGACCCGGATCAGCTCCTGGCATCGCGGTGAAAGACTGGAGATGTGCTGCCACAGCACGCGCTGGCGCTCGGTGAGGATCGTCTGCGCCTCGGGGTCGAGCTGCTGGGTCGGGGCCTCGGGCACGTCCTCGACACCGATCTCACGCCGCGACCCGCGCGCCAGCCGCCAGGTCTCGCGCTTGACGACCACGACGAGCCAACCGAGCACCGCTGCCGGCTCGTTGATCGAGTCGGCCCGCGCGACGAGCTGGAGGAAGGCGGTCTGCATCGCGTCCTCGCACGTGGCCGGGCTGGCGCCCTGCGAACGGGCGGCGTTCCAGAGCACCGGGGTGACGATGTCGACCAGCTCGGAGAGCCGCTGGCGGTCGCCCCGCACGTAGGCCGCGAACGCCTGCCCCGCCAGGGTGCCGAGCCCATCGGAGGCCGTCGGGGTCGGCGTCATGAGCTGACCCTTCCGATACAGGCCCGCAGGGCACGGATGGCGCGCCCGCGCATCGCCCGCGGGCTCACGTCGGTGAGGTCACCCTGGTCGATGAGGGCGACCGCGAGCTCGGCCGCGAACACAGGAGTGGCGAAGGAGGTGCCACTCCACACCCCGAACCCACCGGTGTAGTCGTCGGGGTCGACCGTGCAGCGCACGGTGCCGTCGACCGCGATCTTGGTGCTCGGCTGGCCCATTCCGTTCGTGAGGGGCAGGGTGCTGACGACCGAGACGCCGAGACGCACGGCACTGACGACCGCGAGGTTGTTCGAGAACAGCGCCACGGTGATGCCGTCGGGGTTGCAGGCCCCGACGCTGGCCAGCGGCGGGTTCGACCTGGGCAGGATGCGCTTGGGCGGCTCGGCCGCGAGCGCGGCCGGCACGAAGGGCGAGCTCGTTCCGTCGTTGCCCACTCCGGCGACGACCGCGACACCGCTCTCGGCGAAGCGGTCGAGCATGTCGGCCACCGGCCCGGAGGTGTAGGTGGAGTCTTCGGCGTAGTAGCCGAGCGAGAGCGAGAGAACGTCGACGACGTCGCTGACCGGGCCGTGCTCCTGACCGTGGACGTGCCGGTCGAGCAGGGCCTGGAGCACGTCGAGCATGACGCCCTCGTCGACGATGCCGTCGTCTCCCATGACCGGGATCGACACGATGGTCGCCTCGGGGCAGCCCTGCCGGATCAGGCCCGCGATGAAGGTGGCGTGGCCCTGAAGCAGGCCGGGCGGCTCAGCCTGCGCAGAGGGGTCGCCGGGTGGGAGCTCGCTGGTCGGGAGGGTGGAAGACGCGGCGGTCTCACCGAGCGAGTCGGCCGGTACGAGCCGGCCGTCCTTCATACGGAGCCGCACCACCCGGGCGCTGTCCTTGAACCATGGGTGCTTGGCGATCTCGGTGTCGGGAACGACGATGACCGGGTTGCGGTCGAGCACTTCCGCCCGCAGCGCCGGGTCGGGCAGGGCCAGGCTCACCGGCATCCGCCCACCCCGACCGGGAACCGAATACTCCTGCAGGGCCGATCCGCCGACTCCGCCCCAGTACCCGCCGACCCCGCCCCAGTACCCGCCGACCCCGCCCCAGTACCCGCCCACTCCACCCCAGTAGCCGTCGGCCGGGCGGAGGACGTGCTCGAGGCTGAGGTTGTCGGTGGCCGGGCCGTCTGCAGCACGGAGCTGCTGGAGCACGGTCCAGGCGTCGACGGGGTCGATGGGCGAGGTCATCGACCGCAGAGTGATGCTGGTTCCCCAGGATCCCGAGTCGAGCTCACGCGGCCCACCGTCGGCGCGCGGGGTGAGCTCGTAGCGGAGGTCGAGCTTGGCCAGCGCGTCACCGATCGAGGAGAGGTCGCGGGTCAGGCCCGCGCCGTTGCGCACCAGCAACCGGTCGGAGAGGTACAGGGCGGGAAGAGGCGCCTCGCCGTCGGTCTTGCGCTTCGAGGTCGCCGGGTCGATGGCGCGGACCGGCGGCCGGGGGCGGGCACCCGCCCCCGAGGCCGCACTGGTGTCGGGGCCATCGCTGGGACCGGCTGGGCCTGAATCGGACATCTGGTTGACCTCCTGGGGACCGCGGGTCGCGGGGAGTGGGCTGGACTCGGTGCTCGTTTACGAGCCCTCATCCGCACAGAGTCGGCGACCTGGTGGTTGATACTCCTCCGACGAATCAGACTTTAGGGCGAATCGATGTATCAGCGCTGCCCCCACCGCCACTGAGCAGCGTGGGGGAGCGGATGACTGAGGCGCGGGGGGCTGCTGGGGAGCAGCGCGCCTCGGACACTCGAACTGGGTGCGTGCGAGCTTGAGGGGATCGCACGGGCCCGCGGCAGGGGCGTCGACGGTGGTTCCTTCGACGCCCCTGCCTTCGCACGCCGCGACACCGTTCGAGACAGCGACCAGCGGGCGCGAGGGCGCCTGAGCGCAAGGGCGCGAGGGCGCGAGGGTCAGGAACGCAACCGGCCCAGCCAGGCGCTGGCGTCGTGGAAGTCGGCATCGGCCGTACCCACACGCATCTCCGACGGGATGCCGTCGGCGCGCGGGTAGGAGCCCAGGAACCGCACTTCAGCGCAGACCCGCTGCAAACCCATCAGCGTCTCCCCGACCCGGGCGTCCTCGACGTGACCCTCGAAGTCGATCGAGAAGCAGTAGCTGCCCATCGCCGAGCCGGTCGGGCGCGACTCGAGACGGGTCAGGTTCACGCCCCGCACGGCGAACTGCTCGAGCAGCTCCAGCAGACCTCCGGAGTGGTCGGTGCGCTGGAAGAGCACGACCGTCGTCTTGTCGGCGCCGGTCGGATCGGGCAGGGTCCCCGGCCGGGCGACGAGCACGAAGCGCGTGACGGCCGCCTGGTTGTCACCGATGTCGTCGGCGAGTACCACCAGGCCGGCGTCGGCGGCTGCGACGGGGGCACACACCCCTGCGTCGAACATCACCTCACCCGGCTCGGCCAGCATCGAGGCCGACGCAGCGGTCGACAGGGTCGGCACGTAGACGGCATCCGGCAGGTTGGCCGCCATCCAGCCACGCACCTGCGCCCAGGCGTGCGAGTGGGTGCCGACCGCGCGGATGTCGCGGATCGGCGTTCCGGGTCGCGCGCACAGCACGAAGGTGATCGGCACGAGCACCTCGCCGATCACGACGAGCGGGTCGCCGGTCGCCAGCGCGTCGAGCGTCGCCGAGACGCCGCCCTCCACCGAGTTCTCGATCGGCACCATGGCGGCGTCGATGTCGCCACTTCGCAGCGCGGCGAGTGCGCCGTCGACGGAGCCGAAGGGCACCTGTTCGCGGTCGGCCGCACCGTCCCACGCGTCGAGCGCCATCTGGGTGAAGGTGCCGCGGGGGCCGAGGAAACCGAAGCGGTGCAGCTCGGCCGGCTTGCGCGGTGGGGTCATGAGACGTCCTTCGATCGGTGGCGGTCGGCCGGCGGGGCGCTGCGGCTCTCACCCTTGGTGGCGGAGGCGAGCGCCTGCTGCTCCTCCGGTGTCAGGGTGATGCTCGAGGCGCCACCGACCACGCCCTTGGCGTAGGTGCGTGACTCACCCCTGGCGTGGATCGACGAGATGACGATGCCGTCGCCGAGGTCGTCGACGATGGCAGCCGAGAAGGAGAGCCGGCCACCCATGTCGCCGAACGCGTCGTAGCGCACGACCGCGACGTTGCGCAGGCTCTGGCGCACGTCGTTCTCCGCCGCGGCGAGATGCTCACGAAGCCGGTCGACGTCAGCGGTGACCCGGTCGAGGCGCTGGTTCTGCGTGGCCGCCACGCGCGCGATGTCGACCTTCCCGTCACCGCCGAGGGTGCGAAAGTCACGACGCACTCCAGCCAGGCGCAGCTGGGCCAGCACGGCGAGCACCAGGGCGACCGCCGCGACCGCCGTCGACCCGATGGCCAGGCTCGTCAGCGTCGTCTCGTCCACGATCGGCAAGGGTAGCCGCGCCGCGTCTGCCGGCCGTCGCTGTTCCAGTCAGTGGCCGGTTCGGGCCGGCGACGCGAGGTCAGGACGGGGCGAGTCGGCGGCGCAGCCGACGCACCCCGAGGGCGAGGGCAATGTCGCGGTACTGCGCCGCCCGGTGCACCTGGCTGCGCCAGTTCGTTCCGGTGGCCCCGTGTCGCAGGTCGCAGGTGACCTCGACGACGCTGAGACCGGCATCGAGCACGTCGACCGTCATGGCGACCTCGGCTCCCCAGCCCCTCGCGAACGGGGTGGCCGCTGCCACCGCGGCCGGTGAGAGGCAGCGCAGCCCCGACAGTGGCTGCTTCGGCGACCAGCCGACCAGGTCTTCGATGCCCTTGTGAGCGAGTCCCACGACGAGGCCGTGCCCGCCGCCGAGGTGCATCGCCGCACCGGTCGGTTCGCTCACGTCGGGGCCCCCGGCGGCGATCGCGAGATCGGCCCGGCCCAGCATCACGGGCCGCGCCACTGCTTCGACGTCGGCTGAGGTGACCCCGAGGCCGACGTCGACGAAGAGCACCGCGGCGGAGCCACCCAGCCGGCCCGCTCGCTGCAGGCTCGCCATGCGGCCCAGGCCACTCATGAGGGCGTCGCCCCTGCCGTAGCCGCGCTCGAGGCGCACGATCTCGGCTCCCGCGTCGGCGGCCACTCGCGCCGTGTCGTCGCTGGAGCCGTCGTCGACGACGATCACGACCCCGACGCCCTCGACCTCGCCGACGCACGTGACGATGTCGAGGATGCGCTCCGCCTCGTTCCGCGCCGGGATGACCACGGCGAGGGGCGAGGCGGCGCGTGTGGTCATGGGCTCATCTCAGCGCAGGGTGACCTGGCGATTCGTCAGCCCCGCCTTGGCGCCCCGCTCGGCTGCCGTCAACGGCTCGGTCACGGCGGCCGCAGCGTCGATCAGCGTCTTCATCGCGGCAACGGCATCCTCGAACGTGGCGGCCTGCGCCTCGGCGTCGACCTCCCACACGGGGATGAGCAGGCCACTCGAACGGAAGCAGCCGAGCAGGCGCCCGCCGCCACCGAGAACGCTGGTACCGGCCGCGTGCAGCCGCGAGAGCGCGTTGGTGGAGGTGTCTTCGTCGAAGGGCAACACCCAGCGGACGTAGGCCCGTTCACCGATGAGGCACCAGTAGGCGGACGGCACCGACTCGAGCTTCACCGTCGGGATCGCCGAGTCGTTGGCGCGGTCGAGTGACTCCTTGCCGTCGGCGTCGAGCTCGGAGTCGGCGACCCAGAAGTCGAAACCGTCGTGAACCGTGATCTCGAAGGGGCTCTCGGGGTCGAGCAGGTCCTGGAGGCGCACGGTCTCGAGCGTCGACACGGGCAGCACGCTGACCGGCGACCCGGGGTCGGCCGCGACCGCCAGCTCGATCGCAGCCGCGATGTCGCGGCTGGTGTCGCCGCTCGCGTTGCCCGACTGGATGCCGACCAGCACGTCACCGTTGTCGCGGTGCAGCCCGGGCCACGCCAACGGCAGCACGGTCGCCACCGTCACCTCGGCCGGGGCGCCCTCAGGCGCCTTGCCCTCGGCAAAACGAACGGTGGCCGTGGCGGCGGGCACGATCTCACGCATCGCCACCCAGTCGGTCTCGCCCCGCAGGCCCTCGAACGGGCGGGCGACGAACGGGGCCGGCGCCGGGCGCGCAGCACGAGCGGAGCGGTCACGCGGACGTCGAGATGCCTTACCCATGCGCGCAGCCTAGTCGCCCGCCATGACCCGTCAGACCTCGTCAGACCCGGTGGGGGTAGCGGTCGCCGACCCGGCATCCTGCAGAACGGAAAGGCAGGCGCCGACGAACCGATCGCGCAGCAAGCCCTGGGCGCCGTGGTCGGTCAGTGCGAACGACGACGCGACGGGCCACCGAGCGAGGCCCAGACCGTACGACCGTTGGGTTCCTCGACCACACCCCACTCGTGGGCGAGCGAACGCACGATGCGCAGACCTCGCCCACCGGGGGCCCAGGTCGCCGGCGGGGCCGGGCGCGGCACGGAGGTCCCGCCGCCGTCGGAGACCTCGACCTCGACGACGTTGTTCTTGACCTTCCAGTGCACGCGGACTGCGCCGTCGGCGAGCGGTCGAGCGTGCCGGATGGCGTTGGCCACCAGCTCGCTGACGACCAGCTCGGCCTCGTCGATGACGTCACCGGGCACGCCGCGGGCCACCAGGTCGTCAACCAGCTCCTTGCGCACGCGGGCGGCGGCCGATGGCGCCCACTGGATGCGCATCGTGCGCTTCTCGCCGCTCGGGCCCGCGTTTCCACCAGCCGTTGCCGAACCTTGGTCCCGGTTCGTCGTCGTCACCCCGCTGCCTCCTTCAGGCATGCAACTCCACCCCTCGCCGTTGCACGGTAACGAAACCGTGGCCCCACCTCAACGCGCCGGGCGGAGACGTCGTCGACGCAGATTCTGCGCCGCACGGGGAACCTCCCCGAAAGATCGACAGGCCGTGGTTACGAAGCGGTGTCATGTGAGTGTCTCCCGTTCTGTTCGTCGGTGCCCGGGACGTCCGTAACGACGACCGCCCGCGGGGCCTACCCAGGTGGTTCGGAGTCATCGCCGTCGCGGATCCCTCAGCCCCGCCGAAATGGGCAGCCGGCGGCGCACGGCCGCTCGTGTCGAGGGTGCGAGCCGGTCGAGAGGGCAGCCGGCGTCGGCAGATCCGCTGGGAACAGATCTTGCTTCCCCGTCGTTGCCGATATATCGTCAACCTATCGCGACTGTTCGTGAGTCGCGGAACGAAAGGAAACAGCATGAACAGCAACAGAGACTTCGGATGGGACTCCGAGCCTGAGCACGAGCACGACCACCACCGCGAGCACCACGGCGAGCACGGCGGGCCCCGCCGCGGCGGTTGGCCCGAAGGCGGCCGGGGCTTCGGCCCGGGCGGTCCCGGCGGACCCCGTCGTGGCTCGCGGGGGCCCGGCTTTCCGGGCGGCGCCCCGCCGTGGCTGCACCTGATGCGCCAGTTCGGCGCACAGTTCGGCGGCCCCGCGTTCGAGCGGGAGTTCGGTCGCGGCTTCGCCCGGGAGTACGGCGGTCGCCGTGGGCCCAAGGCACGGCGCGGCGACGTTCGGGCCGCCATCCTCGACGTCCTCGCGGGCGACGAGATGAACGGCTACCAGCTGATCCAGCAGATCTCCGAGCGCACCGACGGTGCGTGGAAGCCGAGCCCCGGCTCGGTATACCCGACCGTTCAGCAGCTCGAGGACGAGGGCCTGGTCGAGGGCCGCGAGGTCGAGGGGCGGCGCCTGCTGCGCCTCACCGACGACGGCCGTCACTACGTCGAGGAGCACGCCGACGAGATGGCCGCCACCTGGCGGCCGTTCGAAGAGGCCTCCTCGCACGAGCGCACGGCCGCCGACGACATGGGCGACCTCATGCCCGTCACTACGCAGGTGATGAGCGCCATGTGGCAGATCATGACCACGGGCACCTCGCAGCAACGTGCCGAGGCCACCGAGATCCTCTCCGAGACCCGGCGCAAGCTCTACGGCCTGCTGGCCGAGGGTGACCCGAAAGGCACGTCCGAGTGACCGCCTGAGAACGGGAACACCGAACGAGGCGGATGCCGCTGGGCCACCCAGCGACATCCGCCTTCGTCGTGCGCGGGGTGGCTCGGGCAGGATGAGCCGGGTGAGCAGCGCATCAGGCATCCTCGTGGCCGGCACGTCGTCGGATGCCGGCAAGTCGGTGATCGTGGCCGGGCTCTGTCGGGCCCTGGCTCGCCGCGGGGTTCGGGTGGCTCCCTTCAAGGCCCAGAACATGTCGAACAACTCCATGGTGTGCGCCGACGGGGGCGAGATCGGCCGCGCGCAGTACCTCCAGGCCCGAGGTGCCCGAGTCGAGGCGACGACGGCGATGAACCCGGTGCTGCTCAAGCCGGGCACCGACCGACGGGCCTTCGTCGTGGTCAGAGGCCGGCCCGCCGGCGTGCTCGAGGCCGGCCAGTACGCGACCGGTCGGGCCCACCTCGCCGAGGCCGCCTTCGCGGCCTACCGCGAGCTCGAGGGCGCCTACGAGCTGGTGGTCTGCGAGGGTGCCGGGTCGCCGGCCGAGATCAACCTCCGGTCGGGTGACTACGTGAACATGGGCCTGGCCCGGCAGTTCGGGCTACCGGTCGTCGTCGTCGGCGACATCGACCGGGGCGGCATCCTCGCTGCGCTCTACGGCACGTGGGCGCTGCTCGACGATGATGACCGGGCCCTGCTGAAGGCCTTTGTCATCAACAAGTTTCGCGGCGACGTCGCTGTGCTCGAGCCGGGTCTTGCCGAGATCACCGCGCGCACCGGGGTGCCGTTCGTCGGGGTGATCCCGTGGCTGCTCGACGTGTGGCTCGACAGTGAGGACACCCTCGAGGTCGGCCACTGGCGCGCCTCCAGCGCATCGTCGGGCCTGACGTCGGAAGCGGCGCGCGACCGACTCACCGTCGCGGTCGTCAGGCTGCCGCGAATCTCGAACGCGACCGACGTCGACGCGCTCGCCTCCGAACCCGGGGTCGACGTGATCGTCACCGTCGACCCCGGCATCATGGAGTCAGCCGACCTCGTGGTTGTGCCCGGGTCGCGTTCAACCGCAAGCGATCTCGCGTGGCTTCGCGAGCGGGGGCTGGCCGACGTCGTGACCCGGCGAGCGGCATCCGGTCGACCCGTGCTCGGCATCTGCGGTGGCTACCAGATGCTCGCCCACGACATCTGCGACGACGTCGAGACCGGCCTCGGGGTCGTCGAGGGCCTGGGGCTGCTGCCAACGCGTGTCGTCTTCGGCGCCGACAAGGTGCTGAGCCGGCCGTCGGGGACGTGGCGCGGCCACCCCGTGACCGCCTACGAGATCCACCACGGCATCGCAACGGCGAAAGAGACTGGGGCAGCAGCCTTTCTCGACGGTTGGCAGGTCGGCGCGGTCTGGGGAACGATGTGGCACGGCGCCTTCGAGAACGACGACTTCCGCCGGGCCTGGCTGCTCGAGGTGGCTGGCACGGCCGGCTCCGGGTGGCGGCCGGCCACCGACGCACCGGGGTTCGGTGAGCGGCGGGAGCGGATGCTCGACATCCTCGCCGACGCCGTCGAGCAGCACGTCGACCTCGACGCGCTGCTCGCTCTGACTCGAGCTGCGACCCCGACCCCGGCCACGACGCCCCCCGACCTCACACCCACCACCCCGCAACACACCGAGAAATCGACAACCCCACGGGCCACAACCGGGGGGAGCTCACTGGTCCTCGGTGTGTTGCGTGGCGGGGAGGGCCCGTGATCAGCCGGGTGCGCATCATCGGCATCGGGATGGGCAACCCCACCCACCTCACCGGCGAGGCCGTCGCCGCTCTTGGCACCGTCGACGTCTTCCTCGTCGCCGACAAGGGCGAACGCGCTTCCGACCTCGTCACGGCGCGTCAAGCCATCTGCGACGCCGTCATTCCCGCCGACCGGCCCTACCGCCTGGTCGAGGTGCCTGACCCGAAGCGAGGGCCCGACGCCGAACGCGACTCTGCGGCCTACGGCGATGGGGTGCGTGACTGGCATGCGGCCCGGGTCGCCACCTACGCCGAGGTCATCGAGAGCCTCGGCGACGCGGAGCAGACCGTCGGGTTTCTCGTGTGGGGCGACCCGGCCTTCTACGACTCGACGATCCGCATCGTCGACGCCCTGGTGGCCCGCTGGGCGACGTCGGGTCACTACGTCGATCACGACGTGATCGCCGGTATCAGTGCGCCGCAGCTGCTCGCCGCCCGCCACCGCATCACGTTGAACCGCATCGGCTCCCCCGTTCACATCACTACGGGGCGCCGGCTCGTCGAGGAGTACGATCCGGGCCTGGGCGACGTCGTCGTGATGCTCGACGGTCACCTCGCGTGCGCTGCGCTGGCCGAGCGGCATCCGGGCCTCGAGCTCTTCTGGGGCGCCTACCTCGGAACGCCGGACGAGCTGCTCGTCTCGGGGCGGTTGCACGATGTGATCGAGCAGGTGCGACAGGTTCGCGCCGCGGCACGTGAGCGACACGGCTGGGTGATGGACACCTACCTGCTGCGCTCGCCTTGACAGGGTGTGTCGAAGGCTGGCGCCTCGACGGCGTCGCAGGCCGGACCCTCCCCCAGTAGCCGAGTCAGAGCGTCGTCGGCAGGGGTGCGCGCAGGGCGAGCAGGTAGCGCCGGGTCATGAGAGCCTGCGCCAGGTCGTCGAACGGACCGGACAGCCGGGCGAGCCGCCAGGCCGGTCGCGAGAAGGCCGTAATGGTGAGCAGCACCAGCCCGGAGGGCATCAGCTCGACCACGAACTGCTCCTCTCCCGACACCGGATGACCGGGCAACGTGCCGTAGGCGAAGCCGCGCGCCGTCGGGGTGTCGATGGTGTGCACGACACGAACCGGCGCCGCCACCCGAAGCGGACCAACCCCGACGCGAAGGTCGGCCACCTCGTCGACCGCCGCCACCGGCGCCGACGCCCGTACCTCGGTGCCGGCCCGACGCTGTGCCTGCCAGGCCATCAACGCGGCGGACGCATTGCGGAACTGGGTCGGCCCGGCGCCGATGGCGGCCCGCCTTCGCGCGTGGTGATAGCCGGCTGGAAGCTCTCCGCGGGTCGCACCGACAGCGGCGTACGTGAGGGATGCCGCCCGCAGCTCGGCCAGCCTTCGGGTGGAGAGGGTCGCCGCAGTCATAACCGTCATCATCCACGCAGGGCACACCGACCTGGAGGCGGGCTGGGGCGTCGCCCCGGGTGCACGCCGCTACCCGTCGAGAGTGGGCGTTCTCACCCCCGTGGTTCTTCGACGAGGACCGGTGCGGCAGAGGGCCGCACCAGCCCGGGTCACCACACCCGAATCCGTGAGGTGCCTGCCGACAGGGTGGCGATCGGGCCGGCCGGGTAGCGGCGGTCGAGGTTCTTGCGCTCGCCGAGAAGGTCACGGTCGACCGTCACGGGTGAGCCGTCTCGCTCCTCGAAGTCGGCGTCGACGAAACGCACCCGGGGCAGGTCGGCTCCCGTGACGACAGTGACCTGCAGCCCCTCGAACGACGGCGGGAGGTCGGCCTCGAGGAACACGGCATCCGCCTCTTCGATGATCGTGAAGTCGGCCCGGTCGAGTCGCAGCGGGCCCTCTTCGGCCGCGTACGCCGTGGCTGCGCCGGCGTACGCGTTGTGCCGGATGTAGACAGCCTGCGGCACCTCCGGGAAGCGGTTGTGGTCACCCGGGGGTTGGGCGTCGATGAGGGCGAGGTAGTCCTCGAAGGTCGACGGGTGCCCGTCGTAGCCGGCAGTACCGACCCCCGCGCCGTCGTAGGTGTGTGCTTCGCGGCCGTAGGCGAGCTCGACCTCCCCGCCCGCGAACAGGTTGCCGACCCAGCGGTCGTCGGCGCCGTAGATGACGGCGTAGCCGGCGACCTGCGTGCTGTGCGGGCGATGGTAGGGGGTGGCGCGATCCATCACCTGGGTCAGGCCGAGAGTGCCGCACACGAGGTTGCCGACGTAGGCACCACCCTGGCTGAACGACTCGATCGAGACGGGCGAGGCGAGGATGTTGTGGTCGATCACGTAGGGCCCGTGGCTCACCTCGACGAAAAGGTCGCGAGAGTTGTCGTAGAGCAGGTTGCGGGCCACCCGGGTGCCCTGGGTCTGCCAGTCGAGCCAGATCCCGAGCGAGCACGAGTGGATGCGGTTGTGGGTGATCTCGACGTCGATGGCCGCGTGCAGCTTGATGCCGGCGATCTCGTGACCGTAGAACTCCCGCTTCAGGGCGATGCGGTAGATGTGGTTGTCCTCGATCGTGGAGAACACGCAGCCGAGATGGCCGGCGATGGCGCACTGCCCGCAGTCGTAGATCGTGTTGCGTCGGATGACGTGCGAGCCGATGTGCTCCTGGTCCCAGCCGATCTGCTGGGCGGAGAAGACTGACTCGAGCTGGTACTGGTAGCCGGGCTTGTCGCCGCGGAGCGTGTAGTTGTTGTCACCGGTCGACGCCTCCTTGCCGATGGAGACGGCGACGCACTTGGCATCGTGGATGAGGTTGTCCTCGATCACCCAGCCCTTGGCCCAGTTGGGACCGATGAGCCCCGGCTGGTCCGCGGTCGGGGGCGCCCAGGGGGTGGCCGCCTGGCACAGCTCGAAACCACGCACGGTGATGTAGTCGACGTGGTGCTCGGTGGGGTAGAAGACCGAGCGCCGCACGTTGATCTCGACGAGCCGCTCGTTCGGGTCGGCATCGTGGAAGTTCGCCCAGATGGTGGTGGCCTCGGAGCCGACCTGCGCGTGCCAGACGTAGGTCGTCTGGTCGGCATCGGCGACGGGGACCGGCCGCGACGTCCAGTCGTCGACGATCTCGTCGTGGCGAGCTGCGGTCGACACCTCCTCCCTGCTGCCGACCTCGTAGAAGCTGCGCCCGTCGAGGTAGACGTCACCAAGGTGCTTGCGTGCGCCGGCTTCGATCGGTCGTACGACCCAGTCGCCGACGACCTCCTCGGCGAAGGGGTTGAAGGAGCCGAAGAGCGCGTTCGGCACCTCGACCGTCCAGACGGTGCCGACCTCGCCAGTGTGCTTCCACCCGGTCACTCGCTCGGAGCCCTTGATGACGACGTGCGCTCCTTCGGCGGCCTCGTAGGTGATCCGGCGGAGGTCGCTGAGGCCGCCTCGGGCCGGCCGGACCCACTCGCGGTACTCACCTTCGCGGACGACGACCCGGTCGCCGGCCCGGGCCAGCTCGGCAGCGCGCCCGATCGTGCGGAAGGGGCTGGCCGCGGATCCGTCTGCCTGGTCGGAGCCGGTGGTGGCGACGTGCAGCACGGTGATCACGACTAGGTGTCCTCTCGGTGGGGTGGGTGCGGGCGCGCCACTGCCAAAAGGAGGCATGGTCAGACCCGATCAGTGCGCGTCGACGACACTACGCACGTTGCGCCCGGCCAGGGTGGATGCGTGCACCTGATGGTCGGCGTCGGCACCGGATCCCCGCGCTCAGGCACCGCCACGGCCGACAAAGCCCGTCTCGTAGGCGACCACGACCGCCTGCACGCGGTCGCGTACGCCCAGCTTCGCGAGGATGCGCGCCACGTGGGTCTTCACGGTCGTCTCGGCAACCACCATCTCCGCTGCGATCTCCGCATTGGACAGGCCGCGAGTCATCGCTCGGAGCACCTCGAGCTCCCGATCGGTGAGCTGCGCGAGCTGCGCCGGGATGCCGGGGGCCGCCACCGGCTCGGCGAACCGTTCCACCAGTCGCGCGGTGATGGACGGCTCGATGAGCGAGTCGCCGGTGGCTGCCGCACGCACCGCGGCGATGAGGCGGGACGAGGGCGCGTCCTTGAGCAGGAAGCCGGCTGCGCCCGCGCGCAGTGCGCGGTAGATGTACTCGTTCTGGTCGAACGTCGTGAGCACGACAATCGTCGGCGGGTCGGCCTGACGCAGAATCTGCTCCGTTGCGGCCAGGCCGTCGAGCTCGGGCATCCGGATGTCCATCAGCACGACCCGGGGTTTCACGAGCGCTGACTGACGAACCGCCTCGTGACCGTTCGCTGCCTCCGCGACGACCTCGATATCGCCCTCGGCCTCCAGGATCACCCGGAAGCCGGTGCGCACCAGCTCTTGGTCGTCGGCGATGAGAAGCCTGATCACCCGCCCATTCTGCCGCCCACCGGCCGGTGACGAGTCCTCCTTGAGGAGGACGCGTGGCGTGAGGATCATCCTCGCTGCTGACGCCGACTACGGGGCCCGGTTGGGAGCGTTATGCCAACGGGGTCGACCAGGCGCCGGATCGAAAGGAAGCAGAGATGGACATCGTCAAAGGCCTCCGGCCCCTCGACTACGTGCTGACGGCCGTCATGGTCACTTTGGCCACAGTGAGCGGGCTCGAGAACGTCAACGCGGCAGCCGATGCCGACGTGGCTCACGCGCTCGACTCGCATTCTGTGCTCATCATCCCGGTCTTCGTGATCGCGGCACTGCCGATCCTGTGGCGACGACGCGGCATCCTGGCCGCGATCGCCGTCTCGGTGGTGGTCGTCGCGGCCAGCGTCTCGGCCTTCGGGTGGGTCACCCGCTGCGGGTTCGCCTTGCCCCTGTCTCTCGCGATGGCTTACGCCGTAGCGCGATTCGCCGGCACCAGGTCCAACCACCTGATCGGGCTGGTCGGGGTGCTCGCCCTCCAGTTCGTCACCCTGGTGAAGGACTCCTCGACCGGGGGCCTGAGCGCCCTCGCGTTCTCGGTGCCGGCAGCCGCCGTCTTCTACGGCATCGGAGTCTTCGTGCAGTCTCGCGCAGAGCAGGCCCCTACGCCTACGCTGAGCGTCGACTACGTTCACGCCTGAGGGGGTCGAGCGATGAGTGAGGGCCGTGGCCGGGTGTCCCCGGGAATCCGTCCTGTCGACTGGGTCGTGGCCGGAGCCCTCACCGTGCTCGGCACCGTGACGATGGTGGGGGACGTGCTCTTCCCCGACGGGGATGCCGCATCCGAGATGGCCGGGGGCGCCATGGTCCACGAGATGACGTCACACTCGTGGACCATGGTCCCGGTCTTCGCCCTGGCGACGGTTCCGCTGCTGTGGTGGCGACGCAACGTGATGGCGGTGACCGGGCTCGCATTGGCGGTGATGGTGCTCCACGACCTGCTGTTCGGGTGGGTGAGCCGGTGTGGCGCCGGGCTACCGCTCGCGTTCGTGCTCGCCTATCTCGGCGCGGTCGCCCTGGAACGCAAGCAGGCGTCGATGCTGCTGGGCCTCGCCACCCTGCTCACGGCGGCGGTTCTCGTGGTCGACGCGACCACCGGATTCGAGCCGTTCCTGCTGGCTTTCCCGATCGTGCTGATCGTTTTCGGCATCGGACGCGCGGTCCGCCACCGCACTGCCCTGAGCGCCGAGCTCACAGCCCGCACGGCCCAGCTCCAGCAGCTGCGTGACCAGCGAGTCGCGTCGGAGGTGGCCGACGACCGCGCCCGGCTCTCCCATCAGCTCGACGGGCTCGTGCAGGAGCGGCTCAGCCAGCTCTCGGTCGCCGCCGAGTCGGGCCAGGACCTCGACCCCCGCAGCGCGAAGGTGCTCTTCGAGTCGATCGAGAACGACAGCCGGGCCACCCTCGAGGGGATGCGTGAGATCGTGGGGCTCCTGCGAGCCGGCGACGTCGCGCTCGCTCCGCCGCCCAGCGTCACGCACCTCGACGCCTTGCTGGCCGGACACACCCAGGCGGACTCGCGACTGACTGTTACGGGTGAACCGCGATTGCTGACCCCAGTGGTCGAGCTCTCGGCTTACCGCATCGTCGAGTATCTGGTGAACGTCTTGGCAGACCAGTCGGACTCGTGCATCGAGGTCGATGTCCGTTTCGAGGACGGCTGTCTCGAGATCCGCGTGAGGGGTCCGGTCAACCGGTCCGCCGACGTCAAGGCCGCCGTGGCTCGAGCCACGGAGCGCGCGACGTTCCTTGGTGGCTCCTTGGACGTGAAGGTCAGCCGGGGCCGGGCCCACGCCGTGGCTCAGCTCCCTGTGCAGGGATAGCAGCGACCCCGATGCGTCGAGTCGAGCGGATCGGCATCGCCCTGGGGGTGTTCCTCCTCGTGGCGTTGCCGACGCTGCTGCACGGCTGGCCGACGACGCTGCGCGGCAACCTGTTCACGGTCCTCCTCCTGTGCAGCGGACTCGTGCTCCTGGGGTGGCGAAGCCATGGGCGCAGCGCCCCGGTGGTGGCCGCCGGTCTCGTCCTGGCCGCTCTGGCCATCGATGGCGGCTGGCTCCCCGACACGGCCGTCGCGATCTACTCGGTCAGCTTCGCGCTGATCGCACTCGCCTGGTCGGGGCCCGCTGCCTGGCTCGTGGCCGCGTGCGCCGTGGCCGGGCTCATCTCGTTCTACTACGTGGGTGAGATCGGCAGCTGGGTGGCTGCCGCCATGTTCACAGTGCCACCCTTCGCCGCCGGAACCATTCTGCGGCTACGTCGGGAGACCGCAGACGAGCTGGCTCTGCGCGCCCAGGAGATCGAGGACGAACGAGGGCTCTTCGCCGAGATCGCGATGCGGCAGGAGCGAGCGCGGATCGCCAGCGAGCTGCACGACATCGTCGGTCACGCGATCAGCGTGATGGTGATCCAGGCGGCTGCCGGACAACGTCTGGTCGAAGCGGACCCCGTGCGGGCCAAGGCGGCCTTCGCGGCCATCTCGGAGTCTGCCCGGCAGGGCACGAAAGACCTCGAGCTTCTTGTCGAGCTTCTCGGCGGCACCAGGAGCGACGAGGGAGAGACCGGAGGCCCCGATCTCTCTCTCGTCGACGAGGTGGTCACCCGGGCAGCCCGCAGCGGGCTGAATGTCACCTGTCGTTTCGAGGGTGACCGCGATCGCGTCCACCAGCCGCTCGCACACCTGGCTTTCCGGGTGGTGCAGGAGAGCCTCACCAACGCGCTCAGGTATGCGCCGGGAGCGGACGTCCGCATCCTCATCAGTGTGGATGGGGCCGAGCGTGGCGTGGTGGTTCGGGTCGAGAACGACTGCGCCGAGGTTGTCGAAACCCCTCTTGTCGGCACCGGTCGCGGCCTGGTCGGCTTACGCGAGCGCAGCCGCGCGCTCGGAGGGCAGTTCAGCGCCGGGTCGACCGGGATGGGCGGATGGGCGGTCGAGGTGCGTCTGCCGGGCGGATGACCCGGCCCGAGAGACGGTCGACCAGCCAAGCCGGTCGCGAGAAGGCCGTGATGGTGAGCAGCACGAGGCCAGAACGGTGCAGCTCGACGACGAACTGCTCCTCACCGCTCGCCGGATGCCCGGGCCCGAGAGGGGTCGGCGGCGACCCGGCGCCGCGGTTGCTGGTCGCGCCCCAGGGGCCTCAGCTCTCGAGGTCGCCCTCGACGTCGAGAAAGACCTGTTGCAGATCGGCCAGTACCTGCGGGTCGGGCTCGGCCCACAGCCCGCGCTCGACCGCCTCGTGCAGCCGCTCGATCATGCCCTGCAACGCCCACGGGTTCGCGTGCTGCACGAAGTCGCGGTTCTCCTTGTCGAGCACGTACGTCTGCGCAAGCTGTTCGTACATCCAGTCGGTCACCACGCCGGCGGTCGCGTCGAAGCCGAAGAGATAGTCGACCGTCGCCGCGAGCTCGAAGGCGCCCTTGTAGCCGTGCTTTCGCATCGCAGCGATCCACCGCGGGTTGATGACGCGGGCCCGGAAAACTCGGGCCGTCTCCTCGCCCAGCGACCGGGTGCGCACGGCATCCGGCGTGGTCGAGTCACCGACGTAGGCCTTCGGCTCGCGCCCGGTCAGCGCGCGCACGGTGGCGACCATGCCACCGTGGTACTGGAAGTAGTCGTCACTGTCGGCGATGTCGTGCTCACGCGTGTCGATGTTCTTGGCCGCGACGTCCATGCGGGCGTAGTTGCGCTCCATGTCGCCGCGGGCCGGGATGCCGTCGAGCCCCTTGCCGTAGGCGAAGCCGCCCCACGTGGCGTAGACCTCCGCGAGGTCGGCGTCGGAGCGCCAGTTGCCCGCCTCGATGAGCGGCAGGATGCCGGCGCCGTACGAGCCGGGCTTGGAGCCGAAGATCCTTGTCGTGGCGCGGCGCTCGTCGCCATGCTCGGCGAGGTCGTCGGCCACGTGGGCCTTGACGAAGTTGTCTTCGTGAGTCTCGTCGAGGCCCGCGACGAGCTGCACGGCGTCGTCGAGCATGACGATGACGTGGGGGAACGCGTCGCGGAAGAAGCCGGAGATACGCACCGTGACGTCGACGCGGGGGCGACCGAGCTCGGACAGGGGGATCGCACCCAGGCCGACGACCCGCCGCGACATCTCGTCCCACTGGGGGCGCACCCCCATGAGCGCCAGCACCTCGGCGATGTCGTCGCCCGAGGTGCGCATCGCCGAGGTGCCCCACACCGACAGCCCGATCGACCGCGGCCATTCACCGGTGTCGTCGAGGTGTCGCTGCAGCAACGAGTCGGCCATCGCCTGTCCGGTCTCCCAGGCCAGCCGCGACGGGATCGCCTTGGGGTCGACGGAGTAGAAGTTGCGGCCCGTGGGCAGCACGTTGACCAGCCCGCGCAGCGGTGAGCCCGACGGCCCGGCAGGGGTGTAGCCACCGTCGAGAGCGTGCAGCACCGCGTCGATCTCGCCCGCCGTGCCTCGCAGTCGAGGCACCACCTCGTGGCACGCGAAGGTCAGCGAGCGGCAGACCGCGTCGTGCTGCTCGGACGTCAGCCGGTCGCCCATCTGCCTGTCCACAATCTCGGTGACCGCCGTTGCGTCCCAGCCCGATTCGGCCAAGGCGTGCACCATGGCACTGGCCATCGCCTCCGCGTCGTCGACCTCCGACCGGTTGCCGTCACCTTCGGTGAGCCCCATCGCGGCCCGCAGCCCCGGGACCGCCCCGACCGAGCCGGCGAAGACCTGGTTGGCGCGCAGCATCGCGAGCACGAGGTTGGCCAGACCCTCCCCCTCCGGGGCCTCGCCGAGCGTGTGCAGCCCGTCGCGGATCTGCACGTCCTTGACCTCGCACAGCCAGCCGTCGACGTGCATCACGAACTCGTCGAAGGCGTCGTCATCAGGGCGGTCGGTCAGGCCCAGGTCGTGGTCCATCTTCGCGGCCTGGATGAGGGTCCAGATCTCGGCGCGCAGAGCCGGCGCCTTGACCGGGTCCATCGCGATGACGTTGCCGTACTCGTCGAGCAGCTGCTCGAGACGGGCGATGTCGCCGTAGCTCTCGGCTCGGGCCATCGGCGGCACCAGGTGGTCGATGATCGTCGCGTGGGCGCGCCGCTTGGCCTGGCTGCCCTCACCCGGGTCGTTGACGAGAAAGGGATAGACCAGCGGGATCGAGCCGATCGTCGCGTCGGGGCCGCACGCCGCCGACAGGGCGAGGTTCTTGCCCGGCAGCCACTCGAGGTTGCCGTGCTTGCCCATGTGCACGATGGCGTGGGCACCGAACTCCCTCGCCAGCCAGTCGTACACGGCCAGGTAGTGGTGGGTGGGCGGCAGGTCAGGGTCGTGGTAGATCGCGATCGGGTTCTCGCCGAAGCCGCGGGGCGGCTGCACGAGCACGACGACGTTGCCGGCCCTGATCGAGGCGGCGACGAGCTCGCCGTCGGGGTCACCTCCCGCGCCGTGGTGGTCGACGAAGACCTCCCCGGGCGCGGCGCCCCAGTGACGGGTGACCCCCTCGACCAGCTCGGGCGCCTGACGGGCGAACCACTCGCGGTAGCGCGCGGCCGGGATACGCACCGGCTGCCCCGAGAGCTGCTCCTGCGTCAGCCAGTTCTCGTCCTGCCCACCGGCCGCGATGAGGGCGTGGATGAGCGCGTTGCCGGCGGTGGTGTCGAGGCTCTCGCCGTCGACGCATTCGAGGGGCCCAGTGCCGGGGATCTCGCCGGGGGCGCCCAGGTCGTAGCCGGCATCCCGCATGGCCCGCATCAGCCGGATGATCGAGACGGGGGTGTCGAGCCCGACGGCGTTGCCGATGCGTGAGTGCTTCGACGGGTAGGCCGACAGCACGATGGCGACCTTGCGATCGGCCGGGGCGACGTGACGCAACCGTGCGTGGTTGACCGCCAACGCAGCCAGTCGAGCGCAACGCTCGAGATCGGGGGCGTAGTGCGGCAGGCCGTCGGCGTCGGTCTCCTTGAACGAGAAGACGCTGCCGATGATGCGGCCGTCGAACTCGGGCACGGCGACCTGGGTGGCGACGTCGGTCGGCGTCATGCCCACGTCGCTCTCGGCCCACTGTTCGCGGCTCCAGGTGAGGCACAGGCCCTGGATGATCGGCACGTCGAGGGCGGCGAGGGCCTGCACGTCCCAGGCCTCGTCGTCCTCCCCCGCACCGGCCGTGCCGGGCTTGGTGCCACCGGCCGCGAGCACGGTGGTGATGAGGGCGTCGTAGCCGGTGAGGTGTTCGAGCAGGTCGGCCGGGGCATCACGCAAGGAGGCGACGTAGATCGGTTCGCCGACACCGCCGGCGATGTCGACCGCGTCGGCCAGAGCGTGCACGTACGCGGTGTTCTCGGCGGCGAACTGTGCCCGGTAGAAGAGGATCGCGACCCGGGGGCGCGGCGTGTCTGCCGTCTCGGGCGTGGCCGGCTGCGCTCGCTCGAGCAGGCCCCACTTCGGCAGCGACGCCGGTGGTGAGAAACCCTGGCCCGTCATGAGCAGGGTGTCGCCGAGGAACGCGTGCAGCTCACGCAGGTTCGCAGCGCCACCCTCCGCGAGGTAGGCGTGCGCCTGGGCGACGACCCCGGGGGCCACCGTCGAGAGCTCCATCAGCGCCGCGTTCGGGGTCTGTTCGCCGCCGAGCACGACCATCGGCTTGTCGATTCCTCGAATGCGGCGGAACCCGTCGCAGAGGTCCTGCGGCCCGCCGAGGATACGCGCGACCACGACGTCGGCGGCCTCGATCGCGTCGGCCATCGACGTGTGGCCCGGCCTCGCCGGGTTGGCGACGACGTAGTCGACCCCGCTGCCCCGGGCGCACACGAGGTCGGTGTCAGACGTCGAGAGCAGCGCGACACGAAGCGAGCCGGATGCCGCCCCGTCGGGATGCGGGGGGAGGTTGCCGGCCGGCTCGTCGCCAGCAGGGGTACGCGTCATGAAGGCTCCTCGGCGGGGTATCCGCGCCCCGCGGTCGAAAGGGTGTGAGGCGCCGCCGGCAGTTCCTGACTCACCGGCCCGAGGTGCGGCTGGTTCACAGTGGCGGGACCGTCCCGGACTCACACCGGGTTCCTGGTCGATGACGCTGTCGACACCTTAGCGCGGCGCGGCGCGGCGGTTGGGGCGGGCGCGTAGAACCTCCCCCCTGCCTCGGCCTCCTGCGTCGCGCCGGGCCTACGATGTGCCGCGTGAGCGAGCCTGAGACGCAGCCGAGGTCGGCGGCGGACGCCTGCCCTGGGCTCTCGCGTCCCTTCCTGGCCGCCGACGGAGCCATCGTGAGACTGCGCACCGGAGGCCTGCCCATCTCGGTGTCATCTCTACAGGGTTTGATGAGCATTGTTGCGCACCAGTCAGATCCGAGCATTCAGCTGACCTCCCGCGGCGCCTTGCAGATCCGCGGGCTGGCCGTTCCCCTGGAGGCCGAGACCCGGGATGCGGTGGTGTCGACGGGGCTGGTGCCGTCGCCGTCCCACGAGCTGGTGCGCAATGTCGTCGTCTCGCCGCTCACCGGTCTCGACGGTGACGGCTACGCAGATCTGAGACCCCTTGTCCGCGATCTGGACAGCATGATCTGTGCCGATCCCGGGCTCGCCGCCCTGCCCGGGCGCTTTCTGTTCGCCCTCGATGACGGTCGGGGCGACGTGATCGGCCAGAGCTTCGACCTCGGCCTGATCGCCACCGGGCCCCATCGGGTCACGGTGCTGGCGGGCTCTGCGGATCGCGGCTGGTCGGTACCGCTCACCGGTGCTGCAGACCTGCTCATCGACCTCGCGCAAGACTTCGTGCGCGCGAACGAGGCGAGCGGCGGTGGGTCGTGGCACGTCGCCGAGCTCGACCGCCCTATCGGCACGCCGACCGACTGCTCGCATCGCCCGCGAGACGCTGGCGCCGCGCCCGTGTCTCGACCGCTCGGGGCAGTGGGTGATCACGCGGTCGTAGGTGTGCCCCTCGGGCTGCTCACCCCCGCTCACCTCGAAGCCCTGGCCTCCTGCACCGATCGCGTGGGCATCACCCCCTGGCGCTCGCTCGTCATCGAGAACGGCGCCGCCGCCTTGCCACGCCTCGCGACGGCCGGCCTCACGACGAGCGCTGCGTCGCCCTGGGTCAGGCTGCACGCCTGCACCGGGTCGCCCGGGTGCGCGAGGTCGACCCTCGACACCCGGTCACTGGCCCGCCACCTCGCACCCCGCCTGCCGGTCGGGTTGCTCCCTGTGCACGTGAGCGGGTGCGAGCGACGGTGCGGAACCCCGACCACTCCGTTCGTCGACCTGCTGGCGCCGAAGTCGGTCGACGCGGCCCTCGAACTGATCACCATGGAGGACCGATGAGCACTTCGACCCGTGCCACGCCGACCGAGCAGCACGAGGAACACCAGCAGTTCGGCCCACCGACGCGCCGCTACGACTATGAGCGCGACGGGCAGCAGATCTACCGGCGCTCGTTCGCAACCATCCGAACGGAAGCTCGCCTCGATCATCTGCCCGAGAGTGCCCGAGTGGTGGCCGTGCGCATGGTGCACGCGAGTGGCGACGTCGAGCTGACCGGGCAGATCGCGGTTCACCCCGGGCTCGTCGCCGCTGCCCGTTCTGCGCTCGAGTCGGGCGCGACCATCTTCACGGATGCCGGCATGCTCGCCTCCGGCGTGACCCGCGCCCGCCTGCCCTGTGACAACGACGTCGTCTGCACGCTGCGGGACGGCCGGGTTGCGCACCTCGCGAGGGAGTGGGGCACCACGAGGTCGGCCGCCGCGGTGTCGCTCTGGGACGACCGGCTCGAAGGGGCCGTCGTCGCCATCGGCAACGCCCCCACGGCCCTGTTCCACCTGCTCGAGCGGATCGCCGACGGCGGGCCTCGCCCCGCCGCGATCGTCGGCATCCCCGTCGGTTTCATCGGCTCGGCCGAGTCGAAGGTGGCCCTCACCGAGAACCCGTTCGACATTCCGTGGCTCGTCGTGCACGGCCGCCGGGGCGGGTCGGCGCTCGCGGCGTCGGCCCTCAACGCGCTGGCGCAGGAGGACGAGCTGTGAGCGGGCTCGGCTGGCTGCGCGGAGTCGGCGTCGGGCCTGGAGACCCCGAGCTCGTCACCGTGAAAGCAGCCCGCATCCTCGGTGAGGCCGACGTCGTGGCCTTCCACAGCGGCACCCGCGGCGACTCGATCGCCCGCCGCATCGCCGTCGGCTACTTCCGCCCCGACGCGATCGAGGAGCTCTTCGTCTACCCGGTGACGACCGGCTCCACCGACCACCCCCTCGGCTACCACGGGCTGATGTCCGACTTCTACGACGAGTCGGCGGATCGCCTTGCCGCCCATCTCGACTCAGGGCGCAACGTCGCCGTCATCGCCGAGGGCGACCCCCTCTTCTACGGCACCTACATGTACCTTCACGACCGTCTCGCGACCCGCTACGATGCCGCGGTCGTGCCCGGCGTGACCTCGGTGAGCGGCTCCACGGCGGCCGTCGCCACGGGCCTGTGTCGTCATGAGGACGTGCTCACGATTCTGCCGGGGACGCTCCCGGTTCCCGAGCTGGCCCGGCGTCTGGCCGACACCGAGGCCGCCGTCATCATGAAGCTCGGTCGCACCTTCGAGGGGGTTCGTGAGGCCCTTCGGCAGGCGGGCCGCCTCGACGACGCCCGCTACGTCGAGCGCGCCAGCTCTGACTCGGAGCGGGTGCTTCGCGTGGCCGACGTCGACCCCTGCTCCGTGCCCTACATGTCGATGATCGTTGTGCCAGGGCGAGATCAGCGTTCCGACGCGGCTGGTCGAGCGGCGTCGAGCTCGACTGCAGCGCAAGTGGCCTCGGCGGATGCCGTCACGCTGGGTGAGCGGCATCCGGGCGGTGAGGTCGTGGTGGTCGGTCTCGGGCCGGGCCCTGACCGGTGGCTGACCCCTGAGGTGTCTGCTGCGCTGGCCGAGGTCGACCACGTCGTCGGTTACGCCCCCTACGTGAACCGCGTGCCACAGCGTGCGGGGCTGACCCGGCACGCCTCGGGCAACACCGTCGAGGTCGATCGCGCCCGCCATGCCCTCGAGCTCGCGCGGAAGGGGGAGCGCGTCGCCGTCGTCTCCGGTGGCGACGCCGGCGTGTTCGGGATGGCGTCGGCTCTCTTCGAGGCGGCCGACGACGGGGCCTTCGGCGACGTGACGATCCGGGTGCTGCCTGGCGTGACCGCGGCGCAGGCCGTGGCGGCTCGAGCCGGCGCACCGCTCGGCGGCGACTTCGCCGTCATGTCGCTCAGCGACCGGCTCAAGCCCTGGTCGGTCATCGAGGCCCGGCTGCGGGCAGCCGCCGGCGCCGACCTGGTGGTCGCGCTGTACAACCCGGCTTCACGAAGCCGAACCGAGCAGATGGCCCTGGCCAGAGCGGTGCTTCTCGAGGTGCGCTCCGCCAGCACGGTCGTCGTCGTCGGGCGTGACGTGGGTCGTGCGGGCGAGGCGCTGACCGTGACGACACTGGGCGACCTCGACCCGGCGAGCATCGACATGTCGTGCCTCGTCATCGTCGGGGCGAGCGGCACGATCGTGACCGAGCGCGGTCAGGTGTGGACCCCCCGCTTCATGGCCGAAACCACCTCTTCCACCTGAGCGCTCGAGACCTCGGCCCGGGTCGCCGCGTCGGCCAGGATCAGGTCGACGGTCTCAGCGGCATCCTGCGCCGAGGTGTCGAGCCACCAGCCCAGGTCGCGCATGACCGTCAGCTGCTCGTGCAGCGCGGACGTGTCGTAGTCGATCTGCTCACGGGCTGGCCGCGTGGTGTTGCGCTGAACCGTGACGGCGTGGCTCGGGGCCAGCGTCACGAACAGCACGGGGCGGGGCACCAGCCACTCGATCATGCGACCCAGCACCTGCGGGTCGGGCACCACGTGCTCGATGATCGGGAAGAAGCCGGCTTCGGAGAAGTTGTTCGCGAGGCTGCAGATGTTGCGCGCCCTCAGCAGCAGCTGCCGCTCTGCCTCGTCGGCCGGCTCTCCCACCGGCCCCACCCACCCGCTCGCGACCATTCGTGAGACGTCGTCTCCGGCCACGATGGCCGAATGCGTCAGGCTGGCGGCCACGGCCCGGGCCACGGTCGTCTTGCCGGCTCCCGGCGCGCCCGAGAGCACGAGAGCCCCGTTCTGCGGAAGCAGCGAGTCAGTCATGGCTGGATGCTGCCACGGCGGGACCGAGGGCCGACTGCGGGATCCGTGCCCGGCGACTCCCCCGTGTTTGGCGCAGGGCGCTCAGTCCGGCTGGGGCAACGCTGCGAGAAGGGCAGCGGCCTCACCCGGATGACGCAACCGCACCACGGTCAGGGGCTGCCATCGTGGGTCTGTGGTTCGCTCGGTCAGCTGCACACGGCGCAGTCGGTGGCTCGACCACGCGCGCCGGAGCGGATGCCCGGGGTCGAACCAGTCGCGGAACCTCTCCACGTAGCCGTGCCACAACGGTTGCCGCGTCAGCACGCGCATCACGTGTCGCTTGAAACCCCGAGCCAGCACGACCCACTTCGGGTAGTCCAGCCAGATCACGGTGTCGGCTCGGTCCCACATCAGCTCTCGGTGGATCGGTGGCGCCGGCGAGCTCAGCGGTGCGCCTTGAGAGTCGATGACCCATCGGCTTCCGCTGGTGACGGCGTCGATCGCGTCGACGAAGTCGTCACGCATCGCCGGGCCCGGGCCGTAGTACAGATCGTCCAGGATGGTCAGGGGCAGGTCGAGGCGCGCAGCCACCGCTCGGGCCAGCGTGGTCTTACCCGAGCCACCTAGCCCGGCGAAGAGAACCCGTTCCATCTCTTCATCGTCGCACCGACTGCTCCCTGACCGCCACGGCACTTCGGCAGTACAACCTCCGCTACCGCGAGGTCGGTGCCCCAAGAGCAAGGGTGTCGCGGGCGGGGTCGATCAGGTGACCAGTGACCGAAGGCCGTCTGCTGCGGCTGCGCGTGCGAATCTCTCGCCCATCAGCTGATGGGTTGCCGCGTCGGGGTGAAGACCGTCGGGAAGCGGATGGGCGTCGGTGTCGCTCTCGGCGTAGAGCCGTCGTCCGTCGAGGTAGTGCAGGTTGGGGTCGGTGGGTTGCCGCTCGGCGACGATGCGCGCCAGCTCGTCACGGATCACGGCCAGGGTGAGCTTCCCGGCCGCGCGCTCAGCGGGGTCACCCGTGGCGCGGAACCGGAGCGTGCCCTTGGCGAGGGCATCGAGGTCGAAGGCGCACGGGCCGGGGGTGTGCTCGTGGATCGCGCAGTACGTCGCAGAGACGACGAGCAGCGGGGTGGTGGGATGACCTTCCCGGATCGTGTCGAGGAAGCCGTGCACGGCCGGACCGAAGGCACGCAGGCGCATCAGGTCGGCGTTGACGAGGTTGATCCCGAGCTTGAGGCTGATGAGGTCTGCAGCAGAGTCTCGGATGGTCCGGGCGGTGAACGGGTCAAGGAGCGCGCTGCCGCCCAGGCCGAGGTTGACCAGCTCGAGGTCAGCCAGGCGGGCCGCGACGACGGGCCAGATACCGGTCGGTCGGGTGGCGTTCGAGCCGTGGCTGATGGAGCTCCCGTGGTGTACCCACACTGCACGTGTGCGAGCCGGTCCGGGCTCAGCGGGTGCGTTGCAGCGCAGCTCGAGCAGCTCGATCCGCTCGTTGTGCGGAAGCCAGATCTCTACGTTCTTCATCGCGTGCGACAGGTCGGTGAAGCGGGCTCTGGTCACCGCTCCGACCTCCGTCTCGCAGGCCCCGGTGGTCATGTCGATCGTGATCGTGGTGCCCCCGGAGGTGGCGGAGTGCGCGACGAGGTCGCCGTCGATGACGAGCTCGAGGATGCCGTCGGGGCGGGCGGGGATGCCCCGGAACGTGGTGCGCGACCGTTGCACGTCGAGCTCGATCACTGTCGCCGCTGTGCGGAAGGCGAGGTGCACGCCGGAGGGCTGGCTCTCCACCATTGCGAGCTGCGGATCGGCGCACTGTGCACGCGCCCACGCCGGAAGCCGGTGCGGTATCACGCCGACCTCGGTCGGTTCGAGCTCGACGGCACCGAGAACGAGGGCCGTCGTGAGTGGAACGGTGGTCAGGTGGTGGGAGGTCATGGTGCTTCTTCGTCTCGTCGTGGGATCAGGGTGGGTTTCAGCGTTTCGGCCAGCTGGACAGCAGCGTGTCGAGGGCGTCGACGATGCGCGTCCAGCTCTGCGACGGTTCGGGGGCGCTGCGGTCGACGCTGCCGCTCGTCTCCAGGGTGATGACGCCACGAAGCGTGCTGCCCAGCAGTGTGGCGGGGACCGTCGCTGGCCCGGGCGGTCTCGGAGTCGAGCGAGGCCGGCGTGGCGGCGAACCGGCCGGGGTGGTCGCGGTACGCGTTCGCGAGCCCGGCGAGGGTGACGCGCTCAAAGCCGATCTCGTGAGATGCACGGGTTCAGCCGGTCTGCCCCTGCTCGCGGCTCTCGGCGATGCGGTGGGGGATCCGAAGCAGACGGATGCCGGTCACGAGCACGAGCCCGCCCACCAGGTTGCCGAACGCCGACCACCCGAGGGCCCCGAGCCAGTCGAGGTAGCCGTAGTCGGCCCTGCCGGTGAGAAGCCCGGCGAACATCAGGATCGAGTCCAGCACCGAGTGAAAGAGCTGGGCGCCGACAAGCACGAACGACATGAGCACTGCGGGCACCAGCCGGACCCCAATGCTCTCGGTCGCGTGCTGCATCCGCGTCAACAACGTGATCACCGTTCCGGCGAGCACCGCGAGAAAGAACGAGCGCCACGAGACACCGAGGTGGGCGTAGTGCGAGCCGGTCTTGACGGCCACCTCATGAACGTCGGGAAGCGCCACGACGATCATCCCCGCCATGGCGAAGCCCCCGACCAGGTTGGCCGCCAGCGTGACGACCCACAGCCTGATCAGCTGCTTGAGCGTCCCCTTCTTGGCGACCACCGAGATCACCGGCACCAGGAAGTTCTCGGTGAACAGCTCGCTGTTGGCCAACAGCAGGGCCACGAAGCCGATCGAGAACGCCATCGAGGCGAGCAAGGCGTTGCCGGTCTTCGCCTCCACCACGAGGTAGATCAGCACGCCGACCCCTACGTCGACCCCACCCAGCAGGCCGGTCGACAGCAGCGGAAGCAGGGGCCGGTCGAGCCGTTCATGACCTTCCTCGACCAGGCGGTCGTAGGTCTCCTCGAGCTCGGGCTCGGCCCGAGAGCCCTTCGGCGCGACGACGTCGTCGGAGTCACCGGACGGCCGGCTCACGATCGGGGCCTGAGCCCGGAAGAAGGTGAAATCATGACGGCACGTTATCCGCCGACTCGCACCGCTCGGTCACGGCCCGTCACGTGGCGCCCAGGGCCCGGTTCGAGCGACGGTCGGAGCAGCGCCAGTTTCGCCCGAAGCGAGCCGGTCAGAGTCAGGGGACGTTCGGCCTGGAGCGGGCGCCGTAGAGGTGGGACTCCACGGCGTCGGCGTCGTCACGGGCCAGCGCGCGCCCCACGAGGATGATGGCGGCCTGACGCAGGCCGGCCGCCTCGACCTGACCGGCGATGTCGGCGAGGGTGCCGCGCAGCACCACCTGTGACACCTGTTCGGCGTTCGCGACCACGACGACCGGGCAGTCGTGGCCGTAGTCGTCGACCAGCGATGCCGCGATCTCGCGCGTCTGTCGGATGGCGAGGTGGATCGCCAAGGTGGCCTGCGACTTGGCGAAATGCGAAAGCGCTTCTGTGTCAGGCATTTTCGTCGATTCGCGCTGCGCCCGGGTGAGCACGACCGTCTGCGCCAGCTCGGGCACCGTGAGCTCCCGCCCGATGAGCGCTGCGGCCGCCGCGTAGGCCGGAACCCCGGGTGTGACGTCCCAACCCACCCCGGCTCGGTCGAGTCGGCGAGTCTGCTCGGCGACGGCCGAGTACAGCGACGGGTCGCCCGAGCACAACCGGGCGACGTCGTGCCCTCTCTCGTGTGCTGCGACGCAGTAGGCGATGATCGCGTCGAGGTGCAGGTGCGCGGTGTCGACCAGCGTGGCCCCCTCGGGGCAGTGGGCCAGCACCTCCTCGCCGATGTAGGTGCCGGCGTAGAGGCACACCGGCGACTCACCGATGAGCCGAACGGCGCGCAGGGTGAGCAGATCGGCAGCGCCGGGCCCGGCGCCGATGAAGTGCACTGTCATCGGTCGTCGTCCCCTCGATAGCCCTGGCTGGGCTGAGCGGCAGGCTTGCTCACGCTCCACTGCACCACCGCACGGGCCGGCCTCCAGCCCGTGAAGGAGCCGATCGGCTCGAGGTCCTCGACACTGATTCGCGACAGTGAGCCCCCGTGGGCCAGCCGCGAAGCGACCAGCACCTGCTCGGTCTCGACCGTCACGCCGTGCACGACCAGCCGCCCGCCGGGCGACAACGCCCGCCACGCCAGCTCGACGACGGAGGTCGTCGCGCCGCCCCCGATGAACACGGCATCCGGCGTGGGCAGCTCGGCCAGCAGGCCGGAAGACTCACCCTCGACGACGCTCAGCCCCGGCACCCCGAGCGAGCGGGCATTGCGTCTGACCCTCTCGGCCCGCTCCGGGTCGCGCTCGACGGCGTACACCCGGTTGCGAGGGTGCTGGCGAGCGAACTCGATTCCCACCGAACCGGCCCCGGCGCCCAGGTCCCACATCACGTCTCCCGGCTGGGGAGCCAGGTGGGCGAGCGCTGCTGCCCGCACGACACGCTTGGTCAGCTGTCCGTCGTGCTCGTAGGCGGCATCCACGAGACCGGGAACGAGCGACCGGGCGACCCGTTCCCCAGCGTCGGGGCGACACTCGACGCACACGATGTAGAGACGAGGGGTGAGACGCCCGTCCCACGTTCTGGCCATTCCGTCGGTGCGTGACTCGGCGACCGACCCGAGGTCGCCGAGCACGGTGATGCGGCTGGCGGCGTAGCCCTCGTCGACAAGCAGCCCGGCCACCAGGGCGGGACCACCCGCACCGCTGGTGAGCACGATCAGCCGAGCCCGGCGCGAGAGGTCGCGTCGCAGCCGGTCGACATCGCGACCGACCAGCGTCACGACCTCCGACTCCTCGGCGCTCCACCCCATCCGCGCCCTCGCGAGCGCTGCCGACGACACGGCCGGGTGCACCCGCACGCGGCTTGCCCCCAGCAGCTCGATGAGCGTCGAGCCGATGCCCGACACCAGCGGGTCTCCGCTGGCGAGCACCACAACCCGGCGCTCACCCCACGACTCCACGAGCGAGGGGAGCGCCGGCTTCAGGGGCACCGGCCAGGTCACGAGGTCTTGGCCGGATGCCGGTTCGATCATCTCGAGGTGCCGCTCTCCGCCGATGACCACCTCGGCCGCCGCGACCAGGGCGCGTTCGAGCTCGCCGAGCGACGACAGCCCGGCGGCGCCGACGCCGACGACCTCGATGACTGCTCCCGAGCCGACGACCACAGAGCAGACCCTAGCGACGCGCCGGCGACGCGATGGGGAGTGCTCCCCATCGCGACCTGACCCGCGTCGCCGTAGGGTCGAGCCGACCGAAGGGAGGGGTGGCGGTGGCGATCTTCAAGAAGGGCTCTGACCCCGATGCGCTCGACCGCTCAGCGGCGGTGCTCACGGCCTCGGCTCGAGAGTGCACAGCGATGCGCAACACCGTCAGCGGCGTGCTCGGCTCGCTGCGTGGCAACTGGAGCGGCGACAACCTCCAGTCCCTCATCAGCCAGTGGCCGGCGATCGAGGCGCAGATCGACGGCTTCGGCACCCACCTGACCACCCTCAGCGCCCGGCTGACCCAGAACGCCGCAGCCCAGCGAGGCACGAGCGGCGAGGGCGGCAGCACGAACGCGCAGCTCACCGACGCCCCCCTTCCGCTCGGAGGAGGTGGCCCCAGTGGTACTCCCGGAGGTGCTCCCGGAGGCGGTGAGCCGCAGGCCGCCGGCTTCTGGGACGACTACCTCGAGTCGTCGGGCCTGGCGCCCGACGATGACGCCGGGCCCCTCGCCTGGCCGGGCCTCATCGGAGCGAACGCCCTGCTCGGCCTGGGTGCGACCAGCGACTACATGCGCAAGGTGGGTATCGGCGACTGGCGGCCGCGGGGCGCCAACGGCGCCTACATCACGCGTCCCACCGGCACCTGGGCGCGTGCCTGGTCGATGCGCTCCGACTCGACCTGGGTGGCCAAGTCCAACCAGGCCGGCAACTTCGCAAAGTGGGGAACGGCGGCCAAGTGGGCCACCCGCGCCGGCACGGTGCTCTCGTTCGGCACCGCCGCGTTCAGCCAGTGGAACCAGGACTCCGGCGACCCGAGCATGGGCACGACCGAGAAAGCAGCCCGGGCCGGCACGATGGGTCTCACCACCGCGGCGGGCAGCTGGGGCGGCGCGTGGGCCGGGGCCCAGGGCGGCGCGCTCATCGGAGCCGCGGTGGGCGGCCCGGTCGGTGCGGTCGTCGGTGGCCTGATCGGCGGTTTCGTCGGCGGCGGCCTCGGCGGGATGGTCGGCGACTTCGTGGGGCAGCAGATCGTCGGCCCGGTAGGAGACTTCGCCGAGTGGGCGGGCGGGGGTATCGCCGACGCGGCCGGGGCGGTCGGTGACTTCGCCGGCGATGTCGGCGACGCTCTGACCTTCTGGGACTAGGGTCGACCAATGCCCTTCGTCCTCAGTCTCGCTGGGTGCGCCCTGCTCGCGGTGGCCGGCTGGTCTCGCAGCGGCGTGAGTCGACGGTCGAGGTGGTGGGTGGGCAGCCGCCTCCACGAGAGCGCTGCCCTGTTCTGGCTTCCGGGGGTCGGGCTGATCCTGTTCGCGGCCGGCTTTCTCTCGACCCATCGCAGCGGAAGCGGCGCCGACTGGACCTTCTGGTTCGTGCCGCTCGCCGGCCTCGGCGGCATCCTCGCCCTCTGGGGAGCCTTGTTCCTCCCGATCCCGAAGTGGTACCCGCCCCGCTGGGCCCGTGACGAGCAGACCACGCTGCTCGAGAGCCGGGTTCTCGGGCTGACGAACCGGAGGAAGCGATGAACACTCTCGAGCTGGCCGGAGGCTTCGTCTCGGTCGAGGTGCCCGACGGCTGGGAACAGGTGTCCGACCCCTACCCCGGCATCGAGCTCGTCGTCGTGGAACCCGAGCAGGAAGGGCTCTTCCGGGCGAACCTCGTGGTCACCGTGACCGAGGTCGCGATGTCGTTCGGCGACTGGCAGAAGGGCACCGACGTCTTCCTCGCGGGTGAGCTGCACGACTACCTGCTGCTCGACCTCGAGCGGATGACGGTGGGTGGCCACCCCGGCGCCCGCCGGCTCGCCACCCACGCGACGGCCGAGAACCAGTCGGTCACGGTGCAGCAGTGGATGACCCTGCTCGACGGGCGCGGGGTCACGCTGAGCGCCTCGTGCGCCACCCTGGCGTTTGCCACGGCCGGCGCCCAGCTCGAACAGTCGGCCCGGCACCTGCGCATCGACCCCCACGTCGCCCACCCGACCGGTGCCCCGACGGCGGGGGGCGTGTCGTGAACCCCGTCTTCGACCCCGCCTCGGGTCGGATCCGCCTCGACGCGACCACCTTCGAGACGCTGTGTCGTGAGTTCGACTCGCCCTCACCCCCCGGCTCGGCACCGGCCTCCGACGTCACGCCGCTTGCCCCTTTGCGAACCTCGGGTGCGCTGGTCGACGGCGTCGTGCATGAGGCGCTGCGACCCGCCCTGGCGGCCGTGCAACGGCCCATCGCGATGGTGCATCTCGTCGTCGCCGGCGCGGCCGGCCGCCAGCTGCACCAGGGGTGGTTGTCGGTCGTCTCGGCCGTGCTCGCCGACCTCGGTGACGGCTCGTACGACTTCGCCGCCGTCGGCACCGAGTTCGTGCCGACGCTCGTGGCCCGGCTGACCCGGCTCGGTCTTCGTCCGCACCTGCCGGCTGGACGCGTACCGGTGACCGAGGCGGTGCTCGACGGGCTCGCTGCCCACAAGGCCGCTCCCAGAGCAGCGGCCGCGCAGGCTCTCGTCTCCACGACGGCGTCGGTCTGGCCGGCGTGGTCGGCCGCAGTGTCTGCCGGCGACTGGCGGTTCTGGGTCGTCGATGTCACCTGGCCCGAGCGGGCCGGCGGGGCGGCATCCGCGTCATCCGGTCGCCGCCTGGCGGTGCTCGACACGAGCGCCGGGCTGCTGCGGGTCGACGTCGACGACTCGGGGCCGATGCTGGTGGCCGTCACACCCACCGAGGTGTGGCGCCTGCTCAGCGGGATGCTGCCCGGCGACGACGACCTGTCACCGGGGCTGCTCGTTCAGCCCGACCGAGCCGTCAGCCGAACCTGATCTCGAGCGTAGCCGGGTGGGCGGTGCCCACGACGTCTCGCATCGCGGCGACCATGAGCGCCGCCACCGCCGGAGCGTCCCCGACGGGCACGTGCCCGTTGAGCGCGGGATCGGCGCCGGCTCCCATGACGTAGACCTCCTCGCCGATCAACGCTGGGCGGTGCACCCAGCCGACGCGTTCGAGCGCAGCCTCCTGGTCAGGGGTCCAGGCGTGGCGCCCACCGAACGACCGTGAGCCGACACATTCGGCGTAGAGGAGCGCTCCCGCACGGTGGGCCTGCACGAACGCGCCCCCGTCGACCGGCTCGTCGCTGCCGAACACGCCGCCCAACACCCGGCCGAACAGGCCACGCTTCGCCGGCGGCTCGTACACGAAGGAGGCCTCCGCGACCGTGATGAAATCCGGGTCGTCGAGCTGGCGCAGCCGCAGGGCGAGGGTCGACTCGAAGGAGGTCCAGCTCGTGGTGTCGAGCTCGGTGGCGGGCATGACGACACCCTGCCACGTCTGCCTCCTCGACGGCATCCGGCCAAGTGGTGGACGCCGTAGGGCGCGGCCACGCCAGCGTCTGACAGACTGCGATCGGCGACTGGAGAGGAATCCGGTGAGAATCCGGAGCGGTCCCGCCACTGTGAACCACCCCAGGCCGATCGGGGTGGCAGTCAGAACGTCTCCCGTCACCACCGCACTCCTTCGGGTGCGGTCAGTCAACCCACGCGGGCGAGGCACCCGCAGGAGGCTTCATGAGTGACCTCTCGGTCTTCCCGTTCTCTGCCGTGGTCGGTTCTGACGACATGGCCCTGGCTCTCGTGCTCACCACCGTGTCACCGCAGGTCGGCGGGGTGCTCGTGCGCGGCGAGAAGGGCACGGCCAAGTCGACGATGGTGCGTGGCCTGGCCGCCGTCATGCCTGAGCAGGCGGTCGTGGCCGGCTGCCGGTTCGGGTGTGACCCGGATGCCGCTGACCCCGGCTGCCCCGACGGCCCGCACCCTGACGACGTGGCCGCGGCCTACCGCCCCGCGCGGCTGGTCGAGCTGCCCGTCGGGGCCACCGACGACCGCGTGGTCGGTTCGCTCGACCTCAAGGCGGCCCTCGGGTCGGGGGTGACGGCCTACGAGCCGGGCCTGCTCGCCGCCGCCAACCGCGGCATCCTCTACGTCGACGAGGTGAACCTGCTGCACGACCATCTGGTCGACCTGCTGCTCGACGCCGCGGCGATGGGACGCAACACCGTCGAACGCGACGGGGTGTCGGTGTCGCACGCGGCACGCATCGTGCTCGTGGGCACGATGAACCCCGAGGAGGGTGAGCTGCGACCGCAGCTGCTCGACCGGTTCGGCCTCACCGTCGAGGTGGCCGCCCCGCGTGAGCCGGCCCTGCGCTCCGAGGTGGTCAGGCGCCGCCTCGCGTTCGACGCGGCGCCCGCCGCGTTCGCCGAGCGTTTCGCGGCCGACCAGGAGGCGGTGCGCGCACGCATCGCTGACGCCCGGGCACGGGTCGGCACGGTCGAGCTGCCCGATCGGATGCTGACCAAGATCGCCGAGGTGTGTGCGGCCTTCGAGGTCGACGGTCTCCGCGCCGACATCGTGACCGCCCGCGCTGCCATCGCGCACGCCGCCTGGGTCGGGCGCGGTCGGGTCACCCGGGCCGACGTGCGAGCCGCGGCCCGCCTCGCCCTGCCGCACCGCCGGCGTCGCAACCCCTTCGACGCACCGGGCCTCGACGAAGACCTCCTCGACCGCATCCTCGGCGATGACCCTGAGCCCGACCCGGGCGAGGGACCCGACGAGGGCGAGCGATCGAGCGACGAGCAGACCGGCTCAGAAGGTTCGGACGGCTCTGGCGAGTCTGGCGAGTCGGAGCAGCCCCAGCCGCCGACCGAGAACCGTTCGGACGCGAACGGATCGGCCCAGCGCGACCCCGAGCCCAGCCGGGCGGAGACCGACGACCGCTCCGAGCCGGAGCCTGAAGCCGGCCCTTCGCCGAGCGAGGGCGACGAGGCCGACCAGGCCGACCAGGCCCAGCAGCATCCGGCCCGGGTGAGCACGATCGCGTCCGGCACACCCTTCCGGGCCCGAGTGCTCACCGCGAGGGGGCTGGGGCACGGCGAGGCGGGAAGGCGCAGCCGGGCCGTCACGACGACCGGGGGCGCCATCGGCTCCACCACCGCCGCCACCGGCCGGGTGCACCTCGCCGCCACCCTGCGAGCCGCCGCGCCGCACCAGCTCGCGCGGGGTCGCGTTGGGCGGGTGCTGCTCGAGCCGACCGACCTGCGTCGCACCGTGACCCAGGGCCGCGAGTCGAACCTCATCCTGCTGTGCGTTGACGCCTCGGGGTCGATGGCCGCGCGCAAGCGGATGGAGTCGGTGAAGACGGCCGTGCTCTCGCTGCTGCTCGACGCCTACCAGCGGCGCGACAAGGTCGGCATGATCACCTTTCGCGGCGACGGCGCCCACCTCGTGCTGCCGCCCACCGGCTCCATCGACGTGGCCGCCCGTCGCCTCGACGACCTTCCGCACGGTGGACGTACGCCGCTGGCCGAGGGGCTGCTCCTGGCGCACGAGACCCTGCGGCTCGAACGCATCCGCGACCCGCGCCGCCGCCCACTGCTCGTGGTCGTGACCGACGGGAGGGCAACCTCAGGCGCCCACCCGCTCGAGCGGACCGCGGCCGTGGCCGGCCACCTCGCCTACGAGGGCGTCGACTCGGTGGTCATCGACTGTGAGTCGGGCCGCTTCCGGCTCGGGCTGGCCGCGCGGCTGGCCACCCAGCTCGGAGCCGAGCACCTGCCCGTCGACGAGGTCGCGGCCTCGACCATCGTCGAGGCCTCACGCGCCCACACGTCGATGCGCGAGATCGCCTCTGGCGCAAGGTGGGTGGCCTGATGAAGGGTCAGCCCACCACGGTGCCCGACGACGGCCTCACGACTCGGCAGCGCCGCAACCGCCCACTGGTCATCGTCAACACCGGTGACGGCAAGGGCAAGTCGACGGCCGCCTTCGGGTTGGCCCTGCGCGGCTGGAACCAGGGCTGGTCGGTCGGGGTGTTCCAGTTCGTCAAGAGCGCGAAATGGCGCATCGGTGAGCAGACCGCCGTCGAGACCCTGGCCGAGCTGCACCAAGAGACGGGCCGAGGCGGCCCGATGGAGTGGCACAAGATGGGGGCCGGCTGGTCGTGGAGCCGCAAGGAGGGCACCGACGACGACCACGCGGCCACGGCCGTCGAGGGCTGGGCCGAGATCAAACGCCGGATGGCGGCCGAGCAGCACGGCCTCTACGTGCTCGACGAGTTCACCTACCCGATGGCCTGGGGCTGGATCGACGTCGACGACGTCGTGACCACCCTGCGTGACCGCCCCGGTCAGCAGCACGTCGTCATCACCGGCCGGCGCTGCCCCGAGGCGGTGCTCGACCTGGCCGACCTCGTCACCGAGATGACCAAGGTCAAGCATCCCTTCGACTCCGGTCAGAAGGGTCAGCGAGGCATCGAATGGTGACGCGCCCCGAACCCTCACCCGCCACCACCGCCACCGCGACGGCCACGCCAACCACGCGTCTGCCCCGCCTTGTGGTCGCTGCCCCTGCCTCCGGACATGGCAAGACGACCGTCGCGACGGGCCTGATGGCGGCGCTGCGCCGAGAGGGCCTCGCCGTCGGCGGGTTCAAGGTCGGGCCCGACTTCATCGACCCCGGCTACCACTCGCTCGCCACCGGGAGGCCAGGCCGCAACCTCGACCCCTTTCTCACCGACGAGTCGCTCATCGAACCGCTGCTGCTGCACGGGGCGCAGGCCCACGGGCCGACCGACATCGCCGTCATCGAGGGGGTCATGGGCCTGTTCGACGGGCGCATCGGCCACGACGGCTTTGCCTCGACCGCCCACGTCGCCACTCTGACCCGCAGCCCGATCGTGCTCGTGCTCGACGTCAGCCACCTGTCACGCACGGCTGCCGCGATCGTGCACGGTCTGGCCACGTTCGACCCGAACGTGCGGCTCGCCGGCGTCATCCTGAACAAGGCGGCCAGTGCCCGGCACACCGGAGAGGTTCGCGCTGCGCTCGAGTCGACCGGCCTCCCGGTTCTCGGGGTGCTACCGCGCGACGCCGGCATCGAGGCCCCCTCGCGCCACCTCGGCCTGGTGCCCGTCGAGGAGCGCGTCGAGGCGGCGGCCACCATCGACCGGATGGCGGAGCGCGTCGCCGAGCACCTCGACCTCGCTGCGATCGTGACGATCGCGCACTCAGCGCCCGATCTCAGCCGGATGCCGTGGAGCCCGACGGCCGCCCTTGCCTCCGCTTGCTCCGGTTCGAGGTATTCCGCGACCGCCGGGGGTCGTGGAATACCTCGACCCGGGCGGCCGGTCGTCGCGGTGGCGGGTGGGCGGTCGTTCACCTTCCGCTACGCCGAGACCGAAGAGCTGCTCCGGGCTGCCGGCCTCGAACCGGTGCACTTCGACCCGACCACCGACGGCGACCTGCCGCCCGGCACCGCGGGCCTCTACCTCGGCGGCGGCTTCCCGGAGGTTCACGCCACCGAGCTGAGCGCGAACCACGCACTGCGTCAGGCGATCAGGGCGGCCGTTAACGGCGGTATGCCGACGGTGGCCGAGTGCGCCGGCCTGCTCTATCTCTGCCGGAGCGTCGACGGTCACGAGATGGTCGGTGCGCTGCCGGCCACGGCCGCGATGGGCCCGCGGCTGACCCTGGGCTACCGAACGGCGGTCGCGACGGTCGACTCCCTGCTCGGGCCGGCGGGCCAGCGGGTCACCGGTCACGAGTTTCACCGCACCACCATCACGCCCGATGCCGACAAGGTCGCACCCGGTCGCGGCACGACGTACGAAAGTGGCCACTCGACTGAGAGGTTTGGTCACGCGACGTACGAAAGTGGCCACTCGACTGGGAGTGTCGGCGCTGGTACCAGTCCCTCAGTCGAGTGGCCACTTTCGTACACGCGGGCCGGCACCGCGGGGCACCCCGGGTGGCTGCTCGACGGGCGGCCCGACGGGCTCAGCCTCGACCCTGCCGGAACCGGGCGGGCCACCGTGCACGCCTCCTACCTGCACATCCACTGGGCCGGCCACCCTCAGCTGGCGGCCCGGTTCGCCGACGCGGTGCACGAGTTCGCCCTCGCCGCGCCGTCGACAACCTCGCGAACCGTGGCCGGGCTGACCCAAGGAGCATCATGACGGTCGACCTGCACCACCACGGCGACCGCGACGCCACTCCGGGCCTCATCGACCTCGCCGTCAATGTTCGCGTGACCTCACCGCCGCCGTGGCTGGCCGCCGTCATCGGCGACACGATCGCCGACCTGGGGCGCTATCCCGACCCGACCGCCGCGACCCACGCCATCGCGGAACGCCACGGGGTGCCGGTCGAGGCGGTGCTCCCGACCTCGGGGGGAGCCGAGGCCTTCACGCTGATCGCCCGCGCCCTCCGCCCCCAGGCGGCCGTCGTGGTGCACCCGCAGTTCACCGAGCCCGAGGCCGCCCTGCGCGCCGCCGGTCACCGGCCGACGCGCCACCTACTCTCTCCTGCAACGGGCTTCGCGCTCGAGGTCGACGAGCTCGAGCGCGCTCATGGCCAGGCTGACCTGGTCTTCGTCGGCAACCCCACCAACCCGACCGGAGTGCTGCACTCGGCCGACCGCCTCCACGCGCTCCGGCGCCCGGGGCGCACGCTCGTGGTTGACGAGGCCTTCATGGATGCCGTACCGGGCGAGCCGGAGTCGGTCATCGGCGACAGTTTGCAGAACCTGCGGGGTCTGCTGGTGCTGCGGTCGCTGACCAAGACCTGGGGCCTGGCCGGGCTACGCGCCGGCTACGTCGTCGGCGACCCTGACCTCATCGCGGCGCTCGGTGCGGCGCAACCGCCGTGGTCGGTGTCGACGCCTGCACTGGCCGCGATGGTGGCCACCGCGACCCCAGCGGCGGTGGCCGAGGCGCAGGCTGCTGCAGGCCGGTTCGACTCGTGGAGAACGGAACTCGAGTTCGGACTCGCCGAGGTGGGTCTGCCGGTGCGGCACCCCTCACGGGCCCCGTTCGTGCTCATCGACACCTCGGCCTTCGGCCCGGGGTCGCTCCGGGCAGCGCTGGGCGACAGAGGCCTCGCGGTGCGGCGGGGCGAGAGCTTCCCCGGCCTCGGCCCGACCTGGATCAGGGTGGCCGTTCGACACCCTGCGATCTCGCGGCAGCTGGTCGCTGCCCTCGCCGATGTCAGGGAGTCGTCTCGTGCTGCGTGACCTCAGCTTCCGGGGTGAGCGGGTGCTCCTGTCAGGGGTCGACAGACACACTGCAGCGACCATCGACGCCCTGTTGCGCGACGGCGCCCAGGTCACCATCCGGTCCGATGATGCCGCGCTACCGACCAGCGTGCTCGACCTCGTCGAACGGGGGCTGGTGTCGCTCGACGAGAATTTGGCCGTCGAGGACGAAGCCGGCTTCACCGTCGTCATCCGGGCGGGGCGAGGGGGCCACACGACCTCCATCGCGGCCACCACCACCTCGGCTACCTCGACGCCAGCACCGGTACGAGGCACGGTCACCCTCGTCGGCGGGGGGCCCGGCGACCCGGGCCTGATCACCGTCGCCGGTCTCGAGGCGCTGCGCACCGCTGACGTGATCGTGCACGACCGGCTGGTACCGCTGGCCGCCCTGTCGCAGGCCCGTCCCGACGCCATCGTCGTCGACGTCGGGAAGATCCCGAGAGGGACCTTCACGCCACAGGAGCGGATCAACACGCTCATAGTCGAGCACGCCCGAGCCGGGCGCTGCGTCGTCCGCTTCAAGGGGGGTGACAACTTCGTCTTCGGGCGCGGCGGCGAAGAGGCCGAGGCGTGCGGAGCGGCCGGCATCCCGGTCGTCGTCGTTCCCGGGGTGACCTCGAGCGTCGCGGGGCCGGCGTTGGCCGGCATCCCCCTCACGCACCGCACCCTGGTTCAGGGCTTCACCGTCGTGAGCGCCCACGTGCCGCCGCATGATCCGCGCAGCACCCTCGACTGGAGCGCCATCGCCCGGGCCAACACCACGATCGTCGTGCTCATGGGTGTCGCAACCCTGCCCGCCGTGACGGCCGAGCTCGTGACGCAGGGTCTCGACCCGTCGACACCCGCAGCGGTGGTGGCCGACGCCGGGCTGCCGAGCATGCGCACGGTGCGGGCCACGGTCGCAGACATCGCCGGTGTCTCGGCCGCCGCCGGGCTCGGCGCGCCGGCGGTCGTCGTCATCGGAGCGGTCGCCGCGCTCGATGTCACGTCATGAGTCGCGCGGTCGGGCTCGCCCTCGGGTGGTTCGTCGACCAGCTCGTCGGCGACCCTCGCCGTTGGCACCCGGTGGGCGGTTTCGGGTCGGTCGCCACCCGCCTCGAGAAGCACACGTACGCCCAGCGGCGATCACGGGGGGTGGTTCACGTCGTCGTGCTGGCCGGCGGTGCGTCGGCTCTCGGGGTGGTGGCCGAGCGAACGTCAGGCCGCCACGGGTTGGCGCACACCCTCGTCACCGCAGCGGCCACCTGGGCGGTGCTCGGCGGCCGATCGCTCGCCCGAGAGGCCGCGATCATCGACGGTCAGCTGCGCGCTGACGACCTGGCGGCCGCCCGCCTCCAGGTGCAAAACCTCGTCGGCCGCAAGACGAGCGCTCTCGACGCCGACGAGGTGGCGCGCGCCTGTGTCGAGTCGCTGGCCGAGAACACGTCGGATGCCGTCGTGGCCCCGCTGGTCTGGGGCGCCACGTTCGGCGTGCCGGGATTGCTGGGCTACCGGGCGGTCAACACCCTCGACGCAATGATCGGTCACCGCTCAGAGCGCTACGCCGAGTTCGGTTGGTGCGCAGCCCGGCTCGACGACATCGTCAACTGGGCGCCGGCCCGGCTCAGCGGCATCCTCGCCCTGGCGTTGTCCCCCGGCGTCGGGCAGGGCGGGATACGCGAGGGCCTGTCGGCGATCCGGCGCGACGCTCCGGCCCACCCCAGCCCCAACGGTGGAGTCGTGGAGGCGGCGTTCGCCGGTGTGCTTGGAGTGTCGTTGGGCGGGACGAACCTCTACGACGGCGGTGCCGAGAACCGCGGTCGGCTCGGCCGTGGCCGACCCGCCGGGGTTGCCGCCATCGAGCCCGCCACCCGACTGGCCCGGCGAGTCTCCAGCGCTGCTCTGGCCCTGGCCGCTACGGCTTCGTTCGGGCTCGGCCGAGCGCGGGGGCGAAGGGAGCGGCGCGGCTGAACCCCTGGCTGCGTCAGGGCCGGTGAGCCGTCTGCGACGTTTCCGTCGGCCGCCTCACTCGGGGGCCCGGCGCCCGGGTCAGCCTCCACGACACCGCCATCAGCACCGCCAGCAACACCGCCAGCGTGGCGGCTGCGGCGTCACTGTCGCGCCACAGCCCCGACAGGGCGAGTCCCGCCGGCACCGCCGCAGTGAGCACCCCTTCGATGACCGCGACCGCTCCGGTGAACCGGGTGAGGTCGTCGCGCTCAAGCGCGAGCGTCAGGAAGAAGAGGAACCACAGCACCGACCAGGCGAGCCAGATGACGACGAAGACCCGGCCGCCACCCGCCCAGACGGAGGCCGCGTAGCCGAGCGCCGCCACCGCCACGAAGAGCGAGAACCAGCCGAGCCCCTGGCCGGGCCACCCGGTTACGGCGTTGATGCCAACCCACAGGTAGGTGAACCCGAACAGGTAGAGACCACTGGCCGCCGCGATGACCTCCCGGTCGCCGGCCGCCGTCATGATCAGGAAGGTCGGGGTGACCACCTGCAGGGTGCCGACGAAGAAGTTCAACGGCGCGGCGGCCAGCGCGGACATTCGGCCGGCCAGCATGACTCCGTTGACGATGAGCACCGCTCCGACGAACAGCAGCCCGACGTCGCTCACGGCTGCCACCCGCCCGTGCCTGCGAACGGTCGACCGCTCGGATCAGCGCTTGGCAAGAGCCGTCCAGGTGCTGACGACCGTGTCGGGGTTGAGCGAGATGGTGTCGATGTGCTGGTCGAGCAGCCACTCAGCCAGGTCAGGGTGGTCGGAGGGGCCCTGCCCGCAGATGCCGACGTACTTGCCCGACTTCTTGCACGCGGCGATGGCCAACCCGAGCAGGTACTTGACCGCAGGGTCGCGCTCATCGAACCCGGCCGCCACGAGGCTGGAGTCGCGGTCGAGACCGAGGGTCAGCTGGGTCATGTCGTTGCTGCCGATCGAGAAACCGTCGAAGTGCTCGAGGAACTGGTCGGCGATGACCGCGTTCGAGGGCAGCTCGCACATCATGATCACCTGCAGACCGTTCTCTCCGCGCCGCAGCCCGTGCTCGCCGAGCAGCGCGATGACGCCGGCGGCCTCGGTGAGGGTACGCACGAACGGGATCATGATCTTGATGTTCGTCAGGCCCATCTCGTCACGCACGTAGCGCAGCGCCTCGGCCTCCATGGCGAAGCAGTCGGCGAAGTCGGCCGAGAGGTAGCGAGAGGCCCCCCGGTAGCCGAGCATCGGGTTCTCCTCGATGGGCTCGTAGCGGCGCCCGCCGACCAGGTTGGCGTACTCGTTCGACTTGAAGTCGCTCATCCGCACGATGACCGGCTTGGGGTGGAAGGCGGCGGCGATGGTCGAGACGCCCTCGGCCACGCGCTGCACGAAGAACTCGCGCGGGCCCGCGTAGGCCTCGACCTCCTCGTCGATGCGGGCGGCCAGGTCGGCGTCGTCGGCGGCGAGGGTGCCGGCCGCGTGGTCGAGCAGTGCCTTGGGGTGGATGCCGATCTGGCGGTTGATGATGAACTCGAGCCGGGCGAGACCGACACCCTGGTTGGGCAGCATCGAGAAGCCGAAGGCCTGGTCAGGCGTGCCGACGTTCATCATGATGCCGACGTCGACCGGCGGCATGTCGCCGAGGTCGGTCGACTCGACGTCGATCGCCAGGATGCCGTCGTAGACGAAACCGGTGTCGCCCTCGGCGCACGAGACGGTGACCTCGTGGCCGTCTGCGAGCTCGAGGGTGGCCGACCCGGTGCCGACGACAGCCGGGATGCCGAGCTCTCGGGCGATGATGGCCGCGTGGCAGGTGCGGCCGCCCCGGTTGGTCACGATCGCGCTGGCCCGCTTCATGATCGGTTCCCAGTCGGGGTCGGTCATGTCGGCGACGAGCACCTCACCGGTGACGAAGTCGCGCATCGCCTCGGCGCTCGCCAGCACCCGCACCGGCCCGGCTCCGGCCTTCTGCCCGATCGCACGGCCCTCGACGAGCACCGAACGGTCAGAGTCTGACCCGGCCACGCGGTAGCGCTCGATGGTCGAGGCCGATCGGCGTGACTGCACCGTCTCAGGGCGCGCCTGCAGCACGTAGAGCAGCCCGTCGACGCCGTCCTTGCCCCACTCGATGTCCATCGGCCGGCCGTAGTGGGTCTCGATGGAGACGGCGAGGCGAGCCAGCTCTGACACCTCGGCGTCGGTGAGGCTGAACCGCGCCCGGTCGGCCGGCTCGACGTCGACGAACTCGGTGGTGCGCCCCACCGAGGGGTCGTCGGTGAAGATCATCTTGATGGCCTTGCCCCCGAGGCCGCGCTTGAGCACGGCCGGGTGCCCGGCGGCCAGCCCAGGCTTCCAGACGTACCACTCGTCGGGGTTGACCGCGCCCTGCACCACCGACTCACCGAGCCCGTACGACGCGGTGACGAAGACGGCATCCGTGAAACCCGACTCGGTGTCCATCGTGAACATCACCCCCGAGGCGCCGACGTCAGAGCGCACCATGCGTTGCACTCCCGCCGAGAGCGCCACGTGCTCGTGCTCGAAGCCGTGGTGCACGCGGTAGGCGATGGCGCGGTCGTTGTAGAGCGAGGCGAAGACCTCGTGGATGGCCTGCAGCACCGCGTCGATGCCACGGATGTTGAGAAAGGTCTCCTGCTGGCCGGCGAACGAGGCGTCGGGAAGGTCTTCAGCGGTGGCCGACGAGCGCACGGCGAACGACATCTGGTCGTCGTCGCCCACGAGCTGCGCGTAGGCCTCCCGCACCGGCTGCTCCAGCTCGGGCTGCAGCGGCTGGTCGATGATCGCCTGCCGCACCTGCTTGCCGACGCGGGCCAGCGCGTCGACGTCGTCGGTGTCGAGCCCCGACATGAGGGTGGTGATCCGCTCGGCCAGCCCTGACTGGGCCAGGAACTCGCGAAAGGCGTGGGCCGTCGTGGCGAACCCGTCGGGCACCCGCACGTCGGCTGACGCGAGGTTGCTGATCATCTCGCCGAGCGACGCGTTCTTGCCGCCGACCTCCTCGAGGTCGCCCATGCCCAGGGCGGAGAACCACTTCACACTCTCACTCATGACCTGTCCTTCGTTCGTGACTGGAGGATCTGGATGATCAGGGTCGACATCTCTTCGACCGACCGCGTCGTCGAGTTGATGACCGGTATACGGTTCGCGTGATACATGGCCTCGGCCTGCCGCAGCTCGAACCGGCACTGCTCCATCGAGGCGTAGCGCGAGTTGGGCCGGCGAGCCTGACGCACCTCTGAGAGCCGCTTCGCGTCGGCGAGGATGCCGATGCACCGCTCGCGCAGGTGACGCACCGGGCGGGGCAGCTCGGAGGCATCGAGATCCTCCTCGACGAGCGGGTAGTTGGCCACGAAGAGGCCGTGCTGCAGCGCGAGGTACATCGTGGTGGGGGTCTTGCCGCACCGTGAGGGCGCCACCAGGACGACGTCGGCCTTGTCGAGGGCCCGCAGGCTCTGGCCGTCGTCGTGCTCGATGGCGTACTCGATCGCGGACATGCGCGCGTTGTAGCGCTGCACGTCGCCGACACCGTGCAGCTTCGCGATGGAGCGCTCGGCCGTGACCCCGAATACCGACTCGACCCGCGACATGTGCAGTTCGAAGAAGTCGATGACCGGGCAACGGGTGGTGAGCAGCACCTCACGGATCTCGTCGGTGGCGGCCGTCGTGAAGGCGATCGCCATACCCGGACCGTCGGCGGCCTCGTCGAGCACGGCCACCACCCGGCGGGCTTCGGCGACACTGGCGATGAAGGGGATGAGCCTTCGCTCGAACCGCAGCTGCGAGAAGTGGATCAGAAGGGCGTTGCCCATGGTTTCGGCGCTGATGCCGGTGCTGTCAGACAGGAAGAAGACCTGCACGATGCCCTCGTCGGCAGCCATGCGCAGACTCTCCCCTTCCCTCGGCGGGCGCCTCGACGCGCCTGCCGACCCATGTCTATCGGAACCTGAGGGCAACCGCCAAAGCTGACCACCGATGAGGGCCACCCGCGGCAGGCTACGGCGGGAGGCGCTGCAGCCAGTCACGGGCGGCCCCGACGGTGTCGACGACGACCAGGCCCGTGGGCAGGGCGGGGCGGCGCACGACCACCACGGCGACGTCGAGATCGGTGGCGGCCCGCAGCTTGGCCTCGGTGAGAGGCCCGCCGGAGTCCTTCGTGACGAGCACGTCGATGGCCCGGCTCGACATGAGGTCGAGCTCGGCGGCGTGCGTGTAGGGCCCCCGCGCCCGCAGCACCTCCCACGTCGCCGGAACCACCCAGTCGGGCGGGTCTACGACGCGCGCGAGCACGTAGCGGTCGTGCCAGCCGGCGAACTCGTGCAGCTGTTGACGCCCCGTGGTGAGGAACGGCCGGCGGTGGGGTTCGGCGGCGACTCGGGCCTCGCCCACGGAGTCGACCCAGTGGAACGTCGAGGCGAGCTCGTGCGTCGACCAGCCGGGCCGTTGCAGCCGAAGCAGCGGCACACCGGATGCCGTCGCCGCCTGGGCTGCGTGCGCGGTGATGTTCGCGGCGAACGGGTGCGTCGCGTCGACGACCGCGGCGATCGGTTCAGCGGCAAGGTAGACCATCAGGCCCTCAACCCCTCCGAACCCACCGGTGCGCAGCTCCCCCACCGGTAGCGCAGGCGCCGAGACCCGCCCCGCCAGACTCGAGACCACCGACCACCCCTCCCCCACGAGCACTGCGGCGAGCGACCGCGCCTCGCCCGTCCCCCCGAGCACGAGGACCCGGGGCGAAGAGCTCGCGAAGGTTGGGTTCACGCGGGGACGCGCACCCTGCGCACGAGCTCGGTGACGGCAGAGCCGATTCCGTGGCCGAGGTGCACACAGCCCGACCCGATGGCGCCCTGCTGACGGCCACCGATACCGATCACCAGTCGCGGATAGGCCGCGCGCAGACGGTCGGCGATGACTCCGGTCGCCGCGATATCGATCTCGCGAGGCACAGCCATGACCACGGCCGCCGCACCCCTGGTCGTCACGGCGCCGACCCAGTCGTCGGCCGGCAGGTCGGCCCCGACGTAGACGGTGGCGAAGCCCGAGCGGCGAGCGGCGACGGCAAAGGCCAGCAGTCCGAGCTCATGGTGGGCTCCGGGCGCCAGCCCGACGATGACGACCGGGCCGGAGCCGAGGTTGGACGCCGCCTCGTAGGCCGCCGAGAGCCTGCCCTGCACGGCGTACGAGACGAGGTGCTCACCGGCCACGCTGATGCGTCCGTCGGCCCAGGCCTCTCCGACGCGTTGGAGCGCCGGCATGAGCCAGTCGTCGACGACCGTCTCGAAGCGGCCCACGGCGAACCTCGAGTCGAGCACCGCGGTGATGGCGTTGACGTCGAGTCGGCGAGCGGCGTCGACGAAGGCCTCCGTGTCCTCGGTGAACGAGGTGAAGACGGTGGAGGCCGGCAGGCCGGCGTAACCATCGACGCGCGCCGACGCCATCTGGTCGGGAGCCTCGGCCCGGCGTGGCGGCGACGGCAGCCCGGGTTCCCACGGCCCGTCGGTGGTCAGCGTGTCGTTCGACAGCCGCGCGAGCGTCTCGGCCGCTGCCTCCTTGGCTGACCAGCCCTCGTTGACGAGGGAGTTCATGATCGCGAGCGCTCTCACGTCGCCGTCGGAGTAGAGCCGGTAGCCGCCGTCGGAGCGCTGGGGATGCACCACGCCGTAGCGGCGCTCCCAGGCCCGCAGCGTGGCCACGCTGATGCCCGTCATCTCCGCCGCGCGCTTGATCGTGAACACCGACTGCTCCCTCCATCTCGGTCCCTGGGTCGGCCGCCTCTGCCGATGAATGCCGCTGAATGCCGCTGAATGCCGCTGGGTGCCGCTGGCCCCAGGGCCCTCAGAGCTGCGTGAGCGCCTCACGCAACCCGGCCTCGGCCTCGTCGCCGAGCCTGCGCAGCGCGGGGGCGAGCAGGGGCGCGACCAGCTTGGCGATCCCCTTGAACTCGAAGGCGGCCCGGTAGGTCACCGTGGTGCGTTCTGCCGAGCCCGAGAGGGTCATCGTGTCGTGGGCCACGACGGTCGCGTTCTCACCGCGTAGGGCGAGCTTCTCGTTCGGGGTGAACTCGTCGACCTGGTAGTCCAGCTCGGTCTGACGCCCCAGAAACTTCGAGACGTTGTGGTAGCGGGTACCGACGCCGCCGTCACCCGAGGTGCGCTCGGTACGCACCGTGCCCGGGTCCCAGTCGGTCGTGTGCGTGAAGTCGCTGAGGTAGCCCCAGACCTGGTCGATGGACCGGTCGACGGTCACCGTTCGGACGATCTCCATGGGTTCTCCAAACCTTTGACAAACCTTAGACACCGACCCTACGCTGTAGAAGGTCGATGGACAACCGGATGCCGGTCTCCACGCGTGTGAGAGCTCACCGTTCGCGACATCCGGTCCAATCTGCACGGCGGTCCGCACCGAACCTCCGCTGTCGCCGATCAACCGGTCGCCGGCCATCACCACCACGAACGAACCACCTCAGGAGGACTCGGTGAGCAGCACGCCCCCACCGGAGGACACCGCTACCGCTACCGCGGCCGGGCAGACACCGACCGGTCGGCCCACGGTCGCAGTCATCGGCGCCGGCATCTCGGGGCTCACGGCTGCGCATGTGCTGAGTCGCACCCACGAGGTCACCCTCTTCGAGGCCGATGACCGCATCGGTGGCCACGCCCACACCCACGACGTCACGTCGGCCGGGCGGGCGCTGCGCATCGACAGCGGCTTCATCGTGCACAACGAGCGCACCTACCCGCACCTGCTGCGCCTCTTCGCCGAGCTCGACGTGCCCACCCAGCCCACCGAGATGAGCATGAGCATCGCCTGTGCGGGCTGCGGTCTGCAGTACGCCGGGGGCCGAGGGGCCGGCGCGATGTTCGCCCAGCCGTGGCGGGCCGCCGACCCGCGTTTTGTTCGTCTGCTCACCGAGGTGCCCCGCTTTCACAAGGCGGCCCGCAGCCTGCTGGCCGACGAGTCGACCGACCCCACCTGGGGCGAGTTCCTCGCTGCCCAGAAGTTCTCGACCTACTTCGTGCGCCACTTCGCCGTGCCGCTCGTGGCCTGCGTCTGGTCGTGCGGTGACCTCGACGCCGCCTCCTACCCGGCCCGCCACCTCTTCCGCTTCCTCGACCACCACGGCATGCTCACCGTCGGCGGTTCTCCGACGTGGCGAACGGTCACCGGCGGCTCGGCCACCTACGTCGACAAGCTCGTCGAGCGTCTGGGCGACGTGCGCCGGCAGAGCCGCGTCCAGGCTGTGACGCGGCACGCCGACGGGGTCGACGTGCGCGTCGAGGGCGCGCCCGACCGAACGTTCGACAAGGCCGTCGTCGCCACCCACGCAGACCAGGCCCTCGACCTGCTCGCCGACGCGACCCCTGACGAGAAGACCGACCTCGCTGCCATCCGCTACTCGCGCAACCCGACCTGGCTGCACCGTGACAGCTCGGTGCTGCCCAGCGCCCAGCGAGCGAAGGCGTCGTGGAACTACCGCATGACCGCCTGCGACGCCCCGGCGCCCGACGTGATGGTCAGCTACTGGATGAACCGGCTGCACGGCATCGAAGGCGCTGACGACCACGTCGTCACGCTCAACCCGGAGGGCCACGTCGACCCGGCCACCGTCATCGCCCGGATGACCTACGACCACCCGATCTTCACGACGGATGCCGTGGCCGCCGCGGCCCGCCTGCGACAGGGCGGGGGCGACCGCCTGGCCTTCGCCGGGGCGCACCTCGGCTGGGGCTTCCACGAGGACGGTTGCCGCTCCGGCGTCGAGGCCGCTGAGTCGCTCGGCGCCCGGTGGTGACCGCCGTGCGACACGAGACCGCACCCCACTCCAGCGAAGCCCCCGGGGTTCGTGTCGACCCGCCGGCCCTCCCGGCGCTCATCGACGGCACCGTCACCCACACCCGTCGGGCCCCGCTGACCAACACCTTCACGACCGCCCACTACCAGTGGCTCGTCGACGTCGACCGGCTGCCCGGGTTCCGTTGGCCGCTCAGCCTGTTCGCCGGCTTCGACGCCCGCGACCACCTCGACTCGGGGAGTCTCGGTGGTGGCCTCCGGGGCGACGTCGAACGGTTCCTCCAGGCCCGAGGTGTCACGCTCACCCCCGACGACCGCGTGCTCATGCTCGCCAACGCCCGGGTGCTCGGCCACGTCTTCGACCCGCTCACCGTCTTCTGGTGCGTGCGACCCGACAACACCGTCGTCGCCGTCGTGTTCGAGGTGCACAACACCTACGGAGAGCGCCACGCCTACCTGCTCGACCTAGACGAGACCGGTGGCACAAGCATCGACAAGGCGTTCTACGTCTCGCCGTTCAACGACGTCTCCGGCACGTACGCCGTTCAGCTCACGCTGCGGCCAGACCGCGTCACCGTGTCGGTGCGCCTCGACCGCGACGGCGAACGCATCCTCACGGCGGTGACCACCGGAGCACCGGTCGCCGCCACCCCCCAGGCCCTCACCACCCTGATCCGCCGGCACGGGCTCATGACCCAGCGCGTGACAGCCCTCATCCGACTTCACGGCATCCGACTCTGGTTGCGCCGACTACCCGTGATGCCCCGCCCACGACACACGAAGGAGGCCGTCCGATGACCGCCACCCTGCCAGCCAACCTGCCAGCCAACCTGCCAGCCAACCTGCCGACCAACATGACCCAGCCGATCTGTCTGCGGCGCCCGGCGCTTCGCGTGCTCTGCCTCCGCGCGCGGCTCGCTCGCAACATCCTGGCCCAGGTCACCTCGCGGGTGCCGATCGACATGCTGATGCCCGACGGCTCCACCCTCTCAGGCCAGCCCGCCGCCGGTAACCGCGCGGCCCTGCAGATCGTGCGCCCGACCGCCCTGTTCGAACGGCTCGCCCACCACCCGAAGATCGGTATCGGCGAGGCCTACATGGCCGGCGACTGGAAGGCCGCCGAGGGAACCGACCTCGCCGCCGTGCTCGCGCCCTTCGCCGAGCGGATGACCACGGCCTTCCCGCCGCGACTGCTCAGGCTGCGTGCCGTCGTCGACCGCCGCATCCCGATGGCCCAGCGCAACTCGCTGCTCGGATCACGCAAGAACATCGAGGCGCACTACGACCTCAGCAACGAGATGTTCCACCTGTTCCTCGACGCGACGATGAGCTACAGCTCGGCCCTGTTCGACCGCTCGGCCGGGGCCGCGCCAGTGACAGAGCAGCCCTTCGAGGCGGCCCAGCTGCGCAAGGTGCACGCCATCCTCGACCAGGCCCGCGTCACGGCGGGCAGCCGGGTGCTCGAGATCGGCACCGGCTGGGGCACGCTCGCCATCGAGGCGGCCCGACGCGGTGCACGAGTGACCAGCGTGACCCTGTCCCGCGAGCAGGCCGCGTTGGCCGCCGAACGGGTCGCCGCCGCGGGCCTGTCCGATCTGGTCGACATCCGCATCCAGGACTACCGCGAGGTCGACGGCCAGTTCGACGCCGTGGTCAGCGTCGAGATGATCGAGGCGGTCGGCGAGGAGTACTGGCCCGAGTACTTCCGCACCATCGAGCAGCGCCTCGCCCCCGGTGGCGTGGCAGCGGTGCAGGCCATCCTCATGTCGCACGAGCGCCTGCTCGCCACGAAGCACTCGTACGGCTGGATCCAGAAGCACATCTTCCCGGGCGGCCTGATCCCGAGCCTCCAGTCCATCGACGAGACCACCAGCGCCCACACCGGCCTGCGCGTCACCGAGGTGAACGAGTTCGGCCACGACTACGCCGAGACCCTGCGTCGTTGGCGTGACCAGTTCCTCGCCAGCTGGCCGCAGGTGCGCGCGCTCGGCTTCGACGAGACGTTCCGCCGCAAGTGGGAGTTCTACCTCGCCTACTGCGAGGCGGGCTTCGGCACCGGCTACCTCGACGTCGCGCAGATCCGGCTCGAGCGCGAAGGCGCCGCGTCGGCCAGAATGGCCTGATGGCAGACGAACCCTCGGTGTCGGTGCTGTGGTTCCGACGCGACCTGCGCCTGAACGACCACCCGGCGCTCCTCGCTTCCGTGGCGGCCGGCACCACCGTGCTGCCCGTCTTCGTCATCGACCCGTCCCTCCTGCACGAGGGAACGCCCCGGGCCGACCGGCTGCTCGCGTCGCTGGCCTCGCTCTCGCGTGACACCAGAGACAACCTGGTGATTCGCACCGGCGACCCGGTCGAGGTGGTTCCCGAACTCGCCGCCGAGGTCGGCGCCTCGCAGGTGCACGTCACCCGCGAGACCACCCCGTACGGCCGCCGCCGCGACGAGGCGGTGGAGGCAGCCCTCCAGGCGGCAGGGCGACAGCTCGTGGCCACCGGCACCCCGTACGCCGTCGGGCCGGGCATCGTCGTCAACCAGTCGGGCACGCCCTACAAGGTCTTCACGCCCTTCTCCCGCGCGTGGCGGGAGCACGGGTGGCCGGCTCCGGCCGAGCGACCGACGCGTATCCCCTGGCACCACGGCGTCCGCAGCGACGACCTGCCCGAGCCGACGTCAACAGAGCGGATCGAGGCCGGCGAGCAGGCGGCCTTGAAGCGCTGGGAGGCCTTCCTCACCGGTGACCTCGACGGCTACGCGAGAGATCGCGACCGGCCCGACCACGACACCACGAGCCGGCTCTCGGCTCCGCTGAAGTACGGCGAGATCCACCCCCGCACCATCCTGGCCGACATCGCCGCCCACTCTGCGGGTGGTTCGAAGGCGACCCACACGTTCACCAACGAGCTGGCCTGGCGCGAGTTCTACGCCGACGTGCTCTGGCAGCACCCGGCATCCGCCTGGCACGACCTGCGCCCCGAGCTCGAGCGCCTCGAGTACGACTCCGGCCCCGAGACCGACGCGCGGGTCGAGGCCTGGAAGCAGGGGCGCACCGGCTACCCCATCGTCGACGCCGGCATGCGCCAGCTGCTGGCCGAGGGCTTCATGCACAACCGCGTGCGCATGATCACCGCGAGCTTTCTCACCAAGGACCTGCACGTCTGGTGGCCTGTCGGCGCCCGCCACTTTCTCGACCACCTCATCGACGGCGACATCGCCTCGAACAACCACGGATGGCAGTGGTGCGCCGGAACCGGAACCGACGCCTCCCCGTACTTCCGGGTGTTCAACCCCATCACCCAGGGCACGAAGTTCGACCCCGACGGTGAGTACGTCCGCCGTTGGGTGCCCGAGCTGCGTCATCTCAAGGGCAGAACTGCGCACGAGCCCTGGGCGCGCAAGGATGGGTATGAGCACGACTATCCGCAGCGCATCGTCGACCACGACGCCGAGCGCAAGAAGACCTTGAGCCGCTATGAGGCGGCTCGACGGTAACGAACACCGCTCTCTCGCCGTTCACGCCCGACCAGATTCAGACAGGAGGCCGATGACCCAGCACGGACCCATCGCTGAGCTGCGCGCCTTCGTCACCGCGGCCCTCGTACAGCCCGTGGAGCGCAAGCACTGGGACCCGCCTCAGGTGTTCCGCCGTCGGCAGATCGTCGTCATCCTCACCCTCATCGTGGGCAGCGGAGTGTTGGCCTGGGCCCTGCGGATCACTCCTGGCGACCCCCTGTTCTACCTCGCCACGTTGCTGCTGGCCGCGATCTGGGTGGTCGGCGCCCTCGCCTCCGGGCCGCTGCACGCCGGGATGGGCCACACCCGCCGCGGTGACCGGCAGGCGCGTCCGATCGTCCAGTCCCTCGTGCTCGGTCTGCTGTTGCTGCTCATCTTCCTGCTGGGCGCCCTCGCGGTCGCCCGGATCCCCGTTCTGCGCGAGCCGGTCGAGCAGCTGCTCGACCACGCCCGTGTCGGCTCGTTCTCCGTCGTGCTCGGCATCACCTTCCTCAACGGCATCGCTGAGGAGCTCTACTTCCGGGGCGCCCTCTACGCGGCCCTGCCTCGCTACCAGGTGCTCGTCACCACGGTGCTCTACGCCCTCACGACCGTCGGCAGCGGTATCCCGCTGCTCGTGCTCGCCGCCGCCCTGATCGGCCTGGTCACCGCCCTGCAACGCCGGGTCACCGGTGGCTTCCTCGGGCCGATGATCACCCACGTCACGTGGTCGACCGGCATGCTCCTGCTTCTGCCCCCCGTCCTCTCCCTCGCGAGGTGAACCGCATGACCCCTGCCCCCACCGACGATCCCGACCGCACCGCCCTGGTGACGGGCGCCTCCGGCTACATCGGCGGGCATCTCGTGCCGAAGCTGCTGGATGCCGGGTGGTCGGTTCGGGTGCTGACCCGCCACGCCGACTCGCTGTCCGACAAGCCATGGCGAGGTCACGTCGATGTCGTCGAGGGCGACGTCGGGTCGACCGAGGACATGGTGCGGGCGCTGCGCGGCATCCGGGCGGCGTGGTACCTCGTGCACTCGATGGACGACCAGCCCGACTTCGCCCGACGGGACCGTGAGGCGGCCCAGGCCTTCGCCGACGCCGCCGAACAGGAGGGCGTGCAGCGCATCGTCTACCTCGGCGGCATCCACCCCGACGACGAGGTGCTCTCACCCCACCTGGCCTCACGAGTCGAGGTCGGCCGCACCTTTCTCGACTCGAAGGTGCCGACCGCGGTGCTGCAGGCGGCCGTGGTGCTCGGTGACGGCTCCGCCTCGTTCGACATGCTGCGCTACCTCACGTCGCGGCTGCCGGCCATGGTCGCCCCGAAATGGCTCGACAACCGCATCCAGCCCATCGCCATCGACGACGTGACGACCCTGCTGGCCGGCGCCGGTGAGCTTCCCGACGAGATCAACCGCACCTTCGACATCGGCGCCGACGAGGTGCTGACCTACCGCGAGATGATCCAGCGGTTCGCGAAGGTGGTCGGTAAGCGCCCGCCCGTCATGGTGACCGTGCCCGTGCTCACCCCGCGACTGGCCAGCCACTGGGTCGGGCTGGTCACCCCGATCTCTCCCGGCCTGGCCAAGCCGCTGGTCGGCAGCCTCGTGCACGAGGTCGTCGTGAAAGAGAACGACCTGCTGCAGTACGTGCCACACGAGGGAAAGTTCACCTCGTTCGACGACGCCGTGGCCGAGGCGATGAAGGGTGCCGCCCCCGACACCCTGCCGCGCAACCTGCTCTACGCCGGGGCCGCCGTCGCGGCCTGCGCCGTGGTGGGTTCGCTGGCCACCAAGCCCGGCTCGAACTGGTACAAGGGCCTCGACCTGCCCGACTGGCAGCCTCCCGCCATTGCCTTCCCGGTGGTGTGGACGGCGCTCTACGCCGACCTGGCGGTCAGCACGGCCGCCACCCTCACCTCACTCGACCGTGACGACTCACCCGACAAGCGGTCTGCGTACGTTCGAGCGGTCGGTGGCAACCTGGTGCTCAACGCCGCGTGGAGCTGGCTGTTCTGGCGCTCCAAGCGGCCCGCACTCGCCACCCTCGAGTGCGCCGCGCTCACCCTCAGCTCGATCGACCTGGCCCGCCGTTCGGCGAAGCGGGAACCGCTGGCCGGGGCGGCCCTGGTGCCCTACGCGGCGTGGTGCGGGTTCGCGACCGTGCTCTCGGGAGCCATCGCGCGCCGCAACCCTCGACGCAAATGAGGGGGTGCGGCCACGGCGCCCTGATGCCGGCCGCCCCTGTCTTCCGTCGACGGAGCGAGGGTCCGTCCACGGTTTAAGCGGTTCTTAAGCGCTGTCGCCCACTCTGGGCTCACCCGGTCAGACAACAAGGTCCGATCAGTCCAGAGGAGCACCTCATGTCGCACTCCGCCGCCGCCGTCATCCGCCAGGGCTCCATTGAGGACGGTGCCGACCTCAGCACCGGCATCAGCTCGCCGAACCGTCGCACACGCGGCCTCAAGCGACTCGCCACCGGGCTGCTCCTCGCCATTCTCGCGCCGCTCGGGGTCGGCATGGCCACGGCCGCACCCGCTCAGGCAGCGAGCTACGTCGAGGGATGCTTCCGGTCCCTCACGCCCGGCATGGGTTTCGCAGGTACCCCCGTCCACCTTCAGTACTGGAACGGCAGCCAGTGGGTCATCACCTGGTCCGGCAAGCTCAACAGGAACAGCTGCACCGGGGTCAGCATCGTGGGGAACCTGCGCAACTACTACGTCCAGCTCATCGTGTCTGAGCGCGTCGGCACCGCGTACTTCTACGGCGCAACCCCCTACTACGCCAACCCCGGCAACCTGCGCGTCAACATCGGAACCGGCACCGTCTCCTGCACCGGCTGCCGCTGATCCACCGCTCGGATGGCCCAGGGTGCGCGTAGACGCACCCTGGGCCATCTGGCTTGCTGCGTTGCGGACCATGGCCCCGTGCAGGTCAGTCTGAGCACTTGCGTTCGTTGCGGGCCCCGTTTCGGAGGCGCTAGCGCCGCACACGATCGCCACCTCTTGGGTGATCTACGAAATTTCCAAGACTGGTGAATACGACGGTCATGAGGGTCAGGCGACCGCTGGGTCTTCTACCGTCGGACCGTGGCCACGATGCTGACCGGCTTTCTCACCATGCTCACGCTCATCGTGGCCATCGGTGCGCAGAACGCCTTCGTGCTGCGCACCGGCCTCACCCGCCACCACATCGGGGTGGTTGTCGTGGTGTGCGCCCTGTCGGATGCCGTGCTCGTCGTCGCCGGGGTGCTGGGGGTCGGAGGGGTGGTCACCTCGCACCCAGCCCTGCTCACCTGGGTGCGATGGCTCGGGGCTGCCTACCTGGTGGTCTACGGACTCACGTGTCTGCGGAACGCCCGCCACCCCAAGGCCCTTGCTGCGACCGAAGAGTCACCGGGTCGGCGCGGTGTGCTCGCCACGGTGCTCGCGCTCACCTGGCTCAACCCGCACGTCTATCTCGACACGGTGTTGCTGGTCGGCTCCTTGGCCAACCAACACTCAGGTGCGGGTCGCTGGTGGTTCACGGCGGGGGCGATCACCGCCAGCGTGCTGTGGTTCACGGCGCTCGGCTACGGAGCACGCTTTCTCGCCCCCCTGTTCTCCAGACCTCGCACCTGGCAGCTTCTCGACATCGCCATCGCGCTGGTGATGTTCACCATCGCTGTGGTGCTCGTGCTGAGCTGACCTGAGCTGTGGGTCTCGGGCAGAGCGCCTCCATTCCCGAACGTCGCACTCAGAGCGCGGAGGATCGTCCAGGCCAGGTGGATGCCGGGTCTGCCTCTAACCGGTCGGTTGGGCCTGTGTCAGCATCGGACCTTGACGCGGGTGCGCCAGTGTTGCCAGGTGTGCCAGGTGACCCCGGTGGCGGTGATGGTCGCGGTGAGGCGCTTGTCGTGGACGTAGCCGTGGTGTCGCCGGCACAAAAGGGCCAGGTTGCCCAAACAGGTGGTGCCGCCATCGACCCAGTGTTTGACGTGGTGCGCGTCGGTCCACTGCGCGGGGGTGGAGCACCCCGGGAAGGAGCAGCCGCCGTCTCGGAGCCAGAGGGCGGTGCGCAGGGCGCGGGTGACGAGGCGTTCTTCCCGACCGACGTCGAGTGGTTGGGAGTCGGAGCCGAGCACGACGGGGATGATGGCGGCGTCGCACGCCAGCCGGCGCACGATGGCCGCGCTGAGCACGTCCCCACTCAGGCACGACCCACCACCCGGTTTGGGCTTGCTCGTGGCCCAATCGGGTGGGCAGCCTCGGGCCGCCCAGTCCCGCAGGGCCTCGAAGCCCATCGTGACGACGATCTTGGCCTTGTCCGTGCTCGGTGCCTGACCGGGCGCGGTGACACCGCGGGCGACGAGGTCGAGCAGGGCGTCCATCCGGCGCTGGTGGGGTGGTCGGGGGTCGTCCTCGATCTTGACCCCGTCTTCATCGGTCAGGGGTCGGGGTGCGGCGAGGGGGTCGATGGCGGCTTTGAGGGTTGCGGCGCCTTCGGGGTCGAGGGTGCCGGTCATTCCGACCATCCCGGCCGCGTTGGGGCTGGTGAACCACAGGCCGCGCGCGTCTCGGCGTTTCTGGTCGTGCTCCTCAGCATCCTTCGGAGGCCGAACCTGGTCAGACAGCTCCCGGGCCAGCTTCGCGAGCTGTTCCCACCGCAGCCCGGGTGCTTCCTCGGTCAGGTGGGTGACGGCCTGCTCGAGGTCGTCGGGGTCAGCGACCGGCTTGAGGCGGTGGAAGAAGTCGATGACCTGCGCGGCCTTACCCACCGTCACCCGCCCGTCCGTGCTGGTGGTGACGGCGTCGCGCAACTGGGCCCAGCGAGGCTGGTTGAACGCCGCCCCACAGGTCACGACTGCTTTGGCCTGGGTGGCGGTCAGGGTGGGATCGACCGTGCGCAACCAGTCGACCCGGCACAACCCGCCCGGGGAGGCCACGCCGCGGGCCTCGAGCTGAGTGACCAGGCGCACCAGGTTCACCTCGCGGTGGTGTTGCACGGCGCCGAGCTGGGTGACTGACTCGAGCAGGTCAGGCTCGCTCATCCGGTGCGGTTCCATCTGGGGACGGTCCAGGCTCGCGGCCGCGAACGCGAACCCTGACGCGTACGCACCGGACACGTTCGCCCAGTTCGCCCAGTGGATCGTCAACGGCGCCGGGAACTCCCGGACCGGCACGTCCTCGCCGGCCGAGGCGGCCTCCGGCGAGATTGGGTCAGTGGCACCCAGAACAGGGCCGGCGGCATCCGCCGGAGCCGCCTCTGCGGCATCCGACGCAACCGGCTCTGCGGCATCCGGGATGGGGGTCGACCAGAACCCGGCGCCCGCGGTGCCCCCGGTGGCACGCTGGCTCGACTCGAGGTCGGCCAGCTGCTGCCGGAGCCTCTCGAGAAGCGAACCATCGTTGTTCATGACTCAAACTCTAGAGGTGACCACCGACACTGCCCCACCCATGAAACCGCCTGACCGTGAACGAAACTGGCCACTCGACCGTACGAAAGTGGCCACTCGACTGGGGGTGGGGTGCCGGGCCGATGATCACGATGACGGACGCACCGCGGCCCCGGCGCACGGACGCGAACGGCGTCATCCCTGGGTGACCGCCAGCGGGACGGTCGGGGACGCAACCGCCATGACCGCCATGACCTGGCTTGACGGCGCGAACCGGCGATAGAATGAGGCTCAGGTGATGGCGCCCGCCCGGAGCGTGAGCTTCGAACCGCAGCCCTGCTGATGGCCCCTGTTGATGGGAGGAGGACCCATGCGCAGCGGGCTTTCGACACAGTGTTCTGCTTGGTGGAACTCATTCCGGCTGTTGCCCTCGCTGAGACGGTGCGTAGTTGTACTTGATGAACCGCGATTGTCGTGGTGACTACAACGGATGTTCTCTACCCGCCTGGGCAGCGCCCGACGGAGCAGGACGGCAGTCAGCCATCGCACGAGCCGGCCTTCTTCAGGGACCTGAACCTCGGTCAGGTCATTGCAGATGTCACCGCGAACCAGGCCGACTACTCCCTGACGGGGTTGTACTGGTGTCAGCTGCGAGACCTACACACGCTGCGCTACCGCCAAGAGATATTCCGCGACCTCGACCGGGCCAACATCTGCGACCTGGTCCGCACGTTCGCTCAGCGGCGGCTGGTCTTCCAGTTTCGCTATCGAACCAAAGAGATCCGAGAGGACGACCACGGACAGCAGCACTACTACCGCACCCGGTTCTTCCTCAACGCCGTCGCGGAGTACTGCCAGGCCGTGCTCCAGCTCGCCGATGGTCTGGAGTTCTGCGAACCCCGCTCCCGCGGCCTAGGCGACCTCGCCGGATACCTACACGAATACGTGAGCTCGGCCGGGTTCCTTGCGCTGCACGACGAGACTCTACGGCTGGAAGCCGCGTTGGACGGCGTGCACTACATCGTCGTCATCCGCGGCGACCGCATCACCGTGGCCGGCGACGACGACGAGGCCGACTACGGCAAGCAGGTTGCGGCCACGTTCGCTCGGTTCCAACGGCAGCCCAGGAGCAGCGCGCGGGCTCAGCCCCGACTGTGGGAGGCCTACGCCGGCACCGGCATCCTCGACCTCGTCGCACAGCTCTACCCCGACGTGTTTGCCGCCCTGGATGCTTTCTGTGGCGAGCACGCCGACTATCTCGACCCGGTGATCGCCCGCTTCGACGGCGATATCCAGTTCTACCTCTCCTACCTCGACTACATCGCGCCGCTGCGGGCAGCTGGACTGGCCTTCAGCTATCCGCGATTGTCCGACACCGACAAGAGCGAACAGGCCCTCGACACCTTCGACCTCGCCCTGGCCCAGAAGCTGCGCCTGTTGCCCAACCGCGTTCCGGCCCCCGCGCACGAATCGGCCGACGTGGCGAGCAGCGCCGCCCATCAGACCGAGGCAAGACACGAGATCGTGGTCAACGACATCACCGTGACCGGTGCTGAACGCATCCTCGTGATCTCGGGTCCGAACAACGGCGGCAAGACCACCCTGGCCCGCACCTTCGGGCAGTTGCACTACCTCGCCCGGCTGGGCTGCCCCGTTCCCGGCCGCGAGACCCGACTGTTCGTCTGCGACCAGATCCTGACCCACTTCAACCGAACTGAAGACAGCACCACCATGACCGGGAAGCTACAGACCGAGCTGAACCGGCTGCGCGATGACTTCGCCGCCGCTACCCCGGCCAGCGTGATCATCCTCAATGAGATGTTCAACTCCACCACTGCCGCGGACGCGCTGTTCATGAGCCGCGAGATCCTTCAGCAGGTGTCAGCCCTGGACGCACTGTGCGTGTGCGTCACGTTCCTCGATGAGCTGGCCACCCTCAACGACAAGACCGTCAGCATGGTCAGCACTGTCGTTCCCGACGACCCAGCCACCCGGACCCACAAGGTTGTTCGGCAACCAGCCGACGGCCGCGCGTACGCACGCGCCATCGCAGACAAATACGGTCTCGGGTTCGACCGCCTCGTCGAGGAGCTGAGCCGATGAGAGCATTGCTGATGTTCCACGACCGCGACTTCGACCCCGAACACGACCAGCAGCCCGGTGAGGCCGACCTGATCCAAGATCTTGACCTGGCCACGCTCTGGGCGGCCGCCGCCGACGGCGACAAGGTCGTCCATGCCTCGATCCGCGCCGCCACCCTCGCCCTGCTGACCGACCCGGGCCAGATCCTCTACCGTGGGCAGACCCTCGCCGACTGCCGGGCCCAACCGGCCGTGGTGCGCGACCTGTACAAGATGGCCGGGCTGGCTGTCGACCAGGAGCACGAGATCTATCGGGCCAGCTACTTCAGCAGGAGCAGCGAAGCCCTGCTCAACCGCTCGGTCAACTCCGTGAACCTGTTCGTCTCCATCCTGCAACGCCTCCACGGATTGTCCGAACACCACGCAGCCGCGTTCACGTCCCCGGCGTTCACGCGTTTCTTCGCCACCCTCGACGCTGAGCTCGACGACGACTACTTCGCTGAGATCGCCGATCATCTGCGCACCCTGCGCTTCCAGGACGGCCTGGTCGCCAGTGCGCACCTGGGCCGTCGCAACGAGGGCGTCGACTACGTGCTGCGGGTTCCCCACCCGGAGCACCAGAACCGACTGCTGCCCCGGCATCCGCCCGTCAAGCACCCCTACTTCAGCCGCACCATGCCTCACAACGACAATGGAGCCCACGAGGACCTCGCCGGAATGCGTGACCGCATCCTCACGCTCGCCGCCGACTCGCTCGCCCAAGCCGCCGAGCACATCTTGCGGTTCTTCGTCGCGTTGCGCGCCGAGCTGGCCTTCTACCTCGGCTGCCTCAGGTTGCACGAGAAGCTGACCAGCCGAGGCCTGCCCGTGTGCTGCCCCGAACCACAGCCCGTCGGCAGTGCGACACTCACCGCGACCGGCCTCTACGACCCTTGTCTCGCGCTGCGATCCCCCAACCCAGTGCAGGGCAACGACCTGGACGCCGACGGCAAACCGCTGATCATCATCACCGGCGCCAACCAGGGCGGAAAGTCCACGTTCCTGCGCAGCGTGGGGATGGCCCACGTGATGATGCAGGCCGGCATGCCGGTGGCGGCCCGGTCGTTCTCGGCCAGCACCGTCACGGGGGTATTCACCCATTACGCCCGCGAAGAGGACGCCTCCATGACCACCGGGAAGTTCGACGAAGAGCTCCAGCGTATGAGCAGCATCGCCGCCTGTGTTCGCCCCGACGGCCTGTTGCTGTTCAACGAGTCCTTCGCCGCCACCAACGAACGCGAAGCCACCGAGATCGCCACCGATATTCTGCGCGCCCTCAACCACGTCGGCATCGCGGTCGTGTTCGTGACCCACCTCTACGAACTTGGCCACCGGTTCCAGCAGGAGTACGCCCGGTCCACGCTGTTCCTGCGGGCCGAGCGGAGCGCGGACGGCTCCCGCTCCTGTCGGCTACGTGAGGCAGCGCCCCTACCGACCAGCTTCGGACAGGACCTCTACGCGAACACGTTCGTGGCCCAGGAGGCGACCTCCCCCGCGGCCGCACCATCGGCCGCTAGGTGATGTCGAGCACCGTGCCGATCGCAGCGACCACCCCGCCACAGACCATCATGGCGATGATCCATCGTGGGCGCCGTCCAGTAGCGGCACGATGGCACCGGCGAAGTTGGCGATGCTCGCCACCAGAGCGGCCTCGACGGCCTCGCGGGCCACCTGTCTGCCGAGGGCTCCGGACGCCAGGCGCCCGGACTCGGTCAGGCTCAGCTCGTGTTCGGCGCGGGACAGCTCGGCACGGAGCTGTCCGTGTTCGGCGACGAAGACGGTGAAGATCGCGGAGACGGACGCGTCCATGCCCACTCGGGTAGCGAGCCCTGCGTCGAGGCCCCGGCCGTGCAGAACCGCAGCGGAGGCAAGCGTCAGGACATTGAGGATGCCATCGGCGATCCCCAGCGACAACGGCAGCAGCAGACGTCTGCGCCAGTTGCGTGGACCGACGCTCACTGGTGGACGTTCACCGAACGCGTGGTACCCGGTTGATGATCCGGTCGCCTACGACGATCTCGTCGATGCTGCAGCGCCGCGCCGGCCTTCTCGAAAGCGGTGAACACCCCGTTGACGTCGATGTTGTCGCCCTCGATCGTGACCCCGGTACCCATCGTCTCGACGTCGATATCGGTGACGGTGATGTTGACCGCCTCCACGCCATGAACCGTGCTGATCGCCTGGGCGAGATCGAGCAGGTCGGGGCGGGCGACGGCTTTGTCGACGTCAAGCTGGAGCCGGCGAACGTTCACGTCCCCTGCCGACTCTCGCGGAGCGCTCCCCCGGGGCGGGGCGCTCGCAACCAGACCGCTGACGTTGGGGTGTGGCGCGTGGCTGCGTGCTCGTGGGGATGCTCGGCCTGGCTGCTGAGATGGAGGCTGGGCCTCGAAGCCTCGACGAGGGGTGGGGTCATGCTTCTCGATCTTCTTTGCGTAGGCTGCGGGCTGTCCTGATCAGGCCGTGCCGGCGACGACGGCGAGCACCGCGACGACAGCGATGAGCATGTAGGCCATGTAGGCGTCCAGGCGGCCCGACTGCAGTCGCTTCGCCTGGGTGACCACGGCGAACAGCGAGGCGGCGAGCGGCAGGTAGACGTATCGTTCGATGACCTCGACGACATCGACGCGGTAACCCAGGCCGGGTTCGGCGACTTCACTGGGGGTCGGCAGGGTGACCGTGTCCGGGCCCGGCGCACCCCTGACGGCGTCGCTGCGGTTGCCGTCGGCGGAGGCGACGACGGCTGCGGGTGTGACGCCTGCCGCGGTCCGAGGGTCACCGGTCGACCTGGTGAGCAGGTCGTTGACGCGCAGCTCGGACCTGGTGCGCAGCAGGTTGGCCAGCACCTTGCGCATCACGTTGGCGTAGCCGAACGAGGTGTACTGGGTCTGGCGGGTGACGCCGACGGACGCCGAGGTCCAGACCGGCACTCGCCGCACCCGCAGCAGACCTCCGCGAGACACGATGATGGTGAAGGCGGCGATCGCGAGGAACATCAGCGGGAGCACGATCGACAGCCAGGTCGGCGACAGGGCGGAGAAGTCGGCAAAGACCGGTTGCAGCACCCACGGCGAGGGTCTGGCGTCGTCGACGAGGCTGCCGGTCAGCTGCGCGAGTCCGACGCCGACGACCCGGACCTCGAGTGGGGCGAGCACCGACAGCCCAATGCACGCGACCACCAGAGCCCCGACCCCAAGGCGCAGCAGCGGCCGATGTTCCGAGCGGTGCAGAACGGCCTGGGGGGTGCCGGGGTGACCGAAGGCGGTCAGCGACACCAGCCGCACAAAGGTCACCCCGGCTACCCCTACGGTCAGCGCCACAAGGGCGCCGGCGAACGCGGTCGCCAACTTCATCGACGTGCCATCGATGCGAAACTGCTGCATGAGCGCCTCAAGCGTGAACCACTCGGAGGCGAAGCCGGCGGTCAGGGGTAGCCCCGCCAGCGTCAGTGAGCCGACGACCAGGCCGGCGCCGGTCCACGGCAGCCGGCGAGCGACCCCGCGCAGCTGGTTCAGGTCGGTGGTGCCCAGGTCTTGTTCAGCCACGGCGGTCGCGACGAACAGGGTGGCCTTGCCGACGGCGTGGGCGGTGATCTGCAGGAATCCGGCCAGCAGGCCGACCGCAACGAGCTTGTCGTTGTGGGCGACCGCACCGACCAGGGCGGCACCGAAGCCAGCAGTGATGACTCCGGCGTTCTCGACGCTGGACCAGGCGACCAGGTAGGCCAGGTCGCGGTGCACAGCGGCGTGGGCGATGCCGAGGATGGCGGTGACGCCGGCGATGATGAGCACGGTCACGGCCAACCACACTGCGGGTGCACCGAGGAGCTGCAGTGTGCGCCACATGCCGTAGAAGCCGACGTTGACCGCAACCGCGGCCATCACGGGCCGGGCGGGGCCGGGCGCGGCGGCATAGGCGGGGGGCAGCCAGATCTGGAGCGGAACCCAACCGACCTTGATCCCGAACCCGAACAGCAGCAGCACGTATCCGACGGACGAGGTCGGCCCCCCGTGGTTGGCAGCGATGGCGGTGAAGTCCAAGGAATGGGCGTGAGCGGCCAAGATCAGGAAGCCGAGCATCAGCAGGGCGCCCGAAAGCTTGCCGAAACCTCCGGCGAGCATCGCCGCGCGGCCGCGGCCGGGCAGATGCCGGTCGTGACCCGACAGCAGGTAGAAGGCCAGGGTGAGCGATTCCCAGCCGAACAGGAACACGAATACGTTCTGCGCGGTGAGAACAAGCGCAACGGCGGACAGACACAGAGCGACGCTGCCGGCCAGTCGAGGTCGCTCCACACTGGCGATCAGTCCGGTGGCCGCGAGCAGCACGAGGGTGGCGATGGCGAAGCACAGCAGCAGGAACAGCCCAGACAACCGGTCTACGTTGAGCCGGGCGGTGCCGAGGCCGCCGAGCGATCCCAGGTTCAGCGTCGATGGTCGGTCGGTGAGAGCGCGGGCCCCGGCGACCGTGAGGACGACAGCGGACGCGGTGCACGACACCCACGCGAGCTGGGCGGTACGGCCGGCCCAGCGGGGTAGGTCGAGCAGCATCGCCAGGGCCAGCAGAAGGAAGCCGATGAGCAGCAGCAGCATCAGCCACTCCCTTCGTCGGCCTTGCCACCAGCTCGGGTGTCCTGCGGGTGAACGGCCGGAAGGCGGCCCAGGGCGAGCAGGATGGCGTGCAGGAGGCTGAACGGAGAGGCGGGTGAGCCGGGAACCCAGATGTCGACGTCGAGCACCTCACCGATCCCGGCCCGGCCGATGTAGCTGGTGCGCAGCAGCCCGCCGCTGATCGCCTCGACGCCCGCGGCAATCACGACGACGGGGTCGGGCATGGCCTGGCGAGTGCGCTGCAGCGGGGCCAGCATGCCGACGGATCCAATGCCGGTGACGAGCAGGATGTCGGCGTGCCGGGGGCTGGCGGTGAAGAAGATCCCCAGCCGGTGCACGTCGTACACCGGGTTCATCAGCGCCTGGATCTCCCACTCGTCGCTTCCGTCGGAGCCGGCGTCAACGTGGCGGATGTGTACCGAGCGGCGCAAGGACCGTACGCGCCGGGCCAGCTCGGCCTGCACCGCGCGCAGGTTGTCTTCGGTGTCGGGCACTGACCCGACGACGAGCTGGTCACGTTCCAGGCGAGCAGTGTCTGAGCCGGGGGCCCAGCTGAAAAGGTCAGGCCGCTGTGCCACGCAGCGACCGCACAGGATGCAGCGGCCCCGGTCGAGTCGCACCTGCGGCAGCCGTTGCCCGCAGCTTGCACCGCCGTTCGTACCGCCGTTCGTCGTGCCATCGGGGGGCGGGTCGGCGATGGTGATGGCCCCGGTGGGGCAGAGCCCGTCGATCTCCTCGACGCTTTCCAGCGACAGCACGGACGGGTCGGGGTTCACATCGACCGCCGCGGGGAAGGTATCGAAGTAGTCATCGGCGTGGCGAGGCCAGCGGCTGGTGACGACGCCGTTACGAAGTCCTCGGGTGACCCAGGGCATCTACATCGCCGCCCCGGCGATGGACAACCCGAAACTGGCCTCGATGAAGGGGAAGTCGGTGAAGATGTCGCCGTGGAACACGTCGTGAAACAGGGCCAGGTTGTGCAGCGACGCCGAGCGGGCGAAACACCTCACGACGAGTCCGTCGCGGATCTCCACGCTGTGCAGCGCCTCGCCCTGGGCTGCCTCAGCCACGCCGAAGCCTCGCCCGTCGGGCACCGTGAAGGCCCTGGTTGCGGCAGGGGCAGCCACCGGTTGCCCGGCCAGGGTAGGAATAGCGGCATGTAGCAGGTCGAACGCGGCCGAGATCTCCTGCCACCGCACCGCGAGCCGAGCCTGCGCGTCGCCGGCGCCGGAGTCGACCGCCGGCACGTCGAGCTGCCGGTACCCGTCATAGGGCCGCACTCTGCGGTGGTCGTCATCGACGCCGCTGGCGCGCCCGACCGGACCGAGGGCCCCCCATCGGCGGGCCAGATCGGGTTGCAGGATGCCGGTCGTGCGCAGTCGGTCCAGGAACGAGGCGGTGCGCATCAGCACGCGGGCGTCGGCCTCGACGTCGCGGCGCAGCCTCATGAGGTCGTGATCGAGCTGCGCCCAGCCGGGCTCGGGTTGGGCGTGGCGGCTCGCCACCCCTCCAGGGACGATGACGCCGCGGCCGAAGCGGCTCCCACACAGGCCTGAGGTCAGCCGCATGACCCGTTCCTTGTGCCAGCCGAAGCGCGCAGTAGCCACCGCCAACCCGGCCGCATCGCAAAGCCGCATCGCGACGTCGAGGTGGTTGGCGATCCGTTCCAGCTCGGCGTACACGACCCTCACCAGGCCGGTGTGCTCATCGATGGTGAGACCAGCCAGGGCCTCGACAGCGTGGCAGAACGCGAGCGCGTGCGCGACACCGGAGATGCCCTCGACCCGTTCGGCCACCAGGACCCCGTCATCGACGGTCAAGCCCTCGAAGGCCTTGGCAATGCCGCGGTGCTTGTAGTGCGGACGGATGTTGAGGTGCGGGATATCTTCGCCAGGGGTCTCGATGAGGTACTCGACAGACTCGAACACCCCGGAGCGCACTGGGCCGTGCGGGATGGTGAACATGCCGTACCCGGACACATCTGTCGGGCCCTTCAGCTCGGCCGGAGTGAGCCCCTCGGTGCGGGCGGGGGCCCCACCGGGACGTGGCGGATGCGTGGTGGCCTCACTGGGCAGCAACAGCGGGTCGAGCCGGGGATGCCCGAGGGGGGTGATCCCAGACAGCTCGTGCAGGGCCCGTTCGTACCAGAACGCGGCGGGCACCCGCTCGGTCAGCGACCGGTAATGGTCTTCAGTGAGATCGGTGTCGACGGCGATGACCTTCTCGGCTTCGACAAGCACGGCGGTCAGGGTGGTGCTGGTGTCGCGGCTGGTAGCAAACAGCCCGGCGAATCTCGCGTCGTTAGCGACTCGCTCAAAGATGTCGGCGCGCCACGAGCCGACGTCATGACTCTTCCCGACGTCTCGAGAGATGGGCCGGGCGGTCACTGGGCACCTCCGACCAGCAGCGCGGCCCCATGCTCCAGCAACTCCACCAACGCTGCGGGTGGGTGAACACCGAGCACGAGCAGGATCAAGACTCCGACGACGGGTGGGATGACCATCCAGATACTGGGTTCGCCACGGCCAGAGCTCGTCCTTGCCATCTCGTCGACGAGCCGCTCGTTGGGATCGTCTGCGGCGGCGCTGACCCGTTCCCCCGGCTGGCGAGCGCCAGCCGGGTGCGCTGCGAACAGACCTCGTGCGCTCGTCACCCGGACCGAGGTAGCTGTGGCAGCAGCCACGCCGGACAACACCGTGTCGGTGTCGGGGTTGTTCGAGTTGTGCGGCGGTACCAGGGTCGTCCTGGGCCGGGTTGCTCGGACGTCGACCGCCTGGCCGTCGTCGTCGTGGGCCGGGATGTCGTCAGGGTGAGTGCTGCTGTCAGGGTGAGAGGAGTGGAACAGGATTCGGGTGGTCGCCAGGCCCAGTCCCATGAAGGCGAGGGTCACCAGGGCAACCAGGATGACGGCGCCGGTGTGGCGGGAGGCCTGCAGGCCGCCCGCCACGATCTCGAACTCGCTGCGGAAGATCCCGAACGGTGGGAACGCCGACAGGGCGAGGATCGCGATCAGAAACAGCGGACCCGACCAGGGCAACCGGTCCAGGCCGCCACGGATCGTGGTCAGGCTCTTGGTGCCGTAGGCGCGCACCAGCACCCCTGCGCCCATGAAGGCGTTGCCCTTGGCTGCGGCGTGGGCGAGCACGTGAAGCAGCACCCCGGTCAGCGCGAGCGGAGCGCCGAAGCTGACGCCGATCGCGAGAATGCCCATGTGTTCCACACTCGAGTAGGCGAGCAGGCGTTTGATGTCGTTCTGATCAATGACATAGAGCGCAGCCAGCAGCAGCGACAGCACCCCGAACACGAGCAGCACGTTCTGGGGGAACGCCGGTCCGAGTCGGGCCAAGGCCACCTGGTAGAAGCGCAGGATGGCGTAGAAGCTCACTGCGAGAAGCGAGCCGGAGAGCAGCGCCGAGACAGGGGTCGGCGCTTCGGCGTGGGCATCGGGCAGCCAGGTGTGTACCGGGAACAAGCCGACCTTGGTGCCGAACCCGACGACGGCCAGCACGAACGCCAGCCGCACCGGGGTAGCCGGCAGGTCGTGGGCGGATTGGATGAGCGGGTCGAACGCAAGATCGTAGGACTGGCCCATGGCCTGGGCGCCGGCGTAGTACATGACGATGGTGGCCAGCAGCGCGATGCCCAGCCCCGACGAGGCGATCAGCACGTACTTCCAGGCCGCTTCGGTCGCGCCTTCAGTGTTGTCGATGGCGACCAGCAGCGCCGAGACGACCGTGGTGATCTCGATTGCGACCCACAACAGGGCCAAGCCGTTGACCAGCGGGGCGCACAGCATCGACCAGGCGAAGATGTTCATGCCGACGTAGAAACGTCGGCTGTAGCGGGCGAACTCGGCCGCTTCGTCCCCGCCCAACCGCTCGGCCAGCCGTGCCTCGGCCGCAAGGTAGCCCACGGAGTAGATCGCCGTCGCCGCGTAGAGGAACGAGGTGGCCAGGACGAACACCACCGACAGCGAATCGGCGCGCAGAATCCCGATCGCGCTGACCCGGTGGCCGATCTCGTGGCCGCCGACTCCGGGGATCAGCGCCATTGCCAACCCGAACGTGGCGATTCCGCTCAGCCCGGTCACCAGCTGCGTCACCCGGCGGCCCACCACGAGACCTACCGCGATCGCCAGCAACGGGAGCACCACGATCAGCAGCAGTACGACGTTCATGAGGCACCCCCTCGCCGTGCCCCGGGGACGCGAGGACTCAGCTGACGCCGATAGACGCTCAGCGGGCTCATCCGCGTAGCCGGTTCAGAGAGACGGTGGACAGGCTGCTGCTGCGGGTCTGGTGGACCCTGATCAGCACCCCGAAGACCACCACCGCCACCAGCAGGTCGAACAGGAACGCGACCTCCAAGATCAGCGGAAGCCCCGCGGCCACAACGAGGCTCGCCAGCGAGACGCCGTTCTCGAGGGAGAAGAAACCCACGGCTTGGCTGACGACGTCGCGGCGCACGATCATCAGCACGAACGACACCAGCACCACCGCGAACGACAGACCCAACGCAGCCGTCGGCAGCACTGGAGACTGGATGCCGAGAGCGCCCACTGTGAAGAACCCGAAGCCGGCCACCACAAGGGCGAGGATGATCTCGCTGGCGACCCCGAGCGCACCGCTCCCGGCTATCTCGGCGCGCGAGTCGCGTAGGAACCGAAGCATCACCCTGGGCACGATGATGACCTTGAGCAGCAGTGACACCACGGCCAGCACGTAGAGCTCCGGGATGTCGCGGCCGGCAGCGACAACCACGGCCAGCACGCTGACCGCCAGCGACTGAAAAGCGTACAGACGAATCTGAGCACGAAACAACGCCGTACGCAGCATCATGAACTCCAGCAGCAACACGATGACCGCCACGGTGTTCGCAGCCCCCTCGAACACCGTGGGTACAACAGCGACTCCCGTTGCTGCAACCACGTGCATCGTTGAAGCCACGGCCGATCCGGTCTGTATCGGTGCTGTGCTCGCAGCAGCCGATGATCCGAGCGTCGCGAGGTGTGTCAGCGTGACGTCCAGCATGGTCACCCTCCTCCCAGGTAGAGGGTGAAGACGCCGAGCACCGCGAGCAGGAACGCCGCGGCGACAAACTCCGTGATCTTCAACAGTCGAAGCTTGGCGAAGGAGTCGTCGATCACTGCCACGACGCAACCGAGAACCGCGCATTTGCCGAGGAAGGCGAAGATCGCAAACGCGATCTGGTCGACGCGTGTGGTGGAGGACAACCCCCACGGGGCGATGAAGACATTGATCAAGATCGTGTAGAGCACCATCTGCTTGGCAGCCGAGCCCCACCGAAGCAGAGCCAGATGCGGGCCGGAGTGTTCGAAACTGCGGCCCTCTTCGATCATCCCGAACTCGATGGTCCCAGTATGGGTCTCAATCGGGATGCGACCCGTCTCGAACAGGATCACCATGAACAGTGCGGCAGAGGCCAGCAGATGCGCCGGGCGCACGATCTGGTCTGGGCCGCTGAGCACGGTGGCACTCAAGGCGTACGGCAGATCGGTGGTGGTCACCAGCGCCACGGAAAACACCACCAGCAGCACCACCGGCTCGGTGATCGCACCGAAGGTCTTGGCCCGGCTGGAGGCCAGCTGCGCATACGGGTTGCCGGTCTCGGCGGCGGCGACCGCGACAACGAAGCTGGCCAACGCGAGAATGAACCCGCCGCCGAGGATGTCGCCCATGTAGCCCAACGGCAGCGGATAGCTGGTCAACACCGGAATGAGCATCGGCACCGTCAGGTAGCAGGCGAGGGAGAAGATCGGCGCCAGCAGGAAGAACGGTCCGACGCCCGCAGGGGCCAGTGCCTCCTTACGGAACAACTTGGCCAAGTCGTAGTACGGCTGCAAAATCCGCGGTCCAACTCGTCCCTGCAACCGGGCCTCGACCCGAGCGATGACGCCGCTGATCCCCGGCGCACCGATGGCGATGGTCAACACCTGCAGCGCCTGTGTAGCGGGCAGCGGCAACGTGGCCGTCATGGGCTGGACGCTTCGGCCCGAGCGCGGCGCTGTGCTGGCTCGCCCGCGCGAGCGTCCGCCCGCATTTCATCCGCAGGCGATGCCCGAGGCTGGCTGTATGACATCTGCGCTCCCTGAAGATCTCAGGGGCTATCAGCCATCTTGGCGGTTTGAAAAGCCAGGGTCACCTGGCTTCTCGGGCAAGCTCCATCACCCGTATACCATTTCTACTGTGAGGGATTCACTTTCGTCAAGCACACCGTTGAGCGCCACGCTCCCGGCGGCGTCGGAGCGGGGGCCAGCCCTCAGAACGAGACGGAGTACAGACCGGTGACCTCGAACCGTGGCGGCCGCCGGCCGAGAGGCCATCGCTGCGACGAGTATCACGCCTGAGGCGCAGAAGCGGTAACAGGGTCTACGGTGGTTCTCGGTGATGGACCCCACCAGGATGCTTCGGCATCCGAACCGCCACGTGTGGCTGACGGCTCCTGACCCGTCCTGGTGACGGGCAGGTCTGTCCGCGCCCGTCCACTCTCGTGGAAGGCGCGCCCATGAACACCGACGTCACCATCACCGGCCTGAACGGCTTGGAGATCCTTGACTCTCGCGGCCGTCCCTCGCTGCAGCTCACCGCGACCCACGACGGGCTCGGCAACCGTGTCACTGGCGAGACCCTGACCTCCACCGAGCCGAGCGTCGGGGACGACATTTGCCCCACCGACGTGGACACCATCCGGCGCGCTCCCGACGATGGTGTGGCCGCCAACTGCGGTCTGTCGTACGGGAGACCGCAGTAATGGCCGACTCCGGCCAGCCGCCCGCGGCGAGTGGAGAGGAACCACGCGGCGAAGGCCCCCAGCCACCGACGGGCGAAGCGCCATGGCTCACCTCAGGCATCCTGAGCGTGGGCGCGGCCTCGCTGTGCTCCGACACCGGACACGAGCTGGTGACGGCCCTGTTGCCGACGCTCGTCACCTCGACCCTGCATGCTGGGCCGGCTGCCCTCGGCGCCATCGACGGGGTCGCCGACGCTCTGACCGGGTTGGCGAAGCTTGCCGGTGGCCCGTTGGCCGCCGACCCTGCCCGCCGCGGCCGGCTGGCCGCGGGCGGTTACGTCGGTACCGCGTTCGCCACAGCCGGTATCGGGCTGGCCACGGCCGTCTGGCAGGTGGCCGCACTCCGTAGCCTCGCCTGGGTCGCGCGGGGGGTGCGGTCCCCGGCGCGCGACACCCTGCTGACCGACCTGGCCCCCGTCACGGCCCGGGGCCGGGCCTTCGGCGTCGAACGCGCAGGCGACAACCTGGGCGCCGTGCTCGGGCCGGTGCTCGCCGCCGTGCTCGTAGGCGTGCTCGGGGTGCGTCACGCCATGGTGCTGTCCATCGTGCCCAGCCTGCTGGCCGCCGTGGCCATCACCGTCGCGGCCCGAGAGGCCCGGACCGCTGTGGACACACCGGTGGCCCGCCAGCGTCTGGCGCTTCGGGTCGGCGAGCTTCGCCTCGCCGGGATGACCCGCGTGCTACGGCCGCTGGGATGCTTCGAGCTGGGCAACCTCGCCAGCACCCTGCTGATCCTGCGTGCCACCGGTTTGCTTACTTCGGTCAACGGCTGGACCGGGACTCGCGCAGCCAGCACCGCCATCCTGCTCTACGCCTTCCACAACGTCGCCGCCGCGGCAAGCGCCCCCCTCGCCGGGCGGCTGGCCGACCGGCGCGGCCCCACGCTCGCCCTCGCCAGCGGCGCGGCCGCGTACGTGCTCGCCTACCTGCTGCTGGCCATCGGCCCCGGGATGCCGGGCCTGCTGATCGCATTCTTGTTGGCCGGCTTCGGCATCGGGTTCGGCGAGACCGCCGCCTCCACGGCCGTCGCCAATGCGACCCCGGACGCTCTGCGGGGCAACGCCTTCGGGCTGTACGGGCTGGTCCAGGCTGGTGGTGATCTCGGCTCGACCGTCGTCGCCGGACTGCTGTGGTCGTGGTTCGGCCCCGGATACGCCTTTGGCTACGCGGCCACCTGGATGGTGCTGGCGGTTCTACTGGCGCCACGGCTCCAGCATCGCCGGCGCGGTTCTCGACACATTTGACGGACCGCCGCTGCGGGGGTTCACTGAGAGAAGGTGATGGACCCCGCCTGGGTGGTGACAGCCCTAACTGCATTTTGCTGATGGTTCCTACGACGTTCTACCGTCGAGGAGTTCCAGTGCCAGAAGACCATCTCCTGTCAGACCAGGGCAGAGGCGCGCATCGGTCATTACCGGAGATCCCAGAGCAGGCGCTCGGTGGTGTGCGTGATGTTCCGATCCCCTTCCGCAGCATCCTGTTCGGCCCTACCGACGCTCCGGCTGACCTCGATGCCCTCCCCGAGCCGGCCTGTTTCGGCGACCTCAACCTCGACCAGGTCGTCGCCTCGTTGGTAGCGGGTCGCGGCGAGTACCGCTTGGAGGGCTACTACCGCCTCCCGCTGATCGACGTCGACCTGGTCACCTACCGTCAGGAGGTGTTCCTCGACCTGCGGCGCGAGAACGTGCTGGCTGCGGTCACCGACTTCGCTGACACGATGGAGCGGGTACGCGACAAGCTGACCCTTGCGTCCAAGCGCTACCACCGTCACGAGAAGGCTCGCTGGTTCCTGGAGGCGGCCCTCGTGTACGCCGAAGCCGTGACCCACCTCGTCACTGATCTCGATGGCAGCCACCCCGAGTCGCGAGCGCTACGAGGGCTGCTGAGCTCTGCGGTCGCCTACACGAGGTCTGACGGGTTCATGCGGATGCGTGGGGAGGCCGCGCGGGTGCGCACCGCCCTGGACGGGATCCGTTACGACGTGTGGCTGCACGGCGCCCGAGTCACCGTCGGCCCGTACGACGAGGAGCGCAACTACAGCCTGGAGGTGGCCCGCACCTTCGCGCGCTTCCAGCAGCATCCGACCGATGCGGCGACCGAGCACTACAGCACCGACGGGGGCCTGGACCCGGTCGAGGCCCGAATCCTGGACCAGGTAGCCCAGGTCTTTCCCGAACCGTTCGCCGATCTGGACGAGTTCACCCGCGAGCACGCTTCGTTCATCGACCCCCTCGTCGGCGCCTTCGACCGCGAGGCCCACTTCTACCTGGCCTACCTCGACCTCATCCGACCGCTGCGCGAGGCCGGGCTGTGCTTCGACCTGCCCGCTGTCAGCACCCGTGACAAACGCGAGAACGCCAGTGCCACCTTCGACATCGCCCTCGCGGTGCAGCTCGTCGCCGCCGCGAAACAGGTGGTCACCAACGACCTGAGCCTGTCAGGGGCCGAACGCATCCTGGTGATCACCGGCCCCAACAACGGCGGCAAGACCACCACGGCACGCACCGTCGGACAGCTGCACCACCTCGCCGCCCTGGGCTGCCCGGTGCCTGGGCGGGATGTGCGGTTGTTCCTGCCCGATGCGATCTACACCCACTTCGAACGCCGCGAGGACCCGGCCGCCATGGCCGGAAAGCTCCAGGAGGAGCTGCAGCGCTTCTCCGACGACTTCGCCCGAGCGACCTCCGCGAGTCTGATCGTCATGAACGAGATGTTCAGCTCGACGACCGTTCACGACGCCCTGTTCCTCTCCCGTGCCATGCTCCAGCGCATCAGCGACCTGGGGGCCCTCGGGGTGTGCGTCACCTTCCTCGACGAGCTTGCGACCTTCGATGAGTCCACGGTGAGCATGGTCAGTTCGGTCGACCCTGACGACCCCGCCACGCGGACCTACCAGGTAACCCGACGGGCGGCCGACGGGCGAGCCTTCGCCCGGGCCATCGCAGACAAGTACGGCCTGACCCACGACCAGCTCGGTCAGCGGGTGCGGTCGTGAAGGCGCGCCTGCTCTTCCGCGACCGTGACGTCAAGCCGGTCGAGATCCCCCGCAACCGGCGGTCGGCCCTCGAGCTGCTCGCCTGGCAGTCCGACCCGGTCACCGAGGAGCTGGTCGACGACCTCGACCTGGCCACCCTGTGGACGGCCATGGCCGGCGACGACGAGGTGCTGCTGCTCGCCGTGCGCAAGGTCACCCTGGCCGGCCCGCTCACCGTCGAGGAGGTCACCTACCGCCAGCACGTGCTCGTCGACGCCCTGGCCCACCCCAAGGTCATCCGTGGCCTCTACGCGACAGCCTGCGCCGCCCTCGACGGTGAGCGCACCATTTCGCACAGCTTCTTCAGTGACCACGGCGAGGGGCTGCTCAGCCGCTCCATCCAGGTCATCGAGATGGTGTTGGACCGGCTGCGCGAGCTGCGCGCACTGAGTGAAGCGCACGCCGGCGACTTCCACTCCGAGGGGTTCACCCGCTTCTTCACCGAGCTGGCTGACCAGCTGGGCGACGACTACTTCGCCGAGGTCGAGCAGCGACTCTCGACTCTGCACTTCCGTGACGGGTTCGTGCTCAGCGCCCGCCTCGGGCCGGGCAACCAAGGCACGGGATACGTGCTGCGCGAACCCAACCCCGAGAACCGGACCGGCCTGTTCACCAAGTCGATCCTGAAGAAGCCCACCCACGGGTTCACCATCCCCGACCGCGACCAGTCCAGCTTCAACGCCCTGGGGAGACTCCGCGACCACGGCCTTGACATCGTCGCCGCCGACCTGGCCCAAGCCGCCGAGCACGTACTGTCCTACTTCGCAGCGCTACGTACCGAGATCGGCGTCTACGTCGCAGCCCTCAACCTGCACGACCAGCTCCACGCGCTCGGCGCGACCACCGTAGTACCGACCACCCTGGAGACCGGCGCTGCGAAGATCGTGGCGAGGGGGCTCTACGACCCCTGCCTCGCGCTACGCACCGCTCACCCCGTCGTCGCAAACGACCTCGACACCCAGGCAGCCACCCTGGTCATCGTCACCGGCGCCAACCAGGGCGGCAAGTCGACCTTCCTGCGCAGCCTCGGCATCGCCTACCTGCTGCAGCGAGCCGGGCTCTTCGTGCCCGCCGAACGGTTCGACGCCGGACTGGCCGATTCCGTGTTCGCCCACTTCCGAAGGGAGGAGGACGCGAGCATGACCAGCGGCAAGTTCGACGAGGAGCTGGCCAGGATGAGCCGCATCGTCGACCGGCTCCGAGCCGGCTCCGTGCTGCTGTGCAACGAGTCGTTCGGTGCCACCAACGAACGCGAAGGCTCCGACATCGCTGTTGAGGTCATCGACGCCCTGCGCGAGTCCGGTGTCCGGATGGTGGTCGTCACCCACATGTACGACCTGGCCCACCGCTACGAGCAGAAGAACGACACCGAGACCGTGTTCCTGCGCGCTGACCGCGCCGAAGACGGCATCCGGTCGTTCCAGCTAGGCCCTGGCCCGCCCCTGCCGACCAGCTACGGACAAGACATCTACCGCGCCGTGTTCAGCGACGCCCCCACCCCCCCGCCGCTACCACCCTCGGTCGTCACGGCCGCCCCCGACGCTTCCGAACCCACACGGTAGCCGCGGCAGGGCCTGGCCCGGTAATGTCGGAGACGGCGATGGATCCCGCCAGGGTGTGAGAGCCTCACCCCCAAACTGCCACCTCGGCTGATGGTTCCTGACTCGTCTGGGACGGGCAGGAACTGGCGCTCGTCCGCAACTGCCGGGAGCACACCAATGGCCCGAAACCACACTCCGCCGCAACCGCACGCGTCGCGCCTGACTGACTTCGCCGGGCATCCCCTCGTCGTCTCGGTCGTACCGCACCAGCCCGATGTCGTTGCGGCCGCAGCGACATCCCTAGCCCGCGCCATCGGAGCCCCCACGCTCTACTTCGCCTACGTCGACCCCTCCCGCTACACCGTCGACGAGTTCCCCGACGGGACCGTGCGCCACGCCTCCATCGACCCCGACGCCGACGACGACTGGGAAGACGTGGCCGCCAACCTCACCCGGGAAGTCGCAACCTCCATGCACGGACAGGACCAGCCCTGGGAGTTTCGCTACCTCGCCGGCCGCGTCGACCGATCCCTCACCCACCTGGCCCGCGCCGTCGACGCAGCCGCCTTCGTCGTCGCCACCCATCAGGGCCACCACCACCACATCCGCGACTTCGTCAGGGAGTCGATCTCCGTCCAGCTCGCCCACCACCAACACCGACCCGTGCTCGTGGTTCCCCTCGAAGTCGTCGACTGGGAAGGCCACGCTCCCTGGGACTGAACACTATTCACAACCCGCGACCCTGACCCGAAGACGGCGTACTCGACGACGCATACCCTCCACGGGCATGCGAATCCAGACTGATGCGGGTATCGGCATTGACGGTCGCCGGGGTCGTCAAAAGGGTGATCGGCGAACGGGTCGGCCTGGTGTGAGTCCGATGCCCGTGGACCGGCCCCGCGAACGGAGGATGGCTGATGGCACTGGTCACGCGGGTGTATCTCGCTCGGCACGGGCAAACGGCGCTGAACGTGGGGGGTCGGCTGCGCGGGCTCAGCAACCCGACACTCGACGACGAAGGCCGCGCAGAAGCGGAGCGGCTGGCTGCCGTGCTCGCCGACATGCGACCGACGGTCGTCTACTCGAGTCCCCTGCTGCGGGCAGTCGCCACCGCGGCGGCGATCGCCCGACGCGCGGGAGTCGAGGCAAGAGTTGACGCGCGGCTCAACGACCGCGACTACGGGCCGTGGACGGGCGAGGTCAAGTCCGAGGTCGAGCGACAGTTCGGCAGCGTCGACGCGGCCCCGGGTGTCGAGCCGGCTGAGGAGGTGTTCGCGCGAGCCAGGACGGCGTTTCTCGAGTTGGTCACCGAAGCCGAGAGTGGGCCCATAGTCCTCGTGTCGCACGACGCGATCAACCGCCCGCTGTTGCGGGCTTTCGACCCCAGCCTCGGCGAGGTCGGGCAGCGAACGGCCTGCTGGAACCAGCTGAGCCAGGTCGACGGCTCGTGGCGCGTCGACACCTACGACCAGAAGCCCGACGCGTCTTGACCTGCATCCACCGATCGGTGTGGTGGTGAGGGCGCCCGCCGCACCACATCGACCATTCGGCCGTGAGCACCATGACCACCACGGCGTGCGCAGCGGTCGTGACGCCAGTTTGTGGCCGAGCACCGTGGCCGCCTCTCCGCCCAGCACCCCTCCTCTTGCCTGACCCACCATCAGCCCGGTGCCGTTCAACCCGAACACCTGCCCTCGCGGGTCATCGAGGGTGGCGTCGACCTGGTCTTCGTCCCCGTAACCGGAACCTGCACCTGGGTCGGCTGGGACAGCCCGCACCGGTACGCCGTCCACTACCCCGTCACCGGATGCCGCTGGGCTCGGTGGGCGGTCACCTCAAGGTGCTGCTCGCGTCGGGGGCCTGCATGCGGCGGCGCTCCGGCCGCGAGGTGCTCGACTGGCGCACCACCCTCGGCGATGCGCTGGTGGCCTCCGACCCCACTCGGCGAGCACATCATTCCGAGACGGGCCTTGCCACGGCTCCACAAGCCATCCGTCAACCGCTCGGGACACGCGGGGATCTCAACCTGTGCAGGGGTCCCGAAGGGGGCTAGCGTCACTCCTGACCTGATCGACCAACAGGAGGCTGGCAGATGGCAGAAGACTGGGCAGCAGACGTGAAGAAGTATGTTCCCGACGCTGATGACGCCGCGATCAAGGGAATCGTGCGCCACTGCGGCATCGCCCTGCAGAAGCGCGACTCGTCGCTGGTCTCATTCAGCGACAGCAAGGAGACCGACCGCGTCAAGGCCGGCTTCCTCAAGAAGAAGCTCGCCCTGACCAGCTCTGACGCCGAGCTCGACGCCGCGCTGGCCGAGGTCAAGGAGACGCTCAAGGAGGACCGCACCAAGAACCGGGTGACGGTCTACTACCTTCTCGCTGAGAAGTTCGGCAAGCTCGACCTTTTCCGCTGACCGTCTGAGCAGACGGCCTTAGCCGCGAACGAACCCACCGGATGCCGCTGAGCGGAACCAGCGGCATCCGGCCGTCGGCACAACGTGCAGCGGTCGACGGGAGACACCTCGTGTGCGCAGGATGGGTGATGGACACTCACTCCCCCGTGCACGATCGTGCGCCCTTGCTCACCACGCCAACCCGCCGGCTCGTGCTCGGTTCCGTCGCGGGCGGTGCCGTCGCGGCCCTGACCGCCGCCAGCGCCAGCACGGCCTCCGCCGCCACTGCCGCCACTGCGTCGCCCGCCGTGGCCACGACCCGCATCCCGCTGCCGAACGGCATCCGGCCGGAGGGCATCACCTCCGGCCCCGGCAACACCTACTACGTCGGCTCGCTCGCCGACGGCCGCATCGTCACAGGCGATGTTCGTACCGGCGCTCAGCGCACTCTGCTAGCGGGCGCCGTGGGGCGTAGCCTGCGGGGACTCTTCCACGACGATCGAACCGGCTTCGTGTGGGCCGTGGGCAACGTCGGCGAGGTGGCCCACGTGTGGGCCGTCAACGGCAACAACGGCAAGGTGGTCAGTGACACCGTCATCCCGGGCGGCGTGTTCCTCAACGACCTCGTCGTGACGCGCAACCGTGTCTGGGTCACCGACTCCAACGTCGACCGGCTCGTGGCGGTGCCGATCGGTCGCCGTGGCTACCCCACCCGAGGCGACCTCGTAGTGCTGCCGTTGCGCGGCGGCTGGCCCGCCGGCGACGGAACGGCCCTCAACGCCAACGGTATCCGTGAGCTTCCCGACCACTCGCTCGTGCTCAACAACAGTCGGGTCGGCGGGCTGTGGCAGGTCAACCGGTACACCGGCGCCGCCCGGGAGATCCCCGTTACGGGTGGCCCCGGCATCGTCTCCGGCGACGGGCTCGAGCGCTCCGGCTCGCTGCTCTACAACGTGCGCGGCACCGGTGGGTCGACGGTCGCCGCCCTGCGGCTGCGCCACTCACGGGGTTGCTGGACGGCAGCCTGGATCGGCGAACTGAGCGACCCCGGCCTCGATGTGCCGTCGACAGCCACCGTCATCGGTCGTCATCTCTACGCGGTGAACGCCCGGTTCGGTACCCCCACCCCCGACACCGCCGAGTACTGGATCAGCCGCCTACCCCTCCGCTGAGATGCTGTGGCGCCGGGGCCTCGCGGCTCCGGCGTCGCCGGATCCCGCGCCACAGAAGCCCGCGCCGCAGGATCCGCTCAGCCCTCGCCGGCCGGAACCAGCAGCCGACGGGTGGCGCCCTCACTCCAGACCGAGGTGCGGTCGACATAGGGCCGCAACAGCCGGGTCAGACCGGCGTCGGCACGGCCTGCCATGGCCTCCGAGGCGATCCGTCGGGCGGCGCCGGCCACGAAGTCGGCGATCTGCACCCGTGGGTCGTCGACCGAGTCGACGAAGCGCACAGTCACCCGCTCTGCGGCCTCGGGGCCGACCAGCACCCTCAGGTGCCGGATGCGGTCAGGCGTCAAAGTCGCCTGCACGTCGTGCACGACATGGACCCGGCTGCCGTCGGCGCCCCAGTAGCCCACGGCCGCGGCGAGGGCCGGAACCAACGGGTCGAGCACGACCGACCGACCGGATCGGGGAAGGGCTCGGATGGAGTCGTTGAAGCCGGCCAGCACCGCACCCCAGCGCTGGTCACCCACGACCCGCGCGGCATCCCGGTGCAGACCCTCGGCAACCTTCGTCGGTGCCGTGTGCCGACGGTCGCCCGACACAGCCAGCTGACCTACGAGCATGACCGTGAGGTGGAAGGCCTTCTCGGTGAGGTGCACATGGGCCCGGCCCGCCAGCGGCCCGGCCGGGTCGAGCAGCCACTCGAGCACCCGGCGGTTCTGCCGGCGCAGGATGACACTGGCCTTGATCTCATTGGCCGGTGACCGGGCGTCGACTCGCACCCGTTCGATGCAGGCCAGGGCGGTGGCCCGGTCGAGCACGACGCTGGCGTGCGCGAAGACGTCGGTGCTACCGCCGACGAGCTTCTCGCCTTCCGAGCCCGACTCGTCGCAGGCGATCTCCACGACACGGGTCTGCGCGGCGGAGGGCACACCCCATCCTCCCTCCCCGGCTCGGCTTCGGGCGGCCGTAGCCCCGCCGCCAGGCCAGGGCCCGGTGAGCGTCACGGCATCCACTTCGGCATCCACGAAGGGGCCGACGCCCTCGGTCAACGACGCCGAACGGCTAGGCTCGCTCACCGAACGCAGCACGGGGCGGCAGCCAGACGAACCGACGGACGAGACTCAGGGAGCAGACGTGACCTCAGCAGCAGAGCTTGTGGCGCAGGTGCGGATGGCCGCGGAGGGCTCGCCCTACGCCGTCGCCGACCAGCCCTACGGTTTCGACCTGACGGTCGATGTGGTGGACGCGACCTGGTACACCCTGCTTCGCGTCAACCACATCGACCGGGTCTTCACCTACCAGGTGCGTCTTGACGAGCCGAAACAGCGGATGACCATCACCGACGTGGCCAACACCGTCGAGTGGAACGCCGGGCTCGGGTCTGCACCGACCCTGCGCGCACAGAAGAGCGTGCAGAAGGGCCGGGTCTACGAGTTCTCGTCGCATCAAGAGCTCGGGATCGACGCTGAGACCGGCGACGTGGGCAAGGTGGTCGACTACACCTTCAACGCGGGTGAGGGTCGCGACCTCATTCGTTCGGCGGCCAAGCAGGCCGGCTGGTCGGAGGCGATGGGCCGCGAGCAGAAGATCGGGCTGTACGTCGGGCTGGGCGTGATCGGCGCCCTCGTCGTTGTGGGGCTCGTGGTGGCGGCGGTCTTCATCATCCGTTGACCCCGCACGGGGCAACGGTTGTCAGCCGGTTCTCGCCACGGAGCGACAGGTGTCGTCGGTGGCTGCCGGAGGATCCGCCTGACGTGATGCGACGGCTCGGCCGGCACGCGAGAACGCGAGGCCGACGAGCACGCCCACGGCGATCGCCACCACCATCGTCGTGGTCGTCGTGGTCGTCGTGGTCGTCGTGGTCGTCGTGGTCGTCGTGGTCGTCGTGGTCGTCGTGGTCGTCGTGGTCGTCGTGGTCAGCGTTCGAAGGCGGAGGCAGCGCAGCTGACCCGGGTCGCTCCGACTGACGCACCACCGCACGCTCGACTGCCCGGTTCGCAACTGGACGGCCAAGTGAGCGTGTTCAGGCACCCCGTGGCCACAGCCGAACGCGGGGTGCCCGCTTCTGCCTCATGCGGGACCGCCCGATCCCCGCCGGCGAGTATGGCGCACAATCCTCGTAGCGGCTCTCACCCATAGCAGCTCTCGCGCCAAGGAGGTCACATGAAGGTGCTCGTCACCGGGGCCACCGGCTACGTGGGCTCGCGCCTCGTGCCCGAGCTGCTCCGGCGCGGGCATGCGGTCGTCGGTACGCACACGAGCGAGTCGCCCCGGGCCACCCCGTGGACGCACGACGTGCAATGGCGCCGGATGGACGTGCTCGACCCCCATCAGGCGGTGGCCACCGTGCGCGACGTCGACGCCGTCGTCTACCTCATCCACGGCATGAGTGACACCGACTTCAGCCAGACCGACCGGGAAGCGGCCGAGAACGTGCGAGCAGCCGTAGACCGCGCCGGCGTCGCCCGGGTGGTCTACCTCTCCGGCATCATCCCCGACGTTCCCGAGGCGGGGCTCTCCGAGCACCTCGAGTCACGGCTCGAAGTGGAGCGGATCCTGGCCGGCGCCAGCGCCTCGTGCCTCTCGCTCCGCGCTGCCGTGGTCGTGGGCGCGGCCTCGACGAGCTTCGAGATCATCCGTCAGATCTCGCACCGCATCCCGCTCGTGCAGGCGCTGCCGACGTGGATGCGTGACACCGTGGTGCAGCCGATCGCCATCGCGGATGCCGTGCACTTCCTCGCCGAGGCAACCTCGCGACCCGACGTGGTCGGGCATCTCGATATTGCGGGGCCTGACCGCGTCACCTACGCCGAGCTGCTCCGGCTGTACGCTGCCGTCGCTCGGCTCACCCGGGTCCAGGTCACGGTGCCGGGGTTGCCGGCCGACCTCACCGGCTGGCTCGCCGGGCAGCTGACCGACGTCTCGACCGCAACCGTCGAGTCGCTGATGGCGAGCCTGCAGCACGACATGGTGGCCGGCTCGCGTGACTCGGCCGCTCTCGGCTCGCACGTGCTGCTGCCCCTGCGCGAGGCGCTCGTGCGATCGCTGCCCGCCTACGACCCCGACCACGACGGAGCTGCGGTCGGTGGCGATCCCGCGCGTCCGTCGATGGTCGACCCAGAGTGGGCCAGACGGGCAGCCGGGTAGTCTGCGACCACGAGTCGTAGCCAGTGGGGCGATGACGCCAGGAGGTTTCGCGGTGGCACGAGGATTCGGCAGTTCGGGCCTGACGCTGGGCTACCGCATCACCTACCGCCTCAGGATGATCGGGTTGACCATCTTCGGCCCGGCCCAGCTCGGGGAGAGCAACGACCCCAAGCTCCGCCTTGAGCGCGAGCGGGCTGAACGGGTGGCGGCGGCCCGCGCGCGTCGCGAGAACTGACGCCAGGACGCCCTAGGCTCAGAGCCGTGACCGAAGACCAGCAGAAGGCGTCGGGCGCCGTCCATGCCGGCGAACCTCAGAACCGGGGCAGCCGGGCCCTTGCGACCCAGACCCACCCCCAGTGGATCGCGATTACGTCGGCCAATGCCCGACGAACCGCCTTCATCCTCCTCGTTGGGGTGGTGCTGCTCTGGATCGCCAACTGGGTCTTCGGGGCCACGAGCTCGTTCCTGTTCCTGCTGCTGCTGGCCTGGCTGCTCTCGATCGCCATGGAGCCGGTCGTGCTCTGGCTCAGTCGGCACGGGGTCAAGCGTGGCCTCGCCACCGGCCTGACGATGCTCGGCCTGCTCGTGCTCTTCGCGGGCCTCGGTGAGCTGTTCGGGTCGGTGTTCCTCTCACAGCTCTCCGATCTCGGCAACCAGCTGCCCCAGACCATCAGCACGGCCATCGACTGGATCAACCAGACCTTCCACACCAAGTTCGACCTCGCCACCATCCAGAAGGGCATCGAGGTCACCCCTGACAAGATCGGGGAGCTGCTCGGGCGCTATGGCGGCGGCATCGTGGGCGTCTTCGGAACCGTCGTCACTTTTCTGTTCGACTTCCTCACCATCCTCGTCTTCGCCTTCTACCTCTCGGCCGACAGCCCACGCCTGCGCCAGGCCATCGGGTCGTGGCTGCCGCAGCGCTACCAGCGCGTCTTCATGACGGTGTGGGAGATCTCGGTCGAGAAGACCGGCGGGTACGTCATCTCGAAACTGGTGCTCGCGTCACTCTCGGCCGTCTTCCACATCGCGTTCTTCTGGTTCATCGACGTGCCGTTCTGGCTGCCGCTCGGCATCTTCGCAGGCATCGTCGGCCAGTTCATCCCCACCGTCGGCACCTACATCGGGGTGGCACTCCCGGCCCTGTTCGCCCTCATCGGCAAGCCGATCAACGCACTCTGGATCGTGCTCTTCGCCACGGTCTACCAGCAGATCGAGAACTACGTCTTCACGCCCAAGGTCAGCCGCAAGACGATGGACGTCCACCCCGCCATCGCCCTCGGTTCGGTGATCGCCGGCGCTGCCCTCTTCGGCCCGATCGGGGCCCTCATCGGCATCCCACTGGCCGCAGTGGCCCTGGCGATCATGAACACCTTCAGCCAGCGTCACGAGCTGGTGCCCGAGCTGGCCTCACTCCAGGCCAAGGACGAGGAGGGCGGCGAAGAAGGCGACAACGGTGACCGGCGTTCCCGCAAGTCACGCAAGGACAAGCGAAACCAGGCGGGCAGTGGCAAGCCGGTCGACGCCGAGCCGACCGATGAGGTCTCTTCGTCGTGACGTGCGGCGGGCCCCGGCTCAGGCCGGCTGAGCCGGGCTGAGCCCCGCTGAGCCCGGCTCAGCCCGGGGGCAGATGGAGCACCCGGTCGAGGCGGCCGATCAGCTCGCCGAGAGAGGCCAGTGTCTCTCTCGGACGGTCGGTCGGGGCGCCTGCCATGAGGGTCATCAGGGCGCCCACGGCGGCGCCGGCGTAGAGCCGGATGTCGGGGTCGTCGGCCGGTCGCCCGAGCCGGATGGCGATGGCCTCGCTGAGCAGCCCGATGGGCCGAGTGATCTCGGCCAGCACCCCCTTGCGCAGCTCGGGAACCGACTGGATGAGGCGGTTGCGCGTCAGCTCCATCTCGAGCTCGTCGTCGGTCAGCTGCTGGAAGGTGCGGTTCACGGCGTACTGCAACGCCTCGATGGGGCTGAGCTCGGCCGGGGCGGCGATCATGATCCGAAAGGTGTCGGCGTCGACCAGATCGTCGAGCACCGTCTCGTCCTTGGTCGCGAAGTAGCGAAAGAACGTGCTCGGCGAGACCTCGGCGGCGGCAGCGATCTGCTCGACCGTGGTCTCGGCGTAGCCCTGCTCCTGGAAGAGGCGCAGGGCGTGAGCCCGGAGGCTGGCTCTCGTCTTCGCCTTCTTCCGCTCGCGAAGCCCCGGCACGGCCAGGTCACCCGGAGCGGGGGGATCAGTCCGCAGCGGCGTCGAGGGCATGTGACGATTGTGCCTCCTGCGCCGGCTGGGCCGGAACCGCCGCCTCGCCGCGGCTGGTCACCCTGTCGTCGGGCAGGGCGACCCACACGAGGCACGCGCCGGCGAGGCACACGGCGGCGCTGACCCACAGGGTGGCCGACAGGCCGCCGACGAACGCCGACTGCACGGCACGCTCAAGGGCGGCCGATCCCGAGCGGGCCGCCCCCGCAACCCCGGAAGTGACGTTCTGCCCGAGGGCGGCCACCTGGCCGGCCGACAGGCCACCCGTGCCGCCCACGGGCAGACCCGACCGGTACACGGCGTTGAGCAGTGCTCCCAGCACCGCGATGCCGAGCACGCTGCCCACCTGACGCAGGGCCTGGATCAGGGCTGAACCGGTGGCCGCCCGGGCCCGCGGCAGAGCGCCGAGGGCGCAGTTCTGCCCGCAGAAGAGCGCCGCCCCGACCCCGGAGCCGACGGCGAAGGTCCAGATGCCGGTCACCAGGTAGCCACTCTCGACGGTGACCCTCGAGCCGAGCACGAAGGCGGCCGCGCCGATCGCGAACCCGGCCGCGCCCAGGGTTCGGGAGCCGAACCGGGGCAGCAGCGCCATCGTGGTGCGCAACCCGACGAGCAGCCCGACGACCATCGGGATCGAGCGCAGCCCCGTGCCCAGGGCATCGGCGCCGAGCACGCCGCGCAGGTACTGCGGCACCACGAACATCGCTCCGAAGAAGGCCAGGCTCGCGGTCGCGGCCGTCACGCCGCCCCAGCGGAACGCAGGTTCCCCCCACAGCGCTGGGTCGACCACGGGTTCGAGCCCCCGGTCGCACTGCTGCCACCGCACGAAGCCGCCACCGAGGGCCCCCCCGCCGATGAGGCCGGCGAGCACCAGCGTGTCGCTCCAGCCCCGCTCCGGCCCCTCGATCACCCCGAACGTCGCCGCCGCCAGAGCCCCCGACGAGAGCAGGATGCCGACCAGGTCGAGTCGGCGGCCACGGTCACCGGTCGACTCGGGCAGCAGAGTCGCGACGGCGACGAGAGCGACGGCGATGACCGGCAGGTTGACGAGGAACACCGCTCCCCACCAGTAGTGCTGCAGCAGCACGCCGGCCAGGATCGGGCCAAGGGGCAGACCGAGCATGGTGGATGCTCCGATCACCCCGATGGCCCGCGTTCGCTCGTGCGCCTCGAAGAGCACGACGACCGATGACATGGCCAGGGGGATGAGCACTGCCGCCCCGACGCCCAGCAGGGTGCGCGCGCCGATGAGGCCGGACGCGCTGGTGGCCAGCGCGCACCACAGTGAGCCGGCGCCGAAGACGACCAACCCTCCGACGGTGAACCGCTTACGCCCGTACCGGTCGCCCAGCATCCCGGCCGGGAGCAGGAGCGCGCCGAGCACGAGCAGATAGCTGTCGGCGAACCATTGCAGCTGCGCGTTCGAGGCGCCCAGGTCGACAGCGATGTCGGGGAGGGCGACATTGAGGATCGTCGTGTCGAGCCCGATCACGAGAACGGTGAGGGCGGTTGCCGCCAGCGCGGCCCACCGTCGCGCATCTTCAGTCAAGTGAAACTTGGTTGTGTTTGATGCTCGCATGCTTTTGATAGTGACTGTCAGATTGCTGATCGTCAAGACCGAGAAGTCTCAAGCGCTGCCGGTTGAGCTCACCGAGTCACGGATCAGGGTGCAGGAATGCGGCCAGCTCCTCGATGCCGTCGACCAGCCGCAGGCCCGGCCGCACCCAGGACGCGTCGGCGTCGACCGCCAGCACCGCAGCTCCCTCTGGCAGGTGACCGTTCGCCACCAGGTCATCGGCCAGCTCTTGCGCCGCGTCACGGCCGAAGCCGCACGGAGCCACGACGTAGACCTCGGGTCGACTGGCTCGGATCGCGTCCCAGGTGGTGCGCACCGACTTCGCCCCCGCCGCCCCGAGTACCGGCTCGCCGCCCGCCGCCTCGACCATCTCCGGCACCCAGTGGCCCGGCGCGAAGGGTGGGTCGGTCCACTCGAGCAGCATGACCCGCGGCCTGCGCCGGCCCGTCACCCGGGCACGGACGGCTTCGACGCGAGCCTCCAACGACGTGGCCACGTCGTTGGCCACCTCTTGGCGTCCAGTCGCCTTGCCCAACAGTCGAACCGAGTCGAACACCTCGGTCAGGGTGTGTGGGTCGACGGTGAGCACCTCGGCGCGACAGCCGAGGTACGCGAGAGCATCGTCGACGACAGAGACGTCGACGGCACACACCGCGCACAGGTCCTGCGTCACGACGAGGTCGGGCTCGAGAGCCGAGAGAGCACCGGCGTCGAGCCGGTAGAGGTCCTTGCCGCGCGCCATGGCCGCCCGCACGAACTCGTCGATCTGTGCAGGAGTGAGACCAGCGGGCATCGTGGAGGTCGACACGACCCGGCGCGACCGAGCCTCGGCCGGGTGGTCACACTCGAAGGTCACCCCGACGACATCGTCCCCGGCACCGATGCCGAACAGGATCTCGGTGGTCGACGGCAGCAACGACACGATCCGCATGACACCGACCGTAGCCCGCACTCGTCGGCGACGCGGCCACGCCACATACTGGGTCCACCCCTTCGAAACCGAAAGAGACCCCGTGAGCCAGTTCATCGATGGTGCCGTCGTCCCCTCCGTCTCCGGCCGCACCGCAGCGGTGACCGACCCGTCGAACGGGCAGCACGTCAGCGACATCACGCTGGCGGATGCCGCTGACGTCGACCGCGCGGTGGCGGCGGCGAAGCGGGCCTTTCCGCAGTGGTCCCGAGCCACGCCGGCCGAGCGGTCGGCAGCTCTCACCCGGTGGGCCGGCATCCTCCAGGGGCAGGCCGAAGACCTGGCCCAGCTCGAGAGCCGCCAGGCCGGCAAGCCGATCCGCCTCGCCCGCGAGTTCGACGTGCCCGGCACGATCGACAACGTCTCGTTCTTCGCGGGGGCCGCGCGCAACCTCGAGGGCAAGGCCGCGGCCGAGTACTCGGCCGACCACACCTCGATGATCCGGCGTGAACCGATCGGCGTCGTCGGCTCGATCGCGCCGTGGAACTACCCGCTGCAGATGGCGGCCTGGAAGATCCTTCCGGCCGTCGCCGCCGGCAACACCATCGTGCTCAAGCCGGCCGAGAACACCCCGCTCACCAGCATCAGGTTCGCCGAGGCCGCCACCGCCGCTGGCATGCCCGACGGCGTGGTCAACATCGTCGTCGGCACAGGCCTCGACGCGGGGGCGCCGCTGCTGCGGCATCCCGACGTCGCCATGGTCTCGTTTACGGGCTCCACGCCGGTCGGGCGCACGGTGCTCGAGGCAGCCGCCACCAACGCCAAACGGGTACACCTCGAGCTCGGCGGCAAGGCTCCCTTCGTCGTGTTCGACGACGCCGACCTCGAGGCCGCGATCCACGGGGCCGTCGCCGGCAGCCTCATCAACTCCGGCCAGGACTGCACCGCCGCCACCCGGGCCATCGTGCACTGTTCCCTGCACGACGCCTTCGTCGCGGGAGTGGCCGAGCTGTATGCCGCAGTGCGCCTCGGGCCGACCGACGACCCCGAGACCGACCTCGGGCCCCTGATCTCGATGGCCCACCGCGAGCGCGTGGCGGGCATGGTCGAACGGGCCCGCGGCTACGCCACCGTGGTGACTGGTGGACGCTCACCCGGCGGCGCGTTGGAGGCGGGTTCGTACTACGAACCCACCCTCATCACGGGTGTGCAGCGAGGGCACGAGGTGTTCACCGACGAGGTCTTCGGGCCGGTGCTCACCGTGACCCCCTTCGACAACGACGACGAGGCCCTCGACCTGGCCAACGACACCCCCTACGGCCTCGCCGCCTCGGCCTGGACCCGCGATGTCTACCGGGCCATGCGGGCCACCGCCGAGATCCGTTCGGGCTGCGTGTGGGTCAACGACCACATCCCGATCATCAGCGAGATGCCGCACGGCGGTATGAAGCAGTCGGGCTTCGGCAAGGACATGTCGACCTACTCGTTCGAGGAGTACACGACGGTCAAGCACGTGATGTTCGACCGCACTGCGGCCGCCCACAAGCCGTGGCACCGCACGATCTTCGGCCTGGGCGGCTGAGCCCGTCGGCGTCGGGAACGAACACAGGACGTCACCGCGCCTGCGGTGTGTCCAGCACTCAACGGCATCCCTACTGCCCGTGGGTCTTCCCGCGATCGAGGGGCCACGCCGTGTGACGCGACTGCGAGGCGGCGGCCACTCCAGTGAGGTCGGCGACAGTCAGCTGGTGGCGAGGGGACCCGGTGAGAATCTCGTGCTCGCGCACCCGTAGGTCGGGCCCGACATGCACGAGCACCCCGGGGTCCAGCGAGCGCCAGCGGTCGTCGTCGTCGAGCCGCTCGCTCGCGATGACGACGCTCGGATGGTCGCCCAGCTCGCCCGAGCGCACCCGGGTGCCGGCCCGGCTGCGGTGGTCGAGAGCCCCCGCGCCCTGGCGCCTCTCGAGCAGCAACAGGTCGTGGGTCTCGGGGTAGCGCAGCGCCCACAGGTCGGTGGCGGTCGTGAGCACGAGGTTGACGGCGTAGACGGGCAGCTCGCCGGCCACCCAGCGCAGTGCGGTCGTCACTCCCCCGGCGACGTCGCCGACTCGGGCGATCTCTCGCGTGATCAGCGCGAAGACCCGCTCGGAGTCGGTATCACCCGTGACGCGGTCGAGGTCGTCGCCGAGGTGCTCCTCTAAGGCGCCGAGGCCCTCGACGACGCCGTTGTGCGCGAACAGGCGACCGTCCATCTCGAAGGGGTGCGTGTTGGGCGCGGTGACCGCTGAACCCGACGTGTGCCGCACGTGGGCGATGAACGTGGTGCTCTCACGCTTGCGGGCCTCGGCCGCGAAGGTGGGGTCGTGCCACGCGGCCAGGGGCTGTTTCTCGACGAGGGGGCGTCCGCTCTCGTCGAAGGTGCCCAGACCGGTGCCGTCGGGGTTGGTGTGGCTCTGGATCGCGATGCTGTCTGACGCGTCGAGCAACCAGAAGGTGGCCCTGACCCGAACCTCGCCCGCGGTGAGGCCGAAGAGTCGGCACATCGGGTGGTCTCCTGTCGTCGATGGCTCTTCATGATGTCCCAGTTCCTCGACGACGGCGCTGCCCTCGACCCCCATCGCGCGGCGGTGCAGACTGGGTCGATGGTCACGAACGGCATCGTGCGGCAGTGGCACGACGACCAAGGGTGGGGCGTGATCGACTCACTCGATACTCCCGGAGGGTGCTGGGCACACTTCTCGTCGGTCGAGACGCTCGGCTACCGGAGGCTGCCCGTCGGGCAGAGGGTGACGCTGGAGTTCGAGGATGCCGAGCAGGACGGCTTCGCCTTCCGAGCCCGCCACGTCAGGCCCAGTGACGAGACGCCGTGGTTCTCGTCCCAGGGGGAGAGCGACGCGGCGGCGTACTCCAGCACCCTCACCATCCGCTACCCCGACCCCACCGACCCCACCGACCCCACCGGCCCTGCTGGCGCGTAGCCCGTCGCGGCTAGAGCCAGCCGTTGGCCCTCGCCGCAGCCACGGCCTGCGCGCGGGTGGTGACGTCCATCTTCGTCATGATGGTCGAGAGGTAGTTGCGCACCGTTCCCCTGGTCAGGAACATCGCGCGCGCTATCGACTCGGTGGCGAGCCCCTGCTCGACGAGGTGCAGAAGCTGCACCTCGCGGGTGGTCAGCGGGCTCGGCCCGCTGCGCAGCGCGTCAGCAGCGAGCTGGGGGTCGATGACGGTGTGACCGGAGGCGACCGACCAGATCGCGTCGATGAGCTGGGCGGCTGACATCGACTTCACGACGTAGCCGGACGCCCCCGCGGCCAACGCCTTGGGTATCTGGCCGCTGCCCGGCAACGAGGTGAGTAGCAGCACCTTGCAGTCCGGTTGGGCCGCCGCCAGCTGCGCCGTAGCCTCGATACCCGTCGCGCCCGGCATGTCGACGTCGAGCAGCGCGATGTCGGGACGCGTCCGTCGGGCGGCCTCGAGCACCTCGTCGCCTCGGACGACCCGGGCCACGACCTCGAAGCCAGGTTCGGTCTCGAGCAGGGCCTGGAAGGCCTCGGCCACGAGGTCGACGTCTTCCGCGATGAGGATGCGCAGTCGGTCGTTCATGTCTGGTCTCGGCGGTCGCCGGCTCGGTGCTCCACTGGCCCAGGGGCGCCCGATGGGTTCGGGAGGGAGGCCCAAACTCGGAACCGCCGGTTCTCGATGAGCTCACCCGTGAAGCTGCCACCGGCCCTTTCGACGATCTCGCGCATGTGCGTCAGACCGGTACCGGGGGCGAAACCCGCACCGGGGGCACCCTCCAAACAGCCGTCGTTGACGACCGTCACGACGACGGCCATCGGTTCGCTACGAATCGTCAACGAACAGTGCAGGGCCCGGCTGTGCTTCAGCATGTTGGTCACCGATTCACGCACCACGGCGCCGATCTCCCCTTCGGGGACGCCGGAGGGCAGCGGCCCGACATCGACCGTGACCTCGATCCCGAGCCGCTGACACAACGTGCTGGCCGACTCCACCTCGTCGGCAAGACTCACGATGACCGGCCCGGCGGTGACCGCTCGCAACCGGGCTTGTCCGTCACTGACGACAACGTGCAGCTGTTCGAGATGCTCCCGCGCTGCACGTGGGTCGGAGTCGAGCGTGCGCAGTGCGATCTGGTTGCGCAGTGATGCAGTGACCAGAGTTCGACCGAGAATGTCGTGCAGGGCGCGTTGCATCCGCAGCCGCTCCTGGTCTACGCGGTTACGAACCAGCTCTTCACGTGCGAGTTGCAGCTCGCGGATCACGACCGAGAGCCGGGTGAAGGCGTAAAGCACTGCCGCCAGGGCGAGAATTCCGGGCGGCATGACGACGGCCAGCCGAGGGTCGACCACGAGGCCGACGTACACAGCCAGGCCGACGAGCATCAGGGCGGCGGCGAGGGTGGCCCGTAGCGGTGAGAACACGAGCATCACGGCCGACAGAGCGAGCGGCAGTGGAGCCCAGTGACCATCGACGAGCATGGCAGTCCAAGCCCCTACCGTGAGCAGCAGCACGAAGCGGCGCGTCGTCGAGGGACTCACCCCTTGCACGATCCGAACCTGCCAAACGACGTAGCACAGCGATGTCGCGATGGCGATGATCGTGCCGAGCAGGTTCAAACCGAACCAGCCCACGGTGCTGGGGCCCAGATCGCTGACGCTCTCCTGAACCACGAGGGCCACGATGATGGCCCACGACGCGACCATCGGCAGTCGAGAACCGACCGCGTTCCACGGTTGCCTCATCTCGCGAACGCTCAAGGCGTTCATCTCCGCGTCGTCCTGGTCGGCAGACACACGGTCAGCGGGTCCCCCTGGCGCGGTTGGGGGGAGGCTGCGCACGGCCCTACGCACCGCTCCACCCGAGATCGGCGCGGCGAGACCGCGTCACCACGAACCATACCGAACCGCCGTCGTCGGGGCGGGGGGCAACGATCGTTGCGCCAGTGCAGAACACGGTCGGCACAGGGTGGCGCTCACCTCCCTGCCCCGGTCACCGACCGGTTGCCGGTCGCGCTTCCGGTGATGCGTCCTCGTCGTCGAGAGGTGCGCGGATCCCACGTGAAGCAGGTGCGGAAGAGCAGGTAGCCGACGGCGATCCAGAGAATGAGCACGCCCAGCGGCTGATGAATGGCGTCGACTGCCTGAGAGAGGCTCAGCTGCGGGTGGCGGACGAGATCGTGGTTCACGAAGTCCTGCCCGACGTAGCCGGTGCGCACGATCTGTACGAAGGCGGTGGACGGCAGGTAGTCAGAGATGCGGTCGATGGTGCTCGCTACCCCGGAGGTCACCGTCAGTGACCCACTGAGGATCCACATCCCGATCACGAATGGGGTGACGATCCAGGTCGACAGCTCACTCGAGGGCAGCAGCCCTGACACGCCGAAGGTCAACAGGCCCATCGTGATCGCGCCGATCACCAGGCCGGTGACCACGAGCGTCCAATGAACCGGGGGCGCGACTGAGAAGTACCCGACCGCTATCGCGAGCACGATGCCGCTCTGGGCCAGGGCGGGCAGCGCGGCGCTGGTGGCCTCCCCGACGAGAATGGCGCTCTGCGGGATCGGGGTCGCCCGAAGCCGCTTGTAGGTGCGCGTCTCTCGACGCCGGGCGGCCGAGTTGATGACGGCGTAGGCGATCCAGATGATCGACACGCACAGTCCCGAGGGGGCCAACAGGTCGATAGGCCGGATGCCGCCGGGCAAGGGGGGCGCGTCACGCACTTGCACCATCGGGAAGATGCCCATGGCGATCGGCATGACGGCGCCGACCAGAGCGAACGCGATGTCCTGCCAGTAGACGCGCTGGGAGAGGGCGACCTGCGGCCAGACGTACCGCGGCCAGGTGGGGTTGATGCTCATGATCGGGCTCCTGTCGTCGTCAGGCTCTCGGCGCGTTCGTCGTGGTCGGCCCGGACGCCGGCCGCGTGGGCACGGTTGCCATCGAAGGGGGGACGGCCGCTTCGACCTCCACCGGGAGGCGCCGTTCCCGGCATCCGGCCGCTGTCCTCCGGCTCGTCCGGAAGGCTGAGGAAGACGTCCTCGAGGCTGCCCCTGCGCACCTCGAGGCCAAGAAGAGTGACGTCGTGGGCATCCGCCCAGCTGAAGAGCCGGCGCAGCACGCGCTCGGGGTCTAGGTCTCGAACCTCGACCCGCGCGCTTCCGTTCCGATGGTCGATGGAGGCCTGCAGCGCCGCCGGCAGCAGCGTCGCCTTGTCGGTCGGAACCTCGAACCCGATTCGGGCATCACCGGATTCGGCCCGCACCTCCTCCAGCGTCCCCATTCGTCGAATCGTGCCGCGGTGCATGATCGCGACCCGGTCGGCCAGCTGCTCAGCCTCCTCGAGGTAGTGGGTGGTCAGCACAACCGTGAGACCTTCACGCACCAGACCGGCCACGAGCTCGAGGCTCTGGTGGCGACCCTCCGGGTCCATACCGGTCGTCGGCTCGTCGAGGAAGAGCAGCTCGGGGTGGCCCAGCAGGGCCAGAGCCAGGTCAAGCCGGCGACGTTCGCCACCCGAGAGTGACGAGACTCGTGTGTCGACTCGGTGGGAGAGACCGACGAGGCCGACCGCCCCTTCGAGCGATCGCGGGCCGCGGTAGAAGCGACGCCACGCCGTCACGGTCTGCCGAACCGTGAGGGTCTCGAAGAACCCGGCATCCTGCAGCATGATGCCGATGCGTGGGGCCAGTCGGTCGCGGTCGCGCAACGGGTCGACGCCGAAGACGGATGCCGTTCCGGCGGTCGCCCCGCGGTAGCCCTCGAGCACGTCGAGGGTCGTCGTCTTGCCGGCTCCGTTGGTGCCGAGCAGCGCGAAGACCTCACCGCGTCGGACCGTGAAGCTGGTGCCGTCGACGGCGGTGGTGGTGCCGTAGTCGACGCGAAGGTCGTTGACCTCGATGACCGTGTCGGTGCTCATGCCCCAACGGTAGGAAGGCGCTGCCGCCACCACCATGAGCCGGAGTCACCAAGGTCAGTTGACAGTTGTCATACAGCGGTGAGTGTCACGGGAGCGGCATCCGGCATCGGACGGGCCACCGCCCGCGACAGTGGGTGGACGGCATCCTGAGTTCCGGAACCGCCCCCGGATCGACCGACCTATCGGCTGCTACCGGTCAACGGATGGATGGGCCCGTCAGTCCCACGGCCACAAACCGGAATGCCGCATACACTCCTCGGCCTCAACGAGCTGCCGGACACCCTCCGGCCCCCGGCTCTTGGTGACCTCTGCTCGCCAGCCCTGAGCCGAACAGCCACGAGCCGCGGCGCCCATCCCCACCTGCGCGAGATAGACGACGGCCGGCGAGCACGACGCCCGATCAAGGCCTTCGGCACCACCACCCGGGCTGTCCGCAAGGGCGTCGAGCTCGGCCGAAGCCTCTTGAAAAGCCCGCTCGTCAGTGTCGGTGTGTGTACTCATGACTCACCCAGTTCCTGGAAGTACTGCCCTTCGAGCATACGTCGCGGTCAGGCACCTGAGCGGGGCCCTTTCGGCCGCGTCACGGGGCTGGGGCAACCGGCTGACGCAGGATGGTCTTCAGCCGGGCGGCGTCGGTCTTTCGTGGGTCGGAGAGGTAGACCTCGTGGTGCCGCCCGCTCGGCACCAGGCCGTGCGCCGGAAGAAACTCGTCATGGAGCCTCTTGAGCGTCGGGCCTTCGTCGTCGTACGAGCCGACGTGCAGGATCTGAGCGCTCGGGCCTTCGGAATACCGCTCGAGGCGAACCAACCCCAGGGCCGGTAGCCGCTTCTTCAGCGCGACCGCGCGGCCCTCATCGACGAGTTCCGCGGTGATCCAGTCTGGCTGCGCGATCATCATCGTCCAGTCCCAGGCGCCCTTGTCGCGGGTGCGGAAGACCTCCAGGTCGCGTGCCGACCACAGTCCCTCCAGCGGGGCGACAGTGTGCACCCTGCCCAGCCTGTTCTTGGCCACGGCTCGCACGGCATACGAGAAGGTGTACAGCGCCTCGACGCCTTCACGGTAGGCCGGCGACGTGTTCGGGTCGCCGTGACCGTCGACCATCAGAAACGACTGGTCTGGCACGTCGACCAGTGAGAACGTTTGCGGTCTGGGCGCGTAGAGGTCCTTGCGGTCTTTCTTGAGGTCGTAGGTCTGGATTGAGCTCACCTCCCTTCACTCGTCGAACGGGCAACACCCTCGCCACAGAGTCGGAGGGGGGAACGCCGCGGCCGGCGGACGGAGCCACTGGGCCGCTGGGCCACTGGGCCACCCGAGGTCGAGGATATCGGCGATCTGACGCCCTCTCCGGCGCTGGCTCGGACGGGACGTGACGAACAGAATCCCGCAAAGACTTGATAGGCAACTGCTTGCTTGCCTATTATGAGGGGATGGCCGATGTGTTCAGGGCCCTCGATGACGAGACCAGGCGCCTCATCCTCGACGAGCTCTTCAGCAGAGACGGGCAGACCCTGTTCGAGATCTGCGCTGTGCTGAGCAGCCGACACGGCCTCGGATCGAGCCGGCAGGCGATCTCACAGCATCTCGGTGTGCTCGAGTCTGCCGGCCTGGTTGTTACGGAGCGGCGCGGTCGCTCCAAGTTCCACTACTTCAGCAGCGATCCGCTCGCTGCCATCACACGACGATGGCCTGTCGTCGGAAAGGACGACACCTCATGAGAATTCAGCTCACCAGCATCTTCGTCGACGACCAGCGGGATGCTCTCGCCTTCTATACCGACGTTCTCGGTTTCACGAAGCGGCACGATGTCCCGATCGGCGACGACGCGTGGCTGACCGTCGTTTCGCCCGAGTCCCTCGACGGTCCCGAGCTGCTTCTGGAACCCTCGAGCCACCCCGCGGTCAAGCCGTTCCGAGATGCGCTCGTCGAAGACGGGATCCCGTTCTGTCAGTTCGCCGTCGACGATGTGGCCGCAGAGTACGACCGGCTCGGCCGCGCGGGCGTTGCCTTCACCGTGCCCCCCACCGACATCGGCCCAGCCGTCATGGCGGTCTTCGACGACACGTGCGGCAACCTGGTGCAGATCATCTCCACCAAGCCGGCCCCCTCCGACGAATGAGCCTGCCCAGTACTGGACGCCCAACGACCCTCGTCGTCAGAGACGCCAGCCTCTCCCCGGTCGGTCACGACCGAGTCTGCGCGGCGGTGACGGATCCGGATGGCTCAGTCGTCACGGGAGTGACATGAGCCGCTGGGTGTGGCTGGTCGCCACCCTGGCTGGCGCAGCAGCCGTCGCCTACGGGGTGGCGTTCGCGGTCGGGATCGTTGCTGTGGTGTTGGGGGCGGCGCCACTCGGCCTGGCTGGCGAGTCGACCCCCACGCAGCCGTGGGTGCCTCCGACGGTGATCGTGGCCGCCATCGTCACGTTCGTCGCCGGAGCACGGATCGCTGTCCGTCGCTTCCGTGGCGTCGGGCGCTAGCAGGGCCCCTCGACCAGGAGTGACCGGCGACCAGCGATGGAGGCGTGCCGCGCCAATGACTGTGCTACTCGTTGGCCAGCAGCACTGCGCCCAGGCCGACCATCATGACCCCACCGGCCGCGCCGAGCTTGTCGAGGCGCTTCGGCTCGCGGGCGAACCAGTCACGGGCCTTGCCTGCCAACACGGCCCACAGGCTGTCGGAACAGATCGCCAAGGCCCCGAAGGCCAGCCCCAACATCATCATCTGCACGCCGACGTGGCCGGCAGAGGGTGCGGTGAACTGCGGCAGGAACGCGACGAAGAACAGGATCGTCTTGGGGTTCGTGACGCCCACGACGTATCCGATGCGCAGGGCGTGACCCTGCGGGGCGGCCACTTGGCCCTCCAGGGCCCGACGGGCTTCGCCTCGATGGGCGATGGCCTGCACCCCGAGCCAGATGACGTAGGCCGCGCCGAACACCTTGATGACGGTGTAGACGGTCGTGCTGGCTGCCACGACGGCTCCGAGCCCGAGCGCGACGAGGAGCACCTGCGTTGTGACGCCGATTCCGTTACCGACAACCGACAGCAACGCCTCTCGACGCCCGACGGTGAGGGCTCGACCGATGGTGAACAGCAGGCTCGGGCCGGGCACCTGGATGAACAGGATCGACGCGATCACGAAGGCGATCCACTGGTTCGAGCTGGGCACCTGCCGACTTTACCGGATGCCGCAGTCGTCATCGCCGTAACCGGCCGCGCTGGTGGCAGGGTGCTGACCTATGAACGACGATACCGCGAAGGCCGACCTCTACAACTACCTCAAGCATGAGCGCGAGGCGGTGATCGCCAAGCTGGACGGGCTCTCTGAGTACGACGTACGTCGCCCGCTGACCGTCACTGGAACCAACCTGCTGGGCCTGGTCAAGCATCTGGCGACCTGGGAGGCCAGGTACCTCGGAGAGGTCTTCGACCGTCCCTTTCCTGAGCCCCTGCCTCGGTGGGAGAGCGAGGCCGAGCTACTCGCGGACATGTGGGCGACGGAGGACGAGTCTCGCCGCGACGTCGTTGAGCGATACCGGCGCGTGTGGCGGCACGGCGACGCGACCGTAGCCGACCTTGGTCTCGATGCCACCGGCCGGGTGGCCTGGTGGCAGCACGCTGAGGTGTCCCTGTTCACCATCCTCGTTCACCTGCTTGCCGAGACCAGTCGGCACGCCGGCCACGCCGACATCCTGCGTGAAGAGCTCGACGGAGCGGTCGGAACCGATGCAGAGGACATGGCTGAGAATCGTCACGACCTTGACTTCTGGATGGAGCGGCGCGCGGAGATCGAGGCGGCTGCCAGGTCCGCCCGATAGCTCGGACCGCTTGCCCAGGCTTGTTAGCGGTGGCTGATGGCGAGATACCGCTCGTCGGTGATCTCCTTGCCCCAGTAGATCGGTTCGGGCAGGTGTCTGACGTGCACCTCGTTGCGGACCTGGAGCACGATCTGCGCTGTCTGCGCGGCAGTGAGTCCCGCACCAGTGGCCCAGTGCCCTTCGATGAGCACCACGATCCCTCCAGGTTTGAGGAGCGCGACCCACTGCCTGAGTGCGTCTGCGGGTTCGCTCATGGCCCACAAGACGTGGCGGCACAGAACGACGTCGAACTCGTCCTCGGGGAGCGGCGGAGTGGCGGCGTCCGCGATGACGAAGCGCGATTCCGGCACCTTTGCCCGGGCCCGTTTGATCATCTCCGGGGAGCTGTCGACCCCATCAACGCGGTAGCCCTCGTCGGTGAGCACTCGGGTGAGGGTGCCGGTGCCGCATCCCAGGTCGGCAACGCGAGCGGGTGCAGTGGGCAGGACCGACAAGAGCAGGTCCCTCCAGGCCGCACGAGCCGAAGGTTCGGTCAGACCGTGATCCGGCTCGGAGTCGAAGGCCTCAGCTTCCTGGTCCCAGAGGTCTCGGTTCACCGCGTCAGCGTAGGCCTCCACCCGAAGGCCACCGCAACGGGCTGCCACCCGGCTCTCACCGCCCTGGCCACCACCGCGTGGCCGCCTCGGTTCCGTAGACCGCGTGGGGAGCGCCGGCGGAGGGAGTCTGCGACATGGAGGGTTCCGGCAAGAACTGAGACTTTGGCCCGGTCACACCGGCCATAGAAAAGCTAAGGGCGGCGGTAGAGGGCCGTCACTACCTGATACACAGGGTGGTGCTCATCTGCGGGCGGCAGGGAGTGCAGGACGGTGTCGAAGTGGGCGATGAGCGCGTCAGCCTGCTCGCGGGTGAGCCGCATGGTGCGTTGATGTACGTGCGGTTCGCTGGCGGCCCGAACGTCTTCGGCCATGGTGTCGATCATGGCCGACCCGGGCCCTGTTCCGCCTGGTGTCGCAGGGAACAGCAGGTGGCCCTGCGCCCGGCTGAAGTACCTTTCGGTGCCGCCCCGCACCGTCTGGCTACGCGACAGTGTCACCAACCTCGCCGTGAGCAGTACGCCGAGGTGGTGGGACACGTTGCCCTTGTTGAGGTTCAAGCGGTGGCTGAGTTGGCTGATCGTGGCCTCTGCCGGCCCGAGAGCCGCCCACAGGCGCACCCGACTGGGGTGAGACAACGCCTTCATCTGGGCTGCGGTCGCCTCCGCCGCGTCTGGCGTCACTGGGTTCATCGATTCAGGCTAACGGGCCCATTCTGAACGGTGGAGGTCTTCGGAAGGCCTTGGCAGTGGCGGTGGGCAATGGGCGCGGCATCGTTCGGTCACTTCTTCTCTGTGCGGGAGCGCAGCTCGGCCACAGCGACCTGCACCGCTTCGGAGGCCGGGGCTGGCACGTCGGGAGTCACCCCCGTCCCTTCCCAGTTGCGCCCCGTCCGCGGGCTGCGCGGCACTGCGACAGGGAGGGCGAGCTCGACTTTCGGGTGGACACGGATGCCGATGCGCGGGTGAGCGCCACCGCGGGTCTGCTCACCAAAGACGCGGGCGCGGCCGAGTTCCTGAAGGTTGAACGCAAGCTCTTCCCCGCCGGAGAACGTCTTCGATGAGACCGCGACGGCGACCGGCAACTCCGCACCGAGGCGCGGGCCGGGGAGGAGGGGTTGGGTCCAGAACTGCTGCGTGCCCTCGCGACTGACGACGTCGGTCAGGTGCGTTGGCTCCGGCCCGAGCAGGTAGCTACAGATGAGGGCAGCAGACTCTGGGGTCCCTCCGAAACATTCGCGCAGGTCCAAGACCACTCCAGCAGCACCGTGGCACAGGTGCATCGCGGCGGCCTGCCACGTACCGGCGTAACGAGGCAGGCCGAGGAAGGGCCCGATCTGCAGAAGCGCGACGTTGCCCTCGACGCGGCCAACAGACCGGATGCCGCCTGCAGTGCGTGCGGCATGGGCCGCCCAGTACTTGGCGTAGTCGTGCTCATCCTCGGCATCGGGTGCGGCATCAGGGTGGTGGATGAACCGGAGGTGCAGGTCACCGGCCACCTCGTGCATGACGTCTGTAAGGGTCTGGCACACCTCCTCCAAGTCATCGATGGACTCGGTTCGTAGGTCACCGCCCCGCAGGTCCTCCAGGGCCACCGCCGCCCGACGCCCGACGTCGGCGAAGATGTACTGCTCGCGCAGGGCAACCGCGGCGGAGTCGATCATGTCGTGGATCAGGGAGTGCATGAGTTGACGATGACTACGCCCTGATCTCGGTGCAACCAGCCTTAACGCTTGCCTACCGGGGCGGCGCAAGCTCGTGGACACAACCGAGTCCGCCCAGTGCGGCGAACGCCCCGCTCGCACACCATCGCCACCCGGGCCAGCCGGGCCACCCGGGCCAGCGCATGTGTCCAATGGGATGGGGTCATCGGGCCCCAGACGTTTTCGGCGATCGGCGTCAGCGGCTTCATCGCGGCCAGCACTCTCGCGTCGTTACACACGCGACGAACCAGGGCGAGTCGGCAGTCTGCTTCTAACGTTTCGCTTCGTCCGCGATCGAGTACGACCTCCTGCTGACCGCGTGAACCCCGGCTCGGGCCCAGCAGGGGCCGGGCTGACTGCCCACGTGATGGTCGTCGCCAATGCACCCTCAAGGTCCGTTGCGATCGGTTTCAAAGTCTGAGAATCACTGCGGAGCAAGTCGTCCCGCGCGGGACTATGAGACAGGCCCCTCGGTGCCGCCCACCCCGTGCTCAGCGTCGGGGTCGTCTCGAGGGTTGGGAGCCGGTCTGAGTTTCACGCACAAAATGCCGATGAGTGGACGTTGCCTGAACCCCTGGCGCGGACGCGCCGCGAGTACATTGCCGAGATGACCCGGCAGCCCGTTCGCCTATTGACCACACGGTTGTCGCTACGGCAGCCGGCGCAGGCTGATGCCGAAGTGATCCTCCAGATCCTGTCGAACCCGTCGGTCGTCCAGCACAACCCGTCGGATCTGGTGACGGAGCTCGAGGGCGTCGAGGCACTGGTGAGGCACTGGCTGCGACATTGGGAGAGGTACGGGTTCGGAAACTGTTGCGTCTTCGAAGAGAAGACTGGTCGACTGGTTGGCAACTGCGGTGTCCGGTGGATGACGATCCACAGCGAGCGCGTACTCAACCTCATGTTCCGCTTTCATCCCTCGACTTGGGGACATGGCTACGCCACGGAAGCAGCGGCCGCCCAGTTGCACTGGGCGCAGGAGTCGCTTCCTACCGAACTCGTCGTCGCCCGCATCCGCCCCATGAATCTAGCCAGCCAGAGGGTCGCTGCAAAGATCGGCCTGCGACGAGATCCCGACTTCGACGACCAGGGCGAGGATGGCGTGGACTGGGCGTTCACCTGCCGCTTGTGAGTTCGGCTGGTGAGTATCGTCCGCCGGAGCGGGCTTCTGTCGCAATGGGGCGTCAGGCGTGGCTGGTTTCTTGCCCTGGAGAGTCGACCAGGCATGCAACACTGCTCGACCAGGTTGGGGAGGGCAGGTCCTCAGCCAAGAACATCCAGGGCCAGCATGGCCATGTAGTGCACGTCGATCCAGTGTCCGTCGAACAGCAGGGCGTCCCGCCAGTTCCCTCGTGCTGGAAGCCGACCTTCTCGTAGACGTGTCGAGCTCGTGGGTTGAAGTCGTAGACCTCGAGACTCACCCGGTGAATCCGGTCAGGGCGTGCTGGACCACCATGCGGGTGGCCTCGGTGCCCAAGCCACGCCCTCGGCCTTCTGCTCCGATGAGGGTCCGGTAGCTGCAGGAGCGGTTGTCCTCGTCCCACTCGTTGAGGACGACTTCACCGACCATGTGCTGGGTGGCCGCGTCGACCACGGCCAGAACCAGGCGGGCATCCGCCGTCGCCCAGCCGCCATAGCTGTCTCGCAGGTCCTCGATCGGCATCCCCTCGAGCTGCTCGGTGGAGAAGTGCACCGAGCCTGTCAGTCTGGCGATGTCGGGGTCCTCGCGCACGATCCGGACAACCGTGTCGGCGTCGGCGGCGGCGATGGGGCGAAGCGTGATCAGCGAGCCGATCAGGGTTGGATTATGACCGAAGGGGGTCTTGGACATGAGCGTGACTCTGCCCGGTCACCCCTCGTACCACAAACGAATTCTGAGCTGAGGCAGCGTCACTCAGCCGCGGTCCCATGTGGAGCCCGTGCGACCAAACATCCTCATTCGCCGCGGACCGCGCAGCTGTGCCGAGCGTTAGCACGGGCCAGCCGCCGTTCCAAACAGCCGCTGACTGCGTCAGCCCGACCCACCGCGGCGCGGGCGGGCCCGCTAACCCGTGAAGAGGTCCTCGAGGTCGGCCAGGGGCACGACATCAGACGCCATGGTGCGCAGTTGTGGATCGGTCGTCAACAGCATGTCCGCCTGCAGCTCGGTCACGGCGAGGTATTCGGCACCGGCCAGGTCCATCGAGTTGGTCCGCCGCGCATGCCCCCACGCGACTCGCCTGGACACGCGATCCCCGAGCAGCCGCACCTTGATCTCCGTCATCCGCTCGTGGATCTGGAGCGCTTCGTCATCGGTGAGCTGCCCAGCGCGCACCTCCTTCAAGAGCAGTTCCAGCGCGCGTGAGCGCAGGGAGTTGGGTGCCACCAACTGGTGAGCAGGATGCGGACGCTTGTCACCGCGGGCCAGCCGCAAGAACGTCGGTGCATCGATGCCAAAGCGCGTCACCTCGTGACCGTAACGGAAACTCAGCCGATGCCGTCGAGTACGGCCCGCGGCGCAGATTGATCATCACTCTTCTGTCGCTGGGGGATGTTCGCGAGCGTTGCCGTGGATGTGTAGTAGGGGCCCCGCTTGCGGATGACTATTCCCCCAGCTTCAGACATCCATCGATCATGTCGCGTTGAGGGAGGGACGTCCAGCAAGGCGCAGCATCGTTGTTAGAGCGACCTCGTCGTGAACAAGGTGGTCCCGTAGACGGTGTCCACTTCCTGCCTCGTGGTCTCGGTGAAACCGACCTTGGCCAGCACCCGGCGAGAAGCGCTGTTCCACTCCCAGACCGTGGCCCACAGGTTTTGGTAACCCGACGATGTCGCCCAGTCCAGCACCGCCAACGAGGCCTCGGTCGCGTATCCCTGACGCCAGACCCGTCGTAAGAACTCGAACGCCAGCTCCGGCTCTCCTTTTGCCCCTCGTTCGCTGTCGACCAGCCCGCAGTAGCCGATGACATCACCGGAGGCCTTCCGCTGGACTGCCAGCAACCCGATCGATGATGGCTGGTTGGCGCGGATCGACTTCTCTAGCTCGCCAACCCAAGGGTGTCCATCAGCATCGATTCGGCGGTGCGGCGGCAATCGCGGATCACGTTCGGTCCACAGCTCACGCAGAACCACGGCCTCGGCTACCCGCCAGGGTCGCAGCCACAGGCGACTCGTTTCAAGTACAACTTCGCGTTCAGGATTCGCTTCACCTGCCATGACCAGAATCTCTCACGCGCGGAGGCAGGTCATCAGCGTGAGGTGTTTACCGGATTTGCCGCGGAGCCGGCGTGGTTCTGGCCGGTCCGGCGATGTGACGGTGGTCGGTCCACTGTGGGTGGTCCCCGCATCTGCCGAGGTGCTTGACTACCGTTGTGCAGATCAGCGATCTGGCCGACATGGTTCCCGAGCTGATGGCCAAGCATCCCACGCACACGTGGGTCAGAACCTCGAGCAAGAACTTCCCCGCAGATCTTGTTCTTGAGATCGCCCCAGACCTCGAGCCGGAGCGGAAGGCGCGAGTGCAGGTCACGACGAGTCTTGAGGTCTACTTCATGGACTTTGCTGGCCACGGCGTGACCGACTTCGCCTACGAGGACGAAGACCGACGAGAGGTCCTAGGGGATCAGATCGACCTCGCCGCGAGAGTCACCCTCGGGCCCACCCGCGTCATCCTCGAGCGCGCCGAGGACCTCCTCGTGCGCTCGACTTTGATCGTCGATCCTGACGGTCCCGGTCGGGAGGAGTTCGTCACGTCTTACACCCCGGCTTACCTGACCGCCCGCCTGTTCCGGCGTGAGGTCGTCCGCGAGGTCCTGGAGTTCAGGGGACTACATCCCTAGTCACCCAGGCACCCGTCTTCGAAGCTCCTGTCGGCGAGGATGAGTGCCTGATGGGCACCTGCGACGCCCTGTGCGCACTGGTAGGAACGTCCGCTCCGGCCGCGATGAGGGTGGTTCGCCGCCCGACCTCGTGTCACTTGAGGAGGGGCACCTCTAGGTCGTAGGCCAGCACGACCGCACGTGCCAGTTGTGCTTCTTGTGTGGCGTTGAGATAGCCCACGGTGCGTCCAAGGGAAGCCACCGGGACGGTGAGCACGTTGTCCAGTGAAACAACGCAGTCGTGGTCCAGCCCATTGCCCGGTCCTACCCTGACCTCGCTGGACAGGTCTTTGATTGTGCTGGTGACGGGAGCAACAGTGACCTTGGTCATGGCGCCCCGAGCAGCGTCTCGCGTGAGCACGAGCGCAGGTCGCGTCTTGTCGAGGCGGACCAGGCAGATCTCCCGCACCCGGTCAGTCCTCGATCATCGCGTGGGTGCCGGTCCACTCCACCAGGGCGTCGAGGTCGTCCGCCGCACCTTGCGCCCGAAGGATCTCCGCGTCCTGCTCGGCGGCCAGTCGACGCATCTCTCTCTCCACTGCTGACGCAACCAGCGCGGCCCTGCTCGGTGCCCTGCCGGTTGCCACGGCGCGGTCGAGGAACGCGACCATCTCGTCGGGAAGGCGGACTGCGATCTGCGTACTCATGCAACTCAGCGTACGGGAGTGCATCCCAGAATGGGATGCACTGCCGTACAGCGTGTAACGCGGTCGTGCTGAATAGCGCATGTTGCTCGTGAAAGCAGTTGGCGGTTCTGGTTCTCATTCCAAGGCTGGTGAGAAGCTGGCCAGACCGGCGTCTGCATTGATAGTGCAGCGGACTCCTAGTGGCGCGACCTGCGGGTCCGGATCGTGCCCAAACGGCAGACCCGGGACAGTCGGTGGCGGGTGTGGTCCCCGGAGGAAGCATCGATCGGGGCGGTCCCGGTCAGCCGTCAAACAGGACGCGAAGTGATTGTTGTCGGGGAACCGGGTGATGTCCCCGACCTCGACCAGCAGCCGGGCCGCGCCGGAGGGCCCGATCCCGTGCAGGTCGGTCAGAGTCGTGCCCGCCGCGGTGAGCAGTTCGGACAGCTCCTTGTTCGCGGCCTTCTTGCGGGTGTAGATCCGCTCCAGGTCGCCCACCAGCTCGGCCGCGACCCGCCGCCGGGTCTTGCCCGCCACATCGCGTGGGCGCACGACCGCGAGCAGCTTCTTGGCCTGCGCGGCGGACAGGTCCTTCTTCGCCCCGCCCGGGATCAGCTCCAGCAGAAGGTGATGCAGCTGGGACACCATCCGGGTGTGGTCCTGCCCGAGGGAACGGCGCCGGTCGACCAGCACCCGCAACACGGCGAGCTGCTCATTGTTGACGACCGGGCGCAGCCCGGCCATCCGGACCCCGACGAGTGCGATCGAGTGCGCGTCGGTCGCGTCGGTCTTGCGGCCCTGACCGGTCGCGAACGTCCGCACCCGGGCCGACAGCTGCGGTGGCACGTCGATGACCTGCTCCCCATCGGCCAAGAGCCGGATCGCGACGTGCCGCCCGATCCCGTTGCAGCCCTCGATGGCCCAGACCCGCTGCGGGAAGGCCCGCGCTACCGCGAGCATGTCCTGGTAGCCGGCCGGGTCCGTGTCGAACCGGCCCCGCCCGAGGATGGCCTCCTGCGGGCCCATCACCTCGATCGTGACCGACCGCTTGTGCGGGTCCATCCCGATCACCACACGGCTTGCTGTGTCCTCTTCCATGATTGCTCTCCTTCTGCTCGAACCAACTGGTCGTCGAGCTGGGAGGGCAACGCTGCTTCGAGCTGTGGGCACACCCCTATTGAGCCTCTCCCGGCCCTTGGCGACGTCCGGGTTGCGCAGGCCAAAAGAGAGCCACACCCTGAAAGGTGAGCAGCCGCATTGAGAGCGACAACCCGAACGCCTGGACCGAGCCTTGCCAGACACCGATCCTGCGTCAATGAAACAAGCAGCCGATAAGCGCGCGATATCGACCGCCACGTCGAAGTCTTCCGACGCGGGAACGAGGTGTCCACTAGTTACGTATCGCCGCGCCTCGATGCCCGACTTGTCCGATGCTTCGACAGAATCACGCCGAACACCAACAACATCACCAGCCATATTGCGAGCCCCGTAACGAGGAAGATGCCGACTACTGCGAGGTAGTCGAGAGGCCTGCCGAGCGGGAACCAACCGCCAAGGAAGAGGGCAGGCAACACGGTGAACTGGGGTTGACCCCATTTCGTGGACATCGGTTAAGCGGCTTCTGTGGCCGCCGTG
>NZ_MAST01000003.1 GCF_001758225.1 Humibacillus sp. DSM 29435 | reverse complement strand
GTACGAAAGTGGCCACTCGACTGTACGAAAGTGGCCACTCGACTGTACGAAAGTGGCCACTCGACTGGGGAGGTGGGGCGGGGGCGGAAACAACGACCGACGTTGCGTCGTTGAGCGGGCATGGGAGTGCCACCGTCTCGTGACCACGAGGCCTCGACGGGAGCGGCGCCCGCGCGTCTCGGGCGCCGCGGGGTGCTGTCGCTCGGCGCCCTGGGAGCCCTCGGAATGGTGGGTGGGGGCTACGCGCTCACGGCGGCCGGCCGTCCCGACCACCCCGTGACCATGACCCGCGAGACCCGGTCTCGACCCGAGGTGACCGGGCGTGACGAGCTCACCGCTCGCGCGGCCATCGGGCCGGCCCGGCACCGCTACGAGGTGAACGGTCTGGCCACCCCCTACTACGCCACCGGCGAGATGGCCAAGCGCCTCGAGACCTGGCTGACGCTGCACCGACAGCACACCGGGCAGGCTCCCGACCGGGTCTCCACCTACGGTGCCTGGACCCGCGGCGACGGGACGTCATGGCACCACTCCGGTGAGGCGATCGACATCGCTGCCCTGCGCCGCGGCGGCCAAGACCTTGCATCGGCCCGCTACGACCGTTGGCGCGACGACACCGCAGCCGAGGTGCGGGGTCGGTTGCGCACCTACTGGCAGCTGGCCGCGGGGCTGCACCTGCAGTTCGCCGACGTGCTGACCTACCTCTACGACGACCGTCACACGAACCACATCCACGTCGACACCGGTCGGTTCGGCCCAACGGGCGCGCCGCGGTTGATCGAGCGATCACGCGTGCAGACGCAGGCGCTGCAGGCCATGTGCGTGCACGTGTGGGGCCGGCGCGACGTGCAGGTCACCGGAGAGCTCGACAGCCCGACCCGCGACGCGACGACGGCCATCTTGCGCGACCACGGCGGCCGGGGCGAGATCACCGACGGCGTCGAGGCGTGGCAGGCCTTTCTCGTCGCCACGATGCGCGAGGCCCGCGACGCCTGAGGGCAGTAGCGGCGTCCGGCCGTAGGATCGCCACCATGGCCAGGCTCGTGCTCACCCCGCAGTCGGACGACTTCCCCCGGTGGTACCAGGAGGTGGTCGCCAAGGCCGAGCTCGCTGACAACGGCCCGGCACGCGGAACCATGGTCATCCGCCCCTACGGCTACTCGATCTGGGAACGGATGCAGGCCGACCTCGACCGGCGCATCAAGGCGACCGGGGCCAAGAACGCCTACTTCCCCCTCTTCATCCCCCAGAGCTACCTGAGCCGCGAGGCCGACCACGTCGAAGGGTTCAGCCCCGAGCTCGCGGTGGTGACCCACGCCGGAGGACGGCAGCTCGAGGAGCCGCTCGTGGTGCGGCCGACGTCAGAGACCGTCATAGGCGAGTACATGGCCAAGTGGACGCAGAGCTACCGCGACCTGCCGCTGCTGCTCAACCAGTGGGCCAACGTCGTGCGGTGGGAGCTGCGGCCGCGGATCTTCCTGCGTACCACCGAGTTCCTCTGGCAGGAGGGTCACACGGCGCACGCGACCGCCGAGGACGCCCGCCGGTACGCCGGCCTGATCCACGAGCAGGTCTACGCCGCGTTCATGCGCGATGTGCTCGCCCTCCCGGTGGTGCTGGGGCGAAAGACGCCTCGAGAACGGTTCGCGGGCGCCACCAACACCCTGACCCTGGAAGCGATGATGCGCGACGGCAAGGCGCTGCAGATGGGCACCAGCCACGACCTCGGCCAGAACTTCTCGAAGGCCTTCAACATCAGCTACCTCTCGGAGGCTGGGCAGCAGGAGCTGGCCTGGACCACCTCGTGGGGCGCGTCGACCCGGATGATGGGCGGGCTGATCATGGCTCACGGCGACGACCACGGGCTTCGGGTGCCGCCACGGCTGGCTCCGGTGCAGGTGCTCGTCATGGTGGTCAAGGACGGCGAGGGGGTGCGGCCGGCCGCTCGACAGGTCGTCGACGACCTGTTGGCGGCCGGCATCCGGGCCGAGCTCGACGCGCGGGTGGAGACCCCGTTCGGGCGGCGCGCCGTCGACGCCGAGCTGAAGGGAATCCCGCTCCGCGTTGAGATCGGGCCGCGCGACCTGGAGCAGGGTTCGGTGACGGTGGCCCGGCGCATCGGTGGCGACAAGGCCCCCGTCGCAGTCGGCGGGATCGTCGACTACGCGATGGCGGCCCTCGACCACGACCAGCTGGCCCTCTACTCCGCCGCGTTGGCCCACCGGGAAGCGCACACCGTGGCAGTGGGCACCATCGCCGAAGCGACGGAGGCCGCCGGTTCGGGCTGGGCGGTCATCCCGTGGGCCACCCTCGGGCCTGAGGGAGAGGCGCAGCTGGCCGAGTCGGCGATCACGGTGCGCTGCCTGACGATGCCCGACGGTTCGGTGCCGGATTCCGACGACGACCCCGGTGTGATGGCTGTGGTGGGCAGGGCCTACTGACGTGACCGAGTCGTCCGCGCGCCGCTCGACGGGCCAGACCCAGCCCGACGTGCTCACCCCGCTGCTGCGCCAGCGCGAGAGCACGATGGTGTACGACCCCACCCACGTGCTCGCTCCCGGCGCGCTCAGAGCGATCCTCGAGGCGGCGAGGTGGGCGCCGTCGGCGGGCAACTCCCAGCCGTGGTCCTTCATCGTGGGGCTGCGCGGTGACGCCACCCATGCGGCCATCGTCGATCTGCTCTCCACGGCCAACCAGGCGTGGGCCCCGGCCGCCTCCGCCATCCTGCTGACCCTCCACCAGGCCGCGACCGACGAGGACCACGAGGTGTCCTACAGCGACTACGCCATGTTCGACCTCGGTCAGGCGGTTGCCCACCTGACCGTCCAGGCGCGCTCCATGGGCCTGCAGGTCCGCCAGTTCGGCGGGTTCGACCACGCGGGCGCGGCGGCCCGGTTCGCGGTGCCCGCCCACTGGGCCGTGACGACGGGAATCGCCCTGGGGCTGCCCGGTACCCGCGGCGAGGAGTGGAACCTCCCCGGCTGGGTTCAGGCCCGGTCACGGATGCCGCGCTCGCGCCTGCCGCTCGAACGTTTCGTCCACTCCGGCGAGTTCGGGCACCCGGCCGACTTTCTCGGCTGACTCTGGGCGACCGGCTCACCAGCGCGAGGTGGCCGCCGCCATCAGGTCACCGAAGAGCAGACCGGTGTCGACCTCGAACCCGCGCCGGGTGAACCAGTCGCCCATGTTGCGGGCGTCCCGCTCGAGAAACTCCGGCCCGTGCGGGTTGCCGATGACGTCGACGATCTGCGGCCAGTCGATGATGACGAGGTGAGAGCTGTCGCCCTCGCCGGCCAGCAGCACGTTGTAGGGCGAGAGGTCGCCGTGCGCCCAGCCGAGCTCGGCCAGCGTCATCATCGTCGTGCGCAGCTGCTCGAACAGCTCGGGCAGCAGCGCGCGGTCGGGGCGGGTCTGCACGAGGCGCGGTGCGGCCCTGCCGTCGGCGTCGCCGATGAACTCCATCAGCATCTCGTCGTCGGAGAGCTGCACGGGATAGGGCACGGGCAGCCCCTTCTGCCAGAGCACCCCGAGCGTCGAGAACTCGGTGAAGGCCCACTGGCCGCTGATGAGCGTCTTGCCGTAGGTCGTTCGTGTGCGCATGGCGCGCATCTCGCGCGACTTGCGTACCCGGCGGCCCTCGAGATAGCCGGCGTCACGGTGGAACATCCGGTTCTCGCTGGCGCGGTAGCGCTTGCCTGCCATGACCACGTCACGGTCGGGCGACCCCGGCAGCCAGCGCCGCACCAGGTGGACGTCGGCCTCCTTGCCGGTCTTGAGCACGCCAAGGTCGGCCTCGACGGCGCCGAGGTCGGTGATGACCCAGTCGGGTCGGGGGCGGGGCCCGTGCGAGGCGCCGTCCCAGCTCGACCAGCGGTCGCCCTCAGGTGGGGCGTCGGGGTCGGTGTCGACGGCGTAGTCGTCGTGCGAGCGGCGGTGTTCAGCGACGGGGCCGCCGTCGACACGGTCGATCAGCGAGGCTTCGTGCCCCGCCAAGCTGCCAAGTTCATTGGAAGACAAGAGAACTCCAAGGTAGAGGTGATGTGGGCCGAGGTGGCCCGAACCGTGATGGACATGTCGCCCTCCTTGGGTCGTGCGGCGGCCGGGTGCCGCTGCGTCTGCCTCGAGGTTGTCGCATGCCGCACACACGCGCAACCGATTAACGGTCTTCGGTCACGAAGTTCCCGATTCGGTATCAGCCCGCGCCGCCGTGCCTCTACCTTGAACAGGAGCGCTCGTTCGTTCGAGGGAGTCACGCATGCCGTCCACGTCGTTTGCCGGTGGGGCCCTCCGCGTTCGCACGCCCGCGTCCTACGACGCCACGAAGGCCCCCGGCGTCGGTGAACGGGGGCTGCCGGGTGAGCCGGGCTACGAGACGGCCGTCAGCAAGGACGCGTTGTTGACCGTGCTGGCCGACGACGACCTCGTGGTCGTCGACCGTGTCGACCTCACACCGCGCGTCGAGCGTGGGCTCGACGGCGTCGATGCTGGAGTCGGCGCGACTCGTGGCGGCAGGGTCGCGCTCGAGGTCGACGTCCAGCCCGGCGAGGACGCGGTCGTGCTGCTCGAACGCGACGGGGTGTACTCGTGGCACCTGCCCACCAACCCGGTAGGCGGCAGCCGCACGCGTGGCCTGGAGCCGCGCACCGCAACCTTCGAGATCGACGTGCAGCCGGCCCGCCCGGTGCGAGCGGGCCGGCCGTCTCCCGGGGCGCAAGCCGTCTCGGGCCGTCGGGACCGGGGGCTGCTCGGCCACCTCGTCCAGGGTGCGGTGCAGGCCATCGTCTTCAGGTTCGTGGCGCCCGCGGTGCTCGACAAGGTGGTCGACAAGCTGGAGCAGAACGTCCGCACGGGTCTGGTGCACCTCACCGGCGATCAGCTGAGCCAGTGGCAGCCCTTCGAGACGCTGGACGAGCTGCACCTGCCGACCGACCGCCCGACCCGCATCCTGCTCTTCGTGCACGGCACGTTCAGCTCGACCATCGGAGGCTTCGGGGCACTGGCTCTCGGCGTGGCGGGGCAGGTCTTTCTCGCCAACGCCGTGCACTCCTACGACGCGGTGATCGGCTACGACCACAAGACCCTGAGCCTCGATCCACGGCAGAACGCGACCGACCTGCTCGAGCGGCTGTCGAAGCACCCGGCGTCGGCCGGGATGACCATCGACATCATCACGCACAGCCGCGGTGGGCTCACGACACGCGCCTTCGTCGAGGAGGTTCTGCCCCCGTCGGGCTGGACGGCCGTCGTCGACAAGATCGTGTTCGTCGCCGCCACGAACGGGGGGACGCATCTGGCCGACCCCGAGCGGTGGGGCGACCTCGTCGACCTCTACACGAACCTCGGCGCGGTGGCGGCACGAGGGCTGGCCCTGCTTCCCGGCGCGGCGCCCGTGGTCGCGGTGGTCGGCGGGGCGCTCAGAGGCATCGCGGCCTTCGTGAAGTACCTCGTGTCGTACGCCGCGCAGGGTCACGAGGTGCCGGGCCTGTCCGCGATGATGCCGAAGAGCGCGTTCGTCAAGACCATCAATGCTCTTCAGCCCGGGCAGCCGACCAGTGGCACCCACTGGTTCGTCGTCTCGTCGAACTTCCACGTCACGCTCCTCGACGACAGCCATCGCCCGCCGGAGTTCCCTCGTGAGCTGGCGGTGAAGCTCGCCGAGGGGTTCGTCGACCAGCTGTTCAAGGGCGACAACGACCTCGTCGTCGACAAGGCATCCATGAGCGCCATCGGCCTGCCCGGCGACCACTATGTCGCCGACACCCTCGACTTCGGCACGAACGACGAGGTCTACCACGGCAACTACTTCTCGCAGCCGCGGTTCGTCGACGCCCTCAGCCGCTGGTTGCAGCAGGGCCTGGGCGCAGCGGCAGAGCCCGGGGTCGAGCTCGAGGCCGAGGCTGAAGCCGAGACCGGCGCCGAGGCCGAGGTCGGCGCCGAGGCCGAGACCGGTGCCACGGCGGAGGCCGAGGCCGGCGCCGAGGCTTGGGTCGGAGACGACGAGCACGACAGGGGTATCGACATGGTCGACCCGATACCCTCGCTTCCGCCCCCGGTGGCTCCTCCGTCTTCGCCGCCGCCCCCATCGCCTCCCTCGCTCCCGCAGCCCGGACGCGGAGGCAGCCAAGCCGTGCCGCCGGCGAGCGAGTCGGCCGAGCCGAGCGACGGCGGTCAGGGTGAGCAAGGGCAGCCAGAGGCGGCGACGCCCGCGCAGCTCGCCGCCGAGATGCCGGCCACCGTGGCCCCCGCCGTGGCGTTCACAGTGCGGGTTCGCATCTCACGCAAGGCGATTGCCGCTTCTGATGGAACCAGTCACCGCACCGAGAACGTGGTAGTGGTTGCCGATCGGCCACTCACCGTGCAGGTCATCGGCAAGACGAACGTGCAGATGAGCAGCCTCGAGCCCGACGTCTTCACCCTGCCTGCCGGGGGCGGCATCTCCGAGCTCCAGTTCGTGGGCACCGCGCTGGCCGCGGGCCCGGTCGTGATCACCGTGGTCGTCCGGCAGGGCCGGGTGCCGATCGCCACGATGGGGCTGAACGCCGAGGCGGTGGCGAAGCGTTCGAAGACCGCCTTCGGCGCCGTTTCACCGTTGGCCCAGGCCGTCGTGCACACCGGCATCGACGCGCCCGAGCTCGAGGGGCTGCCGTGCATCGACATCGTCGAGCGCCTGATGCCGGGCGGCCAGATCGTCTACCAGTACGCCGTTCGCGTCGTGAGCGGCGAACCGGCGCGCATCTTCGAGTCGCTGCCGATGACCGACCGTGACGCCAAGGTGGCCAAGGCGCTCGACCAGGTCGACGCGACCGTGCGCGCCACGGCCGACAGCCCTGCCGAGCAGCTGGCCGCCCTTCAGGACATCGGCGCCACGCTCTTTCGGCAGTTCTTCCAGCGTGACCTGCAGTCCTACCTCTGGGAGCACCGCGACGAGCTGGACGACCTCATCGTCTACGCAGACGAGCCCTACGTGCCGTGGGAGCTCGTGCATCTGCGACCACCCACCGGGCCTCGGCAGAAGGCGCCACGTTTTCTGGCCGAGGGAGGCCTCGTGCGTTGGCAGCTGGGCAGCTTCCCGCCCCGGCAGATTCGCGTTCGGCAAGGCCGAGCCCGCTCGATCTGCCCCGTCTACGCCGACCCGAGCCTGAGCAACCAGCAAGGTCAGGAGGAGGAGGCCTTCCTGCAGGAAAGCTTCGGGGCCAAGGCGGTGACCGCGACCCCGGCCGGCGTGCGAGACCTGCTGCGGGGAGGTCGCTTCGACCTGTTGCACTTCACCGGCCACGGGGCGGCGAGCAGCACCGACATCGCTGACGCTCGAGTGCTGCTCAAGGGCCGCCTCCGCGGCAGCACCGTCGAGCAGCAGTATCTCGCGGCCATCACGGTCAGTGAGAACGCCCGTCCCGCTGTCGGCCCCGGCCCGCTCGTGGTGTTCAACGCCTGCCAGACCGGCCGCACGGGTGAGCTGTTCACCACGGTCGGCGGCTTCGCCAAGGCCTTTCTCGACGCCGGCGCCTCGGCGTTCGTGTCATGCCTCTGGTCGGTGCACGAGCAACCCGCCCGGGTCTTCGTCGAGAGGCTCTACGAGCGGCTGCTCGCCGGCGACCCCATGTCGGTCGCGAGCATCGCGGCTCGCAGCGCCGCTCGAGATGCGGGCGACCCCACCTGGCTGGCCTATGTCGTCTACGCGAGGCCGGATGCCGTGCTCGAACGGGCGTGACCGGCATCCGCACCAAGACCCGAAAGACCGTCACCCGAAAGACCACCACCCGAAGGACCACGACACGAAGGGAAAGTGACATGGCTCGACGAGCAGTCTGTGTCGGCATTAACGAGTTCGCCACGCTACCGATGAGCAGCTGGCTCAGTGGCTGCGTCAACGACGCCCACGACATCGCGGCAACCTTGCGCACCTATGGGTTCAGAGGGTCGGCCACCACGGTGCTTTGCGACTCCGACGCGACCAAGCCGGCGGTGATGAAGGCGTTGACCTCGATGGTCGAAGCCGCCGAGCCGGGCGACCACCTGGTGTTCAGCTTCTCGAGCCACGGCACGCAGGTGCCCAACGAGCCGGGAGGTGACGACGAGCCCGACGGCCTGGACGAGGCGTTCGCCTGCCACGAGATCGCTCGGTCGGGTGACCAGTGGAGCCGCGACACCGTCATCGTCGACGACGAGCTGCACGACCTGTTCGCGGGCGTGCCCAAGGGCGTGCTGCTCGAGGTGATCCTCGACACGTGTCACAGCGGCACGGGCCTGAAGGACCTCGACGACGTCATGCAGGCCGCACTGCTGGGTCGGCGCCCTCGCTACCTACCGCCCCCGACCATCAAGGGGCTCGGTCGCGTGCGTGAGATCCGGGCCAGCACGCCACCCCGAACGGTCGATCGAAAGGCGCTCGTCGAGCTGACGAAGCCTCGGGGCCGCGCCACCGGCAAGCCGGTGCTGTACGCCGCCTGTCGACCGGCGCAGACCGCCGCTGACGCCACGTTCGACGGTCGTTCTAACGGCGCGTTCACCTACCACCTCCTCGGCGCCCTGCGCGAACGGCCCGACAGCAGCCGAAGCGAGCTGCACACTGCGGTCACCGCTCGGCTCAAGAGCGGCGACTTCGACCAGCGGTCGACGCTCGAGGGCCCGGTGGCCGCCCGGAGGGTCGGTTTCGGCCAGCTCTGGTGACCAGCGCCACAGGTGTCCACCCTCACACGAGGGCTCGGCCACCTGCGCGTCACGGCGGCGGCATACTCGAGTCGACTTCTGGATTCATTTCCCCGGAGCCTCACCCGGCTCCACTCGACTCATTGGCGGCGATGACGCGTGTCCCGACTGCAGCAGACCGACGGCCTGACCGACGAGCAGACCGAGCTGGTCAAGCTGGTTCGCGAGTTTGTCGACGAACAGATCATCCCCGTGGCGACCGAGCTCGAGCACCGCGACGAGTACCCGCAGGCGATCGTCGACCAGATGAAGCAGATGGGCATCTTCGGCCTGATGATCCCGGAGGAGTACGGCGGTCTGGGGGAGTCCCTGCTTACCTACGCGCTCTGCGTCGAGGAGATCGCGCGCGGGTGGATGAGCGTCAGCGGCATCATCAACACCCACTTCATCGTCGCCTACCTGATCATCCAGCACGGCACTGCCGAGCAGAAGCGCCATTACCTGCCCAAGATGGCGACCGGTGAGATCCGCGGCGCCTTCTCGATGAGCGAGCCCGGTTGCGGCTCCGACGTGAGCGCCATCAAGACCAAGGCCGTGCGCGACGGTGACAGCGACGACTGGAGCATCACCGGCCAGAAGATGTGGCTGACCAACGGCGGCTCGGCCAACCTCGTCGCGGTGCTCGTCAAGACCGACACCGGGGCCGACTCGGTCTACCGCAACATGTCGACCTTTCTGATCGACAAGACCTCCGGGTTCGGCGAGACCGCGCAGGGGGTCACGGTGCCCGGCAAGATCGAGAAGATGGGCTACAAGGGCGTCGACACGACCGAGCTCATCCTCGATGCGCACCTCACCACGACCGCCCAGCTGCTGGGCGGCGAGCCGGGCAAGGGCTTCTACCAGATGATGGACGGCGTCGAGGTGGGTCGGGTCAACGTCGCGGCCCGGGGTTGCGGAGTCGCCCTGCGCGCGTTCGAGCTCGGTATGGCCTACGCGCAGCAGCGCGAGACCTTCGGCAAGAAGATCGTCGAGCACCAGGCCGTGCTCTTCCGCCTCGCCGACATGGCCGTCAAGGTCGAGGCCGGCCACGAGCTGATGGTCAAGGCGGCTCGCAAGAAAGACTCCGGCGAGCGCAACGACCTCGAGGCCGGCATGGCGAAGTACCTGGCGTCGGAGTACTGCTCGCAGGTGGTCGAAGACAGCTTCCGCATCCACGGTGGCTACGGCTACTCCAAGGAGTACGAGATCGAGCGCCTCTACCGCGAGGCCCCCATGCTGCTCATCGGGGAGGGAACGGCCGACATCCAACGGATGATCATCGGCCGACGGCTCGTCGAGGACTACCGCCTCAAGCCATGACGCGACGCGCCGACGGGGCGCCGCCTGGTTCGGGGAACTCCGGGCCCAGTGAGACAATGGGGTCATGAGCCTGCAACCGAAGGGTCCTGGCCGTCCCGGCTTCCCGACGCTGTCTCTCGAGTACCCCATGTCGTTGGGCACGTTCGAGAAGTACCTCGATGCCCAGAAGGCCGTCGACACGCTCTCGGACCAGCAGTTCCCGGTCGAGAACTGCCTCATCGTGGGCACCGACCTCAAGCAGCTCGAACGGGTCACGGCCCGCCTGACCTGGGGCCGGGTGGCACTCGGCGGCGCCCTGTCGGGCCTGTGGCTCGGTCTCTTCGTGGGCCTGATCATCTCGCTCTTCGCCGGAGGTACGAACCCGTTCTCGTTGCTGATCTACACCTGCCTCTACGGCCTCGCCTTCGGGCTGGTCTGGTCGCTCGTGGGCTATGCCTTCACCCGTGGCGCGCGTGACTTCTCGTCGGTGAGCCAGGTCGTGGCGACCAAGTACGAGGTGTTCGTCGAGCACAAGTTCGCCCAGCAGGGCCGGTCGCTCCTGGCCGAGGCCGGCATCGTCACCACGCCGGTCCAGCACTGGAGTGCTTCTCACGCTTCTGAGACGTCATCAGCGCCGTCGACCTCGTCGACCTCGTCGAGCACGTCTACCTCGGGCCCGAACCAGCCCCCCGGCGACCCGCAGGCCTGACCGCGCGAAACCGCAACGATTCTCTGCTCCCGGGTGTCTTCCAGAGTGAGGAATCGACACGGAGGTCTCGTCATGCACCCTGGCCGGCGAAGCGGCATCACGCTCACGACCCTGCTCGCCATCAGCGCGCTCGCGCTGTCGTCCTGTGGCACCGAGACGTCGCCCGGACCCGGTGGCGTGCACACGACGCAAGCCGAGCCGCCACCCGTGACGACTCGTTCGGTGGTCAGTGCGCACACCTTGCCCGACGGCGGCCTGGCCTGCCCCGCCACGATCACCGACCCCGCCGGCCTCACGGTGCCGCAGGCTCCCAGCGGCATCGACGCCGCTGCCCGGCTCCTGCCCGACCACCCACCGACGTCGATGGTCGTGTGCGCCTACCCCGTGCTCGACCTCAGGCTCGGCACCGGCGACACCTCGCCTCCGCCGCTGGGCCCCCCCTTTCGGATCGCGCGTCGCACCGTGGCCACGACAACCCAGCGGGCCCAGATCACCGAGCTGCTGGCGTGGGCCCCGCGGGGCGGCGGCCCTCCCGGGCCCTGCACGTTGATGATCAGGAACGAGTCGGTCTACCTCGTCGGCGCGCTGTACGGCGGCCCTCCGCCTACGGCCGTCACGTGGGTGGCGGCGAAGTCTGACGCCAACGCCTGCGCCGCGGCCACGAACGGCACGTTCGTGGCCGGTAAAGGAGTAGGCAACGTCATCGAGTCGATCGTCGGGTCTCGTTCGGGCCCGCCCCCGAGCGATGGGCCGGCGTGTTCGGCCTTCTCGTTGGGCCGTCTCGGCGACGACCGCTCGCTGGCCCCCGAGGGCGCACCCCTGGTCACGGTCTGCCGAACGGGGCGCGACAGCCAGATCCCGACGGCACTCGACGTCGACCAGAGCGCTCAGGTCGTGGCGGCCCTGCGCGCGCTGTCGACCGCCCCCAGCACCCACGTCTGCTCCCCGGCCGACGGAGCCCAGAACGGCCGGCAGCGCGCTTTCCGTCTCGTGCTGCGATACCCGAGCGGCCCGCCCGCTGTGGTCGACGTGGCGCCCGGCTGCCGCCCCGAGGTGATCGGCTCCGGTCTGCAGGCTGACAACGCCTCCGGTGTGGTGAAGCTCGTCGACCAGTGGAGCAAGCCGCTGTCCTACCTCGACCCGAACGGCTCGGTGTCGTCGAACGGCTCCGTGTCGTCAAACGGCTCGGTGCCATCGACAGGGTCAGGGGAAGGCGCCGCCACAGGGACTCCTGAGACCCCCACCGGTACCGCGCCGGCGGGGCCGGCTCCGTTCACCGGCTTGCCCCCCGCCGGGCCGGCCATGGGCTCGCCGATAGCGCCTCCCGGCATCCGGTCGATGACACCGCCGCCTCCCAGCCAGACATCCTGACGAGCGAACGTCAGCGGGCCCAGACGTCGGCGATCCACCGTTCGACGTCGGCGCTCGTGCGCGGCATCGCCGCCGAGAGGTTCTCGTGCCCGTCGTCGGTGATCAGCACGTCATCCTCGATGCGCACCCCGTTCCCGCGGAACTTCGCCGGCACCAGCTCGTCGTCGGCCTTGAAGTAGAGCCCCGGCTCGACGGTGATGATCATGCCGGGCTGCAGCTCGGCGTCGGAGTACTGCTCGCGCGTCGCCAGTGCGCAGTCGTGCACGTCGAGGCCGAGGTGGTGGCTGGTGCCGTGCACCATCCACCGGCGGTGGTACTGGCCATGCTCCGCGTCGAGCGTCGCCTCGACGTCGACGCCATCGGGCAGCAGGCCCCACGCGTGCAGGTGCTCGGCGATCACCCGGATCGCGGCCGCGTGCACGTCAGAGAACGTGTTGCCCGGTTTGCAGGCGGCGATGCCCGCCTCCTGGGCCGCGAACACGGCGTCGTAGATCTCACGCTGCGCATCGGTGAAGGTGCCGCTGACGGGAAGGGTGCGAGTGATGTCGGCCGTGTAGAGGGCGTCGACCTCGACCCCGGCGTCGAGCAGCAGCAGGTCGCCCTCCTGCACGTCACCGGTGTTCTTGATCCAGTGCAGGGTGTTGGCGTGGTCGCCGCTCGCGGCGATCGAGTCGTAGCCGACGCCGTTGCCGTGGTGGCGGGCGTGCAGCCCGAAGACTCCTTCGACCCAGCGTTCACCGCGACCGCGACGCACCGCTTCGGGCAGGTCGGCGATCACGGCGTCGAAGCCGAGATGCGTGCCCTCGACCGCCGCGCGCATCTGCTCGACCTCCCAGTCGTCCTTGACGAAGCGCAGCACCGACAGGAAGGCCGAGAGCTCGTCGTCGGCGGTCTGCTGGGTCTCGGCGGCGGCCTCGCTCTGGGCGCCCTCCTGCCCGGATGTCGCGGTGCGGGCCGCGTCGACGACGGCAGCGACCTCAGGGTCGGCGTCACGAACGACGCGAACCGTCACGGTTCCGGCATCCTTCGCGACGGCGTCGGCGAACTCGTCGATGTGCCGGGCGGTGACTCCCAGCTCGCTCTCGATGTCGACCAGGGTGGGGCGGGCGCCGACCCAGAACTCGCCGTAGCGGGAGTCGCCGAAGAACTCATCGGTGTCGCGGCCGGCGAGCGGACGGAAGTAGAGGATCGCCTCGTGGCCGCTGGCCCCGGTGGGCTCGAGCACGAGCACGGCATCCGGTTCACGGTCGCTCCCGAGCCCGGTCAGGTGGGCGAAGGCGGAGTGTGGGCGGAACACGTAGTCGCAGTCGTTGCTGCGCACCTTCAGGCCACCCGCCGGGATGACGAGCCGCTCGCCGGCGAAGGCTGCGCTCACGGCCTCGCGCCGCTTCGCCGCGTGGTCGGCAACGTCGGCTCGCGGCGTGGTGCCGGTCGGTCGAGACGACCAGCCGCTCGCCACGAAGGCCCGGAACTCGTCGGTGGTCGGGCGGGCCCGGCTGGGTGACTTCTTCTGCGCTTCGCTCATCACTCGCTCATGGTGCCATGACCAGCCAAACACCGGCCGTTTCAGTGGGCACGCCCCGGCGGCATATGGTGCGGGGGTGGCGCGCATCGACCGAAAGACCCGGCCGACGTCCGCGCGACCGTCGCGGCCGTCACTGCGCGCCGGCACGCGCAGGGCCGTGCGTGCCGAAGGCCCCCCGACCGACGAGATCCCGACCTGGACGGGCCCCGACGGGGTTGACCGCGAGACCGCCCAGGCCGTCATCGACCTCGCCATGCGGGCGGGCGTAGCGATGCTGTCGACCGGCGCTGCCGCGGCCGACGTGACCGCCACCGTGCTGTTGCTGACGCGGGCCTACGGGCTCGACGCGGTGCACGTCGACGTCAGCTACACCTCCGTCACCGTGTCGTACCACCGCGGTCCGCACGCCGACCCGATGACCGCCATGCGGGTGCTGAAGTTCCGCACCCAGGACTTCACCCGGCTCGAACGGTTGCGCGACCTCATCATCTCGCTCGCGAACGACCCGAGGCCGGTCGAGGAGGCACGCGTCGAGTTCGAGAGCGTCGTCAGCTCACCGCATCCCTACCGTCGGTGGGTCGTCACGACCGCTGGGGGCGTGCTGGCCGCCGGCGCGGCCGGCCTCCTCGGCGCCGGTCCCTTCATCGTCATCCTCAGCTTCTTCACGGCGCTGCTCGTCAGACGAGTTCAGAACTGGCTCTCGAACGCCGGTATCACCTCGTTCTTCTCCCAGACCATCGGTGCCGCCATCCCCACCGTGGTCGCCACCCTGGTGGTCTTCGCCCAGTCGAAAGGCCTCAGGTTCTTCGGCGACGTGTCACCGTCTCTCATCGTGGCCGCCGGCATCGTGCTGCTCCTGTCGGGGATGTCAGTCGTCGGCACCGCCGAGGACGCCATCGAGGGCTACTACGTGACGGCCGCCGCCCGCGCCTTCGAGGTCGTCGTGCTGTCGGTCGGCATCGCCGTCGGCATCTCGCTGGTGCTCTCGTTCGGGCAACGGTTCGGCCTGCCGATCGCGATCACCTCTCGCACCCGCCTCACCGACGACATCGTGGTGCAGCTGGTCTGTGCGGCCGCCATCGCCGTCGCCTTCGCCGTGGGGTCGTACTGCCGGGGTCGCGTCGTGGTGGCGGCCGCCGTCGCGGGGGTCATGGGCTGGTCGATCGTCGCTCTCGGTGAACGTCTGGAGTTCGGGGCAATCACCTCGGCCGGGCTCGCCGCGGCCGTCGTCGGGTTCGCCTCTCGACTGCTCGCCCGACGGGTCGGGGTCTCCGCGCTGTCGGTGACCACGGCGGCCATCGTGCCCCTGTTGCCCGGTCGCCTCGCCTACCAGGGCATCTCGAAGATCGTCACCCGCCCCGACGAGACCGGGGTCAGCTCGGGCCTGTCGACACTGGCCCAGGCGTTCGGCACGGGCCTCGCGCTCGCGGCCGGGGTGGCGATGGGCACCTACTTCGCCGGTCTGCTCGTGGCCAGCCGGCGGGGGGTGGCTCTTCGTCCACCAGCGGCGGCCACCCGGCGGGAGCAACCCCGAGACCGCAACAGCACCTCGGCCATCCTCTCCGACTCCGGAGAGCTGCCTGTGGTCGGGCAACGCCCGAGCGGGCCCCGTGACACCCCCGACACCCATGCCACCGGGGGGTCGAGATCGTGAGCAAGCACACGGCATCCGACCATGGGTTGTCAGCGCCCACTCCGGCAGGCTGAGACCGACGACGCAGGGTCGCGTCGAGGTCGAGAAGGAGTGGTCATGGCGTTCGGTCGCAGCTACGAGGAGTTCGAGGTCGGGGCCGTCTACCGGCACTGGCCCGGCAAGACGGTCACCGAGTACGACGACCACCTGTTCTGCCTCCTGACGATGAACCACCACCCGCTGCACCTCGACGCGCACTACGCGGGTGAGGCGACCGGGTTCGGCCAGAACGTCGTGGTCGGCAACTACGTCTACTCGCTGCTTCTCGGGATGTCGGTGGCCGACGTGTCGGGTCAGGCGATCGCCAACCTCGAGGTCGAATCGCTGCGTCATGTGGCGCCGACCTTTCACGGTGACACCCTCTACGGCGAGTCGCGGGTGCTCGGCAAGCGCGAGTCGACCTCGAAGCACGACCGTGGCGTCGTGCAGGTCGAGACGATCGGCTACAACCAGCACGGCACGGTGGTGTGCATCTTCCGCCGCTCGGTGATGGTGCCCAAGCGCAGCTACCTCGAGGCGCGCGGTGGCGCCCAGCCCGCCCGCCCCGTGCCGGTGCCCGACCGCAACTGGCCCGGGCCCACCCCCTGACCGCTGCGCCGTGCCTGCCCCCGATCCCGACAACACACCGAGTAGTCCTCAACTCACCGGGAAACTTCCCGGTGAGTTGAGGACTACTCGGTGTGTTGTCGGGATCCACAGGTCCCGGACGGTCGCCGGGTTGTCCACAGCGGCGAGCCGGTCTCCGCGCGCCCTCGCCACGGAGCGGGCAGCCTGCTCGACATGGACTCTCGACTCGCGGCCCTGGCCGGACGGCAGGGCGGCGCGTTCTCCGCAGCCGAGGCCGTCGCGCGGGGAGTGCCCGAGGCCGAGCTACCCCGGGCCGTGGCGACGGGTGAGCTGGTACGGGTGCGGCGGGGTGCGTACGTCCACAGGCGCCAGTGGGATGCCGCCGATCTCGCCGGGCGCTTTCGGCTCGAGTGTCTCGCTGTCGCGCGCACCCGCCGGGGCGATGCCCTCAGTCACCACGCGGCCCTGAGCCTGCACGGCCTCCCGCTGTGGTCGTACGACCCCAGACGCATCGACCTGGTCGCCAACGTGGCCCAAGGGGTGGTGCGAGGCGGACTCCACCTGCATCCCGGCGGACGCCGCACCTTCCTCGTCGACGGACTGCTCGTCGTACCCGTGGCCGAGGCGGTGGTGCGAACGGCCGTGACCATGGGCTTCGAGTGCGCGGTCGTGGCCGGGGACGCGGCGTTGCATGCCAGGCTCGTCACCGAAGAAGAGCTGCGGACGGAGGTCGCGCGCGTCTCGCCACACCAGGGCAGGAAGCGCGCCCAAGCGGCTGTCGATCGTATGGATCCCGCTGCCGAGTCGGTGGGCGAGTCGCGAACCCGCATGGTGCTGCAGAACCTGGGCATGAGGTACGAGAGCCAGAAGGTGCTGTGTGACGACCACGGTCGGTTTCTCGCTCGGGTCGACTTCCTCGTCGAGGGAGTGGTGCTCGAGTTCGACGGGCGGATCAAGTACCAACGTGATGGGGACGTCGACGGGGCCGATGCGGCTGAGGTCGTCTGGCGCGAGAAGCAGCGAGAGGATGTCATCCGGCGTCAGGGCCACGCTGTCGAGCGCGTGATCTGGCCAGAACTCGACCGGCCGGGCCTCATCGGCGCCCGCATCCGCGCCGCCCGCCGCCCGGCCCTGCAACACACCGAGTAGTCCTCAACCCACCGGGAAGCTACTCGGTGTGTTGGCGACTACCCGGTGTGTTGCGGGGGAGAGGGGTGGGGCTACTGGGGGATGTTGCGGAGTGTTTCCAGGTCGATGGTCTGGGTGATGCCGGCGCCCGTCACGGTGACTGGGCTCCTCAGGAGGCCTTGCTTCGAGGTGATCAGGAACGGGCGCCGCCCGGAGCGGACCGGCCCGTAAGAGGTGACCACGCTGTCGGAGGCTGTCGTTCTCACTGTCACGGTGGTGCTCTCGTTTCCTGTCACCCAACCGAAAATTTTGTCGGGCTCCCCAACTGCCGGGTTGTCCACCGCGGGTAGCGCCAGCAGCCGCAGCGCTCCGGTGACCGCCTCCGGTCGACTGTTCCCGTTCGAGCTCGCGACGCCGATCTCAGTGTCGCTCGCCCAGCTGATCCACTGGTTGCCGTCGGGTTGGCTCAATACGACGGCGTCGAGGTCGCGGCGGTCGGTGTTGAGCAGGATCGACCGCTTCTGCAGCTTGGTGGGGTCGGGATCGTTCGCCTCGGCCCACGAAAGACCGACGATCTTCGACGGGTCGAAGGCGTCGTATTTCTGGACGAAGAGGTGGTCGTGTCGTCGGGCTGCGCCGCCGACCGCCGCAAGGTGCGTGGCACTGCCGCCGCCTCCTATCAGTTGCTCAGGAGCGGTGTTGATGCCGACCGAGACGCTGCGATCGCTGCCGGTGTTGACGTAGCCGAGCACGAGACCGGGTAGGCCGCTCTCGGCCGGTAGCAGCAGGCTCGCCTGGCCGACTGCAAGCAGGCCGGCCTCCCGGGTGAGGCTTTTGACCGTCGTGCCCGATTCCGTCACAGTCCACGTCTCGACTACCCTGCCGCCCGTCCCGCCCTTGACCGACAGGCGGGCGCCGTAGCCCTGAGACGCGCCCGCTTCGTCGGTCCCTGGCACCACCTCGCCGGCCTCGTCGACCGTGCCGGCCACGGCGACCACGGTCGAGGTCGGGCTGGTGGCCGGGGGCAGGGCACGGTTGAAGCCGTTGCCACTGACCTGCAGGGCCACGACGGTGCCGAGGGCAACTGCGGCGATCCCGGCTCCGGCGGTAGCGATGCGGCGGCGGCGCACCACGCGATGTCCTCGAGAGAGCACGGCAGCCTCGTCGAAGCCCAGTCCGGTGACGGTCGCCGCCTCGTTCAGCGCCGTGCGAACGTCGGTCTCGGGCGTGTTGGTCATCGGTTGCTCCCTTCGCGTGGTTCGCACGTCTGATCGGCGCCTGACCCGGTGGCCAGGTCGAGGTCGGGGTCGTCACCATCCGGCGGTGTGGGCAGCCCCCGGCGTAAGGCCGCCAGTCCCCTCGACGCTGCGCTCTTGACGGCGCCGACCGAGATGCCGAGCGCGTCGGCGGTGGCCTGTTCCGACAGGTCGGTGTAGTAGCGCAGCACGACGACCTTGCGTTGCTGCTCGGGTAGGCGCTTCAGCAGACGAACCACGAGGTCGCGGTTGTCGGCGGTAGCCGTTTCGTCGCGGGTCAGCGCCGGCGCGACTTCGGGAACGGCATCCGTCGTGACCTCCTTGCGGGTCGAGCGCCAGGTGTCGGTGCGCTGGTTGACCAGCACCCTCCGGGTGTAGGCCAGGGCCTCGCCGGGGCGAACCCGGGGCCATGCGACGTAGGTCTTGACGAGAGCCGCCTGGGTCAGCTCCTGGGCCCGGTGATGGTCACCGGTCAGCAGCCACGCCGTGCGCAGCAGGGCCGGCCCGGCCTGGCTCATGAAGGCGGCGAACTCGGCATCACGTGCCTTCGTGCCGCCGCTCACCGTGGTCCCCTGTCGGATGCGTTCATACCCTGTCTACGGAGCACGTCGCTGAAAGGTTGCCACGAAGTGCGACCTTCTACGCAACACACCGAGTAATCCTCAACTCACCGGGTAGCTACTCGGTGAGTTGAGGACTACTCGGTGTGTTGTGGGGTAGGTGGGGGCAGAAGCGGCAGCCCTAGAGTGTCAGGCGTGAGCTCACCGGTGATCGACCTGCACACGCACTCGACCGTGAGCGACGGCACCGAGACGCCCACCGAGCTCGTCGAAGCGGCCGCGGCTGCGGGCGTGGACGTGCTCGGGATCACCGACCACGACACGGTCGGCGGCTGGGACGAGGCCGCCACGGCCGCCGAACGGCTGGGCATCGCGCTGGTGCGCGGCATCGAGATCTCGTGCACCTTCGGGGAGGCCGGCGTGCACCTGCTCGGCTACCTCACCGACCAGCACGACCCCGATCTGATGGCTGAGCTGGCCCGGGCGCGGGCGTCTCGGGCCACCCGCCTGCTGCGCATGGTCGAGCGGATGGCCGACGACGGCATCCCCATCTCACACGACGACGTGCTCGCCCAGGTGGCCGACGGGGCGACCCCGGGTCGGCCACACATCGCCGACGCCCTCATCGCGAACGGCGTCATCGAGCACCGAGACGAGGCCTTCGAGGACTGGCTGACCGACGAGTCGCCCTACTACGTCACGCACTACTCGCCCGACCCCGTGCGAGCGGTCGAGCTGATCCGGGCCGCTGGGGGAGTGCCGGTGATCGCGCACCCGTTCACGCGTACGCGCGTCGACACCGTCACCGACGCGCTCGTGGAGCAGATGACGGCCGCCGGACTCGTGGGGCTCGAGGCCTTCCACCGCGACCACGGGCCCGACGAGATCGCTCGCTGCCGATGGCTCGCTGACCGGCTCGGTCTGGTGCTCACCGGCTCCAGCGACTACCACGGGGTGGGCAAGCAGAACCGCCTTGCCGAGAACACCACGGCTCCAGAGGTGCTGGCCACCATCGAGGCCGCCGGCACGGGCGTCACCGCTGTGCTGCGGCCCTGACCGAGGCGGCGGGCCTCAGACCAGAGGCCCCCTACCGGATGCCGGACCGCTGACGGCCGCGACACCGTCCGTCGACCGAACGGGGCTGGATGCGGTTGCGCGCGGCAAGCGCGAGCACATCGTTGATGGTGTTCGCTCCGACGCGGGGGTTACTCTGCCAGTTGGAGCACGTGGGTCGGGGCCTCATCAGCCCTACGGCATCCCGCGAGACCGTAGACGCAAGGAGGTCGCGCATGGCGAGCGACACCGGTGTCTGGGTGCTCGGCGGCTACCAGAGCGACTTCGCGCGCAACCTGGCCCGAGAGGGCCGTGACGTCTCCGACCTGACGCGCGAGGTGGTCGACGGCACTCTGGGCTCCGCCGGGCTCGACGGCTCGCAGATCGACGTGGTTCACGTCGGCAACGCCTTCGGTCAGCTCTTCACGGGTCAGGGTCAGCTCGGTGCCATGCCGGCCACGGTGCGCCCCGACCTCTGGGGCGTACCGGCGTCGCGGCACGAGGCCGCCTGTGCGAGTGGCAGTATCGCCATCCTTGCGGCCATGGCCGACCTGCGGGCGGGCAACTACGACAGCGCGCTCGTGCTCGGGGTGGAGGTCGAGAAGACCGTCGCGAGCGAGGCGGCAGCCGGCTACCTCGCCGCCGCGGCCTGGGTCGGGCGAGAGGGCGAGGGCGCCACTTTCGTGTGGCCGCACCTCTTCAGCGACATCGCCGACGAGTACGACCGTCGGTACGGCCTCGACGACGCCCATCTGCGTGCCATCGCCACGCTCAACCTCGCCAACGCGCGGCGCAACCCCAACGCGCAGACCCGCGGCTGGACCGTTCCTGACCTCGCCGACGCCGACGACGCCACGAACCCGGTCGTCGAGGGCCGGCTGCGGCGCTTCGACTGCAGTCAGGTCACCGACGGCGGAGCCGGAGTGGTGCTGGTCTCCGATGCCTGGCGGCGCGACCACCCCAGCGCGGCGGTGGCGCCGTTGGCGCGGGTGACCGGTTGGGGACACCGCACCGTGGGGCTCGGCCTGCGACAGAAGCTCGACCGCGACCGCGACGACCCCTATGTGCTGCCGCACGTGCGGGCGGCGGTCGCCGACGCGTGGCGCCGGGCGGGGGTCGACCTCGATGACCTCGACGGCCTCGAGACCCACGACTGCTTCACCCCCAGCGAGTACCTCGCCATCGACCACATCGGGCTCACCGGCCCGGGGGAGTCGTGGAAGGCCATCGAGAACGGCGACATCGAGATCGGTGGTCGCCTGCCGATCAACCCCAGCGGTGGCCTCATCGGCGGGGGCCACCCCGTCGGTGCCAGCGGCGTGCGGATGCTGCTCGACGCCGTCAGACAGGTGAGCGGCACCGCAGGCGACTACCAGGTCGACGGCGCTCGAACCTTCGGCACGCTCAACTTCGGCGGTAGTACCGCCACCACCGTCAGCCTCGTCGTCGGCGCCCCCGCCTGAGACGACCGATCACCCACCGAAGAACAGGGATGCCCGCATGGATGTCGAAGTCGTCGGCCGTCTGCTCTCCACCCTGCCCGCCGACGACGACCACCCCTATCGCACCGGTCCCTGGCGCCCGCAGACGACCGAGTGGAAGGCCGACGATCTGACGGTCGTCGAGGGTGAGATCCCGACCGACCTCGACGGCGTCTACCTGCGCAACACCGAGAACCCCGTGCACCCGTCGATGAAGAACTACCACCCCTTCGACGGCGACGGCATGATCCACGTCGTCGGGTTCCGTGACGGCAAAGCCTTCTACCGCAACCGTTTCATCCGCACTGATGGGCTGGCGGCAGAACAGGAAGCGGGGCGGGCGCTGTGGGCCGGCCTCGCCGAGCCCCCGGCCCTCTCACTGAGAGAGCACGGTTGGGGTGCGCGTGGGCGGATGAAAGACGCGTCGAGCACCGACGTGACCGTGCACCGTGGCACCGCCCTCACGAGCTTCTACCAGTGCGGTGACCTCTACCGGGTCGACCCGATGTCAGCAGCGACGATGGGCAAGGAGACCTGGAACGGGCGGTTCCCCTTCGAGTGGGGTGTATCGGCCCACCCCAAGGTCGACGACCGCACCGGCGAGATGCTCTTCTTCAACTATGGCAAGGAGGCGCCCTACCTGCACTACGGCGTCGTCGACGCCCGGAACGAGCTGGTGCACTACGTCGACGTGCCCCTTCCGGGCCCCCGGCTGCCCCACGACATGGCCTTCACCGAGAACTTTGCGATCCTGAACGACTGCCCCCTGTTCTGGGAGCCCGACCTGCTGGCCAAGGGCGTTCACGTCGCACGGTTCCACCCTGAGCTGCCGACCCGCTTCGCTGTCATCCCGCGGCGCGGGCAGAGCTCTGAGATCAGGTGGTTCGAGGCGGAGTCGACCTTCGTGCTGCACTTCGTCAACGCCTACGAGGACGGTGACGAGATCGTGCTCGACGGCTTCTTCCAGGGTGACCCCGAGCCGGCCGACAACGGAATGGGCGACAAGTGGCAGCGAGCCTTCCGCTTTCTGGCCCTCGACCGGATGCAGGCCCGCCTGCACCGCTGGCGTCTCAACCTCGCCACGGGCCTGGTCAAGGAGGAACCGCTCAGCGAGAGCATCACCGAGTTCGGGATGATCAACGGCGCCTACGCCGGCACGAAGCACCGGTACACCTACGCGGCCTCCGGCAAGCCGCACTGGTTCCTGTTCGACGGGCTGGTCAAGCACGACGTGCTCACGGGGTCGGAGGAGCGCTACTCCTTCGGTGACGGCGTCTACGGCAGTGAGACGGCGATGGCTCCACGCGTCGGCAGCACGGGTGAGGACGACGGCTACCTCGTCACCCTCACCACCGACATGGGCGCCGACGCGTCCTACGCCGTGGTGTTCGACGCCGCCCGCGTCGGCGACGGGCCGGTGTGCAAGCTGCGCCTCCCCGAACGGATCTCCAGCGGTACGCACTCGACGTGGGCGCCGGGTTCTGAGCTGCGTCGGTGGCAGACGACCGACACTGCGGCTGACGCCGTCGGGCTCTGACCCGGGCTGTCGTGGCCGGGGTGCCGCCAACGCGCTCTGTCTCGTCGAGCCGGGTCCCGCCGACGGCAGCCACGACGGAGCTCTGCTCCCGGGCGCGGCCAACACCGCTAAAACTGCCCGGCCCGCAGCACGACAACCATCTCGTTCGCCTCCTCCTGACCGGCAGGTGCGGCAGGATCGGGGCGGATGGCCGACACGACGAAGTGGGGCGGGTAGTCAGATGACGATGGCGCGAGGGCTGCACCCGGCCGCGAGGGTGGCCGACTTCCAGGCCCGCGGCTGGTGGACCGACGAGACCGTCGACCGGCTCTTCGCCGAACAGGTGGGCGCCCGGGGTGACCACCTCGCCGTGGTCGACCCGGCGAACCGCGAGGCGTTGCTGGGGTCGCCGCCGCGGCGCCTCACCTGGTCGCAGCTGAGCGACGAGGTCACCCACCTCGCCGCCCGGCTGCTGGGGCTCGGGCTGGGTCGTGGAGACGTGCTCGGCGTGCAGCTGCCCAACACCATCGAGCTCGTCGAGGTGTACCTGGCCGCCTGGACGATCGGCGTCGTCGTGTCCCCGCTGCCCATGCAGTACCGCGAGCACGAGATCGTGACGATGGGCACGCAGGCGAGCTTCGTGGCCTTCGTGACCTCTCCCCGTTTCGGTGGTCGCTCGCCGGTGGCGGAGGTGCTGGGAGTGCGTGACCGAATGCCGACCGTCGAGCACGTCGTCGCCTTCGGTGCCGATGTCGAGCTGCACGGCATGCCGCCGGATGCCGTGTGCCTCCAGCCGCTGCCGGCCACCGACGACGAGCGCGCCCTCGTCACCGAGCACGTCTCCGCCGACCCGAACGACGCGAACGACGCCCTGACGATCTGCTGGACGTCCGGCACCGAGAGCGAGCCGAAGGGCGTGCCGCGCTGTCATCTCGACTGGCTGGCGGTCACCTGGGCCACCGTCGACGCCCCGGGGGTCACCGCCGATGACGTGCTGCTCAACCCCTTCCCGATGATCAACATGGCCGGCATCAGCGGCATGTTCTTGCCCTGGATCCGGACGGGTTGTGTTCTGGTGCAACATCATCCGTTCGACCTACCCACCTTCCTCGCACAGATCGCGACTGAGCGGGCGACCTACACGGTGGCGCCGCCCGCCCTGCTCTCGATGCTGCTCCACAACGAGGCCCTGATGGCGAAGGTCGACCTCAGCAGCCTCACCCGCATCGGCTCGGGGTCGGTACCGCTCCAGCCGGCGATGGTGCGCGGCTGGCAGGAGAAGCACGGCATCGGCATCATCAACTTCTTCGGCTCCAACGAGGGGGTCGGGCTTCTCTCGAGCCCCGACGACTTCCCCGATCCCGACGAACGTGCCCGGTTCTTTCCCCGCTTCGGTGCCCCCGACGTGAAATGGTCGACCCGGGTCTCCGAATGGATCGACGTGCGGCTCGTCGACCTCGTCACGGGTGACGACATCACCGCGCCGGGGGTACCGGGAGAGATGCGGCTCAACGGACCGACCGTTTTCGCCGGGTATCTCAACGGCGCGGCTCGCCCGAGCCCCTTCGACGACCAGGGCTACCTGTGCTCGGGCGACCTGTTCGAGATCGCCGGAGACCAGGGCCAGTTTCTGCACTACCTCGACCGGGCCAGAGACCTCGTCATCCGCGGCGGCATGAACATCGCTCCGGCCGAGCTGGAGGGCCTCATCGCCGACCACCCGGCCGTTGTCGATGTGGCGGTGATCGGCGACCCCGACGACCTCCTCGGTGAGCGGGTGGCCGCCGTCGTGTCACTGGCGCCGGGCGAGAGCCTCACCCTCGACCAGCTGGTGGCGTTTCTGCGGAACAAGAGGATCGCGTCGTTCAAGCTGCCCGAGCGGCTCGAGATCCGCGACGAGCTGCCACGCAACCCGGTGGGCAAGATCCTCAAACGCGCCCTCCGCCAGCAGGTGGGTCCGTGAACCGCGAGTCGCTGCTCGCGGCGCTGCGGCTGCCGGTCGTCGCGGCCCCCATGTTCCTCGTCTCGGGGCCCGAGCTGGTCATCGCCGCGGCGCGGGCCGGCATCCTCGGAGCGTTCCCCACCCAGAACTGCCGAACCGTCGAACAGCTCGACGGGTGGCTCGCCGCCATCTCGGATGCCGTCGCCTCGGATGCCGTCGCCTCCGACGCCGTCGCGTCGAACGCCGCCGCGTCGAACGCCGCCGCGTCGAACGCCGCTGGGCCGGCTGCCGTCGTGTCGCCCCCGCGCCCACCGGCGCCCTGGGCCGTCAACCTGATCACCCACCGGTCGAACACGAGGCTGGCCGACGACCTGCGTCTGGTCGCGAAGTACCGACCGCCCGTCGTGATCACGGCGCTGGGTTCACCCCGGCCGGTGATGGACGTCGTCAAGGGCTACGGCGGGCTGGTCATCGCCGACGTCGTCGACCTGGCACTGTCGCGCAAGGCAGTGGCCGCAGGAGTCGACGGTCTCGCCTGCATCTGCGCAGGAGCCGGTGGGCACACCGGGCACCTCTCACCGTTCCCCTTCGTGTCGGCTGTGCGGGAGTTCTTCGACGGCATCGTCACGGTGGGAGGTGGGGTGGGCGACGGGCACGGCGTGGCCGGGGCCATCGCGACGGGAGCCGACCTCGTCTACCTCGGCACGCGGTTCCTCGCCACTGACGAGAGTCGGGCTGCTGCCGAGTACAAGCAGATGGTGGTCGAGCACGGCCTCGACGACCTGGTCGTCAGTGCCGGCGTCACCGGCGCCGCCGCGTCGTGGCTACGACCCAGCCTGCTGGCGAACGGCCTCGACCCCGACCACCTCGTCTTCGAGGGCGACCGCAGGTACGACGCAGCCCAGAGTCCCGCCAAACGCTGGTCCCGCATCTGGGCGGCCGGCCAGGGGCTGCAGTCCGTTCGGGAGGTGCAGTCGGTGGCGCAGGTCGTCGACGACCTCGAGCGCGAGCTGGCGGTGGCGGCAGACCGCTTCGGCGCCGTCGTCCGATCGCGTCGCTAGGCGCCGTCCAGGTGCCGGCGTCAGCTGCTCCGGTCACGGCCGCTCGAGCGTCGAGGGTGGGGACGGCATCCGGGACAGGGGCGACCGGACGCCTAGGGTGGTCAGCGTGACGACCGCCCAACCGCAACAGGCGAGCTTCGCCGACATGCCGACCCCGCTCTACGTGGCGTCGCCGTCACGGCTCAACGCCTGGCTCGACTGCCCCCGTCGCTACCGGATGCAGTACCTCGACCGGCCCAAGCCGCCGACCCGGCCCCAGCGCGCCCACACCTCCGTCGGTATCGCCACCCACAACGCGCTCCGCGACTTCTGGGACCTCCCGGTTTCCCGACGCACCCCAGCCGGCGTGGCCGAGCTCGTTCGGGCAAGCTGGATCGACGCCGGATTTCGCGACCCGGAGCAGTCGATGGCCTGGCGGGCCCGCGTTCGCGACGCCGTCATCGAGTACCTGCGGGGCATCGACCGCGACCGACAACCGGCCGGTATCGAGCGCAGCGTCTCCCTCAAGACCGACCACATCGCGGTCACCGGTCGCATCGACCGCCTCGACGAGCGCGACGACGAGGTGGTGGTGGTCGACTACAAGACCGGCCGACAGGTGCCGACCGACGACGACGCGCGCACCTCGCTGCCGCTGGCGCTCTACGCCGTCGCTGCGGCCAGGGTGTTCCGTCGGCCCAGCCGTCGGGTGGAGCTGCACCACATCCCCTCCGGTACCGTCGTTGCCCACGAGCACACGCCGGAGTCGTTGCAGCGCAAGGTGGCCGAGGCCGAGTCGATCGCCTCCGACCTGCGCCGGGCCGACGCCGAGTTTCGCGAGGTGGGGGTGGAGTCGAGCCGTTTTGCGCCGCGGCTGTCGGCGATGTGCTCGTGGTGTGACTTTCGGGCCCACTGCCCGGAGGGTCAGACGATGGGGCCCGAGAAGAGCGACTGGGCCGGCCTCGATGCCGCCGGCTACCCCGCTGCGGGCAGCAACGAGGGTGGCCCTGCCTCCTGAGCCCGGGGTCGGCGCGTGTCCCCACGCGAAGGCGGGTATGGCTCTAAGGTTGAAGAGTGAACTGGAGCGACTACGACGCCGCGCTCTTCGACCTTGACGGGGTGCTGACACCCACCGCTGAGGTCCACATGCGTGCGTGGAACCGGATGTTCAGCGAGTACCTCGATGGTCGAGGTGTCGCCGACCGGTACACGTCGGCCGACTACTTCGCCCACATCGACGGCAAGCCCCGTTTCGACGGCGTGCGCGACCTCCTGGCCTCGCGTGCCATCTCGCTCCCGGAGGGCACACCCGACGACGCTCCTGAAGAGGAGACGGTGGGCGGGCTCGGCAACCGCAAGAACGCGGTCTTCTCGGCGATCCTGCACGACGAGGGCGTCGAGCCGTATCCCGCCTCGGTTCGGCTGCTCGACCACCTCGCGCAGGAGGGCACCGCGATGGCAGTCGTCTCGTCGTCGCGCAACGCCGCCACGGTGCTGGCCGCCGCTGGGCTCGCGCACCGCTTCCCGGTCGTGGTCGACGGCGTGGTGGCCGTTCGCGAGGGTCTCGACGGCAAGCCGTCACCCGCCACCTACCTTCGCGCCGCCGAGCTTCTCGGCGTGGCAGCCGCACGCTCGGTGGTCTTCGAAGACGCGCTGTCAGGGGTCGCGTCCGGCCGGGCCGGGGCCTTCGGGCTCGTGGTCGGCGTCGACCGGGGTGTCGGCGCGCAGCCCCTGCTCGACGAGGGGGCTGACCTCGTGGTGAACGAGCTCGACGAGCTGATCCCCGACCCGGTTCACCGTCGTGTTGCCTCGACGGCCTGAAGGCACTGCCCGATGAAGAACTCACTGCAGGGCAATCCCGACCCCATCGACCGAACCCGCTTCCCCGTCGACGAGTGGGCGTGGACCGAGACGTGGCACAGCACGGAGGATCTCGGCATCACCGAGACGGTCTTCGCCGTCGCCAACGGCTACCTGGGCATGCGCGGCAACGTCGAGGAGGGCCGCGACGTGCATTCCCACGGCACGTACATCAACGGCTTCCACGAGACGTGGCCGATCCGCCACGCGGAGGAGGCGTTCGGGTTCGCCCACACCGGGCAGACCATCGTCAACGTCCCCGACGTCAAGACGATCAAGCTGTATGTCGACGACGAGCCGCTGATGCTCTCGATGGCCGACCTCGAACACTACGAGCGTCGACTCGACTTCCGCGACGGGGTGCTGAGGCGGTCGCTCATCTGGGTCACCCCGTCGGGCAAGCGGGTTCGCATCGAGTCGCAGCGGATGGTCTCGTTCGAGCAACGACACCTGGCGGTCATGACCTTCGACGTCACCCTGCTCGACGTCGACGCGCCGGTGGCGATCTCGTCGCAGATTCTCAACCGTCAGGACGGCGAGGACGAGTACCACGTCGCGTCGGCGGGGGCGGGCGACGGCCGCGACCCGCGTAAGGCGAGGAAGATGACCGAGCGGGTGCTCGAGCCCCAGACGCAGTGGTCGAGCGACCGACGCACCATTCTCAGCTACCGCTGCGCCAACTCGGGCATGACCCTCGCCGTGGCCGTCGACCACGAGATCGTGACCGACAACGCGTACGAGGAGCTGAGCCACGCCGAGGCCGACCTCGGCAAGAAGATCTACCGGGTCAAGGGCAAGGTCGGGCAGACCATCCGCATCGTCAAGGCAGCGGTCTACCACACGTCACGGGGGGTGCCCGTGCGAGAGCTCGTCGACCGTGCGAGGCGCACCCTCGACCGCGTGCGTGACGACGGGGTGGACGAGTGCTTCGCCGAACAGCGGCGCTGGCTCGACGGCTTCTGGGCCGATGCCGACGTCAGGGTCGACGGACACCCGGCCATTCAGCAGGCCATCCGTTGGAACCTCTTCCAGCTGGCGCAGGCCACCGGCCGCGTCGAGCAGTCGGGGGTCGCGGCGAAGGGCGTCACCGGCTCCGGGTACGAGGGCCACTACTTCTGGGACACCGAGACCTACGTGCTGCCGTTCCTCAGCTACACCTCGCCCCGAGTGGCTCGGGGCGCGCTGCGGTTCCGGTACCTGATGCTCCCGGCGGCCCGTCGCCGGGCGCATGACCTCAGCCAGCTCGGGGCGCTGTATCCGTGGCGCACCATCAACGGTGAGGAGGCCTCGGCCTACTACGCGGCCGGCACGGCGCAGTACCACATCAACGCCGACATCGCCTTCGCTCTGTGCAAGTACGTCCAGGCCACCGGCGACGACGACTTCATGCTGCGCGAAGGCATCGACATCCTCGTGCTGACCGCCCGGTTGTGGGCCGACCTGGGGTTCTGGCTCGGCCGAGGCGACGAGCGGCGCTTCCACCTGCACGGGGTGACCGGGCCCGACGAGTACACCACCGTGGTGAACAACAACCTCTTCACCAACGTCATGGCGAGCGACAACCTGCGCCAGGCCGCCCGGTGGGCCCTTCGGCTCGCCGAGGACTACCCCGACGGGTATGCCCGGATGTGTGCCCGGCTCGACCTCGCCGAGAATGAGGTGACCGAGTGGGCGGACTGTGCTGAACGCATGTACTTCCCCTACGACGAGGCTCTGGGGATCCACCCCCAGGACCAGCACTTCCTCGAGCGGGAGGTGTGGGACCTCGCCGCCACCCCTGACGACAAGTGGCCGCTGCTGCTGCACTACCACCCCTTGGTCATCTACCGCTTCCAGGTGCTCAAGCAGGCTGACGTCGTGGCCGCCCTGTTCCTGCAGGGTCAGATGTTCTCGTTGGAGCAGAAGCGGGCCGACTTCGAGTACTACGACCCCATCACCACCGGTGACTCCACCCTGTCATCGGTCGTGCAGTCGATCGTGGCCGCCGAGGTCGGACACCAGCGACTGGCCGTCGAATACTTCCACGCCGGGCTCTACGTCGACCTCGCCGACCTGCACGGCAACGCGTCGGAAGGGGTGCACGTGGCCTCGGCCGGCGGCGTCTGGAACAGTCTGGTCTACGGCTTCGCGGGAATGCGTGACCACAACGGCACGCTCACCTTCGACCCGCGCCTACCGGCCCACTGGCCGTCGCTGGAGTTCGGCCTTCAGGTGCGCGGGCATCGCCTTCGGGTCGAGCTGTTCCGTGACCGGATCGAGTTCACCCTCGGTCAGGTGAGTGCCGAGGCCGCCCGGGCGGAGGGCGCCAGCATCGACGTGATCGTTCGCGGAGACCGGGTGACGGTTGGCCCGGGTGCCCCGGCGGTCGTCGCGCTCGACGGCCAGGGCCCGGTGATCGAACGGCAGCTCGGCAGCGTGCCCCTCGTGGGGAACGCCGGGGAGCACGAGCTGGTCCACACAGCAGGGGTGCCCGTCGCCCGCCATCGGCGCCGCAAGCGGGGTGAAGCGGCATCCTGACGACCTGACAGACTGACCACCATGGCCCGCCGTAACCAGCAGAGCTCGAAGCAGTCCCCCTCGTCGGCACCGGTCGTCATTGCCGTGGCGAACCAGAAGGGTGGGGTCGCCAAGACCACGTCGGTGGCCAGCCTGGGGGCCGCGTTCGCCGAGCTCGGCAAGCGGGTGCTGCTGGTCGACCTCGACCCGCAGGCCTGCCTCACGTTCTCGCTCGGTGTCGATCCCGACGCCGTCGAACGGTCGGTTCACGACGTGCTCACCACCGGTGTGGGGCTGGCCGAGGTCGTCGTGGAGTGCGCTGACGGGGTCGACCTCGTGCCGTCGGCGATCGAGCTGGCGGGCGCCGAGGCGATGCTGCTGGGACGCCCCGGTCGCGAGTACGTGCTGCGCACCGCGCTACGCGCCGCAGCGGCATCCGACGAGGGCGGGCGGCCTTGGGACGTCGTGGTGCTCGACTGCTCGCCCAGCCTCGGGGTGCTCACCCTCAACGCGCTGACAGCCGCGAACGGGCTCATCATCCCGATGCCGTGCGAGATGCTGAGCCACCGCGGAGTGGGCCAGCTGCTCGACACCGTGGCCGACGTGCGCACGATCCTCAACCCCGACCTCGAGGTCTGGGGCATCCTGCCGACCCTGTTCGACGGGCGCAGCAACCACGCCCGCGAGGTGCTCGCCGACGTCGGCGAGCGCTACGACCTGCCGGTGCTCACCCCGGCGATCCCCAAGACGGTGCGGTTCGCCGAGGCCCCGGCCGTGGGCCGTTCGATCCTGACGACGGCCCGCTCGTCGAAGGGTGCTCAGGCCTACCGCGACGTGGCCACCGCCCTGCTGCCGAGGCTGTGAGTCTTCCGTTCCGGGGAATGAACGGCTACAGCGAGACGCTGGAACGAGGAGTGCCGCTTCGATAACCGTCGGTGGCCGACGACCCCAAGGAGATCCATGATCAGCACCGCAGCTATCATCGCCCCCCGCGCTGGAGCAGCGTTCGAGACCGGCACCGTTGAGCACCGCGACCTGCGTGACGACGACATCCTCATCGACGTCAAGTTCGCCGGCATCTGCCACAGCGACATCCACCAGGTGCGGGAGGAGTGGGGCAGCGCGATCTTCCCGATGGTTCCCGGTCACGAGATCGCCGGAGTGGTGGCCAAGGTCGGTGACGGCGTGACCAAGCACAAGGTCGGCGACCGCGTCGGTGTCGGCTGCATGGTCGGCTCGTGTGGCGAGTGCGAGTACTGCAAGAACGGCGAGGAGCAGTTCTGCGTCAAGGGCTCGGTGCCGACCTACAACGGCAAGGACTACGACGGCGAGGACACCCTGGGTGGCTACGCCCAGCAGCTCGTGGTCTCTGAAGACTTCGCGCTACGCATCCCCGAGGGCATCGAGCTGGATGCCGCCGCGCCGCTGCTGTGTGCGGGCATCACCACCTGGAGCCCGCTCAAGCGCTGGGGCGCCGGGCCCGGCAAGAAGGTAGCCGTCATCGGTCTCGGAGGCCTGGGCCACATGGCCGTCAAGCTCGCCGCCGCGATGGGCGCCGAAGTGAGCGTGCTGAGCCGCACCGACGCGAAGAAGGACGACGCCGAGCAGCTCGGAGCCACCGGTTACCACGCCACCTCCGACGAGGAGACGCTGAAGGCGCTACGGGCCAGCTTCGACATCATCATCAACACGGTGAGCGCCGACCTGCCGATGGGCACCTACCTCGCGATGCTCAAGCCGCTCGGGGTCATGGCCAACGTCGGGCTGCCCTCGAACAACTACGAGTTCCCCCCGGGCGCCGTCATCGGGGGTAGCCGTGTCATCGCCGGTTCGGCCATCGGTGGCATCCCGGCCACCCAGGAGATGCTCGACTTCTGTGCCGAGCACGGCATCGCGGCGACCATCGAGACGATCGGCGCCGACGAGGTGGATGCCGCCTACGACCGTGTCGTCGCCGGTGACGTGCGCTACCGGTTTGTCATCGACACCTCCACCATCCCCTCGGCCTGAGCCAGGGGACACCAACGCCGGCCGACGTCGACCCGTCGGCCGGCGTTCGTCTGCCCGGAGTGGGTCTGAGCGTGGAAGCGGCCGCTTCAGTCGGAGGGTAGCGCCGGGAGCCCGTCGATCGAGGTGGCGTTGCGTTCGCGGTGGTAGGCAGCGAGCTTGACCTCACCCCGGGTCTGGGCCCAGGCGTCGAGAACCCCTCGGTCGTTCTCGAAGGCCAGGTTGGGCACGGCGTAGCCGCACGAGTCGGATACCCGCTCGACGTCGACGACGACCAGGCCACGAGCTCCGGGATGGTGACCGAACCGCGATCGATGAGAGGCGAACTCGGCGTCGTCGGGGGTGAGGTAGCGACCGGCGCCGTGCAGTCGCACGATGTTGGGTGCCCCGTCGAAGGCACAGAACATCACGGTGATTCGACCGTTCTCGCGCAGGTGGGCCACGGTCTCGGACCCGCTGCCGGTGAGGTCGAGGTAGGCGACCGTGTGTTCGTCGACCACGGTGAACGTGTCGCCCATCCCCTTGGGCGACACGTTCACATGACCCGTGGCGGACAGGGGAGCGGTGGCCACGAAGAAGAGGTGCTGACTCTCGATGAAGGCCTGAAGCCGACCGCCGATGGCGTCATGCACCCTCATCGCATGCTCCCTTTCGTGGTGTCCGCCCACCTCATCTCGGTGGTGACCAAGAGGGTCACCCTGAGGTCAGTCGGTGGACGTGCCCGCGCCCGCGGTCTGCTTGTCGCGGCCGGCCCCACCCCGACGCCGACGGCGCGGTGAGCGCGACGGACCGGAGTCGTCGGTGGCGGCGGCTTCGCTCGACGGGGCGGCGCTGCTCTCGATGTCGCTCACCGCGGACCCCGCAGCGGCAGCCCCGCCGCCGCGCGTTCGGCGACGGTTGCGGCTGCGCCGGGGACGGCTCTCGCTGTCATCGGCCGGCCCGGCGTCGCGGGACTCACTCGCACGCTCCGGGCGGCGGGCGGCGCTGCCACCGTCACGACCGGACCCGCCCTTGGTGTGGCGGTCACCACCGCTCTTGCCGTGCCGTTTCCCGGTCTCTCCGAGGTCTTCGATCTGCTCGGCGCCCAAGCCCTCGCGGGTCTGCTGTGACCTGCGCAGCCGGCCCTTGGAGTCGGTGGGGATGTCGAGGTCGGAGTAGAGGTGGTCAGAGCTCGAGTAGGTCTCCTGGGGCTCCGGGATGCCGAGATCGAGGGTCTTGTTGATGAGCGCCCAGCGGTGCAGGTCATCCCAGTCGACGAAGGTGACGGCCACCCCGGTGTTGCCGGCGCGGGCCGTACGGCCGATGCGGTGCAGGTAGGTCTTCTCGTCTTCGGGGCACTGGTAGTTGATGACGTGCGTGACGTTGTCGACGTCGATGCCGCGGGCGGCGACGTCGGTGGCCACGAGGATGTCGACCTTGCCGTTGCGGAAGGCGCGCAGGGCCTGCTCGCGGGCTCCCTGACCCAGATCGCCGTGGATGGCCGCGGCGGCGAAGCCACGGTCGACGAGCTCGTCGGAGACCTTGGCCGCGGTGCGCTTGGTGCGGCTGAAGATGATGGTGAGGCCACGATCGCGGGCCTGGAGCATGCGCGAGAGCATCTCGACCTTGTCCATGGCGTGAGCGCGGTAGACGAACTGCTCGACGGCCTTGACGGTATGGGCGTTCTCGTTCTCGTCGCCCATGGCACGGATGTGGGTGGGCTGGGTCATGTAGCGACGAGCCAGGGTGACGATGGCGCCGGGCATGGTGGCCGAGAACAGCATGGTCTGGCGGCTGCCGGGCGTCTGCGACATCAGGGTCTCGACGTCGGGCAGAAAGCCGAGGTCGAGCATCTCGTCGGCCTCGTCGAGCACGACGACCTTGGCCTGCGACAGGTCGAGGTGGCCCTGCTTGGCCAGGTCGATGAGGCGCCCGGGGGTGCCGACGACGATCTCGACCCCGGTGCGCAGGGCTTCGATCTGCGGCTCGTAGGCCCGGCCGCCGTAGACCGTCAGCACGCGGATGCCGCGCCGCCGACCGGCCCGCTCGAGGTCGCCGGCCACCTGCACCGCCAGCTCGCGGGTCGGAGCCACGGCAAGGGCCTGGGGCTTGCCGGGTCGGGCCAGTGCGTCGAAGCCCTCATCGCCGGGTGCGACGACCTGGTTGAGCATCGGCACACCGAACCCAAGGGTCTTGCCGGTGCCGGTCTTGGCCTGCCCGATGATGTCGTGGCCGCCGAGCGCCACGGGGAGGGTCATCGACTGGATGGGGAACGGCGTCAGGATGCCACCGTCGGCCAGGGCCGCGACGATGTCGGGGTGGATGCCGAAGTCGGCGAAGGTCACCTCGGGCACGTCTTCCGGCATCTCGGCTGGTGCCTCGATGACCTCTGCGGCGATGGCCTCGACCGTGAGGTCGGACTCCGTCTCGAGCAGGGGTTGGACGCTGTTCGTGTCGTTCAGGTCAGTCATTGAGGTCTCTCGATCAGCACGAGCACCCCACAAGGGCGTGGGAGCTCAGTGGCTCATGACGGGCCGATCGGAGAGTGTCGTTACGGCGCGTGGCCGCCACTGTTCGGGCGGTTCCACCGGTGCTCATCGTGTTCGCGGGCACCACCAGGGCAAACCATCGGGCCGACCGGGCACCGAGTTGTCGACACCAGTCTAGCGGCAAGCGCCTGCACTCCTGCTCAGGTCACTAGATTGGCCCGCATGAGCGAGCTCCCCGAACGTGCCGCATCCGACCCTGTCGAGTTCGCCGTGCCTGCCGATCCGGGATACCTCGCGGCCGTCACCGACCTGCTCGGCGTGCTGGCCTACGGCGAGCTGCGGGCCTTCACCCAGCTCGCGAAAGACACCGACCTCGCCCCCGACCTCAGTCACAAGTCGTCGCTCGCCATGCTGGCGGCCCAGGAGCTGAAGAACTTCACGTTGCTCTCGGAGCGTCTCGCGGCCCTGGGCGTGGCGACGGAGGTCGCGATGGAGCCGTTCGTCGCACCGCTGGATGCCTTCCACGAACGCACCGTGGCCTCCGACTGGCTCGAGGGCCTGGTCAAGGCCTACGTCGGGGAGGGCATCGCGCAGGACTTCTACCGCGAGATCTCCGCGTATGTCGACGACGACACCCGAGCCCTGGTCACCCGCGTGCTCGAAGACACCGGGCAGGCGGAGTTCATCGTCGGAGTGATCCGCGACGCGATCGTGGCCGAGCCGCGGGTGGCCGGACGCCTGGCGCTGTGGGGTCGACGCCTCGTCGGCGAGGCGATCCAGCAGGCCCAACGCGTCGGGGTCGAACGGGACGCTCTGGCCAGCATCCTCGTCGGCTCACCGGGCCGGGCGGGGGCTGATCTGGCTGAGCTCGGGCGGATGTTCGTGCGGCTCACCGACGAGCACACGAGGCGCATGGAGCGCCTCGGGCTGTCGGCCTGAGGCCCGTTCAGCCTTCCCGCTCGAGCAGCCTTCTCGCTCGAGCAGCAAGGGTGGAGACGCGAACGGAGCAGCACGGCGAAAGGGCCCGACCATGGTGGTCGGGCCCTTCAGACGCATCCGCCTGCGGTACTTGGTCTGGACTACTTCTTCTGCAGTCGGCCGTAGGCCGAGATGCCGACCGCCGCGAGAATCGCGCTGACGATCCAGTACCACCACTTCACGCCGCCGTTGTCGTTGCCGTAACCGAAGATCCCCCCGAGGATCAACGTGCCGACCAACGAGGCGACGATGCCGATGACGATCGTCATCACGATCGAGATGTTCTGCTTGCCCGGCAGGATCAGCCGGCCGAGCGCGCCGATGACAAGGCCGGCGACGATGGCGCCGATAATGGTTCCGATCATGGTGTGCTCCCTCCCTCAAGCCCGGTGTCGGGCGGTGACGGCCCGGGGTCTCCAGGCCGCCTTCAGGCTTTCATGTACCCACTTCATCGCAGGCACGCCACACGCGGTCGAACCGTCAATGTTCGGCGACGCTCCGGTGGCCTCCCGCGTTCTGGGGCGCAGCCTCTCAGTGGGCGCCGAAGCCGACCCCACCCTTCTTCTCCGCGCCGGTGGTCACGTAGCCGATCGACTCGGTCGGCACGATCACCCTGCCGCCCTTGTCGTCGGTCAGCTCGAGCACGTCGGAACCACGCGCCGCCTTGACGGCGGCCACGAGCTCGTCGGCCGTCAGCGTCGTCTCGAAGGTGATCTCGCGCGCCACGTTCTGCACGCCGATGCGAACCTCCACGTCAAACCCACTCTCTCCGTTCTGGTGCGCTGCGCTGCAGCGCCTGGTGATGCGGAACGACCCGCACCGCCACCTTAACGAGCAGGGGTGGCGACCGATTCCCGCGCGCCATCGGAACGCGCGCCGCTCTTGCTCGCCACTGCCGGGAAGGCGCTGATGCCGCGACGGATGAGCGAACCCGTGACGCGGATGGCGGTCTCCTTGGGCAACGTCGCCTCGTGGGTGAGCCAGTAGCGGGCCGATGTCTGGGCCAGGCTCACCAGCTGGACCCCGACGAGCATCGCCTCCTGCTGGCCCAGCGACGACTCGCTGATGATGATGTCGGCCATCGCCTGGGCACAGGTGAGGTCGATCTGGTCGAGCCGGCTCCGCACCTCGGGCACGTTGGCGAGGTCGGACTCGAAGATGAGCCGGAAGGCGGCTCCGTCCTGGCTGACGAAGTCGAAGTAGGCACCGACCATGGTGGCGATGCGGGCCTTGTTGTCGGTGAGGGCGAGGGCGTCGCGCACGAGCGTCTCCAGCTCGCTGGCGTGCTGGTCGATCAGGGCCAGGTACAGCTCGAGCTTGCCGGGGAAGTGCTGGTAGAGCACGGGCTTGGACACGCCGGCGCTCGCCGCGATGTCGTCCATGGCTGCCTGGTGGTAGCCCTTCTCGACGAAGACCCCGAGCGCGGAGTCGAGCAGCTGGGCGCGTCGCTCGGAGCGGGGCAGGCGCTGGCCCCGGGTCGCCTGGAAGTCGTCGTTCATCGCCATCCTCGCCTGCGTCGGGTCTCGGCCTGCTGCGAGCGTCGGCGTGAGGACGACTCCTGGCGACGACAGCCCGGGATCACCATACCGAGCAGTAGGTCGATGACGCCTCAGGTAGCCGTCGTTGCGCGGCACCGCAGTACGGTGAGGCCATGCCCACCGATCCCCTGGTGACGACCGGTCGGCCGCTCGAGCCGGCCGAGGTCACCCGTTACGCCCGCCACCTCCTGCTGCCCGGCGTGGGCCGGGAGGGCCAGGAGCGGCTCGCCGCGGCCAAGGTGCTGGTGGTCGGAGCCGGCGGCCTGGGCTCGCCCGCGTTGCTCTATCTCGCCGCCGCCGGTGTCGGCACGATCGGGGTCGTCGACGCCGACGTCGTCGAGCTGACCAACCTCCACCGCCAGGTCATCCACTCCGACGACGACATCGGCCACCCGAAGACGGCATCCGCCGAAAGGGCCGTGCACCGGGTCAACCCACACGTCACGGTGGTTCGTCACGACGTGACGCTCGACTCGGGCAACGCCCTGTCGGTCATCGCCGACTATGACGTGGTCGTCGACGGCACCGACAACTTCCCGACCCGCTACCTCGTCAACGACGCGTGCGTGCTGTTGGGCAAGCCCCACGTCTGGGCCTCGATCCTGCGGTTCGACGGGCAGGTCTCGGTGTGGTGGGCGGGGCACGGCCCTTGCTACCGCTGCGTCTTCCCCGAGCCGCCGCCCCCCGGCACGGTGCCGAGCTGCGCCGAGGGAGGCGTGCTCGGCGTGCTCTGCGCCGCCATCGGGTCGGTGCAGTCGACCGAGACGGTCAAGCTGCTGCTCGGCATCGGTGAGCCACTGGTCGGGCGTCTGCTCGTGCACGACGCCCTGCGCCAGACCTGGGACGACCTCACGGTGCGCCGCGACCCCGACTGCCCGGTCTGTGGCGACTCCCCGACCGTCACCGAGCTGGTCGACTATGAGCAGTTCTGCGGGATGCCGGTGGGCGGGGCAACCACGACCGACCTGCCCTCCGTGTCGGTCAGTGCCATGGCGGCTGAGCTGGCGAGCCCCCACCCCCCGGTGCTCGTCGACGTTCGAGGTGAGCAGGAGCGGTCCATCGCCAGCATCCCCGGGGCGGTCCCGATCCACCTCGACAGATTCCGCGACGGCGGCGCCTTCGCCGAGCTGCCACGAGACCGTCGGGTGCTGATCCACTGCAAGGTCGGCGGCCGTTCGGCCGAGGCCACCCGGCTCGCGCTGGAGGCGGGCTTCACCGACGTCGCCAACGTCGAGGGCGGCATCTTGGCGTATCTGCGCGAGATCGACCCGAGCCAGCCCGAGTACTGACCGAGAACCCGAGAGAACGCAGGAGACATCGTGTCGGTGGAGGATCACGCCGCCCGCGTGCTCGACCTCGTGGCGCGCATCCCCGAGGGGCGGGTGCTCGCTTACGGCGACATCGCCAAACGGCTGGGGGGCCTCGGCCCGCGCACCGTGGGCACGGTGATGAGCCGGTACGGCTCCGACGTGCCGTGGTGGCGGGTCATCCGCGCCGACGGGCGCCCACCGCAGTGCCACGAGGACGAGGCTCGCGAGCACTGGCGCGCCGAGGGAACCCCGATGGTGCGCGGCCTCCTCGAGGGTGGTCGGGCCGACCTCGCGCTGGCCCGTTGGGACTTCGATGGCGAGCCGGCTCTGACGAGCGGGCCACGCGGTTCACTGCACCACGTCGAGATCTGGGTGTCCGACATCACGGCTGCCGCGCGGGAGTGGGGGTGGTTGCTCGACCGGCTCGGCTTCCGGCTCGGTGACGACTGGGGCCACGGTCAGGCGTGGGAGCTGGGCAGTCTCTACATCGTGGTGGAGTCGGGCCCCGACGTCGTGGCGGGCGCTCACGAGAGAAAGCGAGCGGGAGTCAACCACCTTGCCTTTCATGCGGGCTCGCGAGCCGAGGTCGATGCCGTGGCCACCGACTGCGAACAGGGTGGCTGGTCGCTGATGTTCGCCGACCGGCATCCGCACGCAGGGGGGCCCGACCAGTACGCCGCCTACCTCGAGAGCGGGGAGGGCTTCGAGGTCGAGCTGGTCGCCGACTGAGACGGATGCCGTTCGGCGTGGTGGGGCAGCGGGCCGCCTCCGTCGGCGGGCTGTGATGGAATCCGTGAGTGGTCATCCTCCGTCGCGCGCCAGCCTTCGTGGCCGACGCGGCGCCTCTCGACGTGACGCAGCAGCGGGTGCTCGACTCGTCGGCGAAGGTGCTGCGGGTGCTCGGTGGGCCCGGAACGGGCAAGTCGACGCTCGCCGTCGAGGCCGTGGTCTCGGCGGTGCGATCGGGTACCCGGGCCGACGCCTGCCTGGTGCTCACCTCGAGCCGGTCGGCGGCCGCGGCGCTGCGGCAACGAGTCACGGCCCGGCTCGACGGCACGTCGACCGAGTCACTGGCGCGCACCTGGCAGGCGTTCGGGTTCGGCGTGCTGCGCGCCGAGGCCACCCTGCGCGGCGACCCGGCGCCGCGCCTGCTCAACGGCCCTGAGCAGGACGTCATCCTGCGCGACCTGCTCGCCGGCCACGCAGCCGGTGACGCCCCCGGGCCGAGCTGGCCGGCGTCCGTGAGTGATGCCCTGACGACGCGGGGCTTTCGAAACGAGCTGCGTGACCTGCTCATGCGCACCGTGGAGCACGGCCTCGTCCCGGCCGACCTGCACGAGCTCGGGCTGAGGCACGACCGTGCGGAGTGGGTCGCGGCCGCGCAGGTGCTGCGCGAGTACGACGAGGTGACCTCCTTCAGCCGACACGGCGCCTACGACCCGGCCTGGGTGCTGACGGCGACCGCCGACCTGCTCGCTGACGACGAGCAGGCGCTCGCCCGGCTGCACGAGCGACTCGACCTCATCGTGGTCGACGACGCGCAGGAGCTGACGTCAGCCGCGGCGCGGCTGCTGCGGGTGATCGCCCCGGCCGGGCCGCGCATGGTGCTGCTCGGTGACCCCGACTCTGCGGTGCAGACCTTCCGCGGTGCCGACCCGCGGTTTCTGGCCGACGGTTGGCGTGAGCTGGGGCCCGACCCTCGACCGGGCGTGCCGTCGACCCGGTCCGTGCAGAGCGAGACGGTCATCCTCGGCGCGAGCGCCCGGTTGCCCGCGTCGGTCGCCGCAGTGGCCCTTCGCGTCAGTCGCCGTATCGGGGCCCTCGGCGGGGGGGCCCAGCGGGGCGCGGCCAGCCGAGCAGAGACGGGCAGTGTCGGCAGTGTCGATGTCGCCCTGCTGCGCTCGGTCGCCCAGGAGGCCAGCCACATCGGCTCCCTGCTGCGCCGGGCGCATCTCGTCGAGGGTGTCGGCTGGAACGAGATGGCCGTCATCGTGCGAGGTTCGGGTCGGGCCGCCACCCTGCGCCGTCTGCTCGCCTCGGGTGGCGTTCCGGTGACGGCCCCCGCCACCGAGACGCCCGTGCGCGACGAGACTGCTGTGCGTCCGCTGCTCGTCATCCTCGAGGAGTCGTTGGCGATCTCGCGGGCGCGGCACTCGGGTGGCGACCACAAGATCGACCCGGTTCGAGCGGCCGACCTCCTGCTGTCGCCGATCGGGGGTTCGGATGCCGTGAGCCTGCGTCGCCTGCGTCGACTGCTTCGCCACGACGAGCTGGCCGCCGGTGGCGCTCGGTCGAGTGACGAGCTGCTCGCCGAGCTGCTGGTCGAACCCGGCCGGGCTGTGGTGATGGGAACGCCCGCTCGGGCGGCGGCCCGGGTCGCCGCCGCCCTGGCGGCAGGGGTCGCTGCGGCTCCCATCGCCGACGACGGGCGCTGGGCGGCCGGGGTCAGTGCCGAGCAGGTGCTCTGGGCCGTGTGGCAGGGGTCAGGGGTCGCTGAGACGTGGCGGCGCACGGCCCTGGGCGGGGGACCGGGCGGCGAACGTGCCGACCGTGACCTCGACGCCGTGCTCGCGCTCTTCGAGGCGGCCGGCGCCTTCGTCGACCGCCTGCCGCAGGCCGGGCCAGACCAGTTCGTCGACCACATCACCGGCCAGGACGTTCCCGGTGACACGCTCGCCCCGCGAGCCCAGGCCGGCGCGGCCGTCGAGCTGCTCACCCCTCAGACCGCGGCAGGGCGGCAGTGGCGCATCGTGGTGGTCGCCGGGGTGCAGGAGGGCGTCTGGCCCGACCTGCGGCTGCGGGGGTCGGTGCTCGGATCCGAAGACCTCGTCGACGTCGTGTCAGGTCGCCCCCACGGCTTCCGGGCTGCTCAGGCCGCCGTGCGCTACGACGAGACGCGGCTGTTCCACGTCGCGATCTCCCGGGCCACCGAGCGGCTCGTGGTCACGGCGGTCGGCAACGAGGACGAGCAGCCGTCGCCTTACCTCGACCTGGTCGACCCCAGAGATGACGACGGAGCCGAGGGGGCCGATGACCGAGCCGGTAGGGGCGACGGTAGAGACAGCCGTATCGACGACGAGGTGCGGGCCCACACCGAGGTCGGCCGGGCGATGACGCTCACCGGGCTCGTGGGGGAGCTGCGGCGCGAGGCGGTCAGCCCCGACCCCGGTGTGTCGGAGCCGGCGATCGGCCTGCTGGCGCAGGCGGCCCGGTCGGGGGTGGCCGGCGCCGACCCGGGCTCGTGGTGGGCCCTTCGGGGACTGACGAGCGACCGTTCGGTGCGGGCCCCCGACGAGCTCGTGCGGGTCTCGCCGTCGAAGGTCGAGTACTTCCGCCAGTGCGGGGTTCGCTGGTTCCTGTCCGCGGTGGGGGGTGAGGGCCCCTCCCAGGGAGCCGCGACCATCGGCACCCTGGTGCACGACATCGTGGCCGAGCACCCCGACGCCGACATCGCCGCTCTGGGCGCACAGGTCGACTCGCAGTGGGGCCGCCTCGGTCTGCGTCCCGGCTGGCTCACCGACCGCAAACGCCAGGAGGCGCACGACATGGTGGCGCGTTACGTGGCCTACCGCGTCATCGCAGAGGGGCAGGGCTGGGCGCCGGTCGGTATCGAGACCGACTTCCGGGTGACGGTGGGCCGGGCCGAGCTCAGTGGTCGGGTCGACCGCATCGAACGCGACGACCGCTCACGGCTGCGCATCATCGACCTCAAGACCGGTACCGGCAAACCGACCCAGGCCGACCTCGAGCAGCACGGCCAGCTCGGTGCCTACCAGGTGGCGGTCGAGGCGGGCGCGTTCGAGACACTCGGCGACCAGAGCGCGGGGGCGGCGCTGGTGCAGATCGGCAAGGCCGGGCTCTCCGGGCTCAAACCGAGTGTGCAGCAACAGGCACAGCTCGGGCAGGCACCTGACCCCGGCTGGGCCCGGGCCCTGGTCGAGGCGACCGCTGACGGCATGGGCGCGGCCGACTTCACGGCCACCGCCGGCAGCTGGTGCAAGACCTGCGCGCTGAAGTCGTCGTGCCCCGTACAGCCCGAGGGGGAGTCGCTGTGACCCGTCACTCTGCGCTCGACATCGCCGCGGCTCTCGGCCAGCCGAACCCGACGACCGAACAGTGCGCCGTGATCGAGGCCGGGCCGCGGCCACTGCTCGTGGTGGCGGGCGCAGGGTCGGGCAAGACCGAGACGATGGCCGCCAGGGTGGTGTGGCTCGTCGCGAACGGGCTCGTCGAGCCTGACCAGGTGCTCGGGCTGACCTTCACCCGCAAGGCTGCGGCCGAGCTGTCACAGCGCATCACCACCCGGCTGCGGGCCTTGGTCAGAACCGGCCTCTGGTCTCCACCCACCGACGACGGAACGGGGGCCGAGGTGCTCGGCGGCACCCCGACCGTCTCGACCTACCACTCCTACGCCGGACGGCTGGTGCGCGAGCATGCCCTGCGGGTGGGCATCGAGCCCGAGTTCCGGGTGCTCACCGAGGCCGGCGCCTGGCAGCTCGCAGCCGAGGCGGTGAGCCGCTACGACGGCCCGATGGCCGGTGTCTCCAAGGCCGAGTCGACGATCATCGACGCGGTGATGTCGCTGGCGGGTGAGATGGCCGAGCACGTACGCACGCCGGAGGAGGTCAGCGCCCATCTCGATGAGGTGATCGCCCGGGTCGACTCCCTTCCCGACGGTGACGGGCCAGGTTCGCTGGCCGGGGTGCGCAGCGCGCTCGCGGTGTTGCGCGAGCGCAGGGCCGTGCTGCCCGTGGTTGAGCAGTTCCAGGCGCTGAAGCGAACGAGGGAGTCGCTCGACTTCGCCGACCAGATGGCTGTCGCGGCCCGGCTGGCATCGAGGGTTCCCCTCGTAGGGCAGATCGAGCGGCAACGGTTTCGGGCGGTGCTGCTCGATGAGTTCCAGGACACCTCCGAGGCCCAGCTCGCCGTGCTGCGCTCCCTCTTCCACGGGGCTGAAGGTGCTGGTGACGCCGGTGGTGGTGGTGACACGGTTGCCCTCACGGCGGTGGGTGACCCGAACCAGTCGATCTACGGCTGGCGGGGGGCGAGTGCCACGACGTTGACGCGGTTCCCGACCGAGTTCGCCGACGCGGGCGGGCTCGCCCAGGTGCTTCCGCTGTCGACGAGCTGGCGCAACGACCGTCTCGTGCTCGAGGCCGCGAACATCACGGCGGCCCCCCTCGCCGCAGCCCACGTCAAGCCGCTCACGCCCCGGCCCGGCGCGGGTGACGGCACGGTGTACGTGGCCCGGCTCGAGGGCATCGAGGCCGAGGCCACCCACGTGGCGGAGTGGATCGCGCAACGGTGGCGCTCCCCGAGCGGGCGGCGCACGGGCCTGACGGCGGCCGTGCTGTGCCGGCGCCGCTCGCACTTCCCCTTCGTCATCGACGCCCTGCGCGCCGCGGACCTGCCCGTTGAGGTGGTGGGCCTGGGCGGGTTGCTGATGACTCCCGAGATCGGTGACCTCGTCGCCATCCTCTGGGTCGTTCAGGACCCCTCGCGGGGAGACCAGCTGATGCGCCTCCTCACGGGCCCGGTCACCCGTCTGGGGGCAGCCGACCTCGACGGGCTGTGGGCCTGGGCCAGGGAGCTGCACGCGAGACCGTGGCGAGTGGGTCATCCGCCGGCCACCCAGGGCGTCATGTCGCTGGGTGGCGAGCAGGGTGACGGGCAGGGTGGCGAGCAGGGTGACGGGCAGGGTGGCGAGCAGGGTGGCGAGCAGGGGAGGAACCGGGGGGTCGACCGAGGCGGCGAAGGGCTGGCATCCGGCGCCGTCGGGGGGGTGGCCGAAGGTCTGCGCCACGCCGACCTCAGCCCCGACAGCGCCGACGCCGCCAGGCTCGTCGAGGCGCTCGACGAGCTGCCTCGACCCGGCTGGGTCAGCCGGGGCGGAGCCCGTGTCAGCGACGCCGCGCTCGCCCGCCTCACCGCGCTGGCCCAGGTGGTGCGGTCGTTGCGACGTCTCACCGCACTGCCGCTGATCGACCTTGTCGCGCAGGCCGAGCGGGCCCTCGGCCTCGACATCGAGGTGCTGTCTCGACCCGAGCACACCGCTTCCACGGCGCGGGTGCACCTCGACGCCTTCGGTGACGTCGCCTCCCGGTACGCGATGACGTCCGACCGGCCGACGCTTGCGGGCTTTCTCGCCTGGCTCGATGCCGCACGCGACCAGGAGCGGGGCCTCGACGCCGGTCACGTCGAAGCCGCCAGCGAAGCCGTGCAGGTGCTCACCGTTCATGCGGCCAAGGGCCTCGAGTGGGACCTTGTGGCCGTCCCCGCCCTGGTGGAGTCGGTGTTTCCCGACCACTCGGCGAGGGCCGTGCGGGTCACCACCGCAGCGGAGGGCGACTGGGTCGGAACCGGACGCCCGAAAGACCTCGGCTGGCTCACGGGAATCGACTCCGTTCCCTACGACCTGCGGGGCGACCGCGACGGGTTGCCGCACCTCGACTGGAGGGGGCCGTCCGACCGTAAGTCGCTCGGTCGCGACCTCGAGTCGTTCGCGCTCGCCGGGGGAGCGCACGCCGTGGCCGAGGAACGCCGGCTCGCCTACGTGGCCTTCACCCGCGCCCGGTCGCAGCTGTTGCTCTCGACCCATTTCTGGGGGGCGACGCGTAAGGGGCTCTGTGCTCCGTCGCGGTTCCTGCGCGAGCTCATCGACGAGCTGGGCCCCCGTCTGCGCGTCTCCGCCTGGGCGCCGGCGCCGCTCGCCGTCGACGACGGCAAGGGCGGGCTCGTCTCGCCGCCGAACCCGCACCTCGCGCACGCTGTCTCGGGTCAGTTCCCCTACGACCCGATGGCGACGCGACGGACTGCCCTGCTCGAGGTGGTTGACCGGCTGGTCGCGGCGCGGTCCGCCGAAGACCACGAGCTGGTGGGTGACCCCCGTCGTGGCGACCTGCACCTGCTCCTGGCCGAGCAGGCGGCGCGGCGCCAGAGCGGTGAGGCCCTGGTCAGCCTGCCCCGCCACCTGTCGGCCTCGAACATCGTGGCGCTCGCCCGTGACGCCCAGGCCTTCGCGATGTCCCTGCGACGACCGATGCCGGGGCCACCGGCACTTGCGGCCCGACAGGGCACGGCCTTTCACGCCTGGGTCGAGCAGCACTACTCCCGGGCGTCGTTCGTCGACCTGTTCGACCTGCCCGGCAGCGCCGACGACGATGCGGAGGCAGGAGACCTCGCGCTACCGCGCATGAAGGAGCTGTTCCTCGAGAGTGAGTGGGCCGGCCGGATCCCCGACGAGATCGAGATGTCGATCGAGACCCTCATCGACGGCATCGCCGTGCGGGGCCGCATCGATGCCGTCTTCGCCCGCGACGACGGTGGCTACACGGTCGTCGACTGGAAGACGGGTCGGCGGCCGACCGGGGAGGACGCGCGCGTGCGCGCCCTGCAGCTGGGGGCCTACGCCGTTGCCTTCACCCGGCTGCGCGGGCTGGAACCCGAGCAGGTCGACGCGGCCTTCTACTACGCGGCCGACGGCAGCACGGTACGACCCGACGTGCCGGATGCCGCGCAGCTCGCTGACCTGCTGCGCGCCGTTCCCGACTGACCGGCCGCGCCGTCAGCGCGGCCCGTCCTGTGCCGTTGGAATCGCTCGGTCGGTCTGGGTGCGGGTCGGCTACGTCAGTGATGCGTGGGGCGGGTCAGTGACGTAGTGATCCCGGAGTCGGAGTTGGAGTCGGAGTCGGTGTCGGCTGCCGGCCCTTCCGGCAGCGCGGTCAGCCGGAGGTGGTGGACGGTCCGCCGGTCGAGTCGTTGGGGCCGGCGGGATCGGCGGGATCGGCGGGATCGGCGGGATCGGCGGGAACGGTGGGAACGAACGCGGACGCGCCCTCGTGCTCGTCGAACACCACCCCGTATGCCGCATCCGCATCTCCGTCACCGCCGGCATTGCTGTCACTTCTGTCACTACTGGCACCGCCGCTATCGGGAAGTGCTTCGGCCTGGTCGATCTCGAACGAGGTGGCGTCATGCCGGTCGAGCACCGGCGCGGCGTCCTCCCCCCGATGCGCGGCCGTGACGTGCGGCTGGGTCGCGTCGCCGTCGGCCTGCACAGGATCGTTCGGGATGGCATCGGCAGCGGACTCCGCAACGGCAGTCGAGGGGGCGAGCTCGGCCGGCGCCTCCGCTTCGGAGCCGAACGACGGCACGTGGGGGGCGGTGGCCTCCCAGGGGGCGTCATCGGGCAGGTCCGCAGGGCGGGACCGGCCCGCGGCGGCCTCGGCGGCCGCGAAGGCCTCGGCGCGTTCGAGGCGGTCCCGTTCGAGCCGGGCGGCGTCCTCCTGCTCGTGGCGGCGGTCTTCGGCCCCCGTCTGCTCGTCGAGGTCGCGCAACGCCTCGGACGCCTGCTCGACCACGCCCAGCAGGCCGGCGGAGAGCGCGCGCAGCAGGGTGCGCACGACGCTCATCTCACCCGCCAGACGAGCCCGCGTCACGAGACTGGCATCGGGCCGCTCGACCCGAGACTGGGCGTAGGCCTCCAGCACCGAGTCGACAGCGTCGGGGGAGGCCCGTGCGATCAGCTCGGCGAAGTCGTCAGCCGGGTCGCCGATGTGCGCCTCCTCCCACGCCAGCACGCCCCGAACCCGCCCGGTGCCGGCATCCCCCTCGTCGTCGAACGAGGCCAGCACGTTCTCGCCGACGAAGGTGCCGTGAACCGGGCAGGGGGCGAACCGCCACAGCGAGACGTCCTCGAGCGCGCGCTCCCAGCGGGTGAGCAGGTTGGTCGGCACGTGACCGGTGGCGGCGGCCCGGTCGAGCTCTGAGAGCTGACGTCGTCGGCGGCCCTCGGCGTCGTAGGAGACCAGTCCGGCCTCCTCGAACAGCAGGTGCTCGACGTTGTGGATGTGGGCCAGGGCGCGCCCCACCTCACCGGCCAGCGGCCCCGGAGGGAGGCTGGCGAAGTCGAGCGGACGCCCCGGCACCCGGGGGTAGACCACGGCACGGCCCTCGGGCACGGTCACCTGGCCGCGCACCATCGGGATGGCAACCTCGAGACGTCGTCCGAGCAGCTGACACAGGCGCGTGACGTCTTCGAGGGTGGCGCCGGCGGCCTGGGTGCGCGGCACCTTGACCGCCCAGAGACGGTCCTGGCTGTCATGGATGTGGGCGACCTCGAACGGGTCGTCGGGTCGGGTGTGCACACCCTCGACAGACACCGGATCGAGGCCCGGCACGGCCGAGCTCGCAAGGGCAGCGAGAAAGAGCGGACTGCGGGTCACCCCTTCACGGTAGGCGGCACGGGGCCCTGAACGTGGGAGGTGGGCGGGGCCACGCAGGTCGAACCGGCCTAGGCTGGAAGCGTGCTACCGACTCACGACGTCCTGACCGATCTGGCGCTCTCCCGCGGGGCCCTCGACCGGGCGGGCCTCGAACGCCGCGACGACGGGCTCGTCGAGCGGCTGCTCGCCGACCGGGGCACGCGCGTCGTGCGGTTGCGCGGTGAGCTGCTCGAGGTCGTCCGTGACGACAGCGGTGCGGTGACGTTGGCCTTCAGCGCCCCGCAGCCGGCCGATGTCGAGCGACTCGTCGTCGACCTGGGGCGCGACGACGAGGGCCGGGCCCACCTCGCCGTCGTGATGAGCGACCCGATCGACGGCGCAGACTGGGCCGACGGCTCCGACGGTTCCTGGGTGGGTCTGCGCGCTGTCGGCAGCGAGCTCTCAGACCGTGACGCCGGTGTCTTCACCACGACGCTGGCGCTGGCGAACTGGCACGCGCGGAACACCCACTGCCCCCGCTGCGGAGCGCTCACCGAGCCGGTCAACGCCGGCTGGGTGCGTCGCTGCACGGCCGAGGGCAGCGAGCACTACCCTCGCACCGACCCGGCCGTGATCATGGCGGTCGTCGACTCCGACGACCGCTTGTTGCTCGGACGCTCGCCCCTCTGGCCCGAGGGGCGCTTCTCCGTGCTGGCCGGCTTCGTCGAACCGGGGGAGTCGTTCGAGGCCGCTGTGGCCCGCGAGGTCATGGAGGAGGTCGGGGTCGTCGTCGACCAGGCCCGCTACCTCGGCAACCAGCCCTGGCCGTTCCCGGCGTCGGTCATGATCGGGTTCATCGCCACCACCCGTGACCCGACGCTGCGCCTCGACCCGGTGGAGATGGCCGAGGCGCGCTGGGTCACCCGCGACGAGTACGTGGCCGCCCTGCGCAGTGACGAGATCCGCACCCCGAGCGGGATCTCCATCGCCAAGCGGCTCATCGAGCACTGGCTCGGCGCGAGCGTCGAGTCGGTGGGCGGCCGGCCCTTCTGAGCGGCGGCAGAGCGCAGCGCAGCAGGATGCCGCTCAGCCGGCGATCCGCTCGCGCACCTCAGCGATCGTCGGGTTGGTCGCGGTCGTGCCGTCGGGGAAGAGCACCGTGGGCACGGTGCGGTTGCCCGCGTTGACGTGCTCGACGAACTCGGCCCGCGTCGGGTTGGCCTCGATGTCGACCTCGGTGAACGAGAGCCCGTCGCGGGTGAGCGCGCCCTTCAGCTGCGCGCAGTAGCCGCACCACGACGTCGTGAACATCGTCACCGTCCCGCGTGGTGGGAGCAGGTCGGCAACCGGGTGGCCGCTGCCTGTTCCGGATCCGTGCTGGGTGGGGTTGGTCTCTGGGTCGGTTGCGTTGTCCACGGGTGCCTCGGCCTCTCCTTGCTGCGTCGTCGCTGCGTCGTCCTTCGATGCAAGGATGACCCCATGGGAAAGCATCACGCCAATCGCGACGAGAAGCACGAGAAGCACGAGAAGCACGAGAAGCACGAGAAGCACCGGAAGCTGCCGAAGCCCAAGAAGATGGACCTTGGTGTCTACGAGGCCGAGCTGCGGCGGCTGCAGACCGAGCTGGTGGCGATGCAGGAGTGGGCGCGAGCCACCGGAGCACGCGTGGTGGTGGTGTTCGAGGGCCGTGACGCCGCCGGCAAGGGCTCGGCCATCAAGCGGATCACCGAGTACCTCAGCCCCCGCGTCGCGCGCATCTCGGCGCTGCCCGCGCCGACCGACCGCGAGAAGACCGAATGGTACTTCCAGCGCTACGTGGCCCATCTGCCGGCTGCCGGCGAGATCGTGCTGTTCGACCGCTCCTGGTACAACCGGGCCGGTGTCGAGCGAGTGATGGGCTTCTGCAGTGACGAGCAGCATTCACGCTTCCTCGTGCAGGCTCCCGTCTTCGAGCAGATGCTGGTCGATGACGGCATCGTGGTGCGCAAGTACTGGTTCAGCGTGTCCGACGTCGAGCAGGAGCGCCGGTTCCGGTCGCGGGCGAAAGACCCCATGCGGCAGTGGAAGCTCTCACCGATGGACCTCGAGTCGATCACGCGCTGGGAGGACTACTCCCAGGCCAAGGACGAGATGATGGCGGCCACCGACACCGCGTGGGCCCCGTGGTACGTCGTCGAGTCCGAAGACAAGCGCTCCTCCCGGGTCAACGTGATCAACCACCTGCTCACCTCGATCCCCCACGACGCCGTTCAGCCCGACGTGCCCCCCATCCCCGACCGCCCGGCGCCGCGCGGCTACGTGCGCCCGCCGCAGGCCAACCAGAACTACGTGCCTGACCATGCCGCCGCAGTGCTCGCGGCGCACGCCGCCACCGCGGGTGATCCCTCCTGAACCCGGCGGCATCCGACGACATCCTCGCCGGCCTCGACCCCGAGCAGCGCGACGTCGCCACGGCACCGCCCGGCCCCGTGTGTGTGCTGGCCGGTGCCGGCACCGGTAAGACGCGTGCCATCACCCACCGCATCGCCTACGCCGTGCACTCCGGTCAGGTGCAGCCCCAGCGCGTGCTGGCCCTGACCTTCACCGCCCGGGCAGCCGGCGAGATGCGCACCCGACTGCGCCAGCTCGGGGTGGCCGGGGTGCAGGCCCGCACCTTCCACTCGGCGGCGTTGCGGCAGCTGCACTTCTTCTGGCCTCAGGCCGTTGGGGGCGCCGCCCCGGAGATCCTCAGCCAGAAGGCGTCAGCGGTGGCGGAGGCCGCCGGGCGGTTGCGGCTGCAGTTCGACCGCACCACCATTCGTGACCTCGCCGGCGAGATCGAGTGGGCCAAGGTCAACCTGCTCGACCCGGCCTCCTACGTCGCCGGGGCCAAGGCGGCTCGCCGTGAGCCACCCGGGCTCGACCTCACCGCGATGGCCCGGCTCTTCGAGGCCTACGGGGAGGTGCTGCAACGGCGGGGGGTCATCGACTTCGAGGACGTGCTGCTGACGACGGTCGGCATCCTCGACGAGCGCGACGACATCGCCCGCGCCGTGCGAGGGCAGTACCGCTCGTTCGTCGTCGACGAGTACCAGGACGTCAACGCCGTGCAGCAGCGCCTGCTCGACGTGTGGCTGGGCGAGCGCGACGACCTCGTCGTCGTGGGTGACCCGAGCCAGACGATCTACTCCTTCACCGGGGCGAGCCCCCGCCACCTGCTCGGGTTCACGAACCGCTTCCCGAAGGCGCACGTCGTGCGGCTGGTGCGCAACTACCGTTCGACCCCGCAGATCGTGACGCTCGCCAACACCGTGATCGGCTCGGGCCCCGAGGCGGTGCGCAGCGGCGCCCTGCGCCTGGTCTCCGAGGGTGCGCCGGGCCCGACCCCGCTGCTGAGCGAGCACCCTGACGACCCGGCCGAGGCGGTGGCCGTGGCCGAGCGCATCCGGCGCCTCGTCGACAAAGGTCACCCCGCGGCTGAGATAGCCGTGCTCTTTCGGATCAACGCCCAGTCGGAGGCCTTCGAGTCGGCCCTCACGGATGCCGGCGTGCCGTACCTCGTGCGCGGCGGCGAGCGTTTCTTCGCCCGCAAGGAGGTGCGGGCGGCGATCCTGCTGCTCCGGGGAGCGGCACGAGGCGACGACGGCGAGAAGCCGCTGGGGCACCTGGTTCGCGACGTCATCACCGGCGCAGGCTGGGCCGAGCAGCCCCCCGCCGGCAGCGGTGCCACCCGCGAACGGTGGGAGTCGCTGAACGCCCTGGCGAGCGAGGCCGACAACCTGGCGGTGGCCGCGCCCGAGGCGCGGCTGCCCGAGCTCGTCGCCGAGCTCGACCGGCGCGCTGCTGAGCAGCACGCCCCGGTCGTCCAGGGCGTCACCCTCGCCAGCCTGCACGCAGCGAAAGGTCTCGAGTGGGACACCGTGTTCATCGTCGGTGTCTCCGAGGGCCTTCTCCCGATCTCGATGGCCGAGGGGCCTGACGAGATCGAGGAGGAGCGACGGCTGCTCTACGTCGGCCTCACCCGGGCTCGCCGCGAGCTGTTCCTGTCGTGGTCGGGAGCCCGCAACCCCGGAGGCCGCCGGGGCCGCCGGGTCTCACGCTTCCTGGCCGGCGCCACCGGCATCCTCGGTGATGGCGCCCGCACCAGCGCCACCAAGGCGAGCGGCGGCGGGCGGCGCTCGAGCCCGAAGGTCTCCACCCCGCGAACGTGCCGGGGGTGCGGAGCCGAGCTGACGAGCGCGGCGCAGCGCAAGGTGGGTCGTTGTGACGACTGCCCCCCCACCTACGACGAGGCGACCTTCGAGCGTCTGCGGGCCTGGCGTCTGGCCGTCGCCCGCGAGGCGAGTGTGCCGGCGTACGTCGTGTTCACCGATGCCACCCTCACGGCCATTGCCGAGAGTGAGCCCGCCGATGCGAGGGCACTGTCGGCCATCAGCGGCGTGGGCGCCCGCAAGCTCGAGCAGTACGCCGACGATGTCATCGCCATCATGGGTGGTGCAGACCCTGAAGAACTCCTTGAGAAGCGTTCTGACACAAGCGAATCGGCCGCCAAGCCTTCGTAGCCGAGAAAATCTTCAGGAAAGTTCGGAAAATCAGTTGTTGGGCCGGGAACCACCCGCGTACCCTGATCAAGTCAAGCCCGGAGGCATCGGTTGCCCGCCGGGGAGCGCGAGAACAGTGAGGAGGTCAGCCTGATGAAGAACAACACCACCACGAAGCACGCAGACAGCTGCGTCGCTTCTGTGCGTGTGCGCCGGGTTGACCAGCGTCGTGTCGCACCCGTCATGGTCGGCGCCCTAGGCACCGCTGTGTCGATCGTCACGCCGAACGCGCTGCCTATCGCCCTGCCCATCGCGTGGGTGTGCCTCGCCTCTGTCGATGCCCCGTTCACGGGAGTCATCGGCGATTCGACCGGCTCCACCTTCGCCTACAAGACCCCTGATGTCGCTCGCTCCCGCCGTGGGAGGCCCCCGGTCTGACCCCAGACCCAGCCTCACCTCACAGGCCGCGAACCCGACATCACCGGGTTGGCGGCCTTTTCGTTTGCCTGACGTTCGGCAAGAGAACAACCGGCCGCTCCCACCGTCAGCAACCATCCACCGCAGCACCCACCGGGTGCGAGACAGATCGGGACACCATGACACCCCGGATGCCGAGCAGCAGGACCGAGACCCGCGCCACGGGCGCGGGCCTTCGGAGCAGAACCGACAGAGAGCAGGCCAGTGAGAACGGCGGCGCCCAGCCGGGCACCGCCCAGACGGAGGTGAGAACGATGCCGCTCAGCCAGCTGCTCGACCACCAGGCGGAGGTCGAGCCGGGTGGCGAGACCATCCCCTGTCGTGACTACGACGCTGAGCTCTGGTTCGCCGAGCGCCCGGAGGACGTCGAGTTCGCCAAGACGCTGTGCGGGATGTGCCCACTACGGACCCAGTGCCTCGCCGGCGCCCTCGAGCGTCACGAGCCCTGGGGCGTCTGGGGCGGGCAGCTGCTCGTGCAGGGGGCGGTCGTGGCGCGCAAGCGGCCACGGGGCCGGCCTCGCAAACATCCCGTGGCGGCCTGAGGCGAGGGCCCAGATGGCACACGAGAAGACCATTCACCGACAAGGAGGACGTCATGAACCAGCTGGAGATGCTGGCTCGCGAACGGATCGCCCAGCGCACTCGGCGCCAGGACCGCAGCGGAATTCGCCGCAGTGCCAGGCTGATTGCTCAGGAGATCCGGGCGAGCCGTCGGCACGACGACACGTGAGCCGCCGCCTCGATGAGGGCGACCGGAGCACGACAGAGGAACATCACGCTGAACCACTGGATGCAGTGAGCGAGCCGCGGGTGACGCGCACGTCACCCGCGGTTTCGTCTGTCAGGCCGAGACCGGCGGCAGGTCGGCGCCCGGGAGCAGCTCGTCGACGAGCTCGCGACCGCGCACCGTTCCCTCGAGCTGGCTGAGCACACCGATGCCGCCACCCCATACCCGGTGGATGAGCAGGTACTCCGCGGGCAGGTTCAGCTTGTAGCCGACGGTGTAGTTCGGCTGGCGCGGATCGTTGATGTGAGCGAACACCCCCCGGAGCCAGTCACGGCTGAAGGTGAACTCGTCAGAGCGGAACGGCGCCAGGAACGGTTCGAGGTAGTCGAGCAGCCGGTTGGCGTCGAGGTCGATGTTCTCGCGCACGAAGCCAATGTTGCGCAGCCCCTGCAGCACCGCATCGGCGCCCCCGTCGAGGCCGGCAGTGAGCAGATGCCCGATCTCGACCGGCATCCCGCCCGGAAGACGGTTGACGGCTCCGAAGTCGATGACCCCCAGACGGCCGTCGGGGGTCATCCGGAAGTTGCCCGGGTGGGGGTCGGCGTGCAGCATCCCGGTGTAGGCGGGGCCCGCCATCAGAAACCCGAGGTAGAGCTGGGAGGCGGCGTTCCGCTCTGCGGGAGTGCCGTCGGCGATGATGCGCGACAGCGGCTTTCCCTCCAGCCACTCCGACACGATGACGTGCTCGGTGCCGGCGAGAACCACCGGCACCGCGAACTCCGGGTCGCCCTCGAAGGCCTCCGCGAACACCGCCTGCGACTGCGCCTCCAGCCGGTAGTCGAGCTCTTCGGCCATGCGGTCACGCAGCTCGGTCAGGATCGGCCCGATCTCGATGCCGGGCACCCAGGCGGTCGCCACCTTCGCCACCCGCGACAGCTGTTTGATGTCGCTCATGAGGGCGGCGCCGGCGCCCGGGTACTGGATCTTGACGGCGGCTGCGCGTCCGTCCTTCCAGACGGCTCGGTGCACCTGCCCGATGGAGGCCGACGCCACCGGTGCGTCGTCGAAGGACTCGAACTGGTTGCGCCAGCGTGCCCCCAGCTCGTCGCGCAGCACACCGTGCACCGAGCTGGTGGGCATCGGTGGTGCGCTGTCCTGCAGCTTGGTGAGCATCGCGCGGTACGGGCCGGCCATCTCCTCCGGGAAGGCGGCTTCGAAGATCGAGAGCGCCTGTCCGAACTTCATCGCGCCGCCCTTGAGCTCACCGAGCACCTGGAACAGCTGTTGGGCCGTGCGCGCCTGCAGCTCGGCGGCCACCAGCTCGGCCGGCTTGCCACCGATGCGCTTGCCGAGGCCGAGGGCGGTGCGCCCGGCCAGGCCGAGCGGCACACTGGCAAGGCGCGCGCTGCGCACGACTGCCTTGCGCGGTAGATCGGTCACGCCGTGCACCCCTGCCGATGGTTGTTGGTTGCGCCCCTGACTTCGACTCTAGACGCTGGCTCCGGCGCACGTCGGAGCGGTGACTGTCGGCACGCCTCAGGCCACAGCATCGCCGTCGTCGACGCGCTGCCCGTCAGACCCCTGACGGTCTTCGTATGGCTCGACGCCGTCGTGCAGGCGACAGCGTGGGTGCACCGCCCATCGACGGTGGTCCGTTCGCGGCCAGGGCAGGCAGATGTCGATCGAGATGCCTGGTGGCGGCCGGTGGCCGGCCAGCACGCTCTGGACGAACACCGCAACGCTTCCGGCCGTCAGGTGCAGCTCGGCCGCGGTCAGCAGGTCGACGCCGTGCAGTGGCCCAGCCCCCCGGACCGAAGCGGTGAGCCGGGTGGCATCGTCTGGGCAGAGCTGGGCCATGACCGTGGGCCAGGCGTCGTCGCGGTCGGCACGATGCAGGTCGAGGCACCACAGGCAGGGACCTGCGGGCCCCTCGACGAGGGGTCCGATGGTGGTGCGCCGGCCGGCAGCCGACACGGGCAGGTGGGTGGTTCCGCTGGCCAGCCACCGGTCGCCGGACCGCGGGTCGAGAGCTGGTGCGCCGACGAGAACGACGAGCGAGGGAGTCGCGTTGACCTGGTCGACGGTCACGACAGATGAGACCGCGCCGGTCGACGCCACCGACCGGCCCATCACGGCTGACGTGGTGGACACCGACCGAGCCGGCAGGTCGCGACTCAGCAGCGTGACCAGCTGTTCGGCCAACGGGCCGGACCCGTCGACGACGACCGGTCCGGTGGGTGCCGTCAGGCTCGGGGGACCGGCACGACCCAGCCGGGCTGACCCGCCAGCGCCTGGGAACGCGGGTCGGCGCGTCGAAGCAGACACCGACTCGAGCGCCGAACCCAACGCCGGCCCCTGCGCTGAGCCTGACCAGCCGACGTGCTCGGGCAGGGACTCGACCAGGCCGAGCTCGACCAACAGGTCGACCAGCTCACGCCATCGGAGGGCCTTCACCCCGGTGGCGGCGGCCTCGACAAAACAGGTGCGAAGGCTGCGCGACCCGTCGAGGCGGGCCAGTAGAGCCACCTCGGCCTCGGTGAGCCCCGCCACGATGGGACCTTCGGGCAGCAGCCCGAACTGCACCTCCCCGGCGCACCGCAGGATCGGCCGGTGCCACGGGTGGAACCGTAGTCGTGAGTCTGGGTTGGCGCTGACCATGAGACCTCCGTGCTGGCGGGCGAGGGCCCCGGATGCCGTCAGGGTCGCAGGTCTGCCTCGGCAGGATGGTGGGTCGTCCACAGGCCCGATCGGCCGGCAGCACACGCCGCACGACTACGGCAGTGTTTGGCGATGCGGGAGCCAGAGGCCCCCGGTCACCGGTTCAGGCGGTTACGGCATCCGTGACGGGTGCGCGTGTCGTGTGACCTGCCTGGACCAGCCTGGTTCAGGCCTTGCCCAGGATGCGGTTGAGGTTCGTTCCGCAGACCGGGCACTTGCCCTTGGCCATGCGGCGACCGTTGTCGGACACGACAACGTTGCCCTCGGCTTCGCGCTTCTCCTTGCACTTCACGCAGTAGAACTCGCCCTTGTATGTCTCATCAGCCATGGTGTCTCCTCGTTGCGGGCCCCCATCCGACGGGCGCCTCGGCTCCGCTCACCCTAGAGCACGCTGAGCACGAAATCATGCTGGCGTCCGTTGGGCGCGTCTGCCGCCGATGCGCTGGACGCCCTGTCGACGCCCGGCTGGACCCTGGCTGCGTACGCTGCCTCCATGGCGGGGGGAGCACGTGAGGTGGTGCAGCGGGTGGTCGACGGCGTCAGTGTCGAGGTGCGCCGCAGCGGACGGCGTCGACGAACCGTGTCGGCCTACCGGCAGGAGGGGCGGCTCGTCGTGCTCGTTCCGGCGCGGATGAGCCGGTCGGAGGAGGACGAGTGGGTGCGGGCCATGGTGGCCAGGGTCGAGGCGTCCGAGGCGCGCCGCCCTCGCAGTGACACCGACCTGCAGCGGCGGGCGACGGAGCTCTCGCGGCAGTACCTTTCGGGCCGGGCTCGGCCGGCGAGCGTGCGCTGGGTGACAAACCAGCGCACCCGATGGGGCTCGTGCACCCCGGCCGACGGCACGATCCGCCTCTCGGCCCAGCTGCGCGACATGCCTGGCTGGGTGCGCGACTACGTCTTGCTGCACGAGCTGGCCCACCTGCTCGAGACGGGACACGGCGTCGAGTTCTGGGGTCTGCTCGCGGGCTACCCCAGGCTGGAACGGGCCCGCGGCTACCTGCAGGGCGTCGCAGCCACCGCCCGTCTCGAGATCACGGACGACGACCCCGATACCGACCCCGATCCCGATCCTGATGCTGCGGACGTCGAGGCCACGCTCGAGGCGTGCACGCCATCGAAAGGTGTTCCGCCGACGGTCAGCGTCTGAGCCTCAGGGCGGCCATGACCAGCGGCGTGAGGTCGTCCCTGCTTCCCGAGGGGAGCGCGTCGACCGGCCACCAGCGCACGTCGAGCGACTCGGTGCTCACATCGGGCACGGAGCCCGGTGGGGCGATGGCCGCGAACCGCACGTCGAGGTGCTCGCGACAGGTGCCGAAGTCGCCGTCGAGCAGGTGGCGGTCGAGGTGGACGATCTCGGGAAACACGCGCAGGTCGTCGATCCCCGACTCCTCGCGCCCTTCCCGGGCCGCCGCGTGCCACAGCGTCGCGTCGTCGTGCTCGATGTGCCCCCCGAACTGGAACCACGCGCGCGCCCGGCGATGCAGGGTGAGCAGCACCCGCTGACGGGCGTCGTCGAGCACGACGAGGCTGGCGGTGAGATGGTCAGGCGGGCCGGCCTTCGACAGTCCGTCGGGGTGGGCCGTGATGTGCGCGAGCAGCTCACGCCGAAGCTGCTCCTGCTGCGGGTCGGGGGCGGGCCAGTGGGTGAGTCGGTCGATCGCGTCGTGACGTGCAGCCGGCGCGGTGGGATGCCGCTCCGTCAAGACCGCTCGTCAGGGTGGTCTCGACCAGCGTCGTCGGGCGTGTCGTCGGGCGCGCCGGGCGTGTCGCCGGAACGCTCCGCCTCGTCGAGAATGCCCTTGAGCACCGAGTCGAGGTCGGCGCCCAGCCCCGCGGAGTCGAGCTCGTCGGTGGGCGCGTCGGAGTCGCCGGACGCCCGTGCCGGGCCCGTGCCGGTGGCCCGTTCGACGAACCCGATCAGGTCGTCGAGGTCGGCCGACGTGGGTGCGAGGTCGGGGTGGGCCCACCGACCGTCACGCAGGCTCGCGCCGCCGGCATCCTCCAGGGCAGCCCAGAGGTTGGCAGCGTCGCGAAGACGCCGCGGTCGCAGCTCGAGCCCGACCAGCCCCGCGAAGGTCTTCTGAGCGGCGCCTCCGACCCGGCGCCGCCGGATCGTCTCACCCAGGGCCGCCGACTGGGGGAGATGGGCCGACGTGGCCCGGTCGGTGACGTGGTCGACCCAGCCTTCGGCCAGCGCGAGCAGGGTCTCGAGCCGATCGAGCGCAGCGCGCTGCGCCTCAGTGGGTTGCGGGCGGAAGAGGTTGCCCTGCAAGGCTCCTTGCAGAGCCTCCGGGTCGGTGGCGTCGATGGTCGACAGGGCCGACTCGATGGCCTCGGTGTCGATCGTGATGTTGCGTGCGTAGTCGCTGACGGCCGACAACAGCTGCGGCCCGAGCCACGGCACCTGAGAGAACAGGCGCACGCGGGCGGCCTCACGCACGGCCAGGTAGAGCCGCACCTGGGCGATGTCGATCTCGAGGGCCTGTGCCATCGCAGCCACGTTGCCCGGCAGCAGGGCCACGAGCCCCGGCTCGGTCAGCGGCAGACCCACCTCGGTCGCACCGACGACCTCGGTCGCAAGGGTGCCGACGGCCTGCCCGAGCTGGGCAGAGAACATCTGGCGACTGAGGTTTCCGAGCATCGGCGCCCACTGCTCCACCATGGCGCTGGGGTCGAACCCAGCAGGGACGCCCGGGGGGAGCGCATCGCCGAAGGCCTCGGGGCCGAGGTCGCGCACCTGCTTGCGCAGGGCCTCGGTGGTGGCGGTGGTCACGCCGTCGGAGACGGGCTCGATGAGCTCGAACCACCGCGGCATCGTCGCGTCGACCCACTCGGCCCGGCTGAACCCGGTGGCCCGCCAGGAGGGGGCGTCGAGCGTCGTCTGCTCGTTGAGCCACAGCGTGGCGACCGACACGGCATCCTCGATCGACCGCGCGGCAGCTGCGTCGTGCACGTCGTTGCCCTCGGTGGCGGCCACGTGCTTGCGCGCCACCTCGGTGGCCAGGTCACGCGAGCCGGTCGGCGACTGCTGCGCCGCCATGAAGGTGCTGAGCTGGGCTCGCATCGCGGCTTGGGTGGAGGGGTCGGTGGGGTCGACCCCCATGCTGCGCATGGCCTCGGCCAGCTCGGGGTTGGACACCGCCTCACCGAGCACCTGCTCGAGCATCGCGCCGAGATCACCCGGGTTCATCCCCTGCGGGTCCGGCAGGTCAGGCAGGTCGGAGAGGTCGAAGTCGTCGTCGCGACCGCTCAGCTCGTCACGATCGTCGTCTCGGCCGTCGAAGGGGTCGCGGGGGTCGGACATGGCTGCTCCTGGCGTGAGTCGAGGTGTGGTCGACGTCTGATCGAGATGAATTGCGGTCTGGGTCGAGCCCCGGCCCACACCGCCCCTGCTTGGTTAGTCAAGACAACCACGAACCCGCGCGATTGGTTCCCTCGAACCGGGCGCCGATCACGGTCGAGGTAGCCGGCGACGTTCGCGCGGGCAGAGCACCGCCTACGATGACGTCGTGACAGTGGCCCTTGCCGAGATCCGCGACACTCCTCTGTCGGTCGACGAGGTGATGGCCTGTGTCTCCGACCCCACGGCAGGCGGCATCTGCCTCTTCGTCGGGGTGGTGCGCAACCACGACCACGCCAACGATGTCGCCCATCTCGACTACTCCGCCCACCCCCAGGCCGCCGATGTCGCACGGGCGTTGGCCGAACGGCTCGCGTCTGACGGACGAAGCGTCCGTATCGGCGTCGTGCACCGAGTGGGCCGACTCGAGATCGGTGACATCGCCGTCGTCGTGGGTGTCAGCGCCCAGCACCGCGGTGAGGCCTTCGAGGTGTGTCGCGAGCTGATCGACGAGTTCAAGGCCACGGTGCCGATCTGGAAACATCAGCGGTTCGCCGACGGGGCCGACGAGTGGGTGGGCCTGCCGTGAGAACGATCAAGTGGGCACCCCGAGCGGCCGCGAAGGGAACCCTCGGCCCGGCCGGTGACGCCGGGGCAGCAGGCGGTGGCGGGGCAGACGCTGGGCGCACCGGTTCGGGCCCGCAATCGAACGGAGACGGGTCGGGGCGGCTGACCCGCGGCAACAAGACGGTGCTCGGCGTTTTCTTCGGGATGCTCATCGTGCTCGTCGTGGGCTCGCTCGTTCATCTTCCCTACGCCATCGAGAGCCCGGGTCCGACGATCAACACCCTCGGGGAGCAGGACGAGAACGGCAAGGCGACGCCACTCATCGTGGTGTCCGACCTGAAGACCTACCCGACGCAGGGCAGTCTGAAGTTCACCACCGTGCGCATCCAGGGTGGCCCGGGCTACCCCGTCGACCTGTGGGAGGTGCTGGGGGCCTGGCTCGACCCGGCCCGCGACGTCTCGCCGGTCGACGACGTGTTCGACCCCGACGCGAGCAAGGAGCAGGTCGCCGAGGAGAACGCTGTACAGATGCAGGGTTCGCAGCAGGAGGCGACCGCGGTCGCGTTGCGCGCGATCGGCAAGCAGGTTCCGACGTACATCGTGATCGCGGGCTTCACCCCGTCGTCCAAGGGCAAGGACGTGCTCAAGGCCAGGGACCGCCTCGAGTCGGTCAGCGGAACGAAGGTGACCGGGGTCGAGAGCGTGCGGTCTGCGCTGGCCGGGGTCAAGCCGGGCGAGGCCGTGAAGCTGGTCGTGGCGCGGGGTGGCAAGCAGGTGCCGGTGAGTGTGCCGACCATCGAGGGGCAGAACGGAGGCGCTGCGCTCGGGGTGCTGCTGGGCGTCGACCACGACTTCCCCGCCAAGATCACCATCAACGCCGGCGCCGTGGGTGGGCCCTCGGCGGGCCTGATGTTCTCGCTCGGTATCTACGACAAGCTCACGCCCGGCCCGTTGACGGGCGACCACCAGATCGCCGGCACCGGCACCATCGACGACCAGGCGAGCGTGGGGCCCATCGGCGGCATCCGGCAGAAGATGGCCGGCGCCCGCGACGGTGGAGCCGACTACTTCCTGGCCCCGGCCGACAACTGCAACGAGGTGGTGGGCAACGTGCCCGACGGCCTGCAGGTGTTCAAGGTCGCCACCTTCGACGAGGCCAAGGTGGCCGTCGAGGGCATCGCCAAGGGCCAGACGCAGACCTTGCCCCGCTGTACCTGACCGCCGTCAGGCGGTAGCCGCCCGACCGCGCGACCCCTACCCCTCTTGCGCGTCGCGCGGCGCGTCGCGCGGTTGGTGTCGTGGTTTCGACCCTCGTTGCGCGTCGCGCGGCGCGTCGCGCGGTTGGTGTCGTGGTTTCGACCCTGGTTGCGCGTCGCGCGGCGCGTCGCGCGGTTGGTGTCGTGGTTTCGACCCTGGTTGCGCGTCGCGCGGCGCGTCGCGCGGTTGGTGTCGTGGTTTCGACCCTGGTTGCGCGTCGCGCGGCGCGTCGCGCGGTTGGTGTCGTGGTTTCGACCCTGGTTGCGCGTCGCGCGGCGCGTCGCGCAGAAAGGGCGCGCGCGGCGGATGCCGGCAACGGTCAGGGGGCGAAGCTGGCCCGCAGCGCCTCGACGATCCCCGGGGCGATGTCGGGGCCGGTGGCGACGGCGTCGTCGGAGTCGTGCTCACGTTGGCGCAGCAAACAGATCGACGGGCCCTCGCGCAGCACGGCCACGAGCAGCCGAACGTCCTTGCGGTCAGGGTGGGCGGCCAGCGCGTCCACGGCATCCTGAGATCGGGTCGGGAGGTCGCGCTCCGCCTCGGGGGGAACCACCATCCGTTCGATCGCGAAGGCGCAGCCGTCGACCTCGTCGGGCCAGGCCAGGCGGCCGAGGAGGGTCTCGAGGGAGGTCGTGGTGGGCAGGCCCTCCTGCTCGACCGCGGTGAGCGCCCCGCCCGCGAGGTCGCTCGGCCCCATCTGCGCTCGCAGGTGCGGCTCTCGAGCCAGCAGACTCTCGGTGCGTACCAACGCGAACAGGCGGGCCGGCTGGTCCCACCCGCCCGCGGCCACGTGCCGTTCGGTGTCGAGGGCGGCGATGGCGAGGGGGTCGATGACCGGCTGCGAGTTCACGCGACCATCGTGCCGCACCCGAGGCCGATGCCGGGAACCGCCGGCTCCCATCCGACTCCCGCAGACCCGCCACCGAGCCGCCACCAAGCCGCCACCGACCACCGCTGCCCACGCGCCGTCTCGAACCGTCACCAAGGTGTGAAGCCCTCGTGACCTGGCCGTGCTGGGCGTCACGGCCCCCCGGGTTATGGTTTGCGCAGGGATCGACCGCGCCTTTCGGGCGGGCTGATCCCGGCAAGACAGTGACGAAAGCCTCGCGGGGCCCGGTCGGCGACGGCCAGCCCCTGGGGCCGAACCAGCCAAGCCCCAGCACATCGAGGCGAGACACCACGTGAGCGACAGCAACTTCGGACCCCCGCGGGCCAACCCCGGCGGTAATGGCGGGGGCGACGGCGACGGCCCCCCGGCCCGACCTCAACAGGCGGCTCTCAAGCCGGCGCGGCGCCCACTCGTCACCGCCTTGGTGGTGGCTGCCGTCATCCTCATCGTGCTGGCGATCGCGGCCCAGTTCTGGACCGAGGTGCTCTGGTACCAGTCGGTGAACTTCACCGGCGTCTTCACGACCCAGATCATCGCGAAGGTCTCTCTCGGGGTCGTCGGGGGCCTGCTCACTGCTGCCGTCGTGTGGTCGAGCATCCACGTGGCCTTCGCGAACCGGCCGATCTATGCGCCGTCGCCCGACACCCAGGCGATGGAGCACTATCGCCAGCTCGTCGAGCCGATGCGCCGCACCGCCACCATCGCGGCGCCGCTCGCCGTCGGCTTCTTCGCCGGGCTCTCGGCCGCCACGCAGTGGGACACGTTCCTGCTCTGGCGCAACGGGGGGTCGTTCGGCACGGTCGACCCCGAGTTCGGTATCGACATCGGCTTCTTCGTGTTCACGCTGCCCTGGATCAACTTCGTCGTGGGCTTTCTCACGATGATCCTCGTGCTCGGCCTGATCACGGCGGCCTTCACCCACTACCTCTACGGCGGCATCGTCGCCGGCCAGAAGACCCGCTCCACCCAGGCTGCCCGCGTGCACCTCTCGGTCATCGCCGCGGCCCTCGTGCTCGTGCGGGCCGTCGGCTTCTGGGTCGACCGCTACAACCTGGCCACGAGCCAGTCGACGCGACTGACCGGCATCCAGTACAAGGAGGCCCACGCGGTCATCCCGACCAAGGGCATCCTCGCCATCGCGGCCGTGATGTGCGCGATCTTGTTCCTCACCGTCATCTGGACCCGTTCCTGGCGGCTGCCGGTCGTCGGCCTCGCCGCGCTGACCGTGATCGTCGTCGCGGTCGGTGGCATCTACCCGGCCCTGGTGCAGTCGCTCAAGGTCATCCCGTCGGAGAAGTCGCTCGAGACTCCCTACATCAAACGAAATATCGACGCCACGCGCGCGGCCTACGGCTTCGACAAGATCCAGGTGCAGAACTACGACACGAAGACGGTCGCGGCGCCGGGCCAGCTGGCGAGCGATGCCGCGACCGTTCCCGGCATCCGCATCATCGACCCCAACATCGTCAGCCCCACCTTCAAGCAGCTCGAGGCGAGCAAGGGCTACTACAAGTTCGCCGACGTGCTCGACGTCGACCGCTACAAGCTCAACGGCGAGACGCAGGACACCGTCATCGCCGCCCGAGAGCTCGACCTCGATGGCATTCCTGACGGTCAGAGCAACTGGCTCAACGACCACACCGTCTACACGCACGGCTACGGCGTCGTGGCCGCCAAGGGCAACACCCGCGAGGCCGACGGTCGCCCGACCTTCTTCGAGTCGACGATCGGCACCACCGGGGCCCTGGGCAAGTACCAGCCGCGCATCTACTTCGGCGAGAGCTCACCCGAGTACTCCGTCGTCGGTGGGAACAAGAAGGAGTTCGACTACCCCGACCCCAGCGGCGGGCAGCAGATCACCTACACCTACGCGGGTTCCGGTGGGGTGCCGCTCGACGGCCTGAAGCGCCTGGCCTATGCCGTGAAGTACCGCGAGATCAACTTCCTGCTCTCGGATGCCGTCACAAGCGACTCGCGCATCCTCGACCACCGCACTCCGCGCGAGCGGGTGCAACGAGTCGCCCCCTGGCTGACGCTCGACGGCAACGCCTACCCGGCGGTCATCGACGGTCGCGTGCAGTGGATCCTCGACGGGTACACCACCTCCGACGGGTACCCGTACTCCGAGACGACCACGCTCGACCAGGCGACGGAAGATGCCGTCACCCGCACGCGCACGGCCGTCCGTGCCGTGCAGGGCGGCAAGGTCAACTACGTGCGCAACTCGGTCAAGGCCACCGTCGACGCCTACGACGGCACGGTGAACCTCTACGAATGGGACCCGACCGACCCGGTGCTCAAGGCGTGGATGTCGATCTTCCCCGACAGCGTCAAGCCGCTGTCGGCCATCAAGGGCTCGCTGATGCAGCACCTGCGCTACCCCGAAGACCTCTTCAAGGTCCAGCGCACCCTGCTCTCGAAGTACCACGAGACCGATGCTGCCTCCTTCTTCACCGGGCAGACCTTCTGGCAGGTCCCCGACGACCCCACCCAGTCCCAGGCGACGACCGGCGGGCTCACACAGCCGCCGTACTACCTCTCGCTGGCGATGCCCGGTACGAAGAAGCCGTCCTTCTCGCTCACCTCGACGTTCATGCCGGCCGGTGACCGCAACGTGCTCACCGGGTTCCTCGCGGCCGACGGGGATGCCGGTTCGGTGAACGGTCAGCGGTCACCGGAGTACGGCAGCCTGCGGCTGCTGGAGACGACCGGCGGCACGGTCAACGGTCCTGGTCAGGTGTTCAACGACATGCGCACGTCGGCGCAGACGTCGAAGGACGCCAGCCTCGGCGGGCTGACGCTGGCCCAGTTCATCACCACCACCGGGAGCCAAGGCGCCTCCACGGTGACGTTCGGCAACCAGCTGACACTACCCGTGGGTGGCGGGCTGCTCTACGTCCAGCCGATCTACGTGCAGGCCAAGGCCGGCGGGTCCTACCCGCGGCTGTCGGCCATCGCCGTGGCGTTCGGGGCCAAGATCGCCTGGGCCGGGTCGCTCGACGGCGCCCTGGACGACCTCTTCGGCGGCTCGTCCGGTGCGCAGGCGGGTGACAACGGAACGGCCACGCCGACGACTCCGACGACTCCGACGAGCCCGGCAACGCCGACCGGCGGGGCCACGACCTCCCCGTCGACGCCGAAGCCGTCGGTCTCGGGCACTCCGAACGAGGCCGCGCTCGCTGCGGCGCTCAAGGACGCCGAGGCGGCCTACGCCGCTGGGGAGGCAGCTCTGAAGAAGGGTGACTTCGCGGCTTACGGTGCGGCGCAGACCCAGCTGAGGGATGCGCTCAAGCGTGCCGTCCAGGCCTCGCCGCAGGGCGTCACCACGACGAAGCCCTGACCGGCAGTCCGCCTGCCGCCCGGCCGCAGAGGCGATTTGGTCTTTCGCGGAGGGTCCCGTAATCTTGGGACTACCGACGCGGGGTGGAGCAGCTCGGTAGCTCGCCGGGCTCATAACCCGGAGGTCGCAGGTTCAAATCCTGCCCCCGCTACAAAGTTCAGGCTCGGATCCCAACAGGGATCCGAGCCTGAAGTTCTTTCCGGAGCGGTAGCAGGTGATCGTGGCCGGGCCGCGGTCAGTGCGTGCTGTGCTTCAGCGGGATGCGGACGACCTGTCCACCCCCGGCCGTCGTGGGCAGGATGGAGCCCGTGGTGACATAGGCGGAACTGCCTCGCAGGGCGATGCCGTAGGGCGCGAACAGCCCGGCCGCGACGACCTCGTGCTGGTCACCGCCACCCCGGGGGATCTTCACGACCGCCCCGACCGGGCCGCTCTGCAGCCCGTTCTGGGCAATCTCGACCGCGTACAGCTCACCGCGGGGGCCGAAGGCCAGGTCGGTGACGTTGGTCAGGCCGGAAGCGTAGACGCTGGTCTGACCGTCCTTGACCTTCCAGATCCTCGCGCTGCCCTCGCAGAACGGGAACCCCGTCAGCTCGCTGACGTAGTAGGCGTGGTCGGGACCGCGCACGACCGAGGTGGGAACGGCCTGGGGCTCGATGGGCAGCGGTGGGCAGGCCTTCGCGGGCGGGAAGGTCGCAATGAGGCTGACCTGTCCACTGGCAGAGACCCGAAGCAGGTCGTTGCCGCCGGCGTCGGCGACCACGAACCCGTCTCCGTCCGGGATGAGCGCGTTGGGGTTGGAGTCCGGTGCGTCAACGGGCGGGGCAGGGTTGTTGACCGCTTCGAAGGCGGCGATGTCGGCGCGTTGCTGCACGCCGTCGATCCCGCTGCGACGGAACGGCGCCCACCCAGGTGACACCCTGCTCGTTCCGACGGTCCCGAGGAGGTGCCCGGCTGAGGACGCGGCGGAGAAGGCGAACCGGTTGACGGGGTCGGAGCCGAAGCCGACCGTGAACGCAATGGTGGAGCGACCGGCCATGGTGACATCCGACGGGCCGGCCGCCTGGGCGCCGGGCGGGAGCTGCCCGCCAGACGTCGCAACCTGCGCCGCGAGCGATGGCAGCCCGGTGATGACCTGTCGGGCGCGCTTGCCGTGGATCAGGGTGATGGCACCAGATGTGCCGAAGCACGTGCTGACCGTGGGGTCGTCGCCGCCGGGGATGCAGGGGCCGTTGCCGCCGTGACCGGACTCAGCGACGTAGAGGTCTCCGTTGGCGGCGAACGCGAGCTGACGGGGGTTGTCCAGGCCCGAGGCGATCACGGGGTAGGTCGGCGCCGGAGCGCTGCTGGCCGTGACCGCACCGGTTGCTGCTTCGGTCGGCATCGCCACTGCCGGGGCTACCACCACACCGAGACAGGTGATGACTCCTGCTGCGGCGCCGATGCTTCGTGTTGCCATGGATGGGTGCACGTGACCTGCTTTCATGCGCATGCCTTTCGGACGGCCGTGGCCCCCTGAACCGCACCGGTCCCGATCACGGCTCTGCGAAATTAGCACCGCTTCCATGCTGTCGTGACAGAAACGTGAACATTGGGTCGGGTGGGGGACGCGGTGTCCGGTTGCCGTCGCGGCGCAACTCCCGCCTCTTGGCTCGACCCCGCGCTCAGCCGATCCCGAGCACGATGCGGGCGGTGACGAAGTACACGATCAGGCCCGTGGCGTCGACGACGGTGCTGATGAACGGAGCGCTCACCACGGCCGGGTCGAAGCCGAACCGGCGCGCCAGCAGGGGGATGGTCGAGCCGACGCCGGTGGCCAGCACGCAGATGGTGACCAACGACACTGCGACCACCAAGGCGATCGACCAGCCGGCGAACCAGGCGGCCGGTAACAGTCCGAACGCGGCGAGCGTCAAGCCGAGCATCAAGCCGGTCGAGACCTCTCGGCGCACGACCCGGCGCAGGTCGCGGGTCTGGATGTCGCCCACCGCCATGGCGCGTACGACCATGGTCGCCGACTGCGATCCGGCGTTGCCCCCGGTGCCGATCAGCAGGGGCACGAAGAGAGCCAGCGTCACGACCTCGGCCAGGGTGTCCTCGAAGTAGTCGAGCACGTTGACGGTCAAGGTGGCGGCGATGATGAGGATCAGCAGCCACCCGATGCGTGAACGCATCAGGTCGAACACCGACGTGGCCAGGTACGACCGCCGCAGCGGTGAGCTTCCCGTGCTGCGGGCGGCATCCTCGTCGTCGACGTCGGAGAGGATGCGCATGGCGTCATCGACCGTCAGCACTCCGACGAGCCGGCCGGACTCGTCGACGACCGGCGCCGCGATGAGCTGGGCCTCACGCACGGCCCGAGCCGCCTCCTCCTGGTGCTGATCGGCCCGCATGACGACGGCGGGGGTCTTCATCAGGTCGGCGACGGCAGCCTGGGGGTCACTGGTGACGAGGCGTCGGAGGCTGACCACACCGACCACGACGTCGTGCCCGTCGATGACGGGGAGCATGTAGATCGTCTCGGTTCTCGGGCTGGCCTGTCGCACCCGCTCCAGGGCGGCGCCGGCCAGCTGGTCGACATCGACGCCGATGACGTGCGGGCTCATCGCCCTCCCGGTCGAGTCCTGCGGATAGGCCATCAGCCGCTCGGTGGCCTCGCGGGAGTCGGGGGTGAGCCGGTCGAGCAGAGGGAGCCAGACGTCTTTGGGCAGCCGCTGGCAGAGCCATGCCCGGTCGTCGGGGTCGAGCAGCGCGAACAGCCGGGCGGCCGGCGCCTGGGAAAGCTCGGTCAGCAGGTCGACCCGCACCTCGCCGTCAAGGATCTGAAAGAGCCCATCGGCCCGTTCGGCCGGCAGGAGCTGGAAGATCGTGCGGACGTCGTGGCGGCCCAGCTGTCGCAGGAGCCGGGCCAGCGAACGGTCGGGGGTGTGCGACATCCGGGCCTTGAGCGCGTCGATGTCGTTCTCGCGCAACAGATCTGTGAGCACATCGACCTCGGCTGCCATCGCGGCCTCCCTGCCGGCTGAATGAGGTTGTCTCTCGAATCCTTCGATCTCGAAGGCTAGTCGCCCAGGGCTGGACCCTGGTCTCGGTCGAGCACGAGAGCGACAGGTCGGAGACAGCTGGGCCCTGCGGCCACCGTCGTGGCCGGCCCGGTCGACGAGATGCTCTACCGCTCGGCGAGGCTCTCGGCCGGTAGGTCGAACCACCGCAGCTGGTCGAAGTCGGCGTTGACGTGCCCGGGCTCGGCGCCGGCGCAGGTGGCCTCGGCCAGCACGGTGCGGGCTTGCTCGAGATAGCCCGTCAGGTCGTCCTCGGTCGCCAGATCGACCTGCCGCGGGTAGGTGAGCACGCCGTCGACGTAGCTGACCTGCGACAACCGCAGGGGCGGTTCGACGGGCCCGTGCTGGTGTCGCCATCGCCCGCTGGCGGCGTCGAAGTCGTAGTCAGCGAGCAGCCGCCACCCGTCACGCGCCACGAGCAGCACGGCCTGCACGATGTAGTCGAAGACGGCATCCGAGATGAAGTAGTTGAAGTTGATGCGCACCCAACCGGGCTTGATGCCCTCGCATCCGCGGTCGACCTCACGCCCGAACTCCTGCGACCGCTCGAGGTCGATGCCGAGCAGGTGGTGGCCGTAGGGGCCGGCGCACGAGCAGCCCCCGCGGCTCTGGATGCCGAACAGGTCGCTCAGCACTGCGACGACGAAGTTGTGGTGCAGGTAGCTGCCGCTGGGAGCTCGCACGACGAAGGAGACGATCGAGAGTCGTTCGGCCTCGAGGTTGCCCAGGATCTCGATGGCCGGTTCGTGCCGCCAGGCCTCAACTGCACGCCGGAGGAAGCGCTCCTCGTTGGCGCGGATCGTGTCGACCCCGACCGCCTCCTTGAGGGCGAAGACCAGGCCGGCGCGGATCGACTCGATGATGGCCGGCGTGCCGCCCTCCTCGCGGTGCTCGGCGTCGCGCAGGAAGTCGTGTCGGCTGGGGCCGACGTAGCTGACGGTGCCGCCGCCGGGCACGTCGGGCACTCGGTTGGTCAGCAGCTCGCGACGAACGACGAGAACCCCGGGCGTGCTCGGGCCACCGATGAACTTGTGGGGGCTGAGGAAGACGGCATCCTTGTACGCAGTGTTGGCCGGGTCGGCGTGGCCGAGCGCGCCGTACATCGAGATGTCGACGTAGGGCCCCGCGGCCGCGAAGTCCCAGAAGGCGAGCGCGCCGTGCTCGTGCAGCAGGCTCGAGATGGTGTCGGAGTCGGTGACGATGCCGGTGACGTTGCTGGCGGCCGAGAACGAGCCGATGCGCAGCGGGCGGTCGGCGTGCGCGACCAGCTGCTCGCGCAACGCCTGCAGGTCGACGTGACCGTCGAGGTCTTGCGGGATGACGACGACGTCGGCCACGCACTCGCGCCACATGACCTCGTTGGAGTGGTGCTCGTAGGGCCCGATGAAGATCACCGGTCGTTCGTCGGCAGGCACGAGCGCGCTGGCTCCCCAGCGGTCCTCGAAGTTGGAGGGAATCCGCAGGCCCAGGATGCCGACGAGCCGGTCGATGGCGCCCGTGCACCCCGAGCCGGCGAAGATCACGGCCGTCGCGTCGTCGCCGCCCACCGCCTCGCGGATGATCCGCCTCGCGTCCTCGCGCAGCCGGGTGGTCTGCAGACCGGTGCCCGAGCTCTCGGTGTGCGTGTTGGCGTAGCGGGGCAGCACCTCGTCGCGGATGAAGTCCTCGATGAACGACAACGCCCGACCGGATGCCGTGTAGTCGGCGTAGGTGACCCGCCTCGGCCCGTACGGGCCTGGCATCACGTGGTCGTCACCGAGTACGGCCTTGCGGATGGTGTCGACAAGGGCAGAGCGCGGGCGGTCGTCGGTCATGCCACCGAACCGTAGCGCAGGTGATGCTGTTCGCTCAAACCATAACGTGACGTTTGGGTCAGAGTGGGGACCCTGCCGAATCCGGACACTCCCGTGGGTCGTCAAGAGGCGGTTGGCCGCCGCTGTTCGAGCAGTCGGGCGAGGTAGTCGCGGGTGGGTTGGTCATAGCGGATGCGGGACACGGCGATCGTGTGCAGGGCGCGGTCGAGCTGGTGGTCGCCGTAACCCTGCTTTGCGAAGAGCCACAATAGGAGGGTCGGGATGATGAGGCCACAGTCGATCGACTGCAATTGGTCAATCGCCCCACCGAGTGCTCTGCCGCGTGGCAGATGAGCGAGTCGTCGGCGTGATTGCCGTCGATTCGCAGCTCGCCCTCAGTCACATGACTGAAATTCACTCCCGGCCGCTGACAGCGGCCGGACACGTCGGTAGTCTATGGTCACTCACCTGTTTCGAGACTCGGGTCGAAATGAACTCACGTGGTCGGGTCACCCACGTGGACCGAGACGCGCCGGACGAACCCGCAAGATGTGAAGATTCGAAGAATCCGTCTTGCCGCTGAGAGCATCTTCTTCGATAACTGGCAACGACGACTGGCGAGGGGCAAGAAATGGCAATGAGAATCGGCATAAACGGATTCGGCAGGATCGGCCGTAACTATCTGCGCGCGGCGCTGGCCCAAGAAAGTCAGTTCGACGTCGTGGCGGTAAACGATCTCTCAGACACAGCAACGCTGGCACATCTATTGAAATACGACTCGTTGAGCGGTCGTCTCGGAAAGGTGGTCGATGTCAAGGGTCGGAGCATGATCGTCGACGGTGCACCGATCCAGGTACTGGGCGAACGTGACCCGGCAAAAATCCCGTGGGGTGATCTCGGTGTCGACATCGTGATCGAATCGACGGGCCGTTTTACGAGCGGTGATGACGCGCGCACGCATCTGTCCACAGGTGCTCGAAAGGTCATCGTTTCCGCCCCGGCTGCTCGGGCCGATGTCACTGTCGTTCTGGGGGCGAACGAGGCGACGTACGAACCCGCAGATCATCACGTGATCTCCAACGCATCGTGCACGACGAACTGCCTGGCGTTGCTAGCGAAGGTCTTTCACGACGCTTTTGGAATCGAACATGGCCTGATGACGACTGTGCACGCCTACACGGCTGACCAGAACCTGCACGATGGTCCACACAAGGACCTGCGTCGTGCCCGTGCCGCCGCGCTCTCCATCATCCCGACCAGCAGCGGTGCTGCCAAAACCATCGGACTGATCCTGCCGGAGCTCAACGGCAAATTGGATGGCTTCGCCCTTCGTGTTCCGGTGCCCGTCGGCTCGATCACTGATCTGACCGTCACGGCGTCGCGTCCCGTGACGGTAGAGGAAGTCCAGGCTGCCTATAGGACAGCTGCGGGAGGAGCGATGAAAGGTTTACTGGAATACGTGGAGGACGAGATCGTCTCGCGTGACATCGTCGGAAACTCGGCCTCGTCGATCTTTGATGCCGGCCTCACTCGTGTGATTGGCGATCAGGTGAAGTTGTCCAGCTGGTACGACAACGAGTGGGGGTTCTCTAACCGGATGGTCGACCTCACGAACTATGTCGCAGAGCGTCTGTGACCTGACGGTGAGACACGGCGCCTGCGCACGGTCAGTAAAACCGGCTGCTATAGATCGAGAGGAACAGAAATGACGCTGGTCAATGCGTCCAACGCGATGATGAAGGTGTTACAGGACTGGGGCGTCAAAAACGTCTACGGTCTACCCGGCGGTTCGTTCGACTCGACGATGAATGCTCTCCATGACTTCAGGGAAACCATCCGGTATATCGGAGTCCGTCACGAAGAGGTGGGCGCTCTCGCCGCGGCCGCGGAGGCCAAACTCACCGGAAAGATCGGTGTGACTTTCGGTTCGGCCGGTCCTGGCGCCGTGCACCTGCTCAATGGTCTGTATGACGCACGCCACGACCATGCGCCTGTACTCGCGCTGATCGGTCAAGTGGCCACCCCGCTGATGAACATGGACTACTTCCAGGAACTGCCCGAGAATCCGATCTTCGCCGACGTAGCCGTCTACAACCGTACGGTGACGACCGCCGAGCAGCTACCCGACGTTATCGACACCGCAATTCGGCACGCGTACGAGCGGCGGGGCGTTGCGGTCGTCGTCATCCCGCGGGACCTGGGCTGGACCAAGATCACCGACGGCTACATCTCATCCGCGAACTCGTACGCTCAACCGGAGTGGACGCTCGGCGCACGGATCGCTGATGTCGAGAAGACCCTTGACTTGATCTCGGCTGCTGCGCGACCGATCATCTACTTCGGCCGCGGGGCAGATGGTGCGGCCGCCGAGCTCCGGGAGCTGTCGGAGCTGATGCAGTTGCCGCTGATGTCGACGTATCTGGCTAAGGGGATACTTCCTGACGACTATCCCGGCTACATGATCTCCACTGGCCGCGTGTCGACAAAGCCGGGTACGGATGTCGGCAAGTCCGCTGATCTGATTCTCTTCATCGGCACCAACTACGAATTCGGAACCGCGATGTTCGATCCCGAGGCAAGCTTCATCGACGTCAATTTAGACGCGACCGCCATCGGAGCCCGGCACGCAACGGTTCTCGGGATCCGCGCGGATGGCCCAGAGTTTCTGCGTCAGCTACTCGCGGCGGCCCGGGCCCGCGAGTGCGCGCGCGAGAACCACGCCGGCTGGTATCTGTCGGCCCTGGAAGACAAACGAGACTGGGACAGCTGGATTGCCGCGCAATCGGTCGACACTCGAGTGCCGGTTCGCATCCCACCGGTCTTCGCCGAGATCAACCGGATCGCGGCCGTCGACGCTGTCTTCGGTGTCGACGTGGGCAATATCAACATCGAGACGGCGCGATTTCTGCACATGACCGAACAGCGCACCATGACCACCTCCGCGCTTTACGCGACCATGGGTTACGGTCTGCCCGCCAGCATCGCGGCCGCTTTGGTGTACCCGGAGCGCCAGGTCTGGTCGCTTTCTGGCGACGGCGGTTTCGCGATGGTGGCCCAGGACCTGGCAACACAGGCCCTCTACCACCTACGCATCATCAACATCGTCTTGACCAACCGGTCGCTCGGCTTCATCGAGGGGGAGCAGGATGACCAGGGACAGCCGCATTCCGGGGTCGAACTGATGGACATCGACTTTGCCAGGGTGGCCGAAGGCTTCGGTGTGCGCGGAATCACCGCGAGAACGATACCGGAGCTGCGGTCTGCGCTAGCGGAGGCGCTCGACGCCACCGAGCCGATCCTGATCGACGTGAAGGTCACCGACGACCGGCTGCTACCGACTGAGATTTACCCGCTGCGTCGTGGAGATCGGCCGGACTTCGACGAGTTCGTCGCCCGATACGAGGCATCGGCCCTCCGCCCGTTCGCCGAGACCCTCGCAGACCACGGCGTTGTGATCAGCTGATGCAGCTACGTCTGAGGCGGACCCGCCATCACCCTCGCTCGCAGGTGAATCGGCGCCGAATGCGCTGTCGCCGCAAGAGTCTGGCGACCCGGGCCACGGTCAGGTGCTGACCCACGATCGCGTCCAGCGCCCACCGCAGCCCGCGCCAGGACCGCCCGGCGCGGGCCGAGCCGCTGCCCCTCCACGACAGGGCCGAGCTCGTCCAGGCGTGTGAAGGCGGTCTTCTCAGGACAGGTCGGACAGGCAGATGACGTTGCCCTGCTTCTCGCCCTCCTTCGACTCGAAGTAGGAGGTCGTCGTCGTCGGGGCCCCGCTGCACACCGACTCGATCGACGACTCTGTCGTGTCCTTCTGGATGAGCAGCACCTTGTACTTGGCCTTGTCGTCGGCGCAGTCGACCTGCGAAATCTCGTTGCCGTCTCGCGAGACGCACTGGCCCACCTCTAGCACGTCTGCAGAACCTCGGTCGAAGGCCGTGCGCCCCACGACGACGACCACGATGCCGATGAGCGCGATGCCGACGCGCTTGAGCACGGGGGAGAGCTTCTTGCCGGCCTTGCCGGCCTTGGCGGCGTCGGTCGGAGGCCCATCGGCCGGGCCGGCATCGAAGCCACTGGGTACAGCAGGGACAGGCGGCGCCGGAGCCATGGATGGCACAGGAGGCACCGAGGGGTTGGCCGGTTCGGATGGCATCGGCTCGGTCATGGAGGTCGGAGCGCCCTCGTGCCGGGCCTCGTCGTGCTGGGTCTCGTCCGGCCCGGACGCGGTGGGCCCGCTCGAGTACGGCTCGCTCGAGAGGGCGTCGCTCGAGAGGGTCGACCCGGCGAGAGGGTCGACGGGGTAGTCGTCAGCGGGAGGACGGGCTCCGGTGGGCTGGTCGGACATGAGTGGGCTCCCCTGATCGATGTGAGTCGGCTGTGCGCCGGGGGACATTCTGCCCGGAGCCGACACGCACCGCGAAACCGTCCGGCGACTAGGGTGGGGCAAACCGGTCACTCGGCTGCTCCAGACGTCGTGCCGGGTCAGCGCAGCGAACCCGAGCATCGCAACGCGCGGCAACCAACAGGAGCCACATGACCTTCAGGCAGAACGTACAAGCGTGGGTCGAGCGAACCCGCCCCGTCGACGAGCGCACCGAGCAGGTGCTTCGCGACCGGTGGGCCGCCCTGCCGGAGGCCGTTCGCACCCCGGAGCAGCTGCTCGGCCGGCACGCCGTCGGGTGCGAGGGCACGCACGGGGTGTTCCCGAAGTGCAACCTGACCTGCTCGCCGTGCTACCACTCTCGCGACGCCAACAAGGTGCGCATCGACGGATCGCACACGGTGACCCAGATCGACGAGCAGATGGCCTACCTGGCGAAGCGTCGGGGCCCCCGAGCCCACGCGCAGCTCATCGGCGGGGAGGTGTCGCTCCTGGCGCCCGACGACCACGCCGCCGCTCTGCTCGCGATGCGGGCCCACGGGCGTGAGCCCATGTCGATGACCCACGGCGACTTCGACTACGACTATCTCGAGAAGGTCGTGCTCGACGGCGATCGACGGGTGCGGCTGCCGCGGGTGTCGTTCGCCGCCCACTTCGACTCCCTCATGCGTGGCCGGCGCGGCATCCCGCGCCCGTACAACGAGGCCGAGCTCGACGGCTACCGGGCGACGTTCGTCGAGATGTTCGCGCGGCTGCGGCGCGAGACCGGGGTGCGCTCCTACCTGGCTCACAACATGACGGTCACACCGGCGAACCTGCGACAGGTGGCGTCCGTCGTGGCGTCGGTCTCGCGGATGGGCTACCAGATGCTCTCGTTCCAGCCGGCTGCGTTCGTCGGCGACGACCGGCGCTGGGACGACGGCTACGACGACGTCGACATCGACGCCGTCTGGGAAGAGCTCGAGCAGGGCCTCGGCCAGAAGGTGTCGTGGCGAGCGCTCCAGTTCGGCGACCGGCGGTGCAACCGAACCGCCTTCGGCTTCAAGGTCGGCCAGGCGTGGCACACGCTCTGTGAGGCCGACATTCCCGCCGAGACGGCCGCGCGCGACGTGTTTCTGAACCACTTCGGCGGTATGAGCTTCGGGGGCACCCCACCCGCCCTGCTCGTGGCGAAGGTCGGTCGGGTGCTGGCACGGCATCCGCGCGACATCGTGGTCATCGCGGGCTGGACCGGCTCGGTGATCGGTCGAGTCGGGGGTCTCGCCACCCTTGTGCGGGCAGCCCGCAAGGGCGAGGTGACGCCGATGACCTTCGTGGTGCACCAGTTCATGGATGCAGGTGACGTCGCGCCCGCGTGGGAGATGCTCAAGTCCGGTGTCGTGGCCGACGACGAACGCGTCCGGGCCACGCAGGAACGGCTGCAGGCCTGCACGTACTCGATGAGCCACCCCGAGACGGGCGAGCTGGTGCCGGCCTGTGCCCAGCACGGGGTGCTCGACCCGGTCGAGAACGTCGAGCTGCGCCGCCTCCTGCCGTTGACCGTGCTCGACCAGACACCGGTCGCGGTCTGACCCCGCGCACGCTCTCGCGTCACCTCGACGGGGGAGACCTCAGGTCACCACCTCTGACCGGTGGTCGCCGGCAGAAGGCTGTAGGGCAGGCCCGTCAGGGCGGCTCCGACGCGGTCTCCGGGCGTCGGCACCGAGCCGGCCTGATGTTCGACCTCGACCCGTGGCGGGCGGCCGGAGCCCTGCCCGGCATCGGGCTCCACGACCACGGAGTGGCGTAGACCGCGCTGGCGCACGGCGACGACGACGCCGACGAACACTGCGGCAGTGTCGTCGGCGCTCGTCGTTCGCAGCGACTCCCTCCGCAGGAGAGCGGTGACCGCACCGGGCGGGGGTCCGTCGTCGGCCACGGCCCCACCGGCCGGCGGCCAGGGGAGCACCCCGAACGGGGAGTGGTGCCCCTGCTCGTCGAGGTGCCTTCGACCTCCACGAATCCGCCCAGCACGCGGGCCACCTCACGCGATGCGGGCCGTCGGAAGAGCTCGGTCACCGAGTCGACCTGGTGCACGCGGCCGGCGACCAGCACCGCGACCCGATCGGCGAGGGCAGCTTCGTCGAGGTCGTGCGTGACGATCACGGTGGTGGGTGCCAGCACGGCGCGCACCTCACCGAGCAGCTCGTGCATGTCGGCGCGCACCCCGGCGTCGAGCGAGCTGAACGGCTCGTCGAGCAGCAGCACCCGAGGTTCGGCGGCGAGTGCACGAGCGAGCGCCACCCGCTGTTCCTGACCGCCGGAGAGGGTTCGGGTTCGTCGACCCGCCAGGTGAGAGAGGTGAACGAGACCGAGGTAGTCTGCCGCCCGGGCCCGCGACCGGCGACGGGAGTGACCCGCGACCCGGTCGGCGAACCCCACGTTGTCGAGCACGTTGAGGTGGGCAAAGAGCAGCGGCCGCTGGAAGAGCCTCGACATCCCTCGCCGTTCTGGAGCGCACGAGGTCAGGTTCTGGCCCCCGACGAACACCTCACCCCGCTCCGGCAGCGCGAGCCCCGCGGTGACCCGCAGGGTGCTGGTCTTTCCCGATCCTGACGGCCCCACCACGGCAAGCATCTCTCCGTAGGCGACGGCGAGGTCGACCTCGGCCAGGCTCGGCTCGATGGTGCCGGGGTGGGTGAAGGTGATCCTGCGCAGCTCGAGGCCCGCGTCGTCGGCACCCTCGCGTACGGAGCCGGTCGGCGCGGCTGCTCGACGCAGGGGCGTGGTCACGACAGGGCCTGCGACCGCAGCTGGTAACCGTCGCCGTCGCCGTCGCCGTCGCCGTCACCACTCGCGCGAAGGGACCCGCGCGCACGCCGCCCGACGAGCCGGCGCCCGATGAGCAGGGCCAGCACGGGCGGCAGCACCGAGACGACCGACAGAGCAGCGAGGACCGGTTCGTTGCCACTGCCGGAGGCGGCCGCGGCGATGAGCAGGGGCAGGGTCACCAGCTGCCCGCCGCCGATGACGAGCGTGACGATGTAGTCGCTCCAGCCGACGAGGAACGCCAGAAAGGCCGCGGCGGCGATGGCCGGCCGCAAGGTAGGCAGGGTGACGCGCAATAGAGCCTGACGCGGGGTGGCTCCGAGCAGGCGGGCCTGATCTTCCAACGCTGGGTCGATACCGGCGTAGGCCGCCGCGAACACGTAGCAGGTATAGGGCAGGGCGAACACGCTGAGCACCACCGCCACCCCCAGCGTCTCGGGAACGCGCGCCCGGAGCAGCACCGGGGTCAGCCCCATCGCCACGGCGAACGGGGGCAGGGCGACGGGCGCGAGCAGTACCACCCCGAGCAGACCTCGCCGGCGCACCAGCCGCCAGCCGATCGCACGCCCCGCGGCCGCCCCGGCGACGGTCGCGACGATCGCGACGCCCGTTCCCAGGGCGGCCGACCGGCCCAGAGCCAGGAGCGTGTCGGTGTTCGCGACGGCGCCCCATCCGCGTATGCCGAACCGCTGTGGCAGCACCCCCGGGTAGTTCCACTGGTCGGCCAGTGCCCACAACAGGATCGGTACCAGCGGCAGCACGAACCAGAGTGCAACCAGGGCCGTCAGACCACGACCGACGTGGCCGACCCGGCCGGATGGTTGCGACCTCGAACGCGACGCACCCAGCGCGTCGACGGTGGGCCGGGTTCGAACCCCCACCCGGCTCACCGCGCCATCCCGGCTCGTCGGACGAGCGGAACGGCAGCGGCAGCAGCGGCGAGCGCCAGGCCGGTCGTAGCGAGCGCGGTCACAGCCGCCCCGGGGCGAGAGGTGAGGTCGATGGAGCCGAAGAGGCGGTTGGCCGCGACCGGGAGGGTCTCGGGGTAGGCCCGCCCGAGCAGCCACATCACCTCGTAGTTACCGAGGGTGTAGAGCAATACGATGGTGCCCGCTCCGATCAGCGCCGGCGCCGACAGGGGCAGCACGACATGACGCACGCGAGCGAACCGGCTGGCGCCCAGCAGCGCGGCCGCCTCGGAGTAGTCGGTCAGGTTCTCGGCGAGCGTGGCCGTGACGACCAGGGCCACGAAGGCCGACTCCTTCCAGGCGAACGCCAGCACGGCAGCGACCGGCCACGGGCCCCCGACCAGGCTCGGCCACTGGTCGGGGGGTGAGCCGAACAGACGGTTGGCCAACCCGGAACCGGTCAGCAGCAGGGCGAAGGAAGCGGCACCGACGAGGTGGGCGACCGGGATGGGCACCGTCACAACCACGGAGAGAGCCCGGCTCCCGGACCGGGTGGTGAGAAGCAGCAGAGCCACGGCGAAGCCGACAGCGACGGCCACCACCGTCGCAGCGACCCCGACAAGCAGACTCTCTCGCGCCTGGACGAGCAGGTCAGGAGCCACGGCGGCGAAGGCGTCTGAGCGAAGGTGCGGACGCCCGACCAGCGGCATGAGGCCGGTGGCGGTGAGCACGAGGGCCACCAGGGCCGTCACCACCACGACCACGACGAGCAGTACGGCCGGCAGGGCCGATCGAGCACCCCGGTGCGAGGGCCGGGTGGAGGTGCGCCCCCTCACGGGGAGGTGCTGAGCACCTGTCGGCGCCAGCCCTCGTCGATGGGCCCCACCCAGCTGGCGGAGAGCTCGGGGTTGGCGTTCTTCGAGATCGTCTCGTAGGGCGGTACGACGGGGGAGGCGGGAAGGTCGGCGAACCGTTTGGCGTCGGGGGCCGAGAGGCGCGAGGTGTCGAGAACCGTGAACTGACCCCAGGCCGACGGGGCGGCCTTGGCGACCTGTTGCGCCGGGCTGAGTGCTGCGTCGGCGACGACCATCGCGGCATCCGCGTGAGGCGAGCCGGCCGGGATCGCCAAGAAGCTGGCGTTGCCGACCGTTCACTCGTCGAGCGTCAGCACCTTCGTGGTCTTGGGGAAGGTGCCCTTGGCGACGAGGTCGGTCAGGGTGGCCGGGCCGTAGGTCATCGTGAGGTCGACCTCACCGTCGGCGTACAGCTTGTCGAGCGCCACGGAGTCGCGGGGGTAGGTCTTGCCGCCGCGCCACAGGCTGGGCCTGACGTCGTTGAGGGTCGTCCACAGGGCGGGGGTGAGCCGGTCGAAGGCGCCCTTGTCATAGCTGGAGGGGACCTTGCGGTAGCCGCCGGCGGTCGAGTAGAGCACCTGTCGCAGGAAGACCGACCCGGTGAAGTCGGGTGGGGCGGGGTAGGTGAACCGGCCGGGGTGGGCCTTGGCCCAGGCGAGCAGACCGGCCAGCGTGGTGGGCGGGCTCGAGACCTTGGCGGAGTCGTAGACGAGCGTGAACTGCGCTTTGTGCCAAGGGGACTCGCAGCCCTTGACGGGAGTTCCGAAGTCTCTTGCGAGTAACGGGTCGGCAGGGTCGGTGAATTTCATGTTGGGTAGCGTGGCGCTCCACCCGCAGCGCCACGCCCCGGCCTGCTGGCCGGTGGCGAAGTTGTCGCCGTTGACCCAGACGAGGTCGACGGCGCCGTCGGTGATGCCGGCCTGCCGCTCGGACAGCACCCGCGTCAGGGCGTCCTTGGTGTCGGCCAGCGGCACCCGGCGAAGGGTGACCCCCAGCTTGGCCACCGCCGGGGCCAGCACCGTGTCGACGTAGGCGTTTCCCTGGGGGTCACCGCCCCACATCCACAACGACACCGTCTGCCCTCGCGCGGCTTCGCCGATCTGCGCCCACGACCGTGAGGCTTCGGGGGTCGCCGCGCCGGCCTTTGCGGGGCCGGAGTCGGGAGCGGCGCAGGCGGCGAGGGCGAACGCACCGACGAGAAGAGCGACCCAGCGCGCCCGAGGTGGGCGTCGTGCCGGGGGAGCGCTCTCCAGGACGCGCCGATGGCTGGTGGGTGTTCGAGTGTGCACAGGGATCGGAACTCCGTCGTAGCGGGGGGGTGGGTACGGTGTGCACCTCGGGACATCACCGCGTCTGCCTGGCGCGCGCCACGTCGACTTGTCAGGATAGTGGGCAACTGCCCGGATTCGGCGGTTGCCAGGGTAACGATTGCCGGCCGGTTCGAGGAGCGCGCATGTCAGGGAACACGGTCTGCGTGGCATCTCGCTACCCGCCGACAGCGCAGGCCCGACGCTGATGATCGATGCGCGTCTGCGCCGTCGCCTCGAGGGGCCGCTCGACCGGGCCGCCCAGCGCATCGACGTGGGATGGCTCTCACCCGACCGGCTGACCGCGGCCGGTCTGGTTCTCGGGCTGGGCAGCGCCGCAGCGGCCGCAGCGGCCTGGTGGCTGCCGGCGCTGGCGCTGTGGCTGCTGTCTCGGGCCTGTGACGGCCTCGACGGACCGCTGGCGCGGCGCCGGGAGCGGGCCGCCGCCACGCGAGGAGAGACGATCTCGCTGGCCGGCGGCTTCTTCGACATCACTGCCGACTTCGTGGTCTACGGGGCCACCGTCGTCGGCGTCGCCATCGGGGCGACCCAGGCCGAGGGGGCCTCATGGTGGCCCTTTCTGCTCGTGCTCTTCGCCTACTACGTCAACGGCACGGCCCTGCTCGCCTTCTCCTCGATCGCCGAACGCACCGACCGGCAGATCGACGATGGTCGGTCGCTGAGCTTTCTCGGCGGGCTGGCCGAGGGCGCCGAGACCATCGTCGTGCACTGCCTCTGGCTGGTCTGGCCCGGTTCGGCGGGGGCCATCGCGACGGTCTGGGCGGGGGTTGTCGGGGTCACCGCGGCGCACCGCATCGTGACGGGCCGGGCGGCACTGCGCTGAGCGGCATCCGGGCTCGTGGGCTTTCGGAGCGGGTCAACCCCGCCGGCTGACCACCCGACGACGGGTGGCCGCGAGCGTTCTGACGGCAAGGGCGGTCAGCGGGCGACGCAGGCGTTGCTGCACGGTGGCGATCGCGGCGTTCCAGGGCCCGTCTCCGTAGGTGGGGTAGGGGTGGGTCGACCCGGCGAGCGCGGTGGTCGTCAGGCCGCGCGTGACGGCCAGCGTCAGCTCGGCGAGGGCCTCGCCGGCGCGGGGGCCGACCACGGTCGCCCCGACGATGCGCCCACGGCGGTCGGTCACGATCTTGGTGAAGCCGGCCGTCTCGCCCTCGGCGACGGCGCGGTCGACCTCGTCGTTGCTCCACGACGTGACCTCGCGGTCGGAGCCGGCAGAGCCGGTGGGGGCTCCGACCGCCGCCACCTCGGGGTGGGTGAACGTCACACGTGGCACCACGGCGTCGGCGACCGACCGGCGCAGTCCCAGAACGGCGTTGGTGACTGCCGTCGAGGCGTGCACCCCGGCCAGGTGGGTGAACTGCGGATGCCCGGTCAGATCGCCGGCGGCCCAGACCCGGTGGTTGGTCGTGCGCAGGTGGTCATCGACGACCACGTAGCCCCGCTCGTCGACCGCCACCCCGGCGCCCTCGAGACCGAGGCCGGCGGTGCGCGGGCTGCGGCCCACGGCCACGAGCAGCACGTCGTAGTCGATGCGTGCACCATCCTCGAGAGTGAGCGAGCCACCCTGCCCGCTCCGGCCGCTCACGGCGACCACCCCGGCGCCGGTGCACACCCGCACCCCGTCGGTTTCGAGGGCGGCCGTCACGACCGCGGCAGCCTCGGGGTCCTCGCGCGAGATCAGGGTCGGTGTCGCCTCGACCACGACGACCTCGGACCCCAGCCGGGCAAAGGCCTGGCTCAGCTCGCAGCCGATGCTGCCCCCGCCGAGCACGGCGAGTCGGCCCGGGAGGTCACGCAGCTGCCAGACCGTCTCGCTCGTCAGCGCCTCAGCCGCCTCCAGCCCGGGAATGGGCGGCAGCATCGGCGCGGCGCCGGTGGCGAGCAGCGCCTGTCGGAACGGGATCTCGACGCCCTCGACGACAGCGCTGGTGGGGCCGGCGAGGGTGGCGTGTCCGCGCACCACGCGAACGCCGGCCCGCTCGAGCGCCTCGGCCGAGTCGGTCGGGGCGATGTGCTCGATGGCGCCGTGCACGTGCGCCATGACCCGGGCGAAGTCGACGGAGACGACCGGAACGTCGATCCCGAACCGGCCCGCCGTTCGGGCTGCTGCGGCAGCCGCGGCCGCCGCGAGCAGCGACTTCGACGGCACGCATCCGGTGAACAGGCAGTCGCCCCCCGGATGGTCGCGGTCGACGAGCAGCACACGGGCCCCGAACCGGGCGGCGGTCTTCGCACCCACGATCCCGGCCGTGCCACCGCCGATCACGAGGAGGTCCCAGGGGGGTTGCTTCGAGAGCTCGACCAGCGTGGGCTGGGGGGTGGTCGTCGCGCCGGTCTCGGCCACGCTGCTGGTCATGGTGCTCCTGGGTGGCGGGTGGGGCCGACGGCAGGGGCGGTAAGCGCCGCGCCGCTGTTCGGCCGCGCTTAGTGTGGCACGGGGAGACGGGGCCGACCCGGCTCCGTCTGACCGTCATCGTCGCTCCGGGAGGTCACGTGCCCCAGAAGTACACCGCGGTCGCTCCCCTCTACGACCTGCTCTCGGCGGAGGGGCCGGTCTACGGCGCAGGGCGCGTCGCCGGCATCCCGAGGCTGCGACTGGGGCCAGGCGACCTGGTCGTCGACGTCGGCTGTGGCACCGGGCTGAACTTCCCCCTGTTGCGTCGGGCCGTGACCGACACGGGGGAGGTCGTCGGCATCGACGCGAGTGAGCAGATGCTGGCCATGGCCCGTCGTCGGCTCGGCGAGGAGGGACCCAACGTCGAGCTGGTCGCGCACGACGCCACCGCGCTCGAGGCGTTGCGTGCGCCTGGGCAGGCCTTCGAGCGGAGACGAGCGGATGCGGTTCTCTTCACCTACGCGCTCTCGGTCATGGTCCCGTGGCGGTCGGCCTGGTCGGGCGCACTGTCGCTGGCCCGTCCCGGCGCCCGCATCGTCGTGGTCGACATGGCGCGGCCGGTCGGCCCGGCCCGTCTGCTCACGCCCCTCGCCCTGCTCGCCACCCACGTCGGCGGCTCCGACATCGACGCCCATCCGTGGACGGCGCTGGCGCAGCAGTGCGTCGACGTCTCGCACGTGGCTCTGCGCGGTGGTCACGTGCAGGTCTGGGCCGGCACCTGGACGGGTCCCCGAGGCCCGGTCGCATAGGCTCGATGCGTGACAGCGATCTCGTACCCGCTCGCGGAGACCACCCTCGCCAACGGCCTGCGGGTCGTCGTCTCGGAGGACCACACCGTGCCCAACGTCGCGGTCAACCTCTGGGTCGATGTCGGCTCCCGTCACGAGAGCCCCGGGCGCACCGGTTTCGCGCATCTCTTCGAGCACCTGATGTTCCAGGGCAGCCGCAATGTCGCCTCGGGTGAGCACTTCTCGGCGCTGATGGAGCAGGGCGCGCGCCTCAACGCCACGACGTGGTTCGACCGCACGAACTACTTCGAGACGGTGCCCACCGGGGCTCTGCACCTCGCCCTGTGGCTCGAGGCCGACCGGCACGGTCACCTGCTCGACGCGCTCACCCAGGAGAACCTCGACAACCAGCGCGACGTGGTGAAGGAGGAGAAGCGCCAGCGCTACGACAACATGCCGTACGGCTCGGCGCTCATCGACGTGTACGCCGCGGCGTTCCCCGAGGGTCACCCCTACCATCACCCCACCATCGGTTCGATGGACGACCTCGACGCAGCCACGCTGGATGACGTGCACGCCTTCTTCCGGGCCCACTACGGCCCGAACAACACGGTGCTCACCCTCGTCGGCGATCTCACCCCCGAGGAGGGGTTCGCTGCGGCGAAGACGTACTTCGGCCCGTTGCCGGCCATCGAGCTGCAGCGGCGGGAGCGGCTCCCGCAGCTGGAGCCCCTCGCGACCCCGGTGCGGGTCGACCGCGCGGGAGACGTGCCGAACGACCGCCTCTACGTCGCGTTCCGGATGCCGGTCGACGCCACGCCCGACTACCTGGCGGCCTCGATCGCCGTCGACGTGGTCGCCGGCCTGGCCAGCTCGCGCCTGATGCGCCGACTGGTGCGCACCGACGAGACCGCCACGTCGGTGGGGGGCTGGACCATGGGTCTGGTCGACGGGGTGGGCCTCGGCGCCATCACCGCCGACGTGGCCGAGGGTGCCGACCCCGACGAGGTCGAGGCGGCGATCTGCGACGAGCTGACCCGCTTCATCGACGAGGGGCCCGACGAGGCCGAGCTCGAGTCGGTGGTCGCCGACACCGAACGCTCGTGGCTCAGCGCCCTGGCCAGCATCGAGGAACGGGCCGACCACATCAGCCACCACGCGCTGCTGACGGGCGACCCTGCCTACGTCAACACCTTCGTCGACCGGCTCCGCGCGATCACGGCCGACGAGGTGCGGGCGGCCGCCGCGGTGTGGCTGGTCCCCTCCTCACGGGCGGTGGTTCGCTACCTGGCCCGCGACGAGGCTGAGGTCGCCGCATGAGCCAGGTCACGCGCCCCACCGTGGCGCCCCCCGCCCCGTGGCACTTCCCCGCAGCCACGACCCACGACCTGCCCAACGGTCTGCACCTGGTCACCTACGACGTGCCGGGCCAGTACGTCGTGTCGGTGCGCCTCGCGGTGCCGGTGCCGCTCGACTCCGAGCCGACCCTTCGTGAGGGGGTCGGCACGATCATGGCCCGCACCCTCGACGAGGGCACGGAAACCTGCACGGCCGAGGAGTTCGCCCGGCTGCTCGAGCGCAAGGGGGTCGGCTACGGTGCCGGCGTCTCGGATGCCGGGCTGTCCCTCGATCTCGACGTCGTGAAGGGCAACCTCGAGCCGGCCCTTGACCTGTTGCGCCAGATCCTCACCGAGCCGGTGTTCCGCGAGGCCGAGGTGGCGCGCCACGTGCGCAGTCGGCTGGCCGAGATCGAGCAGGAGCGCTCGATCGGCGCGAACCGTTCGATGCTCGAGTTCGTACGAACCTTCTACGCCCCGACCGACCGGTCGTCACGGCCGACCGGAGGGTCCCCGGAGACCGTCTCCACCATCACCCGCGACGACGTGGCGGCCCACTACCGACAGCACGTCACGGCATCCGGCTCGACGCTCGTGGTGGCGGGAGACCTCGGCGGTCTCGACGTGCCGGCACTCGTCGACGCTGCGCTCGCAGACTGGCCGTCCGGCCCCGCCCGCGCGCGTTTCATCGAGCGGTCGGCCACGCACGCGAACCACCGCTCTCGGGTCGTGCTCGTCGACCGCCCGGGGGCCGTGCAGAGCGACTTCCTCGTTGGTGCCCCCGGCCCTGACCGGTCGGCTCCGGGCGGATGGGCGCCCTACCCCGTGCTGGCTTATGTGCTCGGCGGGTCGCCCACGGCCCGCCTCGACGCCGTGCTGCGCGAGGAGAAGGGCTACACCTACGGCACCCGCTCAAGCTTCCGCCCGAAACGGGGAGGGGGCAGCTTCCTGACGTTCGGGTCGGTGCGGGCCGACGTCACGGCGGAGTCGATCGGCATCATCGTCGACATCCTCGAAGGGGGTCGAGACGGCTTCTCCGAGAAGGAGGTTCGCGCCGGCGTCGACTACATCGCCAAGACCGCACCGGGCCGGTTCGCCACGGCCGACGCGATCGCCGACGAGGCGGTCGGGATGGCGATGGACGGTCGGACGACCGCCTTCACGACGGCCAACCTGCACGACCTGGTGACGGTCGACCGCGACCGGGTCACCGACGCCTACGAGCGCTTCACACGTCTCGCCGGCGTGGGGTCGGGTGCGCGGGGGGCGGGCTGGACGATCGTCGTCGTCGGTGATGCGTCACAGCACCGCGAGCCGCTCGAAGCCCTCGGGCTCGGTGAGGTCACGGTCGTCACCGACGACTGACCCCATCTCACCGACGTACGAAAGTGGCCACTCGACGGGAACGAGCCCCACCCGGTCGAGTGGCCACTTTCGTACAGGGTCAGAGCGGGCGTTCCATGACGAAGTCGTCCTCGTGGCGGTCGCCGACGAGAAAGCGCTTCGTTCCGACCACCGTGAACCCGCTCTTGGTGTAGAACCGCTGCGCTCGCTCGTTCTGCTGGTTGACCCCGAGCCACACGCCGAGGGCGCCGCGCGTACGGGCCCAGTCGAGACCGGCATCCATCAGCGACCGTGCCCCGCCGCTTCCGTGCGCCTCGGGAACCACATAGATCTTGCTCAGCTCGACCGTCGGCCGGAGCCGGATCGCCGCGGCGACGTCGGGGTCAGACGGTTCGGCATCGACGAGCATGGCGTAGCCGAGGGGGCGGCCGCTGCGCTCGGCGAGCAGCACTCGCCTCGTAGCGTCTTCGAGATACTCCTCGAAGCGGCTACGTGAGAGCACGCCGTCGATGAAGGCGTCGATGCGGTCGATGGTCAGGTGCGGCGGGCAGGCCAGGGCGAAGGTGGCCGCGGCGACCGTGGCGAGCACGTCGACGTCGGATGACGTCGCGGGGCGCACCGTCGCGTCAACCGCGCCGGGGTCGACCGCGCGGCCGGGGTGCCCGGGCTCACTCATCCTCGCCCCGGTCGTCGCCGATGCGCGCCAGCACCTCGTCGTGCAGCAGGCTGTTGGTGGCGAGGGCGCTGCCGCTCCAGCAGCCGTCGGCGCCGTCGAGGCCGGTGAAGCGCCCGCCGGCCTCCTGGACGATGGTCACCAGAGCGGCCATGTCGTAGACCTCCAGCTCGGGCTCGGCGGCGATGTCGACCGCGCCCTCGGCGACCAGCATGTACGACCAGAAGTCGCCGTAGGCCCGGGACCGCCAGCAGTCGTCCATGAGGTTGAGAAAGTCGGCTCCGCGTCCGCGCTCACGCCACCCGCCGAGGGAGGAGTACGAGAGCGAGGCGTCCGACAGGTCGGAGACCTTCGAGACGGAGATGCGCCGCGCCGACGTGAGCGAACGACCGGTCCAGGCGCCAGAGCCGGATGCCGCCCACCACCGTCGTTGCAGGGCCGGGGCCGACACGAGACCGAGCACCGGACGCCCGTCGTCGACGAGCCCGATCAGGGTCGCCCACACGGGTACGCCGCGCACGAAGTTCTTCGTCCCGTCGATGGGGTCGATGATCCAGCGGCGCTGACCGCGCCCGGTGGTGTCGAACTCCTCGCCCTCGACCGCGTCGCGGGGCCGGGTGCGCTTCAGCTGCATCCGAATCAGCTCTTCGGCGCCCCGGTCGGCGTCGGTCACGGGCGTGAGGTCGGGTTTGCTCTCGACGACGAGGTCTTCGGCGCGGTAGCGCGACATGGTGAGCCGCTCGACGGCATCGGCCAGAACGTGAGCGAGCCGGAGGTCGTCGTCGTATGAGGTCACCGGGTCAACCTAGCCGCCTGACGCTGACGATCGTGGATCCGCCGGGGCTCAACACCCAGCCAGCCGAGCGGGGCCTTGCATCCACCCGTGCTGACGACTCTGTTCAGCGGCTGGCTCGCATCGTGGCCATGATGCGAGGATGGCCGTCGATCTCGGTCGTGCTGACGACGGCGACGTCGTCGAGGCCGACGATGCGACCCAGCTGGCGCAGGCCCTCGGCCGGGAAGCCCCAGTAGAGGAAGCTGTCGCGGGGGTAGACCTCCCCCGGCGCGTGCACGTCAATCGCTCGGATGTCACCGGGCAGGTGCGAGCCGTATGTCTCGAGCACGATCTCGCCCGTCGGGCTGAGAACGTCGGCGAGGGCCTGAAGCAACGCGATGGGGTTGGTGACCCGGTGCAGGATGCCGAAACAGAGCACCTCGTCGAAGCGTTCATCAAGGGCGCGCACGTCGAGCGCGTCCATCTGTCGGTACTCGACCGTCGACCCCAGCAGGTCGGCGACCGCTCGAAAGCCGGCGCCGCCCGGCAACGTCACGTCGAACCGCTCACGCACCCAGCTGACGTACTGCTCGTTGTCGACGGCCACCACGCGGCGCGCTCCGAGGCTCTCGGCCAGGAAGCTGTAGAAACCGTCGAACGTTCCGATGTCGAGCACGCTGCGCCCTACGAAGCGGTCTGCGTGGAGGAGGGGGAGACGGTAAACGTGATCGCGCGCAATCCCCGGCGTGTAGACGCCGGGCGATAGGGCAAAGGTGTGGAACCAGAGTGGAACCGAGTCACGGGCCCGCTCGGCGCGCCCCCGTTCCGCTTGGATGGGCATGAGGTCCGCAACCTCGCGCTCCGCGGCAGAGGTCTCGGGGATCAGCTCGAACGTCTCGGACATAAGCCCATCATCGCCCGACAAGGCGCTGCTGTTCGACCTTTGCCGGGAGCGCTGTCACCCCGCCGACGGATTTGAGCCCCAGCCGACGGCTAATGGTCCTCTGCGGGGTTGCGGGTGCGCAGCAGTCGCCGAAGCGACTCAAGGCGCGAGACGCCCGCGGGGCCGGCATGCCCTCCCTCGACCCAGGCGTCGAGGCCGCACTCCGGCTCGTCATGGGTGCAGCCCCGAGGGCAGTCGCCGGTGCCCGCGGCCAGGTCGGGGAAGTGGTCGATGATGTGGTCGACGTCGATGTGGGCGAGCCCGAACGACCGGATGCCGGGGGTGTCGATGACCCAGCCGTCGGGGTCGTCGGGCAACCTCAGGGCCACCGCGTTCGTCGAGGTGTGCCGACCCCGGCCGGTGGTGTCGTTGACGACTCCGGTCGCGCGAAACGCTCCCGGCACCAGAGCGTTGACCAGGGTGCTCTTGCCGACCCCGGAGTGCCCGACGAACACCGAGACCCGACCCGTGAGCCTCTCTCGCAGGGCATCCACGCCTACCACCTCGCCGCCCGCGCTCGAGGTGACGACGTGCGCGACCTCGAGCGGCGTGTAGTGCGCGAGGAAGTCGGCCGGGTCGACCAGGTCGGCCTTGGTGAGGGCAAGCAGCGGGTCGAGGTCGGCGTCGTAGGCGGCGACGAGACAGCGGTCGACCATCCTGGGTCGGGGCTCGGGATCAGCGAGAGCGGTCACGATGACGAGCTGGTCGGCGTTGGCGACGATGATGCGCTCGTAGGGGTCGGTGTCGTCGGCCGTGCGGCGCAGCACCGAACGGCGATCCTCGATGCGCACGATCCGGGCCAACGCGTCCGGCCCCCCTGCGAGGTCACCCACGAGGGCGACGTCGTCGCCGACGACCACCCGGGTGCGCCCGATGTCACGGGCTTTCATCGCCGTGACGACCCGCTCCGGCTCCTTCTTGCCGAGGGCGCCCTTCGGGATGAGACAGGTGTAGCGACCTCGGTCGACCCCGATGACCATTGACACCACGGCGTCGGCGTGGGCGGGTCGCTCCTTGGTTCGGGGCCGAGACCCTTTGCGGCTGGGGCGAACTCGCACATCACTCTCGTCGAGCTCGCGCCGGCTCATCGCGACGGGGCGTCGTCGGCCACGCGCGACGCGCTGGCGAGCATGCCGTTCCATAGGCCGGTGAAGTCGGGCAGCGTCTTGGCCGTGGTGTCGATGTTCTCGACCCTGAGGCCGGGTACGCGCAGACCGAGAATGGCACCGGCGGTGGCCATTCGGTGGTCGTGGTAGCTGCGGAAGCGGCCACCGCCCAGCGCGCGCAGAGGGGCGGGAGTCAGGCGCAGGCCGTCCTCGGTCTCCTGCACCACCCCGCCCAGGGCCGTCAGCTCGCGGGTGAGGGCGGCCAGACGGTCGGTCTCGTGCCCGCGGATGTGGGCCACCCCGCGGATCCACGACGTGGTCGAGGCCAGGGCCGCGAGAGCGGCCACCGTGGGCGTCAGCTCGGCCGCGTCGTGCAGGTCGATGTCGATGCCGACCAGCTCCCCGGTGCCGCTGACCGTGAGGCCCGCCCGGTCGAGCCGCACGTCGGCCCCCATGGCGTCGAGGATCTCGCGCATGAGATCGCCGGCCTGGGTGGTGTACTGCGGCCAGCCCGGCACGCGCACCGTGCCTCCAGCGACCAGGGCAGCGGCCACGAAGGGGCCGGCGTTGCTCAGGTCGGGCTCGACCGACACATCGAGCCCGTTGATCTCCGACGGCTCGACCCGCCACGTGTTCGGCTCGGAGTCGTCGACGATGGCGCCGGCGTCGCGCAGGGTCTCGACCGTCATCAGGATGTGCGGCTCGCTGGGTACCGGCTTGCCGTCGTGGTGCACCGTCACGCCGTTGTCGTAGCGGGCCCCGGCGAGCAGTAGTGACGAGATGAACTGGGAGGAGGCCGACGCGTCCATCGTGACGGAGCCGCCCGGCATCCGCCCTGTGCCTGCCACCACGATCGGAAGACCGCCCGAGCCGTCGTCGGTGATCTCGGCGCCGAGCGTGCGCAGGGCGTCGACGACCGGAGCCATGGGTCGGCGGCGCGCCTGTGGGTCGCCGTCGAGCCGCACCCGGCCATCGGCCAGCGCTGCGACGGCCGGCAGGAACCGCATCACCGTTCCGGCCAGGCCACAGTCGATGTCGACCCCACCGGTCAGGGTTTGCGGTGGCGTGATCACCCAGTCGGTCACGCTGGCCGCGGAGTCTCCCTCTGCCGCAACGTCATCGATGCGTACGCCCAGCGACCTCAACGCCGCTGCCATGAGCAGAGTGTCACGGGAACGGAGCGGCGCCCTCAGCCGAGATCGCTCACTCGCGAGCGACGCCAGCACGAGGTAGCGGTTGGTCAGCGACTTGCTGCCGGGCAGCAGCACCGTCGCATCGAGGGGCCCGTCGGCGGTGGGAGCGGCCCAGTCGTCACTGGTGCCGTCGGGGGTCTCGTCGCGGCTGTCCTGAGGGACCACGGCCCTCCTGGGATGGTGTGCGGAAGCCAACTCAGCTCACGACGTCCTGCGCTCGATGGGCCAGCAGGCGAGCCTCTCTGGAGGCCGCCTTCTTAGCGTGGCGAGCCTCACGGCGGGTGGTCTTGCCGGCGTTCTGGGCCCGCCAGGCGAGGCCGGGCTTGCCGGCCGTGTCGACGCTGGCCAGCAACAGCCCCCCGAGCAGGCCGACGTTCTTGAGGAACAGGCTCTTGCTCTGGGCCTTCTTGGCCGGGTCGCTCTCCTCCCAGAAGGCGTGCTCGATCGCCGTGGTCGGCACGATCGAGGCGGCCAGGATGGTCGAGGCGAGACGCGGCAGCCGCCCGGTGGCGAGCAGCAGCCCACCGCCCAACAGCGCCGCCCCGTTGACGCGCACCACGAGGTCAGGGTCGTTCGGCACCGAGTCACCGGGCACCTTCTGGAGCAGGTGGGCAGCCTGGTCGGTGCGGGCACCGGGGTGGCGCAGGGCGTCGATGCCTCCCGCGATGAACACCGAGGCCAGGAGCGGGCGGGCCAGACGACGAACGATCATTGAGACTTCCTCCTCGGGCGCGGGCCCCCTCGGGCGCGGCCATCGTGTTCCGTGGGCACCTACGGTAGCGACATACCCGCCCAGCAACGTTCCCGGCCGTCAGTCGGCCGCTTAGGCTGGCCCCCATGTGTGGGAGGTACGCCGCGAGCGCTCGCCCCGATGAGCTCATCGGGGCGTTCGACGTCGACGACGACCGCACCGACGAGGCGACGCGCTCGGTGCTGAAGAACCCGCAGAGCCCACCGCCCGGCGAGCCCGACTGGAACATGGCCCCGTCCAAGCAGGCCCCCGTGGTGCTCACCCGCTCCTCCCGGGGGGCGGAGGCGGAGGCGGAAACGCGCCGTCAGCTACGCCTTCTGACCTGGGGCCTCGTGCCGTCGTGGTCCAAGGACCTCAAGATGGGTCTGCGGATGACGAACGCCCGGGCCGAGTCGGTGCTGGGCAAAGGGGCGTTCGCTCAGGCGGCGCGATCCCGGCGGTGTCTCGTGCCGGCGCAGGGGTGGTACGAGTGGCAGGTCTCGCCGACGGCCCTCGACGCCAAGGGCAAGCCGCGCAAGCAGCCCTTCTTCATCCACCGTGCTGACGGCGACGCGGTGGCGTTCGCCGGGCTCTACGAGTTCTGGCGCGACCAGGAGGTCGACCGCGACGACCCCAACGCCTGGCTGACCACCTTCACCATCATCACCACGGCCGCTGACCCGGGGATGGACCGTATCCACGACCGTCAGCCGCTGGTGCTCGAACGCGAGCAGTGGGAGCCCTGGCTCGACCCCGACGAGGTGGACCCCGAGGCGGTTCGCCCCTTTCTCGAGTTCGCGCGGCCGGGACGGTTCGAGGCACACCCCGTCGGCCGCGGCGTGGGCGCGACGCGCAACAACGGCCCGGGCCTGCTCGACCCGCCCCCGCCCAGCGAGCTGGTGGGGGTCATCGACCCGATGACCGGTGAGGTCATCGGCGAATGACGCCGTGACGCCGGCCCTGCGCGCGAGCCGGGCGGCTGTCTCCGTGCGGGAGATCGCGACCCCTGAGGGCCCCGGTCGTGCCCACGTCTCGCGCCCCCCGCGCGCCCACGGCACGGTGGTTCTCTCTCACGGGGCGGGTGGCTCGCTCGGCGCCTCATGGCCGCTCGACCTCACTGTCGCCCGCGACGTTCTCGTGGCCGCCGGCTGGGCTTTCGTGCTCGTCGAGCAGCCGTGGATGGTCGCCGGCCGGAGGATCGCCGGGCGTCCCGCCTCGCTCGACGCCGCCTGGGTGCCGATGCTGGACGCCCTCACCAGGGGCCGCGGCAGGCTGCCGCGCCCCCTGGTCGTCGGTGGGCGCAGTGCGGGGGCCCGCGTCGCCTGTCGCACGGCAAAGTCCACCGGGGCGGATGCCGCTCTGCTGCTGAGCTTTCCGCTGCATCCGCCGGGTCGGCCCGAGAAGAGCAGGGCCGATGAGCTCGCACTCGCACCCGACCCGACCTGGGTGGTGCAGGGCGCTCGAGACCCGTTCGGCACGCCGGACGAGGTCAGGCCGCACCTGCCGGCGGGTGCCACTCTGCTCGAGGTGCCAGGCGCCCACAGCTTCCCGGCCGGCTCCCGCACGGTCCTGCTCGAGACCCTCACGGCCGTCGAGAGGTCACTGTCGGGAATGCTGCTCGGTGGGGCGCCGTTGCACCCATCATGGTCATCTCACCTCCACGCCCCCCGACCGGGGCCGCCCCAATGACGCGACGGCAGCCCAGCGGTCGCGGGCTAGGCTGGGAGGCGATGACCACCAAGGACAAGAATCTCGACCCCACGTCGGCCACGGCTGTTCTCGACTCCGCCACCCAGGGGGCCGTCGGTGCGCAGTCTGGTGTTCGCGTCGTCGACGAGGCGGAGGACCTCGCGCTCGCAGATGCCCGTGCCGACGTCGCCTCCGAGACCGCCGATGAGCGCCGCGGCCGCTTCGAGCGGGAGGCGATGCCGCTGCTCGACCAGCTCTACAGCGCGGCCCTGCGAACGACGCGAAACCCCAGTGACGCTGAAGACCTCGTGCAGGAGACGTTCGCGAAGGCGTACGCCGCCTTCCACCAGTACCGCCCCGGCACCAACCTCAAGGCGTGGCTGTACCGCATCCTCACCAACACCTACATCAACAGCTACCGCAAGAAGCAGCGGCAGCCCCTGGAGAGCGACACCGCGCAGGTGGAGGACTACCAGCTCGCTCGGGCCGAGTCGCACACCTCGTCCGGTCTTCGGTCGGCTGAGGCTGAGGCGCTCGACCACCTGCCCGACAGTGATGTGAAGCGTGCGCTCCAGTCGATCCCCGAGGAGTTCCGGTTGGCGGTGTACTTCGCCGACGTCGAGGGCTACGCCTACAAGGAGATCGCTGAGATCATGGACACCCCGATCGGCACGGTCATGAGCCGGCTCCACCGCGGTCGCCGCCAGCTTCGCGAGCTGCTCGCCGAGTATGCCGGTGAGCGTGGTTTCGCCACCGCGACCGCCAAGGGCGGAGCGGGCAAGACCGCGGTGGCCCGCGCCAGCCAGGAAGGAAGCCCGTCATGAGCGACCACGCTCTCAGCCCCAGCGCGGAGTGCTCCGAGGCGTTGCTGCGGGTCTACGAGTTCCTCGACGGCGAGCTCGGGCCTGATGACGTCGCCAAGATCCAGGCGCACCTCGACGAGTGCGGTCCCTGTCTCAAGGAGTACGACCTCGACACCACACTCAAGGCCCTGATCAAGCGCTCGTGCGGGTGCGAGAGTGCCCCCGACGCCCTGCGCATGACGATCATGAGCCGGATCTCGATGACGGTCGTCAGCGTGGATCGCATCGATCGCCGGTTCTGAGGCGCCGCTCCCCAGCACGCCGCCGCCCACGAACGTCATGAGGCCCGCCCCCCGTTGGAGGGGCGGGCCTCATCGCGTCTGCGGCTCAGGCGTTGGGCTTGTGGCCGTGGTTGGCGGCCTTGCCCTTGCGGGAGCGACGCTTGCGGGCGCGCTTGCTCATGGTCGGCTCTTTCGTCGGGAAAAGGCCTTGACCGACACTTCGACGGCAAGGCACGAGACGCCAGTGTGTCACAATCGGTATGGCGGTCCCAAACGGTCAGTCGCCCGGTCGACGTTTCGCCCGCGCGACGCCGATTTGGGGATGACTGCTCTTCAAGATTCCCCGAGGTTTGACACGTCGGGCAGGAAGGTTATGGTTACCCTCCCCCCCATGTTCGTTATGGGCGTTTAGCGAAGTATGTCCCCTTGCATGCCGTTCGAAGGAGTCCCCAATGTTCTCAGCCATCCTCTCGTCCCTCGCGATGACCCCGCACGCGGTCGTTCAGGTACTCACCGTGATCGCCAACACCTGGACCTGGGGCGGCTGAGCTTCGTCCACCTGACGTTGGCAGGGCGTCACTCTTGCTTTCACCCCTATCCGGGACGCATTCTCGCCTGGTGAGCGACAGTGTCTGAACCAGCGGTGTTGGCGGCCCTGCCGGCCGATGAGGAGGGCACCCAGAAGGCCATCTCCATTCCGCGTGCTGGTATGGCTTACATCGCGCTGGTGGTGCTCTTTTCCGCGGTTCTCGGGGGCTTCTCGTTCACTCGCGGCCGGCCGCCCGAACTGGGGTCCCTGCTCATCCTCTGCGCCTTGGGGATCCTCAGCTTCAACCTCAGAGAGCCTAACGTCGGGTCACGGGTCGAGTTCTCGTTCCTGAGCATCATCCTGCTGGCGTCGGCGTCGATTCTCGGGCCGGGCGGCGCGTGGGTGGTCGGGTTGGTCTCGGTATCGGTTGTCCGAAAACGAATTCCTTGGTCTCGCTGGGTCTTCAACATCTCTATGACCTCGATCATCGGGGCCGCTGGCGCCTGGGCTTACGTGTACGCAGGCGGGTTGGCGAAAATCCCCGTTCTGGTTGGCCCCGCCGGCTTGGTCGTGCAGGTGGGGATTCCCATCATGGTGGCCGACGTCGTGCAGTGCCTGGTCAACGCGGTGCTCCTCTCGGGCGTGATGCACTTCTACGGCGGGGCACCGTTCGGGGGGCTCGTAAGGCGGATCCTGACGACGTCGGGCGTGGCCTACATCGGCTACGGCGTGATCGGCTTCCTGTTCGTCATCCTCTGGTTCCCCGCCAAGCTGAGCGCGTTCAGCGCGCTGCTGGTGATCGTGCCCCTGCTCGCCGCCCGGTGGGCGTTCATCCAGTACGGCGAAGAGCTACGTTCTCACGAGCGCACGATCGAGACCCTCGTGACCGCCTTGGCGCGCAAGGACCCTGGGGCCGCTGCCCGCAGCCGCAGCTCGGCCCGGATCGCCGAGTGGATCGCCGAGGAGCTCGCGCTGGCGCCGTCGCAGATCGGCACCGTGCGCTACGCCGCGATCCTGCACGAGGTCGGCCGCCTCGGCGTACCGACGCGGCTGTTGCGCCGTCCTGCCGAGTCGCTCACTGACAGCGAGCGGCACGTGCTCGACCAGCACTGCGCTATCGGGGCCCGGATGATCGAGGGCATCGACTTCCTCGAGGACGCCCGTTCCGGCATCCAGCACCAGAACGAGCACTACGACGGCAGCGGAAGACCCGACGGGCTGGCCGGCCCCGACATTCCGGTGGCCGCTCGGGTCGTGGCCGTGGCCGGCCGGTTCGTCGAGCTGACCGAGGAACGCGGCGGTCACGCCACCCTCGGTTCGGTCGAGGCCTTCCAGCTGCTCCGCGAGGAGGTCGGCCGCTACGACCCCGCCGTGCTCGATGCGGCCCGGGTGGTGCTCGACCGCCATGGCTGGGTCGCCCTGGCCACGGTCGCCGACTGATGGCGACGCAGCGGGGTGGGCAGGGGCCCACCATGGTGCTGGGCGGTGCCAGCCTGGTCGCGGCCGACGTGGCCGCCGTGAGTGCGACCGGCCCGGCGGTGTGGTCGAGCTGGGCGGTCCTCGGGGTGTTGGCGGCCTTCGCCGTCGTCATCGTGCTCGGTGAGGTCTTCGCGCTGTCGGCTCCGGGACTGCGCGGCTCAGCCCCCATCTCGATGGCTGCGGCCTTCGGTCTGTGCTTCGTCGTCGACCTGCCCGAGACGCAGCGACTGCCCTACGGCGCCCTGGTCATCATCGCCGTCTCGGGCACGGCGATGGCCATCGGGCTGGCGCTGCGCCGGGCGAGCGGGCGCCCCGCGAGCGCCGTTGAGTCGACCGGACGGTTCGTGGCTGTCGTCGTGGCCGCGCTGCTCTACCGCACGCTGTACCTCCGACAGGAGGGGCAGTCGCCGGCCCCCGATGACGGCCTGCCTCCGTGGCAGCTCGCCGTGCTGCTGCTCGGCATCGCCGTCGTGGCCCTGCTGGCCGACCTGCTGTTCACGGCGACCGTGCACACGGCTCCGGCCATGCACAACCTGCGTCGGCTCGTGGTCGACGAGGTGCGCTCGTCGGCGGCGCTCTCGACGGCGGTCGCCGTCACCGGTGTGCTGATCGCACTCGCCTCCGAGCCACTCGGGATAGCCTCGCTACCGTTCTTCCTCGCGCCTCTGGTGCTGACGCAGTTCGCTTTCCGCCGATATCTCGCGATCCGTGCGACCTACCTGCAGAGCATCCGAACGCTCTCACGCCTGACGGATGTTGCCGGCTACACCCCTTCGGGCCACTCGGAGCGCGTGGCGGCGTTGTCGGTGTCGGTGGGTCGCGAGCTCGGCCTCTCCGAGCGTGCCCTGCTCGACCTCGAGTACGCGGCCCTGCTGCACGACATCGGCCAGGTGGCGCTCGTCGACCCCATCCCCGGGGGAGCGACCGTGCTCGCCGCTCCGGCCGACCAGCGGCGCATCGAGGCCGACACCGTTGCGATCGTTCGCGAGACCGGGGTGCTCGATGATGTGGCCACCATCTTGGAACACCAGACCACCCCGTACCGTCAGGTGCGCGAGCTCGGCGAGCAGATCCCGCTGACGAGCCGCATCGTCAAGGTCGTCAACGCCTACGAGGATCTCACCGCAGGGGCGCGCAGTCGACGGGCGCGCGAGCAGGCGCTCGAGCGCATCTATCTCGGCCTGGGCTACGAGTACGACCCGCGGGTCGTCGACGCGCTGCAACGGGCGTTGGCCGAGACTCGACCGGTCGGCTGAGACGCCGCTCACACGCGTCACCGGTGAGACGGCATCCGCTGTCACACTGGCGGCGCGGGCCACCTCCCGCCACGCGAGATGTTCCAGCTCGGACGGCCAGACCAGGCCAGCAACCAGCACTGACCACCCCGGTGCAGGCCTTGGCCCCCTTTTCTCCCGTCGTGAACGAGGTGTTCTCATGAGTGCCCTACCTGTCCGTCGTGGCTTCAACCCTGCCGACCCGGTGTTCCGGGCCCACGAAGGCGGCAAGCTGACCGTGCAGGCGAGCGCACCGCTACGCGACGCCGCCGACCTGTCGCTGCTCTACACCCCCGGTGTCGCGCAGGTGTGTCTCGCCATCGCGTCCGACCCGTCGCTGGCCGACCGCTACACGACCCGTCAGAACACGGTCGCCGTGGTCAGTGACGGCACCGCGGTGCTCGGGCTCGGTGCCATCGGGCCGCTCGCCGCGCTGCCCGTGATGGAGGGAAAGGCCGTGCTGTTCAAGCACTTCGCCGATGTCGACGCCGTGCCGGTGTGCATGCAGACCGGCACGGTGGAACAGATCGTCGAAGCGGTGGCGCGTATCGCGCCGACCTACGGCGGCATCAACCTCGAGGACATCTCTGCCCCGCGGTGCTTCGAGATCGAGCGACGCCTCAAAGAGCTCCTCGACATCCCGGTGTTCCACGACGACCAGCACGGAACCGCGATCGTGGCACTCGCGGCGCTACGCAACGCAGCCCTTGTGGTCGAGAAGCGGCTGAACGACCTCACGGTGGTCGTCTCGGGGGCGGGCGCCGCCGGAGTGGCCGTGGCCAAGATCCTCCTGACCGCGGGGATAGGCGAGGTCATCGTGGTCGACTCCACCGGCGTCATCGAAGGGTCGCGCGCAGGTCTGGCCCCCCACAAGCGGGAGATCGCGCAGATCACGAACCCGCGGCGGGTGACCGGCGGTATCGGTGCCGCGCTGCGGGGCGCCGACGTGCTGATCGGGGTGTCCGGCGGCACCATCGCCGAACGCGACCTGCTGGCGATGGCGCCACGGGCCATCATCTTCGCGCTGGCCAACCCCGACCCCGAGGTGCACCCCAGTGTTGCGGCGCGCTTCGCCGAGGTGGTCGCCACGGGGAGGTCAGACTTCCCGAACCAGATCAACAACGTGCTGGCGTTCCCGGGGATCTTCCGCGGCGCCCTGGACTCGGGGGCCCGGTCGATCACCGAGTCGATGAAGCTCGCAGCCGCAGAAGCCATCGCCTCCCTCGTGGAGGCGCCTACGGCATCCCACATCGTTCCGAGCGTCTTCGACCGTCGCGTCGCACCGGCCGTGGCGATGGCGGTGGCGGCCCGCGTCGGTGTCGCGGGGCAGGCCCGAGCGCTCGGGGAGGCCCAGGACCCAGGACGGTCGGCATAGGCTGAGCGGATGCTCGCTGCCTACGCCGCCACCCAGTCGCCCACCGACCCCCTATCGGGTCTCGTCGTCGGCGACCGCCCCGACCCGCAGCCCCGCGACGGCTGGACCGTCGTCAGCCTCCGGGCGGCCGCGCTCAACCACCACGACGTCTGGTCGCTGCGTGGCGCCGGGCTGCCGGCCGACCGGCTGCCGATGATTCTCGGCTGCGACGGCGCCGGGGTCGACGCCGACGGCAACGAGGTCATCGTGCACGCCGTCGTCGCCTCCGATGGCTGGCGGGGTGACGAGACCTTCGACCCCCGCCGGTCGCTGCTGTCGGAGGTGCATGACGGCACCCTCGCCGAGAAGGTTGCCGTGCCCAGCCACAACCTCGTGGCGAAGCCTGCCGGTCTGTCGTGGGAGAGCGCAGCGTGCCTGTCGACCTCGTGGCTCACGGCCTACCGGATGCTGTTCACGAACTCGGGTGCGCAGCCCGGCGACACGGTGCTCGTGCAGGGCGCAGGGGGAGGGGTGGCCACCGCGCTGGTGCAGCTGGGCTCGGCGGCCGGCTACCGGATGTGGGTCACCTCGCGCGACGAGGCGCGGGGGGCGCTGGCCGTGCAGATCGGGGCCGACCGGGCGTTCGCATCGGGCGAACGGCTGCCCGAACGCGTCGATGCCGTCATGGAGACGGTCGGAGCGGCCACCTGGTCGCACTCGGTGAACTCGCTGCGGCCCGGCGGCACTCTCGTCATCTCGGGCTCCACCTCAGGCGACGGCCCGAAGGCTGAGCTGACGAAGATCTTCTTCAAGCCGCTTCGGGTGATCGGCTCGACGATGGGTACGCGCGACGAGCTCTCGCGACTGACCAAGTTCCTGGTGCAGGCGAAGATCGAGCCCGTGATCGACTCGGTCATGCCGCTCGCCGACGCACGTGACGGCTTCGCGAAGATGATCGAGGGCGAGGTCTTCGGCAAAGTCGTCTTCACCATGAGCTGACGCTCCAGCGCCGACCCCTGCTGCGCGTCGCGCCGCGCGTCGCGCAGGTGGTGTTGTGAATCCAGCACTTTTGGCGCGTCGCGCCGCGCGTCGCGCAGGTGGTGTCGTGAATCCAGCACTTTTGGCGCGTCGCGCCGCGCGTCGCGCAAGAAGTGTGGCGCGGTCAGGGGGTCGAGCGTGCGGCGATCGCCACGACCAGGGAGGCGCCGTCGGCGCTCGGTGACCCGGCTGACCCCTCGAGCCATTCGCTCCACAGTGCAACGTGGAGCCGAGCCGACAGCCACCCGAGCTCGAAGGGTGTTTCGGCGCCCAGGGTCACCGAGAGCTGTCCGATGTCGGCCGTGCCCGAGTCCAGTCCGTGCAGTGCCAGCCGAACCGCCCGCCCGACCGCCTCGAGCTGGTCCTGGCCCGGTTCACTCGGGGGGATGCCGACCGCCACCGACTCCTCGCTGCCGGGCACGACACCCAGAGCCGCCCTGACCGCCTCGACGCGTCCGTGGCCGAACCAGTCGTGCGGACCGGTGCGCACCAGGTCGCGCCCCCGTGGGTGGCTTCGCGGGTCGCCGTCGACGAGCAGCGTGGCGAGGCCACGCACGACCGCGACGGGAACCGCGCCGGTCTTGCCCTTGGCCAGGTCGGCAGCGGCGGCGATCTCGTCGGCGACCGCCCGCGTCGTCACGCTGAGCTCACGGCCATCGGCATCGACGGCGCCCCTCAGGTCGTCGACGACGTGCAGCCCGTGGGCCCCGAGCGCGAAGTCGGAGTGGCCCAGCCGCCACGGCCGCGCCGAGGTGTCGCTGAGCACGACCCCGAGCCGCACCCGGTACCGGTTCGTGAGGCCGTCGTGCAACCGCTCGCACACGCCGTCAGGGTCATGGGGCAGCAGCAGCCAGCCACCCCGGTCACCGGTGTTGGAGCCGTCGACCCCGGCCGCCGCCATGATGGGCCCCGCCTTGGAGCGAACCACCCGGGTGACCCGCCCCGGCAGCGACCGCTCGGCCACGACGTACTCGGTCTCGCCCGCCACGACGCGATCCTTGTCGGGGTCGTCGGTGACCAGGCCCAGCGCCTTGCTCGCGATCTTGCTCGAGACGACGACGACGTCACCGTCTCTCAGCTGCACCCCGCTCGCCGACAGCCCGAGCCCGATCAGCGTGGTGAGGTCATCGCCCTCGTGAACCTCGGGGATGCCGCCCAGCGGGGTGATCGTGACCGTGCCGGCAGGCTCACCGGCGGGGAACGCACTCACGCCGTGGTCCGCCCCGGCCCGAGGCGGGTGGCGCGAGCCAGGGCGGCCCCGGCGAGGTCGGCGGCCGCGTCGAGCGAGCCCATGAGCAGTGGCCGGTGCTCGACGTGCAGCCCGGGACGCGACTGCATGGGGTCATCGGGGGAGACCAGCCAGGCGTCGAGGAAGTCGGCGTAGAGCCCGGCGACGGCCTCACTCGTGGCCGCCACCCCGATGGCCTGGAGGCACACGTCGGCGTGACCGCGCACGGGGCGACCATCGATGAGCGGAGACACCCCGACGACGGGGGCACGGGTGCCACGCAAGGCGTCGCGGACACCCGGCACCCCGAGGATGATCCCGATCGAGACGACGGGGTTGCTCGGTGGGAGCAGCACGACATCAGCCTCGCGGATCGCCTCGAGCACTCCGGGGCCGGCCGTGGCCCGGTCGAGCCCGGCCACGACGAAACGCTTCGCGGGCACGGCTGCCCGATGGCGAACCCACCACTCCTGGAAGTGGATCGCCCGCTGGTCGCCGCCGTCGTCGATCACCACGTGCGTCTCGACGGGGGTGTCGGTCATCGGCAGGAGGGTGACCCCCTGCTGCCCGAGCCCCCACCGTTCGCTCAGGCGAGCGACCACCTGGCTGAGCGGCACACCCTGGGCCAGCAGCTGTGACCGGTAGACGTGGGTGGCGAAGTCCTTGTCGCCCAGGGTGAACCACTGGGGTTCGGCGCCGAGCGCGGCGAGCTCGTCGGACAGGGAGTGGGTCTCATCGGCCCGCCCCCAACCCTGCTCCTCGTGAACACCCCCGCCGAGGGTGTAGAGCAGGGTGTCGATGTCGGGACAGACGCGCAGCCCGAACAGGGTGATGTCATCACCGGTGTTGCCGATGACGGTCAGGGACACCGGCTCGTCGGAGGAGCCCGGTGTTGGGTGCTGGGCGAGGTGTCGGCGCAGGCCACGGAGGAACCGGGCGCCGCCCACGCCACCCGCGAGAGCGGTGATGCGCATGAGGACGATCCTCTCAGCACTCGAACCGCCCCGGCCAACCAGGGTTGACCGACAGCCCGCCCCAGCCGACCCAAGCCCGCCTGCCGCCCCCGCCCACCAGCGGGAACCGTGCGGCGCCGGCCGAGAGCCTGCGGCGAACCGGATCGGACTCGGATCGGACTCGGCCCGAACTCGGCCCGCACTCGGCCCGAAGTCGTCATGCGGTCTTCGTGCGCTCGTCTTCCAGCTGGTCCGTGCTCCGCCGGAAGGGCCTTATCAGTTGGGTCGAATCGCAAGCAAATATCATGCAGGGCTTGACGTGAGGCGTATGACACGCTTGTAATTCCATTGTTGTGTTCTTCGCAGTGGGTCCATCCGGGGTCAGGGCGGCGTCGGACACAGCGAGTGCTGACACACAGGTGTGGACGTCAGGGTCGAGGAGGGGTCATGCACGAACTGGTGGCGTTGGTGGATCAGATCGACGAAGAGGGAGAGGTGTCGTGGCAGGAGCGTTCGCTCTGCGCGCAGACCGATCCTGAGGCGTTCTTCCCCGAGAAGGGGGGATCGACCCGGGAGGCCAAGAAGGTGTGCGTCGGCTGCGACGTGCGTTCCGAGTGCCTGGAGTATGCCCTGGCGCACGACGAGCGCTTCGGCATCTGGGGCGGCCTGTCCGAACGCGAGAGGCGCAAGCTGAAGAAGCGCGCGGTCTGAGCGTGCCCGACGAGCCCCGGCGCCTCGCGGTGTCCGGGCAGAGGTGGTCGCTGTGCCCGACGAGCTGATGGCAACCCTCGCCGCTCCCACGGGGGCGGCACCGGTCGACGCCGGCGCAGCCATGACCCCACCGGCTCCGCCCCGTGGCACCGTGGCCGGGGTGACCCTCGACGCCGTGCTCGTCGTGCGCGACGGCGCCGACGTGCTGGTGCGCTGCCTCGACGCCATCGCGGCCCAGACGTTGCCACCGGAGCGGCTCGTCATCGTCGACCTCGCGAGCACCGACAGCTCGATCGCGATCGCGTCGGCCCACCAGGGCGTGCGCCGCGTGGTCACCGAGGTCAGCGTGCTTCGTCTCGATGCCGAGGTCGGCATCGGCGAGGCCATCGACCGGGCCATCGAGGCGCTGCCCGTGGTGGGCGACCCGCGGGCCGGCTGGGTGTGGCTGCTGCATCACGACACCATCGCGCGTCGCACCACGCTCGCCCGGCTGCTCGAGGCGGTGCTGCGATCGCCCTCGGTCGGGGTGGCCGGTCCGAAGGTGGTCAGCGCGGTCGACTCCCGACAGCTGGTCGAGATGGGAGTCTCGCTCACCCGAACGGGGCGGCTCATCGCCTCACCGGCGCCCGGTGAGGCCGACCAGGGGCAGCACGACGGTCGCACCGACGTGCTGGCCGTCGGCACGGCGGGAATGCTGCTACGACGCTCCACCCACGACGACATCGGCGGGTTCGACCCGAGCTTCCTGGGCCACGGCGCCGCGCTCGACCTCGGCTGGCGCGCCCAGCTCGCCGACCACCGGGTCATCGTGGTTCCCAGTGCTGTGGTGCGCGACGGGTCGTTCGTCGAGTCGCCCGGTGAGCCGCCCCCGCCCTCGGTCGCCCGGGCCCGGCGCGATGCTGCGAGCGGCAGCCGCCGCGCCGCGCGACAGGTCGTGCTCGCCCGGTGTTCGCCGTTCGCCATGCCCTTCCTCGCGATCTGGATGGCGCTGTCGGCCGTGGTCTCGGCCCTGGCCCTGCTCTTGGCCAAACGACCGCGGCAGGCCTGGCGCGAGCTCTCCGACCTCGCCGCCCTGGTGCACCCGGTCAAGGTGCTCGGTGCCCGTTGGCGCGGACGCACCTCCAAGAAGCTCCGACGTGACGACCTCGCCACCCTGTTCGTCACCCCGGGGGCAGCCGCCCGCACGACGCTCGACCACATCCAGGATGCCGTCACGCCCGAGCGGTCACGTCCCCGCCGTGAGTCGGCCCCGGCCACCGAGACCGGTCCGGTCGACGACGACGCGGCCTCACCGGTTGCGTTGCCGGCGTCGCTGCCGCGTCGCATCGCCACGCATCCGGGCTTTCTCGCAGTGGTCGCTGTCGCCGTGGCCACGTCGGTGGCGTGGCGCGCCACCATCCGCGCCGGGGGTCTGTCGCCGACGAACACCGGTCTCGCCGGGGGTGAGCTGCGGGCGGTGACCACGGGGTCGAGCGGCCTGTGGCACGCCTTCCGGGATGCCTGGCACGGGGCCGGCCTCGGCACCGGAGTCGAGTCGGGCCCCCACCTCGCCGTGCTCTCGGGCCTGACCTGGTTGGCCGAGCGCCTCCCCGGCGTCACCGACGGTCGATCGAGCGCCGGCGTCGTGATCGCCTGGCTGCTGTTCCTCGCGCCCCCGCTGTCGGCGTGGGCGACCTACCTTGCGGCCCGGGTGGTCACCTCCTCGCGATGGGCCCGGGCCGTGGTGGCGCTGGTCTGGGGGTCGAGCAGTGTGATCACGGCTGCTGTCTCCTCGGGTCGGGTCACTTTTGCCGTCGCGCACATCATCTTGCCGTTCGTGCTGGCGGGCTTCGTGCTCGCGGCTCGCCGCGACGGCACCTACACCGCCAGCTTCGCAACTGCGCTCGCCGCGGGGGTGCTCGGCGGCTTCGCGCCACCCCTGCTCGCGTTGACCAGTGTGTCCGCCCTCCTGCTGCTCGTGATCGGGCCGGGCACCCGCCGCTGGCGCGGCCTCGTGCTCCTCGTCGTGCCAGTGGCCCTGCTCGGCCCGTGGGTCACCCGGTTCGTCGACGACTGGCGGCTGCTGCTGTCCGGCCCCGGCCTGGTGACGACATCGCCGCAGACCTCGGTTCTGAGCGCTCTGCTGGCGCAGCCCGACTCCGTTGCCACCCACGCGTCCTGGCTGATCGCCCCCGTCGTGGTTCTCGGTGTCATCGGCTACGCCGTCCGTGGCCGCGGCCGGGCCGAGAACGTGGCGCTGGCCTCCGGAGCCGTGATCGCGGTGGCCGGGGTCGTGCTCGCACTGGGCGCGAGCCGGGTGGTGCTCGGCTCGGCCGAGACCGGCGCCGGCGTGTCCGCCCCGGCCCATCTGTGGTCGGGCGTGGGCCTCGACCTGTGGCTGGCCGGCATCCTCGTCGGTGTTCTCGTCGGAAGCCGCCCGGTGCTCGCCTGGCTGAGGTCACCTGGCCACCGCCTCCGCGTCGCGGTCGCCGTCTCGGTGATCGGGGTCGCCGCGATGTCCACGCTCGCCCAGGCGGCGAGCTGGGGCGCCGAAGGCCTGGGGCAGCGGCTCACCGTGGGCCAGGCCACCCTCCCGGCCGTGGCGGTCGAGCAGGGCAGCGGCCCACTCGGCAACCGGCTGCTCCTGCTGCGCCCCTCCGACTCGGTGACCGACTTCGTGCTCGTCGGGCAGGAGCCGGGAGAGCTGCTGCGCGACCTCGACCGGCCCGCCGCGACCGACGACGCAGCGCTCGTCGAGGCCGTGGCCGAGATGGTCGGCGGCCGCAACGCCGACTCGCTCGACTCGGCCGGCCTGGCCCGGCTCGCCATCGGCTTCGTGCAGGTGCGCGGCGACGCCGACACGCCCCTGGCGCGGCGTCTCGACGCCGCCGAGGGCCTGAGCCGTCTCGGCACCAGCGAGCACGGCATCCTCTGGAAGGTGTCACCGCTCGCGGCGGCCCCGGGGGTCACCCCGGCCACCGCCCCGTCACGCGTGCGGATCGTCGACGCCAAGGGCGCCCTGCTCGCGGCGGTGCCCACAGTCGGCCCACACGCCGCGGTCGACGGGAACCTCACCGCCTCGCCCGTGGCGAGACGACTGGTCGTGGCCGAACCCGAGGGCTGGGCCCAGCAGGCGCTGGTCACCTGGAACGAGGTGCCGCTCGTCGCCGTGCCGGGCGCCGACCAGCCGACCTACGCGTTGCCGCAGACCGCGGGCGAGCTACGCGTCGACCTGGCGGCTGCGGCGCCGTGGTGGCGCCTGGGCCAGGGCGTGCTGCTCGGGTTCGTCGTCTTCATGGCCTTGCCCTTCGGCAACCGCCGCTCGAGGAGGCGCTCGTGAAGAATGTCGCAGGCCTGGTCCGAGTGGGCTCGGTGGCCCTGGCCGTCGGCGCTGTCGCCTTCGGCGCCACCCGCACCTCGGGCTCGGTGCAGGTCGCGGCGACCCACGAGCGAGCGGGCCTGGCGACCTCCTCGACCGTGCTCGTCAGCTCAGCAACCCTGGTCTGCCCCGGCCCACAGCGGGTCGGGGCCCAGGGCCTGCGCGACGTCACTGGCACGTCCAGCGCGGCCGCGTCGGCCCCGCCGGTCGACGCGCTCACGGATGCCGGTGTCAACCGTCCGGCCGATGCGGCGAGCGGTGTGGTGACGCTCTCCGTGGGAGGGTCTCGGCCCGCCGCCACCGCCGCTGAGCGGGGCGAACCGGTGAAGACGCCTCTCACCAGGCCGGAGATGGTGACGGCGGGCGCCACCTTGGGCCTGGCGCCCGGGCTCGCGGCGACACAGGTGTGGGAACGCCGCGGTGACGACGACCGTGGCCTGGCGGTGACCCCGTGCGGGCTCGCGTCCTCCGACGTCTGGCTGGTCGGCGGCGGAGGCGGACCCTCACGCACCGAGCGCGTCATCGTGGGCAACCCGGGCGCCAACGCCGTCTCGGTGTCGTTCGAGGTCTTCGGCGCAGCAGGGCCGGTCGCCTCGGCGCAGAACCGCGCCATCTCGATTCCGCCCCGGTCGAGGGCCGTGGTCTCCCTCGACGCGCTGGCCCCCGAGGAGCCGGGCCCGAGCGTGCACGTCGTGGCCACCGGCGGCGTCGTCTCGGCGGTGCTCGACGACGCGTGGATCGACGGCGCCACCGCGCGAGGCGTCGACGACGCGACCAGATCGGCGGCGCCCTCGACCGACCAGGTCATCGCCGGTCTTGACGTGTCAGGAGCCGCCATGGTGCGGCTGGTCAACCCTGGCGACACCGAGTCTCTCGTGCAGGTACGGGTGCTGCTGCCCCAGGGGCCGACCCAACCGGCTGAGCTGCGTGCGGTGCGCGTTCCCGCGGGCTCGACGACCGACGTCGCCCTCGACCTGCCGGCGGGTCCGACCGGGCTGCACCTCACCGCCGACCACCCGATCGTCGCCGGTGCCTACGTCGAGCGACGGATGACCACCGGGGCCGACCGCATGGGTGACTTCGGCTGGGCACCGGCTACCCGGCCGGTGAACGGGCTGGCGGGCTTGGCGCTTCCCGGCCTCAGCGCCTCGGGAAGTGCGAGCTCGCTGCTCCTGGCGGGAGGCAGCCGCGGCGGCAAGGTCGTGGTGCACATCGTGACCGGTGGCGACGACCGCGCCCTGCCCACGGTGGTGGCGCCCGACTCGGTCGTCTCGATCGGGCTCGGTGCTGCCGACCAGGTCTGGGTCAGCCAGCCCGGGGGCGACGTGCGTGCGGCGGTGAGCGTGTCGGGGCTCGCCTCGGGCGTTCCCCGACTGTCCATCGCGGCCCTCAGCTCGGCCCCGTTGACGGCCCTGTCGATCCCGGTTCGGCAGGTGGCGAACTGATCAGTCGCCGAAGCCGGGGTCGAGCTCTTCGGGCGGCACCCCGAGCAGCCCCGCCACCTGCTCGGTGACGATGTCGGCCACCAGGGCGGCCACGTCGCGACGGTCGGTGACCCGGGTCTCGACCGGACGTCGGTAGACCACGATGCGGGCCGCGCTCGATCCGACGGCCGGGTAGAGCCGACCGAGCGCCACCTCCAGGTGGTCCCAGGGCGCCGGCCCGCGGGGCACGTCCTCGACGGCGAACTCGACGCGCGGGAACGCCTGGCCACAGGTGGCCTCCAGCCGGGCCGCCGCGTCGAGCACGAAGCCGTCGAAAGCATCCCGCCGCGAGGTCATGACCGGCACCGGCGGCCAGGCGAGGGGGCCGCGGTGTCCTCGGCCGTGCCGGTCGCGCCGCACGCTCCCGGCGGGACGAGCGGGTCGGCTGCCGTGGACCGTGCGGCTGCGGCCGCTGCTGTCATCGCCACCGGGGGGAGGCGACGAGGGGGAACTCTGGCTCACGGCATCCACTCTAGGTCGGGGGCTGCGCGGCGTGGTGCGCCACCACGCCACAGCGGCACGACTAGAGTCCACGATCGTGGGTCTGCGACGTGGTTGTTCCAAGACGGGGTGTTCTCGCCCCGCTGTGGCCACGCTCACCTATGCGTACGCCGACCGGGCCGTCGTGCTCGGACCGCTCGCGACCTACGCCGAGCCGCACACCTACGACCTCTGCCTCGTGCATGCCGAGCGCATGACGGCCCCCCGGGGCTGGGACGTCGTTCGGGTGGGCGAGTTCTCTGAGCCGGCCCAGGCCACCGACGACCTGCTGGCGCTCGCCGACGCGGTGCGTGAGGCCGGGCCGGGCCGACGCTCCGACAGCACGGGGCGTTCCGTCCGCTCCGACGGGGCGCGACGTGAAGCCGCCACGGAGGTGGCGGCGGAGGCCGGTTCGGGCGCGGTCGAGTCCGGCCGCCGTGGCCACCTGCGCATCCTGCGCGACACCTGAGCACTAGGGTCGTCGGATGCCGACTCTCGCCGACTTCGTCAAGGCCTACGACGTGCGCGGGCTCGTGCCCGAACAGCTCTCGCCGGCGGTGGCCACCGCGATCGGGGCCGCGTTCGCGGAGGTGGTCGCGATCCCCGACGGACAGACCGGGATCGCGGTCGGCTACGACATGCGCCCGAGCTCGCCCGAGCTGTCGGCCGCCTTCGCCGAGGGGGTGACCTCCCGCGGCGTCAACGTGACGATGATCGGGCTCTGCTCGACCGACGGTCTCTACTACGCCAGTGGCGCCCTCGACGTGCCTGGTGCCATGTTCACCGCCAGCCACAACCCGGCCCGCTACAACGGCATCAAGCTGTGCCGATCGGCAGCGCGCCCGGTCGGGCAGGACTCCGGCCTGACCGAGATCCGCGACCTCGCCCAGTGGCTCCTCGACAGCGGCTCGACCCTTCCGGCCCCTGCGGGCGGCCCCGGCCGGGTCGACGAACGCGACCTGCTCGCCGACTACGCGGGCTTCCTCCGCGGGCTGGTCGACGTCTCCGGGTCGCGACCGCTCACGGTCGTCGTCGACGCCGGCAACGGCATGGGCGGTTACACCGTGCCGGCCGTGCTCGGCACGGGAGCAGGCCTTCCCGAGCTGCCCCTCACGGTGGTTCCGCTCTACTTCGAGCTCGACGGCACCTTTCCCAACCACGAGGCGAACCCTCTCGACCCCGCCAACCTTGTCGACCTGCAGGCCGCCGTTCGCGAGCACGGCGCCGACCTCGGCATCGCCTTCGACGGCGACGCCGACCGGTGCTTCGTGGTCGACGCCGACGGCGAACCGGTCTCGCCGAGTGCGATCACCGGGCTCGTCGCGGCCCGAGAGATCGCCCGCGCCCGGGCCGGGGGAGACCACGACATCGCCGTCGTGCACAACGTCATCAGCAGCGCCGCCGTCGCCGAGGTGATCCGGGAGCACGGCGCGACGCCGGTGCGCACCCGCGTCGGGCACTCCTTCATCAAGGCTGAGATGGCCCGCGTCGGAGCCGTCTTCGGCGGAGAGCACTCGGCGCACTACTACTTCCGCGACTTCTGGTTCGCCGACACCGGCATGCTCGCGGCCCTGCACGTGCTGGCGGCCCTCGGTGAGCAGCCCCTTCCGCTGGGGCAGCTGGCCCGAGAGTACGAGCGCTACGTCGCCTCCGGCGAGATCAACAGCACGGTGGCCGAGCCGGCCGCGGTCGTGGAGCGCGTTCGCGGCTGGGCCACCGGCCGTGGGAGCAGCATCGACGAGCTCGACGGGCTCACGGTGCACTGCCCCGAGGGGAGCAGCCCCGCCTGGTGGTTCAACGTGCGCACCTCCAACACCGAGCCACTGCTGCGCCTCAACGTCGAGGCCGACGACCGTGAGACCATGGTGGCGATTCGTGACGAGCTGCTGGCCCTCATCCGGGCCGACGACGTTCCGCCTGCTGCAGGAGGCCCCCAGTGAACCACCCGACCAGCCCCGGCATCGACCCCTGGCTGCGTGAGATCCTGCGCTGCCCGCAATGCAAGGGTGAGCTGAGCGACGTCAGTCCCGGCGGGGGACCGGCGGGGTCAGACGGCGCTGTCGACGCTGCCGGCGCCGAGCTGCACTGCGAGACGTGCTTGCTCGCCTACCCGATCGAGAATGGCGTGCCGGTGCTGCTCATCGAGCTGGCCCACCCGATCGGGGCCTGACCGGCAGATGTCTGGCTTCGACGAGGCGTTCGACCGGCTGCTCGACGACGAGCAGTCGATCGAACGCTTCGACCGGGCCGGCACGCTGCGTGCGCTCGCCGGTGCCGGTGCGCAGGTTCGGGTCGCCGCCCGGGTGAGCGACGAGGCCGGCATCGGTCGGCTCTCAGGGCTCGAGCCCCGGGGGGTGGTCGTCGCGGCAGCGGGCGGATCCGCTGCCGTGGCCGACCTGTTCGACGCGTTGACCCGCGGGGGCAGCGCCGTACCCGTGCAGGCCTGCGCTGCGGGGCCCCTGCCCGGCTGGGTCGGCGCCCTCGATCTCGTGATCGCGGTCTCGCAGTCGGGCCGCAGCTCCGGCGCCCTGGCCCTGGCGGCCGAGGCCGGTCGTCGAGGGGCGTCTCTGCTCACCGTCGGAGCCGCCGACTCTCCGTTGGCCCAGGTCTGCGCCCAGGCCCGCGGCATCCACGTTCCGATCCGGGTGGAGGGAGCCTCGTCGCGCACCTCGATGTGGGCCCAGGCCACCCCGGCCCTGATGGCCGCCGACGTGCTCGGCCTGGCGTCGGTGCCGATGGCCACGATCGCCGCCCTGGCCGACGTGCTCGACGAACGGGCCCAGCAGGCGGGTCCGAGCTCGGAGTCGTTCAGCAACCCGGCCAAGCTGCTCGCTGCCGAGGTCGCCGAGTCGGTGCCGATCGTGCTCGGCTCGGGGTCGTTCGGCGGTGTCGCGGCTCGTCGCGCGGCCGAGATGTTCGGACGCACCGGGCGGGTCCCCATCGCCTCGGGAGTGCTTCCCGACTCGGCGAGCCAGATCGTCGCCTGCTTCGACGGCCCCCTGGCCGCCGGGGGAGCGGGGGCCGGGGAGGCCGACGGCATCTTCGCCGACCCCTACCTCGACGGCCCGGCCCGGGCTCCGCTGCGTCTGGTCATGTTGCGTGATTCCTCTGACGAAGGGGGCCGCGCCAGCGACGAGGCGCGAGCGGGGCGGCTGCTCACCGACACGGTTGTCTCGGCCGCCGCGGATGCCGGGGTGCGCGTCTCGCTCGTCGATGCCCCTCAAGCCGACCCGTTGCTGCGCCTGGCCGCGCACGTCGCCGTGACCGACTTCGCCGCCACCTACCTCGCGATCGGTCACGGTTTCGACCCGTCGACCTCCCCCCACGTGACGCTGCTGCGCGGCACGAGGGGCAGCCTGCGCTGAGCCCCGTGCTCGCCCGTACGCTTCCGGGGTGAGCTCTGACGCGACTTCCGACGTGACCCCCGACGTGCAGCACTATGACCTGGCCATCATCGGTACCGGCTCCGGCAACTCGTTGGTGACACCAGACTTCGACGGCAAGAAGGTGGCGGTCATCGAAGCGGGCACCTTCGGCGGCACCTGCCTCAACGTGGGGTGCATTCCCACGAAGATGTTCGTCTACGCCTCGGACGTGGCCGACCACGTGACCGACGCGGCCCGCTTCGGGGTCGACGCCACCCTCGACGGAGTGCGCTGGGCCGACATCCGCGACCGCATCTTCGGCCGCATCGACCCGATCTCCGAGGGTGGGAAGCAGTGGCGCGTCGACGGGCCGAACACCACCGCCTACCTCGGTTGGGCCCGTTTCACCGGCGACCGCGAGCTTGAGATCTCTCTCAACGACGGAGGGGTGGCTCGCATCACCGCCGACCAGGTCGTCGTCGCCGCGGGCGGGCACCCGATGGTGCCCAAGGTCGTGAGCACGTCGGGGGTGCCCTTCCACACCTCCGACACCATCATGCGCATCGACGACCTGCCACGGCGGCTGCTCATCATCGGCGGCGGCTACATCGCGGTCGAGATGGCCCACGTGTTCGGGTCACTCGGCACCGAGGTGACGGTCGTGGCTCGCGGTTCCCGGCTGGTGCGCCACCTCGACGACGACCTGTCGGAACGCTTCACCGAGGTGGCGCGAGGCCGATGGGATGTGCGTACCGACACCCAGGTCGAAGGCCTCGAGACGGTCGAGGGGCCGGCCGGCACCACTCGGGTCGTGGCCCGACTCGACGACGGCACGACCGTCGATGCCGACGCAGTACTCGTTGCCACCGGTCGCAACCCCAACACCGGCGATCTCGGCCTCGCCGCCGGAGGCGTCGACCTGCATGACGACGGGCGCGTGGTCGTCGACGAGCACGGCCGCACCAGCGCCGACGGGGTCTGGGCCCTCGGCGATGTCAGCTCACCGTTCCAGCTCAAGCACGTCGCCAACGCCGAGGCTCGGGTGGTCGCCCACAATCTCGTGCACCCGAACGACCTGCGCGCCTTTCCGCACGAGCACGTGCCGTCGGCGATCTTCAGCCACCCTCAGGTCGCCTCGGTCGGCCTCACCGAGCAGGAGTGCCTCGAGCAGGGTCTGCGGTTCACCACCAAGGTGCAGAACTTCGGCGACGTCGCGTACGGCTGGGCCATGGAGGACACCACCGGCATCTGCAAGGTCATCGCCGACCCGGCGACCGGTCTGCTCCTCGGCGCCCACCTGCTCGGGCCGTCGAGCTCGAGCCTGATCCAGCCCCTCATCCAGGCCATGGCGTTCGGCACGCGGGCCGACGACGTTGCCCGGGGGCAGTACTGGATCCACCCGGCACTGGCCGAGGTGGTCGAGAACGCGCTGCTCGGGCTCGAGCTGGACGACTAGAGGGAGTCGGTTCGTCGGCCGTCCGCCCCCTACGATGTGCGCATGGCAGGTGGACTGGTAGCTCTTCTAGACGACGTGGCTGCCCTGGTGAAGCTGGCCGCTGCCTCCGTCGACGACATCGGGGCCGCGGCGGCCAAGGCGAGCATCAAGGCCACCGGGGTGGTGGTCGACGACACCGCGGTCACGCCGCGCTACGTGCAGGGCCTCAAGCCTGAGCGCGAGCTGCCGATCATCAAGCGGATCGCGCTCGGCTCGCTGCGCAACAAGCTGCTCATCATCCTGCCGGTCATCATGCTGCTCAGCCAGTTCCTGCCCTGGCTGCTCACGCCGATCCTCATGGTCGGCGGCGCCTACCTGGCCTATGAAGGGGCTGAGAAGGTGTGGGAGATCGTCTCGGGTCACCGGGAGCAGGAGGCGGCGGGCGGCGAGGTCGATGAGAACACCGTCGTCTCAGGTGCGGTGCGCACCGACTTCATCCTCTCGGCCGAGATCATGGTCATCGCCCTCAACGAGGTCGACACCGAGCCGTTCGTGTCACGGCTGATCATCCTGGCCATCGTGGCGCTGCTCATCACCGCGCTCGTCTACGGCGTTGTCGGGCTCATCGTCAAGATGGACGACCTGGGCCTCAAGCTGGCGCTGCGCGAGTCGGGCACCTCACAGCGACTGGGGCGCGGCCTGGTCAAGGCCATGCCCAAGCTGCTGTCGACGCTCTCGACCGTCGGCATCGCAGCGATGCTCTGGGTCGGCGGACACATCCTGCTCGTCGGGGTCGACGACCTCGGCTGGCACGGGCTCTACGACGTCGTGCACCACCTGGAGGAGGGCGTGACCGGTGTCGCCGGTGTCGGTGGCTTCCTCGCCTGGTGCGTCAACACGCTCGCCTCCGCCCTGATCGGGCTCATCGTCGGTGCTGTGGTCGTGGCGGTCATGCACGTCATCCCGCGTCGCGCGAAGGCGGCTGCCGCGCACTGAGCGGCAGAACGGCATCCGGCTGGATGCCGTTCACGGCCGGCTGCAGGGGGAGGCACCGAGGCCATCAGTTCGAGAGATCGGGCCCGCATCGGTAGACTGGAGGTCGCCGGCGTGGGAGACGACCCACCTATGACAGCCCAGAAGGGCGCGCCGGGTCAGCAAACCGATATCAACGGAAGAGATTCGCCATGTCCTTTGACTACAAGGTTGCCGACCTGAGCCTCGCCGAGGCCGGCCGACACCAGCTCCGACTCGCCGAGCACGAGATGCCCGGCCTGATGTCCATCCGCGAGGAGTTCGCCAAGAGCCAGCCCCTCAAGGGCGCCCGCATCGCCGGCTCGCTGCACATGACCGTGCAGACCGCCGTGCTCATCGAGACCCTCACGGCGCTCGGCGCCGAGGTGCGCTGGGCCTCCTGCAACATCTACTCGACCCAGGACGAGGCCGCCGCCGCGGTCGTCGTCGGCCCGCACGGCACCGCCGACGACCTGCAGGGTGTGCCCGTCTTCGCCTGGAAGGGCGAGACGCTGCCCGAGTACTGGTGGTGCACCGACCAGATCCTCAGCTGGCCCTCCGGTGAGGGCGCCAACATGATTCTCGACGACGGCGGCGACGCCACCATGCTCGTACACAAGGGCAAGGCGTGGGAGGCGGCCGGCCAGGTGCCCGCCACCACCGAGGAGGACTCCGAGGAGTCCGGCGTCTTCAAGGACCTCGTGCGCGAGACCCTCAAGACCGACCCGCAGAAGTGGACCACCGTCGCGGCTGCCATCAAGGGCGTCACCGAGGAGACCACCACCGGCGTGCACCGCCTCTACCAGCTGGCCGAGGCGGGCGAGCTGCTGTTCCCGGCGATCAACGTCAACGACGCGGTCACCAAGAGCAAGTTCGACAACACCTACGGCACGCGCCACTCGCTGCTCGATGGCCTCAACCGGGCCACCGACGTGCTCATCGGCGGCAAGGTCACTGTCGTGGCCGGCTTCGGCGACGTGGGCAAGGGCTGCGCCGAGGCGCTTCGGGGCCAAGGCGCTCGGGTCATCATCACCGAGATCGACCCGATCTGCGCGCTGCAGGCCGCCATGGAGGGCTACCAGGTCGCCCGGATGGAGGACGTCGTCGAAACCGCCGACATCTTCGTCACGACCACCGGCTGCTACGACGTCATCACCGCCGAGCACATGTTGGCGATGAAGAACAAGGCGATCGTCGCCAACATCGGCCACTTCGACAACGAGATCGACATGGCCGGTCTGGCCCGGGTGCCCGGCATCAAGAAGACCGAGATCAAGGCGCAGGTGCACGAGTGGACCTTCGACTCGGGCAGCTCGATCATCGTGCTGTCGGAAGGCCGACTGATGAACCTCGGCAACGCCACCGGCCACCCGAGCTTCGTCATGAGCAACAGCTTCAGCAACCAGACGATCGCCCAGATCGAGCTGTTCACCAAGCCCGGCGAGTACGCCAACGAGGTCTACACGCTGCCGAAGCACCTCGACGAGAAGGTCGCTCGCCTGCACCTCGATGCCCTCGGCGTGAACCTGACCGAGCTGACCAAGGCGCAGGCCGAGTACCTCGGCGTCGACGTGGCCGGCCCGTACAAGCCGGAGCACTACCGCTACTGAGCCCAGTGGCCGTATGACACCTGCCCTGCAGGCGCGGCCTCGAGCCCGCTGTCGTGTCGCGTATGCCGCTCTCCCCCGGGAGGGCGGCATACGCTGTTCTTCACGGCCCCGACCAGGACAGGACCCCATGAACAAGCTCGTGACCGGCGCGTCGGCGCTCGCGCTCTGCGCAGCCCTGGCCGCGTGTGGTGGCGCGAGCGACCCCGTCAGCCCGTCCACCACGGCGGCCGCCAGCCTGCCCAGCTCGAGCCCAGCCGGCACCTCCAGCACCCCCGCCACCCCGGGCCCCGAGGGAGCCACGAGCTCGGGCCCGTCGTCGACGGCCTCCACCTCGAGCGGGTCGAGCACAAAGAGCAGTACGAGCACGGCGCCACCGGTGACGATCGACCAGAGCACTCCCGAAGGGGCGATGGCCGCCTGGCTCGGTTCGATGGTGTCGGGTGACAGCACAGCGGTCTGCGGCCTGATGGCCAGTGGCGGTAAGCCCATCACCGAGATCGAGGGTGCCGGAGCGACCTGTTCAAAGATGATCGCGCCCACCGTCACCGAGCTGAAGAAGGTCGGCGGCGCCTTCGCCGGCCTGCGCATCACGGGCGCCAGCGTGAAGGGCAACCAAGCCACCTTCGAGAAGGCGAGCACGCAACCGGTGCTGGCCGCCAAGGTGATCAGCGGGCTCAAGGCCGTCAAGGTCGGCTCCAAGTGGTACGTCACGCCGTGATCCGGCCCGGTGCCCGCTGTTCGCCCGAAACAACACAACCGGTGGATCCTTTCGCCGCCCCCCACCGTCGCAGGCACGTGACCCACTGCACGACGAAATGCACCACGCACCGCACGACAACTGACAGGGAATCTCGATGAACAAGCTCATGACCGGCGCCCTCGCCCTCGGCCTCGCCGCCTCGCTCACCGCCTGCTCGAGCAGCACCGAGCCGGCCTCGAACACCAGCGCCCCCCCGAGCAGCGCCTCCCCCGCCGCGCCCTCGGCCAGCGGGGTGACCGAGTCGTCCGACGCGCCGACGAGCAGCGCGCCAGAGACCACATCGCAGGAACCGGCCGCTGCAGGGAGCATCGACCAGAGCACCCCCGAGGGGGTCATGACCGCTTGGCTGAACGCGCTGGTCGACGGCAAGACCGCCGATATCTGCACGCTGACCGCGGTCGGTGGCAAGCTCGTCTCCGACGTCTCGGGCGGGCAGGAGCAGTGCACCAAGAGCCTGGGCACGCTCGCCGGCTCGCTGAAGTCGGCCGGCTCGCTCTTCGACGGGTTGACCATCAAGGGCGCCACCATCACCGGCGACAAGGCCACCTTCGACAAGGCCACCACCAAGCCCGAGCTGGCCGCTCAGGTGATCAAGAGCCTCGCGGCCGTCAAGATCGGCTCGAAGTGGTACGTCACGACACCATGAGCCCTCGCGTCACTTCCGCACCGCAGGCATCGTGAATCCTCCCGAGTCGCTCGGGTGGGCCGCCGTCGTGTGTGATGATCGGGAAGACAGAGCGTGGCGCAGGAGCGTGCCTCGCGGAGGGAGCGTTCGGTGAAGGGTCGGGTTCTGGTCGTCGATGACGATCTCGCTCTGGCTGAGATGCTGGGCATCGTGCTGCGCAACGAGGGCCTGGAGGTCACCCACGTGGCCGACGGGTCGGAAGCGGTCGCAGCCTTCCGCGAGAGCCGCCCCGATCTCGTGCTGCTCGACGTCATGCTCCCGGGCCTCGACGGCATGGAGGTATGCCGCCGTATCCGAGCCGAGAGCGGCGTGCCGATCGTCATGCTGACGGCTCGCACCGACACGGTGGATGTGGTGGTCGGCCTCGAGTCGGGGGCCGACGACTACGTGGTCAAGCCCTTCAAGCCGCAAGAGCTCATCGCTCGGGTTCGGGCGCGGCTACGTCGAGGCGACGAGCCGGCGCCCGAGAAGCTCACCATCGGTGACCTCGACATCGACGTGGCCGGGCACTCCGTGCGACGCGGCAACGTCACCCTGTCTCTGACGCCGCTCGAGTTCGACCTGCTCGTGGCGCTTGCTCGCAAGCCGTGGCAGGTCTTCAGCCGAGAGGTGCTGCTCGAGCAGGTCTGGGGCTACCGGCACGCCGGTGACACGCGGCTGGTCAACGTGCACGTGCAGCGGTTGCGCAGCAAGATCGAGCACGACCCAGAGCACCCCGACATCGTCGTGACGGTGCGCGGCGTCGGTTACAAGGCCGGCCCGTCCTGAGATGAGTGGCGCGGGTACCTCAGCCACCGTGCGCGAGCTCGCCTCGCGCGTAGGGTCAGCGCTGGTTGCGACCGCGCGCAACGGGTTGCGACGCTTCGTGCACCAGTGGCGGGCGTCGCTGGGGTTCCGGGTGGTGATCGTCACGATGCTGCTCGGAGTGCTCGTGCTCTCGGCGGTGGGCACCTACCTGTACGGCTCGATCGCGCAGGGCCTGGTCGACGGCCGCCAGCGGATCGCGGCCGACGACAGCCTGCGCGACGCCAACGCCGCCCAGAAGTACTTCGACTTCAACGACAAGGTCGCGACCCAGGCCCTGCTGACCCAGGGTGGCACCGACCTGGTCAACAACTACCGGCGCGACACCGGCAACGAGATTCGCTACGTCGTGCTGTCGCGCCTCGAGACGAACTCCTTGCCGCTCGTCATCGGGCCGATCGAGAGCGGCAGCGTCGGGCTGCGCTACGTGCCCGAGGAGCTGCGCTCCGCGGTGGCGCGTGAACCTGACCGCCAGCACCTGCAGGTCACCACCATCGGCGAGGGGGCGAGCGAGATCTCGGCGGTGGTCGTCGGGCAGAAGATCACCCTGCCGGTGGCTGGTGACTACGGGCTCTACTTCATCTACCCGATGTATCGCGAACGCGAGATCATCAACTCCATCGGCCAGACCTTTCTCTTCGGCGGTATCGCGCTCATCCTGCTGGTGGGGGCCATCGCGTTCGTGGTGACCCGGTTGGTGGCCGACCCGGTGCGGCGGGCGGCCCTCGTCGCCGAGCGGTTCGCCGACGGAAACCTCAACGAGCGCATGCGCGCCAAGGGCGAGGACGACCTGGCCCGGCTCGGCAACTCCTTCAACGCGATGGCCGCCTCGATCCAGCAGCAGATCGCCCAGCTCGAGAACCTCTCAAGGGTGCAGCAGCGCTTCGTCTCCGACGTCTCGCACGAGCTGCGCACGCCGCTGACGACCATCCGCATGGCGGCCGACCTCATCTACGACTCGAGGCGCGACTTCGAGCCCACGGTGGCGCGTTCGTCCGAGCTGATGTACCACGAGCTCGACCGGTTCGAGTCGCTGCTGACCGACCTGCTCGAGATCTCGCGCTTCGACGCCGGCGCCGCCGTGCTCGAGATCGAGGCCACCGACCTGCGGGCCTGCGTCGAGCGGGCCGTCGACGCGCACCGCACGCTGGCCGCTCGCAAGGGCACCCGCCTGCTGGTGTCCGACGCGCCCGACCCGGTCATCGCCGACATGGACTCGCGGCGCATCGAGCGCGTGCTGCGCAACCTGCTCTCGAACGCCATCGAGCACGGTGAGGGTCGGCCGGTCGAGATCACTCTGGGCGCCAACGACTCGGCCGTGGCCGTCACCGTTCGTGACCACGGGGTGGGGCTGCGCCCGGGTGAGGCCGCCCTGGTCTTCACGCGCTTCTGGCGAGCCGACCCGGCGCGGGCGCGCACCACGGGTGGCACCGGGCTCGGCCTCGCCATCGCCCTGGAGGACGCCCGCCTGCATGCCGGGCGTCTCGAGGCCTGGGGCTCGCTCGGCCAGGGTTCCTGCTTCCGGTTGACCCTGCCCCGGCAGGCCGACGCCACGATCACGACCTCGCCGCTGCCGCTCAGCCCGCTGACCTCCCGGGCGGCGGTCGCCGCTCTGGCAGGATCGGCAGGCTCAGCGGGCTCGACGGGTGCGGCGGGCGGGTGGAACGGTGTCTCGAGCAGCGGCGCGACGGGTGGGTCGGCATCCGTCGGCAGCAGCGACCCGGTCGCCTCGACGGCTCCGACGCGGCCCGGCGGCTCCGACGGGGCATTGCCGTGAGACGCCTGCGGGTTCGCCAGGCGGCGCGGCCGACCGGCCGGCGCTCCCGAACCCTCGTCGTGGCGCTGGCCGCGCTGCTCACCGCGGCTCTGGCCGGATGCGGCGGGCTGCCGGCATCCGGCCCGGTGGTCGATGGTCGACGGCTCGGCGAGTCGGTCCAGGACCCCGTGCGCGTCTCCGTGCAGGGGCCCAACCCCGGCGCAACGCAGGAGAGCATCGCGGGTGGCTTCGTGCGTGCGGGCGCCGACACCGATGAGACCAGGCAGACCGGCAAGGAGTTCCTCACGCCGCAGTCGGTCGACCTCTGGCGGTGGTCGACCGCCGACATCGTGGTCTACGACTCCCTCGCCGACGGCCTGACGGTGCGCAAGATGAGCGCCGACCGCGTGCAGGTCTCGGTGCAGGCGATCGCGCGCGTGACGCCAGAAGGGCGCTACGAGGAGCTGGCGCCCGGTACCACCGTCAAGGCCGACTTCGGGCTGAGCAAGGTGGGTGGCGAGTGGCGCATCCAGCTGCCGGCGACGGGGTTCGGGCTCTGGCTCGACACGAGCTCCTTCGACCGGCTCTACGTCAACCAGAACGTCTACTACGTCACGCTGACGGGGCGGGTCCTCGTGCCCGACCCCCGCTGGTTCCCCGCGGGGCCACGCCTCACCACCTCCCTGGCTCGAGCCCAGCTCGAGCCGGTCCCGCCCTACCTCCAGGGTGCGGTGTTCACCGGGGTGCCGCCCAAGGCCAAGCTCGCCGTCAACGCGGTGCCGGTCGACGACGGAGGCCGAGCGGTAGTCGACCTCAGCGCTGCCGCCCTCGAGGCCAACCCCGACGCCCGCACCGCCATGTGGGCACAGCTGACCGCCACCTTGTCGCAGGTCGCGAGCGTGACTCAGGTGTCGCTGACCGCCGAAGGCGCGGGCCTCGAGCCGCCTGACGGCAGGTTGACGGCCAGCTCCGCCGACCAGCTGGGCTTCAGCCAGCTGCCCACGCTGTCGTTCGACACCGCACTGTTGCGCACCGGTGACCAGATCCGACGGATCGACCCCCGCTATGTTCCCGACAGCACCGTCGGTGCCCGCGGCCCCGACACCAAGCGCCTCGACGTCGACGTCGCCTCCATCCCGAAGGGATGGACGACCCTGGCCCTGTCGACCGACGGCAAACAGATCGCGGCGGTGGGCGGGGATCTCAAGGACCTCTCGCTCTGGCAGGCGAAGTCGAAGACGCTGAAGGTCGCACCCTTCGGTACGGAGCTGACCCGGCCGGCCTACGACCCGTCGGGCTACCTCTGGGTCGGAGCGCTCGATCTGCTGGGCGCGCCGCAGATCTTCGTCTTCCCTCCGGCCGTCGGCGAGGTGCCCCCGAAGCCGGTGCCGGTGCCGGCGGCGTGGCTGGCGGGCCGGCGGGTCGTCAGCCTCAACGTCTCTCCGGACGGGGCCCGTCTGCTCGTCGCGACAGCGCTGCCCGACGGGAGCAAGGCTCAGCTCGGGGTCAGCGGGATCACCCGCTCGTCCAACGGCCAACCGACCAAGCTGGACGCACCGCTTCGGGAAGGCCAGCCCCTCACCCTGGTGCGTGACGCGGTCTGGCTCGATGCCACCGACTACGCGGTGCTGGGTCGGGTCGACCCGACGGGTCCGGTCCGTCCGTGGCTGGGTTCGGTCGGAGCCGGGCTTGAGGGGGTGCGCCGTCGTGGTTCACCCGACCCTGCCACCAACCGTCTCGCGCCGGTCGCAGACGGGCGGGTCATCACCTCCGTCGGCGGGCCCCGGGGTCTGATCGTCGTGACCAGCGGTGGGGAGGTACTCGCGCGGGCCGGTGCCTCGTGGCGTCGGGTCGCGTCGGGCACCAACCTGCTCGTTCCCGGTCGCTGACGACCGCTCGTCCACACCCCTGCCCGCGTCGGCGGTCCGTGCACCACAGTGCTCCGGTCGGCCCTCGGAGGAGCGCCGAGCGGGTGGGATGGTGCTCATGTCGCGTTTCGACCTCCGAGCCCTGTTCGACCTCGTCGTGCCCCTCGAGTGCGCCGCCTGCCGCCACCCGGGCACCCGGTGGTGCACCCGGTGCGACCGGGCCCTGCGGCGGCTGGCCAGGCCTGCCCGGGTCGAGGTTCCGGTCGGCGTGTCGACGTGGCGGACGCTACCGGTCTGGGCGTGGGGTGCGTACGCGGCGCCCCTCGACTCGGTCGTCACCGCCTGGAAGGACGACGGCAGGCGCGACCTGAGCAGGCTGCTCGCGCCGCTGCTCGCTCAGTCGATCCACCGGGCGACGGATGGGTCAGGCGACAGACCGACGTCCGGCTCCGCGCCGGGGGCCCGGCCGTGGCTGCTCGTGCCGGTGCCCTCCTCGCGCGCGTCGGTGCGGCGGCGCGGCGACGCGCCCCTCATGGGGCTGCTGGCGCAGGCGCTGACCGAGCCGGCACCAGCGACCACAGGCGCTCTGCGGCTCGTGCCAGCGCTCACCCACCAACGGGTCGTCGTCGACCAGTCGCGGTTGGGTACCGAGCGGCGGCGCGAGAACCTCTCCGGGGCCATGGGCGTGGGGGCCCGCTGGCTCGGCTGCGTCGAGGGCCGCCGCTGCGTCGTCGTCGACGATGTCGTGACCACCGGAGCCACCCTGTCGGAGGCCGCGCGGGCCCTGCTCGAGGCCGGAGCGAGCGATGTCGAGGCCGCGGTCATCGCGGCCACGCCCCGCCGGTTCGGGCCCGGCAGTGGGCGACCGCCGCCTTGATGCCGGTGAGGCGCTCCGACCGGGACCCCTTGCTTCCGTCGGCACACGGGGCGAAGTAGGGTCGAGTCATCCCCATGGGCCACAGTGGTCGAGCGGCGCTCCCCGAGCGCACCGTCTCGCACCGGGCCGGTGAGTGACCGCAGAGGAGGTGGAGCCGAGGCGACAACGGGTTCTGCCGAGAGCCCAGAGCATCTCAGTCCGTGCGATCAAGGAGGAACTGTGGAGATCGTCGTCACTGGACGCCACGTCCAGATCCCCGATGAGTTTCGTGAGCAGCTCGAAGAGAGGCTGGCCAAGGTGTCGGCCCTCGCGCCCAAGGTGCACCGCATCGACGTCGTCGTCACCCACGAGAAGGTGGCCAGAGACTCGGAGAAGGTGGAGATCACCTGCTACGCCAAGGGCCCGGTGATCCGGGCCGAGGCCAGCCAGGGTGACAAGTTCGCCGCCCTCGACGCCGCCGTCGACAAGCTCATGGACCGCCTCCGACGACTTCACAGCAAGAGGCAGGTGAGCCGCACGGGCCGACGCGTCCCCGAGTCGGTGGCGCAGGCGACCGCGCGTACCGAGCTGCCTCGCGACGGCGCCGAGCCGGCTTCGGTGAACGAGCCCACCGATGACCTCGACCGCTTCGGCGCGGTAGGCAACTCGCCCATCGAGGTGCGCGAGAAGGTGCACACCGCAGCGCCGATGACTCTCGAGGACGCCCTCAACCAGATGGAGCTCGTCGGACACGACTTCTTCCTGTTCCACGACTCCGATACCGACCGCCCGAGTGTGGTCTACCGGCGACGGGGGTGGAGCTATGGCGTGCTCCACCTGGAGACGTCGGTCGCCTCCGACCTCGAGGCCGCCACCGGCTGAGGCCGAACCACTGGCTGTGCCCGCCCCTCGTGGCGACTCCTTCGGGGTCGCTCGGGGGGCGGGCCGGCGTTCGGCCGAGCACCTTCCACCCCGCCGACCCGACCACTCGAGCTGCGTCGGCCACCACCGTCGGTGATCTTTGCGAGGATGGCCCCGTGAGCCCGCCCCCTCCCGAGCTGATCCGTGTCCTCATCGTCGACGACCACGCGCTCTACCGGCGCGGCCTGCAGACGGTGCTCGGCACCGAGGACGGTATCGATATCGTCGGTGAGGCGGCCGACGGCATCGAGGCGGTCGCCCAGGCAGAGGAGACCCTGCCCGATGTCATCGTGATGGACGTCGGCATGCCGAAACGCGGTGGCATCGAGGCCTGCCGGGTCATCAAGCAACGGGTGCCGTCGGCGCGGATCCTCATGCTCACGAGCTCCGACGACGAGGAGAACCTGTTCGAGGCTGTTCGGGCCGGGGCCAACGGCTACCTGCTCAAGGACGTGCCTCCCGAGGAGGTGGCGGTCGCCATCCGCAGCCTGCACAACGGCCAGTCGTTGGTGTCGCCGCTGATGGCCTCCAAGCTGCTCACGGAGTTCGCGCAGATGAGCGCCCAGGCGATCGCCGCCGCCGCCGCGCCCGCTGCCGGCATCGAGCTGCCCCGGCTCACCGAGCGCGAGCTGGAGATTCTGCGCCGCGTGGCGCGCGGCCGGCTCAACCGCGAGATTGCGGCCGAGCTGTTCATCAGTGAGAACACGGTACGCAACCACATCCGGAACATCCTCGACAAGCTGCAGATGCACTCCCGCATGGAGGCCGCGATGTACGCCGTGCGGCAGCGGCTCATCGACCCGGGCGAATGAGCGGGTCGTCATGAGCCGGTGCGCATGAGCTGGTCTCCTTGAGCGTGGCGACCCGCCGGCTCTCGATCCCGCAGGCTCGCCGCGTCGCGATCGCGGCTCAGGGCCTGCTCGATGCCCGACCGGCGCCCTTCGAGGCGACCACCCGCCACCTGCAGCGGGTCGTCGACCGGGTGGGGGTGGTGCAGATCGACAGCGTCAACGTGCTGACGCGCAGCCACTACCTCCCCTTCTTCTCCCGCCTCGGGCCGTATGACACCGCCCTGCTCGACCGCGCGCGTGACCGGGCCCCGCGTCGACTCGTGGAGTACTGGGCCCACGAGGCCAGCCTCATCCCGCCCGGCACCTGGCCACTGCTCGACTTCCGCATGCGGGGTGCCGCCGCCGACCAGGCGTGGGGTGGCATGCGTCGCATCCTCGCCGAACGGCCCGACTGGGTCGATGCGGTACAGGCCGAGGTCGAGCGGCGGGGCCCACTCACCTCTCGAGAGTGCGAGCGGGCCCTGTCGCACGACCGGCCCCGCGAGAGCGGCCACTGGGGCTGGAACTGGTCGGAGGTCAAGCAGGCTCTCGAGTACCTCTTCTGGGCCGGGCGCATCAGCTCTGTCGGTCGCACCGCCTCCTTCGAGCGCCGTTACGCCGCGCTCGAGGTGACGGCGCCCCCCGGGCTGCGTGAGTCATGGTCGAACCGGCCGGGGGCTGCGGCCGATGCCGCCCGCGACGTCGAGCTCGTGCGCATCGCGGCCCGTTCTCACGGGGTCGGTACCGAACGGTGCCTGGCCGACTACTTCCGGATGCCGCGGGCCCGCACCCGCACCGCTGTCGAGACGCTCGTCGGGCAGGGGGAGCTGGTTCCCGTCACGGTGCCGGGTTGGCAGCCCGCGTGGCTGCACGCCGCCGCCCGCGTGCCCCGCGCGGTGCACGCGGAGGCCCTGCTCAGCCCGTTCGACTCACTCGTCTGGCAACGCGAGCGCATCCTCGCCCTCTGGGACTTCCACTACCGCCTCGAGATCTACACCCCGGCCCACCGTCGGGTGCACGGCTACTACGTCCTGCCCTTCCTTTTCGGTGACCGCCTCGTGGCCCGCTGCGACCTCAAGGCCGACCGGGCCGCCGGCGTGCTGCGCTGCCACCAGGTCACCTGGGAGGGGGGTGCCCGCGCTGCGTCCGCCGATGCCCGTGATGCGCTGGGCCGCAACCTCGAGTCGATGGCCCGCTGGCTCGGCCTCGGGTCGGTCGAGGTCGGTCGAGTCGGCTGAGGTGAACCGTAAGGAACCCGACGGCATCCCGGCACGTTGGTGGGGGAGCCGCACGGGCGGCTAACCTAGGCGGGTCAGGCCACCTCGTGCCTACATCGGGCCCACACCAGGCGACCCGCGGGCGATGCCACCCGCCCACGTCGGGGATCGAACGTTCCAGTCGGGAGAAATCACAGATGGCCGTCATCGACAAGCTGCTTCGTGCCGGAGAGGGCCGGGCCCTCAAGAAGCTCCAGGCGATCGCCAAGCAGGTAACGGGCCTCGAAGACTACTTCGAAGGGCTCACCGACGAGGAGCTGCGACAGGAGACGCCCAACTTCCGCGCACGACTGGCGGCCGGCGAGAGCCTCGATGACCTGCTGCCCGAGGCCTTCGCGGCCGTGCGTGAGGCCAGCAAGCGCACGCTCGGCTTTCGCCACTTCGACGTGCAGGTGATGGGCGGCGTCGCCCTCCACCAGGGCAACGTGGCCGAGATGAAGACCGGTGAGGGCAAGACCCTCGTCGCGACGCTGCCGAGCTACCTCAACGCCCTGACGGGTGAGGGTGTGCACGTCATCACGGTGAACGACTTCCTGGCCGAGTACCAGAGCGAGCTGATGGGCCGCGTGCACCGCGCGCTCGGCATGGAGACCGGCGTCATCCTTTCCGCGATGACCCCCGAGCAGCGACGCGCCGAGTACGCGAAAGACATCACGTACGGCACGAACAACGAGTTCGGCTTCGACTACCTGCGCGACAACATGGCCTGGGAACCGGCCGAGCTGGTGCAGCGCGGCCACCACTTCTGCATCGTCGACGAGGTCGACTCGATTCTCATCGACGAGGCCCGCACCCCCCTGATCATCTCGGGGCCGGCCGACCTCGCGACCAAGTGGTACGTCGAGTTCGCGCGCATCGCGGCCCGCCTGACCCGGGGGGAGGACGGCGAGGGCGACTACGAGGTCGACGAGAAGAAGAAGACCGTGGGCGTGCTCGAGTCGGGCATCGCTCGCGTCGAGGACCTGCTCGGCATCGACAACCTCTACGACATGGTCAACACCCCGCTCATCGGCTACCTCAACAACAGCATCAAGGCCAAGGAGCTGTTCAAGAAGGACAAGGACTACGTCGTGCTGAACGGCGAGATCCTCATCGTCGACGAGCACACCGGCCGCATGCTGGCCGGCCGGCGCTACAACGAGGGCATGCACCAGGCCATCGAGGCGAAGGAGGGCGTCGAGATCAAGAACGAGAACCAGACGCTCGCCACCATCACGCTGCAGAACTACTTCCGCATGTACGACAAGCTCTCGGGAATGACGGGAACCGCGCAGACCGAGGCCGCCGAGCTGAACTCCATCTACAAGCTCGGCGTCATCCCGATCCCGACGAACATGCCGATGATCCGCCAGGACCAGCGCGACCTCATCTACCGCACCGAGGCGGCCAAGTACGAGGCCGTGGTCGACGACATTGCCGAGCGCCACGAAGCCGGCCAACCCGTGCTCGTCGGCACCGTGTCGGTGGAGAAGAGCGAGTACCTCTCGCAGCGCCTGAAGAAGCGCGGCATAAAGCACGAGGTGCTCAACGCCAAGCAGCACGAGCGTGAGGCCGCGATCGTGGCCGAGGCCGGCCGTCGCGGCGCGGTCACCGTGGCCACCAACATGGCCGGCCGAGGCACCGACATCATGCTCGGCGGCAACTCCGAGTTCCGCGCTGTGGCCGAGCTCAAGCAGAAGGGCCTCGACCCGCAGGAGACGCCCGAAGACTACGAGAACGCGTGGGACGACGCCCTCGCCAAGGCCGAACGCGCGGTCAAGACCGAGCACGAGGAGGTCACCGACCTCGGCGGCCTCTATGTGCTCGGCACCGAGCGGCACGAGTCGCGACGCATCGACAACCAGCTGCGAGGCCGCTCCGGCCGTCAGGGTGACCCCGGCGAGTCACGCTTCTACCTCTCGCTCAACGACGACCTCATGCGCCTGTTCAACTCGGGCATGGTCGACCGCTTCATGCAGACGGCCGGCATGGAGGACGACGTGCCGATCGAGAGCAAGATGGTCACGAACTCGATCCAGAAGGCCCAGGGCGCCGTCGAGGCCCAGAACTACGAGATTCGCAAGAACGTGCTCAAGTACGACGACGTCATGAACCGCCAGCGCCAGGTGATCTACGAGGAGCGCCGGGCCGTGCTCAAGGGGCAGGACCTGCACGACCAGCTGCGCATGTTCGTCAACGACGTCGTCGGCTCGTACGTCGACGCGGCGACGAGGGAGGGCTTTGCCGCCGACTGGAACCTCGAGCACCTCTGGGACGCGCTGCGGCAGGTCTACCCGGTGTCGCTGACGATCGAGCAGGTCGACGAATGGGCCGGTGGCCGACAGCTGGTGAGTGCCGAGCTGTTGCGAGAGCAGCTGATGAGCGACGCGCACACGGCCTACGACCGCCGCGAGGAGAGCCTCGGCGCCGAGACGATGCGCGAGGTGGAGCGGCGGGTCGTGCTCTCGGTGCTCGACCGAAAGTGGCGTGAGCACCTCTACGAGATGGACTACCTCCAGGAGGGCATCGGCCTGCGGGCCATGGCCCAGCGCGACCCCCTCATCGAGTACCAGCGGGAGGGCTTCCAGCTCTTCGAGGCGATGATGGAGGCGATCAAGGAGGAGTCGGTCAGCCACCTCTTCTCGGTCGAGGTGCAGATGCCGACCGCCGATGCGGTGTCGGCACCAGGCGTGCGACCGATGTCGGTGTCCGACATGGTGGGCGGGCTCGCCGCCGCCTCCGGGGGCGCTCCCGACCCCACGAGGGACGCGCTCAGCGCCGCTGACGCCCCGAACGAGGCCGACTCTCGCGAGCGTGAGGTGGCGTCGGTACCTGCCGGTGACTTCGGCATCCGCGTCTCCGGCGTCGACCTTGCCACCGAGGAGCACCGTCCGTCGGGTCTGCGCTACTCGGCGCCGGGCGAGGACGGTCTCGCCGTCGAGACGGATGAGGCCAAGCCGTTCGAGCGCAAGGCCGACCGCCGTGGCAAGAAGGTCAAGCGGAAGCGGCGCTGACCGGCTGGCAACACGAGCGCACGCGAACGGATGCCGCCCTCCCTCAGGGGAGGGCGGCATCCGCCGTCAGGTCGCGACACCCGCCGACCCGGTCTCCTTGGCCGACCTAGCCGATGGTGACGGCCGTGACGACCCAGCGGCCGTCGATGCCTTCCAGGCGCATCGCCATGGCCCGCACCCGGCCATGGGCCACGACGACGGCGCACGCCTCGACGACCCCGTCGGTCGGCTGACAGAGCCGCACACGGCGCACCACGGCCGCTCGGCGGGCGCCCGGCTGCTGGCGGCGAGCCGCGACGAGCGCCCGACGGGCGAGGACGCTGTAGACGGTCGGGGCCAGGTGGCGGATCAGCTGCGCCGGAGGGCGTTGGCCAGAGACCACCTCCATGACGGCCTGGGCGAGCTGCGAGACGAGCGGGTGCGGGTCAGGTAGTGCGCTCGTGCCCGTCGGCTGGGGCCCGAAGTCGTCGTCGTCGTGCTGGTGGCGAAAGTCGAGCGCGAGAGCCGACTGCGCCCAGGGGGCCGGCGCGGCCCAGGCCTCGTCGGCGCTGATGATCCGCGGTGCGTTCTCGGGGATCGGGCGCACCGCGAAGCTGCGGGGGCCCGGGTAGGCTCCGGGCTCGCCGCTCACGGGTGTGCTCCCGCAAGGGGCGGAACCAGCTGCTGGCCGGGAAGGATCAGGTCGGGGTCATCGCCGATGAGAGCCGCGTTGGCGTTGAACCACCGCGGCCACTCGTGGGCGATTTCGGCGTCGGAGGCGCCGGGGCCCAGATGCCGCGCAACGATCGACCACAGGCTGTCGCCGCGCCTGACGGTGACCTGTTCGACGGGTGCTGATGCGGTGCGCGGGGCCGGGGTGAGCAGGGTGGATGGTTCGCCCGCCGTGCGCACCGGGGCCGTGGGCCGCCAACCCGGACCCTGCTGATGGTCGGGCTGTTGGCCGGCCTCCTGGTTGGTCTGTCGGTCGCCCTCCTGGTCGCTGACGCGGAAGCCGGGACCGGGAGCCGCACTGCCAGTGGTGCGGCTACCGCTGGCACTACTGATGGAACTACGGCGGTCGCTCGCGGTGGGGCTCGCGGTGGGGCTCGCGTTCTGGGCGCTCGACCGGCTGGCGCGATACGCGGGCGAGGGCTCTGCGAGCGGGCTGGTCTGGCGCCGGCCCGGCCCGGCATCCGTGACCGTCCAGCCGACCGAGGTGCCGACTGAGGTGCCGACTGAGGTGCCGGTGCCACCAAGGCTGGAGACGGCGCCGGAGGCCGTGCCGGTCGGTAGGGCCACCGTGCTCACCGAGACTCCGAGCAGCATCGCCAGGGACCGTCGCAGCACAGCCGGGGTGACCCGGTCGGCCACCACCTCGACCCACCGACCGATGCGACCGGGGATCGTCGTCAGGGCTGTCAGGGTGACGCCCAGCGCCAACCAGGCGCACAGCGCGACGGCCGTCCACGCGAGCAGGCCGAGCACGACCTCGTCCACGGTGGACGAGCCGCTCAGCCCTCCGGGCGGCCACGCGTGCAGGGCGGCCCCGTAGAGCAGCCGAAGCGCTGCGACGGCCGCGACGGGGGCTGAGACCGCGCTCACGGCGCGGAGCACTCGACGGATCCGACCGTGGGGGTGGCCGAGACCTCGGGCGCCGCCCGGGCGACATGGTGTACGCCGTTGGCCACGCCCTTTCCTGCGCTGTTCCGTGGGCCGGCCCAGCGGCATGGAGGTCTGCTCGGTGGTCATAGAGTTCATTCAACGTCGTTTGCTTACGTTTGGTCAAGATGAATGACGTTCACATTTGTTAGCCTCTGAAGGAGGTCCTTCGCTATGCTTGGTCGGCAGCGGCGCCACAAGGGTGGCCGGCGAGGAGGCTCGGGTGCGTTGGGACCGGCTTTTCGACGACCTGGAGGCCCAGCTCGAGCAGGAGGGCTCGCGCGAGCTCGATGCCGAGGTCGCCGACCGCACTCGGCGGGAACGCGCTGCGCTCGACCTGCAGTCACGACTGCTCGCCAACCAGGGCGCCCTGGTCGGCGCCCGACTGAGATCGGGCGTGATCCATGGAGTCGTCACCGACGTGGGCCCCGACTGGCTGCTGCTCGAGTTGCGTCCGGAGTGGCCGGTGCTGGTCGCCCTGACCGCGCTGCGATCGGTCACGGGCCTGGCCCCGGGGGCGGTCACCCCGACCGTCGTCGCCCGCCGCTTCGCGCTCGGTGCGGCGCTGCGGGCGGTGAGCCGCGACCGGGCCACCGTGGCTCTCACCGACATCGACTCGAGGGTCACCGTGGGCACGATCGACGTGGTGGGCGCCGACCATCTCGAGATCGCCGAGCACCCCTCTGACGAGCTGCGTCGGGCGGGCAACGTGGTGGCCCGCCACCTGGTGCCCTTCGCCGCGATCGAGTCGGTGCGCCGCCTGCGTTGACGCATGCTTCCGCAACCTTCGCGAACTAGAGTCGAACCATCATGACGGATGCCCGAACGTACGACTTCGCCCTGGAGGCGCCGGGCTCGGCGGCCCTGCAGATCGCCGTCGTGGGTCCGACGCACCCGCACCAGGGCGGCGCGGCCACGCACACCACAATGCTCGCCCACCACCTGGCCGACGCGGGTCACGACGTCACGCTCGTGTCGTGGGCGCACCTGCAGCCGTCGAGGCGCCGTCAGGCCGAAGCGGCGCTGCCCACCGACAGCCCCGAGGTGCTGCCCTTTCCGCGAACGATCCGCGCCCTCAGCTGGGCCCGGCCCGACTCCTGGGTGCGGGTGGGGCGTCGGCTGCGCGGGGCCGACGCCGTCATCATCGTGCACGCTCTCCCCGCTGTCGTTCCGGCCCACCTCGCGCTCCTGCGTGCGGCCGGCGCCCTGCCGGGCTCCTCAGGGTCTGAGGTCTCGTCGGGGTCGACCAGTCACGCCGGCTCGCCCGCCCGGCCCGGCGTCTCGCCGAGCCGGCCGCAGTCGATCGTCGTGTGCCACACCGTGCTGCCGCTCGAGCCTCGCACCGGTGACGCGAGGTTGATGGCAGCGTTGCTCGGTCGGGCCGACTCGGTGCTCGTGCACACCTCCGAGCAGGCCCTGGTGGCCCACGATCTCGGGGCCCGGCGCATCTCGGTGGCCGACCTGCCGCCGCACGTCCGGGGCGGCGCGCCCGTGTCGCGCGACTCCCGGCCGGGGCCGGTTCGCCTGCTCGCCCTGGGCCTGATCCGTGAGCACAAGGGCATCGACGTGCTGCTCCGGGCGATGCGCTCAGTGCCCGACGTCACCTTGACCATCGCCGGCGAGCTGTGGGGGCCCAGCCGTCAGGTCATCGGCGAGCTCGCCAGTGATCCGGGGTTGGCCGGCCGGGTCGAGATCCGTGACGGCTACGTGCCGTCCGAGGCCCTGGCGGCGCTGCTGGCCGACCACGACGTGCTCGCCCTGCCCTACCGCAGCGCGACGACCACCTCCAACGTCGTGCTCGCCCACGTGCACGGCCTTCCCGTGCTCGCCAGCGCCGTCGCGCCCTTCACCCAGCAGGTGGTCGACGGGGTCAACGGGCTGCTCGTGCCTCCCGGCGACGAGCAGGCGTTGGCTCGGGCGTTGCGCCAACTGCTCGAGCCCGAGGTGCGTCACCGTCTCGCCGAAGGGGTCAAGACCCCCGATCTCTCCGGCCCGTGGGCGCACTACCTGGGCACCCTCGAGGCGCTGTCCGTCGACACGTTCGTGCTCGACGGCCCCCCCGACCCACCCGCTCCTGGTGATCCGGTGCTGCTGGGCACGCGGTGGGCGGCTGCGCGCCGTCGGGTCGCGAACCGGGTCTCCTCCCGCCGCGCCGTCGTGGCCCTCGACCGCGACGACCTCCCCGACTGGGTGCTCACCACCGACGTGCTGGGGGAGCCCTCGGAGGCCGACGACGTCAAACGGCTGGCCCGGGCGCTCGGACTGCCCCGCTCCCTCGACCGGGTGGCGTCGTGGGCCGCGTTGGGCGCCTTGGCCGCGATCGTGCGCGTGCGTGACGACGGGCGACGCAGCGCCGTCATCGTCGACGAGACGGGCGCTCGGTCGCTGTTCTCACGCTGGGCCCGAGCCGTCGGCTTCGCACCGGTCGAGATCGACTTCACCGGGGCCCATCCGAGCGTCGCTGCCCTCGACGTCGACACCGGTTCCCTCGACGTGATCGTGCGGATCCACCCGCGCGGCTGTGACGGGGCCGACGTCGACCACGTGCTGGAGCAGGCGGCCTGGGCGCTGCGCTCGCACGGTCTGCTCATCATCACGGTGCCGATCGGCCCGCCCGGAGCCGACGGAGCGGTCAGCCCGTCTGACGTGCGCGGCATCCTGGCTCGTGCCGATGACCTGGGCTTCGTGCTGATCGGCGACCTCGACGGCACGGTCAACGCCCGCATGCGGGATGCCGCCCAGCGGGCTCGGGCCGACGACGCGGCCTACGGGCTGGTGCGTCTCACGCTTCGGCGCCGGTGAGAGCGACGGTCTCATGAACCGGCAACGCCTCTTCTCGGTGGCGCGCGTCGTCATCGCGGCCGTGGTGCTCGCCGCGGTGGTCTACGCGGTCGTCCGAAACTGGGCGGACGTCTCGGTGCACCTGAGCCAGATCTCAGCCGGCACCTTCGCCCTGTCGACCCTGGCCGCCGCGGTCGGCACCTGGCTGACGATGCTGGGCTGGCGGGTGGTGCTGGCCGATCTCGGCTCCGACCTGCATCTCGCGCCGGCGAGCGGCGTGTTCTTCGTGGGGCAGCTGGGCAAGTACCTGCCCGGCTCGGTGTGGTCGGTGCTGGTGCAGGCCGACATGGCGGGGCGGCTCGGGGTGCCGCGCCGGCGCACCGCGGTGGCCGGTTTTCTCGCGATCGGCTTCGCTCTGCTGGCCGGTGGGCTCATCGGCCTGCCTGCGGCGTCCCTCCTCCTCGGTGGTGGTTCGGCGGGCTCGGGCGGTTCGGGCGGCTTCGACTGGTGGGTGCTGCTGGCCGTGCCGGTCATCGTGGTGCTCTGCGTGCCCCGGCTGCTCAACGCGATCATCGCCTCCTGCCTGCGGCTGTTGCGGCGGGCACCGCTCGAGCACGGGCTGTCGGGCCCTGCGGTGGTGCGCACCGTGGTGGTCATGGTGCTCGCGTGGCTGGCCTTCGGGGTGCACACCCTGCTGCTCGCCCGGGCCGTGGCGGGCGACGCGCTGCCCCATCCAGGTCTCACGGTGGCCGCGATCAGCGGCTACGCGCTGTCGGTGTCTCTCGGCATGCTCACCGTCGTGCTGCCGGCGGGGCTGGGGGCCCGCGAGGGTCTGCTCACCCTCGTGCTCGCGACGGCCCTGCCCACTCCTGCGGCGGCGGCCGTCGCCATCACCTCGCGCTTCATCGTGACCATCGTCGACGTCGTCGCGGCGCTCGCCGGTTGGCTGTACGCGCGGTCTCACCACCTGGTCGCCGACCGTCGAGTGGCGCGCGGCACTGGAGGTGGTGGTGGGGTCAGCGACGACGTGTCGGCCTGACCTGCTTACGGAAGGTTCTCAGCGCGGTTCGAGCACGAACACCGGAATGAGCCGGTCGGTCTTGGTCTGGTACTCGGCGTAGGGCGGGAAGGCCGCGACGCACCGCGGCCACCACTGCTCGCGCTCTTCGCCCTCCAGCTCCCGGGCCCGCACCGGGCTGGTCTCGGTGCCGTCCTGCAGCTCGATGTCGGGGTGGGCCACCAGGTTGTGGAACCACTGCGGGTGCTCGGGGGCGCCGCCCTGGCTGGCGACAGCGGCATAACGGCCGTCGTGCTCGACGCGCATGAGGGGCACCTTGCGCACGCCGCCTGACTTCGCCCCCGTCATCGTCAGCAGCACGACGGGGAGGTTCTGGATGTGTACCGACGTGGTGGTGCCGGTGCGCTCGATCTCGGCGACCTGGTCGCGCACCCACTCGGACGGGCTGGGCAGGTAGTTCGGGTCTGTCGTCATGGGTTCTCCGTCGGGGCAGCGGTCGGAACGTCATCGGCATCCTCTCACCGGACCTCAAGGTGTGGTGAGCGAGACTGGTCTCGTGTCAGAGCCGCTGTTGCGTCGTTGGCGCACCGACCGCGAGATCCGGCTGCGTGCGCAGCTCGGTGTGTTCCGGCGCGGCAGTGGCGACCCGACCTCGCGCTGGGGCGCCGACGGGTCGTTCACCCGGGCGGCGCAGACCCCGGCCGGTGCGGGCACGCTGCACCTGTGGTGCTGCCCCGACGAGGCGGTCGTGGAGGCGCGAGCGTGGGGCTCCGGCGCCGAGTGGTTGCTCGAGTCGGTCCCGGCCCTGCTCGGTGACGATGATGACGTGTCGGGTTTCGTGGGCCACCACGCGCTGGTCGCCGAGGCGTGGCGGCGGTTCCCGCACTGGCGGGTGCCCCGGTCGGGCCTCGTCTTCGACGCGTTCGCCCCGGCCGTCATCGAACAGAAGGTCACCGGGCAGGAGGCCTTCGCCGGCTACCGAGCCCTGGTGCGGCGCTTCGGCACGGTGGCGCCGGGCCCGTTCGGCGACGACTCCGCCGGCCGGGGCCTGTTCGCGCCGCCGACAGCCCGGGGCTGGGCCACGATCCCGTCGTGGGCCTGGTTGCAGGCGTCCGTCGACGGCCAGCGCTCACGCACCCTCGTGCGCGCCGCCGGGCACGCCGGTCGTCTCGAGGAGGGGGCCACCGTGTCCGTGGCCGAAGCGCACCGCCGCCTGCGAGCGCTGCCGGGGGTCGGGGTGTGGACCGCGGCCGAGGTGGCTCAGCGCGCCCTCGGTGACCCCGACTCGCCGAGCTTCGGCGACTACCACGTCGCCAAGGACATCGGCTGGGCCCTGACGGGTACACCGGTCGACGACGACGGCCTGGCCGAGCTGCTCGAGCCGTACGCCGGTCACCGCTACCGCGTGCAGCACCTGCTCGGCCTGGCTGGCCACCACCGCCCGAGGCGGGCACCCCGGATGGCTCCACGCCGCCACCTGCCCACCCGCATCCGCTGACGTTCCGGGTTCGAGGTATTCCGACGCGGCGGAGCGCGGTGGGATACCTCGACCGCTGAGGGCTGTCTCTGGTCACGATCGAACGGTCGGCGGAGGTGGATGCTGACCGGCAAGGGCAGGAAGAGCAAAGGCGTCGGCGACCTGAACGGGAGTGCAGGAGCCGTCGACCACGACGAACCCGAACCCGGGTCGTCGCTCGCTCGGCACGTCGACGCGCACCCGCAGCAGGTCGCCGTCGGCGGCCGACGCGGGCGACAGCAGGATGCCGCATCCGTCGCGGGACACCTCTGGCACCAAGCCCCGGAACAGGCCCAGGGCGCGCTGGGTCTCGGCCGCGACGACGACCACGCCCTCGGCGGTGTCCACGATGGCGGTCGCCTCGAGCAGGGCAGCTTCCATCGGGGTTCCGACGAGGTTCTCGGCGTCGTCGACGAGGATGCCGAGCTCGGGGGTCGCCCGTCGCAGCTCGACGAACCCGTCACGGGCTGAGGCGTCGAGCAGGTGCACCCCGGGCAGGCCGGCCAGCTCGCCCAGCCGTGAGCGGCGCCCGATGACGACGGCCACGGGTCGCCCGGCAGCCACGAGCTGTTGGGCGATCAGCGCCAAGATGGTGGACCGGCCGCTGCGCGCGGGCCCGGCCACGAGCAGACGCCTCCCGGAGGCGGCCGGGTCGAGGTGCACTGTCGTGGCGTCGTCACCGCCCAGCCCTATACAGAGGGACTGCCCGTCAGGCTGCAGCTCGGTCGGGGCGACGGTCGTGGGTAGGGCCCGCACCCGCCAGGGCAGCCGTTGGGGTGGCACGTCGTGGCTGCGCAGGTGAGCCAGGTCGGCCGCCGACTCCACGGCTGCGACCTGGCTGGGTTGCTCGACCGAGGTGCCGACGTGGGCCAGGTGCACGAGATGGCCTCCGGGCAGCTCGAAGCCTCGTCCGGGCGGCAGCGGAGTGCTCGCTCGCCGAGCGTCGACGCCCGCGAGGGTGAGGTCGAGCGGGTCTGGCATCGCCAGCACGATGCGGCGTTGCAGCAGCCCGGAGAGGCGACCGGTGCTCACCGCCCGGCCTCCGGCGACGACCAGTCGCAGCCCGGTCGACAGCCCGTCGCGGGCGAGTCGCAGCAGCTCGTCGGTCGGCGCCCCGTGGTCAAGGTCGGAGAACGCATCCTCGATGGCCTCCCAGCCGTCGACGACGAGCACCGTGCGGGGTGCGCGTCGGTCATTCGAGACGTTGGACCGGGTGGCGTCTGAGATGTGCGAGACCACTCGCCTGGCCAGGACGGGGTCATCGGCTGAGGTCACCGAGCCCACGTGGGGCAGGGCCAGCAGGTCGGTGAGCGCTCCGCGGCGTCCCTCGAGCACGTGGACGTGCAGCTCGGCGGGGGAGTGGCGTTCGGTGAGGCCGACCACGAGCGAACGCAGCGCCGTGGACCGTCCGGTTCGCGAGCTGCCGGCGATGCCGAGGTGCCCGTCCGCTTCGGGATGCCAGGTCAGCACTGGTTGGCTCTGCTGCTCGGGCTCGTCGCGCAGACCGATCGGAACCCCACCGTCAGCCCTGGGCAACGACGAGACCGGCAGCGAGGAAGGCAGGGGTGTCAGCCAGGGCGCCGGAGTGGCCTCGATCGACAGCGCCGCGGCGGCCTCTCGGGTCGCGTCGACGACGGCCGCAAGCTGGGTACGTTCTCCGGCCTTGCGTGTGGTCGCCGTCGGCGCCGCTTCGGCCAGGTTCGACCAGCGCAGCGGCCACAGCATCGCCTCGGTGCCAGCCTCACGCGCAGCCTCCAGCACCGCGCCGACGTGCGCGAACTGCACCTCGACGAGCCGCTGGTCGGCGGTGCGTACGAAGGCTCGTCCCGGTATCCGGTCGCTGATGGTCGCCGCCCTGGGGTCCTCGATGACGTCGTCGCTGTCGGAACGGTCACGTACGCGCAACGCGACCCGCAGTGAGACGTTGGCGCGCATGTCGGCGCTCACGATGCCCCCGGGCCGCTGGGTGGCCAGCACCAGGTGCACCCCGAGGGAGCGCCCGACCGCCGCGAGCTGCACCAGCCCCGACACGAAGTCGGGCAGCTCATCGGCGAGCATCTTGAACTCGTCGACGACGATCACCAGTCGGCCGAGGCGGGGCAGCGACGCGTCGGCCAAGCGGCGTCGCCGGTGGTCGTCGACATCTTTGGCGCCACTGGCCGCCAGCACCCGTTCGCGGCGTTTCAGCTCGGCGCCGAGCGACGTGAGGGCGCGTGAGGTCAGGCTCTCGTCGAGGTCGGTGACCAGGCCCACCACGTGGGGCAGGCGCGAGCACTCCTTGAACGCCGACCCGCCCTTGTAGTCGATCAGCACGAAGCCGAGGTCGTCGGGCCGACTCGACACGGCCAGCCCGGCCACCAGTGTCTGCAGCATCTCGGACTTGCCCGCCCCGGTCGTGCCGCCCACCAGGGCGTGGGGGCCGTGGTGGGCGAGGTCGAGCCAGTACGGCCCCTCGCGCGTCACCCCGACCAAGGCCCGAGGACGGCCACCATCGGCCCAGGCCCGCACCAGGTCGGTCGCCGCTGCGGGGTCGTTGCCTTCCTGAGCGGCGAGCTCGCGGAACCCGAGCTGCTCCGGCAGGCCGGCGTCGCCGCGGCGAGGAGTGGCATCCTGCAGCGGTGACAGCGAGCTGCCGAGGCGCTCGAGCCAACCACCGGTGGGTAGGTCGGGCACGATGCCGGCCGGTTCACCCACGACACCCCGGCGCGTTGTCAGGGTCGCCCGGGGTTCGGTGGACGAGTGCACCTCGATCTGGCTCACTGTTTCGGCAGGTAGTGCCGAGATCGACACGTCGAGGCAGATGAAGCGGACGTCGAGCGCCGGGCCTGACTGCAGCAGCTCGGCCACGCCGGCGACGGCGCGCAGCTCTCGAGCGCCGTCGAGCACCACGACGACCGTCGGCAGGGCAGCCAGCTTGCCGTCGTCGTGGGCCGCGCGGGCGGAGGCTCTCATGGCCACCTGCTCGGTGAGCTCGCTGACGCGCGCTGCGATCGAGAGCCCGTCTCCGAGCGTGCCGACTCTGGCCACCGACCGGTCGGCCCCGTCGAGGTGGGGGGTGCGGGTGAGCCACGCCCAGTCGGCTTCGGGGCTGGCAGAGGTGGTGAGCAGAACGAGGTCGACGCGCTGCGGTGAGTGCCACACGCACAGCTGGGCGAGCATCGACCCGGCGACGGCGAGCACCCGTTCCCGTGGGCCCGCGACGCCCACCACGCCCGCGTCGGCCAGGTCGCACGTGACCGGCACGTCGTGGCAGGTCGGTGTCGGGCTCGTGGGTTCTCCCGTCACGGTGGCGCGCGCCTCGAGGTCGGCGCTTCCGAGCCGTACGACGAGGTCGTCCGGGTCACCGGGGGTGCGTTGCCACAGCCGTGCGTCACGCAGCTCTGCGACCAACGCCACCTCAGCGAGGTCAGGGTGTTCGGCCCGCCGCTCGTGCTCCTCTCGCTGCACGACGCTGTGCAGCTGGTGCTCGGCAGCCGCCACGGCCACGGCATGGTCGGCGAGCTGCCGCCGTAAGGAGGTGCGCCCGTGCCGACGGTCGCTCCACCACTGCCCCAGCAGCATCACCGGTGACATCAGGGCGAAGAGCAGCATGATGGGTGAGTGCAGCGCAAGAGCCAGCGCCCCGGAGACGACGAGCGGCGTGAGTGACGCGAGCAGCGGCATCCGGCTTCGCTCGGAGCGCTTCGGACGTGCCGGGAACGCGACCACGACGGGGGATGCCGTCGAGACGAACCGCGGCCGTCGGTGCAGGCGCAGGAGGCCGGCGTCGAGGGTGATCGGGGCCGGCGTCGACGTGGGTCGTCGGAGCACCAGCGTGGTGGAGGCGAGCCGGGCCCTGGCGCCCACCGCGAGGGGCACTCCGGCGGGCGGTGTTGGCCGGTCGTTCACCATCGTGGGGTTGGTCGGCTCGACGTCACGCAGCGTCACCCCGTCGTCGCCGACGGTCAGTGTGGCGTGTGCCCGTGACACCCCTGCGTCATCGAGCCGGACAGCGCAGTGGGGCGCCCGCCCGAGTACGTGCTCGCCTCGGCTGAGCGGGACGCGACGACCGGCTCCCGGCCCACCGACCACGTGCAGCTCGAGCAGCCCGACCGGGCGGCTGGGTGTGCGGCCAGGGGTGCGGCCGGAGGTGAACCCGCTGGCACGGGCCGTGAGCGCCGCGCCCTGAAGCAAGGGTGGGGCCCCCCACTCGGCGTCGTCGCTCACCAGAATGCCGTCCACCTCGAAACCGTCGGACGCGTCGACCACCAGCTCGGCAAGGCGGCCGCGCAGGACGCCGAACGGGGTGGCCGGCGCGCACTCGACCAGCACGTCGAGGTGGCCGCTGGGGTTCGAGCGGGGATCGATGAGGCGCAAGCGCAGTCGCATGGGGGGTCTCCTTCGTGGGCGCTGTCAGCCAAGCGCAGCGGGCCACCTCACGTCGGGGCTGGTCCACAGCTGTGGACGACCAGATCAGCGTCGGCGCCCGATCCGGTATCGTCTGGCCCCGGCGCGGCGACTTGACAAGGTTGTCCACAGGTTTGAGCTTTTGGTCGCTGCGCGCGACGCCTGGTGAATTACGCTTCGGCGGCAGGAAGCAACCACGCGGGGCAGGACCTGCCCCGAATGTGACCAGTCAGGGGGTCAGGGATGTCGACGCACGAGGCCCAACGGCACGTCGAGGGTGAGGTCCGCGAGCTGATTCGCCGCTCGGGGATCGACCCCGCTCACGACATCGTGGGTGTGCGTCGGCTCGTGCAGGACGCGGTTGCCGACTATGACGACCGCTCACTGCACGGTGGGCTGCCCCCACTCGGCGACCAGCGATCGGCCGTCCACGCGATTCTTGCGGTGGTGGCCGGCTACGGAGCGTTGCAGCAGTACTTCGACGACCCCACCGTGGAGGAGATCTGGATCAACTCCCCATCGCAGATCTTCGTGGCCCGCGGAGGGGTGGCGGAGCTGACCACCACGATCCTGACGGCCGATGAGGTTCGTGACCTCGTCGAGCGGATGCTCAAGGCGTCAGGTCGACGGGTCGACCTCAGCTCGCCCTTCGTCGACGCCACCCTCTCGGACGGCTCGCGCCTTCACGTCGTCATTCCCGACATCGCGCGCGCTCATTGGCAGGTGAACGTCAGGAAGTTCGTGGTCAAGGCCGACCACCTCGACGACCTGGTCAAGCTCGGCACCGTCACGAAGCAGGCGGCGACCTTCCTCGGGGCCGCGGTGGCCAGCGGTCTCAACGTGCTCGTCGCAGGAGGCACCCAGGCTGGCAAGACCACGCTGCTCAACTGCCTCGCGGCCGCGATCCCGCCGCGCGAACGGGTGATCACCTGCGAAGAGGTCTTCGAGCTCAAGATCCCCCTGCGCGATGTGGCTTCGATGCAGTGCCGGCAACCCAGCCTCGAAGGCACGGGCGAGGTGCCGTTGCGCCGCCTGGTGAAGGAGGCGCTCCGTATGCGGCCCTCACGCATCATCGTCGGAGAGGTGCGTCAGGAAGAGAGCCTTGACCTGCTCATCGCGCTCAACAGCGGCATCCCCGGTATGTGCTCGGTGCACGCCAACAGTGCTCGCGAGGCCGTTACAAAAATGTGTACGCTCCCCCTCCTCGCCGGCGAGAACGTATCGAGCCGTTTCGTGGTGCCCACCGTGGCGGCGGCCATCGACATCGTCGTGCAGGTCGCCCTCGAGCGTGACGGAGTACGCCGCGTGCGCGAGATCGTGGCCGTGCCAGGTCGGGCCGAGGGCGACATCATCGAGGTCGCCGACCTCTTCGTCACGCGGGGCGGGCGGCTTCGCCGCGCCGATGGCTTCCCTCCCCACCGAGAGTCGTTCGAGCGGGCCGGTTTTGAGCTCGCGGCCCTGCTGGCCCAAGGCGACCCGTGATGTCGCCCGTCGTCATCGGCCTTGTGCTGGGGGCAGGCGTCTTCTGCATCTACTGGTCGTTCTGGCCGCAGGACGGCCGGTCGAAGTCGCCGAGGGCCCGCCACGGCTTCATGGCGCGGTTGCAGGACCATCTCAACCAGGCCGGTTACCCCTCCGTCACCCCGACGAACATCGTGGTCGGTTCGGTCGTGCTGTTCGTGCTCGTCTTTGTCTTCGGCGCCGTTGTCACACGCGTGGTGCCCATCGCCCTGTGCTTCGCTCTCTTCGCCGGGGCGGTACCGATCTCGTTGGTGCGCATGCGAGCCCGCGAGCGCCGCAACAAGATGCGCGACCTGTGGCCGGACGCCGTCGACAACATCACCTCGGGCGTACGGGCGGGTCTGGCCCTGCCCGAGGCGCTCGCGCAGCTGGCCGTGCACGGTCCCGAGGAGCTACGGCCGGCCTTTGCCGCGTTCGCCGAGGACTACCGGGCCACCGGACGCTTTCACGACTGCCTCGACCGTCTCAAGCACCGCCTCAGCGACCCGGTCGCCGATCGCTTGGTCGAGTCGCTTCGTATTGCGCGCGAAGTCGGTGGAAGCGACCTCGGCAAGCTGCTGCGCACCCTGTCCACCTTTCTGCGGGAGGACTCACGCACGCGTTCAGAGCTGGAGACCCGGCAGGGGTGGACGGTGAACGCAGCCCGGCTCGCCGTCGCGGCGCCCTGGATCGTGCTGGGCATGCTCGCGTTCAAGGGTGGGTCCCTCTCGGCCTACTCATCGCCCACCGGGTGGCTCATCCTCGCCATCGGCGGCGGGCTCACGCTGCTCGCCTACCGCATCATGGTGTGGATCGGCCGGCTGCCCGACGAGGAACGAGTGCTGCGATGAAGAGCGCCCTCCCCGCTCCTCTCGCCGTCTTCGGCGACGGCTGGTCGTGGCCCGGCGCCCTGATCGGGTTGCTCATACTGGCCGGGGTCGCGCTCGTCGTGGCCGGTCTGCCGGTCTACCGGCAGCCCACCCTCGACGACCGGCTCGAGCCGTACCTGCGCGACACCCCGCGCCCGTCGACCCTGCTCATGGCGCCGGCGCCGGCTCGTGGGCCCTTCGGCTTCGGTGAGCTGTTCGCCCCTCACGTGGCCAAGCTGGGCGCCATGATCGAGCGGGTCCTGGGTGGGGCGCCGTCCGTGGCCCGTCGTCAGCTGCGCGCCGGGCAACCGGCCGATGTCGAACGGTTTCGTGCCGAGCAGGTGCTCTGGGGTGCCGGCGGAGCCGTCGCCGGCCTGGTCGGCACCGCTCTGCTGGCGGCATCGCGTCGTGAGCTGTCGGTTCCACTGCTCGTGATGTTCACCGTGCTCGGAGCGGCCCTGGGTGTGATCCTGCGCGACACTGCCCTCTCGAGCACGGCGTCTCGACGCGAGCAGCGGATGCTCGTGGAGTTTCCCACGACGGCAGAGCTGCTCGCGCTGGCGGTCAGCGCCGGTGAAGGTGCGACCGGAGCACTCGAACGGGTTTGCCGGCTCTCACACGGTGAGCTGTCCGACGAGCTGCGGCGCTGCCTCGCCGACGCCCGGGCCGGCGCCAACCTGCCGACCGCGCTTCAGGGCCTGGCCGATCGCACCGGGCTGATGAGCCTCAGCCGCTTCGTCGACGGAATCGTGATCGCCGTCGAGCGGGGCACACCCCTGGCCGAGGTGCTCCGAGCCCAGGCGCAGGACGTCCGTGAGGAGGGCCGCCGCTCCTTGATGGAGCAGGGCGGCAAGAAGGAGATCTTCATGATGATGCCCGTGGTGTTCCTGATCCTGCCCGTAACGATCCTCTTCGCCATCTACCCGGGAATCAGCTTTCTCAGCTTTCAGCTCTGACCGAACCACAACAGCACCAGATCAACTCACCGCACCACCAGCCAAGGAGATCTCATGAGCGCCATCGTCAGCGCCACCCGACGTCAGCAGGAGCGACTGGCCGCGGCCGTTGTCGCACGACTCGGCGGTCGCCGTGATCGGGGCGACGTGCCCGGCTGGGTGCTGATCACCCTGATGACGGCCGGCCTCGTCACGGCCATCTGGGCTATCGCCGGCCCCCAGCTCAGCGCCCTTTTCGAGACCGCCATCAAGGGCGTCTCAGGCCCTGGCAAGTAGCCGGCAGACCCGAACCACGACCGACAACGACGACCGACAGCGACGACCAACAGCGATGATGCGCGCCTGCCTGCCCTGACGAAGCGAGGCCGACCACGGGTCGGCCATCGCGGAGTTCGTCATGGTCGCGGCGCTGCTGATGTTCGTCGCGCTCGCGGTCTTCCAGCTCGGGCTGACGCTCTATGTGCGCAACACGCTCATCGCGTCCGCGTCCGAAGGCGCTCGGTATGGCGCTCGCGCGGATGCCGGCCCGGGCGATGCGTCGAGCCGCACCGTCGAGCTGATCACCACTGCGCTCAACCCCTCCTACGCGGCCGACGTCAGCGCCGCGCAGCGGGTCACGAGTGGGGGTGTGCGCGTCGTGGAGGTGACCGTCTCAGCGCCCTTCCCGATTCTCGGGGTGATCGGCCCGTCGGGCGCCATGAGCGTCAGTGGGCGGGCGTTCAGCGAGCAGCAGGTCATCGGGACCGGGCCATGAGGTGGCCCGCGAGAGCGGCCGCCCGGCTCCGTCGCCGGCTCGGCCGGGCTGACGAAGGGCGGGCCATCATCGAGTTCGTCTTTCTCGGGCTCCTGCTCCTGCTCCCGTTGGTCTACCTCGTGCTCACCGCGGCCCGGCTGCAGGCCGCTGCCTTCTCGGCGTCGCTGGCCGGGCGCGAGTCGGGGCGCGCGTTCGTCACGGCCGAGAGTGACGGTGCGGCACGAGCCCGCGCACAGGCAGCCGCCGGGCTGGCGTTCACCGACTTCGCCTTCTCCGCGGGAACCTCACTCGCCCTCTCCTGCGACGGGTCGCCCTGCCTGCGCCCCGAGGGGACCGTCACGAGCACCGCGACCATCGAGGTCGAGCTGCCACTCATCCCAGACTTCCTGGCCGAACGACTACCCAGCTCGGTGACCATCTCGTCGTCGCACGTGGCCACCGTCGACCGGTTCGTCGCCCGATGAGCCGGCATAGCCGGTCGGGGGCAGGGTTGCGACCTCCGAGGATGCCGTTCGGCCGGCGCGACGAGGGACAGATCAGTGTCCTGATCCTCGGGCTCTTCCTGCTCGTCACCGCGCTCGTGCTCGGCGCGATCGACGTCACCGCGGCGCAGCTGGCCCGGATGCGTCTGCTCGACACGGCCGACGCCGTCGCGCTCGACGCCGCTGATGCGCTCGATGAGCAGTCGGCCTATCAGCAGGGCCTGGGAGACCGGGTGGCCCTGACCGACGCCAGCGTGCGGCAGTCGGCAACCGACCTGCTCGCCCGCACCCCACGACCCGTCGGGGTCAGCGACTGGGCCGTGGTGCCGCACACCGGGTCGCCCGACGGTGCGACCGCGGTGGTGACCGTCAGCGGCCACGCCGACCTGCCCATGACGGGCTGGTTCCTGCAGAGCCTCGGAGGAGGCGTCACCATCACGGTCACCGCACGGGCCCGCGCGCCGCTCGGCTGAGCCCACCAGCCGGAGCCTCGACTGAGCCACCAACCCGAGCCACCAACCCGAGCCACCAACCCGAGCCACCACCGCGAACGACCGTCTCGCGAGACCTGCGTCACGTTAGGTGGCAGATCCGTCGAAAACGGTCACACGCGTGCTCGGGAGCACCTAGGTTCTGGCTCATGCCCCTCGCCGCTCGCCTGGCCGCCGCCACCCTCACGGTCGCCTCGCTCACCGCCCTGCCGCTCACCTTCGCCGCCTCGAGCGAGGCCGCGACCACGCCGGCGGTGAAGATCAGCTACGTCTACTTCGACTCGCCCGGCTCCGACAAGGGCAGCAACACCAGCCTCAACGCCGAGTACGTGCGCATCACGAACACCACCGGCACCGCCCGCAACCTCAAGGGCTTCACCCTGCGCGACCGCTCCAACCACGTCTACACCTTCCCGACCTTCACCCTGAAGGCGCGGGCCACGGTCACCGTTCACTCGGGCAAGGGCACCGCGACGTCGGCGCACCGCTACTACAACACCAGCGGGTACGTCTGGAACAACACCGGCGACACCGCCTACCTGCGCGACAGCCGCGGCGTGAACGTGCACACCTGCACGTGGACCACCTCGAAGACCGGCACCAAGACCTGCTGACGTCGCTGGCGCAGCCGGCCAAGGCCTCAGGGGCACGCCTCCACCACGGTCAGCGAGGTGACCGTGGTCAGCTCGGTGCCACCGACGGCCAGCCCGTCGCCCCGGGCGAGCAGCGGCCCACAGAGCGCCCGACCGTCGACGACCACGACGACGGTCGGAGCCGTCGGCGCCGCCTCATCGGCGAGCAGCACGCCCGCTGAGCCGAGCAGCACCACCACACCGGCCGCGGTCCCGAGCTTCTTCGCCGCGCCCAACCGGGTGTAGGCGGTCGCGGCCTGGGTCTTGACCCAGTCGCGCTGGCCGTCCCACGTGCTGTCGTTGGTCACCGACACCGAGGCGCCCGAAGCGAGCCCGGCCAAGACCGTCGCCAGCAACGCCAGCACCACAGCGACGAGCGTGGCTGCCTTGACGAGCCCGGCCCAGGGGTCAGCGAGCCGGTCGACGGCCGTCAGCCCGCCCGCGAAGGCCACGGTGCTGAAGACGCCGAGCACGCCCGTGAACAGGGCCGACCACGCCGTGGCCGCCCGCGAGACGGTCGTCAGCTGGTCGCGGTTACGGGCCAGCACCTGCTGCTTCCAGAACTCCACCTCGTCAGCCATCAGGCGCCCCGGCAGAGGGTGACGGGCAGCGGCCCGCCCCAGCCACAGCCCACCCGCCCCGGCAGCCGGCCCTCGTGCGGGTTCGGGCAGCTGCAGTCGATGTTGAAGCGCCCCACCCCGGTCTCGACCGGCTCGTCGATCGAGCGGAACACCTCGAACTCCAGGGTCTGCTGCAGCCGGTGGCCGCACCGCGGGCAGGCCCCGACGAGCACGACGAAGTCGTGGTGATCGGTCGGCTCGAGGCTCAAGGTAGCCTCCGCGAGCGCGTCGTCGACGGCGCACTGCCAGCGCGCCGTGTTGGCCGGTAGGTAGGCCGGCTCCTCCCACCGCACGTCGGTGCTGGGCCAGTGCTCACCCATCCAGACCCCCTCCATCGCAGCCCGACCGCGTCGGCTCGCGATCTCAGCCCGCGTCGAACGTACCGCGAGCCAGCCGCCCCTCGGCCGGAAGCGATGCGGCATACGGTGACGGTATGACCGAACAGCAGCCGTACGTCGTCGAGCGCACCCTGGGTGACGTCGAGGTGCGCCGCTACCCGCGCCATGTCGTGGCGCAGACCACGGTGACGGCCAGCTTCGAGGATGCCGGCAGCGCCGCCTTCCGTCGCCTGGCGAGCTACATCGGCGGGCAGAACACGGCCAAGGCCAACATCGCCATGACGGCGCCGGTCACCCAGGAGGGCAGCTCGCAGAAGATCGCCATGACGGCACCGGTCACCCAGAGTGGCAGTGGCGACCGGTTCGTCGTGGCCTTCGTGCTGCCCGACGACCTCACGATCGACACGGCGCCCGAGCCGACCAACCCCGAGGTCGAGCTGCGCGAGGTGCCACAGCGACTCTCGGTCGCCGTCACGTTCAGTGGTCGTTCGAGCGAGCAGGCCTTTCGCGAGCACGAGGCCAAGCTGCTCGCCACCATCGAGCAGGCCGGCCTCGAACCGGTCGGCGAGCGTCGCTACGCCCGCTTCGACCCGCCCTACAAGCCGTGGTTCCTGCGCCGCAACGAGGTCGTCCAGGACGTCCGCGACGACGACGCGCCACCCGACTGAGAGCGATCCAGGCGAGCGGCGCAACGGAGGTTCGGCAGCCGGCCCGGTATCGTCGGGGCCCACAGGGGAGGGCGACAGGATGGCGATCTACCGCAAGGGGGCTGACCCGGTTGCGCTCCGAGGGTCAGCGCGCCGGCTCGAGCACTGTGCCGCGACGGCGAACGAGGTGTGCGACAACGCCGGCCAGGCCGTGATCTCCCTGCGCGCGAGCTGGGGCGGAGGGGACCTCGACGCCCTGACCAGCCGATGGCCCGCGGTCGAGCAACAGATCCGCGCGACGCACGACACGATCTCGCGGCTGAGCCGCCTGCTCGACCGACAGGCAGGCGAACAGGAGGGTACGAGCGCCTCCGGCGCCGGTGGCGTCCCGGCATCCGTCCCCGGCTACCCCGCCACCTACGTGCCGCCCGGCCCGCTCGACCAGACCCACGTCGACCGGGCCCGAGCCGCTGTCGACGACGTGCTCGACGGGCCGGGGTTCTGGGACCTCGACGGCAACCGCGACGACCTGCTGACCGCCAAGCAGCGCATCGCCGCCCTCACCCCGGCCGAAGCCGAAGCGCTGGTTCAGCAGCTGAGCGCAGACGACCTTGCGAAGCTGGCGACCATCATGCGCGACCAGAGCGACGTGCTGTGGGTCGACAACGGGTTCGACCCGTTCGACCGGTCTGACGTCACGAGCGGGCTGCTGAGCAAGCTCACCCCCGAGTCGGCCGCCAAGCTGCAGACCGCGATGCCGTGGAGCCAGCCCGGCTTCGCGACCACCGACGCCGCCCTCAGCGGTCAGCAGAGCCAGGTGGGTGAGCAGCAGGACGGCATGCACTACGGCCTCCCGCCGGGCCGGCTCGGCGCCGACACGCTCAGTGCCCAGGACATGAACCAGGGCAGCTTCGGCGACTGCTGGGCGATCGCCTCCATGACGGCCACGGCCCAGGCCGACCCCGACTTCGTCGAGAACAACATCTCGGTCAACCCCAACGGCACGGTCAACGTGCGGCTCTTCGACCACGACGGCAACCCAAGGATCGTCACGGTGACCCCCGACGTGCCCCTCAACGGTGACGGCAACGTGGTCGGCGCCCACGGCACCGACGGCCAGACCTGGCCGGCCTACTATGAGAAGGCGTTCGCCGTCGTCTACGGGGAGGACCAGGGCGGCGCCCCCGACGGCAAGAGCGGCCCGCCTTACGACGTCACCGAACAGGGCACCTACGGCGCCATCGAGTGGGACTACAACGACAAGGCGCCCTCGTACATCACCGGCAGCGAACCGAGGTCGGTCGGCGGTTACGACGGCGCGGTCGAGGCCTTCAACGACAAGTCGGGAGTCATCGTCAGCACCCCAGCCATCGCTCCCACTGACGCACCTCCGGGCTACGTGACGCGCCACGTCTACTACGTCGAGAGTGTCAACGCCGACGGAACCGTGACCATGGGCAACCCGTGGGGCCCCGACGCCCAGAAGATCACCGTCGACAAGGCCGACTTCGACCGGCTGTTCAACGACCCCCAAGCCATGAAGCCGAAGGCCTGAGATGACCTGCCTCGACACGCGGCCCACGGGCTGCCACCGGCGAGCCACCGCGCTCGCATCACCCGCTCGACCCGCCCGGCCGGTGCTGCGCGGAATCACGACCGTCGCGCTCAGCCTCGCCTGCCTCGTCGGCGTCGGCGCCTGCCAGAAGGAGCAGCCTGTGACCACACCAACCGCGAGCCCGACCGGGAGCCAGACCGGCAACCAGAGCGACACGACGGCAGCCGCTTGCGACGTGCAGCCGGGCGACGTCTCGGTGCTCAAGGGAGGCACGTTCCCGGTCGACGCCCAGGCGACGATCCGGGCCGGACTGCAGTTCCAGGTGAGCCAGAGCCCGGTCACCTGGAAGGTGATGTTCCTGGCCGGCGGCGCCTCGAGCTCGCACGACCTGAAGCGCGGAGACACCCTGAACGTGGCCGGCCAGACGATCACCGTGCGCGACGCCTGCCCCGACCGGGTCGTGCTCACCCTCGGAGAGTCCGGCGCCAACACCGGTACGGGCGGCCCGGCATCCACCGGCTGAGCAGAGCCGCCCAACGTCCAGGTCAGGCTCGCGTCGGCACTGCCGTAGGCTGAGCGACTGTGGCTGTCGACTTCTCGCAAGAACTGAAAGAGCTCCACGCGACCATGGACTCGGTGCGCGAGGTGACTGACCTCGACACGCTCGCGACCCGGATCGCCGACCTCGAGAAGCAGGCCAGCGTTCCCAACCTGTGGGACGACCCCGACAAGGCCCAGGTCGTGACGAGTGCGCTCAGCCGCGCCAACTCCGAGCGTGACCGGGTGCTCGAGATGGACGCCCGCATCGAAGACCTCGAGACGCTCGTCGAGATGGCGACCGAGGAGGCCGACCAGGCCACCATGGACGAGGCCGAGCGCGACCTCGTCAAGCTCAAGAAGGCCGTCGGCGAGCTCGAGGTGCGCACGCTGCTTGCGGGGGAGTACGACGAGCGGGAGGCCGTCGTGACGATCCGCTCCGGCGCCGGTGGCGTCGACGCCGCCGACTTCGCCGAGATGCTGATGCGCATGTACCTGCGCTGGGCCGAGCGGCACGGCTACCCGACCAAGGTGATGGACACCTCCTACGCCGAGGAGGCGGGCCTGAAGTCGGCCACCTTCGAGGTCAACGTGCCCTACGCCTTCGGGCACCTCGGGGTCGAGGCGGGCACCCACCGCCTCGTGCGGATCAGCCCGTTCGACAACCAGGGCCGGCGCCAGACCAGCTTCGCGGCCGTCGAGGTCATCCCGCTCATCGAGAGCGACGACTCGATCGAGATCCCCGAGAACGAGCTGAAGGTCGACGTCTTCCGCTCCTCCGGCCCCGGTGGGCAGAGCGTCAACACGACCGACTCGGCCGTGCGGATGACGCACATCCCCACCGGCATCATCGTGTCGATGCAGAACGAGAAGAGCCAGATCCAGAACCGGGCCGCTGCACTGCGCGTGCTCCAGTCGCGGCTGCTGCTGCAGCGCAAGGCCGAGGAGGCCGCGGTGAAGAAGGAGATGGCCGGCGACGTGAAGGCCAGCTGGGGCGACCAGATGCGCTCGTACGTGCTGAACCCCTACCAGATGGTCAAAGACCTCCGCACCGACTACGAGACCGGCAACCCGAGCGCCGTGTTCGACGGTGACATCGACGGCTTCATCGAGGCCGGCATCCGGTGGCAGATCGGTCAGCACAAGGCCAACGCCTGAGGCTCACGCCACGCCCGGCACACGGGTAACACCGGTTTCTCCCGTCTCGGCCGTAACCTCGTAGGCGGCACCAACCGGCAGTCAGCCGGATCTCGAAGTGCTCGGGTGAACGCCGACCGGCGCCCGCCCGCCCACCGCGCAGTGCGAGCGAGGCCCGTCGTCATGATCCTCTTCGAGAACGTCACGAAGACGTATCCCAAGACGAAGCGCCCTGCCCTGCGCGACGTCTCCCTCGAGATTCCCCGCGGCGAGTTCGTGTTCGTCGTCGGCAAGTCGGGTTCGGGAAAGTCGACCATGCTCCAGCTGGTGCTCAAGGAGCAGGACACCACGGAGGGGCGCATCCTCATCGCCGGGCGCGACCTCGGCCGTCTGCCCGACCGCAAGGTGCCGGCGCTGCGACGCGAGATCGGCTGCGTCTTCCAGGACTTTCGGCTGCTGCCGAACAAGACGGTCTTCCAGAACGTCGCCTACGCCCTGCAGGTGCTCGGGAGCTCGCGGTCGCGCATCCGCCAGACGGTGCCCGAGACGCTCGAGCTCGTGGGCCTGGCCGGCAAGGAGAAGCGCCTGCCGCACCAGCTCTCCGGCGGCGAGCAGCAGCGCGTCGCCATCGCGCGGGCCTTCGTCAACCGGCCCTCGATCCTGCTCGCCGACGAGCCCACCGGAAACCTCGACCCGGCCACCAGCCTCGAGATCGTGCAGCTGCTCGACCGCATCCACCGCACCGGCACGACGGTGGTCATGGCCACCCACGACACCGCGACCGTCAACGCCATGCGCAAGCGCGTGGTCGAGCTCGTCGACGGCGACCTCGTGCGCGACCAGCAGGCGGGGGAGTACACCACGGGCAGCATCCCGCGGGTGCGGATCGACGTCCGAGAGGGTGTGCCGGCGCGCACCGACGAACCCGAGGTGGCCGACGGTTACGACGACGGGATGACGGTGCCGGATGCCGTTCCGCCCGGTCCCGAAACCAACGCTGCCGCCGCTGCTGCTGGCCCAGCGGCATCCGCTGAGCTCGTGCCGGTCGGAGGCGAGAGCTCAGCGACCCACGAACGAACCGGGCTGCTGCGTCGCCGCCGCGACAAGGCCGGCTCGACCTCCCGACGCGGTCGCTCCGGCGCCGCCCACACCAGCAGCTGATCGGCAGCCTTCATGCGAATCCAGTTCCTGCTCGGCGAGATCGGCAACGGTCTGCGACGCAACCTCTCGATGGCCGTCTCGGTCGTCATCGTCACCATGATCTCGATGTTCCTGCTCGGCCTCGGCCTGCTGGGCCAGCGCCAGGTCGACACTATGAAGGACTACTGGTACGACAAGGTGCAGGTCACCGTGCTGCTCTGCGCCGAGAAGACGCGGTACACCAACTGCGCCGGCGACGCGACCACCGACGCCCAGCGAGCGGCCATCAAGTCCGAGCTCGAGCAGCTGAAGCCGACCGTCAAGGAGGTCTTCTACGAGTCGCGCGACGAGGCCTTCACCCGGTTCAAGGACACCTACAAGAACTCGCCGCTGGCCCGGGCGGGGGAGTCGTACTTCGCCGACTCGTACCGCGTCAACCTCAACGACGCCAGCAAGTTCGACGTCGTTGCCAGCTCGATCAAGGGGATGCCGGGCGTCGCCGACGTGCAGGACCAGAAGAAGCTGCTCGAGAAGTTCTTCACCTTCATGAACACCGTGAGCTGGGCCGCCATCGCGCTGAGCTCGCTGATGGTGCTGGCCGCGGTCATGCTCATCTCGACCACGATCCGGCAGACCGCGTTCAGCCGACGACGCGAGACGGGGATCATGCGCCTGGTCGGTGCCTCCAACTTCACGATCCGCGTCCCGTTCGTGATGGAGACGGTCATCGCGGCGGCCACGGGCGCGGTGCTGGCCATGGTGATGCTCTGGGCCACGGTGAAGTACGGCGTGGTCGGCTTTCTCAGCGAGACCCTCACCGACACCGCCTTCATCGGGGTGGTCGACGTCTTCTACGTCGCGCCGTTCGTCATCGGCGGGGTCGTGGTGCTCGCCATCCTCACCTCGTGGGTGACCCTGCGGCGGTATCTGCGCGTCTGACCCGCTAACGAGCAGCACCCGCCGGCCCTCCTTCCATCCTCCCGACGGCCAGCCGTCACTGTGATCCCACAGGTGCTCAGCCGCCACAAGTGCCCCTACCTGTGGTAGCAATGAGACCTATGTGGCTCAAGAGGCGATCTGACACCGTCACGCCCGCGACCAAGATCATGGCCGCGAGCGTGGCGCTGGCGTGCACGATCTCGCTCGGCAACGCCTTCGTGGCGCGCGCCGACGACGTGAGCGACCAGAAGAAGAAGGCCGATGCGCGCATCGCTGCCCTCGGTCAACAGCTCGAGGGCACCAACGCCAACCTCGCCAAGGCCTACATCAACCTCGAGCGCACCAACGCGTCGCTTCCGATCGCCCAGGCCAAGCTCACCGCCGCCCAGCAGGTGCAGAGCCAGGCTCTGACCGCCCAGGCTCAGGCCGAGGCCACCGAGGCTCGAGCGGTCGCCGCCGAGGCCAAGGCGCGGGCCCACAACGAGGCCGTGGCTCAGAAGCTCGCGGTGGCCCAGGCCAAGCAGCAGCGGGCCACCGAGCTGTTGGCCAAGAGCGGCTCCGAGCTGGTCAGCTCTCAGGACGCCCTCGACGCTTATGCTGCCGACGTCTTCCAGGGCGCAGGCGACGACTCCCAGCTCGGTCTGGTCTTCGGCGCCACCAGCCCGCAGGACTTCGCTGACCGGGTGATCATGGCCGACACGGCCAGCAACGTGGCGGCCGACACCATCGACTCACTGGCCACCATGACGGCCGACAACACGTCGACCAGCTCCTACCTGACCGCCGTGCGCGGTGAGATCGCCACCCTGAAGCGACAGGCCGAGGCGGCTCTCAAGGGCGCCGAGGCTGCTGCTGCCGCTGCTGCCCAGGCCCGCGAGCAGGCCGTCGTGGCCAAGAACAACGCCGTCGTGGCTGCCGACAACGCCAGCTCGGCCAAGGCCTCACTCGACACGCTGAAGACCCAGCAGGTGGGTTATGCGGCCGACCTCAAGACTGAACAGGCCGGAGAGAAGCAAGACCTCGCCACTGCGCAGGCCGAGTCGGCGCGGCTCAAGGCGGTGCTCGTCGAACGGGCGAGGCTGGCCCGGATCGCCGAGGCCAAGCGGATCGCCAAGCTGAAGGCCGAGCGAGCGGCGAAGATTCGAGCCGAACGGGCCAAGGCCGCGGCCCAGCGTGCCGCGCAGATCAGGGCGGAGCGGGCCAAGGCCGCCGCCGCGGCGAAGAAGGGGCGCACGTACACCCCCAAGCCGCCCCCGCGCGTCACCCGTACGCCGTCCGAGAACCTCCCCCCGGTGTCGGCCCCGTCGACGCCCTCGAACTTTCTCAGCTACCCCGCCAACGGCCCGACGACCTCCGGGTTCGGGATGCGCTGGCACCCGGTGCTGAAGAAGTGGATGCTGCACGACGGGCTCGACTGGGGGGTGGCCTGCGGTACCCCCGTCTACGCCGCCGCCGACGGCACGATCATCCGGGCGGGCTGGAAGGAGAGCGGCTGGGGCAACCAGGTGCTCATCGACCACGGCATCCGTCGCGGGGTCGACCTGGTGACCAGCTACAACCACCTGTCCAAGATCGTCGACTTCGGCGGTTCGGTGAAGCGTGGCCAGCTGATCGCCTACTCCGGCACCACCGGCTACTCCACCGGTTGCCACCTGCACTTCGGCACCTACGAGGACGGCACCCCGGTCAACCCGAGGAAGTGGCTCTGAGGGCTGCTCCAGGGCGAACGTCAGCCCCGATGGCCAGGTGACAAACCCGGTCGGAGCCAGGCGGCGCGTCGGGTAGCGTTGACCTCCCGTCCCGGGTGGGGCGTGGTCAGCTGCGAGTCGAGAGGGAAGCCTGGTGCCGAAGGAGAAGGGGCGCTCGCTCGTCGCGAGCAACCGCAAGGCGCGCCACGACTACCTCATCGAGGACACCTTCGAAGCCGGCATCGTGCTCAGCGGCACCGAGGTCAAGGCGTTGCGGATGGGGCGGTGCTCGCTCGTCGACGGGTTCGCGCAGTTCTCGGGCGACGAGCTCTACCTCGAGCACGTGCACATCCCCGAGTACCTCAACGGCACGTGGAACAACCATGCTCCGCGGCGTCGACGCAAGCTGCTGCTGCACCGGGCCGAGCTGACGAAGATCGCGAACAAGACCCGCGAGAGCGGACGCACCATCGTGCCGCTGGCCCTCTACTTCAAGGACGGCCGGGCCAAGGTCGAGATCGCCCTGGCCACCGGCAAGAAGAACTACGACAAGCGGCACGCCCTCCGCGAGCGTCAGGACCAGCGCGAGGCAGATCGCGCCATGAGCTCTGCCCACCGGAACCGATGACCCGGCCCTGTCGTCGGTGCTGGGGAGCAGCGAGCGCCGACCGGGCTCGCCGCGCGTGAAGGGACCTGATGATGAGCACTCGTGAACCTGCCCGCAGAGCCGGGGTACTGCGGCGGTTCCTGACCGCCCTGGGCCTGATGGTCGTGACCGCCTTCCTCGTGCTGTTGCCGGCCACCTCGGCGAGCGCGGCCGGTGGCGAGCGGATGACCGACTTCAAGGCCGCGTACGAGCTTCAGGCCGACGGAAGCATGAAGGTCAAGGAGACGGTCACCTGGCAGTTCCCGAGCGGAGAGCAGAAGCACGGGATCTTCCGCAACATCGTCGTCCGGATGGGTTTCAACGACGAACCCGGGAAGTACCGCTACTACGACATGACCGATATGGCGGTGTCGAGCCCGACGGGCGCCCCCGACCAGTTCACGGTCAGCGAGGACGGTGCGTCGAACAAGATCCGCATCGGTAGCCCGAGCGAGACGACGAGCGGCACGCAGGTCTACGAGATCGACTACACCCTCCACGACGTGCTCAACCCGATCGGGGCCGACGGCAAGCCCGCCGCGACGGCCGGCGACGCGTCGACCGTCGAGCTCAACTACAACGTGTTCGGCACGAACGAGTTCACCGAGCGCGACAAGGTCTCGGTCAGCGTCGCGGGCCCGGCCGCCTCGACCAAGGTGCTCTGCTTCGTGGGGGAGGCGAACTCGACCACGCCCTGTCAGGGCGCGAAGGGCGACCCGGCCACGTTCACGGCCGGCACGCTGGGCTCCGGTGATGCCATGACGGTCATCGCCTCCTACCCGGCCTCGGCCTTCGACAGCGACCTCAAGGCCGATGTGCGCGACGGAGACAGCAGCAGCTCGGTGGGCTCCGGCGCCGCCCCGGCCGTGAACGCGGCCGCGTGGGCCGGTGGCATCGGCGCCCCGGTGCTGGCGGCGGCGGTCATGGGCACGCTCGTCTACACCCGGGGCCGTGACGAGAAGTACGCCGACCTCACGCCCGGCCTCTCACCGTCGGTGGGTACCGCCGGTGCGGCGGCGACGACGCGGGGAGGGCGCACCACGGTGGCGGTGCAGTTCACCCCGCCGCAGGGCGTGCAACCGGGCATGGTCGGCACCGTGCTCGACGAGACCGCCAACCCGATCGACGTCTCGGCCACCGTCATCGACCTCGCCGTGCGCGGCTTTCTGCAGATCGAGGAGACCGGCAAGGAGGGCATGTTCAGTCGAACCGACTGGACGCTCACCCGGCTCGACCCGCCGGCGAACGAGCGGCTGCTGACCTACGAGCGGATGCTGCTCGACGGCATCTTCTCCAGCCGGGGCGACGTGGTGGCCCTCTCCGACCTGAAGAACACCTTCGCCACGACCCTGAAGTCGGTTCAGGGTGAGATGTACCGCGAGGTGGTGCAGCGCGGCTGGTTCCGGGCGTCTCCGCAGGCACAACGGGCCACCTGGCAGAGCTTCGCCGTTCTGCTCGCCGTCGCCGGTGGCGCGCTGCTGTTCTGGGGTCGCGGCGCGCTCTCGTCGCTGCTCGGTGGCTCGTTCACCGGGGGAGCGGCCCTCGGTGTCGGCCTGATCGTCGCGGGCGGCATCGTGTACGTGCTCGGCGGCAAGATGGCGGCCAAGACGGCGGAGGGCTCGGCGGTCTACGCCCAGTCGCTCGGCTTCAAGGAGTATCTCGTCACGGCCGAGGCGTCCCAGATCGCCTTCGACGAGGCGAGCAACATCTTCAGCCGCTACCTGCCCTACGCCGTGGTGTTCGGGGTGGCCGACCGTTGGGCCACGACCTTCGCCGACGTCGCCAAGGCCGCCGAGGCCGCGAACCAGTCTCTCGTCATGCCGACCTGGTACCTCTGGAGCGGTAGTGCCTTCCCCGACTTCGGCGGTATCGCCAACGGCGTCGAGAGCTTCTCGACCACCTCGACCGGCACCTTCACCTCCACTCCCGGCAGCTCTGGCGGCTCGGGCTTCTCCGGTGGCGGCGGCTTCAGCGGTGGCGGCGGTGGCGGATCCTCCTCCGGCTCCTGGTAGCCCGCCCGTCTACCGCGAACGACTCGTTCGAGGTCGAACGCCGCGGTGTACCGACGCGTTCGACCTCGAACGAGTCGTTCGCGGGGAAGTAGGGGGGAGACGGCGGGGGAAGCAGGGGGCGGGTCAGCTCAGGTGATGACGACCAAGAGGTCGCCGCCCTCGACCTGCTGATGGCTGCCGATGGCCACGCGAGAGACGGTGCCACCCGTGGGTGAGGTGATGTTGGCCTCCATCTTCATCGCCTCGATCGTCGCGACCACAGCCCCGGCCGCAACCGCGTCCCCTTCGGCCACGGCCAGGGTGACCACTCCGGCGAACGGCGCCGCCACCTGACCGGATGCCGTGGGGTCGGCCTTCTCGGCCGACTTCACGTCGGCTTCGACGCCACGGTCGCGAACCTGGATCGGGCGGAACTGGCCGTTGAGGGTGCACATCACCGTGCGCATGCCCTTGGGGTCGGCCTCGCCGATCGACTGCACACCGATCAGCAGCCGCTTGCCCTGCTCGATCTCGACCTCGTACTCCTGCTCGGTCTCGAGGCCGTGCAGGAACAAGCTCGTACCGAGCACCGACAGGTCGCCGTAGGCCTCGCGTGAGCTCTCGAACTCTTTCGTCGGGCCGGGGAAGAGCAGCTGGTTCAGGGTGCGCCGCGGCTCGTCGCCCAGCGCCGTCTGCTGCTCGGGAGTGAGCTCGGTGAGCCGCGGCTTGGCCTGGCGGCCCTGCAGCGCCTTGCTGCGGAACGGCTCGGGCCACCCGCCGGGTGGGTCGCCGAGCTCGCCGTTGAGAAAGCCGATCACCGAGTCGGGGATGTCGTAGTTCTGCGGGTCACGCTCGAAGTCGGCCGGGTCGGCGCCCGCCCCCACGAGCGCCAACGCGAGGTCGCCCACCACCTTGCTGCTGGGCGTCACCTTCACGAGGTTGCCGAGGATGCCGTTCGCGGCTGCGTACATGTTCTCGATGGCCTCGAAGCGGTCGCCGAGCCCGAGCGCGATGGCCTGTTGACGAAGGTTGCTCAGCTGGCCACCGGGGATCTCGTGGAAGTAGACCCGGCCGGTGGGAGAGCTCAGACCTGACTCGAACGGCCGGTAGACCTGACGAACGGCTTCCCAGTAGGGCTCCAGGGCGAAGACGTTCTCGATGACCAGGCCGGTCGGCCGGTCGGTGTCGTCGGTGGCCGCGACGAGAGCCGACAACGAGGGCTGGCTCGTGGTGCCGGCCATCGTGGCGGTGGCGGCGTCGACAGCATCCACCCCGGCGTCGATGGCCGCGAGCAGGGTGGCGACCTGCCCGCCGGCGGTGTCGTGGGTGTGCAGGTGCACGGGCAGGTCGAACCGTTCGCGCAGGGCCGTCACCAGGCGGGCGGCGGCCGGGGCCCGCAGCAGGCCGGCCATGTCTTTGATCGCGAGCACGTGGGCGCCGGTGTCGACGATCTGCTCGGCGAGGCGCAGGTAGTAGTCGAGGGTGTAGAGCTTCTCGCCCGGGCTCATCAGGTTGCCGGTGTAGCAGAGCGCGACCTCAGCGACGGCAGTGTTCGTCTCGAGCACGGCCTCGACGGCCGGGCGCATCTGGGACACGTCGTTGAGCGAGTCGAAGATGCGGAAGATGTCGAGGCCGGTGCGGGCGGCCTCGGCCACGAAGGCGTCGGTCACCGCGGTCGGGTACGGCGTGTAGCCGACCGTGTTGCGGCCGCGGAGCAACATCTGCAGAGGGATGTTCGGCATCGCCTCGCGCAAGGCGGCGAGCCGCTCCCACGGGTCTTCGGCCAGGAACCGCAGGGCCACGTCGTAGGTGGCGCCGCCCCAGGCCTCCATCGACAGCAGCTGCGGGGTCAGATGCGACACGTGCTTCGCCACGTGGAGCAGGTCACGGGTGCGCATCCGGGTGGCCAGCAGCGACTGGTGGGCGTCGCGGAAGGTCGTGTCGGTCACGGCCACCTCGTTCGCGGCGCGCAGCGACCGGGCGAACACCGCCGGCCCCTCGGCGACCAGGCGATCGCGTGCGCCCGGCGGCACAGCGGCATCCGGCAGCGGGGGAAGCTTGCTCCGTGGCCGTACCTGCGTCGTGACCGGCCCGTTCGGCTGGTTCACGGTGACGTCGGCAAGGTAGCTGAGCAACCGGGTGGCCCGGTCGGCACTGACGCGCGGGGCCAGCAGCTCGGGGCGTTCGTCGATGAACGACGTGGTGGCGAGACCGCTCTGGAAGACGGGATCGGAGAGCACGGCGTCGAGGAAGGCGATGTTCGTCGACACTCCGCGAATCCTGAACTCGGCCAAAGCTCGTCGCGCTCGGCGCACCGCGATCGGGAACGTGCGTCCGCGGCAGGTGAGCTTGACGAGCATCGAGTCGAAGTGGGCGCTGACCTCGGCGCCGACGAAGACCGTGCCGCCGTCGAGGCGCACCCCGCCGCCACCGGCCGATCGGTAGACGGTGATCGTGCCGGCATCGGGCCGGAAGCCGTTGGCCGGGTCTTCGGTGGTGATGCGGCACTGCATCGCGAAGCCCTTGGTGCGAATGTCGCTCTGGCGCAGCGACATCGACTCGAAGGTCTCGCCCGACGCGATCTGCAGCTGGCTCACGACGAGGTCGATGTCGGTGACCTCCTCGGTCACCGTGTGCTCGACCTGGATGCGGGGGTTCATCTCGATGAAGACGTAACGGCCGTCCTCGCCGAGCAGAAACTCCACCGTGCCGGCGTTGACGTAGCCGATCGAACGGGCGAAGGCCACGGCGTCGGCACACATCTGCTCGCGCGTCGACGCGTCGAGGTTGGGGGCGGGCGCGATCTCGACGACCTTCTGGTGGCGCCGCTGCAGCGAGCAGTCGCGCTCGAAGAGGTGCAGCACCTCGCCGGTGCCGTCGGCCAGCACCTGCACCTCGATGTGCCGCGGGTTGAGCACGGCCTGCTCGAGGTAGAGGGTCGGGTCGCCGAACGCCGACTCGGCCTCGCGTTGGGCGGCTTCGAGGGCGTCGCGCAGCGCCTCGGGAGTCTCGACCCGGCGCATGCCGCGACCACCGCCACCTGACACCGCCTTGACGAAGATCGGGAAGCCGATCGAGGGGGCGGCGGCCTCCAGGGCGTCGAGGTCGGTTCCCGGCTCGGAGCCCTGCAACGTCGGCAGGCCGGCCTCGCGGGCCGCGGCGATGGCCCGGGCCTTGTTGCCCGTCAGGTGCAGCACGGATGCCGGTGGGCCGACGAAGGTGATGCCGGCCGCCTCGCACGCCTCGGCGAGCAGCGGGTTCTCGGAGAGGAAGCCGTAGCCGGGGTAGATCGCGTCGGCCCCGGCGAGGGCCGCCTGGGCCACGATGGCCTCGTGGTCGAGGTAGGCCCGCACCGGGTGCCCCTGCTCACCGATCTGGTAGGCCTCGTCGGCCTTCAACCGGTGCTCGCTCTTGCGGTCCTCATACGGGAACACCGCCACCGTTCGGGCGCCGAGCTCGGTCGCGGCGCGGAAGGCCCGAACGGCGATCTCGCCTCGGTTGGCGACAAGGACCTTGCGGAACATCAGACCTCCAGGGGCGGCGGTGCGTGTGCGCGACGGGTGGAGCGGGCGTGATGGGCAGCCTAGCCGCGTAGGGGACGGCATCCGGGGGCCGCTGCGGGGCTGAGACGCCAGAGACGGGAATGACCTGGACCCAGGCGTCGTTGACCGGGGTACTGTGGACCAGTAGTACCGCAGGTTGAGAAGTGAACAGCGTGACGTGGACGCCCCTCATGGGGGTGATCGGTTTCGACGGTGGTCGACACATCAGGGGAAGCGGGTCGAGGATGCAGGGTTATCTCGTAAACGCTCCTTGCAAAACCATAGGTGCCAATTCCAAGCGCACCGACTTCGCCCTCGCTGCCTGAGCGAGCCTCGAAGTCTGTCAGCCTGAGCTAGTTTCCGACTCAGTGTCTGGCATCAGCTAGGAAACTTGCTGCGCGGTCATGTTGGGGGGCCGCGCGGGACTCTTACTCAACTGGGCCTGTCAGGGGACGCGTGCGTGCGAGCCCTGGGGCCGAGAAAAGCCGTAGCGCACTGCACCCGGAGAAGCCCTGGTTTCTCGTCATCGGACGCGGGTTCAATTCCCGCCACCTCCACCACTTCGTGGTGGCCACGTCACGCTCTTGCGGCCAACGAAAGAGGGCGTCCCTTCACGGGACGCCCTCTTTCTCGTTCGGCGGGGGCCGGTTCAGTCAGTTCAGGTGCAGGTTCTCACCGGTGGACGACCGGCCGGGGCCCATGAGGTCTGGGCCGAACGAGGAGTAGCCGCCGCCCACCCGAACGATGCGCTTGCCCAACGGGAACAGTGACACCGGAACGAGCTTGAGGTTGCCCAGGGCCAACGGGATGCCGACGATCGTGACCGCCTGAGCCACCGCGGTCACGATGTGACCCAGTGCGAGCCACCAGCCGAAGAAGATCACCCACAGCACGTTCCCGACGGCCGAGGCGGCGCCGGCCGCGGGGTGGTCGACAACGGTGCGCCCGAAGGGCCACAGCGCGAACCAGCCGATGCGAAACGCAGCCAGCCCGAACGGGATGCCGACGATGGTCACACACGCGACCACCCCCGCCAGCAGGTACCCCAGGCACAGGACGAGGCCACCGAACACCACCCAGATGATGTTGAGCAGCAGCTTCATCAGTCGTGCCTCAGGCCGTGGTGGTGCCGGGGCCGGCAGCGGCCTCGGCCGCCATCTGCTTCTTGATCGGGGCCATGTCGAGCGACTTGACCTGGTTGATGACGTCCTGGAGCCCCGACTGGGGCAGCGCGCCGGGCTGGGCGAACACGAGCACGCCCTCCTTGAAGGCCATCAGGGTGGGGATCGAGGTGATGTTCGCGGCCTGGGCCAGGCTCTGCTCGGCCTCGGTGTCGACCTTGCCGAACACGATGCCGTCGTTGTCGTCACTCGAGGATGCGGTGTCGTAGACCGGTGCGAACTGGCGGCACGGGCCGCACCAGGACGCCCAGAAGTCGACGAGCACGATGTCGTGGTCGAGCACGGTCTGCTCGAACGTCTGCGCGGTCAGTTCTGTGGTAGCCATATCACTGCCAACGGACGGGTTGAAGCCGATATTCCAGACGCCCGAGTGGCCCGGCCGCAGGCGATGACGACCGAGCCGGTTCACCCACGATGCTTCCGGTGCCCGGACTTGCGCTTCTTCCTGGACGTCCAGAGCGCCCACGTCACGTTGACCGCCGCCGTGACGTCGAGGTCACCGCCCTGGACCGGCATCGCACTCGCCGCCATCGCCATGTCTGCGGCGAAGCCCTTCTGGCGCTGAGCTCCAACCGGTGTGGCGCCGAACTCGGACACGCCGAGCACCTCGCTCAGCTCGGCGCCGGCGAGAGCGGCATACTGCTCGGCCTTCGACCGCGCGTTCGCAAAGGCGGCGGCGCGCGCCCGTTGCTCGGCGTCGTCGCGGGCGTAGACGTCGAGGCGCACCTGGTCGACGAGCAGGGCGTTGCCGACGGCCGCGGCTCCGGCCTCGAGGATCTCGCCGGTGGCGTCGAGGCGGCGCACGACGACTCCGAGCTGTTGTTGGGCGGTGAAGCCGACGGCGGTGCCGTTGTTGTCCCAGCGCTGGTTCACCGAGACGTCGAGCGTGCGGAGGTCAGACTCGGCGACCCCGGCAGCGCGAACCGCTTCGATGACCGAGGTGAGGCTGCGCGTCGCGCCCGTGAGTGCTTCGGCAACATCGGCGGCGTCGTGACCGACGCGCAGGTCGAGACGCACGACGTCGGGGGAGACCCGCACCGAGCCCGAGCCGATGACGGTGACCGTTCGCTTTCCCATGAGTCCTCCGAGTCGTAGGCGAGATGCCGTCAGCCGACCGTCGATCGACGTTGGATCCCGCTTCGCAACCTATCTACACTGACCACGCCATGCCCAGACCCGTGACGCCTCTCCCTGCTCGCACGCGCGACCTCGTCAAGGTCGCAGCCGCTGTGGCGGTGGTGCTTCAGCTGTGCGTGCTCTACTGGCCGGTCGTCACCGTCGAGGGCCCGGTCAGCTGGACCGACAAGGTGGTGCACGTGTTCGTCTTCGCGGTGCCCACCTACCTGGCCGGCTGGGCCCTGCGCCGCGTCGGTCGGGTGGTCGCGATCTTCCTCGTGCACGCCCCTCTGAGCGAGCTGGTTCAGCACTTTCTGCTCCCCGGCCGTTCGGGCGACATCTGGGACGCCGTGGTCGACGTGATCGGGGTCGCACTGGCCGCGAGCCTGCTGCTGGTCAGGGCTCGGCGCGAACGCTGGTAAAATGGACGCATCCGACTCCGAGGTCTCCTCGGAATCGACGGACGGGCGGCTTTCGGTGATGACCGGAGACGGAGCCCGGCCGACGAGGTGACACCCACCGGAAGCTTGCCAGTTGGCGCGGCCCGGTACCCGACACGGAGCGGATCCGAAAACCTGGGCGGCACAGATGCCGTGGCCAGGGTCCATGGGGCGCAGTCGATGCGCCTGAGGCTCGTCTGCATGGTCGCGTTCAGTCATTCGCGGCTCGAGGCGAAGTCTGCTCGAGTCAAGCGAAGAGAGTTGAATACGCATGCCCAAGAAGTCTGAGTCCGGCGCGCCCAAGAAGGCCCGCTGGTCGACCGAGAAGAAGTCGATCGCCGCGAAGAAGCCGCATCGCGGCCAGAGTAGCCAAGGCGGCCACACCGCCCATGCCGGTCGTACCTCCCGGCCCGCATCAGCCACGTCGTCGCACGTGGGTGGCCGCGAGTGGCGCGCTCCACGCGATGAGCACCGGTCGTTCGAGCGCAACGACCGCGCGACGTCAGGCAGCGAGCGCCCCTCGTACAACAACCGCGATGACCGGGGTTCGCGTCCGTCGTACAACAGCCGTGACGACCGTGGTTCGCGCCCGTCGTACAACAGCCGTGACGACCGCGGCGAGCGCCCCTCGTACAACAACCGTGATGACCGCGGTTCGCGTCCGTCGTACAGCAACCGTGACGACCGGCCCGCGTTCAAGCGCGACGACCGCGGCGAGCGCCCCTCGTACAACAACCGTGATGACCGCGGTTCGCGCCCGTCGTACAACAGCAACCGTGACGACCGGCCCGCGTTCAAGCGCGACGACCGCGGCGAGCGGCCCTCGTACAACAACCGTGACGACCGCAGCTCGCGCCCGTCGTACAACAGCAACCGTGACGACCGGCCCGCGTTCAAGCGCGACGACCGCAGTGAGCGCCCCTCGTACAACAACCGTGACGACCGCGGTTCGCGCCCGTCGTACAACAACAACCGCGATGACCGCAGCTCGCGCCCGTCGTACAACACCAACCGCGACGATCGGCCCGCGTTCAAGCGCGACGACCGCGGCGAGCGGCCCTCGTACAACAACCGTGACGATCGCAGCTCGCGCCCGTCGTACAACACCAACCGCGACGACCGGCCCGCGTTCAAGCGCGACGACCGCGGCGAGCGGCCCTCGTACAACAACCGTGACGATCGCAGCTCGCGCCCGTCGTACAACACCAACCGCGACGACCGCGACTCGCGTGGCGGCTACCAGCGCCGCGATGACCGTGGCGCCCGCGGCACCAGTGGTTTTGGTGACGACCACTTCGGTCACGACGCCGAGGCCGAGCGGATGGACGCAGACACCTGGACCAAGTCGACCCGCGCCGACGTGAGCGACGGGCCCGTCGAGGTCGCGTCTGACAACGGCTTCGCTGCCCTCGGCCTGCCCGAGAAGGTCGTCGAGCGCCTGGCGCGCGAGGGCATCACCACGCCCTTCCCGATCCAGACGGCGACGATTCCCGATGCCCTCTTGGGCAAGGACGTGCTCGGCCGGGGCCAGACCGGGTCGGGCAAGACGCTCGCCTTCGGCCTGCCCCTCATCGCCCGCCTTCTCGAGGCCGGTCAGCGCCGTCTACCGCGCCGACCGCACGCTCTGATCCTCACCCCGACGCGCGAGCTCGCGATGCAGATCTCTGACGCGCTCGAGCCGCTCGTGCACGTCGCCGGCCTGCGACACAAGCTCATCGCCGGAGGCCTGAGCTACACGACGCAGATCAACGCCCTCAACAAGGGTGTCGACATCCTGATCGCCACCCCGGGCCGGCTCAACGACCTGCTCGAGCGGGGCGCCGTCGAGATGAACGACATCTCGATCACCGTGCTCGACGAGGCCGACCACATGGCCGAGATGGGCTTCATGTCAGAGATCACCACCAGCCTCGACCAGATCCCGTCCGACGGCCAGCGGCTGCTCTTCTCGGCCACGCTCGACAACGGCATCGACAAGCTCGTGGCCAAGTACCTCACCGACCCGGTGACGCACTCGACGAACGACGCCACCGCCTCGGTCGAAGGCATGGACCACCACGTGCTGCTCATCGATCCCCAGCACAAGAAGCTGATCACGGCCGAGGTCGCCAACCGCGACGGGCGCACCCTCGTGTTCTGCCGCACCAAGCTCGGCGCTGACCGCATCGCGCTCCAGCTGCGCGAGCAGGGCGTCATGGCGGCGGCGCTGCACGGCGGCCTGAACCAGGGCCAGCGCAACCGGGTGCTCGGCGCTTTCCGTGACGGCGGCCTGCGGGTGCTCGTCGCGACCGACGTCGCCGCCCGCGGCATCCACGTCGACGACGTGTCGGTCGTGCTTCAGGTCGACCCGCCGGCCGACCACAAGGACTACCTGCACCGCGCCGGCCGCACCGCCCGTGCGGGCGAGAAGGGCACCGTGGTGACCCTGGCCCTCCCGCATCAGCGCAAGACCATGGAGCGCCAGCTGAAGGATGCCGGTCTCGACCTGCTCCCCGTGAAGGCCGCCCCCGGCGACGACGTCATCGCCGCCACCGGCGCGACCCGGCCGTCGGGAACGCCGATCGACGAGGCGGTGTTCAACCGTCTCGTCGCAGCGCCGAAGGCCCGGCGGGCCCCGGCCGGTCCGCGCGGACCGCGACCGGCTTCCTCCGGCCGTGGCGGTCAGGGGCACGGACGCGGGCGCGACGCTGGTCGCCCAACGGGTGGCCGCCGCGACCGCGACGACCGTCTGGTCACGAGCTGGTCCGACGACACCCGTCGCGGCCGCAGCTGACCCTGAGCCTGCGTGAGCGCCGGTGTGGAAGGCTGAGCCCGTGAGCTCCGCTTTCCACACCGGCCGCCTGCTGGTGGCCACCCCTGCCGTCGAGGGAGAGGTGTTCGGCCGCTCGGTGGTGCTCGTGCTGCACCATGACCGCGACGGAGCCCAGGGCGTGGTGCTCAACAAGCCCTTGACGGCCGAGGTCGACTCGGTGCTGCCGGGTTGGCAGCGGGTGGTGACCGCTCCGCCTGTGCTCTTCCAGGGCGGCCCCGTGTCGACCACCTCGGCGCTCGGCCTGGTCACGGTTCCCGGTGACGAGCTCGAACCGCTCGCGGTCAAACGACTCTTCGGTTCGATCGGGATCGTCGACCTCGACGTGCCGACCCCCGTGGTCGAGGCCGAGCTCGCGGGCATGCGCATCTTCGCCGGCTACGCCGGATGGGATGCCGGCCAGCTCGAGGGTGAGATCGGGCGAGGGGACTGGTACGTCGTCGACGTCGAGGTGCGTGACCCGTTCACCACGACTCCCGGGGCGCTGTGGCGTGAGGTGCTGCGACGGCAGAGTGACTCGCTGGCCTTTGTCGCGAACTTTCCCGACGACCCGTCGATGAACTGAGATGGCGCTGTCGGTGCGACGAATCGCCCTGGTAGACAGTGGCTTGGGGCTGATCGGCCACGCCGCGGCGCTTCGCGCGCTGCGGCCTGACCTGTCGCTCGTGTTGTCGATGGACCCCGACCACATGCCCTACGGCCCCCGTAGCCCCGACGAGGTACGCGAGCTCGTGCTCGAAGCGGCGCAGGCCACGCTGCCCTACCGGCCCGACGCCATCGTCGTCGCGTGCAACACCGCCTCGGTGCACGGTCTCGACTCGCTACGCACGAAGTTCGAGCCGGGGATTCCGGTGATCGGCACCGTGCCCGCCATTCGACCCGCAGCGCTGGCGGGTGGCCCGGTCGCGGTCTGGGCCACTGCGGCAACCGTTGCGAGCGCTTACCTGCGTGGTCTGGTCGACGCCTTCGCCGCCGACATCGACACCACTACCGTGGCCGCGCTCGGCTTGGCGGAGGCGATCGACGCAGCCGACCTGCGCCAGGTCGACGCCTGTATCGAGGCCGCTGCCGGCCAGACACCCACCGGCATCCGCGGTCTGGTGCTCGGCTGCACCCACTACGGTCTCGTCGCCGACCGTATCGCCGCCGCGCTGGGTCCTGACGTGACGATCTTCGACTCCCCGGTGGCGGTGGCCAGGCAGACCCTGCGAAGAGTCGGGCTGAGCCCCGACGGTCCCGCCCCGTCGCTTCAACGCGCGGTGCCCGCTGTCGAGGCGGTGCTGCTGAGCGGGCGAGCCGGTGAGCTGCCCGCGACCGTGGCGGCCTACCCTGCCGGCGCCGCTCTGCTCACCCCTCCCACCTGAACGCGGGGTTCAGTAGGGGGAGGGGGCCTCGGATGCGGCCTACACTTCCGTCATGAGCACGATGCCTCCTGACCCCTTCGAGCCGCAGCCGCAGCCGTTGCGCGGAACCAGCACCGCGACGATCGAGCGCGAGGAGGTGCGCGAAGAGCTCGCCGAGCCCGGCGACCACGAGCGCTTCTCGCACTACGTGCGCAAGGAGAAGATCCTCGAGAGCGCCCTGAGCGGTGACCCCGTCGTCGCTCTGTGCGGCAAGATCTGGGTGCCCAACCGCGACCCGCAGAAGTTCCCCGTGTGCCCGGAGTGCAAGGAGATCTACAACGGGTTGCGCGAGCCCCAAGACGGTGGCGACAAGGGCGGCGGAGGCGGCGAGGGCTGACCCCCCGCTCTTCGGGAAGGTTCGTACCGAGTCTTTACCGCCCGTGGGCACGCCGTTGGGGTGTCAGGTGCAAGAGTCGGTCGGTCCGACGGCCCCACCGGGCCGCGCCACCTGGAAAGGACCTCCCTGATGAAGCTTCGTCCTGTCGCGCTCGCCGCCCCGCTCGCCCTCGTGGCGGCGTCACTGGTCACGCCGGCGCAGGCCTCTCCGGTCATCGACCGAGACGTCTCAGCGGTGGCTCACTGCCTCGACCCGGCGTCGGTCGGTGCCTCCGCCTCGACCGCCGCTCGCGGCGCCCACACCAGGGCGCGCGACCCGCACGACCTCACCGAGGCCCAGGCGTCAGCCCAGGATGCCGCCCTGAAGCAGGCCCTCGCGGCGAAGGGCCTCAAACGAGATGCCTCTGGTGCTCTCGCCCGCAACAGCCTCCTCGCTCCGCGGGCCAAGGCCTTCGCCCCGGTCACCATCGACGTCTACTTCCACACCATCACCAGTGGTTCACAGGGCGCCATCAGCGCGAGCCGCATCACGAGCCAGGTCGCGGTGCTCAACTCCGCCTACGCGGGCTCAAGGTTCAGCTTCCGGCTGGTGGGCACCAACGTGACGAACAACGCCAGCTGGTACGGGGTGACCCCGGGCACGTCAGCGGAGCGGGCCATGAAGGCGGCGCTGCACCAGGGGGGCAAGGCCGCCCTCAACCTCTACGCGGCAAACATCGGTGACGGCCTGCTCGGGTGGGCCACCTTCCCCACCTCAGGCATCGGCACCCAGGACGGCGTCGTGATGTTGAACGCCTCCCTGCCCGGCGGGTCGGCCACCAACTACAACCAGGGCGACACGGCCACCCACGAGGTCGGCCACTGGCTCGGGCTCTACCACACCTTCCAGGGGGGCTGCAGCGGCCAGGGTGACCGGGTGGCCGACACCCCGGCCGAGGCCAGCCCCGCGTACGCCTGCCCGACGGGGCGCAACACCTGCACCAGCCCCGGACTCGACCCGATCAAGAACTACATGGACTACACCTACGACTCCTGCATGACCAGTTTCACCGCTGGTCAGGTCTCGCGGATGAAGGCCCAGTGGACGGCCTACCGCGCCTGACCAGCCAGGCCGTTCCTAGCACACACCGGGGCCCCGTCCGTTGCGACGGGGCCCCGGCATGTCGCCTCCCGGAACCGGCTAACGTGACTGGCCTATGAGTTCCGGTGCCGCCTTCCATCTGCCACCCGCGTTCCCGGAGCGGGCCGCCTGGGGCACTGCCGCGAAGCTGCGCGCCTGGCAGCAGGAGGCTCTGAACCGCTACCTCGAGAGGTCCCCACGAGACTTCCTGGCCGTGGCCACCCCCGGAGCCGGCAAGACGACCTACGCCCTGCGGGTGGCGACCGAGCTGTTGAACGCCGGCGTGATCAGCCGGGTCACGGTCGTGGCCCCCACCGAACACCTCAAGACGCAGTGGGCCGATGCCGCTGCTCGGGTGGGTATCAGCCTCGACCCGAAGTTCAGCAACAGCGTCGGCCGACACAGCGAGGACTACCACGGCGTCGCAGTCACCTACGCCCAGGTCTCGGCGAGACCCGCCCTGCACCGAGAGCTCACCCAGGCCCGCAACACCCTCGTGGTGCTCGACGAGATCCACCACGGCGGTGACAGCAAGAGCTGGGGCGACGGCATCCGGGAGGCGTTCGAGCCGGCCACCCGGCGGCTATCGCTGACCGGCACACCGTTCCGCTCCGACACCTCACCGATCCCGTTCGTCACCTACGAGCTCGACCTCGAAGGCGCCCTCGTCAGCAGCAGCGACTACAGCTACGGCTACGCCGAGGCGCTGCGCGACGGTGTGGTGCGGCCGGTGCTCTTCCTGGCCTACGGCGGCACGATGCGCTGGCGCACCAAGGCCGGCGACGAGCTCGAGGCGCGGCTCGGCGAGCCGATGACGCGCGACGCCGTGGCGAACGCGTGGCGCACGGCGCTCGACCCCAAGGGTGAGTGGATCCCCGCGGTGCTGGCTGCTGCCGACAAACGCCTGACCGAGGTGCGCCGTCACGTCGACGACGCGGGTGGTCTCGTGATCGCCTCGAACCAGACCCAGGCCCGGGCCTACGCCGCCCTGCTCACCACGCTGACGGGTGAGCGCCCGACGGTGGTGCTCTCCGACGACACCGGCAGCTCTGCGCGCATCGAGGAGTTCGGCGCCGGCACCTCGCGGTGGATGGTGGCGGTGCGGATGGTCTCCGAAGGCGTCGACGTGCCGCGGCTCTGCGTCGGGGTCTACGCCACGTCGACCTCGACGCCGCTCTACTTCGCGCAGGCGGTCGGGCGGTTCGTGCGCGCCCGTCGGCGCGGCGAGACGGCATCGGTGTTCCTCCCTTCGGTGCCGGTCGTGCTCGACCACGCGGCGCGGCTCGAGGAGCAGCGCGACCACGTGCTCGACCGGGCGCCGGGCGGCGAGCCGACCGACGACGTCGCGGCCATGTGGACGCAGGAGCAGGAGCTGATCGACGACGCGAACCGCGCCGAGCGTGCGAGCGGCGCCCTCGACGAGGGAGCCTTCGAGGCACTCGGGTCAGAGGCCCACTTCGACCACGTGCTGTTCGACAAGCAGCAGTGGGGGCTGCATGCCCAGGTGGGCTCCGACGACGAGCAGGAGTACCTGGGCCTGCCCGGGCTGCTCGAGCCCGACCAGATGGCAGCCCTGCTCGGTGAGCGTCAGAGCGCCCAGGTCAGGCGCTCACCCCAGAAGGCCGCGACCACGTCGGCCGGCCCGGCCCCCGTGGCTGCCCACCGCGCGTTGGCGGCGCAGCGCAAGGAGCTGAACCAGCTGGTGGCCGCCTTCGCGCGCAAGAAGGGGCTGCCCCACGCGAACGTGCACACCGACCTGCGCCGAACGTGCGGAGGCCCCGATCTCGCCGCCGCGAGCTCGGAGCAGGTCGCCGCGCGCATCGAGAAGATCCGGCTCTGGCTGGTCGGGCGCCGCTGAGCTCGTCAGAGGTCCATCATCGCGGCCGAGCACGACCCGAGGCGGGCCACTCGCATGGTCGCGTCTTCCCGAGCGGGGGTGAGGACCGGCAGAACCGGCAGGGCCGCCGTGGTGGAAGCGGTCGAGACGAACGCTGTCGCCCGCACGGGGGTGACGGGAGCCGCGACGGCAGGGGAGGCCGCCAGGGCACCGAGGGCCACCACCGCGGTGGCCACGACCGCGGCCAGGGTGGTGCGCTGCGACAGTCGCTCCCGAGTGTTCATCGTTCGAGTGTGCGCCTGGTCGCGGCCGACGTCCAGCGTCACGACCGACGCCTGATGTTCGTCTCGTTGAGGCCCGGCTCGGAGCGCGCCGTCACCGGCTCCGAACTAGGGTACGAATGCCGCACGCAGCGCCACGCGCGAACCGACAGACGAGGGAAGCCATGACTTCATCACCAGACGACATCCAGGCCCGTTCCACGAGCTCACGCGGCTCCAGTCGGCGCCAGCTGCTGGCCATGGCCGCCGTGGGCGGGGTGGGGGTCGCGTCCGTCGGTGCGGCCGCGAGTGCGTCGGCCACCGAGCGGCTCGGCGCCCGACGCCCGGGTGTGCCCGCGGGGGCGGTTCGGCTCACGGTTCTGGGCACGAGCGACCTGCACGGCAACGTCTACAACTGGGACTACTTCAAGAACGCCGACTACTCCGACGCCGCCGGCAACGCGGTGGGCCTGGCCCGAGCCTCCACCATCATCAAGGCCGTGCGCGGCGTGGTCGGGGCCGCCACCTGCATCACCCTCGATGCCGGCGACATTATCCAGGGCACCCCGCTCGCGTACTACTACGCCAAGGTCGACCCCATCACCGGCGGTGCCACCCACCCGATGGCCGCCGCGATGAACAAGGTCGGCTATGACGCCGCTGCCCTCGGCAACCACGAGTTCAACTACGGACTCGACACCCTGCGCGCGTTCGAGAAGCAGCTGAACTTTCCGCTGCTGTCGGCGAACTCGGTCGACTGGAACACGGGTCGGCCCGCCTTCAAGCCGTGGGTGATCAAGACGGTCAGGCGCCGCGGTCGCGCCCCGATCAAGGTCGGCATTCTCGGCCTCGTCACCCCGGGGGTCGCGATCTGGGACAGTGCCAACGTCGAGGGCAAGGTGCGCTTCCCCGGCATCGTCGAGCAGGCCAAGATCTTCGTGCCGCGACTCAAGCGAGCCGGCGCCGACGTCGTCATCGTCTCGTGCCACTCGGGCGCCGACACCTCGTCGTCGTACGGTGACGCGCTGCCCTACCCCGAGAACGCGAGCAGCCTGCTGGCCGAGCAGGTTCCCCACATCGACGCCATCCTCGTCGGGCATGCCCACAAGGAGATCGAGCAGCGCTACGTCACCAACACCACGACAGGCAGGCAGGTGCTGCTCTCTGAGCCCTACTACTGGGGCATGAGGGTGACCGAGATGTCGATCGACGTCGAGGAGCGCCGGGGCCGCTGGCACGTCGTCGGGTCGACCTCTCGGCTCTACAACTCCAACGAGGTGGAGCCCGACGCCGCCGTCATCGGCGCCGTGCGCAAGGCTCACCGCACCGTGCTGGCCTACGTCAACGGAGTGATCGGCACCTCGACAACGGCCATGTCGGCGGCCACGTCGCGCTACGAGGACACCGCGGCCATCGACTTCATCAACTACGTGCAGGCGGATGCCGTCAAGGCCGCCCTCGCGGGCACCCCCGAGGCCGACCTGCCGGTGCTCTCGATCGCGGCGCCCTTCAACAAGGAGGCGGCCATCCCGGCGGGCGAGGTGACGGTGCGAGACGTCGCCGGTCTCTACATCTACGACAACACCCTGCTTGGCATCACCCTGACCGGTGCAGAGGTGAAGGACTACCTCGAGCAGTCGGCCACCTACTTCAAGCAGGTCAGCGGCACCGGGCCGTTCACGCCCGACCAGCTGACCAACGCGGTCACGGTGCTCGCCCCGAACGGCACGCCCGACTACAACTACGACATCATGGGCGGTCTCGACGCCGACCTGACCTACGACATCGACATCGCCCAGGCCCCGGGCTCGCGCATCGCCAACCTGGCCTACGCCGGGTCGCCCATCGACCCGGCCGCACGGTTCGTGATCGCGATCAACAACTACCGGCAGTCGGGCGGGGGCGGCTTCCCGCACGTCAAGACGGCCCCGGTGGTCTACAACCGGCAGATCGAGATCCGTCAGCTGCTCATCGACTGGGCCACCGCCAACGGCGAGATCGACCCGAGCGTGTTCGCCAGCATCGACTGGAAGCTCGTCAGCAACGGCAGCTCGATCACCATCACCGGCTGAGCGGTTGCGTTCTCGACGGTTCGGCGGGCCCCACTAGGCTGGGTGCCCGCCGAACACGTCAGCCGATGAAGGGGAACTCTTGCGCGCCATCGACATCACCGAGCAGCATCCGATGGTCGACGAGTCGACCGACGCCCTCGAGGCGGCCCGGCTGATGGCCCGCCTGTCATTGCCCGGGCTGGTGATCCGCGGCGACGCGAAGCACCCGTACACCGTGCTGCCGGCCTCGCAGGTGCTGCGCTTCGTCATCCCGACGTACGTGCAGGAGAACCCGGCACTCGCCCGGGTCTTCGACGAGAAGGCTGCTGACCTGATGGCCACCAAGCTCGCTGGGCGCACCGTCGGCGATGTGATGCCGGCCCGTCGCGAGCTGGCGGCCGTTCCGCGGGTCAACGACGACGACACCCTGATCGAGGTCTGTGCCGTCATGGCGTCGCACCACAGCCCCATCGTCGTCGTGGGGCATGGCGACCAGATCGTGGGCACCATCACGATCCGACGCCTGCTGGAGGTGCTCTTTCCGGAAGCCGGCCCTGCCTCGAACCCGGCCCTGGGCGATGAGCGGTCGCCTGCGTGACACTCCTGGTCATCGCCGCCTTCGTCGCGGCCTACGTGCTCATCGCGACCGAGCGCATCCACCGGGTCGCGGCGGCACTGTGGGGCGCCGGGGCGATGGTCGTGCTCGGCGCCGTCAACGCCGAGAGCGCCTTCTTCTCCGAAGACACCGGCATCGACTGGAACGTCATCTTCCTGCTGCTCGGGATGATGATCATCGTCGGAATCGTCAAACAGACCGGCGTGTTCGAGTTCATCGCGATCTGGTCGGCGAAGCGCGCCCGCGGCCGGCCCTTCCGGGTGATGGTCATGCTCATCGTGCTCACCGCCGTGGCGTCGGCCCTGCTCGACAACGTGACCACGGTGCTGCTCGTCGCGCCCGTCACGCTGCTCGTGTGCGAGCGGCTCGGCACCTCACCGGTGCCGTTCCTGCTCGCGGAGGCGATGGCCTCGAACATCGGCGGCACCGCGACGCTCATCGGTGACCCGCCCAACATCATCATCGCGGGTCGCTCCGGGATCACCTTCAACGAGTTCCTGGTCAACCTCGGCCCCATCGTGGTGCTGCTGCTGGTGGTGTTCGTGGGTCTCGCCTGGCTGCTCTGGGGTCGGAAGCTGCAGGTCGACATCGAGCGGGCCGAGTCGATCATGGATCTCGACGAACGTGAGGCCATCGAGGACAAGCGACTGCTCGTGCTCTGCGGCGTCGTGCTGCTGCTCGTGCTGGCGGGTTTCGTGCTGCGGCCGTTGATCGGCATCGAGCCCTCGATGGTGGCGCTGCTCGGCGCCGGCCTGCTCGTCGCCCTCTCGCGCAGCCAGCCTTCCGTCTACCTCCACGAGGTCGAATGGCCGACGCTGGTGTTCTTCGCGGGCCTGTTCATCATGGTGGGCGCCCTGGTCAAGGTCGGTGTCATCGAGACGGTCGGCCAGTGGGCGGCGGGGCTCATCGGCGACAACCTCGTCGTGGCGCACTCGGCCCTGCTCATCGGCTCGGGTGTGCTGTCGGGGATCGTCGACAACATCCCCTATGTGGCGACGATGAGCCCCATCGTCGAGCAGCTCGTCTCCTCGACCGGCGACCCCACGCTCTGGTGGTCGCTGGCGCTCGGCTCCGACCTCGGCGGCAACGCCACGGCAGTCGGAGCCAGCGCGAACGTCGTCATCATCGGCATCGCCGCGCGCAACGGCATCCGCATCAGCTTCTGGCACTTCACCCGCTACGGCCTCGTCGTCACCGCCGTGACCCTGCTGATCACCTGGGCCTACGTGCTGCTGCGCTACGCCCTCTGAGCTGCGGTCATCACGAGGTGGCCCCACGCCGGGAGAGTGAGCGGCTCGCCGACGGCCAGCGTTACCGGCTCGCCGGTGAAGGCATCGACCCAGTCACCGGCCTGCGGGCCGTCGCCCAGGGTGACGGTTGCCTCGGCCGCGGTGAAGTTGAACGCGCCGAACACCCGGTCGTCGTCGACGGCGCGCACGAAGCTCAGCACCGAGCTCTCGGCGTCGTTCGGCACGCGGACCATCCGCCCGCCCCAGGCGCCGTTCCACAGGGCAGGGTGCGCCTTCTTCAGGGCGAACAGGGTGCGGTAGAGCTGCCCCTGCTCGTGCTCGCGCCACTGGATCTCGTCCTTGTCGAAGAACTCCAGCCGCTTGTCGCTGCCGGCCTCCTGGCCGTTGTAGATCAGCGGCATCCCCTCGCCGACGACGGACAGCACGATCGCGGCCTCGAGCGCCTCGCCGAACTGCTCGTACTCGGTGCCCTCCCACGCGTTCTTGTCGTGGTTGCTGACGAACGTCATGCGCATGGCGTCGCGTTGCCACGCCCGCTCGTTCCAGGCGTAGTAGACCTTGAGGGCATCGACGTCGGCCTTGCCGTGGGCGATCTTGTGCATGGTCTCGTTCCAGCTCCACGCATACGTGAGGTCGAAGGCGCGGCTGTGCAGGTCGCGGGTCTCCCACTCGGCCAGCATGAACACCGGCCTGATCTGATCGAGCTCGCGGCGCACGTTGTTCCAGAAGTCGACGGGCACGTAGCCCGCCACGTCGCAACGGAACCCGTCGACGCCGGCCTCGCGAACCCAGAACTTCATGGCCTCGGTCATGTACTCGCGCAGACCCTCGTTGCTGTAGTCGAGGTCGATCACGTCGTCCCAGTCCCACCAGGGCGTCGGGCAGAAGTCGCCCTTCCAGTCGCGCACGTACCATTCCGGATGCCGTTCGACGAGCACGTTGTCCCAGGCGGTGTGGTTGGCGACCCAGTCGAGGATGACGTGCAGCCCGAGGTCGTGCGCCACGGCCACGAAGTGCTTGAGGTCGTCGAGGTCGCCGAACTCGGGGTTGACCGCGAGGTAGTCCGAGACGGCGTACGGGCTGCCGAGCGGGCCCTTGCGGTTCTGCGCGCCGATCGGGTTGACCGGCATGAGCCACACGATGTCGACGCCGAGGTCACGGATGCGGGGCAGGTGCGCCTCGGCGGCCCGGAAGGTCCCCTCCGGGGTGAACTGACGCTGGTTGATCTGGTAGATCGTCGCGTCCTTCGACCACTCCGGGTGGGTCAGCTGAACGTCGGGGGTCGGCCGGTAGGGGTTGTCACTCACGGGCCCATCCTGTCGTCCCAGGCGTCGACGGGTGAAACCGGCGCGCCTTGAGCCTCACGTCGCGACCCGTCGGAGTTCATGGTCGTCAGGATCGGGTGGCTTCGGCGAGGAGGTGTTCGACCAGGGGCACCGTGCGCGGGTCGAGACGGGTCGCGAGCGAGATCGCCGTCGAGGCCCGGGTGACGTGTGAGTCGTCGACCACCTGGTCGATGACCCGCTGAAGATCGGCGTTGTCGCGCCCGACGATGCGGATGAGCACGTCGCCGGAGCCGGTGATGGTGTGCGCCTCGAGCACCTCGGGGATGCCGGCCAGGTGGTCGACGACGCGCTGGTGCCCCTGCCCCTGCCGGATCTCGAGGGTGCAGAAGGCCGTGACGGGGTAGCCGAGCGCGGCAGGGTCGACCTGCGGAGCCAGCGAGCGCAGCACCCCGCGCTCCTGCAACCGGTCGAGGCGTGCCTGCACCGTGCCGCGGGCCACCCCGAGCCGGCGGGAGGCCCCGAGAACGCCGACCCCCGGTTCGGTGAGCAGCAGGAGCAGGATGCGGCAGTCGAGGGCGTCGACGCTGGGTGGAGTCGGGTTGGACATAGGCACATTGTCCAGCCTCGACCGTCATCCGGGCAACAACCTGCGCAGGATGCGCACCGTAAACTGCCACTCTTGACCAGTCGGTTCGGGTGGGTCACGCTCGCACTCATGAGCCAGACGATCTCGAACCCGCAACGCGAACTCACCGACCAGGAGCGCGAGGCCAACCTCGACCTCGACCAGCTCAAGCAGCTCGTCGGCCTCGTCGAGTACGACGAGGACAAGGACGTCTTCCCCGTGACGGGCTGGGACGCCATCGTCTTCGTGTCGGGCAACGCCACGCAGAGCGCGCACTACTACCAGAACACCTGGGGTATGGAGCTGGTCGCCTACTCCGGCCCCGAGAACGGCAACCGCGACCACAAGGCGTTCGTGCTCAAGAGCGGCTCGATCCGCTTCGTCATCAAGGGCGCCGTCGAACCCGACAGCCCGTTGGCCGACCACCACCGCCGCCACGGAGACGGCGTGGTCGACATCGCCCTCGAGGTGCCTGACGTCGACCGCTGCATCGCCCAGGCCCGTCGGGCGGGTGCGACCGTGCTCGAGGAGCCGGCCGACCACACCGACGAGCACGGCACGGTGCGCCTGGCGGCGATCGCCACCTACGGCGAGACGCGCCACACCCTCGTGCAGCGCACGGTCGACGGCCAGACGTATGCCGGTCCCTACCTGCCCGGCTACACAGCGGCGGCCTCGACGTTCGTCAAGCGCGACGGGCAGCCCAAGCGCCTCTTCCAGGCCCTCGACCACATCGTCGGCAACGTCGAGCTCGGCCACATGGACGAGTGGGTCAGCTTCTACAACCGCGTCATGGGCTTCGTGAACATGGCCGAGTTCATCGGCGACGACATCGCCACCGACTACTCCGCGCTGATGAGCAAGGTTGTCGCGAACGGCAACCACCGCGTGAAGTTCCCGCTCAACGAGCCGGCCATCGCGAAGAAGAAGAGCCAGATCGATGAGTACCTCGAGTTCTACCGCGGCGCCGGTGCCCAGCACCTCGCAGTCGCGACCGGCGACATCCTGGCCTCGGTCGACGCGCTGCGGGCCAACGGCGTCGAGTTCCTCGACACCCCCGACAGCTACTACGAAGACCCCGCCCTGCGCGAGCGCATCGGCAACGTACGGGTGTCGATCGAGGAGCTGCAGAAGCGCAAGATCCTCGTCGACCGCGACGAGGACGGCTACCTGCTGCAGATCTTCACCAAGCCGCTCGGCGACCGGCCGACCGTGTTCTTCGAGCTCATCGAGCGGCACGGGTCGCTCGGCTTCGGCAAGGGCAACTTCAAGGCCCTCTTCGAGGCGATCGAGCGCGAGCAGGACAAGCGTGGCAACCTCTGACTCTCGGCCACCGGTAGACCGTGGCGACTCGCCCCGCACCTCGTGTGCGGGGCGAGCCCTGTTTCGTGACACAGTTGGCGCATGAGCCAGCAGCCCGCCGGGTGGTACGACGACCCGAGCAACCCCGACATGCTCCGCTACTGGGACGGCGTCACGTGGAGCAGCCACACAGCGCCGCGCAAGTCACCCACCGCGTCGTCGTCGTCGGGCGGGCCTGACTACCAGGGTCAGCGACCGAGTGCCGCTTCGGCACCTCGGCAGCCGAGCCAGGCGCCGCCGCCCCCGATGCCCCAGGGCAGCGGCTGGCAGGACCAGTCGCAGCCGCCTCAGCAGGGCTGGCAGGGGCAGCAGGTCCAGCAGGGTCAGTTCGGTCAGGAGCCGCAGTACCCGGGCGCTCCGGGAGCGGCGAACTGGATGCACAGCATCAAGGTCACCTCCGACGGGGTCCCGTTGGCGTCGTGGGGCCGCCGGCTCGGGGCGTGGCTCATCGACGGGGTCATCCTGGTGATCCTCACCTACATCGGGGCGAGAGTCTTCGTGCCCAGCTACCTCGACACGGTGCAGCAGTTCGTCGACGCGGCCGGAAACCAGGACCAGGCCGCGATGAACGCCCTGGTGAGCCAGCTCACCAGTGAGTCGGCCAAGGCCGGTCTGCTCTCCTGGGTGATCACGGCGGTCTACTGCATCGCCTTCTGGACGACCACGGCGCAGACCCCCGGCAAGATGGCGGTCGGCATCAGCGTGCGCCGGGCCGGCCAGCCAGGGCCGCTCGACCTGCTCACCTCAGTGCGACGCCGGCTGATCTCGATCGTGCAGATCCTGCCGGTCGTGGGCGGCATCTACTTCCTGATCTTCCTGATCGACTATCTCTGGCCGCTGTGGGACGACAAGCGCCAGTCGCTGCACGACAAGGTCGCCCAGACCCAGGTCGTGATGGGCAAGCAGCCCAAGGCCGGTGCCGGTCCCCGGGGCTGACACGGCCAACGCAGGTCAGGGCAGGTCAGGGGCAGGGCAGGGTCAGGGGCTGGCTCGGACGGTGCCGGTCACCTCGCCCAGACCGACCCGACTGCCGGCAGGGCCAGGCGCCCACGCCGTCATCGTCACGGTGTCACCGTCTTCCAGGAAGCCGCGTCTGCTGCCATCCGCCAGCTCGAGCGGCTCGGTGCCGTTCCACGTAAGCTCGAGCAGGCTTCCGCGCGAGCCCTTCGTCGGCCCGCTGATGGTTCCCGAACCGAACAGGTCGCCGGTGCGCGTCGAGGCACCGTTCACCGTCAGGTGGGCCAGCATCTGGGCGGGCGACCAGTACATGGCCGCGTGTTCGGGGCGGGAGATCACGGCGCCGTTGAGAGACACTTCGACGTGCACATCGAGGCCGAAGGCGTCGCCGCGCAGGTAGGGCAGGGGCAGGGGGTCGGTCTGGCCGGGGAGGGGAACCCGAGCGGCATCCAGCGCGGCCAAGGGCGTCACCCAGGCTGAGATGGAGGTCGCGAACGACTTGCCCAGGAACGGGCCGAGCGGCACGTACTCCCAAGCCTGCAGGTCCCGGGCGCTCCAGTCGTTGAGGATGACGACGCCGAACAGGTGGTCGGCGGCCTCGTCGACACTCAGCCTCGTGCCGAGCTCGGTGGCGCCGCCGACGACGTAGCCGAGCTCGGCCTCGATGTCGAGGCGGATGCTCGGCCCGAACACCGGCTGGGGGTCGTTCGGGCCCTTGCGCTGACCGGAGGGGCGCACCACATCGGTGCCTGAGACGACGACGGTGCCGGCGCGACCGTGGTAGCCGATGGGCAGGTGCTTCCAGTTGGGGGGCAGCGCGGCGTTGTCGGGACGGAACACCTTCCCGACGTTGCTCGCGTGGTGCTCGCTGGCGTAGAAGTCGACGTAGTCGGCCACCTCGATGGGCAGGTGCAGGCTCACCGCCTCGAGCGGGTAGAGGTGCGGCAGCATGGCCTCACGGTGCACGTCGTTCGTGACGATCTCGGTGAGCCACTCGCGCGCGATCCGCCAGACCTCGGACCCGAGGGCGATGAACGGGTTGAGGGTCGGGTTCGCCCACGCCGCAGCGAGACTCGGCCCGTCACCCGGGTCTCCACCGAGCGCGGCCACGGCTGAGACGTCGATGACGTGGTCGCCGACGCGCACCCCGGCCCGCCTTCGCCCGTCCGGCCCGGTGCTGAAGACCCCGTAGGGGAGGGTCTGTGGGCCGAAGGGGTGGTTCGGTGGCACGTCGAGCCAGGTGTTCACGATGTTCGTCCTTCGCATGGGATCAGACCGAGCGCCTCGAGCTCGGTGAGGGGGTCGAGCACACCGCAGCAGCCGAAGGCGGTGAGGCTGCCGCGGGCCCGTGCTGCCTCGACGGCGGTGAGTCGAGAGACCCGTTCGGTCAGCACCTCGGCGTTGCGGTTCCCGAGGATCTCGGCGAGCTCGTGTGCCTCGGCGCCGTCAAGCGCCTCGTGGGTGGCGAGGATGACGTTGAGCAGGCCGTGCTGGGCCCCGCCCTCGTGGTCGCCGCGCACCGCGTGATGCAGACCGCCGGTCAGCTTGAACGCCAGACCGCGCAGGATGGTCGCGTCGAGGAACTCGGCCAGCGCGGTCTCATCGGGCCATGGCCACTCCGGGGTCGCTCCGGTGCGGAACTTGGCGAGCACCGTGGCGTTCTCGTCGACGGCGGTGGCAATGTCGTCGAGGGCGCTCTTCTGCTCGGGGCCACGAGCGACCTCGACGACGACCGGCAGGTCGAGGGCGAGGGCCGAGCGCCAGCCGGGAGACCAGCCGAGCTCCACGGCCACGACGTGCACCCGGGGCTCGCGACTCAACACCACTACGCCATCGGTCAGCAGCGAGACCGGCGAGCCCGGTCGCACGACGAGGGCGACCTCAAGAGGGCGCTTCTCGGTGCGGTCGTCGGCCACCGCTAGGCGGGCCACCCCGGCCGCGTCGGCAGCGCGCAGGAGCAGCGGGCCGAGGTGAGCGGCATCCGAGCCGTCGCGTCGTTGCAGGTGTTCGGAGACGGCTACCTCGAGTGCAGCGTCACCCGGCGGGAAAACGGCAGCGTCGTCGACGAGATGGTCGAACAGCGGCGTCCTTGACATGCGGGCCAGCGTATCGCAGTGTTTCTCTCAAGAGACATCGACGTCCGATGAGCGGACGTTGTGGTCATGCAGGTGAGCAAGGAGCGACATGGCGCACTACCAGGCGGTCGGCAGCATCCCACCGAAGCGGCACACACAGCACCGTCGCCCGTCGCGGGGCAAGAAGGTCGGCGAGCTCTACTACGAAGAGCTCATGGGCGAGGAGGGGTTCAGCTCGGACAGCTCGCTGCTGTACCACCGCAACATCCCCTCGACGATCAGCGAGTCGCGCATCTGGCAGCTGCCCGACCAGTCGACCAGCCCGAACCATCCGCTCGTGCCGCGGCACCTGAAACTGCACGACCTCTTCGACGCCAAGACGATTCGCGAGACTGACGTCGTCACCGGTCGGCGCCTGGTGCTCGGCAACGGTGACGTGCGCATCTCGTACGCCGTCGCGGCCCGGCCGAGCCCCTGGTACCGCAACGGCATCGGCGACGAGTGCGTCTACGTCGAGCGCGGCCGAGCACGGGTCGAGACGGTGTTCGGCGCCTTCGACGTGGGGGAGGGCGACTACGTGGTCATCCCGCGGGCCACGACGCACCGGTGGGTTCCGAAGAGGTCGACGAAGGACCCCTTACGCGCCTACTGCATCGAGGCCAACAGCCACATCGCGACGCCGAAGCGCTACCTCAGCAAGTACGGTCAGCTGCTCGAGCACTCGCCCTACTGTGAGCGAGACCTCCGACTGCCCGACGGGCCGTTGCTGGCCGAAGACGTCGGGGCCTCCGCCGACGACACGACCGAGGTGCTCATCAAGCACCGTGGCAACGGCCCCGGCGGGGTGGTCGGCACGATCCACACCCTGCCGCACCACCCGCTCGACGTCGTCGGCTGGGACGGCTGCCTCTATCCTTATGTGTTCAACGTGCGTGACTTCGAGCCGATCACCGGTCGCATCCACCAGCCGCCGCCGGTGCACCAGGTCTTCGAGGGCGCGAACTTCGTCATCTGCAACTTTGTTCCGCGCCAGGTCGACTACCACCCCCTCGCCATCCCGGTTCCGTACTACCACTCGAATGTCGACAGCGACGAGATCATGTTCTACGTCGACGGCGACTACGAGGCCCGCAAGGGCTCGGGCATCGGCAAGGGCTCGATCTCGGTGCACCCCGGCGGCCACGCCCACGGCCCCCAGCCGGGCGCCACCGAGGGCTCCATCGGCGTGCACAGCTTCGACGAGCTCGCCGTCATGGTCGACACCTTCCGACCTCTCGAGCTCGGCGAGGGTGGGTCCGCGGTCGACGACGGGCAGTACGCGCTCTCGTGGTCGCGCAGCGGCGCTGCTCGGGGCGCCGCGGCCCCACCTCAGGTCAACGGCATCCACAGCGAGGGGTGAGGTGGTAGACCGGGCGACGTCTGCGGGGGAGTCGTCCAAGACCCTCGACCGCGGCATCCGACTGCTCGAGCTGTTGCTGACCCCCGACGCCGCAGCCGGCCTGACCATCACTCAGCTCGCCGCCGGGCTCGAGGTGGGGCGGCCGGTCGTCTATCGACTGGTCGCGACCCTCGAGCAGCACCGTCTCGTGGTGCGACGTGACGGGGGCCGAGTTCGCCTGGGATTCGGTCTGACTCGTCTCGCCGCGGGGGTCACGCCGGTGATCCAGACGGAGGCCCTGCCGGTGCTGCGGCGGTTGGCGGATGCCTGCGGTGCCACGGCGCACCTCACCGTCGCCGATGGCGACCAGGCGCTCGCCCTCGTCGTCGTGGAACCGACGTGGACCGACGTGCACGTCGCCTACCGGTCCGGCGCTCGCCACCCGCTCACTCAGGGTGCCGCGGGCCGGGCCATCCTGGCCGGTCGTGCCGGAAGGTTCGAGGTCGTGGCCACCGACGGCGAGCTGCAGTCAGGAGCCCACGGTCTTGCATGCCCGTTGCAACCCAGCACCCCTGCGGCGCCGACGCTGGACGCCTCGGTGGGAGTCGTCTCCTTCGAACCCTTGGCCCCCGAGGTCAGCCCCCGGCTTCTCGCGGCCGCCCGAACCCTGGGTGAACTGCTGCGCTGAGCCGGCAGCCATGTCTTCTGGTACCAAGCCTGTTCACACCGTAAAGAGTTGGTCAGGAAATGGGCGTTTAGTCCGGCGCGTGAAGACGACAGGGAGTAGTTCTTGTCGCAGGTGCTCAACGGCGAGCATCCTGTTGACAAGGGGTAGACATGAAGATCAGGCACGTTCTCGTCGCAGCGGCCACCACCGCACTGCTCGTTCCCGCCTCGGCGCTCGTCGCCGTCGCCGCACCGCCCAACAACGACACGGTCTCGGGGGCGCGCACCATCGCCTCGCCGCCGAAGACGATCACGCAGAACACCACGTCGGCCACGACCGATTCGGTGGACAGTGACCTCAACGCCTTCTGCGGGGCGCCCGCGACGAACGGCAGCGTCTGGTTCAAGTACGTCGACAAGAGCGGCAAGGGCCTGCTCGTCGACACGTCCGCGTCGAACTACGCCACCGGCGTCATGATCGTGGCCGGTAACCCGACCTCAGGGGGCGCGCTCGTCGCCTGCGGGCCGGGCATGGCTGCGGCCACCGGCGCAGCCGGAACCACGTACTTCGTCATGGCCTTCTCCGACACCGCCGGCGTCACCGGCGGACAGCTGAAGGCGACCTTCTCGGAGGCTCCCCCGTCGCCGACCGCGACCCTGACCGTGGCCAAGGACGCCGTGGCCACGAAGAACGGCAGCCTCAAGGTGCACGGCACCTACTCGTGCACCAACGCCGACTCCTTCAACAGTGCCATCCAGGGGCAGGCCACCCAGCGCGCCGGGCGGCTGAAGATCAACGGCTACTTCTTCATCGACGGACTGACCTGCGACGGCAAGGTGCGCGCGTGGAAGGCGACGGCCACGAGCGACAACGGCTACTTCGCCTCCGGTCGGGCGACCAGCTCGTCGACCGTGTTCGCCTGCGGGCTGCTCGAGTGCGCCGAGCAGTCCGTCGACCGCAAGCTCACGGTCACCAAGGCTCACTGACGCCAGGGCCTCGGTGAAGGGGTGCGCCAAGACCGCTCGGGGTCGTGGCGCACCCCTTCACGCGTCCAGCACCCGGGGTCAGGATGCGGGGATCAGGTTGCGTTAGCCGGGCCCTAGAGATGGACAGCCACCAGACATGCCACCGTGTGCCCGCCTCAGCTGGCGATGAGGTCGGTGAGGTAGCGCTCGAACGGGCTGAGCGGTGGATCGCTTGCG
>NZ_MAST01000002.1 GCF_001758225.1 Humibacillus sp. DSM 29435 | reverse complement strand
TCGGTGGCGGCATCCGGCCGCGGGGATCGGACCGTGGCGGGGTTGCTGGGGTCGGTGGCGGCATCCGGCCGCGGGGATCGGACCGTGGCGGGGTTGCTCGGGTCGGCCGACCGGAACGCAGGGCTCAGCCGTCGGAGCCGTCGGGCGCCGGGTTCATCCGCATGAGCGAGAAGGTCTCCCCCTGCGGGCCGGCGACGAGGGACACCCGGCCGTTGGGGGTGTCGAGGGGCGGTTGCAGAACGCTGCCGCCGAGCTCGGTCACCAGATCGGCAGCGCGGTCGCAGTCGTCGACGGCGAAGTACGGCATCCAGTGCGACGGAAGCTCTGCGGGCGCTTCGACGGGGATCGCCCCCACGCCACTGACCGGTCGGTCGGGGGCACTCTCGAGCGTGGCGATGGAGTAGCGGAACCCATCTCCACCGACCTCCTGGAGCCGGTAGCCGAAGACGTCACGGTAGAAGCTGAGCGAGAGCGGGTAGTCGCGGCTCAGGGACTCGGCCCAGCAGAGCGCTCCCGCCTCGTTCACCAGGTCGGCGCCGGTGTGGGTCTTCGCCTCCCAGATGCCGTAGACGGCGCCCGCCGCGTCGGCGCCGATGGCCATCCGCGCGAGCTCGAGCACCTTGAGCGGCTCGGTGAAGAACACCCCACCCGAGCTCTGGGCCAGCGCGACCGTGGCATCGGCGTCGGTCGTGGCCAGGTAACAGGTCCAGCTCGAGGCCATCTCCTCTCGCCCTGGGCCTTTGGGGCCCAGGCCGGCGACGACATGACCGTCTCGGTAGGCCAGCACGTAACCGCCGGCCTCGGGGGGAAGCTCGTCGAAGTCCCAGTCGAAGAGGGCGGCGTAGAACGCCCGCGCGCCGTCGACCTCATCGACGATCACATCCGCCCAGCAGGGCGTTCCGGGCTCGAAGGCCGCTTCGTGAACCGGCATGGTGGCTCCTCGGGCTCGGTGGGTGAGCAGATGGTGGGTAAGAAGTCGGTGGTGAGGGTCTGTGGGTGGAGTCGGCGGGTGGAGTCGGTCGGTGCTCAGGCCATTCTCAGTCTTCGGGCACCAGCACCGAGAAGATCTCACCTTCGAGGCCGCTCAGCACGGCGCTGAGCCCGAAGGGCCCCTCGAACGGACCCTGCAGCAGGGTTGCGCCGTGGTCAAGGGCAGCCGCCACGCTCGGCACTACGTTCTGCGTGGCGAACGACACGACCCAGTGCGAGCTGATCTCCGTCGGCCACTCCTCGCCGATCTCGGCCAGACCGTACGCCGGGTTGCCGTCGCTGGTTCTCGCCACCGACCAACGCGGCTCACCCTCGTGACTCTGGTCGTCGAACGTGTGGCCGAGAACCGCCGACTGGAACGCCCTGACGTCGTCGTAGGAACGGGTGAGCAGCTCGTTCCAGGCGAGTGCCCCCGGACTGTCGAGCAGTCCGCTGCCCCCGAGCGAGCCCGGCTGCCAGAGGCCGAAGAAGGTGCCACCCGGATCTCGGGCCACCATGGTTCGAGCGAGCCCGCCCAACGAGACAGGTCGGCCCAGAGTCTGCCCGCCGAAGGCGGTCACCGTGGGCAACAGGGCCTCGATGTCGTCGACGCGCAGATAGGTCGTCCACTGGCTCGGCGCCGCAGCGTGGTCGGGGCGATGGCTGATGCCGGCCACGGGGTGACCATCGTGCAGAGCGAGCTGATAGCCGCCGGTCTGGTCGTCGCCCGCGCGCCATTGCCAGCCGAACACCGCGGAGTAGAAGGCCTGGGCACGAGGCACGTCACCGACCAGCAGGTCGACCCAGCAGGGAGCGCCCACGGGGTACTCGGGGCCGGACAGATCGATCACTGACATCAGGTCAGTGTGACGCGGAGCCGGCTGCGGGCCTCGACCGGGTGCCGTGGCCCGACCCGGATCGGCTGGCCTTGCGGCTCTTCGCGCCGGGTACGGATCGTGCGTCGTCGGCTGGCGTGGGGGCCTGGAGGGCCCGGCGCAGATGGTCGAGGATGCCGTGGCAGGCGGCCTCGACCGCCTCGAAGCAGCGCGAGAAGTGCTCGTCACCGCCGTACCACGGGTCGCTCGTCTCGAGGGTGCCGGCGGCCACAGCGCTCGGGTCGAACTCGCGAACCAGGCGGATCTTGGCCAGGTTCTCTGCAGACCCGGCCAACCGCTGCAGGGTGCGCACGTGCCCTTGGTCCGAGGCGAGCACCAGGTCGAGACCGTCGAACTCGGTCGGGTCGAACTCGCGCGCCCGATGGCGCGTGCCGTCGTACCCGTGCTGGGCCAGCACCTCGACCGTGCGCGGGTCGGCCTGCTCACCGACGTGCCAGTCGCCGGTGCCGCTCGAGCTGACGACCACCGCGTCGCTCAGTCCCGCCGACTCGACCATGTGGGCGAGGACGACGTGGCCCATGGGAGAGCGACAGATGTTCCCGCTGCACACGAAGGTCACGTGGAGGGGGCGCGACGGCATGGCCCCATTGAACACCGTGGGTCAAGCCGGGTGGGCGTTCGGTGACCCCCTCGGACTGCCCGCAGTCGTCGCGTTCGAAACTGGCCACTCGACCGGGAACGCGGTCGAGTGGCCAGTTTCGTACACGGCGGCCGGGTGTTCGGGTCGAGACCACTGTCGGTGCGTGCTGAGACGGTGTGGCCATGACGACGAACGAGGCGGCTGAGCGACACGAGGGCCCCGAGGCGCTCTGTGCCCGGTTCGCGGCCTACGCGGCGGCCGGTGACCTCGACGGCATCGTCAGCCTCTATGCCGCTGACGCCGTCGTCACGCTGCCGCGCGGGCGCGAGGCGGCCGGGCCCAGGGCGATCAAGGCGGCCTTCTGCGGCGCGCTCGCGGCCGGCGAGCCGATCACCGGCTCCTCGGTCGCGTCATCGCGGATCGTGGTCGCCGGCGACCTGGCGATGACCTCGGCCACCGGCCCTGACGGTCAGGTGCGCACCCAGGTCGCCCGGCGGTGCGCTGACGGTCAGTGGGTGTGGATTCGCGACAGCGGGCACCTGCGTGACATCGAGTCGGCCCTACCGGCCCAGGACGGCGAGCAGCAGGTGGCGTAGTTTTCGCTGGTGAGCTCGTCGGCCCCACCGTCTCGTCCCCCGCGCCGGTCACACTTCGTCGACCTGACACCGCTGCGGACGAGCCCGGCGTTCGCGCGGCTCTGGTTCGGCAACAGCCTGGCCGGCGTCGGCACCTTCGTCACCATCACCGCCGTCGGCCTTCAGATCTACGACCTCACGAGCTCCACCTTCGCGGTCTCGCTCGTCGCCTGGTTCTCCCTGCTGCCGATGATCGCGGCGGGCCTCTACGGTGGGGCGATCGCCGACCGGTTCGACCGGCGCACCGTGGCGATCATCGCCTCGGTGATCGCGTGGCTGGCCACGGTGTCGCTGGCCTCCATCGCGTGGGCCGACGTGCGAGTCGTGTGGCCGTTCTACGTCATCACCACGGTTCAGGCCGTCGCGGCCACGATCGCCTCCGCCACGCGACAGGCGATCACGCCCCGGCTGCTGCCCCTGTCGATGATGCCCAAGGCGGCCGCGCTGTTGGGAATCTCGTCAGGCTTCATGGTGACGGTCGGTCCGGGGCTGGCCGGGGTGCTCGTCGCCCGGGTGGGTTACGCCTGGACCTACAGCGTCGATGTGCTGCTCTTCCTCGCCGGCTTCTTCGGGCTCTACACCCTGCCGAAGATCCGCCCGCTGGAGCGTGAGGGCGACGACCCTGCGGGCGGTCGGAGCGGGGGAGTCCGTTCGGTGCTCGACGGCCTGACGCACCTGCGGAGGGCTCCGAACGTGCGGATGAGCTTCGTCGTCGACATCATCGCCATGACCTTCGGCCAGCCCATGGTGCTGTTTCCGGCGGTGGGGGCGGTCGTGCTCGGTGGGGGGTCGATCACCGTCGGCATCCTGCTCGCCTCCTTCGCGGTGGGCAGCATCCTGTCGAGCATCGCGTCCGGACGGCTCACCGACCTGCGCTGGCAGGGCCGGGCCATCCGCAACGCGATCGTGTCGTACGGGCTCGCGATCCTCGTGCTCGGCGTGGTGCTCGCTGTCGTGATGCTGAGTGGTCAGGCGGTGACCTCGGCCGACTTCGCCGACGTCAACCGGCCGGCGCTCGCGATCGCCTCGTTCGCTCTCGCTGTGGCCGGGGCGTCCGACAACGTCAGTTCGATCTTCCGTCAGTCGATCCTGCAGTCGGCGGTGCCCGACCACCTGCGCGGGCGCACCCAGGGGGTCTTCACCGTCGTGGTCACCGGGGGCCCCCGTCTGGGTCAGATGTTCGCCGGCACGCTCGCCACACTGACGGCCACGTGGGTGCCGCCGGTCGTGGGCGGCATCCTCGTGGTGCTGCTCGTCGTGATCTCGGTGGCGCGGGTCACGAGCTTTCGCGACTACGACGCGCTCGACCCGCAGCCGTGAGACGGCCTACTCCTGTGAGGGCTCAGGCGTCGGGGTAGCCCGTCGGGTTGGCGCTCTGCCAGCGCCACTGGTCGACGCACATGTCGTCCATCGAGCGGGTGGCCGCCCAGCCGAGCTCGGCGTTGGCCCGGTGCGGGTCGGCGAACGACTGGGCGATGTCGCCCGCCCGGCGACCGACCACCTCGTACGGCAGCTCGCGGCCGACCGCTCGTTCGAAGGCGTGCAGCACCTCGAGCACGCTGGTGCCGTGGCCGGTGCCGAGGTTCCAGGTCGACACGGCCTCGTCGGTCTGGGTGAGCTTTCTTAGCGCCGCGAGGTGCCCGGCGGCGAGGTCTTCAACGTGGATGTAGTCGCGCAGCGGGGTGCCGTCGGCCGTCGGGTAGTCGTCGCCGAACACCATCAGCTTCTCGCGGCGACCGACCGCGACCTGGGCGATGAACGGCATGAGGTTGTTCGGGATGCCCTGAGGGTCTTCGCCGATCGTGCCGCTCGCGTGGGCCCCGACCGGGTTGAAGTAGCGCAGGATGGCGATGCGCAAGGAGGGGTCGGCCACGGCGACGTCGCGCAGGATCTGCTCGATCATCACCTTCGTCCACCCGTACGGGTTCGTCGCAGAGGTCGACATGTCTTCGACGAGCGGCGAGGGGTTGTGGCCGTAGACGGTGGCCGACGAGCTGAACACGAGCTTGTCGACGCCGTGGCGACGCATCGCCCGCACCAGCGAGAAGGTCGAGCCGAGGTTGTTCTCGTAGTACTCCAGCGGCTTCTCGACGCTCTCCCCGACGGCCTTGAAGCCGGCGAAGTGGATCACCGCGTCGATCTGCTCGCTGCTGAAGAGCTGTTCCGTCTTGTCGGCGTCGCCCAGGTCGAAGGCGTGCACGGGCAGGTGGGTCCCCGTCAGAGCCTCGAGACGGTTCACCACCGAGGGCTTGCTGTTGCCGAAGTGGTCGACGATGAGCACGTCGTGCCCAGCCGCGACCAGCTGAACCACGGTGTGCGATCCGATGAACCCTGCTCCACCACTGACGAGTACGCGCATGGCCGCCAGCCTAGCCAACCCGGCCTGCCGCGCCCGACGAAAGGCGTCTCGCCCCCGGCGGGTCACGGCGGCGAAGGTGACGGGGGTCATGCCGCGGTCGGGAGGTGCGCGCGCGTCGGTTAGGCTGTCCTTAATCACGGAAGATTCCGTGATTAATAAGACAGTCTGAAAGGGCACATCATGGAGCTGGTCAAGTACGGAGAAGGGGCACTGCGTCAGCCTCCGGTGCCGAACGCACCCACCGTCGAGGTCGTGTTCGGCGGTCAGGAAGGTGGCTCCGACGTGGGGCTGGTTCGGGTGCGTATCCCGGCCGGCGCGGGGATGTCGGCCCACCGGCACAGCGGTTCCGACGTCATCCTCACGCCCATCGCGGGCTCGGTGCGCATCAGCAAGGGCGAGCAGAGCATCGAGGTTCAGGTCGGGGACTCGGCGCTCGTCAACAAGGACGAGGAGGTGGCTCTGACGAACCCGGGCAGCGTAGCCGCCGAGGTCATCGTGGCGGCCGGTCCGGCCAACTTCGTGGCGAGCATCCGTCGTTGGCCCGAGCCGGCTGCGAGTTGAGCGCGCGGCTGCCCGCCTACCCCGGCGCCGAGCTCCTATGACCAGGCAAGCGCTGTTGGTCTCGGTGCTGGTGCTCGCCACCAGCGTGTGGGTCGGGGGCTACGTCGCGATCGTGGTCGTGGCGCGTACCGCGACCGCGACGTTGGAGCCGGCCGCCCGGGTGAGGTTCTTCCGATCCCTCGGACGTCGGTACCTCTGGGTGGGCGGTCCCGCGCTGCTGGTCGCACTGGCCACCGGGGCAGTGCTGCTGCGGAGCCATGAGTGGGACCTCCTGCTCATTGCCACCGCCGCCGCGGCCGTTGCGCTGCTGCTGCTGCTCGCGTTGGCGGTCGGTCAGGCACGCCGGATGACCCGGTTGCGCCGTCGCTCGGTCGACGACCCCGCGAACACTCGCCTGACCCGTCAGGTCACGGGTGCTGCCCGCGGTGCTGCGGCCCTCCGGGGAGTCCTGGGCCTGTTCACTGTGGCCCTGGTCGTGCTCGGCGCCTGCCTGGCCACGGGCTGACCGCGCGAGACCGACCCCGATGGGCGAGCCGTCGGCCTCCGAGAAAGCCGCCCGGCGACCGGTACCGGCTCAGCTCGACGTGGTAGCCAGGGCGGCGAGCAGCAGCGCCACCGGTGCAGCCACGAGCAGGCCGGACGCGGTGTAGATCAGCCCGGACGCGACCACGTTCGGCAGGCCGAACACCCGCCCACCCTCCAGCAGCTCGATCCGCTGTCTCGCGTCGGACGCTGACGCGGGCCCAGACCCAGACATGCCGAGCGCGCCCTCGGGACGGGGACCACCGACCATCGCGACGATGGCCCGAGCCGTGGCGACGACGCCGACCGAGCGCACCGCGGCCCGGTCGGCCAGCACCTCGATCAGCAGCGTGACCGAGTGCAGGGCCTGGTCGGAACGCATGAACCGGGGCACCGCCTCGTGCATCACGGTGAAGAACTCCAGCACCAGGTCGTGGCGGGCGGTCAGGTGCGCGCGCTCGTGGGCGAGCACCGCCCCCAGCTCGTCGGCAGCGAGCGAGTCGAGGGTGCCGCGCGTCACCACGACCCGACGGGCCAGACCCGGCACGCAGTAGGCCGTCGGGGTCGCGTGCTCGAGCACCCGCATCCGGTCGTCCTCGCGGGGGTCGTTCACTCCGTCGACGGCGAGCAGGTCGACGAGGTCGCGGTGACGACGCCGGGCAGCGCGCAGTCGGCGGCCCACGCGGTCACCCGAGAAGAGCAGCCGGGCGGCGACCACGGCGGTCACGAGCAGAGCGACCGGGGCCGGCCACAGACCCACGTTGCCAAGGGTCAGGCTCGTGCCTGCCTCGGCCGTCGATCCCACGGCCGACCCCACCCGCGACCCCACCCCCGATCCCGGTCTCGCCTCGACGATGGTCAGTACCGCAGCCGGTGCGGCCAGCAGGGCCGCGAGCACAGCAGCAACGGCCGAGGCCTGCCAGAGCACCAACGACGCCCGGGGCGCTCGGCGCAGCCTGGTCAGGCGAGCCAGCCCGCGTGGGACCGGCCAGGCGAGCACGATGGCCAGCAGGGCGAGCGCGGCTACGGGCAGGTTCAGTGCACTACGCCGGTCGGCCGGATCGGCCGCCACTGACGTCGGCGGGCTGCTGTCGTGCTTCGAGATCGGCCAGCGCCGAACGCAGCTCGTCGACCTCTTCCGGTGAGCTGCTCCCCAGGAAGTGCAGCAGGGCCCCACGCCGTTCGTCGCCGGCGAGCTCGCCGAGCGTGTGGTGCATCGTCTCGGAGGTCAGTGCCTCACGTGACGACGCGGCGGTGTAGCGCCAGGCCCGGCCGTCGCGCTGGCGTGAGACCAGGCCCTTCTTGGTCATTCGGTCGAGAACGGTCATCAGGGTCGTGTAGGCCAGGCCGCGGTCGACGCCCACTGCGTCGTGCACCTCACGCACGGTGACGCCCGAGCTGGTGTGCGGGGCCGCCCAGAGGTGCTCGATGACCGCGCGCTCCAGGTCGCCGAGGATGTTGCGTGCCTTCTGCATGATTCAAAGACTCTACTCGGCCGCGGCGGTTCGAGTCGGGTCGGCGATGTCGAGCACCCGGTCGAACAGGTCGAGGCCCTCGTCGCGGTGCGTTACCATGACGATGGTGCGTGAGGGTTCGAGGGTGCCTTCGGCCAGCAGGTCCGCCACGACGGCACGGGCGGTGGGCGGGTCGAGATGGGCCACCGGCTCATCGAGCAGCACCACGGGTCGTCGGCTCAGCAGGGCGCGCGCGATCCCGAGCCGGGCCCGTTCGCCCCCGGAGACACCCCGACCGCCGGTGCCGAGAACGGTGTCAAGACCGTGCGGGAGTGACTCGACGAAGGGAGCCAGCCCGACCCGCCTCAGGCCGGCGAGGAGGTCGGCGTCGGTGGCCTCTGGTGCGGCCAGGGTCAGGTTGTTGCGCAACGTGGTGGCGAAGACGTGCGGCTCGTCGTCGACGACGGCGATGCGGTCGCGGACTTCGGTCAGGGCCAGCCCGCTCACGTCGACGCCGTTCCAGGTGAAGGCCCCGCCGGTGGGGTCGAGGTTGCGCGCCAGCACGGCGAGCAGCGTCGACTTGCCGGCGCCGTTGGGGCCCGTGACTGCGACGCGGCTCCCGCACGGTAGGTCCAGGTCGACCGGCCCGAGGTGCGGGCCCTGGCTGTTCCACGAGGCGGTGACGCCGTGCAGTGCGATGTCGGGTGCGGTCGAGAGGTCGCCGACGAGCGCGGCCAAGCCGTTCGAGCCGCCCCAACGGGTCAGGTCGGATGCCGCTGTGCCTGGCACCGCTGTGCCTGGCACCGCTGTGCCTGGCACCGCTGGGCCGGATCCCTCGCTGCCCGCTGCGGTCGGGCGCGGTGCCACGTTCTCCGGGCCCGTCCGGCATCCGGCATCCGTCACCGCGGGGGGAGGCACGGCCCGAACGGCGGGTTCGAGCCCCAGCAGGGCTCGCGTGCGGCCAGCGGCGGCGCGGGCCCGGGCGCGGGCCCGCATCGCGTCGACGAGGGGGGCGATCGCCTCCGACGCCGCGACGGGCGTCAGGGTCAGCAGCGCCTTGACGGGGCCTGAGGCGTCGAGGTCGCGCATCAGGACGGCCACGGTGACCACGGCGCCGCCGACAGCGATGAGAAAGCCGGCGGCGGCGCTGGCTCGACCCAGACTGACCCGCCGCGTGGCCTGTGCCAACCCGGTGTGGGCGTCGTCGAGCCAGCGGAGGGCGGTCGGCCAGGCGCCGACGGCCTGCAGCTGGTCGGCCTGGCTGGTCGCCAGAGCGGCTACGCGGGCCACCTCGTCGCGGGCCCCCAGCAGCTGGTCGAGCGACCTCGTCTCGAGCCGCGCGGCGACGACGCAGATGGCCGCGACGACGACCATCAGGGCGGCGAGCACGGCACCCACCGTGGGCTCGAGCGCCGTCGTCAGAGCGACGACCAGCGACCCGGCCAGCAGAGCCCCGATGACCGGGACCGTGACGCGCACCGTCGCCTCGACCTCGTCGGTGAGGTCGTCGACCACACCCGTCAGCACCTCTGAGCGCCGCCGTGTACCGAGGCGTGCGGGCGTCAGCGGGATGAGGGCCTGGTAGGCCGAGGTGCGGCGTCGGGCCAGCAGGCCGAGGGCCGCGTCGTGGCTCACGAGCCGCTCCCAGTACCGAAAGACCGGGCGGGCGATGCCGAAGGCGCGCACCATGACGATGGCGGTGAGCAGGGTGAGGATGACCGGTCGCTCGGCCGCCCGCACGATGAGCCACCCCGACGTCGCGGTGAGTGCGATGCCGGCGGCCGCGGCCACAGCGCCGAGCACACCGCCGCGAACCACGCTCACGGTCGACGGGTCTGAACGGGCGGTCATGGTCATGTTCGCACCGCCTCGGCAGGGTCGGATGCCTCGACGCTCCTGGTGTCGGGCCCGGTCAGGTGCAGGTGCTGCTGGGCGTGGGCCAGCAGCTCGCGGCGGTGGGTCACTGCGATGACGGTGCGGCGATCGGCGAGGCGGGCGACCAGCTCGGCGAGCGCGACGGCGGACTCGGGGTCGAGGTGGGCGGTCGGCTCGTCGAGCAGCATCACCGCTTCGGGGGCGAGCCAGGCCCGGGCCAGCGCCAGCCGCTGTCGCTGACCGGCCGACAGGCCGAACCCGTCGTCACCCACGCTCGCAGAGAGCCCACCGGCCAGCGCCGCGACCACTCCCTCGACCCCGACCTGGCGCAGGGCCTCCCACAGCGTGGCGTCGTCGGCGGCGTGCCCGATGGTCAGCGCCTCCCGGATGCTGCCCGCGGCGAGGAAGGGCCGCTGGGTGACGTAGTGCGACGCCGGGGACTCGACCGTGCCGGAACGCGGGCGGCGCAGGCCGGCCACGAGATCGAGCACGGTCGACTTGCCGACCCCCGATGGCCCGGTGACCACGGTCAGGCCCGGGCCGGCGACGAGGTCGAGTCGGGTGACGACGTCAGGGGCGTCGGCGCCGTACCGGTAGCTGACCCCCCTCAGCCGAACCGTCGGCCCCGTCGGCCCCGTCGCAGCCGCACCTCTCCCCGCGAACGAGTCGTTCGAGGTCGAACGCGTCGGTACACCACCGTGTTCGACCTCGAACGACTCGTTCGCGGGGGAAGGGGAAGGGGAAGGGGGAGAGGAGGGGGTGAGGTGGGTGAGGATGTCGTCGAGAGCGGCGGCCCCGTCGGCGGCGGCGTGGAACTCGGCACCGACACGGCGGATGGGCCAGAAGGCCTCGGGCGCCAGCAGGATCGCCACCAGGGCGGGCCCGAGGTCGAGCGAACCGGTCGACAGACGCAAGCCGACAGTCACGGCCACGATCGCGACCGAGATCGTCGCGAGCAGCTCGAGCGCCGCTGAGCTGAGGAAGGCCAGCCGCAGCGTTCTCATGGTGGCTCGGCGATGCCGCTCACTCACCTCGCGCACCGTCGCCACCTGTCGTTCGGCGCGCCCGTAGCTGACGAGCGTCGGCAGCCCCTGCACGACGTCGAGGAAGTGCCCGCCGAGCGAGGCGAGCGCCGCCCAGCGTTTCGACGTCTCGTCGGCGGTCGCGCGGCCGATGAGCGCGGCGAACAGGGGGAGCAGTGGCACCGTGAGCATGACGACGACGGCGCTCGGCCAGTCGACGACCACGAGCGTCGCGACCGCCAGAACCGGTACGACGGATGCCGTGACGAGCGTCGGCAGGAAGCGGGCGGCATACGGCTCCACCGTCGTGGCCCCGGTGGTGGCGAGCGACACGGCTGCGGCGGGCTCGGGCCGGGAGTCGGCGTCGAGGGTCGACCAACGCCGCAGCAGGGCCGACCGCAGGGCGTTCGAGACGGCGACGCCGGCCCACGCGGCCACCCGTTCGGTGAGGCCCGCCAGCAGGGCTCGAACGGCGAAGAGGCCGACGAGCCATCCGACGGGCGTTCCCAGCGGGTCGCCCGCGACGACGGCCACCACGAGGGCGGTCAGGGCGAAGGCGGTGCCGATCGTCGCGGCCCCCGACATCACGCCGACGACCCCGAGCGCGGCGACCGGCCGTCGCGCCGCGGGCACGGCACGCAACAAGCGCGGGTCGAACGGCCGCACGTCAGCTCCGGAGGGCGGTGTCGGGTTCGGCGGCGTGCTCGAGGCTCACGTCGGCCGGAATGTGCTTCGTGGACAGGCGCTTACGAAAGATCCAGTAGGTCCACGCCTGGTAGAGGATCACGATCGGGGTGAAGACGAGGGCGACGACCGTCATGACCTTGAGGGTGTAGTCGGTGCTCGACGCGTTGGTGACGGTGAGGTTGAAGGCTGCGTCGGTCGTCGACGGCATGACGTTCGGGAAGAGCATCAGGAAGTAGCTTGCGACCGCCATCGCGATCGTGATGGCGGTCCCGAGAAAGGCCCACCCTTCGCGCTCGCGGGCGTTCGCGGCCAGACCCGCCAGGAGCGCAACGACAGCCACCGCCGTGGTCGCCCACGAGACCGTCTTGCCGTGGTCGAGGCCGAGCAGTGTCAGCAGCACCACGGCGAGCACGGCCGCCACGACGCCCACGCGCCCCGCAACGGCGCGGGCCTCGCGACGAATCGGCCCGTCCGTCTTGAGCGCGACGAAGATCGCGCCGTGCGTGAGGAACAGGGCGACGAAGACGAGGCCACCGAGCAGGCCGACCGGGTTCAGCAGGGTGAACAGGTTGCCGGTGTACTCCATGTTCGCGTCGATCGGCACTCCGCGCACCACGTTCGTCAGAGCGACACCCCACAACAGTGGGGGCACGAGCGAGCCCCAGAAGATAGCGAGGTCCCACCGCGCCTTCCACTCCGGCTCGGGCCGCTTGTGGCGGTACTCGAAACCGAGGTTGCGCAGGATGAGCGCCACGAGGATGAGCAGCAGTGGCAGGTAGAAGCCGCTGAACATCGTGGCGTACCAGTTCGGGAAGGCCGCGAAAGTGGCACCGCCCGCGGTGAGCACCCATACCTCGTTGCCATCCCAGACGGGGCCGATCGTGTTGAGCAGCAACCGGCGTCGCTTGTCGGCGTCGGCGGCATCCTGGGCGTGGCGTTTGCCGCCGAGCAGGGGGAACAGCATGCCGACCCCGAAGTCGAAGCCTTCGAGCACGAAGTAGCCGGTCCAGAGCACGCCGATGACGATGAACCAGAAGGTGGTGAGTTCCATTGCCGCTCTCGTCTTTCTCGTCAGTAGGCGAAGGCGAGGGGGGCGTCCTCGTCCACATCGCTGGGTTCGGTGGGGGGGTCGAAGGGTTCTGCGCCCTTGCGCACGTAGGCGAGGAACAGCTTGATCTCGACCACCGCGAGCGCGCCGTAGAGCAACGTGAAGACGGTCATCGAGGTGACCACCTCACCGACCGACACCGACGGAGATACCCCGGATGCCGTTGTCATCAGGCCGAACACGGCCCAGGGCTGGCGGCCCACCTCGGTGAAGATCCAGCCGAACGAGTTGCCGAACACCGGCAGCAGAGGCGCTGCGACCGCGGCGTAGAGCACCCACTTCGACGTGGGCGCGCGACCACGTCGGGTGGTCCACAGCACGAGAGCCGCGATGCCGGCCGCGGCGATGCCCGTGCCGATCATGAGACGGAAGGTCCAGTACGTGGTCGGGATGTTGGGCACATAGTCGGTGGCGGCGTCGACGAGCGTCGGGTCACCGGTGGCGCCGTACTTCGCCGCATACTGCGCCTTGAGGTCGTTGATGCCCATCACCTCGCCGTCCCACGTGCCGGTGCCGAGAAAGCTGAGCAAGCCGGGGATCTCGATGAGAGCGTTCGCGTGCTGGCCGTCGAGGGAGCCCACGGTGAGCACCGAGAACGGTGCTCCCGCACCTTGCGGCGAGGTCTCGTAGAGGGCCTCGGCGGCGGCCATCTTCATCGGCTGCACCTCGGTCATGATCTTGCCCTGGAGGTCACCGCTCACCGCAACACCGACGCCGGCGACGAGGGTCAGCACGGCGCCGATGCGGGCAGCCTTGCGGTACAGCGGAACATCGGCGCGCGCGGCCGTGGCCTGACGGGCCTGAGCCGTCATGGTCATCTCGGCCGTGGCGCTGCTACCCGTGCCACCCCTGGTGGCGCCGGCGGTGGAGTCGAGGTCGTCGACGCCGCGAAGCAGCGCACTGGCACGCAACGACTCACGACGCATCAGGTGCAGAGCGACGCCCATCAGCACCCCGCCGCCGACCAGGTAGGCCGAGAACGCGACGTGCGGAAAGGTCACGAGCTGCACCTTGTTCGTCAGCACGGCGAAGAAGTCGGTCAGCTCGGCGCGGCCGCTGTCGGGGTTGAAGCGGAACCCGACCGGGTGCTGCATGAACGAGTTCGCAGACAGGATGAAGTAGGCCGAGAGCAGCGTGCCGACGTGCACGATCCACATCGTCGACGCGTGCAGCTTTTCGGGGATGCGACCCCAGCCGAAAATCCACAGGCCGAGGAAGACCGACTCGAGGAAGAAGGCCAGCAGGGCCTCGATGGCCAGCGGTGCCCCGAAGATGTCGCCGACGAAGCGGGAGTACGCCGACCAGTTCATCCCGAACTGGAACTCCTGCACGATGCCGGTGACGAGCCCGAGCGCAAAGTTGATGGTGAAGAGCTTGCCGAAGAACTTGGCCAGGCGCATCCAGTCGGGGTTGTGCGTGCGTACCCACTGCGTGTGGAACACGGCGACCACGAACGACAGGCCGATCGTGATCGGCACGAACAGGAAGTGGTAGAGCGTGACGATGGCAAACTGCCATCTTGCGAGATCGGTGGCGTCCACGGGCTCTCCCCGGCAGGCTCGGAAAACTACATGACCCCGCAATACTACGATGCGTCGTAGAAGGCCTCAGACCAGATCGAACGGTCTTGCCCGTGATGCCGCTCACCGCTATTGTCGCAAGGAGTTAAGTCATTGAGGCCAGCGGAGGAGGTGCAACATCGACTCGCGGGTCGTGTTGTGGTTTCTCGGGCCGGTGGGGTTGATCCTCGCCATCACGGCGCTCGCTCGATGGTGGGCAGCGCCGACTCTTGACCGTCGGGCCGCCCGTTTACGGCGCACGGCGGTCCTGGCCACCGTGGTCAGCTATCTCGTTGCCGACCGGGTACTGACGGGCTCCATCGACGGCGATCAGCTTCACCCCGCTGTTCCCGCCTTTGCCGCGGCCGTCGGAGTAGGTGTCTGCGGTCTGGCGGAAGGGTGGGCTCCGACGCCGGCGGGCGAGCAACGCGCGGCATCCCTGACCATTCGTCAAGGCACCGAGGCGGGTCGGCTCATGCTGCCGTACGTCGTCGGTCTTGCCGTGAGCGTCGGTGCCCTCGGTCTCGGGTATGCCACCTCAGGGGCCGACGGAGTGTCGGGTTCGAGACACTGGGCCCAGACCACGGTCACCACTGCTCCGTATCCCGGCCGGGCCTTCACCTGGCCTACGTTGGCCGCACTCGCGTTGCTGGCGGCCGCGACGTGGTGGGCCCTGCGACGCGTCGAGGCACGGCCGGCCCACATCGACGACCCCCGGCTGGACCGCGCCCTGCGCCTCGGCTCGCGCATCCGGGTGCTGCGGTGGTCTGGGGCCGGTTTGCTGGTCACCGCAGGCGGGCTGTGCCTCACGATCGGACCGAAGTTGAACGAGCTGACCCAGCACCTGCGTCAGTCCGCGTACCTTGCGGGCGGCTCGCCGACGCCCGACGCCCCGTGGGACTGGACGCAGAACGTCGGTTTCGCGATGACGGTGCTGGGCCTTGGGGCTCTCGTGACTGCCCTCTGCGTCGTGATCTCCTTCCCACCAGCGGTGCCGCGGTCTCAACCGTTGGCCATGCCTGCCCGCTCATGACGGCTGATTCGTGGGCGCGTCGACCCATTGCGGTGACAGCGACCGTCAGAAGAGACCTGTGATGCATGACGTGCGGATCGTGGTTGACCTCCAGGCGGCCGAGCCGCCGTTCGAGCAGGTGAGGGCTCAGATCGCCGGGCTGATCGGGTCGGGCAGCCTGCTGCCGGGAGACCGCCTCCCCACGGTGCGGGCGATGGCCGCCGACCTCGGCCTCGCCGTCAACACCGTGGCCCGCGCGTACAAGGAGCTCGAGGCAGCCGGTCTCGTGCAGACCCGGCGCCGGGCCGGCACCACCGTCGCTTCCGGCCACCACCAGGCCGACGTGGCCGTCTCCAGCTTCGCCACGAAGTTCGCCGTGCTCGCCCGCGAGGCCGGGATGGACGATGCCGCGGCCATCGACCTCGTTCGCAACGCCCTGCGCTCCACGGCCCGCGAGGCCTGAGGTTCTGGAACGCCCCTGGAAGTCAGTTCGGGGCGGCGCGGATCGGACCGTGGCGGGGTTGCTGGGCTCGGGGTAGTTCGGGGGCCGCGCGGATCGGACCGTGGCGGGGTTGCTGGGCTCGGGTTAGTTCGGGGGCCGCGCGGATCGGACCGGGGCGGGATGTCGTTGGGCTAGCCTCGCCAGCATGGCCTTGACGCGCGGCTGGCAGACCGACCTGGCCGTGCTGCGGCACCTCGGGTCGCTCGTCGACCACCGGTTCGACCACATCATCGTCAGCAGCCCCGAGAACACGACCTTCCACTGGGGCAACTTCGTGCTCGTCACCGATGCGGATGCCGCCGACGACGCTGCCCGCTGGGTGCAGGTGTTCCGCACCGAGTTCCCCAACGCCGAGCATGTCTCGATCGGTCTGCCCCGATTGCCCGCCGAGGGCAGCTGGAACGGCACCGGGCTCGTGATCGACACCGACGAGGTGCTGTTCACCGAGACCCGGCCTGAGCAGCGGCTGCTGGCCGACGGATACTCGGCGCCCGTTCGAGACCGCCGCCGACTGGGAGGCTCTGGTCGAGCTCGACGTCGCCGACAACGCCCGCACCGGCGCGCAGGAGCCCGTCGGCTACGAGAGGTTCTTGCGCGACCAGAACCGGGGCCGTCGACGAATGGTGGAGGGCGGCGTCGCCCGCTGGTTCGGCGCGTTCGACGCGCAAGGCACGCTCGCGGCATCCCTCGGCATCGTGCGGTGTGACGAGCTGGCCCGCTTCCAGGCCGTGGGAACCGACGCGGAGCACCGGCGGCGCGGTCTGGCCGGCCACCTGCTCGGGCTCGCGGCTCGATGGGCAGGCGACCAGGGCGCCACCGCCTGGGTCATCGTCACCGAGTCGACCAACCCCGCCGGGCAGCTCTACCGCAGTGTGGGCTTCGTGCCGGATGTCGTTCAGGTCACCGTCAGCCACCGGTGACCGCGCCACCCCCGCAACACACCGAGTAATCCTGAACTCACCGAGAAGCTTCCCGGTGAGTTCGGGACTGCTCGGTGTGTTGCGGGGGGAGGGGCGGCGGTGGGTCAGGGCTTGGGGCGCTCGTCGACGATGCGGCGAGCCTTGCCGATGGAGCGCTCGATCGACCCCGGGTTGCGCACCTCCACCCGGCACGAGCTGCCGATGTGGGTCTTGATCGCCCGTTCGAGGTCGCGGGCGATGGCGCTCGACTCGGCGGCATCCAGGCGCTCGTGCGGCTCGACGAGCACCGTCAGCTGGGTCATCCGGCCCGGCTGGGTGAGCACGCACTGGAAGTAGGGCGACAGGCGCGGCTCGGCCAGCACGAACTCCTCGATCTGGGTCGGGAACACGTTGACGCCGCGCACGATCATCATGTCGTCGGTGCGACCGGTGATCTTCTCCATCCGCCGCATCGACGGCACGGCGGTGCCCGGCAGCAACCGGGTCAGGTCGCGGGTGCGGTAACGGATCACCGGCATCGCCTCCTTGGTCAGCGACGTGAGCACCAGCTCGCCCACCTCACCGTCGGGCAGCACCTCCTCCGTGACCGGGTCGATGACCTCGGGGTAGAAGTGGTCTTCCCAGAGGTGCAGGCCGTCCTTCGTCGTGGCGGCCTCCTGCGCGACGCCCGGCCCCATCACCTCCGAGAGGCCGTAGATGTCGACGGCGTCCATGCCGGTGCGGCGCTCGATCTCCTGTCGCATCGCCTCGGTCCAGGGCTCGGCCCCGAAGATACCGACCTGCAGGCTGGTCGCGGCCGGGTCGATGCCGGCCGCCTCCATCTGGTCGAGCAGGCTGAGGAAGTAGCTCGGCGTCACCATGATCACGCGCGGCTCGAAGTCGGTGACCAGCTGCACCTGCCGCTCGGTCATGCCGCCGCTCACCGGCACCGCGGTCGCCCCGAGCCGTTCGACCCCGTAGTGCGCGCCGAGGCCGCCGGTGAACAGGCCGTAGCCGTAGGCGACGTGCACGATGTCGCCCGGGCGGCCACCGGCGAGACGGATCGAACGCGCCATCAGGTTGGCCCACGTGTCGATGTCGGATGCCGTGTAGCCGACCACCGTCGGTCGCCCGGTCGTGCCCGAGCTGGCGTGCACCCGCACCACCTGCTCGCGCGGCACGGCGAACATGCCGAACGGGTAGTTGGCCCGCAGGTCGGCCTTGGTGGTGAACGGCATCCGCCGGATGTCGTCGAGTGACTCGACCTGGTCAGGGTGGAAGCCGACGGCGTCGAAGGCGGCCCGGTAGTGCGGGACCTTCTCGTAGACCAGACGCGCGGTGGCTCGCAGCCGCTCGAGCTGTAGCTCACGAAGGTCACCCACCTCGATGGTGGGGATCTCGTGGTCGGGCAGTTCAGAAGCAGGCGCGTGAGACTCCGTCGTCATGCCGACCATTCTGCCCGCCACGCCTGCTCAGGTGGCCACTCGACCGGTTCCCGCCCGCCCACCGGTCTGAAGTGGGCGGGCGGAACGGGTGGCGAGATCAGGAGGACGCCGGGGCAGCCGGGTCGACCGCCTCGGTTTCCGACTGCTGCTCCTGCTGTTCGTCCGAGCGCATCCGACGCAGGAACGACTGGGTGCGCTCGTGCTGGGGGTTGCCGATGACGTCTTTGGGCTTGCCCTGCTCGACCACGACCCCGCCGTCCATGAACACGACGTGGTCGGCCACCTCGCGGGCGAAGCTCATCTCGTGGGTCACCACGATCATCGTCATGCCGGCCTTGGCCAGGTCGCGCATGACCCGCAGCACCTCGCCGACCAGCTCGGGGTCGAGGGCGGAGGTGGGCTCGTCGAAGAGCATCAGCTTGGGGTCCATCGCCAGCGCTCGCGCGATGGCGACCCGCTGCTGCTGACCGCCGGAGAGCTGGCCCGGGTAGGACGTCGGCTTGTCGCCCAGCCCCACCTGCTCGAGCAGCTCGACCGCTCGGGCGCGGGCCTGCTTCTTCTTCATGCCCTTGACCTGCACCGGCGCCTCGGCGACGTTCTCGAGCGCGGTCATGTGCGGGAAGAGGTTGAACCGCTGGAACACCATCCCGATCTCGCGACGCTGGGTCGCCACCTCCTTGTCGGTGAGGTGGTGCAGCTGGCCCTGCTCGTCGCGGAAGCCCATCAGGTCGCCGTCGACCCAGATGCGGCCGCCGTCGATCGACTCGAGCTGGTTGATGCAGCGCAGAAAGGTCGTCTTGCCCGACCCCGACGGCCCGAGCAGGCAGACGACCTCGCCGCGGTGCACGTCGAGGTCGATGCCCTTGAGCACCTCGACGCCGTGGAAGCTCTTCAGCACGTTGACCGCCCGCACGAGAGGCACGTTCGCCCCGTTGCGCGAGTGACCGCTCGAAACGGTGGATGCCGCTGGGTTCGTCTCGCTCATCAGGCTCCTCCCGCCGCGGCCGGGCGCATGAATCGTCGGTTGGGTGCGCCGGTGCCGAAACCACGACCGAAGCGCCGCTCGAGGAAGTACTGCCCGACCATCAGCACGGAGCCGACGATGAGGTACCAGGCCGACACCGCGACGAAGGCCGGCATGATGAGCAGCGTGCGGTTGCCGATGGCGCTCGTCTGGTAGAAGAGCTCGGTGATGACCGGGATCGCCGACAGCAGCGAGGTGTCCTTGACCATCGCGATCGTCTCGTTGCCCGTGGGCGGCACGATCACGCGCATGGCCTGCGGCAGCACGATGCGGCGCATCGCCTTGCCGCGGCTCATGCCGAGCGCGGCGGCCGCCTCGTTCTGGCCCGTGTCGACCGACAGGATGCCGGCCCGGGCGATCTCGGCCATGTACGCGGCCTCCGACAGCCCGAGCCCGATGATGCCGGCCAACAGCGTGCTCGAGAACTGGTTGACGTTGAGGGTGAAGAAGGTGAAGTCGCTCGAGAGTCCGAGAAACGAGGCGAACTGCTGCCCGAAGGGAAAACCGAAGTCGATCTTGTTGTAGAGGTAGCCGACCCCGCTGCCGATCATCGCGAGCAGCACGAGACGGGGGATGCCGCGGAAGAACCAGGTGTAGACGAACGACACGAAGCGCAGCACCGGGTTCTCGGAGAGGCGCAGCACAGCGATGAGCACCCCGCCGAAGACGCCGATGACCATGGCGCCCACCGTGCCGACGATCGTGCCCTTCCAGAGGCCCTCGAGAACGGGGGTCTGGTTCATGATCGTCAACGCGTCGCCGAAGCCCCAGCGCTCGTTGGTCATGAACGAGCTGATCATCATGGCGATGAGCACCAAGATGACCAGCAGGGCGACCCAGCGCCCGGGGTGGCGCACCGGCCGGGCGTCGATGACTCCCGGCCGGTCAGCGGTGGCGACCGGCGCTGCGGTCGGTGTCTGGCTCATCGTCGGGATCAGGGGTTGACGGCGAAGTCGTCGATCCCGCCGGCCTCCACGGACCATTTCTTCAGGGCGGCCTCGTAGCTGCCGTCGGCCTTGGCCGCCTTGAGTGCGTCGGCCAGCAGATCGGCGAGGGCGGTGTCCTTCTTGGGCACGACGTAGCCATAGGGCGCCGAGTCGTAGATGTCCCCGAGGGCCTCGAGCTTGCCCGTCTTCTTCACGGCGTAGAGGCCCACCGGCGAGTCGGCGAGCATCGCCACGGTCTTGCCGCTGACGAGGTCGGCGGTGACCTGGTCCTGCCCCTTCTGCACGATCGGGTTGATGGCCGCCTTGCCGGCGTCGGTGCACTTCTTGCTGCGAGCCTTGAGGTCGTCGACCTGCACCGTGTCCTTCTGCACGCCGATGCTCTTGCCGCAGACGTCGTCGATGGAGACCTTGTCGGGGTTGCCCTTGGCCACGACCCACTGGGTGCCGGCGCTGTAGTAGCTGACCATGTTGACCTCCTTCTTGCGCTCGTCGTTGATGGTGAAGCTCGAGACGCCGACGTCGTACTTGCCCCCGTTGACCCCGAGGATGATGGTGCCGAAGTCGGCCGGCTGGTAGGTGGTCTTCAGCCCGAGCTTGGCGGCCACGGCGTTGAACACGTCGACGTCGAAGCCCTCGACAGTCTTGCCGTCGGAGCCCAGGATCTCGCTGGGGGCGTACGTCGGGTCGGTGCCGACGTTGATGACCCCCTTGGCCTTGAGGGCGGCCGGCACCTTGGCGGCCAAGGCTGCGTCGACACCGCTGCCCGCGGCTGCCGTGCCGCCGGCCGCCGGCGTGTTTCCGGCCCCGGGGGAGGTCGAGAGGGAGTCGGAGCCGCACGCCGAGAGCGTGAGACCGAGGGCGACCGCGCTGGTGACAGCGATGAGGGACATGCGACGCATGGGGGGTGGTCCTTCCGAGCTTCGTTCGTTTCAGGCAGGGCCGGCACCATGACGGTCCGGCTGGTTTGTGATCCTGCCACCCTTTGCTCGCCGCACACCCGGTTGGCGCCAAACCGTTAGGCATCCGTGCACCTGCCTGTGTCACCACACGGCGAGAAGCCGGCCCCACGGCATCCCGCTGGGCCGGCCCCCGTACGTGCTGTGCTCGCTCGGCTACAGGATCCAGAAGCGCTGTACCGTGCCCGGGCCGTTGACCTGACCGGTCTCCAGGTCGACGTCTCCAAGGGTGCCGGCGTAGAGCCAACCCCCGCGCACCTCGAGCGAGATGGCGTTCGCGACCTTCGCGAAGGTCTTCTTGGCACCGTTCCACTTCACCTTGGTCACCTTGCCCGCGAAGAGCTCGGCGACGTAGACGCCGTCAGGGCCGATCGCGACGTTGGTGGCCCCGAGGAAGCCGGTCGCGAGCCGTGCGGCCTTGCCGGTGTGGGCGTTGACCGTGTAGACCGAGCCACGGGCGCCGAGGCTCGGGTCCTCGGGACCACCCGGCAGGGTCGAGACGACGAGGTTGCCCCGGTAGTCGACCTCGACATCGGTCGGTACCGGCTCGAACGCGTAGGTGACACCCACCACACAGTCGGGGGCGCCCAGGGCCGCGGCCATCGCCTTGGTCAGCTTGACCGGCTGACGCGGCAGCACCGCGAGGGTCGAGACCCTCCCCCTGGCGTCGACCCTCAGCAGGTCGTTGCCGGCGGCGTCGGCGACGATCCAGCTGTCACCCCACGCAGCGACGGCGTACGGGTGGGAGTCAATGAGGCCCCGGTAGCGGGCGGGCCCGCCGGAGATCTGCCCCAACACAGCGTCGGCGCAGGCGTTGCTGCCGGCGATGGCTCCGTAGGTGGTGTGACCGTCGGGGTTGTGGGTGCGCTCGTACTTGGCCAGGTCGGCCACGACGTCCTTCTTGCCCTGCGTACGGATGGTCAGAGAGCTCTCCACCCGCTCACCCGGACCCATCGGCATGGTCGTGCTGGTCCAGGCGATGCTTTTGCCGTTCTTGCTGACGTCTACCCCGGCGACGTCACTGCCGGTGCCCTGGGCGATGAGGCTCAGCTTGCCGTTCTTCTTCAGCAGGCTGAGGTTGTTCTTGAAGCCGTCGGCGATGTAGACGCCCTTGTTGTTCACCGCGAGCTGGAACGGTGCCAGCACCTCCGTGGTGAGGGTGTGGCCACGCCAGTGCGGGCCGGTGTGGCTCTGCGAGGCCGACGCGTTCGGCGCCGACACGAGCCCGAGAGTGGTGAGCGCGGGCGCTGTGACCGCGGCCATGAGCATGCGAGACTTCCCCATCTTGTGTGTTCCTCACACCCAGAGAGGAGGCACAGAGCCCCACTGAGGCCCCCTTGCCTCTCATCGCCAAATGACGACGATCAAATCAGGGTAGGGAGCCACACCGGCTCTCGCACTCCATTTTGCGCGGACAGGCTTCTGTCGTGGCGGCCCACCGAAGGCAATGGTCGCTTTGGGTGCTCTTGGGAGATTTCGAGGCGCCGGGCGACCCCCGGTGGTCGGACCCGCCGGTCGAGTCGGCTAGAATCGGCACAGTGGCCCGCCCAGTTCTGCCTCGGGCCGCTCTTCCAGGCCAGGCGACTGCCGGCCCAGTCGATTCGCTCTTGCGCCGCGACCACGTCCATTGACGAACGGGTTGCGCCGGGCAGAACGACCATCTTCAACTTTTCGGAGTACCTACCTGTGTCTACTGACACCTCCTTCGCCGCCATCGGCGTGCCCACCCCTCTCGTCACGGTTCTCGACGGCCTCGGCATCACGGTGCCGACGCCCATCCAGGCCGCGACCCTCCCCGACTCCCTCGTCGGCCGCGACGTGCTCGGCCGCGGCCGCACCGGCTCGGGTAAGACCTACGCCTTTCTGCTGCCGCTGCTGACCCGTCTGTCGCAGTCGGGTGGCAAGCGTCAGGCGCGTCGCCCCCGCGCCCTGATCCTCGCCCCGACGCGCGAGCTCGTGACGCAGATCGACACCGCCATGGCCCCGCTCGCCAAAGCCTTCGGCCTCAACTCGCTGACCATCTTCGGCGGCGTCGGCCAGAACCCCCAGGTGAACGGTCTGCGGGCGGGAGTCGACGTCATCGTCGCCTGCCCCGGCCGGCTCGAAGACCTCATGCAGCAGGGTCACGTCATGCTCGACGCGGTCGAGGTCACCATCCTCGACGAGGCCGACCACATGGCCGACCTCGGCTTCCTGCCCGGCGTCAAGCGCATCATGGACAAGACCCCGCGTGACGGCCAGCGGATGCTGTTCTCCGCCACTCTCGACGGCGCCATCAACGTTCTCGTGAAGCGCTACCTGACCAACCCCATGACGCACGAGGCTGATTCGGCTCAGTCGCCCGTCTCCACCATGAGCCACCACGTGCTGCACGTGAGCAATGACGCGCACCTTCCCGTCATCCTCGACCTCACCGCGGCGCCGGGTCGCAAGATCGTCTTCACCCGCACCAAGCATCGCGCCAAGAAGCTGACCAAACAGCTCAACGCGTCGGGAGTTCCGGCCGTCGAACTGCATGGCAACCTCAGCCAGGGTGCGCGCACGCGGAACATGGACGACTTCCAGACCGGCCGGGCGCAGACCCTCGTCGCTACCGACATCGCCGCCCGCGGCATCCACGTCGACGATGTCGCGCTCGTCATCCACGCCGACCCGCCCGTCGAGCACAAGGCCTACCTGCACCGTTCAGGCCGTACGGCCCGCGCCGGGAACGACGGCATCGTCGTCACGATGATGCTCGACGAGCAGGCTCGCGACGTGCGTGACCTCACTCGCAAGGCCGGCATCAAGCCGACCACGACCCGCGTGCAGCTCGGTCACCCGCTGCTCACCTCGCTCGCCCCCGGCGAGCGGTCATACGCCGGTGGGCTCGTGCGCGAGGAGGCTCCGGCGTCGTCCGGCAACGGCTCGGGTCGCGGGCGCGGCCAGCGCAGCGGTGGCAACGCCGCGGCCGGTTCCGGTCGCGGTCGTGGCCGTGGCGCGAGCGCCGGTGCGGCGCGCCAGGGCTCCCCGTCCCAGGGCGGCCCCGCCAGAGGCACCCGCTCGGGTGGCCGTGGCCGGTCAGCACAGGGCTCGGAAGGGCAGGGCGCCCCGGCCCGCAGCGGTGGGGCTGGTCGCCGCGGCGGTACGCCAACGGTCTACTCGACCAGCTCGGGCGGCAGCGCGGCATCCTTCTCGGCCGGAACACGCAGCGGAACACGACGCGCCTCGCGCTGACATCTTTTTACCGTCGAAAGGGCGGTTCGTGCTCGGCCCGCGACGTCAGTGACCTTCGCAGACCGCACGAACCGCCCTTTCGAGGTGGTGAGGGTCAGGACCGCTTGGGGCTGCGGCTGCGACCGCGGAACTCCGCCACGATCTGCCCGTCCGACTCGCGTTTGACGGTGACGTCGGTCAGTCCACTGCGCCCGTACGAGCCACGGGTTCTCGCCTCGGCGAAGAGCACGTCGCCGAGGCGCGCCGGGGCGGTGAAGGCGATGTCGGCGCCGGCCGCCACAGTGAGCCGGCCTCGCGAGTTGCAGGCCAAGGCAAAACACGAGTCGGCGAGCGTGAAGATGAACCCGCCGTGACACATCGCGTGCCCGTTGACCATGTCGGCGCGGATCGCCATGCGCACCACCGCGTGGTCGTGCTCGAGCACGGTGGCCTCCATGCCGAGACTGCGGGACGCCGCGTCGTCCTCCCACATCCGGCGGGCGAACTCGACGCCGAGGTCGGTGTCACCGGGCTGCGCGCCCGCCTCGGAGACCTCGCTCACGTCAGGCTCCCGTCGGTGAGTGCGGGGCTCGGCCGGTAGCGACCCCCCGGAAGGGCGGCATCGAGCGCCCTGATCTGGTCGGCCACCACCGAGAACCCGATCTCACGGCCCCACGCGATCGGCCCCTTCGGATACCGCACACCCAGCACCATTGCCGTGTCGACGTCGTCAGCGCTGGCCTCACCGCGGTGCACGAGGTCGACGGCCTCGTTGACGAGCATGGCGAGCGTACGGGCCAGCGGATCGGTCTCGATCAGTCCGCCCACGAGCCGGTCGGCCAGTGCGGCGTCCGGCTCGGGTCGTTCGACCGTTCCGTCAGCCGTGTACGCGTAGACGCCGTGCCCCGACTTGCGCCCGAGTCGACCCTCGGCAACAAGCTGCTGCTGGAACTGCGTTGGGGCATAACGTTCGTCGTGCTCAGTCTGCTCCCAGACCGAGGTGCCGACGGCCAGGTTGACGTCCTGCCCGATGAAGTCGGTCAGCTCGAACGGGCCCATCGGAAAGCCGCCACGTTCGCGCAGGATGGCGTCGATGGTGGCGGGGTCGGCCACACCCGTCTCGACAAGCCGTTGCGCCTCACCGTAGAAGGGTCGCGCGACCCGGTTGACGATGAACCCGGGGGTCGAGGCGCACCGCACCGGCGTCTTGCCCCAGGTCTGCATGAGCGCGGCCGCGTGGTCGACGTAGGCCCGTGACGTCTGTTTCGCGTGCACCACCTCGACCAGGCGCATCAGCGGAGGCGGGTTGAAGAAGTGCAGGCCGAGCACTCGTTCCGGCTCGGTCACGTCGTCGGCGATGGCGCCGATGTCGATGCTCGAGGTGTTGGTCGCCAGCAGCGTGGTCGCCGGCTGGTGCTCCGCGAGCTCGGTGAACACCTCACGTTTGAGCTCGAGGCTCTCGGGCACCGCCTCGATGACGAGTGAGCACTCCGGCAGCTCGGCGATGGTCTCGACGGCGCCGATGCGCGCGAGGATGTCAACCCGCTCGACATCGGTGACCCGACCCTTGGCGACCAGTCGGGCCAGGGTGCCTCCCAGGCGCGTCAGGGCCGCGTCGACCACGGCGGCGTCGCGGTCGACAAGCGTGACCCGGTGGCCGGCCGTGGCCGCGACCTGGGCGATCCCGATCCCCATGGCACCACTGCCGATCACGCCGACCCGCCCCAGCCTGGCGTCGTCTTCGCCGGAGTGGGTTGGCTGTTCGCGGTCGTTCGCGTCGACGTCCATGGTGACCATCCTGCCCTCGCGGCGTACCAACGTTCGAACGGAACGCCACGAGGCGGCAGTGCACCGCTTCGGTCAGAGGCCGCGCGACGGCGCGGGGCGGAGGTGGGCTCGCCGTTTCGTGCCGCCCGAGGTCCCGTCTAGCATCGATGGCGTGACTGCAACGGCGCCTGACCAACACCTGACCGACCACCCGCTGCTCGGCGCCCACGCCGGCCTGCTCGACGAGGCACGTGCGGCGCTCGCGGCGCGCTCCTGGTTCTCGCGCTACCCCGAGTCGCCGAGCCCGCGGGTGTACGGCGAGGCAGCCGCCGCTGACGGACTGGCCGCCCATGAGTCACACCTGAACGAGCCGTTCGGTGCCCTGTCGGGTCAGCCGACCGACGGCTCGTTCGTCGGTGGCGAGGTCTCGCCCTACGGTCCTGTGCTCGGGGTGACCTACCCGTCGCTCGACCTGGATGCCGGCCTGGCCGCCGCGCGCGCCGCCATGCCCGCCTGGCGCGACGCGGGCGCGCAGGTGCGGGCCGCTGTGTGCGTCGAGATCGTCGACCGCATCAACCGGCGCAGCTTCGAGATGGCGAACGCGGTGATGCACACCTCCGGGCAGCCCTTCGTCATGGCGTTCCAGGCCGGTGGCCCGCACGCCCAGGACCGCGCCATCGAGGCGATCGTCGCGGGCCTCGTCGAGCAGGAACGGTTTCCGGCATCCGTCGTCTGGGAGAAGCCGGCCCGCGACCAGCCGATCCGCATGCAGAAGGACTACCGCATCGTGCCGCGCGGTGTCGCTCTGGTCATCGGGTGCAACACCTTCCCGACGTGGAACGCCTACCCCGGCCTGTTCGCCTCCCTCGTCACGGGCAACGCCGTGGTCGTCAAGCCCCACCCGCGCGCGGTGCTGCCGCTCGCGATCACCGTCGAGGTGGCGCGCGAGGTGCTGACCGACGCCGGTTTCGACCCGGCGCTGGTGCAGCTCGCGGCCGAGGCCGACGGCCAGGGCCTGGCCAAGACCCTCGCCGAGCGTGCCGAGATCGCGATCATCGACTACACCGGTGGCCCGACGTTCGGGGCGTGGCTCGAGCAGTCGGCGGCCGCCAACGGCACCCTCGTCTACACCGAGAAGGCCGGGCTCAACACCGTCGTCGTCGACTCGACCGACAACCTTCGGGGCACCCTCGGCAACCTCGCCTTCTCGCTGACGCTCTACTCCGGCCAGATGTGCACGGCGCCGCAGAACCTCTACGTGCCGGCGGGCGGGGTCGACACCGACGAGGGCCACCTCAGCTTCGACGACTTCGGTGACCGGCTGGCCGCTGCCGTCACGCGCCTCACCGGCGACGACGCCAAGGCCGTCGAGCTGCTCGGCGCCACCGTCAACGCCCAGGTGCGCGACAACGCCGACTCGCTCGCAGCCCTGGCCGCCGACGGCGAGGGGCGGGTGGTGCTCGACTCGCGCCGGGTCACCCACCCGACCTGGCCGGATGCCGTCGTGCGCGCACCCGGTCTGGTGGCGCTCGACGCGGCCCGCGAAGACCTCTACACGCAGGAGTGCTTCGGGCCGGTCGGCTTCCTCATCCGCACGAGCGGCACCGACCAGTCGCTGGCCCAGCTCGCCGACACCGTTCGCGAGCACGGGGCCATGACGGCCGCGGTCTACTCCACCAGCGAGGCCGTGCTCGAGGCTGCGCGCGACGCTGCCGCCGAGGGTGGGGTCGCCCTGTCGGAGAACCTCACCGGGCCGGTCTTCGTCAACCAGACGGCGGCCTTCTCCGACCTGCACGGCACCGGCGCGAACCCGGCCGCCAACGCTGCCTACACCGACGCCGCCTTCGTCGCCAACCGCTTCCGGGTCATCACCTCTCGGCGTCACGTCTGATGGTCACCCAGGCCGACCGGGTCGGCCAGCACGTCGAGGCCGACCGGGCGGCGCTGCAGGCCGGCGCCATTCGCACGCTCGTGCTGTCGCAGGTGCTGAGCGGGCTGGGGATGGCCAGCGGCATCGCCGTCGGGGCGCTGCTCGCCCAGCAGCTGTCCGGCTCCGACGCGCTCGCCGGCCTCGGCACCACCTTCCAGGTGCTCGGCGGTGCGCTCATCGCCATTCCCGTCGCCCGGGTGATGGCGGCCAGAGGACGTCGCCCGGGGTTGCAGCTCGGGTACCTGCTCGCCTTCGTCGGCGCGGCGATCGTCGTCTCGGCGGCCGTCGCCGACTCGTTCCCGCTGATGCTCGTCGGCATGTTGCTGTTCGGGGGCGGCACCAGTGCCAACGGCCAAGCGCGGTACGCAGCTGCCGACCTTGCCCTCCCGGCGCGCCGCGGTCGTGACCTCTCGATCGTCGTCTGGGCCACGACGATCGGCTCGGTCATCGGGCCCAACCTCGTCGGCCCCGGCAAGGCCTTCGCCCAGGCGGTCGGGCTGCCCGACCTCGCCGGGTCGTTCGTCTTCTCGCTGGCCGGTTTTCTGCTGGCCTGGATCGTGATCAACCGGCTGCTCCGGCCTGACCCGCTGCTCACCTCACGCGCACTCGAACGAGCCGGTCGGGCGGCCGCGGCCCAGCGGCCCCCGGAGCCCTCGAGGGATGTGACCGACGCGGCCCGGCCGGAACCGGCCGACCCGTCGGGGCCGTTGGAGCCCGACGCGGCTGCCTCGCTCGATGCCGCTGATGACGCCGATGACCACGACGGGTCGCTGTCGCGGGGGCTGCGGGTCGTTCGCGCCAACCCGATGGCTCGCCTCGGCATGATCACGGTGGCACTCGGGCACCTGGTCATGGTCAGCGTGATGGTGATGACGCCGCTGCACATGAGCCACGGCAACGCCGAGCTCGAGGTGATCGGGTTCGTCATCTCGATGCACATCGTCGGCATGTACGCGTTCTCGCCGCTGGTCGGTGCGGCGGTCGACCGGTGGGGCGGGCGCCGCGTCGCCAGCACGGGTGGGGTCATCCTGGCTGCTGCCGGCCTGCTCGCCTCCCGCGCCCACACGGGCTGGTCCGGGCTGCTGCTGGTGGCCCTCGTGCTGCTCGGGCTGGGCTGGTCGTGCACCCTCGTCTCGGGCTCGACACTGCTCACAGCCTCCGTCACGGCCTCGGAACGTCCTGCGGTGCAGGGTCTCTCGGAGGTGGTGATGGGGCTCGCCGGCGCTGGCGGCGGAGCGCTCGCCGGCGTGGTCGTGGGCGGGTTCGGCTATCCGACCCTGGCCGCAGCCGCGGCCGTGGTCGGCGTTGGCGTGGTGGTGCTGGCGACCACGACGCACCGCGACCGGTCGACCGTTCCGACGGCTTCGTGATGGGCCGTGAGCGCGTGCTGACCCTCCGGGGTGAGGGAAGGCGGGGTCCGGGAAGGCGGGGTCCGGGAAGGGTGGGTCAGAGGAACAGGAAGAGCACGAACCCGACGAACGGCAGGGTGCCCTGAGTGAGTGCGGCCCGCAGGTAGCGTCGGCCGGTCGTGACGAGCACGGCGGCCGCGAGCCACATCGAGGCGGTGGAGAAGAGCACCAGGGCCTTGCCGCTGCTCTCGTGGCCGGTGAACCAGAGCACCAGACCGAGCGCCGCACCGACGCCGAGGAACAGGTTGTAGAAGCCCTGGTTGTACGCCATCGGACGGGTGGTCTCGGCCGAGGCCTGGTCGGCGATCCCGAACCGCTTCCAGGTGTCGGGGCGGGTCCACCAGAGGCTCTCCATCAGGAAGATGTAGGCGTGGAGCAGGGCGGCCAGCCCGACGAACACACTCGCGACGACGCTCATGGCTGGAGCCTAGTGCGAGGTCCCGGGCCCGCGAGCGACGCGACGCGAGGCGGCATCCACCGGTTGGTGGCGGTCATTCGCCGACGGGCCCGCCGCACAGCTCAGCGACGATGTCGAGGTGGCCGAGGTGCCTGGCGTACTCCTGCATCAGGTGCAGCAGCACGCGCTCGAGCGTGGCGGGCGGCTTGCCGTTCCAGCGCTCCCCAGGCTGACCGACCTCCTCGAGACCGTGCGCGGCCAGCACCGCGTCGCTGCGCGCCGCCTGCGAACGGAAGGCCGTCAGCAGGGTGGCCAGAGTCTCGTCGTCCGCTACGTGCCAACGGCCGTCGCGGTGGTCGCGGTGGTCGGCCCACGGGTCGGCGACGGTGCGCCCCTCGAAACCCCATTCGAGCCAACGTCGCTCGACGTGGGTCAGGTGGTTGAGCAGCTCGAGAGGGGTCCATCCCGACGGCAGCAGGCTGCTGCTCAGCCGGCCCTGCGGGATGCCCTCGAGCCTGCTGACGACCTGGTCGCGGAAGTACTCGAGGTAGCGGCCGAGCACTTCAGCGCGAGTCGAGGCAGCGCGGGTCGGCTCGGGGAAGGGGAGGCTCATACCGCTGACTATGCACCGCTGCGGCGCCGACGTACTCGCAGACCTCCTCGTCGCCCTCACGGCGCGCCGGTCAGGCGGTGACCCGCAGGGTCGAGGTGTGGTCGGGCCGCACGATGACCTCGATGCGGTCGGCGACCCGCGACTTCAGCTCGGTGACGTGACTGACGATGCCCACCGTGCGCCCGCCCGCCCGCAGCCCCTCAAGGGTGTGCATGACGTCGTCGAGCACGTCGGGGTCGAGGGTGCCGAACCCCTCGTCGACGAAGAGGGTGCCGAGGTCGACGCCACCCGACTCGGAGCGCACCACCTCGGCGAGCGCCAGCGCCAGCGACAGCGAGACGTAGAAGGTCTCGCCGCCTGACAGGGTGCCGACGTCGCGCACCTGGTTGGTCTGCATGTCGTGGACCCGCACCCCCAGACCCGACTTGAGGTTGCCCTTGCGGGCGCCCCAGTGCTCGAGGGTGTAGCGCCCGCCGGAGAACCGGGCCAGCTCGGTGTTCGCCGCCGACAGCACCTCGGCGAAGCGCCTTATGAGCACGTAGTTGGCCAGGTCGAGGCGCAGCTGGTTCTCGCCGCCGCCGGCCACCAGCTGGCCGACCCGAACGGCGTCGGCGGTCGCGGCCATGACCTCGGCGTTGCGGGCCAGCGCCTCGGAGACCTCGAGCACGCGCTTTCTGGCCCTGCTCAGCTGGTCACGCAGGCTCCCGTGCTCGTTGCTCGCGGCCTCCATGTCCTTCTTGCTGGCCTTCTCGAGCGACTCCAGCTGGGCGATGTCATCGAACAGGGCGTCGAGCTGCACGTCGGCGAGCTCGGGCCCGGAGAGCCCGGCCTTGACCTGGGTGCAGGCCGTCTCGAACTGCTCGATCTCACGCTGCCGGGCCTGGATCCACTCCTGGCTGCGGTCGGCCGCCAGCCACTCGGCGACACTGTCGAACCCGGCCGCAGCGAGGTCGGAGCCGCGGGCCATCTCGTCTTCGGCGACGGCGGCGCGAGCGGTGTCGCGCACTCCGAGGGCGTCGATGAGGTGGTCGATGTCGGTGGCCGCCCCGCTGAGCGTCGAGCGACGGGCGGCCACGCTCGGGTGGCCGCCACGGGCGGCTTCGACCTCGGCGCGCTCGCGTTCGAGGCGCGCCGTGAGGTCGGCAACGGACTGGTCGAGTCGGGCCAGGGTGGTGGCCAGCTCGGAACGGGTCGCAGTCAACGACGCCGCGCGCTCGCGCAGCTCTGCGAGCCGGGCCGTTCCCACGGCGACGTCGGTCTCCGCCTGCACCGACTCGGCCAACAGCTCGGCCGCCGTCTCGGCTGCCTGGGTGGCCCTCTCGACGCCGAGCCCGCCCGCTCTCGCCGCGAGCTCACGCACCTCGGCCCGGGCCATGGCCAGCTCGTCGACCCGGCCGGAGGCCAGCTCTCGCAGCCTCGCAACCCGGGTCTCCTCGGCGGTGACCTGAGCGGGGGTGACCGCATCGTCGGTCGGGCGGGCCGGCTCCGGATGCTCGACGGCCCCACAGACCGGGCAGGCCTCGCCCGAGACGAGGGTCAGGCCGAGCTCACCGGCGATGTCGTCGATGCGCCGCTGCCGTAGATGCGCCAACGATGACTCCCCGCGCCGCACGGAGTCGAGAGCCGCGGCAGCCAACACCTCACGTTCGGCCACGCGTTCGGCCGCTCCCGCATGCGCGGTGGCCGACCGAAGCCGCTCGGCCGCCCGCTCCGCCTCGGTGACCCGGCCGGCGAGGAGGGCGAGGCGCCGCCGCGCCTCCGTGAGGGTGTTGTCGTGGGTCTCGATGACGTCGGGCAGGGCCTCCAGCAGGGCCGTGGTGGCCTCGAGATCGGTCTGCGCCCGCTGCCGATCGGCCCGCAGGTCTTGGGCCTCGCCCTCGCGGGCGGCGAGCCCCGCCTCGAGCGCGATCGCTCCCGAGAGCGAGCCGACCACCTCGCGCGCCGAGGTCGCCGCCTCGCGCAACAGCGAGATGCTGCGCTCGCGCAGATGTGGCTCGACCCTCGAGCGAGCAGCCACCAGCGCAGACTCCGCCCGTTTGAGGGCGGCTTCAGAGATGGCCAGGGTGCGAACCGCCCCGACCACCGGTTTCGCCTGCGTGGCCCGCGTGACGGTGGCGGCCAGCTCGCGCATCTCGACTGCGCGCCGACCAAGGTCTTCGTCCAGCTGTTGCAGCTGCCGGAGCCGGTCACGGCGTTCGATGCGCAGCCGCGTTCGCCGCACCTCGTCGGCCATCTGCCCGTGCGCCTCGATGGCCTCGCGGCTCACCTTGGCGGAGTGCCGCTTGCGGGTGGCGAGCTCGTCGACCACCTCCGCCAGCTCGGCGGCCAGCAACTCCGGGCTGGTGCGGCTGGTCGCGACCAGGCGCTCGCGGGCCTCCTCGTCGAGGCCCACCGACACGGCAAAGGCGTGCACGGCGAGCCGGATCTCGTCGACGGCGCCCTGACGGCTGGCCTGCGCCGCCTTGCCGGCCTCGACGATCTCGTCCTGCACCCGGCGGAAGAACGCGGTGCCGAACACCTTCTCGAGGAGTCGGCCCTTGTCTTCGGGCTTGGCCCGCAGGAAGGTCGCGAACTCACCCTGGGGCAGGATGACGGTCTGCACGAACTGGTCGCGGGTGAGCCCGACCGCGCGGGTGATCTCGTCGTCGCAGTCGCCGATGTTGGTCGAGAGCAGGTCACCGCCGACAAGATCATCGGGGGTGGCGACCCGCCACAGCTTGACGCTCGGCTGCGCCACGGTGGTACCCGACCCGCGCGACTTCGGCCGTTCGAAACGGGGGGTGCGCTGCACCCGGTAGAGGCCTGACTGGGTTTCGAAGACGAGCGTGACGAGAGGCACCGTGCGAGGGTCGGCGTGGTGGGAGTGGATGCGCTCGACGTCGGCCGAGGCCTGCGCCACCTTGCCGTAGAGGGCGAAGGTGATGGCGTCGATGATCGTCGACTTCCCCGATCCGGTGGGCCCCTCGAGCAGGAAGAGGCCCGCTCGACCCAGGCTCGCGAAGTCGACACGCTCGGTGCCCGCGTAGGGCCCGATCGCCGTCATCTCGAGGTGGTGCAGCTGCACGTCAGGCCCCCTCCTGCGCCTCGGCCGCCCGCGTCGCCGACACCGCCGCCTCATACCCGGCGGTGAACGCGTCGATCTCGCCGAGACTCGCCTCGCTCTTGGTGACGTGGGCGATGAAGTCGGCGCCGAGCTCGCGGGGGTCTCTCTCGCTGACGGCGGTGGTGCCGCTGCGGCCTCGGTCGACCGCCCCCTCCGGCTCGTGGAAGACCTGCAGGGCATGCGGGAAGCGCGTCTTGAGACGGTCCATCAACGAGTCGGGGCGAACCCGGTCGGTCACCGTGACCCGAACCCAGCTCTGCTCGTGCACCGACAGGGCGGCATCCGCGAGCAGCTCGTCGAGCCGACCGCTCAGCGTCGCCATCGGGCGTGGCTGCTCGATCTCGACGGGGTGCACCCGGGCCGGGCCGGAGGCCGGCAGGTCAACCAGCAGCACCACCTTCTGCTGGCGCTCCTCGGAGAAGGAGTAGCGCAGCGGCGAACCGGAGTAGCGCACCACCGAGCCGTCGGCCGCTGCCGGTGCCTGGGGGCCGTGCAGGTGCCCGAGCGCCGCATAGTCGATGCCACGGAACACCGTGCCGGCCACCCGGTCGACACCGCCGACCATGATGGAGCGCTCGGAGTCGCTGGGCTCGGCTCCGGCGACGAAGGCGTGGGCCATCACCACGCTGCGCCGTCCCTCCCGGCGGGCGAGGTCGTCGCGGATGCGGTCGCAGGCCGCCGCGACGACCGCCTGGTGTGACCGTGGCAACAGGTCACCCGCCCCACTCGGCGCCAGCGCAGCTCGCGCGTGGTCGGGGTCGAGGTAGGGGATGCCGTAGATCGCGACCGGCACGCCGTCGGATCCCTCGAGCAGCACCGGCAGGTCGAGCATGGCCGGGTCGGTGATCATCCGGATGCGGTCGCGGAAGAGCGCCGCACCGTAGCCGAGCCGGATCGCCGAGTCGTGGTTGCCGGAGGTGACCACGACGGTGGTGCTCTGCGCCAGCCGGCTGAGGGTCCACTCGAAGAGCTGGACCGACTCGACGGGTGGCACCCCGCGGTCGTAGACGTCGCCGGCCACGAGCACGGCATCGATCGGCACCCCATCGGGCGGGTTCTCGACGAGGCTGGCGATGCGGTCGAGCACAGCAGACTGCGCCTCGTGCAGGTTCACGCCGTGGAGCGTGCGCCCGAGGTGCCAGTCGGAGGTGTGGAGCAACCGCATGTTCTGACGGTAGGCCGACCCGCTGACAGCGCGTTCCTGACACACCGGCCGTGAGACCGCTGCCGGCGCCGGCCATCATCAGGTGCACCCCCCCAGCGCCACCGCCACGCCAGCAGCGCCGCCGCCGCCGGCACCACCGCACCAGCACCACCGCGCCAATCGGGCAGTGCTGGCGCCGGTGACTCTGCGGGCGAGCGGGCCTACGGTGTCGGGATGGGAAACAGGCGCGCCGGTGGCCTCGACGAGGTGGTGTTCTCGGTCGAGGTGCAGAGCCTCGGTGTGGGCGACCGACCCTCGGTCGCGATCCTGGTCAACGGCCGTCGTCTCGAAGAGCTGGCGGCGCAGGTCGAGCGACAGCAGGCCAGCGACGAGGGGTCGCCTCAGCTTGCCGGGCAGTACGCCGGTCTGCCTGCCCGGCTCGTGGCCGAGGGCGGCCGCCATTTTCTCGGCCACCCGGAGGAGGTGTGGTTCGGAGACGGCGACACGGTGCTGCTCGGCTGCACCTGCGGTATTGCCGGCTGCTGGCCCCTGACCGCGGAGGTGGTGCTCACCCCGGTCACCGTCAGCTGGCACCGCTTCCGCACCGGGCACCGCGACTGGGACCTGCGCCGGTTGGGGCCGTTCACCTTTGCCCGCGACCGCTACGAGCAGTCACTCGCCGCTGCCGCCGGCGTCTGAGCCGAGCCGGGCGCTCAGTCGTCGGTCTTGAGGAAGCCCAGCAGCATCGAGACGAACGTGATGATGAGAGCGCCGAACACGGCATCCCAGAAGAAGTGCTGAACGTGGAACGCGAGGTTGAACTGATCGGCGAGCCACGACGTGAGCTGGAGCATGAGCGCGTTGACGATGAACACGAACAGGCCCAGGGTCAAGATGATGAGCGGCAGCGTCACCAGCTGGGTGATCGGTCGCACCAGTGAGTTCACCAGTCCGAAGATGACGGCGACGAGCGCCACCGTGCCGATCACCTTGCCGGCATCGCCCTCACCGAAGGTGATGCCGGGCACCGCCCAGGCCGCGACCCACAGGGCGAGGCCGTTGATGACGGTCTTGATGGCGAAGTTGACCAGCATGGCGTCAGTCTTCCACGGGTAGACCGGGATGCTCGTCACCTGGGATCCGCGGCTGGAACATGGCGTTGAGGCGCAGCAGGTCGGGGTCGACCATCTTCAGCGAACCGACCGCGTCGGCGACGGCGACGCGTTCGATGCGTCCGCTCCGCAGGGCGACCATCTGGCCCCAGTCGCTCTCGAGGGCCGCTTCGACGGCAGCGACCCCGAACCGGGTGCCGAGCACCCGGTCGAAGGCGACGGGGGAGCCACCGCGCTGGATGTGGCCGAGCGCGGTCATGCGGCTCTCGATGCCGGTGCGTCCCTGGATCTCGCGGGCGAGGATCGAGCCGATCCCGCCGAGGATCTTGTGGCCGTAGATGTCGATGTCGGGCTCGGGGATCTCGAACCCGCCGGGCTTGGGCAGGGCGCCCTCGGCGACGACGATGATGGTGGCGAAGCGTCCCTTGCGGTGCCGGCCGACGATGCGCTCGCACAGCTCGTCGATGTCGAACGGCTCCTCCGGCGTCAGGGTGATCGCTGCGCCCCCCGCGAGGCCCGACCAGATCGCGATGTGCCCGACGTGCCGGCCCATCACCTCCACCACGAGCACCCGGTGGTGGGACTCGGCCGTGGTGTGCAGGCGGTCGATGGCGTCGGTGCAGATCTGCACGGCCGTCTGGAACCCGAACGTCATCTCGGTGAGGCTGATGTCGTTGTCGATCGTCTTGGGCACGCCGATGACCGGGAAGCCGTTCTCGTGCAGTCGGCTCACCACGTGCATCGAGCCTTCACCGCCGATCGCGATGATCGCGTCGAGCCCGTGCCGGTCGTAGGCCTTGCGCACCCGTTTGAGGCCGTCTTCATGGGCGAAGGGCTGGTCGCGGCTGGTGCCGAGGATGGTGCCGCCGAGAGGCAGGATGCCGCGGCAGCGGTCGACGTCGAGGGTCTCGTAGTCGTCTTGCATCACCCCCGCCCAGGCGTTGCGAAAGCCGATGACCGTGCTGTCGTAGGTGACCTCGGAGGCGCGGACGGCGCCCCGAAGGACGGCGTTGAGCCCGGGGCAGTCACCGCCCCCGGTGAGGATGCCGATGCGCATTGCGACGTTCTTTCAGTGGGTTGGCGAGCTGACGGTGTCGAGACGGCCATGGCGCGACGCTGCGAGCCTAGCCACTCGCCCGGATGCCGTCAGGTTCTCGCCCAGCGAGGCGCCCGGTTCGTGAGACGGCCGGCACCGGGATCTTTGCCGGCAAACTAGTTGACATATTTGACTAGTAAGGTAAACAATCTAGTCATGAGCACCCAGACCTGGCCCAGCGAATGGCTGCGGGGCGTGCTCGAGGTCTGCGTGCTGCGAATCCTGCTCGACGGCCCGAGCTACGGCTACGCCCTGACCCAGTCGCTCGCTGCGGCCGGGCTCGGCGAGGTGAAGGGCGGCACGCTCTACCCCCTCCTGGGCCGGCTCGAGCAGTCCGGGCAGGTTGAGGTCGAATGGCGGCCCGGTGACGCGGGGCCGGGGCGGAAGTTCTTCGCCCTCACCGCGCAGGGCCGCCAGCACGCCCGGTCGCTCGCCGAGCACTGGGCGCAGTTCAGCACCACCACCCGCGCGCTGACCGACGGCGCGCTCGCTCGAGGGGAACACCGATGAACGAGACGACCGACCGAGCTCAGGCCCCACAGCGGGCGACGTCGCGAAGCACCGCCCTGGGCGTCCTGGCTCCGCACGTCGACCCCGCCTGGGCCGAGACCTTCGTCATCGAGCAGCGGCTGCTGGGCGTGACCGGCGAGCAGATCGGAGACGCCCTGGCCACCGTCGAGTCGCATGTGGCCGAGTCCGGCGAGACGGCCGTTGCAGCCTTCGGCGACGCCCGCGAGTACGCCCGGCAGGTCGCCGAGGTGCAGGGCCGCGACGCCGTCACCATCGACTCCAGAACGATCTTCGGGTCGGTGCTCGGTCTGGTCGCGATCGCCCTGGTCCCGCGCGCGCTCGGCGACTGGCTCGATGGGCGAGCGGTGTCGGTCTCGGTCGGCGACCTCGTCATGGTGGCCCTGCTCGCCGCGCTCTGCGTCGTGTTGTTCACCGCCTCGCGGGCGGTGCTCACCTTTCTCGTCGACCACCGGTGGGCGGCCCTGCTCATCGCCCCGGTGCTCATCGCGGTCTTCGTCGGCGCTCTGCTGGCGCTGCCCGCAGTGGTGACCACGCTGCCGGTGGGGGTCGTGGCAGCGGTGGGCCTCGCGGCCCTGCTGGCCGAGGTCGTGATCATGTGGCGCCAGCCGCAGGACGAGCTGGTGAACCCGGCCGCCCCCTCCGGTGCGAGGTCTACGGCATCCCCCTCGCCCGTGCTCGCCCTCATCCTCGGGCCAGGCCTGGTGGGCCTGATGTGCTTGAGCGCCTGGGCTCTGCGACTCGTCGCCTGACGGTGTCGCGGTGGCGTGAACCCGGGCCCGCTTCCCCTTCGGTCAGCCGGGCCGTAAGTTCGGTCTCCTTGACGACAACAACAACCACCACCACCACCACCACCATGAGCACGAGAACGAGCGGAGAGGGGGAGGGGTGCCTGGCCGCGGGGCCGCGCCACCCCTGACGACGAGATGAGTGAGCCCACGGACAACCCGGTACGCCTTCGCCACGTGCTGTCGCAGCTGCCCGACTACGTGCCGGGCAAGCCCGCCGCGGCTCCCGCGGGGGTGACGGCCTACAAGCTCAGCTCGAACGAGAACCCCTACGGTCCCTTGCCATCGGTGCTCAGCGCCATCGAGCAGGGGGCGACCACCGTCAACCGCTACCCCGACATGGCGGTCACGGCCCTCACCGAACGGCTGTCGACGGCGCTCGACGTGCCGCCCGAGTGCCTGGCCTTCGGCACCGGCTCGGTCGCCGTGCTGGCCCAGATCGTGGCAGCGGCCTGCGACGAGGGCGACGAGGTGGTCTTCGCCTGGCGCTCGTTCGAGGCCTACCCGATCGTCACCCAGCTGGCGGGCGCCAAGCCCGTCATGGTCGGGCTCGACGAGCAGCAGCGGCACCGCCTCGACGCGATGGCCGCAGCCGTGAACGACCGCACCCGGGTCGTGCTCGTGTGCACCCCCAACAACCCGACCGGCCCGTGCGTGCACACCTCCGAGCTCACCCGCTTTCTCGACCGGGTGCCCGATGACGTCATCGTCGTCGTCGACGAGGCCTACGTCGAGTTCGTGCGCGACCCGGATGCCGTCAAGGGCCTCGAGCTGTGGCGCGAGCACCCCAACGTCGTCGTGCTGCGTACCTTCTCCAAGGCCTACGGCCTGGCCGGCCTGCGGGTGGGCTACGCGGTGGCCCACCCCCCGGTCGCCGCCGCGTTGCGCAAGACGGCGACCCCGTTCGGGGTGAGCTCGATCGCCCAGGTGGCGGCCATCGCCTCTCTTGACGCCTTCGCCGAGCTGAACGACCGGGTCGAGTCGCTGGTGGCCGAGCGTGACCGGGTCACCCAGGCCCTCGACGACCAGGGCTGGAAGCTGCCGGCGTCCGACGCGAACTTCGTCTTCTTCCCTCTCGGTACCGAGTCGGCCGACTTCGCCCGTGCCTGTGAGGAGGCCGGCATCATGGTGCGCCGCTACGGCGACGACGGGGTGCGCGTCACCATCGGCGAGACCGAGGGCAACTCCAGGCTTCTCGAGGTTGCCGAGTCCTTCGGCGCGCGCTGACCCGACCATGACCGGGTCACGCTCTCTCAGGTCCGCGCTCGGCTCGTCGGCGGTTGTGCTCGGCCGCCCTGTGTCGGTGGCGCAGCTGACGGTCGTGGCGGTTGCCGTGCTGGGCCTGGCGCTGACCGTGCCCTCGATCGGGTCGGCCACCTCGCGGTTGGTGATCTCCGACCCCGGGCGCGGTTCGGTCATCAGCGACCAGTCGTCGTGGAGCTGGGGGCAGGTCGTCGTGCGATCTGGCGACTCGTTCGAGAGAGCCTTCCCGAACGCGCCGGGTCTCGTGCTCTTCGTGCTGAGTCTCGCTCTCGGTCTGCTCGCCGTGCTCTGGTGGGCTTGGCGCCCCGGCCGGGCCGGTGCCCTCCTCGGCGTGCTGGGGCTGACCGTCGCCACGGTCCGCGTGCTGACCTCGGTGGCCGAGCGCCTGGGCGACACACAGGTCGACGCCTACGCGAACACGGCGCTCGACGTGCGCTCCTACCTGCAGGCGGCGGCAGTGACCGAGACGATCGCGGCTGTGCTGCTGCTGCTCGCGCTGGCGGGAATGCTGGCGCTGGCTCTCGGTTCCGGGCCCATGCTGACCGAGCCCAGCGGCATCCGGGAGGGGCACGACGGCACGACCCCTGGAACGGGTCGCGCCCCACTGGCCGGCCCACCCACCGGCTTCAGCGACGAGGTTCCCAAGCCAGCAGAACGACCCGACCACCGACCCGATCACCGTTTCGAGCCGCCGGCATGAGGCCCAGCCTCGTTCCTGGGCGCTGGCCCGGCGCCCTGCTGGCCACCGTGGGACTGGTGCTGGCCTGGCCGGCCATCTTCTGGCCCGCGCTCGTGATCACCTACGGCGTGCCCGACGATGTCACGCTCAACAGTCCTCCCCTGCCCCCGTTGGCGCAGGGCATCTGGAGCTGGGGCAAGTACGCCCAGCTCGGCGACCTAGGCCCCGACATGACGTTCGAGATGTCGAACACCATGGGGTTGCTGGTGGTCGTCGGCTCGCTGGCCCTCGGGTGCGGGGCAGCGGCCGCCTGGGCCCTGGTAGCAGGGGAGACCGGCCGTTCCCTGGGCATCGCCGGCGTGGCCTTCGCGGCTGCCGTGCAGCTGGCATCGTCGGCCCTGTGGATCGGCCAACGCCAGGCCGGGTCGTTCGGGGACGGCAACGCGTTGGACCTCGTCGAGCAACAGGTGTCGGGTTGGCTGCAGCTGGGTTCGGCCGCCGGGCTGCTGGCCGCCCTCGTTCTCATGCTCTGGAGACCGGCGCGGTCGCTGTTGCTCCCGCTGCTGCTCCCGCTGTGGCAGACCTACGGCGTGGGCCGACGAACCGGGGTGACCGAGGAGCGGGCCGACGGCCCGCAGCCTCCGCAGCTGGGCACCGCAGTGCTGCGGGAGCCCGGCGGTCCGGGCAGGGCTCGCCTCCACGACGACCGGCCCTCCGTCGGCTTCTCCGACGATGAGCGCGCCGCGGGGGGTCGTTCGCGAGAGCTCGACTGAAGCGGTCTTGTCGCAGCTTCAGCCACCAGCTCCATTCTGCTGATGGCACACCCGTCGTTGTGCCATGGTGAGAGCCCTCGGGGCGTTGGCACGATGGAGGGGCCTGGTGAGTGCTGTGTTTGCGCAGATCCGAGCGTGCGTCGCCCGTTTTCCGCTGGTCGAGGGGAGGCCGCCGGCAGGGGTTCTCGCCCTGCTCGGGGTGCTGTGCTGGCTGCCCACGACCGTGTGGCCCGTGCTGCGGTTCACCTTCCCGATGCAAGCAGCGAACGCTTTCGGCCCCGACTACCGGGGCCCTGACGTGGTCACCGAGTCGTGGAGCTGGGGCAGGTCGGTCACGGTGACCGGGAGCGTCGATGCCGGTCTCGGGCAGGGCAACGTCATCACCCTCGCGATCATCGTCGTCGGCCTGACCGCCGGAGCTCTCGGTGCGCTCTGCTGGCTGCTGGTCCGAGGGGAGGCCGGCGTGCTTCTCGGCGCCGTGGCCACCACCTTCGCCCTGGCCGTCTGCGCCCGGTCGGTGGGCGAGCGCTACGGCTACCTGCTGTCGCAATGGTGGTCTGACGCGGCGCCGACGAGCGCCGTGATCGAGACGACCACCGTCGGACACGCAGAGGTCGCGGCGGCCATCGCGCTGCTGGCGGCACTCGGGTCGTGCGTCTGGCCCTCGGTCGTGGCCGTGGCCGGGCCCGGGCTGCGACGAGCCGTCGGTGCGGCCACCGTGCCCGAACCCCCCGGTGCTCGGCGGGGCCCCGCTCTCGAGGGGCCTCCGGTCGAGCTCTCCGACGACGTTGGCGAGCCCGCCCAGGGCCGGCGAAGACAGGGCTGAACGGCCGGTACCCGATGGATCGGCGGCCGGGCGGGGATCGCATGGTGTCGGTGCGGCGGCCTACGGTCAGACGATGCTGACCTGTGTCGCCGTCTCGGGGTATCGATCGCTGCGTGAGGTCGTCGTTCCGCTGCACGGCCTCGATGTCGTTCAGGGTGCGAACGGCAGCGGCAAGTCGAGCCTCTACCGGTCGCTGCGGCTGCTGGCCGGCTGCGGTCGCGGCGACGTCATCGCCTCCCTGGCCCGAGAGGGTGGGCTGCAGTCGGCGCTCTGGGCCGGACCCGCCACTCTCGGCGGCGCCCGGCGCGAGGGCCACGACGTGCAAGGCACGGTGCGCAAGGGCCCGATCAGCCTCCGGTTGGGCTTCGCCTCCGACGACTTCGGCTACCTCGTCGACCTCGGGCTGCCCCAACAGGGCAGTGAACCCGTTCGGGAGCCGTCGGCCTTTCTGCGCGACCCCGAGATCAAACGGGAGGTCGTCTGGGCCGGCCCGGTCATGCGACCCGGCTCGGTGCTGGTGCGGCGCCGCTGGTCCGTCGTCGAGACGCGCTCGAGCAGCGACGACGGTGGGGCGGCCGACCACGAGACCGGCTTCGACGACTGGGAGTCCGACCCGCTGCCGGGTGCCGGGTCGATGGCGCGTGACCGGAGGCGACCGACCCGCGGGTGGAGCGAGCTCACCCGGTCCCTCGCCCCATGGCAGAGCATGCTCACTGAGCTGGCCGACCCCGAGCGGGCACCCGAGCTTCTCGCCGTTCGCCGGATCATCGCGCGGTGGCGCTTCTACGACGCCTTCCGGGTCGACGCCGATGCGCCCGCCCGCCGCCTGCAGGTCGGCACCCGCACGCCCGCCCTCGCCGACGATGCCGCCGACCTCGCGGCCGCGCTCCAGACGATCCGTGAGAACGGGCGATCGGGTCTGGATGCCGCAGTGGCCGACGCGTTCCAGGGCGCGATCCTCGACATCGCCGTCACCGACGGGCGCTTCGACGTACACCTGCACCAGCCCGGCATGCTGCGACCGCTCTCGAGCGCCGAGCTGTCTGACGGCACCCTGCGCTACCTGATCTGGGTCGCGGCCCTCCTCACCGTCGACCCGCCTCCCCTCATGGTGCTCAACGAGCCCGAGACCTCGCTGCACCCCGACCTCATCGCGCCCCTGGCCCGCCTGATCCGGTCGGCGGCCGAGCGCAGCCAGGTCATGGTCGTGTCCCATTCCGCGCCCCTCATCGCGGCGCTCGGCATCGACGCTGGGGGCGACGACGACAGTGACGGTGGGGGCCCGGTCGGGCTGGGCAGCCCCGCCCGCTCCGTCACGCTCGAGAAGGACCTCGGCGAGACCTTCGTGTCGGGCCAGGGCCTGCTCACCACGCCGACCTGGAACTGGGGCTCTCGCCGTTGACGCCTCCACCCCGTACGGAACTGGCCACTCGACTGGTTGGGGGAGACCGCACCGCGGTCGAGTGGCCAGTTCCGTACGGACCACGGTCGAGTGGCCAGTTCCGTACGGGACGGGGCCCAGCGGCATCCGGGACGGGCCGTGTGGCGTCCCGCATTGTGAGATTCCCGGGATGCTCCGGTAAGTTGCGAAGGGAGGACCCGCACGTGCCCGCCGTCACCTCGACGAGCGCCTCTGCCCCCCACAGCCGATGAGCGGGCGACCCCCGTGAGCGGCCCGAACAACGGCCGGTTCGACCGGCGAAGGAGCCCCAGTGAGCGACAAAGCAGTCGCCGAGCGGCAGGAGCCGACCCCTTCGGTCGGCGACGGCGGCCCGGACATGATCCAGCTGCTGACCCCGGAGGGCCAGCGGGTGTCCCACCCCGACTACGACAAGTACGTCGAGAACCTCACGGCCGACGACCTGCGCAGCTTCTACCGCGACCTCGTGCTGATCCGTCGTCTCGACGCCGAGGGCTACGCGCTCCAGCGTCAGGGCGAGCTCGGCCTGTGGCCCAGCCTGCTCGGCCAGGAGGCGGCTCAGGTCGGCTCCGGCCGGGCCCTGCGGCCGCACGACTTCGTCTTCCCGACCTACCGCGAGCACGGGGTCGGCTTCGTGCGCGGTATGGACCCCCAGAGCTCGCTGCAGCTCTTCCGCGGCGTCAGCCAGGGCGGCTGGGACCCGAAGGAGAACAACTTCCACCTCTACACGATCGTCATCGGAGCCCAGGCGCTGCACGCCACCGGCTACGCGATGGGCGTGAAGATGGACGGCAACGTCGGCACCGGCGACCCCGAGCGCGACACGGCGGTGATCTGCTACTTCGGCGACGGCGCCAGCTCGCAGGGTGATGTGAGCGAGGCCTTCGTCTACGCCGCCAGCTTCGATGCTCCGGTGGTGTTCTTCTGCCAGAACAACCAGTGGGCCATCTCCGAGCCGGTCACCAAGCAGACCCGCATCCCGCTCTTCCAGCGAGCGCGTGGCTTCGGCTTCCCGGGCCTGCGCGTCGACGGCAACGACATCCTGGCCACCTACGCCGTGACGAAGCACTGCCTCGACATGGCGCGCTCGGGCAACGGCCCGGTGCTCGTCGAGGCCTACACCTACCGGATGGGCGCGCACACGACGGCCGATGACCCCACCAAGTACCGCATCTCGGCCGAGGTCGAGCAGTGGAAGTTCCGCGACCCGATCCTGCGGCTGAAGAGCTACCTGGCCCATGAGGGGATGGCCGACGAGAGCTTCTTCAAGGCGGTCGACGAAGAAGCCGACGGGTTCGCCGCCGAGCTGCGGGCGGGCTGCCTGAGCCTCGAGACGATGCCGGGACACACCATGTGGGACCACGCCTACGCCGAGGACCACCCGGTTATGGAGGCCGAACGCGCCGCCTTCCTCGCCTACCAGGCGAGCTTCGAGGAGGCGAACTGATGGCCACCACGAAGATGACTCTGGCCAAGAGCCTCACGAGCGGGATGCGCAAGGCGATGGAACGCGACCCCAAGGTCGTGCTCATCGGGGAAGACATCGGCAAGCTCGGCGGGGTGTTCCGCATCACCGAGGGCCTGCAGAAGGACTTCGGCGAAGACCGGGTCATCGACAGCCCGCTGGCCGAGTCGGGCATCGTCGGTACCGCCCTCGGCATGGCCCTGCGCGGGTACCGACCGGTCTGTGAGATCCAGTTCGACGGCTTCGTCTACCCGGCGTTCGACCAGATCGTCAGCCAGGTCGCGAAGATGCATGCGCGCGGTCTCGGAGCGGTGCGGGTGCCGATGGTGATCCGCATCCCGTTCGGGGGCGGCATCGGCAGCCCGGAGCACCACTCCGAGAGCCCGGAGGCCTACTTCGCCCACACCGCCGGCCTGCGCACCGTCGCCTGCTCCAACCCCGAAGACGCGCACTGGATGATCCAGCAGGCCATCGAGTGCGACGACCCGGTGATCTTCTTCGAGCCGAAGCGTCGCTACCACGACAAGGGCGAGTACGACGTGGATGCCGCTGCCGCCCCGCGGGGCCTGTTCGAGGCCAACGTGGTTCGCGCCGGCACCGACGTCACGGTGGTCGGCTACGGCCCGGTCGTCAAGACGATGCTGGAAGCCGCCGCCGCGGCCGAGACCGAAGGCACCTCGCTCGAGGTCATCGACCTGCGCTCGTTGTCACCGCTGCCCATCGACGTGATCACGGCATCCGTGCGCAAGACCGGTCGACTCGTCTGCGTGCAGGAGGCGAGCAGCTTTCTCGGGATGAGCTCGGAGATCTCGGCGCAGGTCACCGAGCAGTGCTTCTACGACCTCGAGGCGCCGGTCATCCGCGTCGCCGGTGCCAACATCCCGTATCCGCCGAGCCGGATGGAAGACAACTTCCTCCCCGACCTCGACCGGATCCTCGACGGCGTCGACCGCGCACTCGCCTACTGACCTCTCGCACCTGATCGGAGCCGAATCCTCATGGCCATCAAGACGTTCAACCTGCCCGATCCCGGTGAGGGCCTCACCGAGGCCGAGATCGTCGAGTGGAAGGTGGCGGTCGGCGACACCGTCAAGGTCAACGACATCGTGCTCGAGGTCGAAACCTCGAAGTCGCTCGTCGAGCTGCCGATCCCTTGGGCGGGAACGGTGGCCGAGGTTCTCGTTCAGGTCGGTGACACCGTCGAGGTGGGTGCCCCGATCGTCTCGATCGACGACGGCCTGGGCGGCGACATCGCGCCGACACCGGCCATCCCGGGCGAGACGGCCGAGCCCGCCTCCGGCCAGGAGGCCATCCTCGTCGGCTACGGCGCCAAGGCCGGTGCTACCGCTCGGCGAGCCCGCAAGGGCGTCGCTGCGGCCCGAACGGGTGCTCCGACCGAGACGGAGCAGATCGCCGCGGCACCGTCGGTGCCGGAGCCGACGGTTGCGGCCCCCCGTGAGCCCGCACCGGCGCCGACCGCCGGCGGCGCTCCGGGCGAACGCCCGCGGGCGAAACCGCCGGTGCGCAAGCTGGCGAAAGACCTCGGTATCGACCTGGCGGCCGTCACGGCGACCGGTGACGGCGGAGTCATCACGCGTGACGACGTGACTGGCCACGTGAGCTCGACGTCGGCGAACGGGTCTGCGCCCGAGGCGGTCTCGGGTAGCCCCACGGCATCCCGGATGCCGTTCGGTTCCGGTGAGCGCGAGGAACGCATCCCGGTCAAGGGTGTTCGCAAGATGACCGCGCAGGCAATGGTCGGCTCGGCTTTCACCGCGCCGCACGTGACCGAGTGGGTCACGGTTGACGTGACGAAGACGATGCAGCTGGTCGGCAAGCTCAAGAACGACAAGGAGTTTCGTGACGTCAAGGTCACGCCGTTGCTGGTGCTGGCCAAGGCGCTCATGGTCGCGATCCGCCGAAACCCCGGCGTCAACGCGACCTGGGACGAGGCGAACCAAGAGATCGTGCAGAAGAACTACGTCAACCTCGGCATCGCGGCGGCCACGCCTCGAGGCCTGATCGTGCCCAACATCAAGGATGCTCACGCCCTGACCATGCTCGAGATGGCCGAGGCGATGGGTGCCCTCACCGCCACGGCGCGTGAGGGTCGCACCCAGCCGGCTCAGATGTCGGGCGGCACGATCACGGTCACCAACGTCGGCGTGTTCGGGGTCGACAGTGGCACGCCGATCATCAACCCAGGCGAGAGCGTGATCGTCTGTTTCGGGGCGATCCGCAAGCAGCCCTGGGTGGTGACCGATGCCGACGGCGTCGACGAGATCGCCATCCGTCACGTCACCCAGATCGCGGTGAGCTTCGACCACCGGCTCATCGACGGTGAGCTGGGCAGCCGGTTCCTCTCCGACCTCGCCGCGCTGCTCGAAGACCCAGCCCGCGCCCTCGTCTGGGCCTGACCCCCACGCACTCCCCCCCTCCAGTCGAGTGGCCACTTTCGTACGGTCGAACGGCCTGAGAGTCGGCCCCTGGACCGTACGAAAGTGGCCACTCGACTTGCCAAGGGTGGTCAGGGGGCGAAGAGGCGTCGCACCGCTGCGTCCATGACGCGGTCGGGCAGCAACCGTCGGGCCGTGATCACGAACCGGGCCCCTCGCCCGGCCGGATACCGGGCTGCGGGCCCCGCGGATCCGAGGGCCTTGAGCACCTTCTCGGCTACCGCCTCCGGTCCAGAGCTGAGCCGTGGGGTGTCGACCCGGGCGTAGGTCAGGGCCATGGCGGTCGCGCGCGTCTCGTAGACGGTGCCCTGCGCGACCCCGAGCATGCTCTCGCGGGCGATCAGGTTCCACTCCGAACGGATCGGACCCGGTTCGATGATGACGACGTCGATGCCGAACGGGGCCAGCTCGACGCGGAGGCTGTCGCTGAAGCCTTCAAGGGCGAACTTGCTGGCGTGGTACCACGCTCCGAGCGGCTCGTAGATCTTGCCACCGATGCTGGAGATGTTGACGATCCGGCCGACCCGTCGGTCGCGCATGTGTGGCGTGACCAGCTGCACGAGTCGCGCCAAGCCGAACAGGTTCACCTCGAACTGGCGCCGGGCCTCATCGATGGGCACGTGCTCGACCGGGCCGTAGCTGCCGTAGCCGGCGTTGTTGACGAGTGCGTCGAGGTGCCCCTGCTCCTCGATGATCCGGTCGACACCAGCGACCATCGACGCGTCGTCGGTGACGTCCATCGCGAACGCCGTGATGCCGTGCGCGGCGAGGTCGGCCATGCGTTCGACCCGGCGCGCCACCGCGTAGACGGTCCAGCCGTCGGCGGCGAGATGGATCGCGATCGACTCGCCGATACCCGACGACGCTCCGGTGACGAGGGCTACCTTGGTCATCCGCTGACTCTAGGTGGTGTCGTCGCGGTCGGTCGCCGCGCGTTCGGCACCCGCGAAGCCGTCGGGGTGTCAGACGCACAACCCGCTGTGCGCCTGACACCCGAGGCGACTACCAGGTGCCAGACGCACGGTCAGGCAGGTGCGGTGGCAGCGCCGAGCTCTCAGGTGACGAGCAGGATGCCGGTCAGGGCGAGACCCGCCACCCACACGGTCGAGATCGCGGCCATCGCGAAGGGGCGAAGCCCGACCTTGCGCAGGTCCGCGACCCGCACGGCCGCCCCCAGGGCGAACATGGCCATGGCCAGCAGCAGGGTCTCGAGGGAGGCTCCTACCGACAGCACGGCAGACGGCACGACACCGGTCGACCGCAGGGCGAGGAAGGCGATGAAGCCGAGCACGAACAGCGGCACCAGCGGGGGCCGGCGACGGTCGCTGACGTCGACCGAGGTGCCGTCGGCCCGAGCCGCCGCATCGACGCGGCGCTGACGCAGCCCGATGATGGCGAGCACGGGAGCGAGCATGAGCACCCGGGCCAGCTTGACTACAACGGCCACGGCGAGGGCGCCGCCGCCGATGATGCCGGCTGAGGCGACCACCTGGGCCACCTCGTGGATCGAGGCGCCGGCCCAGAGCCCGGCGGTGGTCGAGTCGAGCCCGAACAACCCCGATAGCAATGGCACCAAGGGAATCATCAAGGTTCCGAAGATGACGACGAGGGCGATGGTGGTGACCAGCTCCTCCTCCTCGGCGTCGATGACGCCGTCGACCGCGGCGGCGGCCGCCGCCCCACAGATCGAGAAGCCGCACGCGATGAGCAGCCGCTGGGTGCGGCTGAGGCCCAGCAGAGCTCCGATGAACAGTGAGCCGGCGATACCGAGCCCGACGACGGTGACCACCACGCCGATGACCGGCCAGCCCAGGGCCAGCACGTCCGGGAGGGCGAGCTGGAGGCCGAGCAGGGCGACTCCGATGCGCAGCAGTCGTTTGGCCGCGATGGCCAGCCCCGCCTCGAAGCGAGCCGGCACCCCGACGGTGTTCGCGAGCACCGCGCCCAGCACGATGGCCACGAGCAGCGGGCTCATCGACGGCACGAGCCTCGAGAGGCCGAAGGCAATGGCTCCCGCCACGAGGGCAAGCCCCAGCCCGGGCAGAACAGCCAGGCGCCCGCCCAGGCGCCCACTCAAGCGCCCACCCTGGTGCCCACCGTCGACGACCGCGTGCGGCGTTGCCACCACGGCTGCCGCCCCGTCGGCGGAGGGGATCGGCGTGCGGGCTGCCTCGTGCTGGTTCAGGTCGGTGGTCATGGTTCTAGCCTGACGGCTCCGGCGTGTGGCCAGTAGACGCTGAATCAGCATGCATCCATACAACTTTGATATGTTTGAGCTTCATCGGCCATATGATCTGAGCATGCCCCGCCCACTACCTGACCTCGGCGCGCTGGCCCTGCTCGTGGCGGTCGACGAGCTCGGCAGTCTCGGGGCCGCAGCGCGACAGGTGGGGGTCGCGCAACCCAATGCGAGTCGCACGGTGAAGGGTCTCGAGCGTGACCTCGGGGTGCCGCTGCTTCGACGGGGTGCACGGGGTTCGACCCTCACGCCACAGGGAACGGTCGTCGTGCACTGGGCTCGTCGGGTGGTGGCCGATGCCGACCGGCTGCTCGATGCCGCCGACTCGCTGCGGGAGGCCCGCCAGGTCGAGCTCACCGTCGTGGCGAGCATGACCGTGGCCGAGCACCTGGTGCCCGCCTGGCTCGGCGAGCTGCGGGCCCGACACGACGGCATCCGCATCCACCTGCACGTGCAGAACTCCACCCAGACCTTCGAGCGGGTCGCTGACGGGACGTGCGACGTGGGCTTCGTCGAGTCGCCGTCGGTGCCCCGAGGGCTGTTCAGCACTACGGTGGCCCACGATCGCCTGGTCGTGGTCGTCACGGCTGACCACCCGTGGGCTCGGCGCCGGCGGCCGCTGACCGCGAGCGAGCTGGCTGCGACGTCACTCGTCGAGCGTGAACCGGGGTCGGGCACCCGAACCACGCTCGACGACGCGCTCTCGGGTCACGACCGCGCCCAGCCCCTGCTCGAGCTCTCGAGCGGGGCGGCGATCCGCGCCAGCGTGCTGGCCGGGGTGGGCCCGGCCGTGATCAGTACCCTCGCGGTCGCCGACCAGCTGGCCGTCGGCAGCCTGCGCGCTGTGCCGGTCGACGGGCTGTCCCTGGGCCGGCGGCTGCGAGCGGTGTGGCGCGCCCTACGCCGGCTCGAGGGCCCTGCGGGCGAGCTGGTCACCATCGCCCGCAGCTGGCCCACGTGAGCCGAGCCGATGCCGCTGGGCCGGGTGCGAGGTCACCGTCGCCGGCGGCATCCGGGCTGGGCGACGGGCTCAGCGGCTGGCGGCCAGTCGGTCGGCGGTGCGCAGGTTCTGGTGGTCGACCAGGTGGGCGGCGCTCAGGTCGTCGCTGACCAGCCCGAGCAGCGCGATGTCGACCGCCTCGTGCCGTTCGGCGACGGTGGGCTCGTGCACCGTCATGACGGTGTGGGCGTCTCGCTCGGCCACCGCCGTGGCCAGCTCGCGCCGCAGCTCGTCGTCGAGGATGCCGTTCGGCCGCTTCGCCCGGGCGGCGACCTCGACGGCGAACCGTTCGGTGTCGGCCGCGACGGCGAGGTCTTCGGTCGTGAGCATCCGGGAGGTGCGACGCAGCAGCGCCGCGCCCTCGTCGAGGTCTCCGTTGCCGAGCTGGGTGACCGCGCGGATCAGCAGGGGACGGTCGCCGCGCAGAGCGGCATCCGCCAGCAGTCCGAGACGCAGTCCGAGTAGGCGCTCGCCGGTGCGGGTGTGCCCGCCGTCGCGGCCGAGCGGAACCATGAGCTGCTCCTGCGAGCCCTGCGACATGGTGTCGAGCATCTCGCGGCCGGCCTCCTCGGGGGTGTGCACGGTGTCGCGTAGCGGGATCTCCTTGATGAGCAGGGTGGCGATCAGGGCGAGCGCGAACGGCACCAGCCCCCAGACGAACACGCTGTGCAAGGAGTCGGCCAGACCCTGCTGCACGCTGGCGGCGACCTCCGGCGGCAGCTTGGCCATCAGGGTCGGGTCGAGCACCGAGCCGGCGCCGATCGACTGGCCGGAAGCGGCCAGCTTCTCGGCCGCCGCGGCGGGCAGGTACGACGCGATGTTGCCCGAGAGGCCGCTGGTCATGATGGTGCCGAAGACGGCGATGCCGACGGTCGAGCCGACGTTGCGGAAGAACTGGGTCGACGCGGTGGCCACGCCGAGGTCCTTGCGCTGGGCGCCGTTCTGGATGATCAGGGTGAAGACCTGCATCGACATTCCGAGGCCGACACCGAACACGACCATCGAGAGGGTCAGGTCGAGCTCGGTCGAGCCGTAGTGCATCTGCGTGAGCAGCCAGAAGCCGATGCCCATGATGAGGATGCCGGCCACGGTCTGCAGCTTGTAGCGGCCGGTCTTGGTGATGACCAGCCCCGCGATGATCGACAGGCCGATCATGGCGACCGACATGGGCATCAGGATGAGGCCGGAGTTCGTCGCTGACACTCCGAGCACCCCCTGGGCGTAGATCGGCAGGTAGATCATCGCGCCGAACATCATGACCGAGACCATGAAGGCGGCGATGTTGCTCAGGGTGAACAGGCGGCTGCGGAAGAGGCGCAGCGGCAGCACCGGCTCGACGGCTCGGCGTTCGACCATGATGAAGGCGACCAACCCGATGATGCCGGCGGCGAACATGCTGATGATCACGGGGGAGCCCCAGGCCAGCGTGGTGCCACCGAGGGAGGTGGGCACGAGCAGCAGGATCAAGGTCAGCGACAGCAGGGTGATGCCGGCCTTGTCGATGACGGCTTCGCGCCGGGTGTGTTCGAGATGGAGGAACTTGCTGATCAAGAAGAAGGCAGCCACGCCGACGGGCAGGGGGATGAAGAACAGGTAGCGCCAGCCCCAGTTGTCGGTGACGAAGCCTCCGGCCAGCGGGCCCAGGATCGCCGAGATGCCGAACACGCCGCCCATCAGGCCCTGGTACTTGCCGCGCTGACGCGGGGAGATGATGTCGCCGATGATGGTCTGCGACAGCGGCATCAGGGTGCCCATGCCGATTCCCTGCACAGCGCGGGCGGCGATGAGCCACCAGAAGTTCTGGGCCGTGCCCGACAGGATCGAGCCGATCATGAACACCACGAGGCCACCGAGGTAGAAGCTGCGGCGGCCGTAGAGGTCGCTCATCTTGCCGACGATCGGCACGGTGATGGCGCTGGCGAGCATGGCGGCGGTGGCAAGCCACGAGTAGTGGTCGATGCCTCCTAGCTCGGCAACGATGCGTGGCATCGCCGGCCCGACGATGGTCTGGCTGACCGAGGCGACCAGCATGCCGAGCATCAGGGCGATGAAGATGTTGCGGCTGGCGCGGCTCAACCCTGCCGTCGGCGCACTGCTGTCGTTCGTGGCCGCCTCGAGCGGCGCGGTAGGGGTCGGCACTGCGGTCGCGGTGGCGACGGCGCTCCCCTTCATCGTTTCTGGCATGGAGTTCACCCTACAACCATTGTGCAGTCACTGCAAAATTGCAGAGCATGCACCAACGTGTCACCATGGAGGCATGCCGACGCAGCCAGCTTCTGACGACACCTGCGGTCTGCGCGAACGCAAGAAGCGTGAGACCCGCCGTGCCCTGCACCACGCGGCGCTCGACCTCGTCGATGCCTTGGGGTACGCCGCCGTCACCACCGAGGCGATCGCCGAGCGGGCGGGCGTCAGCGCCCGCACGTTCTTCAACTACTTCGGCTCGAAGGAGTCGGCGGTGCTGGGCGTCACCGGCGACCAGCTCGCCGAGACGACGGCCGCCATCGAGGCCCGACCCGAGGGGGAGCCGCCCCTGGCGTCGCTGCGCCTCGTGCTGGGTGAGCTGCTCGCCCCGGCCTCCGCCGACCGCGACCTGCGGGCCAAGCGACGCCGCATCCTGCTGGCGGAACCAGCGCTGGCCCCCGCGCTGGTCGGCAACAACATCCGCTTCGAGAACGCCGTGACCGAGGCGCTGGAGCGACGCCTCGGCGTTCGCCCGGGATCGTCGGTCGAGGCCAGGGTCACCGTGGCCGCAGCCATCGGCGCCGTGCGGGCCTGCATCGAGCACCAGCAGAACGGCGGATCGGGCCGGCTGGAGCGCAACATCGAGCTGGCCTTCGAGCAGCTGGCTGCCGGCCTGCGCTGAGCCTCTCGCCTGCTCAACCGCGTGACTGCGGTTCGGTCCCCTGAAATTTCACGAGAACGAACCGTTCTTGCGGTGCTGAGCACCTTTCCTGGGCCGCTGCCTCGTTCCGATCGGCACCGAGCCCCCTGCGCGGCGCCCCCGGCCGTCGTTAGGCTGCACCGGGGGTGGGTATGGCCCCCGGCGCGGCTGCGGTCGCGCGGGAGACGGACACGACGGAGGAACTCATGAGCACACCGACCGACCCGACGAGCACCGCAGCCTGGGCGCGCCTGAGCGAGCTGAAAGAGCGCGCCATCGACCTGCGCCAAGCCTTCGCCGACGACCCCGGCCGCGTCGAGCGGATGACGCACAGCGCGGCCGACCTGTACGTCGACCTATCGAAGAACCTCGTCGACGACGACGTGCTGGCCGCTCTCGTCGACCTGGCCGGTGAGGTCGGTCTGACCGAGCGGCGTGACGCCATGTTCGCGGGCGAGCGGATCAACGTCACCGAGAACCGGGCGGTGCTGCACACCGCGCTGCGGGCGCCGGAGGGGTCTCACGTCGAGGTCGACGGCGAGGACGTCGTCCCCCTCGTGCACGAAGAGCTGGCCAAGGTCTACGCGTTCGCCGAGAAGGTGCGCAGTGGCGAATGGCGCGGCGTGACCGGCAAACCCATCGAGACCATCGTCAACATCGGCATCGGCGGCTCCGACCTGGGGCCGGTCATGGTCTACGAGGCGCTCAAGGCCTACGTCAAGCCGGGTCTGAGTGCCCGGTTCATCTCCAACATCGACCCGACCGACGTGGCGCAGAAGACCGCCGGCCTCGACCCCGAGACGACCCTGTTCATCGTCGCCTCCAAGACCTTCACCACCCTCGAGACGCTCACCAATGCGCGGCTCTGCCGGGCCTGGCTGCTCGAGAACCTCGAGCGCAACGGTGCGGTCGACGGCGGCGACGAAGCGGCATCCGACGCGATCGCCAAGCACTTCGTGGCCGTCTCGACCGCCCTCGACAAGGTGGCCGACTTCGGCATCGACCCCGAGAACGCCTTCGGGTTCTGGGACTGGGTCGGCGGGCGCTACTCCGTCGGTTCGGCGATCGGCGCGGCCGTGGTGGTGACGGTGGGGCCCGAGAACTTCGCCGACTTCCTGGCCGGCATGCACGCGGTCGACCGCCACTTCGTCGAGACGGACCTCGCCGAGAACGTCCCGGCGCTGATGGGCCTGCTCAACGTCTGGTACGACAACTTCCACGGCTCCGCCAGTCACGCCGTGCTGCCCTACGCGCAGTACCTGCATCGCTTCCCGGCCTACCTCCAGCAGCTCACGATGGAGAGCAACGGCAAGAGCGTGCGCTACGACGGGTCGCCGGTCACGACCGACACCGGCGAGGTGTTCTGGGGCGAGCCGGGCACCAACGGGCAGCACGCGTTCTACCAGCTGATCCACCAGGGCACCCGGCTCATCCCGGCCGACTTCATCGCCGTCGCCACGCCGCACAACGCGCTGGTCGACGGCGACAGCGACGTGCACGAGCTGTTCCTGGCGAACTTCTTCGCCCAGACCGCGGCGCTCGCGTTCGGCAAGACGGCCGACGAGGTGCGGGCGGAAGGAACCGACGAGTCCGTCGTGCCGGCCAGGGTGTTCAGCGGCAACCGGCCCACCACCTCGATCATGGCGCCGGCTCTCACCCCGTCGGTGCTGGGGCAGCTCATCGCCCTCTACGAGCACATCACCTTCACCCAGGGTGTGGTGTGGGGCATCGACAGCTTCGACCAGTGGGGTGTCGAGCTCGGCAAGCAGCTGGCCAAGCAGGTCACCCCGGCCGTGGGCGGCGACGAGAGTGCGCTCGCCGAGCAGGACGCCTCGACCCAGTCGCTCGTGCGCTACTACCTGTCCCACCGAGAGCGGTAAGTCCGGGCAGGCCAGCGGGAGAACGCAGCACGCCGCTGGGGTGAACCACCCCAGCGGCGTGCTTTGCTCCCTCTGGCCTACGGGAGTGAGCCCTGGGGCCCGGTGTCCTTCTGGTGCTGCACGCGCTCGGCGATCCGGTCGTTGTCGTCGTCGGCGGAGTCGGACCACTCAGACGAGGTCACCTTGTCGGTCGCGGCCCGAGCGGCATCCGAGAGCTTTTCGGCGACCACGGGTGCCTGCGCCTTCGCGAACTCGGCTCCCTGCTGCGCCTTCTCCCGCACGCGAGGATCGTTCTTGACCTTCCCGAGCACCTGCATGACCTGTTCGTACGGCTCGCGTCCGGCCCGTGAGCCGAGAACGAAGCCGACCGCGCAGACCGTCAGGATGAGCAGCTTCTTCATGGGTTGAGCCTCCGAGATGGTAGGGGTGCAGGCTGAGTGACGCCAGGGTCGTACCCGGTCGGCCGTTCGAGGTATTCCGCGGTCACCGATGATCGCGGAACACCTCGAACCAGAGGATGGAGGTCTCAGCGAGCCTCGGTGCCGGCGATGAAGGCCTCGAGCTTGATGCGGCCCTCGGTGTCTTCACGCTGCTCGGGCGGGCTCTTCATCAGGTATGACGAGGCCGACAGCAGGGCGCCGCCGATGCCGCGGTCCTTGGCGATCTTCGCGGCGCGGATGGCGTCGATGATGATGCCGGCCGAGTTGGGCGAGTCCCACACCTCGAGCTTGTACTCGAGGTTCAGCGGAACGTCACCGAAGGCGCGTCCCTCGAGCCGCACGTAGGCCCACTTGCGGTCGTCGAGCCACTGCACGTAGTCGGACGGGCCGATGTGCACGTTCTTGTCGGCGATCTTGCCGCCGAGGGGGCCGGTGAGGTTCGAGGTGACGGCCTGGGTCTTGCTGACCTTCTTGCTCTCGAGGCGGTCGCGCTCGAGCATGTTCTTGAAGTCCATGTTGCCGCCGACGTTGAGCTGGAACGTGCGGTCGAGCACGACCCCGCGGTCTTCGAAGAGCTTGGCCATGACGCGGTGGGTGATGGTGGCCCCGACCTGGCTCTTGATGTCGTCACCGATCACGGGCACGCCGGCCTCGGCGAACTTCGCGGCCCACTCGGGGTCACTGGCGATGAACACCGGCAGGGCGTTGACGAAGGCGACCTTTGCGTCGATGGCGCACTGGGCGTAGAACTTGTCGGCCGCCTCGGAGCCCACCGGGAGGTAGGAGACGAGCACGTCGACCTGGCGCTCCTTGAGCACCTTGACGATGTCGACGGGCTCGGCGCCGGACTCCTCGATGGTGAGGCGGTAGTACTTGCCGAGGCCGTCGAGGGTGTGGCCACGCTGCACCTCGACGCCCGAGGTGGGCACGTCGGCGATCTTGATGGTGTTGTTCTCGGAGGCGTTGATGGCCTCGGCGAGGTCCTTGCCGACCTTCTTGTCGTCGACGTCGAACGCGGCGACGAACTCCACGTCGTTGACGTGGTACTCCCCGAACTTGACGTGCATCAGGCCGGGCACGGTGGCGGTGGCGTCGGCGTCCTTGTAGAACTCGACCCCCTGCACGAGCGAGCTGGCGCAGTTGCCGACGCCGACGATGGCGACGCGAATGGATCCCATTAGTTCTCCTGGTTGTCTGGGGTGATGGCGGGCTGGGTGGTGCTGGGCTGGGTGGTGCTGGTCGTGCTGGTCTCTGGGCCGACGGCATCGAGGTGCTCGGATGCCGCTGGGCTGGGGCGGTCGCCCGGGCCTGGCGGCGGCGGGCCAGGGTCTTGAGCCGCGCGCCGTTCGAGGGTGATCAGCTCCTCGAGCCAGCGCACCTCCCGCTCGGCGCCCTCTTCACCGTGCGCCTGCAGGGCGAGGGTGTAGCCGTCCATCCGCTCCCGGTTGCGGGCCGAGGCCTCTCGCACGTTGGCCAGACGCTCCTCGAGACGCGAGCGGCGACCCTCGAGGATGCGCAGACGCACCTGGGCCTCCGTGCGCGAGAAGAAGGCGAAGCGCACGTCGAAGTCGTCGTCGTCCCACGCGTCGGGGCCGGCCGCGGCGACCAGCGACTGGAAGCGCTCCTTGCCCTCCGCGGTCAGCTCGTAGGTGATGCGGGGCCGCCGGCTGACCGGCGCGCTTGTGGCCTGGGGAGCGCCGTCGGTGCTCTCGTGGATGAGCCCGGCGTCGAGCAGCGCACGCAGGCACGGGTAGAGCGAGCCGTACGACAGGGCCCGGAAGATGCCCAGCGCCGACCCGAGACGCTTGCGCAGCTCGTACCCGTGCAGCGGGGTGTCGTGCAGCAGGCCGAGCACGGCGAACTCGAGCAGGGCGGCCCGCCGAGTGGGTGGACGGCCGGCGCTGCGTGCACTCAGAGCACGGTGCGGCATGGAGCCATCCTTCCGGTGGGGCGGGTCGGGCTGCGGCCCTGCTGAACAACTGAACTGAACAGTGAACAACGAGCGGCTGACGGGCGGGCCGAACCGATTCGTTCGGTTCGGCCTGATGCGATTACTCTACCTCTAGATATATCGCACCGATACATCGCGGTCATCGGAACGCCTCTGCCGCGCCGTTCGTTTCGGTGTGCACAGGCACAGCGGTCCATACTTGGGCGCACCTGTTGCAGGCCCACCGCAGCTCGGGCCGCACCCCACGCGGCAGCGTGAACCCGCCGTGAGCGGCATCCTGACCTGGCCCGATGGGCCCCTCGAACCGGCATACGGAAGTAGCAGACGCACATGGTGGAGAAGTGAGCAGGGTGGAGCAGTAGTGAGCCAGAGCAAGCCCGAGAGTCGTGCTGCCTCGAACGCCGGCAAGGCCAGGAAGGTCAAGCCGAAGCGCACCGGCGCCAAGCGCTGGGTGGTGGGCGTGCTCAAGTGGGGTTCGATCACTGCAGCGGTGCTGTTCGTGGTGGCCGCGGTGGGGGTCTTCGTGGCCTACCAGCGCACCGAGATCCCCGCCGCGAACCAGCTGGCCAACGCCCAGGTCTCGATCGTCTACTACGCCGACGGAAAGACCGAGCTCGACCGCATCGTCGCGGCGAACGCGAACCGCGAGTCGGTGCCGCTTTCGAAGGTGCCGAAGTCGGTGCAGCAGGCTCACCTCGCGGCCGAGGACCGCGGCTTCTACGAGAACAACGGCATCTCGCTGAGCGGCATCCTGCGGGCGGTCAAGACGAGCGTCACGGGCGAGCCCCAGGTGGGTGGGTCGACGATCACCCAGCAGTACGTCAAGAACTACTTCCTGAGCCAGGACCGCACCCTCTCGCGCAAGGCCCGCGAGATCCTGATCTCGGTCAAGATCGACAGCCAGCGCAGCAAGGACCAGATTCTCGAGGACTACCTCAACACGATCTACTACGGTCGCGGTGCCTACGGCATCCAGAGCGCGGCCAAGACCTTCTTCAACAAGGACGTCTCGGCGCTCACCGTGCCCGAGGGCGCCGTGCTGGCCTCGATCATCAACGCGCCCAGCCTCTACGACCCGGCGAACGGGGCTGACGCCAAGCAGCGGCTCGAGAACCGGTTCGCCTACGTGCTCGACGGCATGGTCGACGAAGGCTGGCTGACGGCCGCCGAGCGGGCCACCTACACGGCGCTGCCCACGATCGCGCCCGTTCGTGCCAACCGGTTCTCGGCCGGGCCGAAGGGCTACATCACCGCCATGGTCAAGAAGGAGCTGACCAAGACGGGCCTCACCGATGCCGAGATCGACCAGGGGGGCCTGCGCATCGTCACCACCATCGACAAGACGTCCCAGGATGCCGCAGTGGCCGCGATGAAGGGCAACCTGCCCGACCAGGTCACCGGCGGGCTCGTGGCGATGAAGCCGGGCGACGGCGCGGTCGTGGCGATGTACGGCGGCGCCGACTACGCGAAGAACCAGCTCAACACCTCGACCCAGGCGATCCTGCAGGGGGCCTCCAACTTCAAGCCGTTCGCGGTGCTTGCCGCGGTGCGCGACGGCATCTCGATCAAGACCCGCTTCGACGGCAACCAGCCGCAGACGATCGACGGCACCCGCATCGTCAACTACGGCGGTCGCTCGTACGGCTACGTCGACATGACGCGGATGATCGGCCGCTCGATCAACACTGCCTTCGTCAACCTCAACAAGGAGGTCGGCCCGGCCAAGACCCGCCAGGCCGCCATCGACGCCGGCATCCCGGCCAAGACGCCCGGGCTCGACGACTCGCTCACCAACGTGCTGGGCAGCGCCTCACCGCACGTCATCGACATGGCGACGGCCTACTCGACGATCGCCGGCCAGGGCATCAAGGTCACCCCGTACCTGGTCAAGAAGGTCACCTCGACCACCGACGCCGGTTTCGGCTACGCGTCGAAGCCCCAGGCGGTGCGGGCCTTCGACAAGAACGTGACAGCTGACGTGACCAACGCCATGACCTACACCGTCAAACCCGGCGGGTCGGCCACCAAGCTGCAGGCGCTGGGTCGTCCGATCGCCGGCAAGACCGGCACGTCGTCGGCCTCGAAGTCGATCTGGTTCACCGGGTTCGTACCGCAGCTGACCGTGTCGATCGGGATGTACAAGCCCGACGCCAACGGCAACGCGCTGACGCTCACCGACTCGGAGGACACGAACCTCACGGGGGGTACCATCCCGGCCGACGTCTTCTACGACTTCATGGAGGTCGCCCTGAAGAACCTGCCGGTCGAGCAGTTCCCCGACGCCGTCGGCGTGGGCGACGAAAAGGTGGCGCCCACCGCCACCTACGTCCCGCCTCCGCAGACGTCGTCGCAGGCCCCGACCAGCACGCCGCCGACCACCACGGAGCCGCCGACCCCGACCACCACGGCGCCGCCGTCGACGACTCAGGCCCCGACGACCACGAGGCCGCCTGAGCCGACGACGACACGCCCGACGGCCACCGGCCGGCCCACCAAGACGCGACGTCCGCCGATCCAGACCGGTGGTGGGGCGCCGCAGCCGTCGGCGACCAACCAGGGCCAGCCGCAGGTGACGGCCACGGCAGGCGGCGGCTGATGGTCGACCCCGTCGTGCAGGCGGCCTCCGAGGTCATCGGAGGCCCCCGGGGTCGCTACGCGAGCACGCGTGAGCTGCCGTGGGTGAAGGTGGCCGCCGTGCTGTCGCTGCTGACAGCAGTGCCGGTCGGGCTCGGCATCCTGCTGCGGGTGCCCTGCCTGCGTACCGGCTTCGCGGGCGACGGGCAGTTCTGGAGCGCCTGCTACTCCGATCTGCCCAACACCTTCCGTGACTCCACGGTCAAGCGCGGGTTGTCCGCGTTCCTGCAGGGCGGCGACGGTGCGCCCACCACGGGGCAGCCACCGCTCACCGGGCTGTTGCAGACGGCTGTGGCCAGCCTCGTGCCCGGCGATGGTCTGGCCAACGGGCTCAGCACGCAGGTGGCCTGGTACTTCGCCATCTGGTCGGTGGTGCTCACTCTGCTGCTGCTGGGGGTGGTGTGGCTGGTGGCCTCGAGCGCCCGGATGCCGTTCTCGGCAGCGCACGTCGCGCTCTCTCCGGTCGTGGCGCTGGCCGGGTTTCTCTCGGCCGATCTGCTCGGGGTGCTGCTGGCCAGCGCCGGTATGTGGGCCTGGGGTCGACGCCGGCCGGCCCTCGCGGGAGTGCTGTTCGGCCTGGCCATCAGCGCCCGCTCGTACCCGGTGCTGATCCTGCTCGCGATCGGCCTGCTCGCCCTGCGGTCGGGGCACCTGCGAACGTTCGCGCACACCGCCGTTCGAGCCCTGGCCACCTTCGGGGTCGTCGTGGCCGGCCTGTGGGTGCTCAACCCGGAGGCCGCTGTCTCGTCGTACCAGGCGTGGGCCTCGACCGGAGCGGGCTACGGCTCGCCCTGGTTGCTGCCGCAGCTCGCCGGCCACCCCCTGCCGACCGGGGCGGTCACCGCGCTCGCCGTCGCGGGATGGCTGATCGCCGTGCTCGTCGGGGCGGTGCTGGCGTTGTCGTCGGCCCGCCGACCGACCGTGGCCGAGGTGTCGCTGGTCATGGTGGCGCTGGTGCTCGTCACCGGTAAGGCGTTCACCGTTCAGAGCTCGCTGTGGCTCGTGCCGCTCGTCGCCTGGTGTGCGCTGCAGTGGCGCGACCATCTCATCTGGGCCGGTGCCGAGGCGCTCAACTTCGTGGCCGTGTGGCTGAACATCGCCGGCATCAACACCCCTGACCGAGGTCTCCCGGCCGCCTGGTACGCCTTCTTCTCCATGCTGCGCGTGGTGGCGGTGCTCTGGCTGGTCGTCGTGGTGTGGCTGAGGGCCCGCGACCGGTGGAGCAGCAGAGACGTGACCGACGTGGATGAGAAGTCAGGAGCGGGCGACGAGGTGGGAGCGCGCGACCCGCTCGAGCTCGAGGATGCCGACGATCTCGCGGGCCCCATGACCGGCGCCGCCGACCGAGTCATCGTCCGCTTCAGCTGACCCGGCCGGCCCCCACCCACCTCCCAGTCGAGTGGCCACTTCCGTACAGGTCGAGTGGCCACTTCCGTACAGGTCGAGTGGCCACTGTCGTGCACCCGACGTTCAGGCGGCGTCGACGTTCTCGCCGCGCGCCCGTCGGTGGTCCGGTCTAGCCTGACGGCAGGTTGCGCGGAAAGCGCGCCAAACGGGAGGAAACCGATGCTTGCTGCTCGCCGTGTTCGCCGTCGTGTCGCGGGTTTCACCGCTGCCGTGTTGGCAATGGGGGTGGTGCCCCTCGTGGCTGCTCCCGCCGCCTCCGCCGCGCCCACCGACCTGTTCTTCAGCGAGTACGTCGAGGGGTCGAGCAACAACAAGGCCCTCGAGATCTACAACGGCACCGGGGCCCCGGTCGACCTGGCCGCTGCCGGGTACGCGGTCCGCCTCTACTTCAACGGTGCATCGACCTCCACCAGCACGATCGCCCTCACCGGCACGGTCGCGAACGGCGACGTGTTCGTGCTGGCGGCCACGGCGGCCGGCCCGGCAGTGCTCGCTGCCGCCGACCAGACGACGGGGGCGAGTCTCTGGAACGGCGACGACGCCATCGCCCTCGTCAAGACCGGCGCGACCGCGCCCCTCGACGTCATCGGGCAGATCGGTGTCGACCCCGGCACGGAATGGGGCACCGGCCTCACGTCGACCGCCGACAACACGTTGCGCCGCAAGCCCTCCGTGCAGGCCGGAGACACTGACGGCAGTGACGCCTTCGACCCGTCGGCGCAGTGGCTCGGCTACCCGGTCGACACCTTCGACGGGCTCGGCTCGCACACCATCGACAACGTCCCCACGCCGGATGCCGCTCCCACCGTGACGGGGTCTGTGCCCGCCGACGGCGCTAACGGCGTCGCGCTGACCGCCGACCTCTCGGTCACCTTCAGTGAGCCGGTCGTGGCCGCGGCCGGAGCCTTCAGCCTGACCTGCACCGTGAGCGGGGCGCATCCCGTCGCGGTCACCGGCGGTCCCACGACGTTCGCGCTCGACCCGGCATCCGACCTCGCCCCCGACGACACCTGCACCCTCACCGTCGCTGCCGCCTCGGTCACTGACGTCGACGCCGACGACCCGCCAGACGCGATGGCGACCGACGTCGTGGTGCGCTTCAACACCCTGGCGGCTGATGTCTGCACTGCGGCAGTCACGCCGATCCCGGCCATCCAGGGCAGCGGCGACACGGTAGCGGTCTCTGGTTCCGTCACCACGCGGGGCGTCGTCGTGGGCGACTACGAGGGCCCCTCGCCCGCCCTGCGCGGGTTCTACCTGCAAGACGCCGCCGGCGACGGCGACCCGGCGACCTCCGACGGCATCTTCGTCTTCGAGGGCAGCAACGCGGATGCCGTCACGCTCGGTGACGTCGTCACCGTCACGGGCACGTCCGGTGAGAACCAGGGCCAGTCGCAGATCAGCCTGACGAGTGCGCCGACGGTGTGCGGCACCGGTACTGTCGCGCCGACCGACGTGAGCTTCCCGGTGGCCTCGTCGACCGCGCTGGAGCCCTATGAGGGGATGCTCGTGCGGCTGCCGCAGGCGATGTCGGTCACCGAGCACTTCCAGCTCGGCCGGTTCGGGCAGGTCACGCTGAGCCAGGGCGGTCGCCTCGAGCAGCCCACCAATGTGGTGGCGCCCGGCGCCCCCGCCGCGGCGCTGCAGGCCGAGAACGACCTGCGCAAGATCATCCTCGACGACGCGACCCAGGCGCAGAACCCCGACCCCATCCCGTTCGCCCGGGGCGGGCAGCCGCTCTCAGCGAGCAACACCCTCCGAGGCGGCGACACGGCATCCGGCATCGTCGGGGTGCTGGGCTACACGTGGGGCGGCAACGCGGCCAGCCCGAACGCCTACCGCATCCGTCCGGTCGGCGCGCTCGACGGGCAGGTCGACTTCGTGGCCGCGAACCCGCGGCCGGTCGACCCGCCGAACGTCGGCGGCGACCTGCGGGTGACGGGCATGAACCTGCTCAACTTCTTCACCACGCTCGACACGTCGGGCAACAACTGCCGTGGTGGGGTGAGCGGTGCTGTGCTCGACTGCCGGGGCGCTAACACGGCAACCGAGTTCGAGCGGCAGGTGGCCAAGACGGTCGCCGCCGTGAGCGGCACCGACGCCGACGTCGTGGCCTTCATGGAGATGGAGAACAACGGCTACGGGCCTGACAGCGCCGAACAGGTGCTCGTCGACCGGCTCAACACGGTCGACGGAGCAGGAACCTGGTCGTTCATCGACGCCGACGCGCGCACCGGCCAGGTCGACGCCCTCGGCAACGACGCGATCAAGGTGGGCATGCTCTACCGCTCGGCAGCCGTGACCCCGGTCGGGGTGACCGCCGCGCTCAACACGCAGGCCTTCGTCGGGGGCGGCGACGCCGACCCGCGCAACCGGCCCTCGCTGGCCCAGGCCTTCCGTGACAACGCCACCGGCGGCACGTTCGTCGCGGTGGCGAACCACCTGAAGAGCAAAGGCAGCGCCTGCACCGTGCCCGACGCCGGTGACGGCCAGGCCAACTGCAACGCGGTTCGGGTGAGGGCGGCCCAGCTGCTGGCGAGCTGGCTCGCGACCGACCCGACCACGACCGGCGACCCCGACGTGCTCATCCTCGGCGACCTCAACTCCTACGCGAAGGAAGACCCGATCACCACGCTCGAGGGGGCGGGCTTCACCAACCTCATCGCCGCCCGCAACGGGCGTGAGGCGTACTCCTACGTGTTCGACGGGCAGTGGGGCTACCTCGACCACGCCCTCGGATCGGCCTCGATCAGCTCACAGGTGACCGGGGTCGCCGACTGGCACATCAACTCCGACGAGCCCGCGGTGCTCGACTACAACACCGAGTTCAAGTCGCCCGCGCAGGTGGCGAGCCTCTACGCACCCGATGAGTTCCGCATCTCCGACCACGATCCCGTGGTCGTCGGGTTGTCGCTGACCAACGCGGCTCCGGTCGTCGGAGCGGTCATGGTGCCCAGCAGACCGGTATCGGTCGGCGTGCCCGTCACGGTCAGCGCGCCCTTCACGGACGCTGACCGGCTCGACACGCACACCGCGGTGGTCGACTGGGGCGACGGCACCACCTCGGCGGGCAGCGTCACCGAGGCGTCTGCTGGGGTGGCCGGCTCGGTCAGTGGGTCGCACACGTACCGGGCGGCAGGGTTCTACGTCGTCACGGTCACGGTGACCGACGGGTTCGGCCACTCCGGCTCGAACACGTCGAGCACCACCGGCCCGGTGGTGGTCTACGACCGAAGCGCCGGGCAGGCCACCGGGGCGGGATCGATCGCCTCGCCGAAGGGGGCCTGGGTATTCAAGCCTGCAGTCTCGGGCAAGGGGCACCTCGCCTTCGCGGTCGGCTACCGGTCGACCGGCGAGACGCCTTTCGGGGTGTTCGGCTACGTGCTGGGCGGGTCGCCCCGCAACCGGCTCGCCGTCTCAGCGAGCTCCTACGACTATTTGGTGGTCGAAGGCACCACGGCCCGGTTCGCCGGGACTGCACAGGTCAACGGAGAGGCGGGGTTCCGCTACGAGGTGACGGTCGCTGACGTGCGTCGGGCCGACACGTTCCGGCTCGTCGTTCGCAGCGCGAGCGGCGCCCTGGTCTACGACACTGCCACCCAGAAGGTGAAGGGCGAGGTCGCGATCGTCCCCTGACCGCCGGCCCATGGCCACTCGACCCGCTGGCCCGGTCGAGTGGCCAGCGAGCCTGTCGAAAGGCCGACCGGGTCGCGCGAGGGGCCCGTGCAGCATCCCGCTGCCTCGCTCGATTTCTGTTGAGATCGCGAGGGCCGGTAGTCTGACCGCAGCACCGCGTGCCGCTACGGCCCTGTGGATGACCCGAGACCCGTGTCGGAGGTGTCTGCCAGGCTGGTGCGCAGTGGAAACGAATGCAACCCTCCTGTCACGGGAGAGACTCGTGACCGTCAAGACCAGAGGAGGTGGGTTAGAAGCATGCGTCAGTACGAACTTATGGTCATCCTCGACCCGGAGACCGAAGAGCGAACCGTCGACAAGACGATGGACAAGTTCCTCACCGTCGTGAAGAACGATGGCGGCACCGTCGACAACGTCGACATCTGGGGCCGTCGTCGCTTGGCCTACGACATCCAGAAGAAGTCCGAGGGCATCTACGTCGTCGTCACGATGACGGCAGAGCCCGCCACGGCTCAAGAGCTCGACCGCCAGTTGGGTCTCAGCGAGTCGGTCATGCGCACGAAGCTGTTGCGTCCCGGCGCCTGAGGCGTCCGTCAGATCCGATCACCCCTGATCACCCCCCTGGACCCAAGGAAGCGATCCAATGGCAGGCGACACCGTCATCACGATCATCGGCAACCTGACCGCCGACCCCGAACTCCGGTTCACCCCCTCGGGGGCCGCGGTCGCGAACTTCACCGTGGCCTCAACCCCGCGGATGTTCGATCGCCAGAGCAACGAGTGGAAAGACGGCGAAACGCTGTTCATGCGCTGCTCGGTGTGGCGTGACGCGGCCGAGAACGTGGCCGAGTCGCTCCAGCGGGGCATGCGGGTGATCGCTTCCGGCCGACTGAAGTCTCGATCGTACGAGACGAAGGAAGGCGAGAAGCGCACCGTCACCGAGATGGACGTCGACGAGATCGGCCCATCGCTGCGCAGCGCCACCGCCAAGGTCAACAAGACCCAGCGTGGCACTGGCGGCGGCGGCGGTTTCGGCGGGTCCTCCGGCGGCGGCCAAGGCGGCGGCTGGAGCGGCGGCGGACAGGGTGGCCAAGGCGGTCAGGGTGGCCAGCAAGGTGGCCAGCAGGGCGGCGAGGACCCCTGGGCGACCGGCGGTGGCTCAGGTGGCTCCGGCGGTTCAGGTGGCTCCGGTGGTCAGCAGGGCGGAGGCTGGGGAGCCCCGGCCCAGGCTCCCGCTGGCGGCCAGGCCGCGCCGTCGGGTGGTCAGGGCGGCCAAGGCGGTGGCTGGGGCGCAGCCCCGAGCTACGACGAGCCTCCGTTCTGACCGAGCACGGCCGGGTCAGAACGCGGCATCCGCCGCTCAGCGAGCTGAGCGGCATCCAATCACAGTTGAAGAACCCCATCCCGGGGCGAGAAACCCCGGGCTTTCCCGAAGGAGAGCACCACGATGGCAAAGCCCGTTGTGCGCAAGCCCAAGAAGAAGGCCAACCCGCTGAAGGCGGCGAAGGTCGAGAACATCGACTACAAGGACACTGCGCTGCTGCGCAAGTTCATCTCCGACCGCGGCAAGATCCGCGCGCGTCGTGTGACCGGTGTGTCCACCCAGGAGCAGCGCCTCATCGCCACGGCCGTCAAGAACGCCCGTGAGATGGCCCTGCTGCCCTACTCGAGCTCGGCTCGCTGAGCCCGTTCGGGAACTAGGAGAACACCATGAAGCTCATTCTCACGCACGAGGTCACCGGCCTCGGAGCAGCCGGTGACATCGTCGAGGTCAAAGACGGCTACGGCCGCAACTACCTGATGCCGCGCGGCCTGGCGACCCCGTGGACCAAAGGTGGCCAGAAGCAGGTCGACGCCCTGACCAAGGGCCGTGAGGTCCGCGAGATCAAGGACCTCGACTCCGCCAAGGGTGTCAAGGGACGGCTCGAGGCCACCTCGGTCAAGGTTGCGGCCAAGACCGGTAAGTCCGGTCGGCTGTTCGGCGCGGTCAGCAACGCCGACATCGCTGCCGCGGTGAAGGCTGCCGGCGGTCCCGAGATCGACAAGCGCAAGATCGAGGTCAAGACGCACATCAAGAGCGTGGGTGCCTACGAGGCAACCGTGCGTCTGCACGCCGACGTCTCGGCAAACCTGAAGTTCGAGGTCGTGTCCTCCTGACCGAGGAGTGACCTCCGCGAAGGGGTCGGGTTCCGCTTCAGGCGGAGCCCGGCCCCTTTCGGCGTCCCCGCCCACTCACCACCTGGTCGAGTGGCCACTTTCGTACGGCCCGCCCTGAATCCACCCGTACAAAACTGGCCACTCGACCGGCAGACCCAGTCGAGTGGCCACTTTCGTACGACGTTGTCCACACCCCCACGCGCTTGCCTGCCCCGTCCACAGGCGTCGACCGGCCTGCTTCCCGGATGTCGGCCTCCCTCCTACCGTCGTGCCAACGACAGCAGGAGGAACCCGTGGACGAGATCGTGAAGAACCAGTGGCTGGACCAGGACGACCGCAGGGTCAGCGAGTCCATCCGTCGTCACGGCTGTTGCCTGGAGTACGTCGTGCCGTGCGACGGCGACCAGTTCCGCACGCCGTTCTGCTACACGATCGGCCTGTTCGGCCTCGGCCATCCAGAGCTGCTCGTCTACGGGCTCGACCAGGGGAGCGCTGCCGGTCTGCTGAACCATCTCTATGGAACTGTTCGAGATGGGCGCGACCTGGTGCCGGGCGAACTGCTCGAGTTCGCCGGCCATGACGAGGGCTATCTCGTGGAGCAGGTGCCCAACCCCGGCGAGATTCTCTTCCGGGCGAACCGGCACTACGAGCGCCCGATGGAGGCCTCGGTCGACGCCTTCCAGCTGACGTGGTCGGTGAGCGGCTTCTTTCCCTGGGATGCCGGCTACCCGTACGGGCCGTCGTCGCAACCGCGGCCGGGCATGTTCTCTGCGCTGCTCGATGACGAGGGTGACACCGGTCCGTGTTCGTGCCCGCGCTGCCTGATGTGAGCGACCGGCCCGATGAGGGGGTGGTCGAACCCGAGGGGCCCTTCAGTGTGAGGGTGGGGCTGGCGTCGGGTTTGACGGTTCGCGTGCTGAACTCCGACCGGTATGTGCGACCGACGCGAGGTGTTCGCAGTGCTGCGCCGCCGGCCTCACTCGTCGGAAGAGCCGAGGCCTTCATGCGGGTGTTCCCGACGATGGCCTCCTTCTCCCACCTCACGGCCGCCCGGTTGCACGGGCTTCCACTCTCGTACGCCATGGAGGCCGACGAACGCCTGCACGTCGTCCGTCCGATCACTCAGAGCCGCATCAGGCGCGCCGACGTTGTGGGCCACCGAGCGTTCCACCCCAGGTGCATCACCTCGGTCGAGGGCTTGGCGGTGGTCGACCTCGCCGACACGTGGGTCGACCTGGGTGAGCTCGTCGCGCGCGGAAAACCCGTGGGGCTCGACGATCTCATCGTGGTCGGTGACGCCGTTGGCACCCGGCTGCACGGCATCCAGCCACTGCACGACGCGCTCGCCAGGCGGGTCAGGCCTCGCGGCAAGGTGACCCTGCTGGAAGCCCTTGAGGAGATCAGGGTCGGTTCGGCTTCGCCGCGCGAGACACTGGCGCGGTTGATGCTGGTGCGTTGCGGGCTACCCGAGCCGGCTCTGAACATGCCGATCCACGGCCCGGACGGATCACTCCTAGGGATCGGAGACCTCGTCTGGAAGAAGCCGAAGGTGATCGGCGAGTACCAGGGGTCGGAGTTTCACGACGGCGAGAACGATCGTGCGCGCGACGGGGTACGACGGCGCGGCCTCGAAGCTGACGGCTGGATCGTGGAGGAGATCTGGAACGCGGACATGATCACAACGACCGCCCGGCACGACTGCGTGCGCCGGTTCGCCAGTGCGGTGGGCGTGGAGGAGTCCGGCTTGACCCTCGCCAGCTGCGAGCCCCAGTTCTTCTCGCGGCACGCGATGGAGCTGGCCCTCGTGCGGGAGGACCGCCGGCCGAGCAGGTGGAACCGGTGAGGCGACTGTGTACGGAACTGGCCACTCGACTGGGTGGGGTGTACGGAAGTGGCCACTCGACTGGGTGGGGTGGGTCAGGCCGACTCACGGATGACGAGATGGGTCTCCATCATGGTGACCCGGGGGGCGGTCTCGCCGGCCAGCAGCCGCAGCAGGGTGTCGGCCATGACGCGGCCCATCTCCTGCGCGGGCTGGGCCACCGTGGTCAGACCCACCCGGCCTCGGGTGGCGTAACGACTGTTGTCGAACCCGACGATCGCGACGTCGGTCGGTACGCGCAGGCCGCGTTCGGCCAGGGCCAGCATCACCCCGCTCGCCATCAGGTCGCTGGCCACGAAGATGGCGTCGAGGTCGGGGTGCTCGTCGATCAGCCGGAGAGCGGCCCGGATGCCGCCGGCCTCGGTGAAGTCGCCTCGCGCCAGGCGTGCATCGCTGAGGCCCGCGGCCAGCACCGTCTCGCGCCAGCCGGCTTCACGGTCGACCGATGCCGGCATGTCGGACGGCCCGGTGATGGTGGCGATGGCCTTTCGGCCGACGTCGATCAGGTGCTGGGTGCCCTGGCGGGCGCCCCGCTGGTTGTCGACGTCGATGTAGTAGTCACCGGGGTGGGCCAGGTCGCCCAGTGGTCGACCGCCGAACACGACGGGCAGCGAGCGTCCGAGCGAGGCGAGAAAGTGGTCGCCCGAGTGGTGCGAGACCACCAGCGCCCCGTCGACGTTGCCGCCGAGCAGGTAGCGCCGGGTCTTCTCCGACGGCGAGTCGGGATGGGTCAGCTGGAGGTTGAGCACGTAGTCGCTGTCGCTCAGCCGGTTGCTGATCCCCTGTACGACGTCGGCGAAGTAGGGGTCACCGAAGAAGCGGTGGGCGTCTTCGGGAACGACGAGGGCGATCGACATGGTGGCCCGGGCGACGAGGGAGCGCGCTGCCCGGTTGGGAACGTAGTTGAGCTCGGCGATGGCCGCGCCCACCACCTCGAGCACGTCGGCGCTGACGCGGGGCGAGCCGTTGATGACGCGCGACACGGTGGCTCGTGAGACGCCCGCCACCTTGGCGACCTCCTCGAGGGTGGGTCGCGCGGGCAGGGGTGCGCCGAACGAGCGCACCTGCCCGTTCACGGCCACCGTGCCTCACTCATTGCGGACTCACTCCTACGGGTAGCGCCCTGGTGGCGATGATGTCGGCGTAGTCGAGGGCACTGGCCTTCGGCGTGCGAACCTGCGTGTCGTAGTCGACTCGCACGATACCGAACCGCTTGGCGTACCCCCAGGCCCACTCGTAGTTGTCGAGCAACGACCAGTAGAAGTAGCCCCGCACGGGCACGCCGGAGTCGATGGCGTCGAGCACGGCGCCCACGTGGGCACGCAGGTAGGCGGTGCGACCGCGGTCGTCGACGAAACCGTCGGCGTCGGGCTCGTCGTCGAAGGCGGCGCCGTTCTCGGTGACGTAGAGCTCGACATCGTGCGGACCGGCATACTCGCGTTGGAGGCGCACGAGCAGCCGGGTGAGGCCGTCGGGCTGGATCTCCCAGTCCATCGCGGTCACGGGCAGGCCGCGCGGATGCCGGAACGAGGCGGGAGCAGCGGGAAAGGCTGAGCGGGTGTAGCGGCCCCCGTTCACGCTGTCGGCCAGGGCGGTGGCCGGTGGCTCGTGCCCGATCGCCTCGCCGTTGTAGTAGTTGACGCCCAGCACGTCGATCGGTGTGCTGATCACGTCGAGGTCGCCGTCCATGATGTGGGTCTCCAGTCCCAGCCCGCGCACGTCGTCGAGCAGGTCAGCCGGGTACTCACCGCGGAAGATGGGGTCGAGGAAGATGCGGTTCATCTGGGCGTCGATGCGGCGCGCGCCATCGACGTCACGCGGGTCGTCGGGGTCGAGGGGGTCGGGCACGGTGAAGTTCAGCGTCAGCCCCAGCTTCAGCGAGGCGTCGCGTGCTCGCAGAGCCGCAACGGCCTTGCCGTGCGCCAGCATCAGGTGGTGCGCGGCAGCCAGCCCGTCCTCCGGCGAGGTACGACCTGGGGCGTGGATGCCGGCGGTGTAGCCGAGAAAGGCGGCACAGAAGGGCTCGTTGAGGGTGGTCCAGGTCGAGACCCGGTCGCCGAGCCGGTCGTGCACGGCCAGGGCGTAGTCGACGAAGCGGTCGGTCGTCTCCCGGGCGGTCCAGCCGCCACGGTCCTCGAGGGCCTGCGGGAGATCCCAGTGGTAAAGCGTCAGCCATGGCGCGATGCCCGCGCCGAGCAGCGAGTCGACCAGTCGCTCGTAGAAGTCGAGCCCCTTGCCGTTGACGGGCCCGCCGTCGGGACAGACCCGGGCCCAAGAGGTGGAGAAGCGGTAGGTCTGCAGTCCGAGCGCTTTCATCATCGCGACGTCGTCGGCGAACCGGTGGTAGTGGTCGCAGGCGATGTCGCCGGTGTCGCCGTCGACCACGGCTCCGGGCACCCGCGAGAAGGTGTCCCAGATCGAGGCGGTGCGACCGTCGAGGTCATGCGCGCCCTCGATCTGGTAGGCCGCGGTGGCGGCGCCGAGCACGAACCCGTCAGGCAGCGGCCGACGCTCGACACCAGATGGCGTCGAACCGAGAGGGGTGGCGGCGGAAAGGGAGTTCGGCGTGATGGGGGCGGGGGTCATCCCTTGACTGCTCCTTGCATGATGCCGGACACGAGCTGACGTCCGGCGACGGCGAACACGATGATGAGCGGCAGAGCGGCGAGCACCACTCCCGCGAGTACGAGCGAGTAGTCCACGTAGTAGCGTGCCTGAAGTTGCTGGAGGGCGACTGGGAGGGTCGGGTTTCCTGGGTCGAGCACGATGAAGGGCCAGAAGAAGTTGGTCCAGGTCGCGATGAAGGTGAACAGTCCCAGCATGGCAGCACCCGGCCGTGCCGCGGGCAGGGCGATGTTCCAGAAGATCCGGAAGATCGACGCCCCGTCGACGCGGGCCGCCTCGATCAGCTCGTCGGGCAGCGCCTCCTTGAGGTACTGCGTCATCCAGAACACCCCGAACGCGTTGACGAGCGAGGGCACGATGACGGCGCCGAGGCTGCCGATCCAGCCGAGCTTGCTCATCACGATGAACAGCGGCACGATCCCGAGCTGTGTCGGCACCGCCATCGTGGCGATGACGAACACGAGCAGCACCCCCTTGCCGCGGAACCGCAGCTTGGCGAACGCGAACCCGGCCATCGTCGAGAGCAGCACCACCGCGACGCCCACAGCGGTCGAGACGATGATGCTGTTGGCCAGCGCCTTCCAGAACGGCAGGGTGTCGACGACGGTGCGGGCGTTGACGAGGAAGTTGCCGCCCGGGATGAGCGAGACGTCGCCGCTGTTGATCGCGGTGGCGTCCTTGCTGCCGATGACGAACGACCACCAGAGCGGGAAGACCGACGCCAGGAGCACGATGATGAGAAACGTGTACGCGACCGGGCTGGCTTGGCTGCGGCGAATCGCGTTGCGAGTCAGGCGTCGTCGAGCCGGAGTGGGCTCGGGGGCGCGCACGGGCACCAGGGTCGGGGCGGTCATCGGGACTCCCTGGAGGCGATTCGCTGCGTGACGACGAAGTTGACGAGTGCGAAGACGATGATGATGAGGAACAGCAGCCACGCGATCGCGGCGGCCCGACCGAAGTTCTTCTGGGTCCAGCCGATGTTGTAGAGGTAGATCGTCAGGGTCTGCCACTGCCGGTCGGCGCCGCCTTGGCCGTACTGGTCGAACATCCGGGGCTCGTCGAAGATCTGCAGGCCGCCGATGGTCGAGGTGATGACGACGAAGATGATGGTCGCTCGCAGCTGCGGGATGGTGATGGAGAAGAAGGTGCGGACCCGTCCGGCCCCGTCGATCAGGGCCGCCTCGTAGTAGTCGCGCGGAACCGTCTGCATCGCGGCGAGGAAGATCAGCGCGTTGTAGCCGGTCCAGCGGAAGTTGACCATCGTCGCAATGGCGACGTGGCTCGAGAGGGTGTCCTTGTGCCACTGGACCGGGTCGATGCCGACGTAGCCGAGCACCTGGTTGATGAGGCCGAACTTGTCGCCGAACAGGTCGTTGAAGATCAGCACGACCGCCACCGGGGCGATGACGTACGGCAGCAGCACGCTCATCCGCCAGAAGGCCTTGGCGCGCAGGCCGCTGTCGAGCGCGGCCGCGATGAGCAGGGCGAAGATCACCTGCGGCACGCTCGAGAGCACGAAGATGCTGAGGGTGTTGCGTAGGGCCTTCCAGAAGAAGGGCTGGCCGAGCACGTCGGTGAAGTTCTTCAGCCCGACGTAGTCGCCCTGCCCACCGATGAGGTTCCACTGGTGCAGCGAGACCCAGAGCGTGTAGAGCAGCGGGAAGAGCCCCACGATGGCGAAGAGGATGAAGAACGGCGAGATGTAGGCGTAGGGCGAGACCGCCCCGTCCAGTCGGCTGAGTCGTTGGCGCAGCTTCGACCGGGGTCGGATGCCGCTGGGCCGGGTGGGCAGCCGGTCGCCACCGCCAGGCCCGGCCGGGCCGGACGAGTCCGGCGGCCGCTTGGTCGTTACGGTCACTGCCGCTCCTTGGGGTGAGGGCCTACGGGGGTGACGACAGCGGCATCCCGGCCGGTGAGGGGGCCGAGCCTGGATGCCGCTGCCGGTTCAGTCGCTGACGCAGGAGGTCAGCCGAGGGCCTGCACGTCGGCGGTGAACTTGTCCCACGACGCGGCGGGGGTCGAGGTGCCGTCCTCGATGCGGGTCAGTGCCTTCTGCATGGCGTCGTTGATGGCGAAGTACTTCGGGCCCTTGAACGGCGAGACCGAGATGCCCTTGAACCGGTCGGAGAAGATCTGGCCGGTGGGGGCGTTGTTGAACGACGCCACCTTGACGGCCGCGAGCTCGGGGCTGCTCTGGGCGGCGACCTGGCTCGGGAACGCTCCGACCTTCTGGAAGGCCTTGATCTGCTGCTCGGGAGCGGTCAGCCAGTCGGCGAGCTCACGGGCCTCCGCGGGGTGCGCGCTCTGCTTCGGCACGACCAGGTAGGAGCCGCCCCAGTTGCCGCCGCCGCCGGGGAAGGTGTTGGCGATGTCCCAACCCTTGACCCCCTTGGCGTTGCCTTCGATGACGCCGACCATCCAGCCGGGGCAGAGCATGGTGGCGAAGCCGTTCTTCTGGTAGCTCGCGGTCCAGTCGTCACTCCACTGCTGCAGCTTGGCCGAGAGCTTGTTGTCGATGCCGGCCTTGACGACCTCGTCGTAGACCTTGCGAACCGCGGGGTTGGTGGTGGCGATGACGGTGCCGTCGGTGTCTTCGTAGGTCTTCTCGACCTGGTTGATCATGCCCTGGTAGGTGGCGCCGAGGGAGTCGAAGAACGGGGTCTTGCTCTTGGCGGCGAACTGTTGCCCCGCGGCGAAGTAGCTCTCCCACGAGGTGCCCAGCCATTTCGCGACCGACTCGCGGTCGCTCGGGAAGCCGGCGGCCTTGAGCAGGTCGCCGCGGTAGCAGATCGCCTCGGGGCCGGCGTCGGTGCCGTACCCGACCAGGGCGCCGTTGGCGTCGGTGGCGGCCTTGGTCTTCCACTCGGGCCAGCGGCCGTCGACGGAGGGGTTCTCGAGGTCGGTGAACTTCGCGCTGTACTGCAGGATCTCGGGTAGCCAGTCGACCTCGACAGCCTCGACGTCGGCCATGCCGCTGCCGGCGGCGAGCCGGGTGTTGAAGTTGTCGCGGGCCTCGTTGGAGGTGGCGGCCTTCTTGTGGGTGACCTTGATGTTCGGGTGGCTCTTCTCGAACTCGGGGAGGAGGTCTTCGTAGCCGAACTGGTTGAAGGTGGCGAGGGTCAGGGTGACCTGTCCGCCACCGGCGGCGCCGGCCGGGGTGCTGCCGGCGCCCGGTTCGGTCGTGCTCGAGCTGCTGCAGGCCGACAGGGCCAGCAGCCCGATCGAGACGGTGGCCACGGCTTTGTAGCGCGTGCCGGTCCGGGTGGTGCGGGTGGCGCGTGTGGTCATGAGAGAGCTCCTTCGGTCTCAGGCCCGATATGGGTGTGGGAGCGCTCTCCGTGCGGGACGCGAGGCGTGAGAGCGCTCTCACGACAGAGAATGGATGGTGGGACGAAGAGCGGTCAAGGGTTGTTACTGATCCGTGACCTGCAGGCGCGGGTGAGAGCGGGACGACAGGTGCCGAAAGGGCACAAAAAACCCGCCCCCGCTGGTCGCGTCGCCGAACTAGACCAGTGGGGGCGGGTGCCCTTGACTCGGCGATCTGACAGGGGAGGAGATCACCGAGTCGCACAGGAGCAACTCACAAGAAGAAGGATGCGCGACCAATCTTAAAGAAGCCTGAGAACTACCCTTCAGTTCACCGGCAGAGTGGCAGGAGCCGACACCCGGGTGTCGCCCAGGGAGGGGTCGAGGGGTTTGCCGGGCAGCGAGCGACAGGTGGTGCCGGGCCTGAGGGGTGCCGGGCCTGAGGGGTGCCGGTGCCGAGCGCTCCGGCTGACCACCTGGGTGAGGGGTGTGCAGGGTGGCGAGCTCAGCGCACGCCGAGCACCATCCACTCATCGGTGCGCGATCGCCAACCGAGGATCGCGCCCCTGATCACCATGAAGGCGGTGAAGGCGACCCACAGCCCGACGACATCGTGGCTGGGGGAGTCGCTCGGCCCGATCGCCTTGACCCAGAGGATGATCGGCAGGTAGAGCACCAGGCCGGCCACTGCGCCCCAAGCCAGCCAGCGCCCGTCGCCTGCGCCGATCAGTACCCCGTCGAGCACGAAGACGTAGCCCGCGATGGCCTGCCCCAGCCCGACGACGACCAGGGCCGCGCCGAGCGCGTCGCGCACGACGGGGTCGGTGGTGAACAGGGGCGGCACGATGCGGTGCACGGCGACGAGCAGCAGACCGACGGCCAGCCCACCGAAGACGCCCCAGCGCACCATGGTGTCCATCGTCTGGCGAACGCCGCCGCGATCGCCCGAGCCGAGCGACTTGCCGGTCATGGCCTGAGCAGCAATGGCCAGGGCATCAAGGGCAAAGGCGAGGAACGACCAGATGGTCAGAGCCACCTGGTGCGCGGCCAGCGACGCGTCGCCGAGCGCCGCCGCCACCCACGTGGTCAACAGCATGGTTGCGCGCAGCGCCACCGTTCGAACGAGCAGGGGGATGCCGGTGAGGCCGGCCGCGAGAACGCGCCCGGGGTGGGCCCGGGGCGAGGCGCCCAGAGCCCGCGCCTGACGCAGCAGCACCACGACGAGGGCAGTCGCCATGCCGGTCTGGGCGATGACCGTGCCCCACGCGGAACCGGCTATGCCCCAGTGCAACCCGTAGACGAACACGACGTTCAGCACGACGTTGGTTCCGAACCCCGCGACCGAGGCGATGAGAGGTGTCTTCGTGTCCTGGAGCCCCCGCAGCACCCCGGTGACCGCCAGCACGATGAGCATGGCCGGCAACCCGAACGCCGAGATGCGCAGGTAGATCGTGGCCTGCTCGTGGGCGGCGTCAGAGGCGCCGAACAGGGCGCTGATCGGGCCGGCCGCCACCGCCGTCACCGCTGCGATGACGACGCCGAGACCGAGGGCCAACCACAGTCCGTCGATACCGGCGGCCACGGCCGCGCGCTGGTCACCGGCGCCCAGATGTCGGGCCACGACACTCGTGGTGCCGTAGGCGAGGAAGACGAAGATGCCCGACGCGGTGAGAAGAGCGGCGCTCGCCACGCCGAGCCCGGCGAGCTCGGCCGTTCCGAGGTGCCCGACGATCGCCGAGTCGGCGAGCAGAAAAAGGGGCTCGGCGATGAGGGCGAGGAACGCCGGGCCGGCCAGGCGCAGGATCTCGCGGCGGTAGCCGACGGACGGTCCTTTCCGCTGTAGGTCTTCCGGCTCGCGGTCGTGCGGCTCGCCGTCCGGGTCCGGGTCACCGGCGGGGCGGCGCACACCGGCATCGGACATGGGAACACGGTAACCGCGGCTGTGGGCCGTGACGTGGCCTGTCTCAGGGGCAACAGCGCCGCCCAGGCGCCGGAAGCGCCAACCGACCGCGGCGGGTGGTCAGAGCTTTCGAGCGCGACCGAGGTAGACGAAGCCCCAGGGCCGCATCGGTGCCGGCACGGGCCCGTAGGCGCGCTCGATGGACTCGATGGTCAGGCCCGAGGCCTCGATGAGCTCGTCGATGGGTCGCATCAGGTGGCAGCCGTCAAAGACTTTCTTCTGCAGCGGCTCGAGCCGACGTTGCCAACGGCGCACCCCGGCATCCGGTGCGATGCCGTGCTCGAGAAAGTGGAGGGTGCCGCCGGGTCGCAGCACGCGGCACGCTTCGCGAAGGGCCTGGGCCGGGTCAGGGATGGTGCAGAGGGTGAGGCAGGTGAGCACGGCGTCGACGTGGTGGTCGGGCAGGTCGAGCCGCTGCCCGTCGAGGCCGCCGCGGCGCACCGGTGTCTGACCGAGTGAGCGCCGTCGCTCTGAGCGCCGCCAGGCGAGGTCGGAGGGCTCGATCGCGATCACGTCGATGACGTCGGCCGGGTAGATCGGCACGTTGACGCCGCTGCCGAAGCCGAGCTCGAGCACCCGGCCGTGCAGGCCGGTGCACGCTCGAGCACGCAGGCTGAGCATGGCGGGCTCGTCGGCGCCGAGCTCGACGAGCCGCGGCGTCACCTGGCGTGCCCACCAACCCATCGCCTCAGGCTAGGCGGTCAGCCGCGTCGGAGGGTGATGATCGGTATCTCCGGTGGGGCGAGCACCCGCACCGGCGGCCCCCAGGCGCCGGCGCCGCGGGTGGTGAAGACCGGCACGTCGCCCACCAGGGCCAGCCCGTCGAGGGTCGGCTGCTGGAGGGTGACGGCGTAGCGGAACGGCCAGAGCTGCCCGCCGTGGGTGTGGCCTGACACCTGCAGGTCGACGCCACGCCCACCAGCCGACTCGGCGGCCTTGGGCTGGTGGGTCACCAGCAGGGTGAAGGCGTCGGGGTCGACCCCGGCCAGGGTCGTGCCGATGTTCGGGGCGTCATCGCCGCCGGCCGTCTCGTCGTTGCTGCCGGCCACCGCGATGGTCGCGCCACCACGCGTCAGCTCGATGTTGGAGTTGCGCAGCACGGTGATGCCCAGCGAGGCGTAGTGGTCGAGCCATGCGTCGGGTTCCTGAGAGATCACCTCGTGGTTGCCGCTCACCGCGACCACACCGAGCGGGGCACGAAGGTCGCGGAGCGGGTCTGTGGCATCGCCCACCTGCTCCACGCGGCCATCGATGAGGTCGCCGGCGAGCACGACGAGATCCGGGTGGGCAGCATTGACCTCGTTGACGACCCGGCGGGTGAAGCTCTCCTCGCGCACGGGGCCGACGTGCAGGTCGGAGATGAGTGCCACCCGTAGTCCCTCGAACTGCGCGGGGAGCTGCCGGCTCGAGAACGACGCAGTGGTGATCTGCGGTTGGGCGGCCTCGTGGAGCCCGTAGCCCGTCGTGGCCAGGGCAGCCACGACGACGAGCGGGGTGCCCACGCGAAGCACCCGTCGCCGGGCCGGGCGACCTCCGATGAGGCGGGCCAGCAGGCCGAGCACCGCAAGGGCCAGCACCCCGAGCAGCAGGTACCAGCCCACGGCGAGCCAGGTCATGCCGGCCCAGGCCGCCCATCGGGCCCGGTGCGGGTCGATGAGCCCGGCCTGCATGGCGAAGGCCACCATCGTGGCCAGACCCGTGAGCCCGAGCCCGGTGGCGATCACCCGGCGAACGGCGGCCGGCCACTCGGGCGCAACGGCGAGACGACGGTGGAGCAGCAGGCTGAACAGGGCGAGAACCACCGCCACGCCGACGACGAAGAACGACAACATGATCCGATCAGGCGGGTGTTCCGAAGCGGACCGCGTTGCGGGCCAGGGCCTTCTCGCGTTCGGCCTCTCGGTCTTTGGGCGGAGCGTTGGTGGTGAGGTGTTCCAGCAGATGGGCGGTGGCCTGCGCGACCGCCTCGACGGCCTCGTCGAAGGCCTGCTGGTTGACCTGGCTCGGCTTGCTCGCCCCGCTCACCTTACGGACGTACTGCAGAGCCGCCGCGCGCACCTCGTCGCTGGTGGCGGGCGGCTCGAAGTTGTGGAGCTGTCTGATGTTGCGGCACATGGCCCGAGCGTAGGCGACGGGGCCTGTCTGAGGGCGACCCGGCAGGGTGACGACAGGGTGTGCCGACAGGGTGTGCCGACAGCGTCGGGCCGGCCGTCAGTCGCCGTCAGCCGGATGCCGTCGAGGAACCGTGGTCGGGTGCCCCGGGGGAGGGGCGAGGAGCATCACGTCGGGCGCTCGGTAATGCAGCGCTCGGGCGAAGCCGGTGAGCGGATCCTGCATCCAGCCGCGCAGCCGGCGGGGCCACCCCCACGGGTGCAGGGTGCCGTAGTGCACCGGCATCACGGCCCGGGCGCCCAGACGCAGCGCCGCCTCGGCGGCGGCTTCGGGGTCGAGGTGTCCTTCGGACAGTCGCGGGCCCCAGCCTCCGATGGGCAGCAGCGCCACGTCGATCGCCCCACCGGCCAGCACCGCCAGGTCGCCCATGTCGTCGTGAAGAGCCGTGTCGCCGGCGAAGTAGACGATGCTGTCGGCGCTGCGCACCAGAAAGCCGTTGGCCGCGTTGGGACGGTGTGGCATCGGCCGGCTCTCGTGCACCGCCGGCACGAGTCGCACGCTGACCGGCCGGTCGCCGGCCTGGTGCGGCACGGTCCACCACGCGTCGTCAGAGCGGTCGAGGTGGTCACGGCTGCCGAGGGTGCCGGAGTTGGTGGGCCGCGCCACCGTGAGACCGCATCGCACAGCCCAGGCGCGGTTGACCTCACCGGTCACCACCGGAGCGCCTCGCACCCGGCGCAGCGAAGCGAGGTCGGCGTGGTCGTGGTGCAGGTGCGAGAGCAGCACGGCGTCGGGGTGGTGCCACACCCGCGGGTCGGGAACGGCGCCCGATCGCACGAGGGGCCCGGCCCTGCGGCCCAGCAGCGGGTCGGTCAGCAGCCGCACCCCACCGAGCTCGATGACCACGGTGGAATGCCCCAGCCACGTCAGGCGGATGCCGTGTTCGCCATGCTCGTCGTGCTCGCCGGGCCCTTCACCGTGGTCGGGGCGTTCGTGGGTCACGGTTGCGCTCCGAGCGTTCCCTGGGCGCGTCGCCACCTTTGGATCTGGTCGTGGATGGCGACCGGGCTGGTGAAGAGGGGAACCGGCCCGTGGTCGCAGAGCAGGTCGTCGGAGATCTCGAGGTGCGTGGGGTGCAGGAGCAGCCCGTTGTTCTGGGGCCCGCCCACCCCGCCGTGCGAGCCCACCTGCTCCTCGAAGGCGTGCACCATGCCGTTCGCGTCGACGGTGGAGAGCAGGACGAGGTCGCCACAGTGTTCCGTCGTGCTGAGCCGCGCGAGATCGCCCGCCGTGCGCGGGCCGTAGGGAACGAGGGGGTCGACCCCGGTGACGCGGCCGCTGCCGAGGTGATGGATGCCGTGCGGTCCCACGACGACTGCCCCGCCGTGGCCGGCGGCGGCACTCCCCTCAGGCCCTGGTCGGCCAGTCGGTTGGCTCATGCTGCCTGGCCCGCGGTGCACATCGCTGCCCAGGCCGCCGCGGAGGTCTGCGGCCAGCGCCGCAGCAACCTGCCCGACTGCGTCATCGGCCAGGTCACCGGCGACCATGACGGCGCCGACCCCGTCGGTCAGGGCCAGCCCCGGCACCAGGCCCGGCCAGCGCGCCGTGACCTGTTCGAGCGTGGGCCGGGTCGGCAGTCCTGGAAACCACACCATGCCGAGGTTGCCGCCGCCGACGACCACCACGTCGGGGGTCTCGTCGCCGACCGCCCTGGTGCTGCCGCGGTCGGGCCCGACCACGAGTGGCCGCGACGATCTCGATGCGCGCGTGAAGGTGGAGGACAACAGGGCGTTGAGCGGCCCCCAGTCGTCACCGTTGGCGCTCTCGAGGGTGCTCACGGCATCCCCCTCCATGAGCGCTTCGACCCGTTCGGCGAGCGTGGCGCCGGTCAGCTGCTCGAACGTCGGCCCGAGACTCTGGCCGTGGTCTGACCACACGACGAAGTCGTAGTCGGTCGCGACCGCTGCGGCGGCGCGGGCCAACTCACCGAGCACGGTGTCGAGCCCCTCGAGGGCCCGCATGGCCTCGGGCCGCTCGGGCCCGGCGTGGTGGGCGATCTCGTCGTAGTCGACGAAATCGACGAACACGATGGCGGCTCCGCGGCTCATCGCATCGGTGACGAGCACGAGGTTGAGGGTGCGCAGAAACACGTTGGTGATGCCCCGCAGGGCGACGTACGACAGCTTGCGGTGGATCCGCGGCTGCACGTCGCGCACTCTCTGGCGGCGCGCCTGGTAGAGCTCTTTGACCATCTCGCCGAGGGTCAGCAGCAGTGTGCGCGGGAGCAGGAACGGGCTCGCGAAGAGCGGGATGTAGGAGGCGCCCGAACCCAGGCCGCCTCGCGTTCCTGCTCGGCTGAACACGAGGAAGGCGTGGTCGGCCTCACCCGTGAACGCCGTGCTGATCGCGACACCGCCCTCGCGCAACAGCCCGTGGCCCGGGGGGAACCGGGACTCCACCACGGCGGCGTCGGCCGACCGGTTCGAGACCATCAGGCGCCCCAGCTCGCGGTCCCACCAGCGGAACCCGGGCACCTGCGTGTCGTCTCCGTGCAGGATGCCGGCCTGGCTCGCCGGGGTGGTCGACGGCACTGGCACCCACCACTCGCGCAGCTGGTGGGTGCCCTGGGTGAGCCAGCGCGAGACGGTCGGGGCCTGACCCGAGGCCATCGCCCGCTGCATCACGCCGGCCGAGACCCCGTCGAACTGCAGCACGACCAGGCCCTTCGCCCGAGGGCCGCTCGGCTGGGCGCCACCCCGGCGGTGCAGGGCGTGACCCACGACGTAGGCCGTGTCGCTCGCCCCGACGAGCCACCGGCCGATCGCGGTGACCACCGCCATCACTCCCAGCACCACGGCGACCACGTACCAGTGTCGGAGCCGCACCCCGAGAAACGCGTAGGCCACCAGCCCCGAGATGGCCAGCTGGCCGACCAGACCGATCGCCAGGGCGAGCAGCGCGCTGCCCCGGCCGGCCAGAGCTCGCAGGAACGGCCGCGCGACCAGCTCGGCGACCAGCAGTGCGAGGGAGGTGGCGACGAGCTCGGCGACAGTGACCTGGCCGGCGCGGCCCACGACCGCGAGGCCGGCCCAGAGCCCCAGGGCCGCCACGCCCACCGACACCACCGTGGAGACCACCCGACCCGTCAGGGTCTGCTCGGGGGGCCCGTTCGGCTGAGCGCGAGGCGCCGTGGACATCGTTCTCCTGTGACGTTGCGGCCGTGTGAAGACCCCAACCTATGCCGGGGGTCAGACATCGAGGTGCGAGCCGCGACGCAGTCGCTTGACGGTGGTGCCCGCAGCGTTCGTGGGTGGAGCATGGGGTCATGACCACCACTGCGGAAGGCCCGTGGGGCGAGTGCCGGCCTGAGAATGTCGGGCAGTGCGCCCCCGACGAGCTGTTGGCAATGGGCTCCTCCCGGGCGCGGCTCGTGCTCACCACGACGATCCTCGGCAGCGGGGTGGCCATGCTCGACGGCAGCATCGTCAACGTGGCGCTGCCGCGCATCGGGGCCGACCTCGGGGCCGATCTCGCTGGGCTGCAGTGGGTCATCAACGCCTACGCCCTGACGCTGGCTGGGCTGATCCTGCTCGGCGGTTCACTCGGTGACCGCTTCGGCCGGGCCCGGGTCTACGTCATCGGCGTCGGTGGTTTCGGGGTCGCCTCCATCGCCTGCGGCATCGCCCCCACGATCGAGGTGCTGATCGCCGCCAGGGCGGTGCAGGGGGTCGCGGCGGCCATGCTCGTGCCCGGCAGCCTCGCGATCCTGCAGGCCTCGTTCCGTCGAGTCGACCGGATGGCGGCCATCGGCGCCTGGACCGGCCTGCTCGGTGTCGCCACGGCTTCTGGTCCGGTGGTCGGCGGGTGGCTGGTCGACTTCGACTGGCGCTGGGCCTTCTGGCTCAACGTGCCGCTGACCGCGGTGGTGGTCGTGCTCACCCTGAGGGTCGTGCCCGAGTCGCGTAACGCCACCGCGAGCCGCCGGTTCGATGTCACCGGGGTGCTGCTCGCCGTCGTCGGTCTCGGCGCCCTGACCTACGCGCTCACCATCGGGCCTGACCGCCCCGGTCTGGTGCCGTGGGCGATCGGGGCGGTGGGGGTGTTCGCGCTGGTCGGCTTCGTCGTCACCGAGCGCCGCTCAGGTCACCCCATGGTGCCGCCACGGCTCTTCGCCGACCGGGTGTTCACCGCCATCAACATCGTGACGCTCCTCGTCTACGCAGGGCTCGCCGCGGCACTGCTCTTCCTGGTGCTCTTCCTGCAGGTGTCGGCCGGTTGGTCGGCGCTCGCCGCCGGAGCATCGACCTTGCCCCTCAGCCTGATCATGCTGGCGCTGGCGAGCCGGTTCGGTGCGCTGGCCACGGCTCACGGCCCGCGCCGGTACATGATCGCCGGAACCCTGGCGGCCGCCGTCGGGTTCGGGTGGCTCGGGTTCGCGCCGAGTGACCCGTCGTACGCCGCGCATATCCTGCCGGGCATCACCTTGGTCGGCCTCGGCCTGGCGATGCTCGTCGCTCCGCTGACCGGAACGGTGCTGGCTGCTGCCCCCGACGAGCTGTCAGGCACGGCGAGTGGGGTCAACAACGCCGTCTCGCGAACGGCTGGGCTGCTGGCCGTGGCCGCCCTGCCGCCGCTCGTCGGTCTGTCGGGAGCGGCCTACTCCGACCCCGTGGCGATGGCGTCCGGCTACCGGGGGGCGATGTGGATCAGCGCCGGCCTCGTGGCCGCCGGGGCGGTGGTCACTGCCATCGGTCTGAGACCCGAGGCAGGCAAGCCGGCCCTCTCTGCGCAACACACCGAGTAGTCGTCAGGCACCAGCGGTTGCAGTCACTGGTGTTTGACGACTGCTCGGAGTGTTGCGGGTCTGGCGGGTCGGTGACTGCCGAACTTCCGCCGGCTCGCGGCCCGATCGGTGGCGGGTGAGCCCTAGGGTGTGAACCCTCACAAAGCCCCCTGAACCGCCGCACGCCGCGCTCCACAACGACGTAGGAGAAGCTCATGCACGAGACCCCCAGCCGACGCCTCTGGCGCCGGGTCGCCCTGGTCGCAGCGGTCGTCATGACCGCTTCGGTGGTGACCACCGCGCCCTTCGCCGCCGCAGTCGGCGCCCGTCCCGACAGCGCACGCCTCGTGGCGGCCGCCCCCCGCGCGGTCCCGCCCGTGACGACCGCGACCCCCTCAGGTGCCGGCACGGTGTCGGTCGACCTCGAGGGCGACCGCTGGAAGTTTCAGCTCGGCGACGACCCCGCCTACGCCGACCCCGGCTTCGACGACTCGGGCTGGACACCGTCGAGCGTGCCCAACGACGGTGCTGCCTTCGCGAACTACGACGGGTTCGGCTGGTACCGATCGAAGTTCGACCTTCCGGCGGGCGCCCAGGGCGCCAACCTCGTCGCCTCCCTCGGTTTCATCGACGACGTTGACGAGGCCTACCTCAACGGCAAGCGCATCGGCGGCTCGGGCGTCATGCCGCCGAATCCGAGCAGCCAGTGGTTTGAGAAGCGCCTCTACCCGGTGCCGGCCGACGCACCCGTCTTCGGCGGCGAGAACGTGCTGGCTGTGCGCGTCTACGACATGAACGGCGGCGGAGGCTGGTACGCCGGGCCGGTCGGCATCTTCTCCAAGGATGCCGTGCGCCAGACGGTCTACGGCATCACCGGCGACCTCGCCAACGCGAAGCAGACGCGCCGTGCGCTCTCGGTGCTGGCCCGCCAGAAGAAGGCGCTGGCCGCCGGCAACGCCAATGCCTACGTCGCCACTCTCGACGCGTCCTACTTCCACGACGGCCGCGCCAAGGAGCGGCGGGCTCGGGAGATCCGTTCGTGGCTGGCCGAGTCGGGCACACTGACCCTCACCGACAGCGAGGTCGAGGTCGTCGTGGGAGGCGACGGCACCCTCGTGGTCGACACCAACCGCACGATCACCGGCACCCGCAACGGCCAGCCCTTCGACTTCGAGCCGAAGACCCAGGAGTTCCTCCGGGTGTCCGCCAAGACGTCGAAAGAGACGGGCGACCACTCGCGCTTCTTCCGCGACCACGTCGACTCCGCCCTCGAGGGGGCGCGCCGCGAGTTCGTCACCTACCTGCCGCCGAGCTATTTCACCGAGCCCAACCGCCGCTACCCCGTCGTGTACCTGCTGCACGGCATCAACGGCGGCAGCCGAGAGTGGGAACCGCGCAAGATGGATGCCGTGCTCGACGACCTGACCGCTCGCGGCCTCGCCGAGTCGATCGTGATCATGCCCGATGGCGAGTCGCTCTGGTATCTCGACCAGCCCGGTGGGGTGCCGTGGCGCAGCATGTTCCTGACCGAGATGGTGCCGCTCGTCGACAGGGAGTACCGCACCCTGGCCCAGCGCGACTTCCGCGCGTTGTCAGGCGTCTCGATGGGCGGGTTCGGTGCCTTCTCGATCGGGTTGTCAAACCCCGAGATGTTCTCGTCGCTGGCCTCGCACATCGGTTCACTCGGGTACACCCCCTCGGGGCCGACCCCGATCACCCAGGCCGGGGCGATGACGACCGAGCAGCTGAGCCGCTTCGACTTCTACTTCGACGCCTGCGAAGACGACGACTACGGCTTCGACAACGGGGTTCGGCAGCTCGATGCGATCCTGACCCAGAAGGGGGTCGAGCACACGTCGGAGGTCTACCCCACGGGGCGACACAACGACGAGTGCTGGCTGCCGCACGTCGACCGTTCGTTCGGGTTGCACTCCGAGCACTTCCGCGCGGCTGGCTTGCGTGAGGACTACGTCGCCCCGAAGCTCACGGTCTCGGCCGACCGCCCCGTGATCTGGTTGGCGAACCGGCGACTGCGTCCGGTCAGCATCACGGTGAAGGCAACCGACGAGTCGGGAGCGGTCAAGGTCAAGCTCGTCGACGTGCGAGTCACCGGCGCGAAACAGTCAGACGTCGTGCGTCGCACCGACCGGAAGTTCCTCGTGCGAGCGGTGCCCGGGGCGAGCTACACCTTCGTCTACCGGGCGACGGATGCCGCCGGCAACGCCACGAGCCGACGCACCACGGTAGCCGTTCGGCGTTGACGTTCGGGGCTGGCAGATCGGGGCGGCACGTGATGGAGCTCATCGCGTGCCGCCCCGATCTGTGACGGGGGCTGGTCAGCCGGTGGGCTTGGTCGCGCGCACGGTCGCGGAGTGCATCCCGGGAGCGGCCTCGTGGGTGAACTCGACGCTGGCCCCGGTGAAGCCGGCTCGCTCGAGACCGGTGAGGTACTCGTCGCGCGACAGCGCACCGGCGATGCACCCGACGTAGGTGCCGCGCTCGGCCCGGTCGGCCGGGGTCAGGTGGTCTTCGGCGACGACGTCCGAGACACCGATTCGCCCGCCCGGCCTCAGCACCCGGAACATCTCGGCGAGCACGGCCGGCTTGTCGGTCGAGAGGTTGATGACACAGTTGGAGATCACGACGTCGACGGTGGCGTCGGGCAGGGGCACGGCCTCGATCGTGCCCTTGAGGAACTCCACATTGCTGACGCCGGCGACAGCACGGTTGGACTCGGCCAGCGCCAGCATCTCGTCGGTCATGTCGACGCCGTAGGCGCGGCCGGTAGGGCCGACCCGGCGCGCCGACAGGAGCACGTCGATGCCGCCACCCGAGCCGAGGTCGAGCACGGTCTCACCCTCGCGCAGATCGGCTACTGCAGTCGGGTTGCCGCAGCCCAGGCTGGCCAAGAGCGCCTCCTCGGGAAGCTCGTTCTGCTCCCGCTCGCCGTAGAGCGTCGCCCCGAAGGTCTCGCCGACCTGGGTGTTGTTGCCACCGCAGCACGACGAGTTCTGCTCGGTCAGCGACGTCGGTGAGGTCGGTGAGTCCGTGGTCACTGACGTCGGGCTGCAGCATCCGGCGGGAGCGGCGGCGTCGACGAGCTCGAGCGGGTTGGCCGCCCGGCTCGTGACGGCTCGGGCGGCAGCGGCGTAGCGCTCACGGACCTCGTCCTGCACCTGACGGTCGGCGCTCATGTCCCACTCCTTGCATCGATGATATTCAATATGTTCGAGAATGACTCAGGCATAGATGTCTGTCAATACGTGGTCGGTGCGAGAAGAAACAACCACCTGGGCCCTCGCGTTGCCGATCACCGGCCAACACACCGAGCAATCGCGAACTCACCGGGCAGTTGGTCGGTGAGTTGCGGATTGCTCGGTGTGTTGCGGGTCGGTCGCTGCCGAACGGGATCCGCCGCGTCTAGGGTCGGCTGGTGACCACAGATGAGGAGGCGCTGCGTCGCCTGGTTGTCCGCACGCTGATGCCGGGGTTCCCCGGTACCACCGTTCCGGCCTGGATCGAGCACGCGTATGCCGCTGGGCTGGCTGCGGTGTGTCTCTACGGCGCGAACGTCGTTGACGATGAACAGTTCTCGACTCTGTGTCACGACCTGCATGCTGCCGCTCCCGACCTCGTGCTCGCCGTCGACGAGGAGGGCGGCGACGTGACCCGGGTGCACCTCGCGACCGGCTCGCCGCACCCGGGCAACGCCGTGCTCGGCCGGCTCGACGACCTCGAACTGACGCGGGCCTCGGCGCAGGCCATCGGCCGCGAGCTGATGGCCCACGGCATCACGCTCGACCTGGCCCCGGTCGTCGACGTCAACTCGGCCGACGACAACCCGGTCATCGGCGTGCGCAGCTTCGGGCGCGACCCGATGCTGGTCGCTCGACACTCGACCGCCTTCGTCGATGGCTTGCAGTCGGTCGGGGTGGCGGCCTGCGCGAAGCACTTCCCGGGTCATGGCGACACGGCCATCGACTCGCACCTCGCGCTGCCGCGCATCGACGTGCCTCGAGAAGTGCTGGCCGAGCGCGAGCTCGCACCGTTCCGAGCCGCGGTCGCGGCGGGTGCCGCGTGCATTATGACCTCGCACATCGTGGTCGCGGCTATCGACCCGGAGCAGCCGGCGACGTTCTCGCCGCTGCTGCTTCACGGCGTCTTGCGTGACGAGCTCGGCTACGACGGGGTGGTCGTCACTGACGCCCTCGACATGGCTGGGGCCAGCGCCGAGACGGGGATCCCTGAGGCCGCCGTGCGAGCCCTTGTCGCCGGGTGCGATCTGCTGTGCGTCGGGTCGGAGACGAGCGAGGAGGAGTTTCTCGAGGTCGTCGACGCGGTGGTGACCGCCGTCGGGGTCGGTCGACTCGACCGGGCGAGGCTGGAGCAGGCGGTGAGCCGAGTCGACCGGCTCGTAGCCACCTTCCCGCCCGGGCCGGTTCGGGCAGCCACGTCGTATGCAGGCGAGCCGGCCCCGACGCTGCCGGTGTCTGACACCGCGATCGCCCGAGCCTTCGAGGTCGGCCCGGCGGTGGCCGACTGGTGCTCGGCTCCCGAGCGCGCCGTCGTCGTGCAGCTGGCTTCGGCCACCAACCTGGCCGTCGGGGATGTGCGGTGGGGTCCGGCCGCAGTGGGTCGTGCCATCGAGGTGGACGAGGTCGGAGCGGGCGACAAGGTGGCGGTCGTGGGTCGCGGGCTGAGTGCACGGCATCCGGCCTGGGCTCTGACCGAAAGCCTGCGCTCGCAGGGCCACTTCGTCATCGTCGTCGAGTGCGGGTGGCCCCGCCCGGGTGGGCCTGCGGCTCCTGACGTCGTCACCTTCGGTGGCTCGCCCGCGGTGGGCCGAGCGCTGGCCGACCTCTTGGGGGTCGTCGGGCGGCCCGGCCACTGAGCCGCTCGACCTTTCGACCTTCGGCCGGGGTCGGCCGTGGGCTGTCGGCCCGTCGCACCTCGGGGCCGCCAGTGGCCCGCAGACCGGGCTGTTCTCACCATTGACAGCACAGCGGGCATCTCGGACACTCGTGGGAGCGCTCCCACCTCAGCCCAGGAGGTGGGGATCCGATCGCGACAAAGGAGTCCGACCGTGGATCGTTCGACCCGAGCCACCCGCCCTGCCCACCCGATCCACCGACGTCACCGTCTCGCGCCGACGAAGCTGACGGCGCTGGCCACCTGCTTCGGCCTGACCGTCACGACGGCGATGCTGGCGCCGGCCACCATCGCGGGGGCCGACCCCGGCCCCGAGCAGATCACGAACGGCACGTTCGACACCGATCTCCTCGGCTGGAACGCCTTCCCGTCGGCCTCGGTGGTCGACGGCCGAGGGTGTGTCGACGTGCCGGCGGGTACGGCGCCTTACCAGGCGGGCCTGCTGCAGGAGGTGCCGATGGTGGCGGGGGAGATCTACGCCTTTCACTACGAGGCGCTCACCGTGCCGGCCACCACGGCCGAGGTGCGCGTTCTCATCCAGGGCGGCCCCGACATCAACTACGCGGAGTTCCTGCCGTCGCAGAAGCACCCGCTGACGCCCGATGCGCAGGCCTTCGACTCCACCTTCACGGCCGACCGCGACTACCCCAACGCGACCGTCGCCTTCCAGCAGGACATCACCAACGCCGCCGCCTACCGGCTGTGCCTCGACAATGTGTCACTAACCGGTGGCGCCGCCCCGGCGACCTACGTGCCCGACACGGGGCCCGCCGTGCGCGTCAACCAGGTGGGCTACCTGACGGGCGGGCCGAAAGAGGCCACCGTCGTCACCGACGCCAAGGGTCCTCAGCAGTGGCTGCTGCGCGACGCCCGGGGAGTGGTGGTGCGCCGCGGCCTGACCCACCCCGAGGGGATGGTGAGCAGCGCCGGGGTGAAGGCCCAGACGATCAGCTTCGACTCCTTCCGCCGGGCGGGCGCCGGGTACACCCTCACCGTCGGCGACCAGACGAGCTACCCGTTCGCGATCGGCAGCAACCTGTACGAGAAGCTGCGCACCCAGAGCAAGACCTTCTAATACACCAACCGCAGCGGCATCGCGATCGACGACGAGCTCGCGCCGGGATACGGCCGCACGGCTGGCCACGTCGGCGTGGCGCCCAACCAGGGCGACATTGCCGTGCCCTGCCAGGCTCTGGACGACCCGTCGCAAGGCCTCTATGACCAGCCGTTCACCTGTGACGGCACCCGTGACGTGAGCGGCGGCTGGTACGACGCCGGCGACCAGGGCAAGTACGTCGTCAACGCCGGAGTCTCGGTGGCGCAGCTGATGATGGAGTACGAACGCACGAAGACCGGTCACGCGAAACCCGCTGCCTACCGTGACGGTTCGCTCGCCATCCCCGAGGCCGGCAACGGCGCGCCCGACCTGCTCGACGAGGTGCGCTGGGAGCTGGCGTGGATGATGCGCATGCAGGTTCCGGCTGGCCAGCCCTACGCGGGTATGGCCAACCACAAGGTCGCCGACGTCGACTGGACCGGTCTGCCCATGCTGCCCGCCAACGACCCGCAGCCGCGGGTGCTCTACCGCCCCTCGACGGCTGCCACCCTCAACCTCGCGGCCGCTGCAGCGCAGGGTGCCCGGCTCTTCGCCCACGTCGACCGGGCGTTCTCGAAGCAGCTGCTGAGGTCGTCACGCACCTCCTACGCCGCGGCGAAGAAGACTCCGGCCCTCTACGCGCCGGCCGCCGACGCCACCATCGACCTCAACCCGGGCAGCGGCCCCTATGAGGACGATGACGTCAGCGACGAGTTCTACTGGGCCGCAGCCGAGCTCTACCTCACCACCGGCGAGAAGGCCTTCCGCGGGGCTGTGCTCGCCTCACCGCACCACACCGGTGTGGTCTTCGGTGACGGCGCCTTCGACTGGCAGCAGGTGGCGGGGCTCGCTCGGCTCGACCTGGCCACGGTGCCCAGCCGGCTGCCCGACGCCTGGAAGGTTCGCCGTTCGGTCGTGAAGGCGGCCGACGCCTACCTGCGTGACGCGAAGCGGGAGGCCTTCGGGCAGGCGTACCACCCGAAGGACGGCATCTGGGTCTGGGGCTCGAACTCGGCGATCCTCAACAACCTGCAGGTGGTCGGTACGGCCTACGACCTCACCGGCCAGAAGCGGTACGCCGACGGCGTGCTGAGCAGCCTCGACTACGTCTTCGGCCGCAACGCGCTCAACCATTCGTACGTGACCGGGTGGGGAACGGTGTACTCGCAGAACCAGCACAGTCGCTGGTACGCGGCCTCGCTCGACCCGACCCTGCCGCATCCGCCGACGGGAACCGTTGCAGGAGGGCCGAACTCGACCGCGACCGCGACCGGTGACCCGGTGGCTGCGAACAAGCTCACCGGCTGTATCGACCAGTTCTGCTACCTCGACGAGATCGGTTCGTGGTCGACGAACGAGATCACCATCAACTGGAACGCACCGCTGTCGTGGGTGTCGGGCTTCGTCACGAGCCTGCCGAAGCGGTACTGACGCGAGGTCTGTCGGGCGACGAGGTGGGCGGCACGCTCTGCGATACTGCAAGCGTGCCGCCTGCGCCTCGCCCCACCCTCGAAGACGTGGCGGCCCGGGCCGGGGTGGGCCGTGGAACGGCATCCCGGGCCTTGTCGGGCTCGACCGGAGTGCGCGAGAGCACCCGCACGACGGTGCTCGCCGCCGCCCGTGACCTCGGGTACCGGCCCAACGCCGCCGCCCGTTCGCTGGTGACGCGGCGCACCGGGATGGTCACCCTGGCGCTCTGGGAGCCCATCGACCGCATGTTCGCAGACCCCTTCCTCGCAGCCACCGTGCGCGGCCTCGGGCGGGTACTGCGCCAGCACGACCACCGGCTCGTGCTGCTGCCGCTCGAGGCCGACGACGACCCCACCGACGCTCTCGACTACCTGCGCGACGGCCACACCGACGGGGTCGTGGTGGTGTCGTCGCACGGGCCGCACGACCTCGGCACCGCGCTCGCAGGGCGCGACGTGCCGGTGGTGCGCATCGGCCGAGCCCTGCACGACGACGGACTGCCCTGGGTCGACGTCGACAACCTCACCGGGGGAAGGCTCGCCGCCGAGCACCTGCTCGATCGCGGATGCCGGTCGCCGGCACACGTCACGGGGGCCCTGGAGACGCACGCCGGCTGGGTCCGTCGGCAGGGCTACCGGGTCGCGCTCGCTGCGGCGGCCGAGAACGTTGCTCCTCGCGAGGTCGAGGGCGACTTCAGCTGGGAGTCGGGCCGGGCGGGCGCCCTGGTGATCATGAGCAGCTGGCCCGACACCGACGGCATCTTCGCGGCCTCTGACGCCGCTGCGACGGGGGTGCTGGCCGCGTTGGCTGACCTCGGGGTGTCCGTTCCGGGGCGGGTGCGGGTGGTCGGGTTTGACGACTCACCCCTCAGCTGGGCCAGCAGCCCGCGCCTGAGCACCATCCACCAGCCGATCGCCGAGCTCGGGGAGCGTGCGGGGCGAAGGCTGCTCGAGGTGCTCGGCATCGCGGGCGTGACGACGAGTGGGTCGGATGCTGCTCAGCTGCTGCCGGTGCGCCTCGTCGAGCGGGCCAGCACCTGACGCCGTGACGATGTGGCCTCGAAGGCTCGTCGGCACGGCTAGGTTGGGCCGATGCAGGTCTTCGTGGAACCCGACGTCGGCGCTGTGGCAAAGAGAGCCGCGACCGAGGTGATCGAGGGACTGACCGGTGGTGCGCACCGAGCCAACGGAGCGGTGAGCCACGGCATCGTGGTCGGCCTCGCGACCGGGTCGTCGCCGCTCGGCCTCTACCGAGAGCTGGCGCTGGCCCAGACGGCCGGCCTCATCGACTTCAGCTCGGCGCACGGGTTCGCCCTCGACGAGTACGTCGGGCTGCCGGCCCGGCATCCGCAGTCGTACCGGGAGGTGCTGCTGCGGGAGGTCTGCGGGCCGCTGGGCCTGGCTCCCGAGCGGTTGCACGTGCCCGACGGGTCGGCGACCGACGAGGAGTCGCTCATCGCCGCGGCTTCCGACTACGAACGGGCGATCGCAGCGGTCGGCGGGGTCGACGTGCAGATTCTCGGCATCGGCGTCAACGGCCACCTCGGCTTCAACGAGCCCGGGTCGTCGCTCGCCTCGCGCACCCGCGTCAAGCGGCTGACCGCCCGCACCCGAAGCGACAACGCCCGGTTCTTCGACTCGATCGACGATGTGCCGACCCACTGCGTCACCCAGGGTCTCGGCACCGTGCTGGACGCCCGGCGGCTCGTGCTGGTGGCGACAGGGCCCTCCAAGGCCGACGCGGTGGCCGCGGCGCTGGAAGGCCCGCTGACGGCATCCTGTCCCGGCTCGGTGCTCCAGTGGCACCCGGATGCCGTCGCCGTGCTCGACGAGGCGGCCGCGGTCGGCCTGCGCAACCGGCACTACTACGACGACTCGGCTGCCGGGCTCTGACCGGGCGCGGGCGGGACGTACATACCGCTCTTCTCGGGCGTTGCCGCCTCTTCGCCAGCATCTGGACGATTGCCCCCTGTGGACGGTGCACAGGGGTCAACTCCTTTTTCTCCACAAGACGCGGATTGGTGTTTTCGCAGGTCGCCAAGCACGAAACTCTCCGCGTGATTGTGGTGGCGCACAGTTGTACACACACCTTGTCCACAGCTGTGCACGGCGTGTCGGCCTCCTCTGTCCACCGGTTGTCCACAGCCCATCCGTCACAAAGGGCGTCTCGTGTTGTGATCGAGCCACGGCGTACCTAGGTTGGGGCCCGCCCCCACCCGAGACGCCGGACCGGTGGCTGCTTGACTGCCGAGGTCGTTTCGATCGCAGGTCGTCGGGCTGCCCCACCGGCCTTGGCCCCGGTGGCGGGTCGGCTGTCGGTGGGGCGTGGTGAAGTGGTGGAACTGGTGTTCGAGCAGGCGTTTTTCTGGATCAGTGGTCCACCGTCGGAAGGGGTAGCGCGTGTCGCTCGATGAGCTGAGCACGAGCGCGTTCTCGTCGTCGACCCGTGAGGGCGGGCCGCCCGACGACCGTCTGCCGCCGCAAGACGTCGGCGCCGAGCAGTCGGTGCTCGGCGGCATGCTGCTGAGCAAAGACGCCATCGCCGACTGCGTCGAGCAGCTCAAGGGCACCGACTTCTACCGCCCGGCGCACGAGCTGATCTACGACGCGGTGCTCGACCTCTACGGTCGCGGCGAGCCGGCCGACGCGATCACGGTCAGCGACGAGCTGACCAAGCGCGGCGACCTGACCCGCATCGGCGGGCAGGCCTACCTGCACCAGCTGATCGCCTCGGTGCCGACCGCAGCCAACGCCGGCTACTACGCCGAGATCGTCGCCGAGCGGGCAGTGCTGCGCCGCCTCGTCGAGGCGGGTACGCGCATCGTGCAGCTCGGCTACGCCCAGGGTGGCGGCGACGTCGAAGACATCGTCAACGCCGCCCAGGCCGAGGTCTACTCCGTGGCCGACAAGCGCGGTGGCGACGACTACCACCGGCTCGGCGACATCATCGAGGCCACCGTCGATGAGATCGAGGTGGCATCGGGCCGCTCCGGCGAGATGACCGGGGTGCCGACCGGCTTCACCGACCTCGACGCCCTGACCAACGGCCTGCACCCCGGCCAGATGATCGTCATCGCCGCCCGACCGGCCATGGGAAAGGCGCTGGCCCTCGACACACCGCTGCCCACCCCTGACGGCTGGACGACCATGGGCCAGGTCGCGGTGGGTGACCTCGTGTTCGGGGCTGACGGACGTCCGACGCGCGTCGTCGCCGCCACCGACGTGATGACGGGCCGGCCCTGCTACGAGGTGACGTTCTCCGACGGTTCGGTGATCGTGGCCGACGAGCAGCACCAGTGGTCGCTCGCCATCGACGGGGCCCCTGCGCGTGTGGTCACGACCGGTCAGGCGGCGGATGCCGTTCGGCTGGGTCGACTGGTCACGGCCGAGCGCGCGGCGGTCTCATCCGCTGGGCTGGGGTCGGCGGTGCAGTGGAAGGTCGAGCGGGTAGAGCCCGTGTCGAGCGTCGCGGTGCGCTGTATCGAGGTCGCGGCCGACGACCATCTGTACCTGGCCGGTGAGTCGATGATTCCGACGCACAACTCCACCATCGGGCTCGACATCGCCCGGTCGGCGGCGATCAAGCACAAGATGGCCAGCGTCGTGTTCTCGCTCGAGATGAGCCGCACCGAGATCACCATGCGACTGCTCTCGGCTGAGGCCGGCATCCAGCTGCAGCACATGCGCAAGGGCACGATGCGCGAGGAAGACTGGATGCGCCTCGCCTCGACGATGGGCAAGGTGTCTGACGCACCTCTCTTCATTGACGACTCGCCGAACATGTCGCTGATGGAGATCCGGGCCAAGTGCCGGCGCCTGAAGCAGCGCGACAACCTCAAGCTCGTGGTCATCGACTACCTGCAGCTGATGAGCTCGGGCAAACGCGTCGAGTCCCGCCAACAGGAGGTCTCGGAGTTCTCGCGTGCCCTGAAGCTGCTGGCCAAAGAGCTCGAGGTGCCGGTCATCGCGATCTCGCAGCTGAACCGTGGTGCCGAGCAGCGCACCGACAAGAAGCCGGCCATGAGCGACCTTCGCGAGTCGGGCTCCATCGAGCAGGACGCCGACATGGTGATCCTGCTGCACCGTGAGGCTGCCTACGAGAAGGACTCCCCGCGTGAGGGCGAGGCCGACCTGATCGTGGCCAAGCACCGAAACGGCCCGACCGACACGATCGTGGTCGCCTTCCAGGGCCACTTCAGTCGCTTCCAGAACATGGCCACCAACTTCTGAGGTTGGTGTCGAGATGGCTCCTACTTTTCCGAAACCGCCACCTATGTTTCATACACGCTTGTTCGGCGTGTCTGCTGGTCAAGAACGCAAACGTGCCTGATACTTCCTCGCTCTCCTTACGGGAGGGGGTTTAGGCTCGTTTTCGGCTCAACATACGTTGAGGGCGCCCCGGTGCAACGGGACGCCCTCATGAAGAAAAGACCTGATCCGATGCGAGGAGACAGGAGTTTCGTCATGGTCAGTGTAGGGCTGACGGCTGTCGGTTCCCAAGTGGGTGCGGCGACGTGGACCTTTAGCTACGCCGGGGACCGTTACCCGGCGTGGGCATGGTCAGAGGGTGACCCGCCGGTGCGGCATCTGGAGCCGATGCGGCGCACGAAGTCGGGGAGGTTGTCGAAGAACATCCCCGTTCAGGCGGCGTGCATGACAACGGGCGGCTGGCTGTTCCTCGAGTCCGGGCTGGAGCATGAGCTCGCCACCTGGCTCGACCGTAAGCCTGAGGTGGTCTGGTTGCTTGGTCAGCCGGCTCTGCTGGAGTGGGAAGACGGCCTATCGCACTTCCCCGACTTGTTGAGCATGGACCGCGACGGCGAGGTGACGATCTGGGATGCTCGGCCCCCGTCGCGGCGGGATGAAACCTACCTCGTGAAGTCAGTCAGGACACAAGCAGCGTGCCAGGGCGTGGGGTGGAAGTACGAGCAGTTCGGCGGCCTCAGCGAGGTGGAGTCCCTAAACCTGCGGTGGATCGCCGGCGCCCGGCGCCCGCCAGAATGGCTCGATCCCGCCAGGAACGTCCTGCACGATCGATTGGCTGACGGGCCCCTCACGATCGGTGAGGTGATGGCGGCCGACGATGGTCGCGGCTTTTTGGTCTCTGCCATGTGGCACCTGGTGTGGAGTGGCCAGTTGTCGATCAACTTGGCCGTGCCGTGGGGACGCCCGACCCCAATCGCTTGGGCGCATCAGGGGGCGGGCTCATGAGCGCCCGCGTGGAACTCTACGAGGGGGCTCTCATCTTGTTCCCGGATGGGCCGCGCACGGTCGTAGGCGTGACACCCATGGGTTATACGACTCGCGACATTGCTGGACGGACCAGGGACGTCTCCTGGACCGAAGTGCAACCGGCTCGCGCCATCATCGCCGGCCGTGTCGAGGCGGTGGCTGAGTCCCTGGTCTCTGTCCTTGCCGGGCTGAGCGACGCAGCCGTGCAGGAATCACTGGACAAGCAAGAGGTCGCGCTGACGCTCAGGACCGGGTACGCCCGTGGCCACGCTGCGCTGGCCCGGCCCGGCGAGCCGTACACCGCCTTCGACCCGGCCAACCACCTCTCAGATACCCAGAAGTGCGACCTGATGGCCAAGATCCTGGCTCACGAGAACGCCCAGGACCGTCGCCGGCAACGCGACAAGGAGGAGGGACACCACTCGGCGCGTACCCGGGTGGGGGCAGTGTCCGCGCGTCAACTGATGAACTGGTTGGCGGCCTACGACCGGCCCATCAACGGCGGCCTGCTGGCCATGGTGGACAAGCGGCGCCTGCGCCGTCACACCAAGTACGCGAACCTGGACCCGGAGGTAGCGCGCGTGGCCGAAGAGGTCGCCGGCCGGATGGATGGGACATGGTCCGTGCGGTCCGTCGACGAGCTGTACCGCCGCACCATCTTGGCATTGAAGGCTGAAGGTCTCGAGGCGACCGAGGTCCCCACAGCCACCCTGCGGGCCTTTCTTAGCCAGCTCAAGCAGGCCGTCGGCGCCACCACGAGGTCGCACACCACCAAGAAGCTTCGCGGTGTCTTGGCACTGTCGGCTTACCCCGCGCTGCGACCTGGACAGGTCGTCGCGATCGACGTCACACGCGCCGACGCGTTCTGCGTCGATCCTTGGTCCGGCAAGGTGATCTCGGTCGAGATCATTACGGCACTGGACGTCTGCACGCGCGTGGTCCTGGCCTTGCGGGTTGTCCCGCGAAGCGCGAACTCACTCGAGGCAGGTTTGATCCTCTACGACGTACTGCGCCCCTTCAGCCAGGTCTTCGAACCAGGGCGAGTTCATGACTGGCGCTGGGCGGGAGTCCCCGAGGCCATCGGTTCGATCGAGGAAGCCGTGGCTGAGGCTGAGCGGCTCTCCGGGCGACCGCTCGTCGGTGAGCACGCGATCCCTGGTGTGCTGCCAGATGCGATCCGGGCAGACAAGGGGAGCATCTTCACCAGCCGCTACTTCCGAGACGTGTGCCAGAGCCTGGGCATCCACCTGTTGCTCTCTCGCGGGAAGAAGCCCACCGACAACTCGTTCGTCGAACGCTGGCACGAGACCCTTCAACGATGCCTGCAACAACTGGCTGGGCACAAAGGGCGCAACGTTGCCCAGCGCGGAAGCGATGCCGGCGCGATCGTCTACGACAAGAAAGGCCGCGCGACCTTCAAGGGAGATGGCCCCGGACTGACACCCCGCGAGCTTGAACTTCGGCTTCGCGAGTTCATCGCCACCGACTACCACCGCACCCGACACGGCGGCCTCAGCGTCACCGATCGTGTCATTGAGGATCGTTCACCAGCTGTTGGTCTGACTCCGCTGGAGGTTTTCGACGCGCTCCTACCCGCGGTCGGACGGATCCACGTCATGCAACGTCCCGACCTGCTCTACGACCTGCTCCCGGTCCGGTGGCTCACCATCCGCCACGACGGGGTCGAGTACAAGGACCTCACGTTCGACTGCGCCGAACTCGATGAGTTCAGACACGTGCCCAAGGGCTTCTTCCGAAGCCAAGACCGCGCAGCACCCTTCCTCTACGACCGCCGCGACCTGTCCCGACTCTGGTTCAGACACCCCGACACCGGCGCCATCATCGAGGTGCCCTGGCGCCGAGCCTTCCAGCTGACCGCACCGATGACCGATGTCGTTCTGAAGGCAGCCACCACAGCGTTCCAGCGCCGAGGAGGCACCAACAAGACCATCAACAAGGACGCCATCCAGGACGAGATCCTCGCCGCAGTCAACGACATCGCCGATATCGATCGTCTGCGAGCAGACCCGGACCTGGTCGACTGGAAGCCGAACAAGCTGACTGCCGCCTATCTGCGCAGCTCGCGCTCCCAGTTCGACCACGACGAAACCGCCACCGCGGGAGCCAGGCGCCACCGGCAGGCCCACGCAGCCACGAAGGGGCCACCAGAGGGGTCACAGTCAGAGCCTCGGGCGGGTGACGCCGGTCTGTCTTTTGACCCCACCCAGATAGCGTGGCCGTCGCTGGAGTCCCGGGAGGAGCTGTGAAGGCTGCCCTGCTTCATCGTCAGGCGTACACCCCGCCCCCGCCGGACCCGGTCACCTCCCCCGAAGCGAGGGCCATGTCGCTACCGGCGCGCGCGCGGTACGCCCGGGACGTGCGGCGCTGGCTCAACGGCCACTACTTCGACTCCGAACGCGACCGCAACATCCGTGACTTCCTCGGGAGGCTGATCGAAGACAACGCAGAGACGCTGACCGGGACACGCGAGGTCGCGATCATCGGCGGGCCGAACGTGGCAGGCAAGTCGACGCTGCTCTACCAGGTCGCCATGGCCGTGCATCGCACCCACATCGGACTAGACGGCGACCCGGCCGAAATGGCCCGGCGCACCACGACCCGACGGATCGCCGGACACGACCAGAGCGTCCACCCCACCCATGCTCCGGTGCTGTTTCTGTCACTGGAGGCCGCGACCACCGTTGGGAAGTTCAACGAGCTCATCGTCGAAGCCCTCGACTACGACAAGGCCGTGGCCAAGAAGGTCAGCGCCCTCGATCTGCTCCTGCAGCACGGGGTCCGGCTGCTGATCATCGACGACCTGCACCAGCTGATCCTGACCGAGAAACTGGGCCGGCAGGCATTGGATCACCTCAAGGCTGTCGTCACCGCCCTGGGTGAGTACGGCATCACCGTCATCTTCGCCGGCGCCAACCTGCACACCCACCCCGTGATGGACGACCCTCAGGTCACCGGCCGCGCCTACGAGCTCACCATGAATCCCTATCACGCCGATACCCAGGACGCCGTACGGGCCTGGCAGCGCTTTCTCAAAGAGTCCGGTGACCTCCTCATCCCGCACCTGCCGTTGGCAGGCCCGGGGATGTTACACAACGACCTACCCGGGCTCATCCTCGCCCGCACCGGCGGACGGATGCAGGCCATGGTCAACCTGCTGCGCCGAGCAACCGTCGCGGCGATCGAGGACGGAACCTGGACCGTGACCGAGGACCACGTCCGCGCCGTCCCGACGGCCAAGCTCACCGCGGACGAGGTCACCAACAAGACTGCACGCACCCGGCAGGCGCCCAGGGCGCTACACCCCGCCGTGACCGTCAGGCCACCCCTGAAGGACGGTGCCGGATGAGCCCGGGCCTGAAGGGGCAGCTGCCGGTCACCCTTGACATCAACCCCGACGAGGACCTCGCCGGGTACGCGGCCAGGCTGGCGGAAGCCAACTTCATGACCCTGCAGGATCTCACCGGGCACCGGCGCGACGCCCGAATCTGGGAGGCGCCGCCACCGCAGCTGCTGACCCGGCTCAGTCTTGCGGCCGGGCTGCCCGTCGAGCGGGCCCGCGCCGGGACGCTGCGGGCCGCGTTCCCCCGCGTGGTGATCGAGCGGGCCCGCACCGGACGACGCTACGCCGGCCAACCCGCGCGCTGCCCACAGTGCGGGCTCGACAGCGTCGCCGCGCGCCTGAACCTCGTCGTCCTCTGCCCGGCCTGCCGAATCCTGCTGGTCGACCACAGTGAACCAGCCCCAGCGCCCCCGCCGATCGCGGTGGCCGGGGTCCAGGATCAGGTCATGATGACCCTGGCCGCGGCCCGCAGGTCGAAACTGGCCCGCGCCCGTCTTGGGCGCCTCGAGTCGCTGATGGCCGAACTCGAGCCCGCCCTGTGGACGAACTGGCCCTCACTGCTCGACGGGGAGAGCCTGACGTGGCGCGAACGAGTCGTTTCATGGGAAGCCGCCGCCACTGCCTCTCAAGACATTTATGCCCGTCCGCCATGGGTCAGCGCCACCCTGCTCGCGCTCACCTGGGACGTCTCGGGCGACCCCGCCGCCACCCTGACGTTCCTCGACCACTGCGCTTCCATGGCCGACATCTGGGCCAACACCACCGACCTGCCCGCCTGGGCCAGCCGGGCACAAGCCGTGAACGTCACGCTGTCGCTGCTGCCCCGACTGGGGATCGAGGCCCGCCACGTCCCCAGCATCCTGCGCCACCCCGTCGACGGGATCGTGCTCCCGGAGTGCATGCGCACCGCCCGCACCGCCGACGCGCTGGCCCTGACGGTCCTCGCCGCCCGCGCCCACCATGAGACCCTCACCGTGGGCCAGGCCGAACAGTTCCACGGCGCGCACGTTTCATCCCGGGTCAGGCGCCTGGCACGCACCACCTTGGCGACAGCGCGGGGGGTGGCCCGGGTCGCAGCGCACGCCCGGATCCTGCACGACCAGGGCCTGATCGACCGCGCCGCTGCTCGTGCCGAGCTGCGAACCCTCGATCACGTTGCGACCGCCTTGACCAGCCAACTACACCCACCCGCCAGGGATGACCCGGACGTGCGTCGCCTCGCCGCGGCATGGATCTGGTTGGACGCCACCGGGGGACGACTGGCCGGCGGGCCTCATGTACTGCTTGCTCCGAGCCGGATCCTCGACTTCGACCAGACCCTCGACCCCGAAAACAAGCTGGTCCTGCGAACGTGGTGGCAACAGCACCTGACCTTGACCGGTGACCTGATCGACCAGGCCACCTCCGTACCGGCCGAAGGTAAGGCTCGCCGCGATGTGGGCTGACATTGCGAACAGCCCGTGTCTGCCCACCACGATCGACCTGAGACCAGGGGAGGCCCTCGATGGTTACCTCGAACGGGTCGCCGACGTCAACTACCTCACCACCGCCCACCTGCTCACCCAGGTCCGCGCCCGCGCCGACACCACCCGGTTCCTCATGCTCGCCCCGTCCCCCGCCACCCTGCGGACCCTCGCAGCCATCACTGGCGAGACCGTCGAGCACCTGCAGGAGGCGACGCTGGCCCGTTACGACGGGAACGCGCTCGATCTGACCGGGCTGGACCCCCAACGCCAGTCCAGCTTCCGAACTGTCGCCGCCCGCGGGTGGCTCCCCGGGCACGGCACTCAGATCTGCCCCGCCTGCCTCGCCGAGACCGGCACCTGGGCCATCGCCTGGCGCCTGCCCACCAGCACCGTCTGCGATCGCCACGGCACCTACCTGCTCGCCGCCTGCCCCGGCTGCCACCGGCCGTTCCGCGACCAACGCCACTCCCACCTGCGCGCCGTCGGCGCCACCACCCGGTGCGGCAACCCCCTCGGCGAAGGTCCCCGAGCCCAGTGCCAGCTCGCACTCACCACACTGAAGGCGCCGCCGGCGGACCCCGAATGCCTAGCCCGGCACCAACGCCAAGTCCTCGCCGGCTCGGGATTGCCCGTGACCGTCTTCGGCGAGCCAGCCCGGCCGCTGGAGTATGCCGCCACCCTGCAGGCCCTGACCGTCCTGCTGCTCCACGTCGCCAGCGCAACCACCACTCCTCACGATCTGCCGGCCTGGACCGCCCACCTCGCCGCCGACGGTGACACCCGGCCCCACCGGTGGGCGCTGCACCCGCCAGCCGACCCCGCAGTTCGATCCCGCGCCCTGACCACCGCCGACACCCTCCTCTCGACCCCCGACATCGACACCGCTGCGGCCGTGTTCACGACCTGGTGCGAGAAGGTGCCCGTCACCCCCGACGGGCGCCTCGGGTGGCTCGCCGACCACACCCGGATGACCCCGACCCTGACCCGGCTGGTGATGGCCACCCACGCCCCCGCCGCCGCACCTCCCGGATCCTGGAGGATCATCCGCCGATGACCGCGTCTGTTCGCCAGATCCCCCACGTTCTGCCCGACCGCATCTTCGAAGAGTACCTCACCGGGCTGTTCACCTCACGGCCTGACACGGTCCGCCTCTTCGCGTCCCTCGCCATCGCCAGAACCCACCCTGGCATCGCAACCTGGGCCGGCTCCGCGATCGCCCTCGGTCTGCCGCCTGACCTCGGAACCAGCACCGCACGGGCCTGCTCATCGAGCCAGACCGCGACCCCGAGTCACGTCATCGCCGCGATCGCCGTCGCCGCCCGGGCGTTGGACGGACGCGACTACCGCCACCTGGAGAACCAGGTCCGTCGACTCGCGACCACTCAACTGTGGTTCACCCAATGGGCGCGCGCCCACCGCCCCGGCACCCTGGCCGCCAGCCAGAACCACGCCGTCGCATGGATCTGGACCCATGTCGCTCAAGGTCACGCCAACGCCGCTCCGTCCTCACCCGAGGCACACCAGTACCCCGCTGCCGCCCGCCAGTTCGCAGCCACCCTCACCACTGACCAGCGTCAGTCCCTCGCTTGGTGCATCAAACCCCACGTCAGCCAGACCACGCGGCCCCGAAGCAATGTCCGCGGCGAGACGTCACCATAAGCGCATCCGCATCAAGACCGATCGTGGCGCCCTTGATCGGCTTTGGCCAGGTCGAGCAGGATCTTTATTACCTTGGGTTCCCGGCGCCGTTAGGCCCCAGGAAACCTGTGACACGCCCGGGCTGCACGATGAACGTGAGCAAGTCGACGACGGCCTGGTGCCCGTAGCTCTTGGTGACGTTCTTGAAGTCAAGCGTGTACATGGACGAGGCTTCATTCAGTGGCCGTGCGGCTGGGGCGGGGGCGCGTCGGCAGTGACAGCCCATGCCGACGAAGGCGAGATCTCGAACGCCGGCGCAGAGCATCTGGACCGAAGCCGTGAGCACGGGCGCCAGCGCCACCAGGACCTGCCCGGTCCACCGGGGCAGCGCCCCGGCCCGTCCGTGCGCGATCACGACCGCGCCCACGACGCGTCGTACGGCGCTCCGACCGCGCTGCGGTACCCTCATTAGCCCGTCCCGGGCGGCTCCTCGGCCGGGTAGTTGGCTGTGCCCGAGCGAAGGGATGGACAGCTCGAGCGCACCCAGTCGTCCCGGATCCAGTCGTCGTAGCTGAGCGAGTCCGAGGCCGGAGCGGGGGTAGCCCTCGGGTCCCGCGGGGAGGCTGGGGGCGCGGTCGATTTGAGGAGTTGGGCGACGGGCCTGGGGTACATAGGTGATCCTGACGGACGGTGATCACCGAGCCGTCCGAAAGGGAGCGGTTGCTCCTGAGACCGGCAGCGGACGGCCAGCCCCGTTTCGGACCTGCTGGGAACCCAGCCTTACGATTCTAACGGCGTTTGCGCACCTGTGACGAGTGTAGGGATCGGTGATGTGGTGGTCGGTGCCTGGCAACGGGGAGAAGCCGACGCGAGGCGGTGCACAGGTAACGCGAGGTGCCTTGGTTAACGGCGCGACCGCAGTGAACGACGCCTGTGGCGCTGATTCGAATCCTGGGAGAAGGGCATCCGGAGGGGACTCACCCCGAAGCAGGCCGGCCGGGTCTACGACGTGGTCGGGCGCGTGTCTAGGGTGGCGTCGAGGCGAGGGCCAGGCGTCCTGGGGATGCCACCGGTGGGTGCTGCTATGGGCAGCAGCACGTACGAGGACCTGCTGTAGGCGGAGCGGTGTATCACCATCAGAAAGACCTCGTCCCGCCTTACGTCTTGTCGACCAATAAGGTTGCCAGGTCCAGGCAACACCACCAGAGCCTGCGGCTTACCTGGCAGGCTGTCACCGCCCAACAGGGGATGTCAATACGCCGGGTTCGCCCGCTTCATTGGGGTCGGCGCTCTTGGACGTGTCCGGCAGGCACGTCCCGATCGTTGGGCAGAAGCCTGCAAGCGTCGTGCTGACGAACGCGTCCGGTGGGGCGCCCGCAGCGACGGCTCGAACTTTGGGAACAAGTATCGGCGCCCATCCGTCGCCGCCGGGTGCCTCGCTTGCCTTCCTAGACGTCGCGGCGCATCTCCACGCAGCGACGCATAGCATCGGGGCCGCCCCCGCATGGCGCTGTCTGGCCAGTCACGGAGTACCGTCAGAGGTGTTGAGCCAATCAACCAGCTTGGAATGAGGACGGCCGTCCGCTGCCGAACTTGATGAGCATTCGCTCACGCCGAGCACTCGGGTGATCGCACCCTCAGGGTCAGCCCATGAATCCTTCCCCTCCCGTGCACGCGGGTTCCCGCAGCGCTTCTGAGCTGAAGCCCGCTCTGCCCGCATGCCTCCTCGACCTCGGGCACCTCCGTCGCGGCACCTGTCAGACCGCGGCCAGGTCCCTGCGACTCGGTTTGCGTGTCGGAGTCGGCATGACCAAGACCAGCAGGCGCCATTTCCCCACGCGACCCGGCGATGACGGTGCCCGGTCCGGGCTGTCGCAGTCCCCCGCACTGGTCACGGTCAACGTCACCGGGTTCCGCATTTTCAGACTCCCGTCTGCCATGGCGGCCGATCGGCCGATCGGCCTGTCGACGACGGCGTTTGCGACCGGAGGCGCCGCCGCGCCGACGCTGAGGTTCTGCCGGCCCGCCCGGCCTACCCCGGCCCAGGTTCTGGGTTTCCAGGGCCACCCCGCCCACCCGGCCCGGCTTACCTACGGCCAGCGTGCCCGTCCTTCGTGTTCCGTTCGATCTTGCCTTACCCCCGTCTGGAGAACGCCATGAATGCTCTTGTTTCCGTCGTGATCGTCGTCGTGGTTGTCCTGCTCGGGATGGCGTGGCTCGGCGTCAAGATCGTCAAACAGTACGAGCAGGGTGTGCTGTTCCGGTTCGGGAAGGTGATCGGCACCCGCGAGCCCGGCCTGCGGGTCATCGTCCCGTTCGTCGACGTGCTGCACCGGGTCTCGATGCGGATCGTCACGATGCCGATCCAGTCTCAGGGCATCATCACCCGCGACAACGTCAGCGTCGACGTGTCCGCGGTGGCCTACTTCAAGGTCGTCGACGCGGAAAAATCGGTCATCGCGATCGAGGACGTCACCGCGGCGATCGACCAGATCGCCCAGACCACGCTGCGCAAGGTCGTGGGTCAACACACCCTCGACGAGACCCTGTCAGAGACCGACCGGATCAACCTCGACATCCGCGAGATCCTCGACGTCAACACGATCGACTGGGGCGTGGAGGTGACCCTGGTCGAGCTGAAGGACATCCAGCTGCCTGAGAGCATGAAGCGCGCCATGGCCCGTCAGGCCGAGGCCGAGCGGGAGAAGCGCGCCAAGATCATCAACGCCGAAGGTGAATCCCTGGCCGCCGCCGCTCTCGGCGAGGCGTCCGACACGATGATGGCGCACCCGCTGGCGCTGCAGCTGCGCAACCTGCAGTCGCTGGTGGAGATCGGCGTCGACAAGAACACCACCGTCGTGTTCCCCGCCCCGATCATGACCACGATCGCCGAGCTCGGCGCCTTCATCGCCCGCGAACAAGCCGCCGCGACCCCCGTCCCATCCCCTGCCACCACCCCAGCCGCCGAAGCCAACGGCAGCAAGCCCCACGCGGTTCCGGTATGAGGTCCGGCCCGACGGCGCCCTGCGCCTGACCGCACCACCGAACCCGCACCCTCCATTGACAAGGACCCCCACCATGACTGACACCCTCGCTCCGCAGCAGCCCACCACGAGCCCGGGACGCGGCCCGACGTTGAACCCGGAGCTGCTGGTCGCGATCAACGCGTACTGGCGGGCCGCGAACTATCTCTCGGTCGGGCAGATCTACCTCTACGACAACCCGCTGCTCAAGCGCCCGCTGGCGCTGACCGACGTCAAGCCGCTGGTGGTAGGGCACTGGGGCACCACGCCCGGCCAGAACTTCATCTACGTCCACCTCAACCGGGTCATCACCAAGTACGACCTGAACATGTTCTACATCGCCGGGCCGGGCCACGGCGGCCCGGCGCTGGTGGCCAACACCTACCTCGAGGGCAGCTACACGCAGATCTACCCCGACGTCAGCCAGGACGAGGCCGGCATGAAGAAGCTGTTCACGCAGTTCTCCTTCCCCGGCGGCATCTCCAGCCACGTCGCCCCGACGACGCCGGGCTCGATCCATGAGGGCGGTGAGCTCGGGTACTCCCTCAGTCACGCCTTCGGGGCGGCGTTCGACAACCCCGACCTCATCGTGGCCTGCGTCATCGGCGACGGCGAGGCCGAGACCGGGCCGCTGGCCACGGCCTGGCACTCCACGAAGTTCCTCAGCCCGATCACCGACGGGGCCGTGCTGCCGATCCTGCACCTGAACGGGTACAAGATCAGCAACCCCACCGTGCTGGCCCGGATCGAACCCGAGGAGCTAGACCAGTTCCTACGGGGTTGCGGCTGGGAACCGCGCTACGTCGAGGGTGACGACCCGAACACGATGCACGAGCTGATGGCTTCCGTGCTCGATGAGTCCATCGAGGCCATCCACGCCATCCGGGACTGGGCCCGTACCAATGGCAGCACGGCCAGGCCACGGTGGCCGATGATCGTGCTCCGCTCCCCGAAGGGATGGACCGGCCCCAAGGTGGTCGACGGCCTGCAGATCGAGGGCACCTTCCGCGCGCACCAGGTGCCCCTACTCGTGGACGCCGACCATCCCGGACACGTCGAGCAGCTCGACGCCTGGATGCGCAGCTACAAACCGGAGGAGCTCTTCGAACCCGACGGTGCCCTGCGCCCCGAACTGGCCGCCCTGGCCCCAAGGGGGGACCGGCGGATGGGGGCCAACCCTCACACCAACGGGGGGCTGCTGCTGCGCGACCTGCGGATGCCCGACTTCCGAGCCCACGCCGTGACCGTGCCCGCTCCCGGCGCCGTGACCGCGCAGGACACCCGCGTGCTCGGCGGGTTCCTGCGCGACGTGGTGGCCGCCAACCAGGACCAAGCCAACTTCCGCATCTTCGGGCCCGACGAGACCGTGTCGAACATGCTCGACGCCGTCTTCGAGGTGACCGACCGGCAGTGGGAGGCCCGCACCGTGCCCGGTGACGAGTCGCTCGCACCCGAGGGGCGGGTGCTCGACTCGATGCTCTCCGAGCACCAGGCCGAAGGCTGGTTGGAGGGGTACCTGCTGACCGGTCGGCACGGCCTGTTCAACTGCTACGAGGCGTTCATCCACATCGTCGACTCGATGTTCAACCAGCACGCCAAGTGGCTCAAGATCACCAAGGCGCTGCCGTGGCGGCGCGACATCTCCTCGCTGAACTACCTGCTCGCCTCCCACGTCTGGCAGCAGGACCACAACGGCTTCACCCACCAGGACCCCGGCTTCCTTGACCACGTCGTGAACAAGAAGGCCGACATCGTTCGGGTCTACCTCCCGCCCGACGCCAACTGTCTCCTCTCGGTCGCCGACCACTGCCTGCGCAGCCGCCACTACGTCAACGTCATCGTCGCCGGCAAGCACGCCATGCCGCAATGGCTGACCATGGCCCAAGCAGAAATCCACTGCACCAAGGGAATCGGGATCTGGGAATGGGCCGGCAACGACCGCGGCGCCGAACCCGACGTCGTCCTCGCGTGCTGCGGCGACACCCCCACCCTGGAGGTGCTCGGAGCGGTGTCGATCCTGCGCGAGCACCTGCCCCAGCTGAAGGTCCGGGTCGTCAACGTCGTCGACCTGATGAAGCTGCAGTCCGCCAGCGAACACCCCCACGGACTGTCCGACCTCGACTACGACAGCCTGTTCACCACCGACAAGCACATCGTGTTCGCCTTCCACGGCTACCCGACCTTGATCCACCGCCTCACCTACCGGCGGACCAACCGCAACCTGCACGTCCGCGGCTACAACGAGGAAGGCACCATCACCACACCCTTCGACATGCGCGTCCAGAACCGGCTCGACCGCTTCCACCTCGTCCAGGACGTCATCGACCGCTTACCCCAGCTGGGCGCGACCGGTGACTACCTCAAACAGATGATGGCCGACAAGCTCATCCAACACGACCTCTACATCAACACCCACGGCCAAGACCTCCCAGAGATCCGCGACTGGACCTGGACCCCAGCCCCATGACCGCGACCACCCTGCTCCCGCCGAACACGGATCTGAGCTCGCTGGCCGGCACCGCGCAGCTGCTGGTCGCCGGTGACAAGGGCCTCCTCGCGATCGATGAGTCCATCCCCACCTGCAACCGGCGGTTCGCCCGGCTGGGGATCCCTCAGGACGAACCGGCCCGCCGCGCCTACCGCGAGCTCATCCTGACCGCGCCCGGTCTCGGGGAGAGCATCAGCGGGGTCATCCTCTACGACGAGACGGCCCGTCAGCTCACCAGCGACGGCGTTCCGTTCCTGACCGTGCTGGCGCAGGCCGGGATCGTCGCCGGGATCAAGGTCGACCTCGGCGCGAAACCGATGGCCGGGCACCCCGGGGAGAAGGTGACCGAAGGGTTGGACGGGCTGGAACCCCGGCTACGCGAGTACGCCCGGATGGGAGCCCGCTTCGCGAAATGGCGGGCTGTGTTCAGCATCGGGGAGGCCACCCCGAGCCGAGCCTGCATCGAGGCCAACGCGAACGCGTTGGCCCGCTACGCCGCGCTGTGCCAGACGACCGGTCTGGTACCCATCGTGGAGCCGGAGGTGCTGATGGCCGGCGAGCACACCCTGGCTCGGTGCGCCCAGGACACCGAGGAGGTGCTGCACGAGGTCTTTGCCCAGCTGCGCACCCAGGGGGTCGCGCTCGACGCAATGCTGCTCAAACCCAACATGATCCTGCCGGGGGCGGCCTGCCCGACCCAGGTCTCGGTCGACGCGGTCGCCGCCGCGACCCTGCGATGTCTACGGCGGGCGGTGCCGGCCGCCGTCGCCGGGATCGCCTTCCTGTCCGGCGGTCAGTCCGGTGACCTCGCCAGCGCCCGGCTGGCCGCGATGAACCGCCCCGCTCAGGCCCCGCCGCCCTGGCCGGTCGCGTTCTCCTTCGGCCGCGCGATCCAGGAGCCTGCCCTGACGATCTGGGACGGGCAGGACGCGAACGCCGGCCGGGCGCAACAGGCCCTGCTCCGGCGAACCGCGGCCAACCGGGACGCCCGCCGAGGCGCCGGACCGACCACCCAGGCCACCACCGTGACCGGACCGCCGTCAACGGGCGGCCGTGAAGCCCAGCCGGCCCCAGACCGGCCCGTCAAAGCACGCCTTGTTCGAGCAGAAGGAACAGTCCGATGACCACCGACGCGAAGCACCCCAGGACCGGCTCCCCGCCCGACCCACCGCCAGCGCAGGACGGTGACCTGAAAAGCCTCCCGATGCCACAGGTGGAGAAGCAGCTCGAAACCTCACCGGATGGGCTGACCCAGGCCGAGGCAACCAAGCGGTTGGCGAAGTACGGCCCGAACGAGATCGCCGAGCACCACACCAACCCGCTGCTGAAGTTCTTGTCCTACTTCTGGGGACCGATCCCGTGGATGATCGAGATCGCGGTGATCCTGTCGGGTGCGGTAGGTCACTGGCCCGACTTCTTCATCATCCTGGTGCTGCTGCTTGCCAACGCCGTGGTGGGCTACACCGAGGAACGCCAGGCCGGTAACGCCATCGACGCGCTGAAGGCCAAGCTCGCCATCAACGCCCGGGTCAAACGTGACGGCGAATGGACCACCCCCGCGGCCCGTGAGCTGGTGCCCGGCGACGTGATCCGGCTACGGCTCGGTGACGTCGTACCCGCCGACGCGCGGCTGCTGGAGGGCGACGACATCGAGGTCGACCAGTCCGCCCTCACCGGGGAGTCGCTTCCGGTGAGCTCTGCCGCGGGGGACGCGGTGTACTCCGGAGCGATCATCCGCCGCGGCGAGATCGGCGCCCTGGTCTACGCCACCGGCACCGACACCTATTTCGGCAAGACTGCCGAGCTCGTGCAGGACGCGCACACCGTCAGCCACTTCCAGAAGGCCGTCCTCAAGATCGGCAACTACCTCATCATCCTGGCGGTAGCGCTGGTGACGGTGATCGTGGTGGTGGCGATCCTGCGCGGCGACCCGATCCTGACCACCTTGCAGTTCGCCCTCGTGCTGACCGTCGCAGCGATCCCCGTCGCCATGCCCACCGTGCTGTCGGTGACCATGGCGGTCGGCGCCCGGCTGCTGGCCAAGAAGAAGGCCATCGTCAGCAAGCTCGTGGCGATCGAGGAGCTCGCCGGGGTCGACGTGCTGTGCGCCGACAAGACCGGCACCCTGACCCAGAACTCGCTCACCCTCGGCGACCCGTTCAGCGTCGGCGACACGACCGCGTCCGAGGTGATCCTCGCCGGTGCGCTGGCCTCTCGCGCCGACAACGACGACCCCATCGACCTTGCCGTCCTCGGCGGACTGAGCGACGAGAAGGCTCTCGACGCCTACACGGTCACCCACTTCGAACCGTTCAACCCCGTCGACAAGCGCACCGCGGCCACCGTCACCGGAGCCGACCACACGACGTTCAAGGTCAGCAAGGGCGCCCCCCAGGTGATCCTTGACCTGGCTGCCGACACCGCGACCATCAAAGCGGGCGTCGATACCGCCGTGAACGACTTCGCCGCCCGCGGTTACCGGTCGCTGGGGGTGGCCCGCGCCGACGGCGACGGCCCCTGGACCTTCCTGGGTGTGCTCCCCTTGTTCGACCCGCCCCGTGACGACGCCAAGGCCACGATCGCCACCGCGAAGGCGATGGGCGTGAGCGTGAAGATGGTCACCGGTGACGCGATCGCCATCGCCAAAGAGACTGCCGCCAAGGTCGGCCTCGGCACCAACATCCTGGACGCAGCTGGCCTGGGCGACGTGAAGAAGAAGGAGGACACCGCGGTCGTCGAGTCCATCGAAACCGCTGACGGGTTCGCGCAGGTCTTCCCCGAGCACAAGTACCACATCGTCGACGTACTGCAGCAGCGCGGCCACATCGTCGGCATGACCGGCGACGGCGTCAACGATGCCCCCGCTCTGAAGAAGGCCGACTGCGGCATCGCCGTCTCCGGAGCCACCGACGCCGCCCGTGCCGCCGCTGCGATCGTGCTGCTGACCCCTGGCCTGTCGGTGATCATCGACGCCATCAAGGAAAGCCGCAAGATCTTCCAGCGGATGAACTCCTACGCCATGTACCGCATCGCGGAAACCCTGCGGGTGCTGTTGTTCATGACGGTGGCGATCCTTGTCTTCAACTTCTACCCGGTCACCGCGATCATGATCGTGATGCTGGCCCTGCTCAACGACGGCGCGATCTTGTCCATTGCCTACGACAACGTCCGCTACAAGATGGCGCCCGAAGCCTGGAACATGCGCCTCGTGCTCGGAATCTCCACTGTGCTCGGTGTGGTCGGCCCGATCGCCGCGTTCGGGCTGTTCTACCTCGGCGACCGGGTCTTCGACATCGGCCGGCCCCAGCTGCAGACCATGATGTACCTGATGCTGTCGGTCGCCGGGCACCTGACCATCTTCCTGACCCGCACCCGCGGACCGTTCTGGTCCATCCGCCCCGCCCGCATTCTGCTCCTGGCCGTCGTCGGCACTCAGACCGTCGCCACCCTCATCGCCGTCTACGGTCTGTTCATGACCCCCCTCGGCTGGGGCTGGGCCGGGTTCGTGTGGGGTTACGCCATCGTCTGGGCCCTGCTCAGCGACCGCGTCAAGCTCCTCGCCTACCGCGTCCTCGACCACACCACCGACACCGACACCGACACCGACACCGACACGGGGCCCGCCGCCGATCGAGACTCGAAGGACCGCCCCGACCCGACGAACAACGCCACCACGGCGACACCTACCGCCTTCTACACCGACACCGACCCGGGCGATGCCGTTTACCACGACAACGACCACTGCCCCTACGGCATCGAGATCAAAACCCACCACAACGACCACCCCAGCACCGACCACCGCCGTCAATGCGACTGGTGCGCCCAACACCCCCAGGCGGTGACAACCACACACTGAACCGGGGGCCAACCCCTCACCGCGCCATACTCAGGAGCTGACCCAGCGTGACGATCACCGCCATCACTACCACCGCTTCTCAGCCCAACTCGACACGCCCGGCCGTCGGCACCGCCCGCGGCCCTGCTTCCCGACACGAACCCAGACCCGTGCACCTCACGCCGAGCACACCGGGCACCGGATGAGGCTGGTCATCGTGCGGCACGGTGAGACCGACTGGACCCTGGCCGGTCGTCTCACGGGAACCACCGAGGTGGGTTTGACCGCCAACGGTCGAGACCAGGCCGCAGCGTTATCACCGCTGCTCGAGGGCGTCCTACACGGAGAGCGGCCAGTGCTGGTCACCAGCCCCCGGAAGCGTGCCACCGAGACGGCAGCCCTCGCGCTGTCCTCGCAGCCCACGAGAGTCGAACCGCTCGTGGCGGAATACGATTACGGCGACTACGAAGGCCTGACCGAGGAAGAGGTTCGGCAGCGGAAGCCCGGCTGGGACATCTGGCGCGACGGGTGCAGCGGAGGCGAGACCACCGCGGAGGTCGGGCGGCGGGCCGACGCCTTCCTGCACGCGTACACCGAGAACGGCACACAACCCGTCGTCGTCGTCACCCACGGGCATCTCTCCCGGATCCTCGCCGCACGCGCCTTGGGGCTGGATCCCGAGTGCGGTCGACTGTTCGCCAGCGCGACCGCCGCGGTCTCGCTGATCGAAGACCACCACGGCGAACGGTGCATCGGACTATGGAATCTCGACGTAACCCTGCTGACCGACGCCGCCGCCGCCGAGCGGCGGTCATCGCCGAACCCGGAGCCCAGGCGCCTCGACACCTTGCCCAACCTGCGGCACCGCGACGACACGTAAGGACAGACAGTGAAAACCGAATCGACTGCGTTCCGCATCAAACCCGCAGGACCCGTAGACCTGGGCGAGCTGGCCACCGCCGTGAAACCCCTCTACACCTCCAAGAAGGACTACAAGAAGCAGCTGAAGAAGCACGTCAAGAAGCTGAGCTGCACTGCAGCGGCTGCACTACGCCTCCGGCCACTGGTCGCTGCTGCTGATCTTTCAAGGCATGGACGCTGCCGGCAAGGACGGTGCGATCCGCCACGTCATGTCCGGGGTCAACCCCCAAGGCTGCCAGGTGTTCAGCTTCAAACAACCCACTGAACAAGAACTCAAACACGACTTCCTCTGGCGCACCAGCCGCTGCCTACCCGAACGCGGCCGGATCGGCATCTTCAACCGCTCGTACTACGAGGACGTCCTCGTAGCCCGCGTCCACCCCGAAATCCTGCACGGACACGGACTACCCGACGAGCTCATCGACGACACGACGATCTGGGAACAGCGGTACCGCTCCATCAACGACCTCGAGATGCACCTACACCGCAACGGCACCCAGATCATCAAGATCTTCCTGCACCTGTCCAAGGACGAGCAGGCGAAACGGTTCCGAGCCCGCATCGACGCCCCAGACAAGAACTGGAAGTTCAGCCTCGCCGACATCCACGAACGGTCCTACTGGGAGGACTACATGACCGTCTACGGCGACTGCCTGAGCGCCACCAGCTCCGAACACGCCCCGTGGTACGTCATCCCCGCCGACGACAAACCCAACGCCCGGCTCATCATCTCCCAGATCATCCTCGACACGCTGACCGACCTGAAGATGGCCTACCCCAAGACGACCCCCGAACGACACGAAGAGCTGGAGTCATTCCGCAGCCAGCTCTGACCCAGCCAGCGTCCCCGTCGGCCAGCGCGCGACCCGAGATCAGCGGTGCGGCGTCGGATGGGGCGGTCACTCAAGCCGGCGACGAACCAGGCCCCTGAAACCCGGCCGGCGAGTATCGACGGGGTGGGTCAGGTGTGGCAACATGACTAGGGCTGGGACCACAGCCAGCCCGGATGAGATCCGCTTGGTTTGCAGGCGGACAGGAGCGATTCGCTCAAGCTGGGCACGTCGGAGACCTCCCCTGACGGAAGTTTCCCCATGAACTCGTTGAGACACGATTTCCGGAACGGTCCAACGGCCGGTCCCTTGGCCGATGCAGCCTCGATACCGGCTGTCGGCCAGCCCCCCGTCTCCTCGCCGGGTCGGAGTGCCCCCGCTACGTCGCGCCGGGCGGGCGGCCTCCACGTCACCACCGGACCCGAGGAGGCCCTGACGACCATGAAGGTCTGCGGCGACCTGACCGAGGCCGACACCCGGCACCTGGCCACCATGCTCAACGCGATGGCCTGGTCCGACGGTCAACGGGCCACCATAGATCTGGCCGACGTCAGCTCCGTGGGCTCAGAGCTGCTCCGGGTCTTGCGCACCGCCCGGACGCGGTCGCGAGGGCGGTTGACCGTGACGGCAGACCGGCCGGAGGTCCGTTTCCCGCTGGCCCTGGTGGGCATGGTGAGCCTCGGCGACATGGACTGGCTAGAACACCAAGACCGAAGCGACGGGCAGAGCGAGAAGGTCGGCGATGCATCTTTCCGAGCGTGAGCAACGAGAGCCGGCCGAGTTCGAAGCGGGGCTCCTCATCGCGCGCTGAACCGCGCCCACCACGACGGCACCACCACCACCACCGAAGAAGGAGAACGAATCATGCAGTTGGGAATGATCGGCCTGGGACGCATGGGTGCCAACCTCGTGCGCCGGCTCATGAACGACGGCCACCAATGTGTCGTCTTCGACCAAGAGCCCGCGGCCGCGAAGGCCCTGACGGAGGAAGGCGCGACCGGGGCCGACTCGGTGCAAAACCTGGTCGCCCAGCTCACCGCGCCGCGCGCGGTGTGGGTGATGGTGCCCTCGGGCGCGATCACCGACTCCGTCATCAACTCGCTCGCCACGGCGCTCGAATCGGGTGACATCATCATCGACGGCGGGAACTCGTTCTACCGCGATGACCTGCGCCGCGCCAAAGAGCTCTCCACGCACGGGATCCGGCTGCTCGACTGCGGCACCAGCGGCGGCGTGTGGGGGCTGCACCGCGGCTACAGCCTGATGATCGGCGGCGACGCGGACGCCGTAGCGCAGGTCAAGCCCGTCTTCGCGACGATCGCTCCCGGGGTCGAGGCCGCCGGGCGCACCCCGGGCCGAGACGGAGACGTCGCTGACTGCGAGCAGGGCTTTCTGCACTGCGGGCCCAACGGCGCCGGGCACTTCGTCAAGATGGTCCACAACGGCATCGAGTACGGCATGATGGCCGCAATCGCCGAGGGACTGAACATCCTGCACAAGGCGAACATCGGCGCCACCAGCGCCGCGACGAACGACGTCGAGACCGCCCCCCTGGCAGACCCGGAGTACTACCGTTACGACCTCGACCTGGCGCAGGTCTCCGAAGTGTGGCGACGTGGCAGCGTCATCGGCTCGTGGCTGGTCGACCTGAGCGCCGTCGCGCTGCGGCAGTCACCTGACCTGTCCGACTTCACCGGGCGCGTCTCAGACTCCGGGGAAGGCCGGTGGACCGCCATCGCCGCCATCGAGGAAGGGGTGCCGGCGCCGGTGCTCACCGCCGCGCTGGACTCCCGCTTCGACTCCCGCAGCCTGGACGAGTTCGCCGACCAGGCGCTGTCAGCGATGCGCAAGCAGTTCGGCGGCCACGACGAGAAGGCGGCCACCTGAGCCGCCCACCCCACTGCGTCATGAGACCCGGATGGGGCGAGGCGAGACGGCCACCACCTCGAGGCCGTGCAGGCAGCTGGCTCTGACCCACCGCACCGGGTCGGCGACTTCAGAACACGTCACCTCGTTCACCGGGCTTCGCGGTGAGGCTGGGGCGCCCGGTTCCGAGGCTGGGTCGGCGCGGGGCCATTCGCAATTTCCTCGTTGGGTGCGCTGGCCGGGCTGGTCGATGACACCGTCAGACGCTGACCATGGTGGAGCAGCGTCAGTGGTGGCCCGTTCAGGACGCGGTAGGTGGTGCCGGTGGGAGTGATCTCGACGGCGAGCCGACTGCCTTGGACGCAGATCGAGATGGCCAGCCGGGTGATGCCCGCCGGCAGTCGCGGCGCAAAGGCGATACCGGCGTCGTGTTCGCGCAGACCAGCCAAACCCGGCACGAGGGCGATCCAGGTCCCGGCCAGCGACGCGACGTGCAGTCCATCGCGGGTGTTGTGCTCGAGATCGTCCAGATCCATCAGCGCGGCCTCGGTCAGGTAGTAGTAGGCCAGTTCCAGGTGGCCGGTCTCGGCCGCCATGACCGCCTGGGTGCAGGCCGACAGGGAGGAGTCGCGCACGGTGAGAGCTTCGTAGTAGGCGAAGTTGCGGGCCTTCTGCGCCGCCGTGAAGGCTCGACCGCGCAGGTGCATCGCGAGAACCAGGTCGGCTTGTTTGACGACCTGTTTGCGGTAGAGGTCGAAGTACGGGAAATGCAGTAGCAGCGGGTACTGCGCGTCGGTGGTGGCCTCGAAGTCCCAGATCTGATGGCTGGTGAACCCCTCGGCCTGGGGGTGTACGCCCAAGTCGTGGTCGTACGGGATCATCATGGACCGCGCGGCGGCACGCCATGCCGCGATCTCCACGGCGTCGATGCCCAGAACCTGGGCCCGGTCGGGTTGGCGCTGCGCCACTTCGGCCGCTGCGACGAGGTTGTGCTGGGCCATCAGGTTCGTGTAGATGTTGTTGTCGGCCACCGCGGAGTACTCGTCGGGGCCGGTCACTCCGTCGATCCGGAACCGTCCCGCAGAGTCGTGGTGACCCAGCGAGCACCACAGTCGGGCGGTCTGGGTCAGCAGCTCCACCCCGGTGTCGCGTTCGAACGCCTCATCACCGGTGACGTGCACGTAGCGCACGACCGCGTCGGCGATGTCCGCTCCGAGATGGAAGGCGGCGCTGCCGGCGGGCCAGTACGCGGAGCACTCGTGGCCGGCGATGGTGCGCCAGGGGAAGACGGCTCCCTTCAGCCCCAGCTGCGTGGCTCGTTTCAGCGCTTTCGGCAGGATCGAGTACCGCCAGCGCAGGGCGTCGGCCGCCGCCCGGGGCGCCGTGTAGGTCAGGACCGGCAGCACGAACGTCTCGGTGTCCCAGAACGCGTGGCCGTCGTATCCCGGACCGGTCAGCCCCTTCGCCGCGATGGCCCGCCCCTCGGCCCGGGCGCTGGCCTGCAGGATGTGGAACAGCGAGAACCGCACGGCCTGCTGGATCCGTTCGTCGCCCTCGACCTCGACGTCGGCGCGGGCCCAGAAGTCGTCCAGGTAGCTGCGGTGTTCTGCGACCAGGCCCTCCCAACCGGTTTGGACGGCGGTGGTCAGGGCGGCGGCCACCTGGTCGACGACCGCTGGTTGCGAACGGATCGCAGACCAGCCGTAGGCGACGAACTTGACCAGCCGCAAACGCTGCCCAGGCTCAAGGCTCGCCGTAATGGCGACCCGGCCCAGGTCGGGGAAGCTCTCGCTCGAGACCTGCACCGAGGGCGGGGCTTCGAGGTGATGGTCCATGGCCGCACCGAGACGCAGACCGCTGACGGTGGTGCGGTGCACCAGCAAGGCCCGTGTCCCGGTGCAGTCGTGGGCCTCTGAGAGCAGCGGCGTGTTCAGTGCGGCGGTTCCCCGCGGGTCGCCACCCGAGGGTGGCAAGCTCTCGTTGGCCACCAGCTCCGACTGCAGCACCACCCGCACCGCAGTATTCAGCGGTTCGACCTCGTAGCAGATGGCGGCCACCGAGCGCTGCACCAGCGAGACCAGCCGGGCCGAACGCACCCGCACGCCCTGCCCACCCGGTGATACCCACTCGACCTCGCGGTGCAGCATCCCGGTGCGGAAGTCGAGCACCCGTTCGTGCGCGACCAGCTGCCCGTAGCGCACGTCGAAGGGCTGGTCATCGACCAGTAGGCGGATCACTTTGCCGTTGGTGACGTCGATGACCGTCTGCCCGGCCTCGGGGTAGCCGTAGCCAGCCTCGGCGTAGGGCAGCGGCCGGGCCTCGAAGACACCGTTCAGGTACGACCCAGGCAGCCCGTGCGGTTCGCCCTCATCGAGGTTCCCTCGCCAACCGATGTGACCGTTCGACAACGCGAACAGTGACTCGCTCTGGGCCAGGACGTCCAGGTCGAGCCCGATCTCCCGCAGGCACCACGGTTCGGTCGTGTAGGCGGGGTGCGTGATCATGCCGGGCCGCTGCGTGTCATCAGCTGGGCCAGGTCGGTCACGACCCGGTCGGCTCCGTGCCCGCGCAGCTGGTCTGCCTGTCCGACCCGGTCGACACCGACCACGAACCCGAACCGGCCCGCCCGGCCCGCGGCGACCCCGGACAGGGCATCCTCGAACACCGCCGCCGCGCCAGGCGGTACACCCAGCACTCTCGCGGCGGCCAGGTACGCGTCCGGCGCCGGTTTTCCCGCCAGTTGCTGCTCCGTGACGCTGACCCCGTCGATGCGCGTGTCGAACAGGGTGGCGATACCCGCTGCGGTGAGGACCTCAGCGCAGTTGGCGCTCGAGGACACCACCGCCGTGGCCAGACCTGCCGCTCGCACCGCCCGGACATAGCGGACCGAACCGGGGTAGGGCGAGACCCCGTCACGGCGGATGCTGCGCAACACCATGGCGTTCTTGGCCTGACCGAGCCCGGTGATCGTCAGCGACCCCGCCGCGTCGTCCGGGCAGCCGGTCGGTAGGTCGATGCCGCGCGACTGCAGGAACGAGCGGGTTCCGTCCGCCCGGCTCATGCCATCGACGTAGGTGTCGTAGTCGGCGACCTCATCGAAGGCGACGAACGCGGTCCCAGTCTGTTGGGCCCGCACCGTCAGGTAGCCGTCAAACATCTCCTTCCACGCCGCCGCGTGCAGCTTCGCCGTATCGGTCAGCACCCCGTCCAGATCGAACAGGCATGCCCGCATCGTTGCCGGCAAACCCAACGGCGTGTTCGTCTTGTCTCCCTCCACGGGGTGGCTCTGACTGTTTCTGGGCTCATGGCTGACTCGGCACGAAATCACGATGCGCCCGGCACTTGCACAGTTACTCAGCCTCGGCCCTACCGACCCGCCATCGGGAAGGGACCCAGGCCCATCCCCAGCCCGACCGGATACAGGTAGCCCGCACCCCAGTACGGCTCGTAGCCGAAGTGGTTGTAGATGCTGGCATGGTAGGTGCGGTCATGCACGAGGTCAGGGGCGTAACCCGGCGCTGAGGCGACCCGATCCTTGGACAGGTCGACGAAGACCGCGTCCTCGGTGACATTGGTGACGGCGTCCACCGGGATCATGGTCTTGCTCTGGCCGAAGCCGAGGATGCCGCCATGTTCGACGAGCAGGAAGCGGACCTTGGACTCTGGGCCATCGATGAGAAGATCATCGATCGTGCCGATACCGGCACCGTCGGCGTCCTTGACCTCCCGGCCGCGCACATCGTTGGCTGATCCGTCTATGGTCTGGCCGCGGTCGCCGAGTGCGTACAGGGTGGTGTCGTCGTTGCTGGTCATCGGGGATCTTCTCCTGGCTGGTGGGTAAGAGCGGGTCGGTTCACGAACTGTCGGCCGTAGGTGCGCCGACTGACGGGTTGCCGGGTCAGGTCGTCACCTCCCGCGGCAAGGCCGCCAGGAGCTCACGGGCGCGGGCCGCGTGCGTGTGCGCCACGAGCACTTCGTACTTGGTGGCCACGACCTGGCTGACCGAGGCGAAGTCGCGGTTGCCGTGCCGGGTCACAGCGGCGTAGCCGAGCTGGCTCCACACCAGCCCGAAGACGGCCCCCAACACCGGAGTCGCGATCAACACGCCGAGCTGGTTTCCCTGAACGAACAGGCTGAAAACGACTCCGACGAACAGGCCGATCCAGAGCCCCGACAAGGCACCTGCAGCCGCGATCTTGCCTCGGGTCAACCGCCCGGTGACGCGCTCGACGGAACGGAGCTCGGTGCCCACGATCTCGAGGTTCTCCACGGGAAAACCCTGGTCGGCCAAGTACCCGACCGCGTGCTGGGCCATTACGTAACGCTCGAACACACCCAGCGACATCGGGTACTCCAGCTCCATGCTGGCTGGTGCGATCATCTGGCTTCTACTCATACGAAAGTCCTCTTCGGTATCAGTTCATGTGACGAGGCCCGTCAGGAGCCTCGTGAGGTGGTGGTCATCCAGGTCATGGATCGCGCTCGTGACGAAGCGGTGGGACCACAGGAGGAGGCTTCCGATGACGACGTGCGCGATGGTCATCGGCAGCCCGCAGGTCGGTGAGCACGGCGCCGATCATTAGGCGCGGGTTCGGTCTCGACTCCACCGAACTGGTAGGTGTCAGGGCCCGGTTGACGGTGGATGCGGTCATGGTTGGGGCCTCTCATCGGGCAGGAGCATCAGGCATCTGAGGCGAAAGGCCCGGGTCGGGTGGTCCGTCACCGGACCGAACGCCGCTGGGGCAGATCACCGTGGGCTCGCGTGTCGCCGCATCGTCACGTCAGCGCGGTGGAACGCGACCGCAGGAGGGTTGGCGCCGAATGTGCCTGGTGGTGAGCGGACGCTCGTCGCGGCGACCGTTGGGCAGACCGCGAGATCCAGGATGGCTACAAGAGAGCCATTCATCAGCGTACGCGCGCAGCAGGGGAAAACCCAGAGCAGGCGACACCCAGCAATTGGCCACGAGAGCCGGGTTACGGCGCCAAGACGAAACCCTCGCCCCACCCAGACGCCGCAGCCGCGGCATGCGCCTCCGGGAGGAGGCGCAGGTGCCTGCGCGCGCCTCATGAAGCGCAGAGCGGTACGACGAGACCCGCTGAAAGTACGGGCAGGCCGTTGTGTATCAGCGTGTTGGCTCACCGCGTGATGGGCAGCCCGCTACCAGCCTGGTCAGCTCAGCTGCGGATCTGGGGCGCGCAGGCCGGTGCGGACGCGTTCGGCCGAGGTGCGGCGCTCCTGCTCGGTCCGCGTGGGCAGCAGGTCGATCTGGTGTGCGGCGTGTTCGGGGGTGTAACCGCGGCCGATAAGGACCCCGATCGCTTGGTTGACCCAGGAGGTTCGCACCAGTTCGTCGCTGTGTTCGGCCACGATCAGGTGCGCGTCGAGGACGAAGTCGCCCAGCTCGCGACCGGTCAGCCAGCTGAGGTCGGCGGCGAGGTCGATCAGCGCTCCGGGGTTCCCGGCGTAGAGGATCAGCTCCATGCCCGGCCCGGTGATGGCCTCTGCCTCGCCCGTGGGCGTGTGGGTGTCGGCGCGGTGGTTCCCGGCCGCGTCGAGCGGGACTCGCAAGGAGGTGCGGATGTCGCCGACCTGGGTGGAGTCCTGCAGCGCGGTCAGGTGGATCTGGCGGCCGCCGGTGGTCGCGGTGATGGTCAGGCCGAGGTAGGAACCCACCGCGCCTTGGGCGGCAGCGGCAAGCTGTTGAACGGTCTGCGCAAGGTCGGTGTCGGCCCCGTCAAGGGCTTCGGTGAGGGTGGTCAGGTCTGCGGCCAAGGCCGCGCTGAGGTCCACGAAGACGTGGCTCCGAGCAGGCGCCCCGATCGCCGTCCCTTTGACCAATCAGCACGGCCATCGCAGGTTGCGCGGCCGGCAAACGGCACCAGACCCGTGTCAGGGCTTCAAATCCGGCGGCGCCTACCGTCAGCCTACGTGCCGCACCGTCGCAACCAGCCACGTGGGCTCGACCCAATTTTCAGATGCGGTTTCCTCAGCAGTCACCCACCGATCACGAGTTGGTGTGTCGGGCCCTGGCGCGGCGTACCGCTTCGTCGACGATGCGCTGAGCCACGACGGCCAGCTTGGTGTGCTCGGCCTGGCTGATGTGACGCAGCCGGGCGAAGGCCTCCTCGGCGGTCCCCCCGCTGCGCCCGAGCAGCAAGCCGATGGCCTGGTCGATGACCGGTCGGGTCGCCAACGCGGCTTGCAGCTGGACCGCCAGCTTCTGCGCTTGGCTCAAGACCTGCGCGTTGTGCACCGCTACCGCGGCCGGCGCCGCGAACAGTTCACCCAGCTCGGCGGCGTGTTCGTCGAAGACGTCTTTCGCCCGGGCGTAGACGTTGATGGCGCCGACGACCTGACCGGGCAGCAGCAACGGCAGCGACAACACGCTGTGCACGCCGAGGCGTCCCACCCGTGGCCCGAACCGCGGCCAGAGCGCTTCCCCGCCGAGTGAACCACTGCGCACGGTGCGCTGCTCGAGGGCGGCGGTGATGCAGGGGCCCTCGTCGAGCACGTCGTACTGGATCGCGTCGATCTCTTTGACGAACGGGGCGCTGGCCGCCAACGCCGCGACCCGGTTACCGGGAAGGTCCATGCGCAACAGGGTGACCCCTGCCCCGTCAGCGCCGGGGATGGCTCGCACGGCCGAGTTCGCGACCCGGTTCAGCAGCTCGTCCAACCCGATGGTGTCGGTCACCAGACCGGCCAAGGCGGCCAGACCCGTCTGCAGGTCGGCCTCGTCCAGCACGGCCTGGGCCGGGGTCAGCGGGTCCAGCATTTCGTTGAGGTCCGCACCTGTTTCACTCACGACCGGGTCCTTCCACGGGTCACTGTCGACCTGACCTCAATGATGCCACCGAGAACCTCCCCCAAGCGAACTCAGTCGCACTCGACACAGTCGCATTACAGGCAGCAGGCCCGGGACCGTCACCCGATCCCGACGCACAGGGTCGAGGGTGGGGCTGGCACAATGTGCGCGCCCGGGCGGCAGGGGGTTCGCGGCCGACAGCGATCACGTGGTGCGAGTGGTCTGTCGAGGATGACTCAGCGGATTTGGACGATCAATCTCGTTCTGGGCACCTCGAAGCGAGAGGCAGCAATCATCTCGACGACGTCGGACTCGCCGCCAGAATGGCTCGCTGCCGCAGTGGCCGCCGTGGGGCACTGGTCCTCTCGACTGCTTGCCATTCCCTTCCGGGTCGGGAAGCGGCGGTGGCCCGGGCGGGGTGTCAAACGGCCAACGGCGCGTCGGGTGGCGCGGCAGTCATCGCCGCTCCGGCCGAGTGGTGAGCGTCTCGGGGAGACTGGAGGCGTGACAGGGTCACCCGGCCGGTGTAGCGTCGAATGTGCTAAGAGTTAGCCGATCCCGGGCCGAGGAGCCGCTGCCGACAGGCCGCCCCTCGTGAGCGTTTCTGCCATGGCCGGGAGACCCGAACGAACCGGATCCGGCCTGCCGCTAATGCGGACGTCGTTGAACGTGTTGCGCACCATGCGTCCGCCAGTGACACAACGGTGCGTCATCGCCAAACAACGGGGACTGCAGGGCGAGCTTCGAGGCACCACATGGCAACCTCCACCCAACCGGCGCCGTCGGCGGGCACCATCCGCCGCCACGTCGTTTGGAACGCGAGCATCGTCGCCCTGGGCGGGTTGCTGTTCGGTTATGACACCGGGGTCATCTCCGGGGCGTTGCTGTTCATCGGCAAGGACTTCACGGGGATGTCCTCGACCGAGAAAGAACTACTGACCAGCATCCTGCTGATCGGCGCGGTTATCGGGGCACTGTTCGCCGGCCGCGTCGCCGACCGCATCGGCCGGCGACCGACCGTGCTCGTCACGGCGGCCATCTTCGTGGTCGGGGTGCTGCTCGCGGCGTTCTCACCCAGCTACGGCGTGCTGCTAGTGGCACGGGTCGTGATCGGCGTAGCCGTGGGCTCGTCCTCGATGGTGGTGCCGCTCTACATCGGCGAGACCGCGCCACCGCGGATCCGCGGCGCGCTGGTCAGCTTCAACCAACTCGCCATCACCTCGGGGATCCTGGTGTCCTACCTGGTCGACTACGGGCTGGCCTCCAGCCAGAACTGGCGCCTGATGTTCGGGCTGGCCACGATCCCTGCGGCGTTGTTGTTCGTCGGGATGCTGTTCCAGCGCGAGAGCCCCCACTGGCTCATCGCCCAAGGACGTGAGGACGAAGCCCGGGCCGTTCTGGTACGGATCCGCGACAGCAGCGACATCGACGCCGAGATCACCGAGGTGCGGGAAATGTCCTCGCGCACCTCCAGCGCCCGCGAGCTGCTCGACCCGAAGATCCGCCACGCCCTGACCATCGGCATCGCCTTGGCCATCTTCCAACAGATCACCGGCATCAACACGATCATCTACTACGCCCCGACGCTGCTGTCCAACGCCGGCTTCGGCGACTCCGCCGCGTTGCTGGCCAACGTCGTCAACGGCGGTGTCAACGTCGCCATGACGATCGTCGCGATCCTGCTGCTCGACCGGGTCGGGCGCCGCCCGCTGCTGCTGACCGGCACGAGCGGCATGGCGGTCGGGATGGTCGTGCTCGCGTTGACCTTCCTCGTCGGCGGCAGCAACCTGCACGGCGCCTACGCCTACGTCGCGATCGCCGGGCTGCTCATCTACACCGGCTCGTTCGCCATCGGCCTCGGACCGGTGTTCTGGCTGCTGATCAGTGAGATCTACCCGATCAAGATCCGCGGGCAGGCTATGAGCGTGGCCACCATCGCGAACTGGGGCGCGAACTTCGTGGTCACCGTCTCCTTCCTGACACTGCTGGGCGCGCTCGGGGATGCCGGCACGTTCTTCCTCTTCGCCGTCCTCACCCTGGTGGCACTCGTCTACTTCTACCGGCAGGTGCCAGAGACGAAGAACCGGACCCTGCCCGAGATCGAACACGACCTCGGCCTGCCGCACGGCGCCATGAGCGACACCGACCATCCGGCAAAGGCCTGAGCGGCGCCCATCACCGACTCGGCCTCTGCAACAGGAACACCATGAAGCGGTCACCGTGATACCCGGAGACCATCAACACGGCGTGGTGCCGCTGGCACCTCGCGAAGGGATAGGACAGATCATGACCACGACCGAGCTAAGACCTAGCAGGCACACGACCCACGAACGCCTCGCGGCCTGGGTGAGCGAGGTAACCGAGCTCACCGCGCCGCGCGACGTCCGCTGGGTCACCGGCGGCCCCGAGGAGTGGGCCGAGCTGACCGACCAGCTCGTCGACGCGGGCACGTTCGTGCGCCTCGACGAGAGCAAGAAGCCGAACTCGTTCTACTGCGCCAGCGAGCCCACCGATGTTGCCCGGGTGGAGGGGCGCACCTATATCTGCTCGGTGCAGGAGCGGGACTCCGGGCCCACCAACCACTGGATGGCGCCCGAGCTGATGAAGGCGCGACTGACCGAGCTGTACCGCGGGTCCATGCGCGGGCGCACCATGTTCGTCATCCCGTTCGTCATGGGCCACCTCGACGCGAAGGTCCCGATGTTCGGGGTCGAGATCACCGACTCGGCCTACGTGGCGGTCTCGATGCTCGTCATGGCTCGCTGCGGCGACACGGTGCTGCGCCGGATGGAGCAGACGCAGGCGGCGTTCGTGCCCGCCCTGCACTCGGTCGGGGCGCCCCTCGAGCCGGGTCAGGCTGATGTCGCGTGGCCGTGTTCTGACACGAAGTACATCGTGCAGTTCCCCGAGGACCGCACCATCTGGAGCTACGGCTCCGGCTATGGAGGTAACGCCCTGCTCGGCAAGAAGTGCTACGCGCTGCGTATCGCCTCCGCGATCGGCCGCGACGAGGGCTGGCTGGCCGAGCACATGCTCATCCTCAAGCTGACCAACCCGGCCGGGAGGGTCCACTACATCGCGGCCTCGTTCCCCTCACAGTGCGGCAAGACCAACCTCGCGATGATCACCCCCACCATCCCCGGCTGGGAGGCGCAGATGGTCGGGGACGACATCGCCTGGCTGCGCTTCGGCGACGACGGTCGGCTGTACGGGGTCAACCCCGAGTTCGGTCTCTTCGGGGTGGCCCCGGGCACCAGCGTGGTGACCAACCCCGAGGCGATGGCCACCATCGCGAAGGGCAACACGGTCTTCACCAACGTGGCCCTGACCGACGATGGCGACGTGTGGTGGGAGGGCATGACCGAGCAGCCACCGGCGCACCTGACCGACTGGCACGGCCACGACTGGACGCCCGACGACGGCGCCGACGGCACGAAGGCGGCGCAGCCCAACAGCCGTTTCTGCGCCCCGGTCAAGCAGTGCCCGATGCTCGCCCCCGAGTACGACCTCCCTGACGGGGTGCCGATCAGCGCGATCCTCTTCGGCGGGCGACGCAAGACGACGGTGCCGCTGGTCTACGAGAGCCGCGACTGGGCCCACGGCACCTTCATCGGGGCCACTCTCTCCTCGGAGACCACCGCCGCGGCGACCGGCGCCGTCGGGGTGGTGCGCCGCGACCCGATGGCGATGCTGCCGTTCATCGGCTACCACGCCGGCGACTACCTGGGCCACTGGCTCGAGATGGGTGAGGCTCACGACCCGGCCGTGCTGCCCCGCATCTTCGGCGTCAACTGGTTCCGCCGGGACAAGAGCGACGGGAGCTTCCTGTGGCCCGGGTTCGGCGAGAACAGCCGCGTGCTCAAGTGGGTCGTGGAGCGTCTCGAGGGTGAGGCGGATGCCGGGTCGACCCCGATCGGGCTGATCCCGACCCCTGGGGCGATCGACGTCGACGGGCTCGGCTTCAGCGACGGTCAGATCGAGCAGGCCCTCGCGGTCGACCCCGACGAATGGCGCCGCGAGCTACCCCTGATCGAGGAGTGGTTCGACATCTTCGGAGACCGGCTGCCGCCACCGTTGCGCACCGAGCTCGACGGCCTGAAGACGCGGCTCGACGCGAGCTGACCCCCACGAAACCGTCGAAAGGGCAGTTGGTGTCATCCAAGACGACACCAACTACGACGAGAATCGGATGCCTCATCATGGTGGAAACGAGTACCGGCGATAACCACCCGGTGGGCGACGGCGCCAGCGCGGCTACCGACCTGTTCGACCGAAGTCGCTAACGCGCATCGCGAGACGCACATGCACGGCCGCAGGGGATCCGCACCATCGCAGAACGCGCCCGGCCCAGATTGAGCGCCGCCGGTAAGAGGTTGCTAAGGAAGAACTGCGGGCCCTCGCGTTCGACACTCTCCACGAAAGGGATGCCTGAGCGGCAGGTCGACCGACGGCCCGGATAACGCGGGTCGGTCAGGCGACGACGTCGGCAGCTACATGAACATGAACGTGCGCCCCAGGTAGTCGCCCGGGTAGTCATACCCGGCGGCCCAGTACGGGATGGAGCCGTAGTGTCCGTAGATACTCGCGTGATAGCTCCGCTCGTCGATGAGGTCCGGGTCGCACGCAGGGGCAGAGGCGACGTGCTCACGGGTGTGGTTGATGTTCACGACCGTGTCGGTGATCGTGGTGATGTCATCGACCGCGATGAACGAATCCGTTGCGCCCAGGCCCAGGAAACCGCCGTGCTCGACCAGCAGGAGCCGGACGCGGTGGTCCTGGGCGTCGATGAGCAGATCGTGCACCTTACCCAGTTGGGCACCGTCCTTGTCTCGCACGGTTCGCCCGCGGATGTCATCGGCGGGTGGGATGCTCCGGCCGCTGTCGCTCGGCTTGCTGATGGTGGCGTTGGGGTTGGTGGTCATCACGGTTCCTTCGACGCCGGGGCGTCTGGCGGGACGGTCCAGCACGATGACTCGGTGGGTAATCTGCGATACCCAGCCAGGCGGATGCGCCACGCTGTCTCGTCGGACCTGCGGTGCAATCTGGAGATCAACCCGTTGGCGCGGTGACGACCGACCCCATCGTTCTCGCGCTGCGTTCGCTCACGTTGGCGCGGGCTGTCGGCAGTGGCCACCTGACCGGAAATCGGCTACTTCGCAGCCCGGCCGACGCTCCACCTGCCATTCCGGTCCTGTCATGCCCGCCGAAGCCGACCAGGCCAAGGCCGGACCTGTGCCAGTGCAGGCCCTCCCCGGGCGACCTGCCCGGAACACGTCGTAGGGACAACCGCAGGCGTGACAGGGCCATCCGGCGGCCGCAGGAGAGGTCCGAGTCAAGGGGGGTCGATCGCCGATCCGCGGATCTTGCCCGGGCTGCGCCGTGGCCGCCCGTCGACGTCGAGATGGTCCAGCCGGCGGGAGCAGGTACCGGGACACGTTCGCCCGCGGGACGACGCCTCCGCTCAGATTCAGCTCCGGAGTGATCCGTCGGATCGAATACTTCCTCCGGTAGTACTTCTCGAAGTGTCCTTTGATGACCTGTGGCGATGTCTGCGACGGCCGCATAGCCGACCATGACCGCCAGTGCCACCCCTCTAGTGCCGTGGTCTATCGACCCGCCGGTCCCGGCCTCCGGAACCTTCCGGGCTCGCCGTTGCGGCACAGGGGGGTAGTTTCAAGGGACAGATCCGCCTCAGACGGCGACCATGAGGAGACACGATGAGCGAGCCAGACGCCGTGACCGGCACGAACGCCGTCACCGCGACGGCCATAGGCGAGACAGAGTTCAAGATCAAAGTCGCGTCGACGTTCATTGTCGTCTCGGATCTTGACCGGTCCGTAGAGTTCTATCGCGATGTGTTTTCCTGCGAGTTGGCGATTCGTGAGCGAGATGCCGCCCTGCTCCTGGACTCCGGGGGGTTCCAGATGTACCTCATGGCGCGCGGTGACCGCGAGGAACACCCCACGGGCGGGATCGGACACGAATACCTCACGTGGGCAGTCGACACCCCTGAGGCGTTGGAGCATTTCGCTCAAGCACTGAAAGACTGCGAATGTTACGTCGACAGGCACGTCACCGGCGGTGTGACGTTCGTCGAAGGCCACGACCCTGATGGCATCCGCGTCGTGATCGCCCACCCGAATCCGCAGCAAATGCCGCGCTCCGTCTTGGACCCGCGCTTCTACAACTAACGCGAGACTGACCCACAACCATCGGCCGACGTGCCGGAACGCATCATCGTCGGGGTGGAGGAAACCGATACCCACTACGTGGTGGCGCTCGGGGTGCGTGTACGGCTTGAGGCAGATCCTCTCCGACGTGCTCGTGGAGTCGAACCAACCGCTGGCCCCGATGCGCACCAAGCAGTGGTCGGCCACGCCGACTTCCGAGCAATGCGCGGCAGCCCGCTAACACCAGACAGCAGCCTGAGGTGGTTGATGCCTTCCCGGCCGCGGCTCGCCATGGGGACTTCGAGGTGCTCCTGCAGGTCCTTGATCCTGAGGTGTGCTGGCGTACTCACACCGCGCACGGGGTGGTTGTCAGGCTGGGTGCGACCGAGGTGGCCAGCGTCGTCCAGCAGGGAGTAAGCGCCAAGGTCATTGCGCGGTGCTTCCTCGTCAACGGTGAGCCAGGGATCATTGTGTGGGACAACCAGAGGCAAGCCTCGTGCCGTGATGGCATGCACCGTCGTCGACGGCCAGATGCTCGAGATCCTGTCGGTGATTGCTCCGCTCAAGCTGGCGAAGATGGATCTGCCGGGACCACCCTTCCGCGCCTGAACAGATTTCTCACCTTACGAGCAATATCGCAGCGTCCCTCAGCGGCCGCCTCAGTCGACGCCTCGTCCGGGAGGTGCTTCAGGGGCATCGAGGTCCTGGACGTCCTCGCCGAGGAAGAGCACCCACCCAACGGCCGGCGTGTCTTGCAGCACACTGACGTCCGGGAACCGCGGCAGCACGTCGTTCGTGCGTTCCATGCCGGGACCCAGAACTTCGCCGTCGGCCCACCGTTGCCCGCCCCACTTTCAACGCTCCACCAGCCGGCCAGATTGATCCATAACCGCGCGAGTCGCTGGTGTCGGTCAGACACGTCACGAGGTCAATCGGCGGTCACCCAAGGCCCGGCTGACGCGTAAGACCAGGCTGGGGCGGGTCCACCTGTGGCATCGCCCCCTTGATCAGACAGGGGTCTGCAGGATCAGTTCTCGCGTATCTCGGCTCGCCACCGAACCCGGGTCATCCGCCAGGCGTCGCGCGGCCATCGGCGCCCCTCCCTTCGGGTCGTCCCGGTGGACGACCGACTGAGCACGCCATCTCCCTCTGGCACGCCTTCGACGAGCCGGGACCGGTGCGGGCAACACGCATACAGGTATAGTACGGATTCCGTACTAGATGGGGGTGTGTGGTGGACGTAGTCGTTTTCGGGGCCGCTGGACCGACGGGGCGCTTGATTTGCCGGGACGCTCTGGTGGCCGGGCACCGGGTGCGGGCGGTCAGCCGCCGGTCGGATCCGCTTGGTCTGCCAGGCAGTGCGCAGCTGGTCCAAGTTCGCGCCGACGCGGTATCCGGTGCAGGGGTAGCGGCCGCCATTGACGGGGCTGACGCCGTGTTGTCCGTGCTTGGCTCCGCCTACCAGCGTGGCGAGGTCACCGTGTATTCAGCTGGTGTCCGAGCGATGGTCGAGGCAATGCGGGCCGGGGCCGGCGGGCGGCGGCTCGTCGTGGTCAGTTCGGGGCTCACGTACCCGCCTCCGCCGACGAACTGGTTCGCGGACCACCTCCTGTTCCCCTTTCTTCGGGGAGTCCTCGGCCGGACGTTGTACGCGGACATGCGCAGAATGGAGGAGTACCTGCGCGCCTGCGATGACATCGAGTGGACGATCATGCGCCCGGGCCGCCTGTTCGATCGCGATGAGGCCTCCGAGTATCGGCTCGATCCCGACCATCCGACGCAGGGCTACACCTCACGCGTCGACCTCGCTGCGGCGATGCTCGCCGAACTCGGCCCCGCGGCCCACGTGCACTCAGCAGTCGCGCCGACCACCAACCGATGACCGCCCCAGATCTGAACGACCTGATCCGGAGCCTTCGCATCGAGTTGGCAATCCTGAATGATCGGATCGCGGACCAGGCGGGATTGAAGCCCCGCGACCTCGACCTCCTCGACGTGATCGACCGCGACGGGCCATGTACCCCGACGCACCTCAGACGCCGTACTGGATTGAGAGCGGCCACCCTGACGGGGATGCTCGTCCGACTGGAGGCCGAGGGTTGGATCGACCGGTCGCAGGATCCTCACGATGGTCGGTCGACGCACCTGCGTGCGACCCCTCGTTTCGAGGAGCTCCGCGCCGCGTACGCCACGGCCACCGAGGCGGCACATCTGGTCGCCGCGTCTTTCGATGCGGCGCAACGTGAGGCCGTCGCGGATTTCCTCGCCCAGATGCTGCACGCTGCCCGAACCGTTAGCACGTCCTTCGAACTTCGCGACTAGGGCAGGCGAGAGGCAACGATCGAGGGCCGACGAACACTGTTCTGCCGCAACCTCGGAGGCAATGTTCGCGGCCACCAGCGGAGCCTGAGCTTGGCCCTTGACAGAGAACGACAGCCAGGGTCTGCGGCGCCATCGGCTGACAGGTCGACCCAGGCGCTGCGCTCATCGTCCATCTGCCGCGCGATTTCGACCAGCGTCGGGTGCTCATGCTGGCTACGTGTTCACAGTTGTTCTCGTGCCTGTACAGAACTGGTGGCGGTCAGGCTGCGGATCGGACCCCTCTCGGTCAGGCTTATCTGAGACACCCCACCGGTTGTGGGGTAGCCGTCAGAGGGGGGCGGCCGCGTGGTCGCAGGTACGCCGATCTCAGGTCAGCATCAGCCCCCTGGTGGCCGGACTGGTTTTCGGGGGCCTCGCAATCATCCTGGTGTGGGTGGGCCCAGGGATTAACCAGGTGATCTGGGGATGACGAACCCAGCTCTGGAAATAGGGAGCACTTAAGATGACTGATCTCAAGGCAGGCGCTACGACCGCAGGTAACGGCACCGCTGAGCGCCGGGCACACAACATCGTCCACAACGGACCCGTGGGCGCGGTGGTCACGCTGGTCGCACTACGCATCCTGACCTAATGGCCCTGGATAAACGGCGCCTTCTTCGGCGCAGATTCAAAGGTGGGTGGCTACTTCCTATCGGGAGCCTTCCTGAAGGCCCGCATCAGCGGTCCGACGGGATTCGCCGCCCACTCCCTCTACCCACGGATCGGGCACTTCGTCGCGACCACCATCTACGACAACGCCAGCTTCTGGGCGTGGATCATCTTCCTCGGGAAGCGGCAGCCGGCATCTCTCTCCCACTCGGCCTACTCACCAGGATCGGAGGTCTCGTAGCCGCCCTATCAGCACTAGCGAATCTCCTAGCAGCAGCAGGCGGGGGCGCCGACTCGATCGGACAGAACTACCTTCTGCTCATCCTCGGGGTCCTCTTCATCATCACTGCCCCCGGGCGTCGATTCGGACTCGACGGCCTGCTCCTGCGGCGCTACACCAACATGCGCTGGCTACGGCTGGTGATGTGAGGCTCGCGACTTCGACCCCGGCATTCTGATGGCATTCGTCAGCTTCGACGACTGACTACGGCGACCGCGCAGTTCTCGTTCCGGTCACCGATCCCCATGCGGGCCTTGCCATCGTCCAACGTCCATGACCTCAACAAAGTGGAACGACAGACCCAGGCGGCGATCGTCGCGGCTCCTCGGGTGAGGGCATCCATGCATAGCCATGCATGAGCGGCCTGTTCCCCGACTTCCGACCAGGCCGCAGATAGTGCGTGCGCCAAGCTACTTTGCGCGGCCGGCTTCAGACGGGCCCGTTGTGCAAGGTGTCACGCTCAGGGTCGTGCAGTCTTGGCTGCTTCTCGACAGTTGATGTCGAGATCTGTCCGCGCGTGTGACATGAAACTGTTCTCGATATGGCCGGCGGGGCATGCTCTTGGAGCCTCGCATCGCGTGGTGGGTCAGACTCGCCGTTCAGCCCGCCGCGGGACGCCCAGGACGGAGACCTTGGGGTCGTCACAACCCTGCCCGGGCTGATCCGGGCAAGACGACGATCCGGCTTTTCGAAGCATGCCGATGAGGTGCGTCACTCCGCCCAGATTGGGCGCAGTGCCCGTGATTCGCACCGCAGGCATCTCGCTGCAAATGCTATGAAGTGCTGCAGGCCCGAGGCCTACGCCCGTCGGCGGACACATCCTGGACGGATTCACATCTCGCCATGTGACGAAGACCCGCCTGGAGGCTTGTACGGACGGCCCGGATTGATGATCAGCCTGCTGCCAGCGGCGCGTCGAGGACGACACAAGTCGCGGTGTGGACGAACATCAGAAGCGTGAGGGAGGACGGGCCGACGGTGCCAAGAAGTCAACTTCCGGCTGGCAGCGCGGACCAGCGTCGCGTCTTCGGCCGGTCCTCGAGACGCGTGCCGATGACGCCCGGGGGTCCTCTCCGCGAGCCGGGCCACGGCAACCGCGCGCCGAGGCTTGGCTCAGGATCCGGGAGCCGCGCAAACGGTGCGGACGCAAGTACGAAGGTGCGTACTCGGACGCCGTTCGGCGGGGGTGCCTGGTCGGTTGGGAGGTGGTGAGTAGATGATTGGTGGGATGTGGTCAGGGAGAGTGGCGGGGCGGCGGATCATCGCCTCAGAAGTGCTTGAGAGCTACTGGAGGCTCGCCGCCGAACGGCAGCACGTTTATCACGCACGCCTGTCAGGCGATCCGGCGCCGTGGACAACCGACCCGATCGTCGCGCAGTACCGCTTCACCAATGCCTACCGCGCCGCCGATCGCGTTTCCCAGGACCTCATCCGGGTCATCTACGAGGGCCCTCAGACCCCAGAGGACGTCGTGCTTCGGACGCTACTCTTCAGGTTCTTCAACAAGCCTGAGACATGGTCAGTCCTGGAGCAGTCAAGGGGCCCGGTCACTTGGAACGACTTCGATCCGACAACCTACGGCGAGATCCTCGACAAGCAGATGGCGACTGGCAGAACCATCTACTCGGCCGCATACATCGTGCCTCCGCCACCGTTTGGGCATGCGAGAAAGCACCGCAATCACCTTGCGCTTGCAGAGCACATGATGAACAGCCACCTCCCAAAGCGCCTGACCGAGGCCAGCAGCCTTAGGCAGGTCTTCGAGCTCATCGCGTCCTACCCGTCGCTCGGGCCATTCTTGGCCTACCAGTTGACCATCGATCTGAACTACTCCCCGATCATCGACTTTGACGAGGACGATTTCGTCGTTGCAGGGCCAGGTGCCGTGAGCGGCCTCGCGAAGTGCCTCCCAGATTCGCGTGGGCTCCCGGCGGCAGATCTGATTCGCTGGATGGTTGACACACAGGAAGAGCAGATCAGCCATTATGGAGTGGACTTCCGAGACTTGTTCGGCCGACGATTGAAACTCATAGACTGCCAAAACTTGTTCTGCGAGACCGACAAGTACGCACGAGTCGCCCACCCGACACATCGAGGCGTCGGCAACCGGATGCGGATCAAACAGCAGTTCTTGGCCAAGGGGCCGTTGGAACTGCCTCACTTCCCGCCCAAATGGGACCTTCATCCGACCATCGCGCCAAAGACTCCCGCACTAGCCCTCTTCTAATATAAGCAATCCGCGTCGGGCCAGCTCGGCGACCACGAAATTGTGCGTCTCCTCTTCCGACATCGCAGGCACAAAAACCACTTGGCCTACCTCCGACGCAGCAGCTATGGCCTCGTACCCCTCCTTCACGCCGGGTGCGTTATTTTCGTCACCAGCGTACGCGGTTAAGAAAAGGAAGACCACGTCTGCCTCGACTCGCTGCCAGATCTGGTCAATGAGCGCCGTGAAGTCCTCTTGCGAGATCCCAAGTGAATCCGGGTTCGCGTACCACCCGTATGCGAGCGTGGACCACCACCAGCGATCGAGTACGAGTGCGCCGCGCTCTGAGGCGCCGATGAGGTCGTCGATCGATTCGCTGTGACAGGATAGATGTGCGAGCTGGCGGGCTAGCGCCGTCGTCGGGGGGTTAGTCTCAAGCACCCGATAAAGCCTGCGGGTGAACTCCGCAAAGCCAGACGGCATATGGGCGAAGGTGGCGGAAGTTGGATCGACAGCGCCCTGCAGAAGGTCGAGTTGCGTGCTCTTCCCGGCCTTGTCGAGACCCTCAAAGACTACGACGGCGCCAGACCTCAGTGCGATAGTCCGCCGCTCCACGGCCACGTTAGGTGACGGCGGCGTGAACGTCAGTGTTCGCGACAGGAGGTCGGCATGAACCGTTCCCCCTCGATGCTGCCGCAAAGACCGGAACATTTCGTAGCCCGCCAGGATTGCGTACTCCCAGTCCGCCGCGGTGCGCTGCGATACCTCAAGGTGTCCAGTCATTCGGCGGCATGCCTTGATGATGTCGGCAGGAACGCGTTCGCTCGACGCGAAGAAGGTGTGTTCCGCCGCTTCGGAGAAGACGTAGGCCGCAAGGCCCTCCTCAATGACAACCGCGCGACCTCCATCCTCGACTCGATTCAAATCGGGCGTGCTTCGGCGCTTGACATCAAGCAATCCCCGAAGGGTTGGCGACCAACCGAGTACCGCCATGTGAGCGAGATGGATGACGTCGTGGAAGCGATAGTCGTCGTTGTCGTCGCTGTTGTCGTCTAGCGGGTCACCGATCTTGCTGCCGCCGCGGTAGATCCGTACGACAGGAACCGGTTCGGCACCGCGGTCCGACTCGGTTGTTTCGACGAACGTGATATAAACCTGCCGCGGCAGTTGCTCATGTGTCGCGAATGCTTCGTCGAACAGCCGGTGCGGCGGTGGGCTCGGGAAACGGTCGTAGCGCTCCCGGACCTTCGCTAGGTTCTCGGACAGCACCTGTCCCAACTCGACATCGCACCGTCGAGCCAGCGCGGCCGCATACCAAATGAGGTCGCCGAGCTCTTCCCGGACCTCGGCTTGGAACCCGACGTAGCCAGCTTGATCGCGCTCCCGCTTCTTCAACTCGGCGGCGAGATTGCCGACCTCGCCGGCAAGGCCGAGCATCGGCAGCGCGAGATCGTCAGCGGGCAGGACGTCGCTCGCCCGTGCACTCTCTTGGTAGTCGTTGATGTCCATAGGTCCCTTGCACTTTCGGTGGCGGATCGGGTCGTGATCGTGCAGCCTACGACACGATGCTCGATTTTCAAGCAGGTTTGCGATACCCTGACGGAAGTTGAGACATCGAGGGGGTGGAGATGCCAGATCGAGACGACATCAGAGGGTGGATGCTTGAGACGCTTCGTGGTGATCTCGCGCTTGGCGACGAGGTGGATGAGGCACTAGCCGCGAATCCTGACGAGTACATGCTCGAGCTCGACAGCAAGACGGCTGAGTTCCTTCTCGTCAAGATCGAGATCTTGACGGGCATCAACCTACCTGCGCCGGCCGACCTCGGGCCTGAGCAATACGCGAGCCTTGGCTCATTGATTGATGTAGCGTTGAAAGGGGTCCAGTGAGTACGCACGTCTCAGGCTCGAACATCTCGAGCGCGTGGCTCGCCGCGCTCGAGGCATTGCACAACCAGGCCGCTTCAAGCGCAGTGAACTTCTCGGTCACTGTCGAACATCCGGACCAGGAGATCGTTGGGGTTCGGCAGGCGCTGGATCGCAAGGTGGCGGAACTCCGCACTGAACGGCCCAACGACTTCAACAAGAGCGTTCATACCGTGGCCAACACCATCTTTCCAATCTCGCTGTACCGGGTGGGCAAGCCGGAGAACTTCTATGCGGCCGCTCTGGCTGGCCAGTCAGGCCGAAACGGAACCGTCACGTCGTGGGGACCCAAGGCTGGGACCTACATTGGCCGCCTTCTCCGATATCCCACCTATGGCGGCAATGACGTCAATCAGCTGAGCCGCCTAGTCGGCTACCTCAACGATGACACAAACTGGGCCGATAGGTATGAGGTCGAGATGAGCCTCCCTGCGCCTGATGCGGCACTGACCGTCGGAACCGCATCGACGTACGTGGCAGGGTATGACAACGCGGCCAGAGGTGGTCAGTGCATGTCCCATCTAAGCCTCAACCTCTCGCACGGGAGGCTTTCGATGGTGGCGCTCTATCGCCATCAGACATACATCTCCCGCGCTTACGGCAACCTTGTCGGCCTCGCGCGTCTCATGCGTTTCCTAGTCGCGGAGTCCAAGAAGGACCTGGAGGTTGGTGAACTGATGATGGTCGCTTCGCACGCTGAGATCGAGCAGAGTGCCCGCGGTTCCGTCGCCTCCTTGCTGAACCCAGCAACGAATGGTTCGACCGGTGGCGTCAGCGACCTCGAGTGGCACAGCCGCCCTTTCGGTTCAACATGGTCGGACCTAGGACTGCCGAGGATCGCATGAGCGACGCGGCGCCCACCCCGGAAGAGACCACGATCGTGCGCCTCGCCCGCGCCGCAAGAGCCGAACTACGCCAGGACGCGCATCACCAGATCGGCATTGATCTCGTAGACGTCGCCATGCTCAAGCGTCAGATCGATGCAGACATCGGGTCGGTCTTCATTGACCGCCTGTTTTCGCCCCAAGAGGTTGCAGACACGCGCGGCCGAGTCGACCGGCTCGCAACGCGGTGGGCCGTCAAGGAAGCCGTGGCGAAGGCAATTGGCACCGGGTTCCGTAGGGGCCTCCGTCCGTTGGACGTTGCGGTTGCGACTTCCCCGAATGGACGTATCTCGGTCCGGCCGGCGGAAGGTGCGATCTGGCCGGACGGAGCGTCGGAGTGGGATTGGAGCGTGTCCGCGAGTCACGAGGGAAATTGGGCGATCGCGATAGCGCTCGCGGTCGTCGAACACAATATCCGAGCGACATAAGAAGGTAATCATGGATCAGCGCAACAGCCCCGAAGATCGAGACGATATAGAGCGCGACCTCGCACTCCGACTTCGCGAAGAGCGTGACTATTTGGGCATGAGTCAAGATCAGGTCGCCGCGGCGCTCGACCTGCCACGGGCTGCTGTCAGCGCTTTCGAGACAGGTCGCCGAAAGGTCAGTAGTGCCGAATTGGCCAAGCTTGCTCGCCTGTACGGCACTACACCCGACCGCCTGCTAGGCGCAGACCCCGCCGTGGACGAGAAGGCGATACGCCTGTTCCGGGCCACTAAAACCCTGTCAGATCACGACAAGGATCAAGTCCTGCGATTCGTCGAATTCCTCAACGGCGTCGGAGCAACGCAGAAAGGCTCCTGATCACCTGTGCCCACCAAGAACCAGCTCCTGCAGTCGAGAGCCTCGATGGAGGCGTCTCGGCTCCATTCGAGGCGACAGACCCCCTACAACGCACCTGTCGACGTGCTTGCGATCGTGCGTGAACTTGGCCTCGTCCTCATGATGCAACCGCTCGACCACCTGCTCGGCTTTTACGTCCGAACCGAGGAGGTGTGCGGCGTTGTGATCAACAGCCGGGTACCCGAAAGCCTTCAACGCTTCACGCTCGCCCATGAGATCGCACATCATGTTCTGGGGCACGACGGGTCCGCAGACGATGAGCACGACGTGGAGCGCTTCGATCCCAACGCGGACAAAGAGGTGGCCGCGCAGGCTTTTGCGTCGACCCTCCTGATGCCGGAGCCGCTCGTGAACCGGGCCATCAAGGCGCTGCCAGCCGTCCAAGACTCGAGGCGAGTTGCCGCCGCCGACGCCTATCTCTTCAGCCGCCAACTCGGAGTGAGCTTCTCCGCTGGCCTCTGGCGCTTGTTCGGAAAGGGCATTTTGTCGTACGACGACGTCCGCCGCTTCCGAAAGGCGGGGGCGCTCGCCGCAAAGAACGATCTGCGTGGAGATGACCGGGTCACTGACGCCCGAGCAGACGTATGGCTCCTCGGCTCCGAGAACTCAGGTCTCAGCGTCCTGTGCCGGGTCGGGGATGAGGTTCGCGTCGACCTGTCCGAGGACACCAGCACCGGCGCAGGCTGGCTTGTTAACTCACCCGCAATTCCCAGCCTGTTCGGGCCCCACAACGTAGCTCAGGCGGATCTGAACCCTGACATCGTTCTGGTCGAAGATGAACACGTCCCCTCGGCACCGCCATCGGATGACGTCTGGTCACTGGACACAGGAGGTGCCAGTGACCGGCGGCAGCTCATCTTCGTCCCGACGGACACCGGATCGTTTCGCGTCCAGATGGATCTCGCTCGCCCTTGGGAACCATCCACCATCTTGGCGCAGTTCGACCTACAACTCGAGGTCCGGACCCGACAATTGGCTGGCCAAGGTCTCTTCGCGCCGACCCCCGAGGACTGGGCTGACAGGGCTATCACCGCATGACGTCAACGAACCTCACGTGGCTCCATGACATGCGAGGCACAATGCAGCCTGTCATGGACCAAGGGCCCCGACCTACATGCTTGTCGTGCGCGTCGACCACGGTGCATACGTCCCTTTGCGGGTCAGCAAGATCCGCGGAGCACCTCCATTATCTCAGTCGGCGGGAGCCCGGAGGGGCCGGTAACCTGGGCTCGGTCCGAGACGCTCTTCGCGACCATGGGCACGCCGCCGAATCCGACTGGCCATACGACCCGACGATTCACGAAGACGTGTGTTCGCCGATCCCTCCGGGCCCACTCGGTTCAGCACTGCCGAGGGCCGCGGTGGTGGCGTGCGCGGCCCCCGCTCCACGCGATCTTCTGCCCATGCTCGCCGCTGGCTCGTGTCCGATCGCGATCATCCAGACTACGCCGGAGTTTCACCGGCTCGGAACCGAGATCCTCACGATGGGAGGAAAGGCTCTAGGGTTTCATGCCGTCGTGGTTGTCGGAGCAGCCCAGGTATCCGCCTCCGCGGACCCTTTGCTCAGCCCCGGCGACATTGTGGTGCTGGTCCAGAACTCATGGGGGACTGGATGGGGCGATCTCGGATTTGGCCTTATGGGGCCTGCCTCCTGGGCTTCAATGGCGAAAGCGATCGCGCTGATCTCTAGCGTCTGATATGCGGGCATCGGTTCGGCGACGTGCCCCATTCCGCCGCGAAAGACGCGGGCTGACTCAGGGTCCGCTCCACCCCTTGGCCGCCCATAACACTGGTAGTGCGTGGGCCGAGCTACTTTGCGCAGCCGGTTTCAGACGGCCCTTCCGGGCAAGGTTCCACGCTCAGGGTTGTGCAGTCTTGGCCCGCATCTCGACAGTTGCTGTCGAGACACAGCTGTCACGTTATAGACCGCAACGAGCGAGACACCGGTCGGGACTGTAGATCCCCAGCGACATCTCCGAGGTGACCGTCGAGGGCCAGGATCTGAAGAACGGATGCGGCGGTAGGGCCGTCACGGCGGACGTGCCCTCCTGAGACGGTGTATCCGTGAGCGGAGTCAGAACACGGCGAGGGCACCGTGCCCGCGTGAGAAATGGTGTCGGTGGATCTCGCCTGCCAGGCCGGGACGGCGAGCCTCACTGCTGATAGATCTTCAGCCACCGTTGATCGATATACCGCTTGAGGCGCAACGATCCGGCGCCGTACCACCACCAGCGCCCCCGTACAGCCAGGCCCACGCCATTCCCGAGGTCGAGAATCGACAGTGCGCGGCGCTGCGGCTCGTACACCGGTAACGGCTCTCCGCGAAGCCGCGCGAGCAGGCTGCGCTGTAGCACCGGCCCCTGCCGCACCCCATGCACACCGACACGGGGCAGGGGACCGGGGAGGAACAGAGCACAGTCGCCCACGGAGTAGATGTCGTCTCTATCCACCATCTGCAGAGTGGCCCGCACCGGCACCCCGCGCTCGTCCCCGACGCCGAGCTGCGCGAGCAACGGCGGAGCCGTCAGCCCGGTGGCGAGCACGGCGACGTCGTACGTCATCTCAGTTCCGTCGTCGCAGACCAGCGATCGCTCGCCGAGGTCGCGCACCACACAGCCGGTGCGGACGGCCACCCCGCGTCTTGCCAGGAGCCGCCCGATCCGCCTGCGTGCGCCTGCCGGCAGGCCCGCCCCGATGACGGCCCCGGACTCCACCAACCGGACGTTCGCAACGCCCGATCTCACCGAAAGGTGGGCCGCCAGCTCCAGGCCGGAGGCGCCGCCACCTACGACCGTGACGGTGACACCTTGCTGCTCTGAAGCACGCAGCCGGGCATCCAGATCAGCGAGTCCGCTCAACGGTTTCACCCGCACGACTGTCGGATGAACGTTCATGCCGGCCGGTGCCACCACACTGCCGATGTTGAGCGAGAGCACATCGTAGGACAACCGGTCACCGCGTGACGTGACCGCGATCCGTGCCTGCGGATCGAGAGACTCCAGTGTGCCCTCGTGAAACTCCACGGACGAGGTGCTGGCCAGCGACCGCACATCGATCCGCCCGGCGGAGCTGGACATCTCACCAGCGGCCGTCGCCGACGCGACACCGCTGTAGTCGAAGAAGCGCGGAGCGAGCAGGAGCACCCGATAGCCGGCGGCCGCGAGGTCGGCGGCGTGCTTGACGACGTACAGGTGGGCGTGTCCGGCCCCGATCAAGAGCAGGACGGGCACTCGGCGACCTCGAAACTAGTGCAAGAAGGTGGATGCAGCAGGCCGGGGCGCACCCCCGGTCGGCAGGCTTGAGAGTACTCGGGACGCGTCAGGCGTCGGAGCTCGTTTCACGGTGGCGGCGGCGGGCAAGACGGTGGTGGCCACCAGCGCAAGCAGGCGCATTTCCTGGGCGGTGGTGACGGGCCGCGATGCGTCCCTGGTGCACCGACTCCGAGTGACTGGCGGAGTACCCGGTTGTAGCCGCGTGCGATCACCTCCCGGGGCCCGCATCCGATACCCCTCGTTGCACCCCTCGCGACAGCCAGTGCCAGTGCTTTTGTCGTGAGCGATGGCTAGCCCTTGACCGACCCGGCCAGCAGCGCCGTGACGAACTGCCGCTGGAAGATGAGGAACACGATCAGAGTCGGAGCCATGATGAGCAGCGACCCGGCGCACAGCAGGGGGATGTTCGTGCCGAACTGGCCCTGGAACGACCCCAGGGCCCCAGCCATCGTCCGCTTTCCCGGGTCATCAACGAGCACGATGGCCAGCAGAAACTGGTTCCACGTCCACAGGAAGAGCAGGATTCCGAGGGACGAGAGCGCTGGTCTCGCGATCGGAACGTGAACGTGCCAGAACAGCTGCCAGGTCGACGCCCCATCAACGCGCGCCGCCTCCGACAGCTCCTCAGGCACGTTGACGAAGTGGGCTCGCATCCACAGAACCGCGAACGGCATGAAGAGCCCGATGAGCGGCAGGATGATCGCCCATCGGGTGTTCAGCAGGCCCATGTCTCGCACCTGGAAGTAGAGCGGGGTGAGGATCCCCTCGAAGGGCAGCGTCAGCCCGAGCACGAAGAGCAGAAACAGCCAACGGTGACCCTTGACGCGCAGGTGACCGAAGGCGAAGCCGGCCATCGTGCCGAACACGACTGAGGCGGGCACCACGCCGAGCACGATCAGGCTGCTCGACTTCAGCAGCTGGAGCATGTTGGCCGCAGTGAAGGCATCCGCGAAGTTGCTCCACTGCGGCTGACTCGGCCACGAGATGCCTTGCGGGTAGGTGCCGGAGGGGTGCAACGCCGTCACGAAGAGGCTGACGAACGGCAGAACCGTGATGAGCATGAGGAGGATGAGCAGCACTTTGGCTGTGATGGTTTCACGCTGACGAACGATCATCAGTCGCGCTCCTTCGTGACCCACTGGATCGGCAGCACGACGAGCAGCACGAGCAGCATGAGCACGACGCCCAACGCGGATGCGGCCCCGACCTGTCGCTCGGTGAAAGCCTGGTAGTAGATCTCCAGGCCCGGCACCATGCTCGAGTTGCCTGGGCCGCCCTGGGTCGAGATGTAGACGATGTCGAAGCTCGCAAGGGCGGCGATGACGGTCACCGTGACGCAGACGCCGATCTCCTGCCGCAGTGAGGGCAGGGTGATGGAGAGGAACTCCCGCCAGGGGCCGGCGCCGTCGAGTCGGGCCGCCTCATAGAGCGCCGGGTCGATGTGGCTGATACCCGCCAGGAGTAGAAGCGTGCACAGCCCGAGCAACACCCAGGCCCCGATCACACCGACGGCGGGGAGGGCCGTTGAGAAGTCGCCCAGCCAGGCTCGAGTCAGGCTGTTCAGGCCAACGGCGTCCATGACCTGGTTGACGAGCCCGGTTGAGGACAGCAGCCATGTCCAGATGATGCCGGCCGCCACAAGGGGGATGACCTGGGGAAGAAAGAGGACGGTGCGGGCGACGCTTGCGAGACGGCTTTCTGCGATCTGACGGGTGGTGGCTGCGATGGCGAGGCCGAGCACGACCGGCACGAAGCTGAAAAAGACGATGAGCTTGAAGGCGTTTCCGATCGGGCCCAGTAGGTCGGGGTCGGTGAAGACCCGCAGGTAGTTGTCGAACCCGACCCATGTCGAGGCGCCGATGCCGTTCCACTTGTAGAACGAGTACTGCACTGACACGATCATCGGCCGCAGCACGAAGATGGCGTACATCAGCAGGGCAGGTACTGCGAAGAGCAGCCCAGACCAGGCAGCCTTCGAGCGACGCCCCCGGGCAGGTCTGGGTTGACCTGCCCGGTCGCTCGTCGACGTCAGGTCCTCATCACGTCGCGACGGGGGCGTCACTGAGCTCACTTGGCGATCTGCGCTTCGTAGTCCTTCTGCACCGACGTGAGCATCCCTTCGGGCGTCTGCTTGCTGGCAACGAGCTTCTGCAGGTTCGGGGTCCAGCTCTTGGCGTAGATGGCACCCGTCGCGTTCGCGATGAAGTCCATGGCTCCGTTGTCCTTGCCCACCTTGGCGCCCGCCTCCAGGGTCGCGGCGGTGACCGTCCCCGCCTTGACCGCTGGCATGTAGGCGTCACTCGGACCCATGGGGTGAGACCCCCCTACGGAGACGGTGATCTCGCGAGCGGTCTGGTTGGTGGCCACCCAGTTGAGGAAGAACGCGGCGCAGTCCGGGTGGGCAGACTTCGCGCTGATGCCGTAGGTGAGGGGCGCTGACATCGCTCCTTGCTTGCCCCCCGCCTGTGACGGCGGCATGAGGAAGAACCCGGCCTTGCCCGCCATCTGCTTGTCGAGGTTGCCCGACTCCCAGTCACCGTCGAAGATGAACAACGCCTTGCCGCCGATGAAGGCGCTCATCATGGCGGCGTAGTCCTGCGAGTTGATGTCGTCGGCGAAGTAGCCCTTGGTGATCCACTTCTGCAGGTGTTGAGCGGCCTTCAGATTGGACGGGGTGTCGATGGTGGCGCCAGGTTTCTGGAAGATCCAGTCGTTGATGGCACCCGTCTCGCCGTAGGCCGCCATGAGGTTCTGCAACGGGAAGGCCAAGCCGCCGGTTGCGCCGCCGTTGAACTGGTCGATGGGCGTGATGCCGGCGGCCTTCGCCTTGGCCAGCACGGCGTCGAGCTCGGCCAGGGTGGTCGGCGCGGAGGTCATGCCGATCTTGGCCGCCAGCTCCTTGTTGTAGAAGAGCCCGGTCAGTGAGAAGTTGAGGCCGTTGGCGTAGAGCGGGCCGGTGCCACGGGTGCCGTCGGCCGACACTCGCATCTGCGCCAGCTGCGACGCGGGCCAAGCGTCCCAGCCGAAGGCCTTCGCGTAGTTGTCGAGGTTGAGCAGCAGCTTGTCCTTGACGAGCTCGGAGACCTGCGGGAGCCGCATGAGGTCCGGGGGGTCGTCGGACAGCACGCGGGGCGCGTTCTGGGTGATGACGGCGAACTGGTCCTCGCGCACGTCCCACTTGACGTTCGGGAACTGCTTGGTGAACTCGTCGGTGAGGTTCTTCGGCAGCGGGAACCCCGTCTCGAAGTAGCCCTTCATCGTGACCGGGTCAGTGCCACACGTGACCTCTGACGCCTGGGTGGGTCCCGCTGCGGCCGTGGGCGCGGCGGCAGGGTCAGCGCCGGGAGCGCTGCAACCACTGATGACCGTGCCACCGACCAGGGCCGCTGCGGCCACGGTCGACCACAACCGGGCCGCTCGTGCAGGTGAGCTGTGGTGCGACATGTCAGGTGCCTCCTTGGTTGTGCTCGAACCGCGGTGCCGGGTCGAGCTGGTGGTGGGTCGTCATCGTGGGGCTGTGTTCGCCGTTGGCGGTGCGCAGGGCTGCAACGACCTCGTGGCGCCACGCACGAGCGGGCTTCCAGGTCGCGGTCAGCTGCAGGGAACCGTGGACGGCTCCCGGCTGTTGAACGAGCCTCACCGGCACGCCCGCCTGTTCGAGGCGCTCGGCGTAGCGTCTGCCATCGTCTCGAAGCGGATCCCGCTCTGCCGTGAGCACCAGGGCTGGTGGCAGGCCGGCCAGGTCTTCGGCGCAGAGGGGGGAGGCCAGCGGGTCCTCCAGCATGTTCGTCATCGGTAGGTACTGCTTGATACTCCAGCCGAGGTCGGCCTCGTTGATGCCGAAGTCGTCGCCGACCCCGGAACGTCGCATCGTCTCGAGAGAAAGGTCGAGCAGGGGAACCTCGAGCAGCTGAAGCAGCAGAGCGGGCCCGTTCCGCACCCGGGCCGCGAGGGCAACCGCCGCGGCGAGAGTGCCTCCGGCCGAGATCCCGCCCACCGTGATCCGGTCGGCGTCGATGCCGAGAGCGTCGGCGTTCGTCTGTGACCAGACCAGGGCGGCGTAGCAGTCCGCGAGCGCCGCGGGGAAGGGATGCTCGGGAGCCAGACTGTAGTCCACGGACACGACCACACAGCCGGCGCCGACGGCTCGCTCGCGGCAGGTTGCGTCGTTGACGCTCTCGTCCGTCGATCCGAGCCAGTAGGCACCCCCATGGATGAAGAGGTGCACGGGGAGCGCGCCGGGCACGTCCGGGCGGTAGACCCGCACCCGGCACCGACCACCATCGTGTGTCACCCAGTGGTCGGTGACGCTGGCAACCTCGGGCCCCGACTCACCGAACCGGGCGAAGAGTCGGTCGGACAGGCGCAGGATGGACTGCCGCTGCTGAGCGGGATCACCGCCGGTCGTGACACCTTCAGCGGCCGCGAGAAACTCGCGCACCTCGTCGTCGAGGACCACCACTGCACACACTCCCGTTTCGGTCAGGACGCAACGCCACATTCCTGGGAAGCCAACCCCGACAACAGAGTCTTGTCAAGTGATTTCACAAAAGCACTTTTACGGATGCCGCAGCCAACCGGCTCTTTCGCGGCCCGAGTTCAGGTGGTCGAGCGCTGGCTGAGACGCAGCTCGAGCTCGACGGTCGACCGCAGCGATCCTTCTCGCTGAGCGCGAAGCACGGCGAAGGCCACCTGGCCAGACTCCTCGAAAGGTTGGTGGACCGTCGTCAGATCGGCGGCTATGGCGGCCTCCCCGTCGTCGCAGCCGACGACGGCGACCTCGCCCGGCACGCTCAAGCCGAGGTCTCGGCACGCCAGCAGAACCCCGATGGCAAGCTGGTCGTGATGGGCCATGATCGCGGTGGGTCGTTGCGGAGACGACAGCATCTCCCGCGCAGCGGAACGGGCGGCCGGGATCGAGTTGCGGCAGCTCATCACGACCAGCTCCTGCTCGAGGAAGGAGGTCACGGCCTCACGAAAGCCCGCCAGTCGCTTGACGGCTTGGGACTCATACGGGGCCAGCTGCTCCTCCATCAGATAGCCGAAGCGTCGGTGTCCGCCCCCGACGAGATGCGCACCGGGCAGGCGGCCACTGTCGACATCATCGACGCCCACGCGGCAGAAGAGGTCGCTCGCCGCATCGACAACCACCGTCGGCAACCCTCGCCGGTGCAACCGGTCGGCGATACTGCTTTCGATTTCCAGACCCATCACGATCAGGCCGTCCAGTCGTCCGTGTACCGGGAGGCTCGCCAGCACAGGCGAAGTGGACTGGGCCGCCGACTCGTGATCAAAGACGACGACGTCGACGTCCGCCGCCGCAGCCGCACCCAAGACGCCGGACAGCCGACGAAGATACGAGCTGTAGCTCGTGAAGGGCGCCATCACCCCGATGCGTCCACTGCCACGACGTGCGTGCCCGACGGCCTCCGCGCTTGGCACGAAACCGAGTTCGTCTGCGGCCGACAGGACCTTCTGGCGGGTCGAGTCACTGACCCGGTCAGGCTTGTTGAGCGCGTTCGAGACCGTCGAAATGCTCACGCCGGCTCGCTCGGCGACCTGATAGATGGTGACGCGCTGAGCCGGCACAGGGGTCTTTCGATCGAGGGGAGAGGGTAGACGCTGGAGCATGCGGGCGACTGGGACCTTGAGGGGTCGTCAGGAACTTACGACGACGGCCCGGTCGCGTCCAGTTCTCCGCACGTCGAGAACGACACGCCTTCGAACGTTCGGCGCTGTCGTGCACCGTGGGTGGGGGATGGGTAGGCGAGCCGGCATCCGGATCAGCACCTCTCGTGTTGGTGCGATACGGTCCCGCGAGTGAAGGTCTTACTGCTGGAGAACATCCACCCGGTCGCCGCCGAGGTGCTGCGCGCCATCGGCTGGGAGGTTGACGTCCGAACCGCCTCGATGAGCGAGGACGAGCTGATCGGCGCTCTGCCGGGGGTGGGGCTCCTCGGCATCCGTTCGAACACCAAGGTCACCGAACGGGTGCTGGCCGCGGGGGAGGACCTCGTGGGCGTGGGCTGCTTCTGCATCGGCACGAACCAGGTCGACCTCGACGCAGCCGCCGTCCACGGCGTGGCCGTCTTCAACGCACCCTTCTCCAACACCCGCAGCGTGGTCGAGATCGTGCTGTGCGAGCTGATCGCCCTGGCCCGCCGGCTGCCCGAGAAGACCCAACGCATGCACGACGGCATCTGGGACAAGTCGGCCAACGGCAGCCACGAGGTGCGCGGCCGAACCCTCGGCATCGTCGGCTACGGCAACATCGGCACGCAGCTGTCGAACGTGGCCGAGTCGATCGGCCTGCACGTCATCTTCTACGACACCGCCGACCGGCTCGCTCACGGCAACGCCCGCCCGGTCGGGTCGCTGGACGAGCTGCTCGAGCAGGCCGACATCGTCAGCCTGCACGTCGACGGGCGACCCGGTAACGCAGGCCTGTTCGGGGCCGAGCAGTTCGCGGTCATGAAGCAGGGCGCCGCGTTCATCAACGCATCGCGCGGCATGGTTGTCGACGATCTGGCGCTACGCGAGCACATCCTCTCCGGCCACCTGTCTGGCGCGGCGATCGACGTTTTCCCGAGCGAGCCGAAGGCTCAAGGTGACTCGTTCGAGTCGCCCCTGCGTGGCCTCGACAACGTCATTCTCACGCCGCACGTCGGCGGGTCGACCCAGGAGGCGCAAAGAGAGATCGGCTCCTTCGTCGCTGGCAAGTTCCGGGCCTTCGTCAACACGGGGGCCACGGCGCTGTCGGTCAACCTTCCCGGGGTTGTTCCGCCGCCGACCACCGAGACGTTCCAGATGGCCTTCCTGCACCACAACGTGCCGGGGGTGCTTGCCTCGATCAACCAGCTGCTGGCCGACTCCGGTGCCAACGTCGTCGGTCAGACGCTCTCCACCCGAGGCGAGTACGGCTACGTCATCACCCACACCGATCTGGCGCCGAGCGACGCCACCTTGGCGTTGCTTCGCGACTCGGCCCATGCCATCTGGCTCAAGACCTGGTCAACTGCCTGACTCGGAGTCCGGGTTGGGCCGGGTGGCGCACTCCGCCTGCACCCGGGTGACCCCACCCGTCGAGAGTGTCGTGCTCGAGCAGCACGGAGTTGGCCTCGCTGCCGCTACCCGTCGATGCCGCCGACCGTACGCATCGGCTGGTTGAGGTGCACCGCGATGGTGACGACCGCGGTGAGGGCGGCGAGGATGCCGAACGTGGTGCGGGGGCCGGCAGCGTCGAGAAGGATGCCGCTGCTGGGCGGGCCGAGGGGTGCGGCCAGGCCGACGATCAACAGGGCAGCAGCCATGACGCGTCCTTGTCGATGGGCGGGGGTGCGGTTCGTCTGAGTGGCCATCAGCACGGCGTTGGCGGGGGTGGCCGTGAAGTAGATACAACCGAGGAGCGCCCCTGCGAGCAACGGTTGCTGGACCCATCCGATGAGGGTGAAGGCCGCGACGGCCGTCCAGCCCATGACCACCACGATCGTGGTGAGTGACAGGTTCGCCTGAAGGGCCGGGGCCGCGACGGCGCCGAGGAGGCCGCCCACGGCGGCGACGGCGAACAGGGCACCCAGGCTGGTCGCAGAGTGTCCTGCACTGGTCAGGGTGGCGATGAGCGCGAAGACGGTGGCGGCGAACACGAGCTGGAAAGCTGCGGCGGCGAGCAGGGTGGACCGCAGGAACGGCTCCGCCCAGAGGATCCGAAGGCCGGTCAGCAGATCCTGACGAACTGGTGGCCGCGGGCCGTCGTTCGGGGTGGGCCGCAGCGATCGTCGGATGCCGGCGGACAAGGTGGCGCTGACGCCGAAGGAGGCGAGGTCGGCGACCAGCGGCAGGGCGGGGGTGACTGCGTAGAGCAGGCCACCGACCGGCTGGCCGAGCAGGCTGATCGCGTGACCTCGACCTTCGTTCGCGGCGAACGCCCGGGGCAGCTGGGCCGCGGCGACGACGTGGCGCAGGGCGACCGAGTGCGCGATGTCACTGACGGCGCCGGCCGACGCGTTCAGCCCGGCTACGACGAGCAGCTGCCACAGCGTCAGGTGACCGGTGAGCACGCTGGCCACCAGCGCCGAGGTCGTGAGGATCCGCACGAGGTCGGCCCCGACCAACACCGGTCGCAGCGGAGCCCGGTCGATGAGGGCGCCGGCGGGGAGACGGGTCACGGTTCCGGCGGTGAGGGCGACGACGCCGAGCAGGCCGGCCAGACCCGTTGAGGTGGTGACACTCAGGGCGAGTAGGGGGTAGGCCAGGCTCGTCATGGTGGCGCCCAGCCCGGATGCCGTCCCGCCGGTCCAGAGTCGGATGAAGTCAGCGTTGTGGCTCAGGGGCACTGCGTCGGCCGGTTCGTGCTGGGCGGCATCCATCTTCCACCTTTCGTAACGTACGTTCTGTACGAATTCAACAGAGCGTACGCTAGGGGCATGAATGAAGAGATCCCGGTGACCGAGGCGAGGTCGCAGTTCTCTGAGCTGGTCAACCGGGTCGGGTTCGGCAAGGAACGCATCGTCTTGACCCGACACGGCAAGCCGCTGGTCGCCCTCGTGCCCGCGGAGATGCTCGACCAGCACAGTGCAGAGCAGACGGAGGCGAACGCGACGGCCATGGCAGTGCACGAGCTGCGTTCGTCGGGCGCTGATCGGCCGCAGGGCTACCCGATCGCCGCGCAGCACCGTGAGTCTCCGCCGGCCTAGGGCTGCAGCGTCGGTCGCGAGCGCGACCGGCAGCAGAGGCATGAAGTCTGTTGTGAACCTGGTCAATCGCTGGCACAAACCACGCCGACACGATGGGATGGGGCCATGCCCCAGAAGATGAACCTGCGTGCCTACATCGATCAGCTGCGCGTCGAGGGGTACACCGTGCGTGACGATCACGGCGATGACCCCATCCTCATCGCTCCCGACGGCAAGGCCGTCGAGACGTGGCGCGACCAGTACCCCTACGACGAGCTGATGTCGCGCAACAGCTACGAGGTCGAGAAGTACCTGCTACAGATCGAGCTGCTGAAGTTTCAGTACTGGTCGATGGACACCGGCGCCAAGCACGTGGTCATCTTCGAGGGCCGCGACGCCGCAGGCAAGGGCGGGGCGATCAAGCGGTTCATGGAGCACCTCAACCCCCGTGCTGCTCGCGTCGTGGCCCTGACCAAGCCGACCTCGACGGAGAGCGGGCAGTGGTACTTCCAGCGCTACGTCGACCACCTCCCCACCTCCGGCGAGATCGTCATGTTCGACCGGTCCTGGTACAACCGCAGCGGGGTGGAGCGGGTGATGGGCTTCTGCACCGACGAGGAGTACGAGGTCTTCACGGGCCAGGCGCCGATCTTCGAGCGGATGCTCGTCGAGTCAGGCACGACGGTGACGAAGCTGTGGTTCTCGGTGACCCAGGACGAGCAGCGCACGCGGTTCGCCATCCGCCAGATCGATCCCGTCAGGCGCTGGAAGCTCTCACCGATGGACCTGGAGAGCCTCGACCGGTGGGAGGCCTACACGGCGGCCAAGGAGGCGATGTTCGAGCGCACCGACAAGCGGTACGCGCCGTGGATGACCGTGAAGAGCAACGACAAGAAGCGGGCCCGCGTCAACGCCCTGCGCGCCTTCCTGAACCAGTTCGACTACGAGGGTAGAGACCCCGAGGTCGTGTTCGCCCCTGACCCGAAGGTGGTCAAGCGCGCCAAGTACGCCGCGGGCGACTAGCGCCGACCGCCGTCGCCTCGCTTGTGCCGACAGCGGCTTCGGTGGTGCACTGCAGGCACTACCTGGGCGCGTCAGGGCGGCGAAAGTGGAGTGGCCATGAAGGTTGAACGATGGGTCCGAACCGGTTCCAGGCGTCGAGCGTGGCTGGCATCGACGATGGCCGGCCTTCTGGCGGTCGCGACTCTCGCCAGCTCAGCTGCCGGTACCGCGGCCGCGGCGAGCAGCCTTTCGCCCGGCAGCTATGCCGGTGGAGGGTTCGACCACTACACCGCGCCCGCCCAATCGTTGATGACCGCCTGGCGGGCCAGTTCGCCGTACCGTGCCGTCGGCATCTACATCGGTGGCGACAACCGTTACGACACGGTGCAGGCCAACCTGACGCCGCAGTGGGTGAGCACCCAGCAGTCCGCAGGGTGGCATCTGCTCCCGATCTACCTCGGCCCGCAGCCCTACTGCACGACCTCGACCAAACCGATCCGGTTCTCCGCGACGAACGCCGCCTCTTTGGGAACGTCAGCAGCCAACGACGCTGTCGTGCGGGCGCGGGCGCTCGGTCTGTCGACCGGTAGCACGATCTACAACGACATCGAGGCGTACAGCACCACCGACCCGGCGTGCACGACCGCGGTGCTGACGTTCCAAAGCCATTGGACGCAACGGCTGCACGCCCTCGGTTTCTTCTCCGGCTTCTACAGCAGCCTCGGGTCTGGTGTCCGCGACCAGGTGGCGGCCTACAACTCCACGGCCTACGTGCGTCCCGACTACCTGTGGTTCGCGCGCTACGACGGCCTCGCCACAGTGTCGGATGCCGCGATTCCCGACACGTACTGGGTGCACCGCCGCATCAAGCAGTACCGCGGCGGAGCGGCGGAGTCCTACGGTGGGCAGACGTTGGACGTCGACCGCAACCAGCTCGACGTCACGGCGCCGGGTGGCTTCCTGCCGCTGAGCCCGTCGCGGTTGTTGGACACCCGCAGCGGAGTCGGTGCAGCCAAGGCCGCGGTCGCTCCCGGGGGAACGGTGCATCTTCAGGTCACCGGTCGTGGTGGGGTTCCGGCATCCGGGGTCTCTGCGGTGGTGTTGAACGTGACGGCCACCGCGCCCACTGCCTCGGGGTACGTGACCGCGTATGGCGAGGGGGCCACTCGCCCAACGGTTTCGAACCTCAACTTCGTGAAGGCTCAGACGGTGGCGAACCTGGTCATCGTGCCCGTCGGGGCGGGCGGGAAGGTTGCTCTCTACAACGGGTCGCGTGGCACCGCCCACCTCATCGCCGACGTCTCCGGCTACGCGATCGTCAACAGCCCGATGGTGGCGGGAGCCCTCGGACCGCTGAGCCCGTCGCGGTTGTTGGACACCCGCATTGGGGTCGGCGCGGCCAGGGCCGCGGTCGCTCCCGGGGGAACGGTGCATCTTCAGGTCACCGGTCGTGGTGGGGTTCCGGCATCCGGGGTCTCTGCGGTGGTGTTGAACGTGACGGCCACCGCGCCGACCGCCTCTGGGTACGTGACCGCGTTCGCCGAGGGCGCCACTCGCCCAACGGTTTCGAACCTGAACTTCGTGAAGGCTCAGACGGTGGCGAACCTGGTCATCGTGCCGGTCGGGGCGGGCGGGAAGGTTGCTCTCTACAACGGGTCGCGTGGCACCGCCCAGCTCATCGCCGACGTCTCCGGCTACTACGTCGCCGGTACCCCCACGGTCACGGCGCCGGGCGGTTTTCTGCCGCTCAACCCGTCGCGGTTGTTGGACACCCGCAGCGGAGTCGGTGCAGCCAAGGCCGCGGTCGCCCCCGGGGGAACGGTGCACCTTCAGGTCACCGGCCGTGGTGGGGTTCCGGCATCCGGGGTCTCCGCGGTGGTGTTGAACGTGACGGTCACCGACCCCACAAGCGCCGGGTACCTGACGGTGTACGGCGAGGGGGCCACCCGCCCAACGGTCTCGAACCTGAACTTCGTGAAGGCTCAGACGGTGCCGAATTTGGTCATCGTGCCGGTCGGGGCGGGCGGGAAGGTCGCCCTCTACAACGGGTCGCATGGCACCACCTCGCTCATCGCCGATGTGTGGGGCTCCTTCTAGGGGGCAGCCGGTCGGGGAGGTCAGCAGGCTCAGGTGGCGGGCCCTCGCGAGACCGTGACCGCGGGCCACCATTCGGGATACGGTCGTGAGAGGTCAGGGGCATTGCAGCGCAAGGAGATGTGTCATGGCCGCCACCCCTGTCGTCCCGCCGTTCACGCGTGAGGACGCCATCGCGAAGGTCCGGGCCGCCGAGGACCTGTGGAACACCAGGGACCCCGAGCGCGTGGCGCTCGCCTACTCGCCAGACAGCCGGTGGCGCAACCGCACCACCTGGGTCACGGGGAGGGACGAGATCGTCGCGTTCCTGATCCAGAAGTGGGACCGGGAGCGGGACTACCGGCTGATCAAGGAGATCTGGGGCTTCGTTGACAACCGCATCGCCGTACGCTTCGCGTCGGAGTCGATGGGTCTGGATGGTCTCTGGTACCGCTCCTACGGCAACGAGAACTGGCAGTTCGACGAGCTGGGCCGCTGTCAGTTCCGGCACGCCAGCATCAACGACCTGCAGATCTCGGAGTCGGAGCGGCTCTACCACTGGCCCGCTCCGGGCCCGCGGCCCGTCGACCACCAGGGCCTCACCGAGCTGGGCCTCTGATCGACGCGGCCGGGGCCGTCCTGGTCGCCCGCCGACGGTAACGACTGGGATGATCGACGGATGCCGACCGGTCTCGTCCTCTCCGTCAGCCGCGACCTCATGCACCGTTTCAGCAAGGTGCCGTGCGACTCGATCACCCTCGCGGCCAGCCTGGGCGTGGTCGGTGACGCCCACGCCGGCACGCTCGTGCAGCACCGTTCACGGGTGCGCCGCGACCCGAACCAGCAGAACCTGCGGCAGGTCCATCTCATCCATGCCGAGCTCTTCGCGGAAGCGGCCGAGAGGGGCCACCAGATCGGCCCGGGCGACCTGGGCGAGAACATCACCACTCACGGCGTGCCCCTGCTCGATCTTCCGGTCGGCACACTGCTGCACCTCGGTGAGGTGGTGGTGCGCTTGACCGGCCTGCGCAACCCCTGCCGACAGATCGACGACTTCCAGAAGGGTCTGCTCAAGGTGGTCGTGGCGCGGGCCGATGGCGTGCCGTCGACTGCGGAACCGACGCTGACCGCGACTGGTGGAGTCGACCGCCTTGACGGTTCCCGTGTCGTGCGCAAGGCAGGGGTGATGGGCGTCGTGACGTGCGGCGGCGAGGTACGCCCGGGCCAGGCCATCGTGGTGGTCCTACCGGACGGGCCGCACACCGCCCTCGAGCCCGTCTGACCCACCCTGGACCTCGATGGACAGCGTCCACCACAGTGATCATCTTCACAGGTCGTGACCAATGTGACCTTTACCCGAAGAGGCAGTATGAGACCGCGAACCCCCTCCCGGCGTGCTGCTCTTGCGGCTCGTCAAGAAGACGACGGCAGCTGACGCGAACCGGCATCTGATCGCACTGCAGCGGATCTCCGACCGCAACGGTGGCAACCGGGCGGCCCCGGACGCCGAGCGTCCGAACAGCCCCGGCTACGACGCCAGTGTCGACTACGTCGTCGGCCGGCTGCGGCAGGCGGGTTTCGTGGTGCGAACTCCCACGTTCAGCTACGAGGTCGAGGTGGAGGATGCCGCGTCGCTGACCGTCGGGGGGCGAGCTAGCGGGTCGAGAAGATGACGGCGAGCATCGAAACGCCTGTCGGCGGAACCGCCGGTCCGATCCGGGTGGTGCCAGAGGATGCGACCACCGGGTGTGAGGCTTCGTCCCCGGCACGAAGGTCGCCTGCTCGGCTGACCCGCGGACCGGTCAGCAGGGGTGGTCGCTAGCGCCCGCCGTCTCTGCGCGCCGGTCGGTGCGGTCGGGTGCTCGAGAGGGTCAGCGGGGCGGTCGCTGGCGGGCCGGAGCCCGGCCGTGCGGCTGGGTCGGTGCTCCGTGGGTCGGTTCCCGGCCGTCCCCTGGTTCGTGGACGGGCCGGGTCACCGGTGCGGCAGCGGTCAGCGTCAACGCCGTGCCGTCGTGCAGCAGCCGCAGCGGGTCGCCCTCGCGCAGACGGTAGGTCGTGGTGCGCGGGGTGATCTCGACGCTGAGACGACGCGCGCGCACGCAGAGAGTGAAGACCAGACGGGTGATGCCGGCCGGGAGCCGGGGCGTGAAGGCCAGGATGCCGTCTCGGTCACGCAGCCCGCCCAACCCGGCGACGAGCGCGATCCACGTACCGGCCAGCGACGCGACGTGCAGGCCGTCGCGAGTGTTGAGCTCAAGGTTGTGCAGGTCCATCAGGGCCGCTTCTGTCAGGTAGTCGTAGGCCAGCTCCAGGTGGCCGGTCTCGGCGGCCAGCACCGCCTGGGTGCAGGCCGACAGAGACGAGTCGCGCACGGTTAGGGCTTCGTAGTAGCAGAAGTTGCGGGCCTTCTGGGCCGGCGTGAAGGCCTCACCGCGCAGGTGCATCGCGAGCACCAGGTCAGCCTGTTTGACGACCTGTTTGCGGTAGAGGTCGAAGTAAGGCGCGTGCAGCAGCAATGGGTAGTGCTCGTCGGTCGTGGCGGCGAAGTCCCACATCTCGTGGCTGGTGAACCCCTCGGCCTGGGGATGGACGCCCAGGTCGTGGTCGTAGGGGATGACCATGGACCGTGCCGCGGCACGCCACGCCGCAGCTTCCTCGGCGTCGATGCCGAGGTGGCGAGCCCGGTCGGGATGCCGACCGGCGGCGTCGGCCGCGGAGAGGAGATTGTGCTGCGCCATGAGGTTGGTGTACACGTTGTTGTCGGCTACGGCCGAGTACTCGTCGGGGCCGGTCACCCCGTCGATACGGAACCCGCGCTGCGCGTCGTAGTGTCCCAGCGAGCACCACAGCCGCGCCGTCTCGGCCAGCAGCTCCAGACCGATGTCACGCTCGAACGATGTGTCACCGGTGACGTTGAGGTAGCGCACCACCGCGTCGGCGATGTCGGCGCCCACGTGGAAGGCGGCTGTCCCGGCCGGCCAGTATCCCGAGCATTCGTGCCCTGCGATCGTGCGCCACGGAAAGACGGCCCCGGCCAACCCGAGCTGGGCCGCGCGATCGCGGGCCTGGGGCAGGATCGAGTGCCGCCACCGCAGCGCGTCACCAGCGGCCTGTGGAGCGGTGTAGGTGAGAACCTGTAGCGCGAACGACTCGGTGTCCCAGAACGCGTGGCCGTCGTAACCGGGGCCGGTCAGGCCCTTGGCCGGGATCGCCCGCCCCTCTGCCCGCGCTCCGGCCTGCAACAGGTGGAACAACGAGAATCGCACTGCCTGCTGCACCCGCGGGTCGCCATCGAGGACCACGTCGGCGCCGGCCCAGAACTCGTCGAGGTAGTCGCGCTGCTCTGCCACCAGCCCGGGCCACCCGCTCTGCCTGGCCACCGTGAGAGCCGCGGCAATCTGATCGGCGACCGCCGGTTGCGAACGGACCGCCGACCAGCCGTAGGCGACGTACTTGATGAGTCGAAGCCGCTGACCCGGGCGCAGCGTCGCGGTGACCGTCACCCGCGCCAGATCCGGCTCGCTCGCTGCGGCGATCGACACGGAATCCGCCTGCTCCAGAGATGATCTCACCTGGCTCGGGGATGCCGTGGCCGGGCCATACACGTCGTGTTCCATCCCGGCACCCACTCGCAGCCCGCTGAGGGCAGTGTGGTGCAGCAGTGATCCACCCGTGCCCGCGCAGGCGTACTGCTCCGACAGCAGCGGCGCTCGCAGCTCGGCGGCCTGTCGGGGATCGTCGTCGCTGGTCGGTAGCGCCTCGTTGGCCATCAGCTCGGACTGCAGCACGACCCGCACCTCGTCGAGCGCCTCGACCTCGTAGTAGATCGCGGCCACCGACCGCTGCGTCAGCGACACCAGCCGCTGGGAGTGCACCCGCACCCCTCGCCCGCCCGGCGACACCCACTGCACCGTGCGAGTGAGCAGACCGGTGCGGAAGTCCAGCACCCTCTCGTGGGCGACCAGCTGCCCGTAGCGGACATCGAAGGGCTGATCATCGACCAGCAACCGGATGAGCTTGCCGTTGGTGACATCGATGACCGTCTGCCCCGCTTCGGGGTAGCCGTAGCCGGCTTCGGCGTAGGGCAGTGGTCGTGACTCGTACACCCCGTTGAGGTAGGAGCCCGGCAGCCCGTGCGGCTCTCCCTCGTCCAGGTTGCCGCGCCAGCCGAGGTGCCCGTTCGACAACGCGAAAAGAGACTCGCTCTGAGCCAGTACGCCGAGGTCAAGGCCGCTCTCGCGCAGACACCACGGTTCCTCCGTGTAGACCGAATGGGTGATCACGTGCGCTCGGGTAGCTCGGCGGGGGAAGGGTCGAGGATGCGGTAGGCGAGCAGCTTGACGCGGTCGCTGAGCAGGGCCCAGATGATCGCGTAGACCCAGACGAACCCGGCCCACCCCCAGCCGAGGGGGGTCATGAACAGCCCGTAGACGGCGATGAGGGTGGCGATCGCCTGGGTGCCGAGCACGGCGAGGAGCAGGATGCGGGCCGGGCGGATCGACCAGAACGGTCCGCGGGTGCGGGTGAGGAAGATCGTGAGGTGCCCGGCGACCGAGAGCATCAGGTACATCATCGTCTGCAGCTGGGGCCGGCCGAGGTCGAAGACGCGCTCGCCGAGGTAGAACAGCCCGAACGCGGCCACCGGGCCGACGACCCCCAGCACGGTGGCTATGCCCAAGACCACGCGCATGTTCCAGGCTTCGGGCTTCATCTTGTAGTGCACGTTGTCGTAGGCGATCGACAGGATCGCCCCGTCGTTGAGCAGCGCCAGCATCACGATCATGATCGCGGTGACCGGGAAGAAGTTGAAGACGAGGATCGCCAGCGTCACGAACAACAGCACCCGAAGGGTCTCGGCAATGCGGTAGATGGCGTAGGAGTTCATCCGCTGGAAGATCTTGCGGCTCTCCTTGATCGCGTCGATGATCACCGCCAGCCCGGGAGTGAGCAGCACGATCGCGGCCGCGGCGCGTGCGGCGTCGGTGGCTCCGGATACGGCGACGCCGCAGTCGGCCTTCTTCAGCGCTGGGGCATCGTTGACGCCGTCGCCGGTCATCCCGACGATGTGACCGCCCTGTTGCAGGACGTCGATGATGTGGTATTTGTGCTCAGGGAAGACCTGGGCGAAGCCGTCGACGGTCTCGATCTCCCGCACCATCGCGGGGGTCTCCTGCTTCTTGACGTCACCGAGGCCGGCGGCATCCAGGATGTTGGAACCGAGCCCGACCTTGACGGCTGTCTCCTTGGCGATGGCGATCGCGTCACCGGTGACCATCTTGACGCTCACCCCCATGGCGCGGGCGGTGGCGATCGTGGTCTGGGCGTCTTCGCGGGGTGGGTCGAACAGCGGGAGCACGCCCAGGAACACCCATGAGCCGTCAGCGTCGGCGCGGGCCACTCCCAGGGATCGGTAACCGCGAGAAGCGAATTCGTTGACGGCCGTGTCAACGGCCGGTGTGACGTGGGCGTTGTCGCTCGTGAGGCGCAGGATCACCTGGGGAGCGCCCTTGCTGACTTTGAACGTCGTGCCGTCGGCTCCGGTCACGGTGGCCTCGGTGCGCTTGTCGACCGGGTTGAACGGTTCGAAGTGGGTCACGGTATAGCCGGCGAGCTGGTGCTTGTCGTTCAGCCCGCCGAGAACAGCGAGGTCGATGGGGTCGTCGTTGTCGGCACGAGAGGCCAGTGCAGCGGCCAGGACGACCTCGCCGGGCGTGACGGTCTCGATGCTGAACGGGTCGCCGAGCGTCAGTGAGTTCTGGGTCAGGGTGCCCGTCTTGTCCGCGCACAGCACGTCCACCCCGGCCAGCTCCTCGATGGCGACCAGGCGGCTGACGATGGCCTGCTTCTTGGCCAGCAGCCGGGCGCCGACCGCCATCGTCACCGACAGCACCGTGGGCATCGCAACGGGGATCGCCGCGACCGTCAGCACGAGGGCAAACTGGAGGGTGGTCAGGATGGGGTCGCCGCGCAGCAACGACACGAGCACGATCACGGCGACGAACACCGCCGCGAGCATGATGAGGTAGTTGCCGATCCGCAGGACGGCTTTCTGGAAGTGGCTGACGGTGTGGGCGTCCTGTACCAGCTCGGCTGTCTTGCCGAAGTAGGTGTGGGTTCCCGTGGCGTAGACCAGGGCACCGATCTCGCCGCGGCGGATGATCGAGCCCGAGTACACCGGGTCGCCCGGCGCGCAGGTGGCGGGCAGGGACTCGCCGGTGAGGGCGGACTGGTCGACCTCGATCTCGTCGCCCTCCAGCAGTCGGGCGTCGGCGGGCACGATGTCTCCCAACCGCAGGCGGATCACGTCGCCGGGCACCAGCTCTCGTGCGGCCGGCGTGACCCATTCACCGTCACGTTTGACGCGGGCGTTGATGGCCAGCTTGGCCTTCAGCGCGTCGATGGCGTTGCCCGCCTGACGTTCCTCGGTGTAGCCCACCACGGCGTTGGCCAGCAGCAGTAGCAGGATGATGAAGAAGTCAGGCCAGTGTCGGACGGCGCCCGACAGGATCACCGCGACCTCGATCATCCAAGGGATCGGTCCCCAGAAGTAGGAGAGGAACTCCAGCAGCGGGTTCGTCTTGTGGTCGGCGATCTCGTTCGGCCCGTACTGGCTGAGCCGTCTGACGGCCTCCGCCTGGCTGAGGCCTTGAGCAGAGGTGGCCAACCGTCGCTCGAGCTCGGGCACCGGCAGGGTCAACAGGTCGTCGGGGGAGTCGGCCGGTGGGGCCGGCCCCGTGGGCCTGGTGTCACTCGTCACGGGTGGCTCCCTGCGAAACCCAGGTCCAGTCGCGGATCTCTGGGAGGTCCTGGCCGTGGGCATTGATGTAGAGGTCGTGTTCGATGAGCTTGTCGGCCATCTTTTGTTTGAGGTAGTCGCCGGTTGCGCCGAGCTGGGGCAACCGGTCGATGACGTCCTGGACGAGGTGGAAGCGGTCGAGGCGGTTCTGCACCCGCATGTCGAAAGCAGTGGTGATGGTGCCTTCCTCGTTGTAGCCACGGACGTGCAGGTTGCGGTTGGTGCGCCGGTAGGTGAGCCGGTGGATCAGGGTGGGGTAGCCGTGGAAGGCGAAGACGATGTGTTTGTCTGTGGTGAACAGGCTGTCGTAGTCGAGGTCGGACAGCCCGTGGGGGTGCTCGCTGGCGGACTGCAGCTTCATCAGGTCCACGACGTTGACGACCCGGATCTTCAGCTCGGGTAGCTGCTCACGCAGGATGGTCACCGCGGCCAGTACCTCAAGGGTGGGGGTGTCGCCGCAGCACGCCATCACGACGTCGGGCTCTGCCCCGCGGTCGTTACCGGCCCATTCCCAGATGCCGATTCCCTTGGTGCAGTGGACCTCCGCCTCGGCCATGGTGAGCCACTGCGGCATGGCGTGCTTCCCGGCGACGATGACGTTGACGTAGTGGCGGCTGCGCAGGCAGTGGTCGGCGACCGAGAGCAGGCAGTTGGCGTCGGGCGGGAGGTAGACCCGAACGATGTCGGCCTTCTTGTTGACGACGTGGTCGAGGAAGCCGGGATCCTGGTGGGTGAAGCCGTTGTGGTCCTGTTGCCACACGTGGGAGGCGAGCAGGTAGTTCAGCGAGGAGATGTCGCGCCGCCACGGCAGGGCCTTGGTGATCTTGAGCCACTTGGCGTGTTGGTTGAACATCGAGTCGACGATGTGGATGAACGCCTCGTAGCAGTTGAACAACCCGTGTCGGCCGGTGAGCAGGTAGCCCTCGAGCCAGCCCTCCGACTGGTGCTCGGACAGCATCGAGTCGAACACCCGACCCGTCGGCGCCAGTGACTCGTCGCCCGGTACGGTGCGGGCCTCCCACTGACGGTCGGTGACCTCGAAGACGGCGTCGAGCATGTTCGACACGGTCTCGTCGGGCCCGAAGATGCGGAAGTTGGCTTGGTCCTCGTTGGCGGCCACGACATCACGCAGGAACCCGCCGAGCACTCGGGTGTCCTGCGCCTCGACAGCCCCGGGGGCGGGAACGGCCACGGCGTGGGTGCGGTAGTCGGGCATCCGCAGGTCGCGCAGCAGGAGCCCGCCGTTGGTGTGCGGGTTGGCGCCCATCCGCCGGTTCCCTTCCGGGGCCAGGGCGGCCAGTTCGGGACGCAGGCGACCGTCGTCGTCGAAGAGCTCGTCGGGCCGGTAGCTGCGCATCCAGGCGTCGAGCTGCTCGACGTGGCCGGGGTGGCCGGCGTCCACGAGCAGGGGTACCTGATGGGAGCGGAAGGTGCCCTCGATCTGTTGCCCGTCGACCACCTTGGGGCCGGTCCACCCTTTCGGGGAACGCAGCACGATCATCGGCCACCGTGGCCTGACCGTGCTGGCACCGGTACGGGCTTGGGCCTGAATGGTGTGGATGGCCTCGATGCACTCGTCGAGCACGGTGGCCATCAGCTGGTGCATCGTGTCCGGGTCGTCACCCTCGACGAAACGCGGGTCCCAGCCGCAGCCCCGCAGGAACTGGTCCAGCTCTTCGTGCTCGATCCGGGCGAGCACGGTGGGGTTGCTGATCTTGTACCCGTTCAGGTGCAGGATCGGCAGCACGGCTCCGTCACCGACCGGGCTGAGGAACTTCGTGGAGTGCCAGGCCGTGGCCAGCGGCCCGGTCTCTGCCTCCCCGTCGCCGATGACGCAGGCGACGACCAGGTCGGGGTTGTCGAACACGGCCCCGAAGGCGTGGCTCAGGGAGTAGCCGAGCTCACCGCCCTCGTGGATCGAGCCCGGTGTCGTCGGGGCGACGTGGCTGGAGATACCGCCGGGGAAGGAGAACTGTGTGAACAGCTTCTTGAGCCCGGCCTCGTTCTGGCTGACGTCGGGGTAGATCTGCGTGTAACTGCCCTCGAGGTAGGTGTTGGCCACCAGCGCCGGCCCACCGTGGCCCGGCCCGGCGATGTAGAACATGTTCAGGTCGTACTTGTTGATCACGCGGTTGAGGTGGACATAGATGAAGTTCTGGCCAGGGGTGGTGCCCCAGTGGCCCACCACCAGCGGTTTGACGTCCGAGAGCGCCAGCGGACGCTTGAGCAGCGGGTTGTCGTAGAGGTAGATCTGGCCGACCGAGAGGTAGTTTGCGGCCCGCCAGTAGGCGTTCATCGCGACCAGCATCTCGGGGCTCAGCGTCGGGGCGGGTCCCGGGCTCGAGCTGAGCTGCTCGGGAACGAGGGTGTCAGTCATGCTGGGGTCCTTGTCGATGGAGGATGAGGTTCGGTCGTGCTGCCGGACAACGGGTACCGGCTGCCGTCAGACTGGCCTCAGGCCGGCACCGTCCGAGGCTTGCTGCCGTTGGCTGCTGGCGCCGGGACGGGACCGGCGGCGGCCTGTTCGCGGGCGATGAACGCACCGAGCTCGGCGATCGTGGTCATGATCGGGGCGGGGAACACGACGGTGGTGTTCTTGTCGACGCCGATCTCCACCAGCGACTGCAGGTTGCGCAGCTGCAGCGCGAGTGGGTGGGCCATCATCGTGTCCGAGGCGTCACCGAGGGCGGCCGCGGCCAGGGACTCCCCTTCGGCGTTGATGATCTTGGCGCGCTTCTCCCGTTCGGCCTCGGCCTGGCGGGCCATGGCGCGCTTCATGCTCTCGGGCAGCTGGATGTCCTTGAGCTCGACCAGGGTCACCTCCACGCCCCAGTCCACCGTGCTGACGTCGAGGATCTCGCGGATGTCGAGGTTGATCCGGTCGGTCTCGGACAGGGTCTCGTCCAGCGTGTGTTGGCCCACGACCTTGCGCAGGGTGGTCTGTGCGATCTGGTCGATCGCGGCGTAGACGTTCTCGATGGCGATGACCGACTTCTCCGCGTCGACGACCTTGAAGTAGGCCACGGCTGAGACATCGACGCTGACGTTGTCGCGGGTGATGATGCCTTGAGACTGGATCGGCATCGTGACGATTCGCAGCGACACCCGGTGCAGCACGTCGACGAACGGGATGATGAGACGCAGGCCCGGCTGGCGGACGCCGATGACCTTCCCGAACCGGAAGAGCACACCCTGCTCGTACTGCTTGAGGATCTTGACGGCCAGCAACGCCGCCGCGAGCAGGACGACCACGACCACGACCACGACGCTCACTGCGGTACCCATGATGATCAACGCCGCCAGGGCGAGTGGTGAACAAGCGGCTGGTTCGACCAGCAGCGGCCGGTGGAAGTGGCCATGACGGCACATCCTTCGATATCGAACGTTCAGCCAGTCGGCTCGGCACGAGGGAGATCGTTGCCGCCAGGTTGAGTGGCGTCAGGTCGACCCTCGTGTCGGACGGTCGGTGACCGCCGAGCCTCTCGCGTCGTTCGCTTCCGACGTTACGCTAGTCGTAGATAACTAGCAATTTATTTCTAGAATCCTGAGTGTAGTCTGTGGGTCATGGCGGAGTGGAGCTTCCTGACGAACCACGCTCAAGCGTTGCTCTGCATCGCGCACGATCCAGGGTCGCGGCTCATCGATGTCGCGGCGGCGTTGGGCATCACCGAGCGCCGGGCCTACGCCATCGTCAACGACCTGACCAAGGACGGTTACGTGGTGAAGGAGAAGGACGGTCGTCGCAACCGCTACGAGGTTCAAGGGCACCTGCCCCTGCCCGGGACCGTCGTGCGGTCGACAACAGTGGGCGAAGTGCTGGCGGTGCTCGTCGGTGACGGTGGGACGGCGGTACCTTGACCCCATTCGTGATCTCGCCGTGCCCGCGGCAGTGAGGAAGTGTCAGTCATGCCGGTTCAGCATCCCGTGTGGGCGTCGTCGTACGGGCCCGGAGTGCCGCTTCATCTCGAATATGACGACTCGACCCTGACCGACCAGCTCGACGCCACGGTCGCTCGCTGGCCTGACCGCCGGGCGCTGGACTTTCTCGGTGCGGGCACGACCTGGGCCGAGTTCGGGGAGCGGGTGAACCGGGTGGCAGAGGGACTGCGCCGACTCGGCGTCAGCGCGGGCGACAGCGTCGCCCTGATCATGCCGAACTGCCCGCAGAACGTCATCGCCTTCTTCGCGGTGCTGCGTCTGGGCGCCACGGTCGTCGAGCACAACCCCCTCTACACCGCCGGCGAGCTGCGCCACCCGTTCGTCGACCACGCGGCCAGGGTCGCGATCGTCTGGGACAAGGTCGTGCCCGTCGTCGAGGCGCTGCGCAAGACCTCCAGCCTCGAGCACGTCGTGGCGGTCGACCTCACGACCGAGCTGCCGCTGCGCAAGCGCCTTGCCCTGCGCATCCCAGTCGCCAAGGCCCGCGCCGCCCGCGCGCAGCTGACGTCTCCGGCGCCCGGTGCGATGCCTTGGCGCGACCTCGTCGCGTCGACCCCCCTCGACTCCTCACACCCGCGGCCGGGTGCCGGTGACGTCGCCCTCCTGCTCTACACGTCGGGCACGACGGGGGTGCCCAAGGGTGTGCCCCTACGACACCGCAACCTCGTCGCGAACGTCGAGCAGGGCCGGGCCTGGGTGCCGGGCCTGGAGGAGGGCCGCGAGACCTTCCTGCTCGCGCTGCCCCTCTTCCACGCCTACGGCGTGACGGTCGGGATGCTGCTCGGCACGCGCATGGGCGCGACCCTCGTGCTGCTGCCCAAGCCGGAGATCGGTCTGCTCATGGACGCCATCGAGCGGCAGGTTCCCTCCTTCGTGCCGGCTGTGCCGCCCCTCTACGAGCGGATCGTCACCGAAGCGAAGCGGCGCGGTGTGTCGGTGCACGGCATCCGCTACTCGCTGTCGGGCGCGATGCCGCTGCCGGCCGAGCTCGTCGAGCGTTGGGAGGCCGCCACGGGCGGGCTGCTCGTCGAGGGCTACGGGCTCACCGAGACCTCGCCCGTGATCGTGGGCAACCCCATGACAGGCGACCGTCGACCCGGGTCGATCGGCGTGCCGTTCCCCGACGTCGAGGTGCGTGTTGCCGACGCCGACGACCTCGACCGCGAGGTCGCGCTCGGGGAGCGGGGCGAGCTGCTCGTGCGCGGTCCGCAGGTGTTCGACGGCTATCGCGGGATGCCGGCGGAAACGGCGGAGGCCTTCCACGACGGGTGGTTCCGCACCGGCGACATCGTGACGATGGACGAGCACGGGTTTCTCACGATCGTCGACCGCATCAAGGAGATGATCATCACCGGTGGGTTCAACGTCTACCCCTCCGAGGTCGAGGCCGTGCTTCGTTCGCACGCTGCTGTGCTCGACGTGGCCGTCGTCGGCCTACTGCACGCGAGCGGGAGCGAGGAGGTAGTCGCCGCAGTCGTGCTCGCCGAAGGCATCGATCTCGTTCCTGACAGTCTCCGCGCCTATGCGCGCGAGTCGCTCACGGCCTACAAGGTCCCGCGTCGTTTCGTGGCCGTCGAGCTGCTACCCGTCAACGCGATGGGCAAGGTCGTGCGGCGCGAGGTGGCGGCGGCGTTGAAGGAGCAGTGAGGGCGGTCAGTCCCAGGGCGCGCGGCCTTCCCAGTCGACGACTTCGAGGGGCACGGTCAGCACGGGTCGATGCTGGTGCTGGGCGAGCTGCACGGAGATCGACTCCCTGACGAAGTCTCGGATGTGGTGGTGGTGGCCCTGATGGGTGGCGACGACGAAGGCGGCTGCGTCGACGGCGCGGGCCAGGTGGGTGAGGGATCGGTCGACGCGGCCGGCGAGGTAGCGAAACTCCCAGGGCTGGTCCTGTCCGTGCATGGAGGTTGCGACTTCCCGGGTGAGGTTGGCGGCCACGTCTTCCCAGTCGTCGTCGGCGTCGGGGTCGATGGAGGCGTGGCGCACGGTCCCGTCGGGGAACTCGTCGACGGTGTAGCGGGAGGGGTCGACGTAGGCGAAGTAGAGCGTGGGGGCTCCGATGGCGCGCCCGAGGGATGCCGCTGTGACCGCGACGAGCTGCGGCTGCCCGGGCATGACCGACACGACGAGGGGATGCCCGGCGAAGTCGGTCAGGCGCGACGCGTGCGGTTGCGGCGGCGTGTGCTGGTGAGCCATCGGTGTGCTCCCGTCAGGTGCGGACGAGCGCCAGATCCTGCCCGTTCACGACGAGTCAGGAACCATCAGCCGGAGCTGGCAGTTCGGGGTGAAGCCGGCACGCCCAGGCGGGATCCATCGCCGTCTCCGACACTATCGGCAGACGCCGTGATCGGGCCAGAGTCACGATCGAGACGGTCAGTTTTCACGGGCCCGAGCTGCTGGCCAACGACCATGAGCTACCGAGCTCAAGAGGCGCTACGTACTGTCGTGGAAGACGGCTTGGTAGATGTCTTGTCCGTAGCTGGTCGGCAGGGGCGGGCCAGGGCGCAGCTGGAACGACCGGATGCCGTCTTCGGCGCGGTCGGCGCGTAGGAACAGGGTCTCGGTGTCGTTCTTCTGCTCGTAGCGGTGGGCCAGGTCGTACATGTGGGTGACGACCACCATCCGGACACCGGACTCGCGCAGGGCGTCGATGATCTCAACAGCGATGTCGGAGCCTTCGCGTTCGTTGGTCGCACCGAACGACTCGTTGCACAGCAGCACGGAGCAGGGTCGGAGCTGGTCGATGATGCGGCTCATCCGGGCCAGCTCCTCGTCGAACTTGCCGCTGGTCATGCTCGCGTCCTCCTCCCTGCGGAAGTGGGCGAACACGGAATCGGCCAGTCCGGCGTCGAACCGTTCGGCGGGCA
>NZ_MAST01000001.1 GCF_001758225.1 Humibacillus sp. DSM 29435 | reverse complement strand
CCGCGAGATCGCCGGCCGCTTGTTCATCAGCGAGAAGACCGTCAGCATCCACGTCTCGCACGTGCTCGCCAAGCTTGGCGTGAAGAACCGCGGCGAGGCCGCCGCGCTGGCCCGGCAGACTTCCGCTCCCGGTTGACGCGTCGATGCTGCACCAGCACGCTTTCTTCACCGCGAGGCGGGCAGTGCGGCAGGTCCGCGCGGCGCGAGGCTGAGCGGCATCCGGCGGGAGTAGCGTGCGAGCCGTGCACCGGGTGCGAGTGAGGTTGGCGATCGCTGTGGTCGTCGGGGTCGTGGTCGGCCTCGTCGTGCCGCTGCCCTCGGCCGGCGGCCTGGTGCCCCACCTGCTCGTGGGGTTCATCGCGGCCGGGCTGGCCTTCGCTGGTCCCCTGCTCACTCACGTGATGCGCTCGGACGCCGCCTCGACGCGCCAGCACGTCGACGGTGAGGACCCGGGCGCCCGCACGAGCGACGTCATCATCATCGTCGTGGGTCTGCTGGCGCTGTGCGGGGTGGCGGTGCTGCTCATCGGAGCGGGCGGCGACCGCACCGCTCAGGTGGTCGACTCGGTCATCGGCGTGGTCGCGGTGGCCGTGGGCTGGCTCTGCGTGCACACGATCTACACGTTGCGCTACGCCCGCATCTACTACAGCAGCGACCCGCCGTGCATCGACTTCAACCAGCCGGAGCCGCCGCGGTACTCCGACTTCGCCTACTTCTCGTTCAACCTCGGCATGACCTACCAGGTGTCCGACAACGCCCTCCGCAGCTCCGACATCCGCCGGGTCGTCTTCGGGCACTGCGTGCTCGCCTACGTGTTCGGCACCGTCGTCATCGCCTCCACCATCAACCTCGTGGTCGGCATCTCGACCACCGGAACATGACCCCGACGCACCGAGCACACCCGACATTCGGGCCTCCCGGTAAGCGGCCGCGGCCGGTCGGTTCCGTCCGAGAGCCCCGGTGAACCGAAAACTCGCTCAGAGATCAGGATCTGGTGTGCCGCCTCCTCGACCCCCGATGGCGGCCCCTGCCGTCGACGGGGTCATCGAGGCCCTGGAACGGCTCGCCTCACTGAGGTCCCAGGGCATCCTGACCGACGAGGAGTTCGCGCAGCAGAAGGCGCGCATCCTCGGCGGCTGACCGGGCCAAGATGAACCTCCGGCGAACAGTGGGTCAAGTGCCTTGTGAGTGCTCCGACAGGGCCCGAACACTGGATGCGTGACCTCTGAACTCGTCGTGCTCGTCCTCGTCGTCATCACGGGGCTGGGCTTCGACTTCACCAACGGCTTCCACGACACCGGCAACGCCATGGCCACCTCGATCGCCACTGGTGCCCTGCGGCCCAAGGTGGCGGTTGCCCTCTCGGCGTCGCTCAACCTCCTCGGTGCCTTCCTCTCTGTCGAGGTGGCGCTCACCGTGACCAACGCCGTCATCAAGATCCAGGACAAGTCAGGCGCACCGAAGGCCGAGTTCCTCGCCGGCGGCGGCAACGCGCTGCTCATCATCGTGATGGCAGGGCTGGTCGGCGGCATCGTGTGGAACCTCGTGACCTGGCTCGTCGGCCTCCCCTCCAGCTCGTCGCATGCCCTCTTCGGTGGCCTCATCGGAGCCGGGATCGCCGGGCTCGGCTTCGGCGGTGTCAACTGGGTGGGCGACGGCAGCAAGCTCGACGGCGTGGTCGGCAAGGTGATCCTGCCGGCGCTGCTGTCCCCCGTCATCGCCGCCTTCGTCGCCACGGTGGGCACATGGCTCATCTACCGGATCACCGCCGGGGTCTCCAAGCGCCGAACCGAGTCGGGTTTCCGCTGGGGCCAGATCGGCTCCGCGTCGCTCGTCTCACTGGCCCACGGCACCAACGACGCCCAGAAGACGATGGGCGTGATCACGCTCGCTCTCATTGCGAGCGGCCACTGGTCGCAGACCGGTGAGATCCCCCTGTGGGTCAAGTTCTCGTGTGCGCTGGCGATCGCCGCCGGCACCTACCTGGGAGGCTGGCGAATCATCCGCACCCTGGGCAAGGGGCTGGTCGAGATCTCGAGCCCGCAGGGCATGGCTGCCGAGAGCAGTTCGGCCGCCGTCATCCTGGCGTCCAGCCACCTCGGTTTCGCCCTGTCGACCACCCACGTCGCCACCGGTTCGATCCTGGGGTCGGGCGTGGGGCGGCCGGGCGCCGAGGTGCGGTGGAGGGTGGCCGGCCGGATGGCGGCCGCCTGGCTCATCACGCTGCCGGCGGCCGCCCTCGTCGGAGCGGTGATGTGGTTCGTCGCCCACTCGATCGGCGGGGCCGCCGGCGCCGTCGTCGTGTTCGCGATTCTCGTCGTCGCATCGGTCGGCATGTGGCTTCGCTCGCGCCTGCAGCCCGTCGGAGCCCACAACGTCAACGACGAGTGGAGCGGGGCGACCACGACCGCCGTACGGCCCAGCGTCAACGCCTGAGGCCCTGCGAGATTCCGCACATCCACAGCGAACCTGAGAGACAAGGACTTTCGCGATGCACAACCTTTCCCTCGCCCTGGAAGGAGCCTGGCGTGTGCTGGTCGTCGGGCTCCTGCTCGGCGCCGGGCTGCCCGCCGTCTTCGCCCTCGGCATCCGGTCGCTCGCCATGACCGGCGGTGGTAGCTCGGTGACGGCCGGCGACGAACCGGTCGACGCCCCCACGAGCGCCATCGGCAAGACTCTCGCCACCCTGTGCTTCCTGCTCGTGCTCCTGGGGGTCGCGGTCGGCATCACCTTCATCGTCGCCTCGGGCTTCGGCAAGGCGCTGAGCTTCGAGCACCTGTACCCGACGCTCATCGACAAGTGAGGACGAACCGACCATGAGCATCGAACAGCGTCAGACTGTTCCCACGCGCATCCTCGACTGGCTGCGGGCCGGCTACCCGCAGGGCATCCCCGTGCGTGACTACGCGGCCCTGCTCGGGGTACTGCACCGCCAGCTCACCGACGACGACATCAGCGCGATCGCGGCCGACCTGGCGCTGCAGGCCGACGCCAGCGACTCGGTGGTCACCGAGCACGAGATCCGCCGGATGATCCGTGAACACGCTTTCCAGTCGGCGGCCCCCGATGACATCAGCCGGGTGTCGGCCCAGCTGGCACAGGGCGGTTGGCCGCTGTCGAACGACCTCGACACCTGAGCAGCGACGTCACGCAGCGTCCGCCGGCGGGCGGTTCGCCACCGCCCCGAACGCGGCTGAGCGGCATCCGGTCGACGTCAGACCGGATGCCGCTCAGCCCGCCACCACGCGTGGGCTCTCGCAGGTGTGGTCAGGACTTCGCTGCGAGGCGGGCCTTCTCGTCGTTCACCCAGGCCGAGAGCAGGCCGCCGAAGTGGGCCATGAAGTAGTCGTGCTCGTGCGCCGGGTAGGTCGTGACGACCGTCGACTTGAGCAGGTGGTCGAAGTCGTCAGACTGCACCCACTCGAGCACGGCCGCGTCGAGGTGCGGCAGGAACTCGTCGCACCAGGCCCAGTACGCCTCTGTCTCGAAGTACTCGTCGGCGATGGCCAGGTAGGCGTCGAGCTTCTGCTCGTCGGAGAGCGACGCGTCGTCGGCGATGTCGAAGTAGCGGCGCATCTCGAGGTCCATCGGGCCGCGACGACCGTTGACGAGGCAGTAGGCCGACCAACGCACGAGAGCCTTGATGGCCCAGGGGAAGTAGTAGTGCAGCGACGTGACGGCCACGTCGGGGCAGGCGTTCGCGTAGTCGATCGGGTAGACGTCGTCACCGGCGACGAGCATCTCGCACGAGTTGAACTCCCAGCCGAACATCGCGTTGACGATGCGGCTGATCGCGGCCGTCTGCTTGCCGGCCGACGGGCTGAGGAAGTCGTGGGTCACGGCGTACCGGTTGTGCATCGGCTGCTCGGGCCGGAAGTCCATCACCATCGTCTCGGGGCCGATCGACAGGGCCCGGGCGAAGTGCTGGTACTCCACGGTCGACTGCAGGTGCATGAGCATCTCGCCCGACTCGTCGTAGGCCTTGATGAGGTCGGCCTCGTCGTTGATGCGCGACACGCCCCGCCAGCCGCCCCCGTCGAAGGGCTTCATGTACATCGGGTAGCCGAGCTGGTTGGCGATGGCCTTGAGGTCGAACGAGAGGTTGTACTTCGCCGACGTGTAGGCCCAGCGCGAGTTGTCGACCGGGTTCTTGTAGGGCACCAGCCAGGTCTCGGGAACCTTCAGCCCCAGACGCATCAAGGCGACGTAGGCGCTGTGCTTCTCCATCGACTGGAAGGTGAAGGGACTGTTGAGCAGGTACGTGTCGTTCATCAGCGCGGCCTTCTTCAGCCACTCGCGGGGGTGGTAGTACCAGTAGGCGAGGCGGTCGATGACGAGCTCGGTGCGCACCGGCTGGCGCAGGTCGAAGGGCTCGATGGTGAGCCGCTCACTCGTGAGCTCATGGGTGACGCCGTCGGCGCCGGTGATGGGGCCGACCAGTCGCAGCAGCGCTTCGAACGCGGTGGGCCAGTCCTCCTCCGCCCCCAGCAACAGGCCGATCAGGTGGGTCTGGGTCTGCGACGTCTCGGTCATCGTGCGTCTCCTGCCTCGTGTTGCGTTGCCGGTGCCCGTCCGCTGGGGACGGCGCCGGGACCAATGCGGTCGATCCTTGCAAACCTTGGGCGATCTGTCGCTGTCGCGTCCGCGCCCGTCGCGAATGAGCTGCGCCAGCGGTGGTTGGGCTCGATCGTGCGGTCGACCAGAGCCGGCAACACCCGGCACACCGCGGCCCGCCACTGGGGCCAGTCGTGGCCTCCCGGAACGACCGTGAGGTCGAGGGTCTGCCCCAGCCGGGTCAGCGTCTGCGCCATTAGACGGTTGTTGGCCAGGTTCCCCTCGTCGGCGCCACAGGTCATCGCCACCACCGCGTCACCCCGTGGCTTGCGGGCCCGGCGCACCGACGAGACGAAGGCGGTGATCCGCTGCCAGTGCTCATAGCTCTCCTCGCCGTCAAGCCTCGGGCGGAAGAACGACCCCGACTGCAGCAGCAGTCCCGAGAACGTGCCGGGGCGCAACCACTCGCTCTGCAGCGCCGACAGGGCGCCGAGGCTGGCGCCCACGAAGAGCGGGCGCCCTGACAGCTCGTACCTCCCGATCACGGCCGGCAGCACGTCGTCGACGACTGCGGTGGCGTAGTCGGCGTTGGCGGAGTAGCGCGCGTCACGATCGTCGGGCACGAGCAGCGCGACCCGGCACGGCGGCATCCGCCCTGCCCCCGCGAGCGAGTCGAGAAAGCGCACGAGGCCCACTCGACGGGAGTATTCGGGGCCGTCGTTGGCCAGCAGCAGGGGTAACGGATCACCCCGGCGGGTGCCGGTCGGGGAGGCCACCACCAGCGCGATGTCGCCCACCGCGGTGCCCTCGACGGTCATGCGCACGCGGGCCATGGCCCCAACCTAGAGGCCCGGATGCCGTGGCCTTGCAGCTGGGTCGCGAGCAGAGGCGAGCAACGACGGGCCCGGCGGGTCAGACCTCCCGAGCCGTCGAACCGCAACACGAGCTGGGTGCCCGCCGGCGCCGACTGGATCATGCGCAGGATGGCCAGGGCCGGGTTGACGGCAAGCAGGCGAGCCCCGTTAGCGGTCGCCGCGGTCATCGTGTCCAGGTCGAGCATGGCGCCTCGGGCCACGAGCTGCTCCACGTCGAGGCCGACGAGCGCCTCACCGAGCGGATGGCTTTCGCCGCGACTCCGGGAGGTGGCCGCGTTGTCCACAGGCCGAGCCAGCGGGCTGGGGCGGCGTCGGTCGTCGATGGCAACATGGCCGTAGGCAACGACCACAAGGCGGTTAGGATGGGCAGGAACAACCAGACACGACGGCGCACAAAGGCAGCAGCGCGCCAGCGAAACGGTGGCGGCGCGACGTCCGGGGCCGCGGCGGGCGCTGGGTTCCGTCGTGACGCGCCTTGGGCTGAACCACGGGTCGAGCCACGGGCTGAACCGCGGGTCGAGCCACCGGCCTTCGACGAGGCCTACGAACGCGCGGTGGTGACCCACCTGCTGCAGGAAGCGCTCGACGCCATCGACTACCGGCGGGGCCACGACCTCGACGACGTGGCGGTCGGGCTGGCCGGGCGCTGCTCCGACCCGCGTCTGCAGCGAACCGTCATCGGGGTGCTGCTCGAGTCGATGACCATTGCGGTGACCGCGGCGTGGCGGCGAGGGTGGCAGCCCGCCGACGTTCACCGGCTCGCCGGCCGTCGGCTCGCGGTCGCCGACCAGGCCCTCGTCGTCGACGCCATGAGCCACGAGCTCAACCGCTACGCGGCCTCGACCATCGACCCGCACTGGCTGGCTCAGCTGAGCGAGCTCGAAGGCGGAGTCTGGTGGCCGAGCTCGGTCACGTGGATCGATGCCCGCCGCACGCAGGGGACCGACTGGCTCACCCTGGTTCTCGGCTGCCTCGCGGCGTGGCACCTGCTGGTACGCCTACCTACCCTCGAGCAGCTGACTCCGCTGCCCGGAGACGCGGTTGGCCCGCCCGAAGCGGCATCCGCTCGAACCGGCGACCCCGGTGGCCGGCCGCCGGTCGACCAACGTGTTCTCAGCCGCGTGCGCATGTTGCTCGCGAAAGCCGAGTCGACGACCTTCGAGGCTGAGGCCGAGACCTTCACCGCCGGGGCTCAGTCGTTGATGGCGCGGCACAGCATCGACGCCGCGCTGCTCGCCGCCGACGACGCGGCCCGACACCGAGGCACGACGGCGCCCCACGGCCGACGCATCAGCGTCGACAACCCCTACGACGCCCCGAAGGCGATGCTGCTCGACGCGGTGGCCTCGGCCAACCGGTGCCGCATGGTCTGGAGCCGAGAGCTCGGGTTCGGCACGGTGGTGGGCTTCGAGGCCGACCTCGAGTGCGTCGAGCTGCTCTTCACGTCGCTGCTCGTGCAGGCCACCCACACCCTCACCTCCGCCGGGTCACGCAGTGACGGCTACGGCCGCAGCCGCACCCGGTCCTTCCGTTCCTCGTTCCTCACCGCCTACGCCAGCCGTATTGGCGAACGGCTGGCCGAGGCGACCGCCGGCGAGGAGGCGGCTGCGACGGCTGAGGCCTCCACCCGGGGCCGCGAGCTGGTACCCCTGCTCGCCGCCCGGGCCGAACAGGTCGACGAGGCTGTCGACGAGTGGTTCCCCAAGGTGACCAGCCACAAGGTGGGCTCGGTGCGCGACGCCGAGGGTTGGCACTCCGGTCGGGCGGCCGCCGACCGGGCCCAGCTGGGCGCGGGGCCGACGATCGGTCGATAGCCCGCCGCCTCGGTTGGGCCGGGGGCTGCGGTGCTTCGGCGGCGCCAGCGGCGTCCCGAACGTGGTGTGATGTGGTCGCAGTGACGGCGTTGACGAGCGAGCGAGAGGGCCGCAGACGATGACCGACTACGGGCACGAGCTGCAGTTCGGGCTGTTTCCCAGCCCGGACGCCGACCGGGCCGACCAGACCCTCGAGTTGGCTCAGCTCGCCGACGTCTCTGGCCTCGATCTCGTCACGGTGCAAGACCACCCCTACAACGCGAAGCACCTCGACGCCTCGACGCTGCTGGCCGTGATCGCGGCACGCACCACGAACGTGCGGGTCGCCGCCAACGTCGCCAACCTCCCGCTGCGTCCACCGGTGGTGCTGGCCAAGTCGGTCGCCACCCTCGACATCCTCAGCGGCGGCCGCGCCGAGCTGGGCCTGGGCACCGGAGCCTTCTGGGACGCCATCGTCGCGGCCGGCGGCCCGCGGCGCACGCCCAAGGAGTCGGTCGACGCCCTCGTGGAGGCGATCCACATCATTCGCGGGGTGTGGGGTCAGAGCCCCGACAACCCCGGCGCGCGGTCAGTGAGCGTCACGGGCGAGTCGTACTCGGTGTCTGGGCTCCACACCGGCCCGAGCCCGTTGCATTCGGTCGAGATCTGGGTGGGCGCTTACGGGCCGAGGATGTTGCGAGTCACCGGCCGGCTCGGAGACGGGTGGCTGCCGAGCCAGGGCTACGCCGACCCCGACGCCCTGCCGGCCATGAACGCCGTCATCGACGAGGCGGCCGACGCGTCGGGGCGCGGGCACCAGTCGGTGCGTCGGATGTACAACGTGTTCGGGCGGTTCGGCACCAGCGCCGACTTCCTGCAGGGAACGGCGTCCGACTGGGTCGAGCAGCTGGCCGAGCTCACGCTGACCACCGGCGTGAGCACCTACGTGCTCGGCACCGACGACGCGCAGACGGTGTCCCGCTTCGCCGCCGAGGTAGCGCCTGGGGTGCGCGAGCTCGTGGCGGCCGAACGGGCCCGCCGCGCCGCGCCGCCCTCGCCGTCACCGTCGAAAGGGCACGTCGTGTCGCCGGCGCCGGCCGACGCGCCAGCCGAGACGAGGCGAGCTTCCCACTCGACGTTGCGGGTGCGCCCTACCCCCGACGACGGGCAACGACTGAGCCGCTCGCTGCCGTGGGACGAGACCACCCGGCCGGTGCTGGCCACCCCCGACGGGGCGGCGTACACCGACTACCAGCAGTCGGCGCCGCAGCACCTCGTCGACATCCACGACCACCTGCGCACCGAGCTCGCGCAGGTGCGCGACATCGTCGGCCAGGTGCGGCAGGGCCTGCTCACGGTCGGCGCCGCGCGCTCGCACCTCAACACGATGGCGATGCGCCAGAACAACTGGACCCTCGGGGCCTACTGCGAGTCGTACTGCCGGGTCGTCACCGGCCACCACACACTCGAGGACCGCAGCATCTTCACCCATCTGCGCCGAAGCGACTCCGGCCTGGAGCCGGTGCTTCAGCGCCTGGAGGACGAGCACCACGTCATCGCCGACGTGCTCGAACAGGTCGACGAGGCCCTGGTCTCGCTCGTCGGGTCAGACGGTTACGGCACCGCCGGCCACGCCGCGCTCGACGAGCTGCAGCGCGCCGTCGACCTGCTCACCGACACCCTGCTCTCGCACCTGTCGTACGAGGAGCGCGAGCTGCTGCACCCGCTCGCCGAGCACGGTTTCGGCTGACGACACCCCTGAGACCGTCTCAGACGGAGGCGGCGGCGCCGTGTGACAGTGCCTCGACCACTGCGCTGCAGAAGGCGGGCAGGTCGTCGGGGTTGCGGCTGGTGATGAGGTTGCCGTCGATGACCAGCTCCTCATCGACCCATTCGCCGCCAGCGTTGCGGATGTCGGTCTGCAGGCTCGGCCACGACGTGAGGCGCCGGCCCTTGAGCACGTCGGCCTCGATCAGCGACCACGGGGCGTGGCAGATCGCGGCCACGGGGCGGGCTGATGCGACGAAGTCGCGAACGAGCGAGACGGCATCCGCGTCAAGACGCAGCGCATCGGGGTTGGCGACGCCACCCGGCAGCACGAGCGCGTCGAAGTCGTCGACCTTGGCGTCGGCCACGGTGACGTCAACCTTCTTGGTGTCGCCCTTGTCGAGGTGGTTGAACATCTGCACCTCGCCCGAGTCGGGGCTGACGAGCACGGCCTCGTTGCCCGAGTCGACCACTGCCTTCCAGGGCTCGGTCAGCTCGACCTGCTCGATTCCTTCGGCGGCAACCAGAAATGCGACCTTCTTCGACATCTGAAGCTCCTTGCTCCGGCGCCCGCTGTGGAGCGGACGCTGGGTCTGAACGAATTGGTGGGCGGAACTGTCCGCCCCGTCATCCGTACCCCGTGGCACCACGGACGCACCCGGAACGAGATGTGACGAGCGCTACCTTCGTTTCAGCTCACGCTGCGCAGCCGCTGACGACGGGTGATGTCGGAGCACTCGAGGCAGACCTCCTCGGGGATGACCCCGAGCCGCATCAGCCCGGCGAAAGCCTGGCACCCGACGCAGACTCCCGCGACCGCCTCGAGGGCCGGGAAGATCACCATCAGCACGCCGATGGCGGCCACCGCGACGAGCACCCCCGCCCAACCGGTCACCAGGCTGATCACCCACAGCGCAGTCGCAGTGATGGTGAGCACAGCGCCGATGCCTGCGGCAAAACGCTTGGGAGCGCCCGGCGTCGGTCGAGGGGACGCCGCGACGTACGGGCGGATCAGTGTGCTGACGAAGTACGCGATCGGGCTGACCCGTGGCCCCAACGCCGCTCGCAGCACGAAGTCGACGCCGAGCACGGCGTAGAGCCACCACTGCTGCCCGACGAGGGCCGTCACCGCGAAGACAAGCACCACCGCTGCAATGAGGCGCACGGTGACGTCGTCGACGACAGCAGGGAACCGACCGTTGCTCATGTTTACATTATGCGTTACATAATTTTGTCTTATGCAAAGACAGTCAGCATCTGGATGCTGCGGCGTCCTTCGGGCGACACTTTCCGGCATCCTTGGGCCGTGACGCAACCCGTGGACCTCGTTCTTCTCGCCGTGATCGGGCTGGGGGTCTTCGCCTTCGCCAGCGCCGCCCAGGCCGTCACCGGCTTCGGTAGTGCGTTGGTCGCGGTGCCGATCTTCGCGCTCGCCGTCGACACCCGTACAGCCGTGGTCGCCACCACGGCCCTCGGGTTCGTTCTCACCGCCGGCACCGGCTACCGCGAGCGAGCGCACGTGCAGGTGCGCACGACCCGCAGGATCGTGGTGGCCAGTCTCGTCGGGATGCCGCTGGGCCTGGTCTTGCTCGCGAAGCTCGACGCCCGTTGGCTGTCGCTGGTCATCGGCCTGACCGTCCTGGCCCTCGTGGTTCTCCTGTGGCGCCGTATCACCCTGCCCCGCGGGGTGGCGGTCGAACGCGGCGCCGGGCTGGCCAGTGGGGTGCTGCTGACCGCGACCGGCATGAACGGCCCGCCCGTGGCGCTGGCCCTGCAGGCCTTGAACTATCCCGCCCGCCAGTTCCGCGCCACGCTGCAGGCCATCTTCGTGGGCCAGGACCTCATCGCCGTCATCGCCTTCGGTGTGCTCGGCTTTCTCAATGTGCAGGTCGCCGCGGTCGTGCTCGGCGGGCTGGCCGGAATCCCCGTCGGCTGGCTCGTCGGGGACCGCGTGATGCGCACGATGTCGGAGCAGCAGTTTCGCACCGGGGTGCTGCTCGTGCTGGTGGCGACGGCAGCCGTCACCCTGGTGGGCGTCATCGCCTGACGGATGGAGACGGTCAGCTGCAGCACACGCAACGGGACCGGCTCGTCGCAACCGGCTCGCTCGTCTGCGGGCTCGCAGCCGTCACCATGGCCCTTCGGGTGCCGCATTCCCGCAGCGAGCTGCTGAAATGTTGGGAGATGATAGCGCCATTCTGGCCGTCGTCAGGAGCGACCGTTGGTCGCATCCAGTTCACACCAGGCGGGGTCGTCATCCGGCATCCATGCCTGCGCCCGGTCGTCGGTGGCCTCCGAGGCGAGCCAGTCTCGATCGTGAGCGAGCGCAAGGGCGAGGTCGATCAACCGCGCCGTTGGCGAGGTGTCGTCGTCTTCACGCCAGCCGAGCGACCAGGGGTAATAGGGCTGAATCTCCATGGGCCAGTAGATCGGCAGTCCCGCGGTGGCGTACTTGTCCGCGTAGCTGAGGAAGTCGAGGTAGCGAACTGGGCTCCGCGTCCGGGTGACCTGTGCGAGACAGTGGCTGAAGGCGCCCGGCGTCCCCAGCCAGTGCATCGGCTGGCCCAGCCTCTCCTCCAACGCCGTGAGGTACTGCCCGTGGGCGTTGTACGTGCCAGAGTCCGGCGGATCCGCAAAGACGTGCAGCGGTCGTTGGTGGAACGAGGCCCTGGCCGTTCGGTCGTCGTCACCAGAGCCGACGATCACCAGGGGCTCGAGACGCAGCAGTCGATGTCGCCATCCACTCGGGTGGGCGATCTTCATCCGCGGGGTGACCCGCAGGATGGCGACGTCGAGCCGTCCTTCGACGAGGGCGTTCAGCTGCGTGATGCTGTCCATGGCGTGCTCGCGCAGCGGCAGGTCCGGCTCGGCCTGGGTGAACGCATCTGCGACCAGGCGGCTCGTGGACAGCTCGAACACGTGCGCGATCCGCAGGCCTTCGGGGCGAGTGGGCTGCGTCATCCCCTCGGCCATCGTCAACAGGCGCCGAGCGTCCTGCAGGAAGCTGTGGCCGCGGGCGGTCAAGGTCACATGACGGCTGTCCCTCACGAGAAGCGGTTCACCGATCTGCTGCTCAAGCTTGCGGACCTGTTTCGACAGAGCCGGTTGGCTCACGAAGAGTCGAGCCGCCGCCCGGCCGAAGTGCAGCTCGTCGGCCACCGCCACGAAGTAGCGCACCAACCGCAGGTCCAGGTCCATGCGCACCTCTCGGCGTCGGGGTGAGGATCAAGGCGCTGTGCCTTGGGGCGCACACCCACGTCTGGACGTCGCCGAGCTGCTCCACGCCGACGCTCACGCTAGTTGCTCACGTCAGCCGTGACGAGGCCTCTCGGTTATCGATCGGGCCGGAACGGGTCTTGGACGCCTCCCGACCGCTGGGAGCATCCTGAGAGTCGTCGCGAGGAAGCGACGCAACCTCTCCGGTGGAAAAGCCACCGGTCCGCTCCCCTGGAGGCTCGTCATGACTGCAGCTGGACGTCCCGTCGTCTTCATCCACGGCTTGTGGCTGCACGCGACGAGCTGGGGCCAGTGGGTCGACGCCTTCCGGGAGGCCGGCTATGACCCGGTCGCGCCCGGCTGGCCCCACGAGCCCGCGACCGTGGCGGAGGCACGCGCGAAGCCGGAAGACGTAGCGGGCATCGGCATCGACGACGTCACCAACCACATGGCGTCCGTGATCGATGGGCTCTCGAACGCACCCATCATCGTGGGGCACTCCTTCGGCGGGCTCATCGCCGAGAAGCTGCTCGGTCAGTGCAAGGGCGCGGCGGCTGTCGCCATCGATCCCGCTCAGATCAAAGGGGTGCTCCCGCTACCCCTCGCTCAGCTGCGCGCCGGGTTGCCGGGCCTCGGCAACCCGACCAACCGCACCAAGGCGGTTTCACTGACCGCGAAGGAGTTTCGCTTCGGGTTCGGCAACGCGGTGAGCGAGGAGGAGTCCGACCAGCTCTACGAGCAGTGGACGATTCCCTCGCCCGCCCGGCCACTCTTCCAGACGGCGGCAGCGAACTTCTCCATCCACTCCCAGGCGTCGGTCGACACCGACAATGCGAGTCGAGGCCCGCTACTGCTCATCTCCGGCTTGGAGGACCACACCGTTCCCGACGTCGTCACCCGATCCACCCTGAAGCAGTACCGCGCGTCGACCGCTGTCACCGAGCTCAAACAGTTCGAGGGGCGTGGCCACTCGTTGACGATCGACAGCGGCTGGCGCGAGGTCGCTGATGCCGTGCTCGCCTGGCTCGCGAAGCAAGGTCTCTGAGCCATGGACCTGGGTCTCTCCGGGCAGGTGGCGATCGTCACCGGCGCGAGCAAGGGCATCGGGCTCGCGATCACCAGGGTGCTCGCCCGCGAGGGAGTAGCGGTGGTGGCGGGAGCCCGGGAGGCCTCGCCGGAACTCGACAGTCTCACCGAGTCCGACGCGGTCGACTATGTGCGGGTCGACCTCAGCCAGCCGGACGGAGCAGCTCACCTGGTCGACGTAGCCGCTGGACGGGGACGCCTCGACATCCTCATCAACAACGTCGGTGCGGTGACACCTCGACTGGACGGTTTCATGGCGGTCACGGATGAGCAGTGGCTGGCCTCGTACACCCTCAACCTCATGGCCGCGGTGCGCACGACTCGGGCCGCCCTGCCCATGATGCTGGCCCAGGGGCGGGGGTCCATCGTGTCGACGTGTTCGGTCAACGCGTTCCTTCCCGACCCCGGGGTCATCGACTACAGCGCGGCCAAGGCCGCCCTGCGGAGCTTCTCCAAGTCGCTGTCGAAAGAGCTGGGCCCGAGCGGGATCCGCGTCAACACCGTGAGCCCGGGACCCGTCTCCACCGGCCTGTGGCTCGGCACCGACGGCGTCGCCGCGACCGTCGCGTCCAGGCAGGGCACCAACCCGGCCGCGGTCGCTGCCGCCGCGGCTGGGGACTCCGTGACCGGCCGCTTCACCCACCCGGACGAGGTGGCGGGGCTCGTCGCGTTCTTGGTCAGCGACGTCGCCGGCAACATCACCGGCGCCGACGTGGTCATCGACGGCGGCCTGATCACCACGACCTGAGCCGCGGCCAGGCACGTCCCACGCCGGGCCCCTACGCTGCTCCCATGGTTCTCAACATCGGAGCTCACGTCGACCAGGAAGACCCGATCGCGGAGGCGCAGGCGCGCGGCGCGACCCTCTCGCAGCTGTTCCTCGGCGACCCGCAGAGCTACAAGGGCCCGGTCATCCGCTATGAGGGCGGCGCCGAGCAGCTGCGCACCGACGCGGCGAAGGCCGGCATCGACCTCTACGTGCATGCTCCGTACCCGATCAACGTGGCCAGTCTCAACAACCGCATCCGCATCCCGGGCCGCAAGCTGTTGCAGCAGCACGTCACCGCCGCGGCCGAGATCGGCGCCAAGGGCGTCATCGTGCACGGCGGCCACCTCGGTGTCGAAGAGGATGCCGCCAAGGGCTTCGACAACTGGCGCAAATGTATCGACGGGCTCGACCTGGCCGTGCCGCTGCTCATCGAGAACACGGCCGGCGGCGACAACGCGATGGCTCGCCGGCTCGAGACGATCGCGCGGCTGTGGGACGCGATCGGCACCGCCTCCGGGGTAGAGAACGTGGGGTTCTGCCTCGACACCTGCCACGCCCACGCCGGCGGCAACGACCTCGACACCGTCGTCGACCGGGTACGAGCCATCACCGGCCGCATCGATCTCGTGCACGCCAACGACTCCCGCGACGCGTTCGACTCGGGCGCCGACCGGCACACGAACTTCGGCTCCGGTCACATCGACGGTGATGCGCTGGCCGAGGTGGTGCGAGCCGCCGGCGCCCCGGTGGTCTGTGAGACCCCGGGTGGCGTGCAGGGCCAGTCCGCCGATATCGCGTGGCTTCGCGGGGCCTCCGGCTGAGGCCTGCCGTTCGCTCGAGTTGCACTCTCCCCATCCAAAGTGCAAACTTGTTCTGTGATTGAAAGTGCAACCCTTCTGACGCGGACGCAGCGCAAGCAGTCGACGTTGCGCCGCATCAACATCGCCGCGCAAGAACTCGCCATCGAGAGGGGCTACGACGGCTTCACCCTCGACGACCTTGCGAGCGCGGCTGGGGTGTCCCGCCGCACCCTGTTCAACCACGTCTCGGGCAAGGAACAGGCCGTCGTCGGCGTCACCCCCGACTTCGACCCCGCGCTCGTCGCGCAGTTCCAGGCCGGTGGCCCGAGCGGCAACCTCTTCGACGACCTGCTCGCCCTCATCGTCGAGCTGCTCGACCGCGAGAATGCGAACCGAGAGGATGCCGGCCGCTTCCAGCGGTTGCTCGAGACCAACCCGAACCTCAGCCATCGTGTGCACGGCGAGCTGGAGCGCGTCTGCGGCGACGCCGTCGCTATGGCCGGGCACCGGCCGGGAGAGAACGACCCCGTGCGCGCCCGGGTCGTCGTCGTGGTTCTCGGAGCCCTCGTCGCCCACGCGATGAACGAGTTCGTGCGAGCCGACGACGACACCTCGCTCGTCGACCACCTACGTCTCGCCGAGGTGACGGCCCGAGGTCTGCTCGCTGAGCGGCATCCCCAAACTACCTGACCCGCAACACGATTCGACGAAGCCTAACCACGGTCGAACCCATGCGAACCACTGCCACAACGACGTGGCCACGCCCACTCAACTCCAGGAAAGTGACCACATCGTGGCAACCCGTCTCTACCGCCTCGGCCGACTCGCGTTTCGACGCTGGCCGATCTTCATCGTCGTCTGGCTGATCGCCCTCGTCGGAATCGCCGGCGTCAGCTCGGCCATCAGCAAGCCGATGCAAGACGAGTTCAGCATCCCCGGCATCCCGTCAGAGCAGGCACAAACCCTGCAGCAGGAACTCTTCCCGGGGGCCAAGAGTGCCTACGACGGGGCCACCGGCACCTTGGTGATCGCCGCTCCCGAGGGGCAGACCCTCGCCGAGCCGAGCAACACCAGGAAGGTCGACGCGCTGCTCGCCGACATGGCCAAGACCCCCCAGCTCGCCCCGGGGACGAAGTTCGTCAACCCGGTCACGGCGGCCGACGCCCAGCGCCAGCAGATCGTCGACGGCGCAGTGAAGGCGGGACAGCCGAAGAGCGCCGCCGAGGCGAACGCCTCAGCCGTGTCTCCCCTCAGCCCTGACGAGCGGGTCGGCACGGTCAGCTGGAACTTTGCGGTCGACAAGCCGACCGAGGTCACGAAGGCGACCCAGACCAGCGTTCTCGACCACATCGCGAAGGCCCGGGCCGACGGCCTGACCGTCGAGGTCAACGGCAGCGGCATGCAGTCGTTCGAGCTGCCCGGCGGCTCGAGCGAGCTCATCGGCATCGCTATCGCCGCCCTCGTGCTGATCTTCACGTTCGGATCCCTCGTGGCCGCAGGCCTGCCCATCCTCACCGCGCTCGTCGGCGTCGGCATCGGCGCACTCGGCGTCACCGGCGCCACCGCGTTCGTCAACGTCGGTAGCACCACCCCCATCCTCGCCACCATGCTCGGCCTCGCCGTTGGCATCGACTACGCGCTCTTCATCCTCTCTCGCTACCGGGCCGAGCTGGCCCGCACCGAAGACCGCGAAGAGGCCATGGGTCTGGCTGTGGGCCGGGCCGGCTCGGCGGTCGTCTTCGCCGGCATGACCGTGATCATTGCCCTCGCCGCCCTCTCAGTCGTCGGCATCCCGCTGCTCACCTCGATGGGCATCGCCGCCGCCGCCACCGTGGCCGTCGCGGTGCTGATCGCCCTGACCCTGCTGCCCGCCGTGCTCGGCATGCTGGGAGGCAAGGCCTTTGCCGGCCGGGTGCGCCGCAACCGGATCGTCTCGGATTCCGTCGTCGAGGCCCCCGGCACCGAGCTGACCCGTCGCGAGCGCCGCGCCCGCGAGCGCCAGCGTGACAACGGCGGCGTGCGCTGGGCGCAACGCATCTCGCGTCACCCGATCATCTTCGGTCTGCTCGCGGTCGTGCTGCTGGGGTCGCTGACGATTCCCGCTGCCGGTCTGCACCTCGCGCTGCCGACCGACTCGACGGCCTCCAGCGACACGACGGCCCGACGCGCCGCCGACCTCACCAACGACGCCTTCGGCCCCGGGCGCAACGCTCCACTGCTCCTGGTCGTCGACGCCCGGCAGGCCGGTGACGCCAAGGCCACCGGCCAGGCCATCGGCGACGTCACCGCCTGGGCCGCGAAGCAGAACGACGTCAAGAACGCCCAGGTCATCGCGATGAACAAGGCTGGTAACGGCGCCCAGATTCTCATCACCCCCAAGAGCGGCGCCGACGACGTGGCCACCGAACAGCTGCTCTCCGACCTGCGCGACGGGCAGGCGGCACAGGAGCAGGCCACGAACACGACTCTCGGCGTCACCGGGCTCACCGCGATCCAGACCGATGTCAGCGACCGGTTGTCTGGCGCTCTGGCTCCCTACCTCGCGATCGTCGTCGGGCTGGCCTTCATCCTGCTCATGATGGTGTTCCGCTCGGTGCTCGTGCCGCTCACGGCCACGCTCGGCTTCCTGCTCTCGGTGCTGGCCACCATCGGCACCACCGTGCTGTTCTTCCAGAACGGGCTGTTCGGCCTCTTCGAACCCGCGCCGATCATGAGCTTCACGCCGATCCTCGTCATCGGCATCGTGTTCGGGCTCGCGATGGACTACCAGGTCTTCCTCGTGACCCGTATGCGCGAGGCCTACGTGCACGGCACATCAGCCAAACAGGCTGTCGTCGAAGGGTTCCGGTTCAGTGCACGAGTCGTCACAGCAGCCGCGGCCATCATGATCTCGGTGTTCTCCGCGTTCATCCTGCAGGACCAGCCCCTGATCCAGTCGATCGGGTTCGCCCTCGCGGTCGCGGTACTCTTCGACGCCTTCGTCGTGCGGATGACCCTCATCCCGGCGCTGATGAACCTGCTCGGCGACAAGGCCTGGTGGCTGCCGGCCTGGCTCGACAAGCTGCTACCCAACGTCGACGTCGAAGGCGAGTCCCTCACCCGCGCCCGGGTGCAGGCCACAGCCGCGCCCGAGGTGGCGCCCACGACGGAAGAGAAAGAGCTGGAGACCGTCGGCTCCCGCTGAACCTCACGGGCACGCCTTTCACGGATGCCGCTGAGCCCGCCGCCGACGAACCTCAGTTCGCCGGTGGCGGGCTTCGTCACACATGCGTCACAGCACGTGGTGAGCCACGAGCTTGTTCAGGTACGCGACATCGGTCTTGCCACTGAACTCAAACTTCACCTTGCCCAGGCCCGAGAACCACAGCTCGAGCTCGGCGTCCAGGTCGAACGTACCTGCCGTCTCGACCGAGAATGCCTGGATCTTGGCCAGCGGTAGCGAGGTGAAGTCCTTCTTCTTGCCGGTGACGCCCTGAACGTTCACCGCGATGATCCGCTTTTACCATCACCGGAAAGTCCCTCAACCAGACCTACGATCGGCCTATGCCGACCAGCGAGGCTCCCGCCAAGCCGCCACGGGCCTACTCGGCCAACATCGGTCTGATCGTGGTCGTGGTCGTCGTGATGGGCGGCGCCATGCTGATCGCATCGGCAGTGGGCGCGGGTGCTAGCACCATCATCGCCGGGTTCACGGCCATCTTCTTCACCCTCGGCGTCGGGGGAGGCTCGCTGCGCGCCGACCTGCGCAAGGTGGCGTGGTACGGCCCGCTGACCGCAGTGTCGGCCTCGGTGCCACGCATCCTCGCGGAGTACAGCCACGGCGCAGCCCTGGCCCTGGTCTGCGTCATCATCTTCGTGGCCGGCCTGCTTCCCGCGCTGGGTAGGAACTACGCGCAGGCCGGTCTGGGGCTGGGGATCGCCACCGTGCTGGGGTTCGCGCTTCAGGCTGACATCGGGTCGCCGGGTCAGACCGTGGCAGCTGCTTTCATCGGCGTGGGCTTCGTGGTGGTGTTGCGGGTCCTGTTGAAGATGCGTGACCCCAGCGACGTGACGCGTCAGCTGGTGGCTGCGACGTTGATCGATACCGAGCCGGCCTTCGAGCCGGCGTACACCATGTGGTTGCGCGACAGGCCGGTGCGTTGGCTGGGTGACGCTCTCGGGGTGGCAGTGGGCTACCGCACCCTCCGCGGCGTCCTGCACGACGACGACGCCGTCACCGCAGACCTGCGCGCCGGCGAGGTGGCTGCGGTCGTCGCGGCGCGCGCACCAGAGCCACCCACGCCCAGCACGGACGACCCTTCGGGTGATGCGGCCGCGAAGACCGACGCACTCGATCGTGCTCTGCGTGCCCTTGACCGCATCGAGACAGCGGCCAGAGCCAGAGACACGGCGGTGGTGCGAGAAGCCGCCGCTACGAGGCGGGCGTTCGTGCGGGCGTCGGTGCGCTCGGTGCTGACCTGGCGTTCGCAGGTCCTCCGGCACGCCCTCCGCACCGCCGTTGGGGTGCTGCTGACGTTTCTCGTGGCCTGGGCGACCGTGGGGCCACACGACCCGCTGGTGACCTCCATGGCCACGGCATCCTTCGCGATTCTGCAGATCAGCTGGACCCAGTCGCTGTTCAAGGCCAGACAACGACTACTGGGCGTGACCGGCGGCGCCGCCGTGATGGCGATGGCGCTGTGGCTCCTACCGGGGTCGTGGCTGCTGCCGTTCTCCCTGCTCGCCGCGCTCACCGGGTTGTGGTTGATCGCCAGCAACCAGGTTCTGTCGATCGGCAGCTTCGTCGTCGTGTCGGTCGGCATGAACGTCGTGAGCCGAGGGCTGGACCCGACCCGCACGCTCATCGAGTATCTCCTGCTGCTCTTCGCGGGGGTCGCGATCGGGTTGCTGCTCGGCTTCACGGTCGTGCCAAACCTGCGACCGGACCGGGTCGAGGAACGGGTGCGACGAGCCACCGATACGACCGCCGAACTGCTTCGCGGCGTCGCGCTCTGGGCCCCAGCGGCGGCCGGGGAACGACCTGGGCGCAAGGTTCCCGACACGCTGGTACGACCGCTCTTCCGGATGCGCACTGCCGTTGAGAATCTCGGGTCGCCACTGAACCGCAAGGACGAGCGGGCGGGGGTTCAGGTCGAGCACTGCGCCGCGCTGGCCACTCGGTTCGAGACCCTGGCCATCGTCGGCCTCCTCGAGGCCGGTGAGGGGCGCTTGAGCGCGGCGACCCTCAGCGCGGCAGCGGGTGCGCTTGACGCGGTCGACTGCGCGCCCGCGAGCAGTGCAGCCGGCAAGCCGCGCGCACCTGAGTTCGTACAGCTGGCGGAGGGGGTCGCCCGTAGCAGCACGGAGCTCGTGGCCGCGTGCCGCAACGCGAGCAGTTGAGCCGTGTCGAGAAACGCCGGCCGGCTCCGACGTACCGTTCGTCAAGCGGTGACGCGACGCCGCCCACGAAACGAAGGAACCACCTGTGACCACCCACGACGAAACCGTCGCCCCTCGTACTGACCCCGAGACCGACCTGCTGCTCGGCCACCTGCGCGCCCAGCGGCAGCACGTGCTCGGCATCGTCGAGGGCCTCGACGAGGAGGCACTCCGGCGACCGGTGCTGCCCTCCGGTTGGAGCATCGCCGGCCTGCTCAACCACCTCGCACACGACGACGAGCGCTTCTGGTTCCAGGCGGTGGTGGCGGGCGATCCCGACGCCATCGCCGAGACGGAAGCTGGCGACAGCAGCGCCTGGCAGGTGTCGAAGGAGGTATCAGGCCAGTCGGTGGTCGACCGCTACCGAGCCGAGATCGGGCGTTCCGACGACATCATCGCCGCCGCCCTCCTCGATGACGAACCGCGCTGGTGGCCGGTGTTCTTCGGCGAGTGGCGGATGAACAGCCTGCGCGAGGTGCTGCTGCACGTCATCACCGAGACGGCCTGCCACGCGGGGCACCTCGATGCCGCCAGGGAGATCATCGACGGCAGACAGTGGATGGTGCTCGACTGACCACGGCGACGGCGGGCCCACTCAGCCACGACGACCCGCGTCACCCTTGCGCTGCCACGCCTCGGGTAGCGCGCCGAGCGGTCGGCGCCGCAGCCACGCCTGGCTGCTGCGCTCCGTCTGCTCGAGGTCTAGCTGGCGCAGCAGCTCTTCCACGGCGGCCAGCACCGGGCCCTGCAGCATCCACGCCTCCGGGCCCCCTCCCGGCGCGACGTCGAGGAACCGCAGCTCGGTCAGTACCGCCCGCGTCTCGGCGACGATGTCGAGGGTGCGGTGCAACGCCTCGTCGGTGTGGCCGGGGTTGGTGCTGAACTCCGCGTCCACGAGGTCGGCGAAGGCCCGCAACGCGTTCGCCACGTCGTCGAGGATCATCGCGAAGACGCGGCGCAGCTCGGCGCCGGTGGCGCTCTCGGAGGTGCCCTCACGGGCGGGCATCTCCTTTCCGATGACGATGAGGAGGGTGCGCTCGGCTGCCAGACACCGGTCGAGCCGACGCAGCACGCCCTTCAGCCCGGGGTGCACGGTCGCGGCGGCCAGGGCTCGCGGGTTGAGGGTGCGCCCTTCCTCGGCCGCCTGAACCGCGGTCGCGGCGTCGTCGATGTCGCCGCCGATGTGGTCGGTCCACTCGAACCACGCGGTGACCTCCTCGGGGTGCGGGGCCCGGCTGCCGAGACCGAGGGCCACCTCGTCGAGCAGGGCCGCCTGCGAGCGGGCCACGGCGCGAACCGACTCGCGAGCCCTGGCGTTGGGGATGGCGACCGGCACGAGCAGGCTGAACGCGATGCCGATGGTCGTGCCGATCAGCGTGTTGATGATGCGCACCTCGGCCGCCAGCTCGGGCGAAGACACCGCAAGAATGAGCATCGAGCTGATCGGGGCCTCCAGTGACTGGTCGCCCAGGCGCAGCACCTTGGCCAGGGTGAGCGAGGCGGTGATGACCAGGGCCAGACTCCACCACGACAGACCCAGCGTGGTGGCCACACCCACTGCGACGAGCACGCCGGTCAGCACCGCCCCGACCCGCACCAGCCCCATCTGCAGCGTGCCCACGGTCGAGGCCTGCACAACGAGCAGCGCGGTGAGCGGCGCCGTGAGGTCACCGGTGCCGGGCGACCACCAGTTGGCGGCCACGAAGGAGATCACGGCCGCGATGGTGAGCCGGCTGATCTGCACCGTGGCCGGTCGCAGCCGGTCGGGCACCTGCGACCAGGCGGTCGGGAACGAGGGCCACACCAGCCACATTCGCGAGCGCAGGCGCGAGCGCACCTTCGCGAAGAGCCGTCGCGACGACGACATCGTCATCGCCGCCGGGTCGACCGAAAGGAGTAACGCGCGACGTAGCGCTTCGACAGCCGGGTTCGTCGGGCCACCAGCGGGTTGCCCCGTGATGCCGAGGGGCCTCGCCTCGCTCGGCTGCGCCGGATCGTGTTCCACAGCTCGTGGGTCTGCACGCACCAGAACACCGCGAAGAGCACGATGAGCACCCCCTCGATCCAGAGCAGGGCGTGCTGCCAGCCCGTGGCCCACCGCCACCCGATCATCACCACCAGGGAGCCGACCATCAGCGTGGCGATGGCGGCGTACCGGTTGAGGTAGGCCCGCGCCCGACTGACGCCGGCGTTCTCGCGGCTCTCCCCGAGAGCCTGGGCGTTCATCACCACCACGGCCACGATGCAGGCGAACATCACCAGCGCCGCGACGTAGTGCCCTTTGACGAGAAACGTGGGGCGAGCCCAGAAGTACCCGGCTGCGACGACGACCAGCGTGAGCACCGCGGTCACGAGGCCCGCCCTGGAGCGCATCCCCCTGCGCCCCGACACCCGCTCGACATGGGCGACGAACCCGGTCACCACAACACCCGCCGCCCCCATCACCAGCAGCGCCCCGATGTTGTTGACGATGCTCGCACTGGTGTCGATGACGGGCACCGCCACCGACCGGCACTCCCCCACGTGCACCGTGGGCACGAAGGCGACCACCGGGGCGAGCATGCCGGCCACGTTGAGCAGCACGTCCTCCGACTCGGTGTTGCCCTTGATCACCACGAGAGCGACCCCGATCGCGACGAGGGCGCCGACGAACACCCCTTGCGCGGGCGTGTAGTAGTAGCTGCTGATCGACTCCTGCACGCAGCGGCGGCCCCCGGCGAACCACTCGATCGTGAGCGCGGCCATGAGCAGCAGCACGAGGGAGGGCATCGCGAGTCGCAGGTAGCGGTAGGTCTTGATCGAGTTGACGGGCGAGGATGCCGGATCATCGAGTCGCGGCTTCACCGGGCGAAGGCCTTCTCGACGACGGGCGGGCGCACGTCAGCCTTCCTCTCAGCTCATCGGCGGATTTGTCCGACTATCTCGAACCGCAAAGGTACCGGACCGCCGTTCGCCACGGCTGGTCAGCCGGAGGCTGTGCCGGTGGACCGCTCCTGTCTCGTCATCTGCTCCGCCAGCAGGATGGCCGCCCGCAGCTGGTCGCGGCCCGGCCTGACCACGCGGGTGGCCGCGACGAGGGTGAAGTGGCCGATGACGTGCTCGCCACGACTCACCGGGATCACCGTGACGAGGTCGGTCGGGAGCCCGCGACGGTCGACCCGGAGGTCGCGCCCGTCGGTGCGCACCACCCCGTCGCGTCCGACGACCGGCGCGTTCGGGCTCGGCTCCCCCGCCGTCCAGGCCACCCGGTCGACCCCGAGCACCGTCTTCATCGCGGCACCGATCGTCTTCGGGAGGGCGGCATCCGACCCGGTGGCGATGACGTCGGACAGACCCAGCACCCCGTCGATGTAACCGGACCTCATCCGGGCGGCCACCTGCTGACGGTGCCCCCACAAGGCCAGCTCGGTCACGGCGAGCCCCACGACGACCAGCACGACCGCGACCTCGACGTTGTCGCGGTCGTAGATCGACAGGCTGTAGTACGGCACGGTGAGGAAGAAGTCGAAGGCCACCGCGGCCGAGACGGCCGAGGCGACGCCCGCCGCACGGTCACCGGTCGCGGAGACCCCGACCACCGCCAACACGAGCACCAGCGCCGCCGTGCTGGGGGTCAGCTGGCCGCGAAGCAGCGCCAGCACGGCAGCGAGCAGGATGGGAACGCCCACGGCGGCCCAGCGCAGCACTCCGCGGTGGGTCGTCATCCAGTCAACGGACATAGTCACCACGCAACCACTCGTGACCCCATGGCGGGGGTGCCCCGACGGCATCCTGACGACGTCTTGACGCGTTCCTGACGGGCGGCTGGAGCCTGATGCAGAATGGGCGACCCGACGAAAAGGTGACCGATGACGATGCACGCCGACGAGATCCCCGTCGACGACGTGCTCGTTGCCCGGCTCGTGGCCGACCGGTTTCCCGAGCTGGCCGGGTTGCCGGTGCGGCGGGTTCGCTCCACCGGAACGGTCAACGCCATCTTCCGGGTCGGTGAACACCACTGTGCCCGGATGCCGCTGACCCCCAGCTGGGCGTCTGACCTCGACCGCGAGCTGGCCTGGCTTCCCACCCTGGCTGCTCACCTCCCGATGCGCGTCCCGAGGCCGGTAGGGCGAGGAACGGCGAGCGAGGCCTACCCGCACGCCTGGGCCCTTTTCGACTGGATCGACGGTCAGCCGTATGCGGCCCCGCTCGTCGACGAGTCGCAGGCGGCCGTCGAGCTGGCGGGGTTCGTCACCGCGCTGCGCGGCATCCCGGTCGTAGGTGGTGAGCCGCACGCCGGCCGAGCACCGTTGGCCTCGCTCGACGACGACACCCGCGCAGCCTTGCGAGAAGGCGGCGCGCTCGGCCTGGTCGACGAGGTCGCTGCCCTGGCCGCATGGGACGGCGCCCTGCAGGCGCCGCCGTTCTCGGGCGACGCGGAGGTCACGCAGGGGGGCAGTAACGACGGGCCCGCCGTGTGGATCCATGCCGATCTGCTCCCACCGAACGTGCTCGTGCACGCGGGCCGGCTGGCGGCCGTGATCGACTTCGGCACCGTCGGGGTCGGTGACCCCGCCGCCGACGTCATCCCGGCCTGGACGATGTTCGGCCCGGCAGCTCGGGCCACCTACCGATCGTCGCTCGACGTCGACGACGGCACCTGGGCTCGGGCCCGCGGCTACGCACTCACCCAGGCCGCCATGATCGTGCCATACTACGTCACGACGAACCCACTGTTCTGCGAGATGGCGCGCCGCACCATCTCCGCCGTAATCGAGCATCAGGGCCCGTGACGGACGTCGTCGCAAAGGTTCTATCGCGCCGACGAACCCCGCGCTAGCGTCACTGCCATGACGAGCACCTCGACCTTCACGACCTCTGACTTCGACCTCACCGACTACGTACCGGCCATCACCACCGGGCTGCCTACCGGCCACCTGCGGATGAACAAGACGTACGTCGGCCAGGTGGAGGGACGCAGCGTCACCCAGTTCACCTCGGCCTTCGACCAGTCGAGCGGGGTGGGCACCTACGTGGCGATGGAGTCGTTCGAGGGCACCGTCGACGGCCGGCCCGGCGCCTTCAACTTCGCGCACGCCGCCTCGACGAGCGGCTCCGACCGGTCTGACGAGTACGGCGTCATCGTGACCGGCAGCGGCACCGGCGAGCTCGACGGCATCCGGGGAACAGTGCGGCTGCGAATCGAGGCCGACGGCACGCACCACATGGACTTCGACCACAACCTTTGAGTCGACGACAACCACCACGTGCCTGTCGCAGGGATCGGAGCAAGACGGTGACCTCACTTGAGCAACGGCTTCTCCGTGGCGCGTTTCGCTCTGCGCGTAGTCGGCTCCTCCGGCCGCCTCGGCGTGCGAGCCTGAGACCACCAGACGAACGGAGACGTGCATGACCCAGATCGCACCACGGGCCGAGACCCGGCTGCCCACCCGCGCTCGGGCCCTGCGTCGTCGCCGACCACTGCTGCGAGAGGTCTACGGCGCGCTGATCCGCCGTCTCCGTGCCCGGCAGGGCCGCACCCTCAACGATGTCGCCACCCGGGCCGGCGTGTCGGTCGCGTACCTCTCCGAGATCGAGCGTGGCCTGAAGGAACCGTCGTCAGAGGTGCTCGAGGCGGTGTGCACGGCCCTGGGTTCTAGCATTGCCCATCTCGTCGGAGCAGCCCACCGTGAGCTGATGCTCGAGGCCGGTGGGGCCGGACTCGACGTGGGCGGGCTCGACGTGGTCGGTCTCGACACCGAAGACCTCGACGGATCTGACGATGTGGTCGGGGCGGTCGTGCTTGACCTGACCCGAAGGCCTGCCGGTCGGTCGAGCATCGCCGCCGAACCGGTCGTCGAGGCCCCGGCCCGCAGCGGCGAGGTCAGCCTCGTCGCAGCCTGACCCGGCGTCGCGCCCAAGCCACCAGACCGGCACCGATCGCCAGCAGCGACACCACGACCCAGTTGCGTTGGGTGCGGTCGAGCGCGTTGCCCGCTGCTCGGCCGAGCACCACGACGCCGACGGGGGTCGGAGCAAAGCGCACCCGCCCCCGTTCGTCGAGCCGAGCGCGGCCCAGATCGTGCCCCTGTGACGTCAGCCGAACGCTGGTTCCGGCGAAGACGTCACGCGGAAAACTGATCGGCAGATCGCGGGTCAGCGACCGACCCGGGAGGCTACGGAACAGCGTCGCGGGCGCCGCCACATCGAGAACCAGGCCCGATGCGTCGTTGCTCAGATGCGCCCTGGCCGTTCCGTGCGGGCCGCTGACCTCCATGGAGAGGTCGGCGACGTAGGTCAGCGACCCCTGCGCGCGGGCGTCAGCCACCCTGCACGGCGCCCCGGTTGTCCTTGTCGGTGGTCGTGATGCGCAGCGTGCCGTTGAGCTTCCAGGTGGCGTGCTCGCTGTCGGGCCCGGTCGTGCGAGGCACCTCGACGGCCATGTCGACGAAGGTGTAGTCGATGGCGGCCTCCTTGCCGGTGAGGTAGCTCCACATGTCGCGACCGAAGTCGGAGATGGACGTCGGTTCGGTGGCATTGCTCTGGCTCATGAAAGCTCCTGATCGAAAAAGTAGTCGGTCCAGCAACTATGTGGCACAGACCCCGCCACCGCTACTGCTACTCCCCGGCGCGGGCTGCCCACCGCCGTTGAATCAGCTTGTCTCGTAGACCGCTTCGACGTCTGAAGCTCGCACGATCACCTCGTCGACGATGCCGAAAGCCAGCGCCTCGGATGCCGTCAGCACCTTGTCGCGGTCGGTGTCGACTCGCAGCTGTGCCGTCGACCGCCCGGTGTGACGACTCAGCACCTCCTCCACCTGAGCGCGCACGCGCAGCAGCTCGTCGGCCTGCAGTGCGAGGTCGCTCACAGTGCCCTGCCCGCCCGCCGACGGCTGGTGCAGCAGCACCCTGGAGTGGCGCAGGGCGAACCGTCGACCCGGCTCGCCGGCGGCCAGCAGTACCGCAGCGGCAGAGGCGGCCTGGCCCAGACAGAAGGTCGCCACCGGAGTCGGCACGAACTGCATCGTGTCGTACATCGCCATCAGAGACGTGAACGACCCTCCTGGGCTGTTGATGTAGAGCGCGACCTCACGGTCAGGATTCACGTCGGCCAGGTGCAGCAGCTGGGCCATCACGACGTTGGCCACACCGTCGTCGATCTCGGTGCCCACGAAGATGATCCGCTCCTGGAGCAGACGGCTGTAGATATCGAAGCTGCGCTCCCCCGCGGGCGTCTTCTCGATGACGTACGGGATCGTGTAGCTGCTGGCCGTCGGTCGCGTCGACCCCGTCTTCTGCTGCGGCAGTGGCCAGCTCATCTCAGGCCCACCTTGCGCTCGACGCCGGCCGGCCGAACGTCAGCCAGCGTGGTCACGACGTGGTCGACGATGCCGTACTCCTGCGCCTCGACGGCGCTGAACCAGCGGTCGCGGTCGCTGTCGGCCGTGATCTGGTCGACACTCTGCCCGGTGTGTTCGGCCTGCAGCTCGTTGACCCGCTGCTTGACGACCTTGAGGTTGCCGGCCTGCACCTCCACGTCAGCAGCCGTGCCCTGGATGCCCGCCGATGGCTGGTGCATCATGATCCGGGCGTTCGGCAGGGCGAAGCGTTTGCCGGGCGCCCCTGCGCCCAGAAGGAACTGGCCCATACTGGCCGCGAACCCGAGGGCGAGCGTGCCGACCTCGTTGGGGATGACCCGCATCGTGTCGTAGATCGCCAGGCCGGCGGTGACAGACCCACCGGGTGAGTTGATGTACAGGCTGATGTCAGCGCGTGGGTCACGGGCGGAGAGGAGAAGCAGCTGAGCGGTGATGCGGTTGGCGATCGGGTCGTCTACCTCAGCGCCGAGAACGATGATCCGCTGGTAGAGCAGCTGCATCGAGAGCTGTTCGTCGAGCAGGGCGGGACTGAGTGGCTGAGTGGTCATGCCTTCAGCGTGCGCGACCCCGGCGGCATCCGGGGTCCCTATCTGCCGCAGGCGAATTCGCCAACAGCGAATGACGGCTCTTCAGGCCGCTGTCGGGCCGAGCACCACCGCAGCCGGCAAGTCGTTCGTCTCAGCGTCTCGCCACTGCGCCGGCGCAGGACCGAGCGCGTTCAGGGCGGCCACCTGCTCCGCGCACCAGGGCGACACGGTGGCGCGGCCGGCGATGACATCGCCCGCGAAGCCGGCCCAGTCGACCCGCCCGTGCCAACCCACCTCGCCGGCGTCGGGTCGTACGACAGCACCCTCGCGCAGCCGGGCCACGAGCACCGGGCACAGCTCGTTCTCGACCACCTCGTTCATCTCGGCCCGGTAGGCGAAGTCGGCCAGCACGAGACGCACGTCGACGACGTCGCTGACGTCGATGCCGAGCTCACGGTTGGCCCGCCGGCGAACGGCATCCACGAGAGACTCACCCGGGGCCGGATGACCGCACACCGAGTTGGTGAGCACCCCGGGGAAAGTCGCCTTGTCGCTCGCTCGGCGGGTGACGACCAGGTTGCCGTCATGGTCGAAGAGGTAGCACGAGAAGCCGAGGTGCAACGGAGTCGTGCGGTGGTGCACGCCGCTCTTGGCCGCGGTGCCGATCGCCGAGCCGTCGTCGGCGAGCAGCACGACCAGCTCTGGGGTGATCTGGCCGGCCGGGTCACGAAGGTCCGTCATGGGCCCACCCTAAGGAAGACCGGGTAGGTTTCGTGGCAACGCCCACGCCTGAGTCGCCGTGGGCGGTCGGGCTCGAGAGCAGGGGGAGCAGGATGGAAGCCGACGTCGTCGTCGTGGGTGCGGGGCTGGCGGGCCTGGTCGCGACCGCAGAGCTGGCCGATGCCGGCAAGCGGGTGGTGCTGCTCGACCAGGAGAGCGCGGCCAACCTCGGGGGGCAGGCCTTCTGGAGCTTCGGGGGCCTGTTTCTGGTCGACTCGCCCGAGCAACGACGGCTGGGTGTCAAGGACAGTCTCGAGCTGGCCACGCAAGACTGGTTCGGCTCCGCGCAGTTCGACCGGGCCGAGGACTACTGGCCCAAGCAGTGGGCCGAGGCGTACCTGAGCTTCGCCGCGGGTGAGAAGCGGGCCTGGCTGCACCAGCAGGGCCTTCGCCTCTTTCCCGTCGTCGGCTGGGCCGAGCGGGGCGACGGACGCGCTGACGGCCACGGAAACTCGGTGCCGCGCTTTCACGTGACCTGGGGGACCGGGCCCGGAGTGGTCGAGCCGTTCGAGCGACGGGTGCGCGAGGCGATGGCCCGCGGCCTGGTGACCCTGGCCTTTCGCCACCGCGTCGACGACCTCGTGCTGAGCGGCGGCCAGGTCACCGGTGTGCGCGGCGCCCTACTGGAAGACGACGACGCTGCTCGCGGAAAGGCCAGCAGCCGCAAGGAGATCGGCGACTTCGAGATCTCCGCCCAGGCCGTGGTCGTCACGAGCGGGGGCATCGGCGGCAACCTCGACCTCGTGCGGCGCGCCTGGCCCGCACGGCTCGGCCGGCCGCCGTCGACGATGGTGGCCGGTGTGCCCGCCCACGTCGACGGCCGCATGCTCGGCATCACCCGCACGGCCGGCGGCAACGTCATCAACGCCGACCGGATGTGGCACTACACGGAGGGCCTGCGCAACTGGGACCCGGTGTGGGACAACCACGGCATCCGCATCCTGCCCGGGCCGTCCTCGCTCTGGGTCGATGCGACGGGGCGCCGGTTCCCAGCGCCGTTGTTCCCCGGCTTCGACACCCTCGGCACCCTCGGGCACATCATGCGCTCAGGGCACGACTACTCGTGGTTCGTGCTGACCCAGCGCATCATCGAGAAGGAGTTCGCGCTGTCGGGGTCGGAGCAGAACCCAGACCTCACCGGCAAGAACGTGAGCCAGGTGCTCGGGCGACTCAAACCGGGAGCGCCTGGCCCCGTCGAGGCGTTCAAGCAGCACGGCGCCGACTTTGTCGTGGCAACCGGCGTGAGCGAGCTGGTGCGCAAGATGAACGCCCTCACCGGTGACGACCTCATCGACGAGGACTCCCTGCGCCGCACCATCGTGGCCCGCGACAACGAGATCGCGAACGACTTCACCAAGGACGCGCAGGTGACCGCGATCCGCGGTGCGCGAAACTACCGTGGCGACAAGCTCATCCGGGTCGCGTCGCCGCACCGCCTGCTCGACCCGAAGGCCGGGCCCCTCATCGCCGTGCGACTCAACATCCTCACTCGCAAGACTCTCGGAGGCCTCGAGACCGACCTCTCCGGCCGGGTCCTGCGACCCGGGGGCGAGCCGCTCGCTGGTGTCTACGCAGCCGGTGAGGTCAGCGGCTTCGGAGGCGGCGGCATTCACGGCTACAACTCCCTGGAGGGCACCTTTCTCGGAGGCTGCATCTTCAGCGGACGGGTGGCCGGGCGGGCGGCGGCCGCCGCCCTCTGATGCTCCTTGCAGACCGCCCTAAAGCACTGTCAGAGGCGACCCCGGATCGGGGTGCGCTCAGCCGGATCTCCGCCGTCGGGCATGACCATCTCGGCGCGCACTCCGAGCAGTCGCACCTCACGTTCCGGGTCAAGACGTCCGGCCAGCGCCAGGGCCGCCGCGATGACATCGCCTCGGTCGGTCGTGGGTGCGGCCAGCTTCTTGGCCTTGGTGGAGGTGAAGAAGGGGGCGTAGCGAACCTTGAGAGTCACCCTGAAGACGGATCGGCCATCGGCCACCGTGTCGTCGAAGGCCTGCGACGCGAGCTCCCGCACAGCAGCCGCGACCTCCTCGGGAGTCGTGAGGTTGCGCTGGTAGGTCGTCTCGCGGCTGTGGCCCCGGGCGATCCAGGGGCTGTCGTCGACCACTGTGCTGCCCATCCCTCGACCGAGCTGGCCGTACCACAGCCCCATGCGCGGGCCGAACTCCCCTACCAACACCGGCTCGTCGGTGTCGGCCAGCTGTCGAACGGTGTCTATCCCGTGCTTCGCCAGCCGTTGTGACACCTTCGAGCCCACCCCCCACAGCTCGATGGTGGGCAGCTCGCCCATCACCTCGAACCAGTTGTCGGCCGTCAGCCGGAACACCCCTCGCGGCTTACCGAAGTCGGTGGCGATCTTCGCCCGCACCTTGTTGTCACCGATACCGACCGAGCAGTGCAGCCGAGTCGACTTGAGCACCGCAGCCTGCGCACGTCGCGCGAACGCCTCGGGGTCATCACTCTCGATCCCGAGGAACGCCTCATCCCAACCGAGCACCTCGACCACCACCCCGAGAGACCGGAGGCTGGCCATCACCTGTTCGGATGCCGCCGTGTACGCCGGGGCGTCGACGGGGAGGAGGACGGCATCCGGCACCTTGCGAGCCGCCAGCCGCAGCGGCATCCCCGAGCCGACGCCGTAACGGCGAGCCTCGTACGACGCGGTCGAGACGACGGCGCGCTCGGCGGGGTCGCCGCGGCCACCGACGATGACCGGCAGCCCGACCAGCTCAGGGCGTCGCAGCACCTCGACGGCCGCGATGAACTGGTCGAGGTCGACGTGCAGCACCCACGGGGTCTCGCTCATGTGCCCCGTGTCACCGACGCCTGCGGCCGCGAGTCCCGACCGCGTAGCCCGGGTCCGAGCTGTTCACCTTGCGGCGCCGGGAGCGTCGGCGGCAGATTCTCGGTCGAGACCGGTACGAGCGGCAGAGCGGCGACGCTCGGCCTCGTCCTGCTCTGTAGCGGCGGTCATCATGCCGCGGTAGAGCAGAACCGAGGTCAGGCCGGTGACCAGCCAGGCCGCCACCGCGAGCGCGGGGGCGTCATGGGCACCGCCCACCTCCGAACGCAGCAGGTGCAGCCCGGCCGCGACCGCACCCGTGACCACGGCCGCCACGAACCAGATCACGGTCGCCCGTGTCATCGACGTTCCCACGACGTCACTCTCGCACAGGCACGACGCCGTGGCGCGGAATGGCTTGTCCAACGCGCACGCCGGTCACGATGGCCACCTAGCCTGGGTGGAGGCGTGCCGACGCCTACGCTGGGCCCATGAACCGACCCTTCCTCGCCGCCATCGGCGTCGTGCTCTTCCTGACGGGATGCCTCTGGACCTTGCAGGGTCTCGGCGTCATCGGTGGCAGCGCCATGTCGGGCAACACCGTGTGGGCCGTCATCGGGCCTGTCGTCGCCCTCCTGGGCGTGCTGCTCGCCGTGCGTTCCTCCCGAGACAGTCGCTGACGGCCGGCGGGTCGGGCGCCCTCGCCCCGGTACCGCCGACTGTTCGGTGCCCGCGACAGCTCGTGCCCGTGAGATCAGTGACCCTCGTGCCCCGCTCGCTCGACAGGCTCACCGACCTCGTCTTCTTCCGCCCGAGACTCCCACGGCAGCGGCTGGTCGCGCGCTGCCGGGTCGAGGGGGATGACGATGATGGGATGGTGCTGTCGATGCGCCAGGTGCACCGCCACCGAACCGTTGAAGAACTCGAGAGCACCGCTGCGCAGCCCTCGATCCCGGGTGCCGACGACGATGGCCACCGCGTCGAGCTCGTCGGCCAGCGTGGCCAGCTCCTGAGCGGGGTCGCCGGCGAGTGCCTGCAGGCGCCACTCGATACCCGACGGCTCCAGCAGCTCACGCACGTGGTCGGCGAGCCGCGGGTCGACGATCTCTTCGATGACGTCCGAGGCGTCGGAGTCGATCGAGAAGGCGGCCACGATTCCGACCGGATCATGACGAACCGTGTACCTCGTGTTGTCTACCGTGGCGAGCACAAGCTGCGCGTCGAGTCGCTGCGCGAACCTCATCGCCCCACGCACCACGCCGTCGGGCTGCCCTCGCTTGACCCCGACGACGAGCACCGACTGGGGCTCGCCACCCGGGGGGCGCTGTTGACCGGTCATGTTCCTTGCTACCACGAGGCCGGTGGCCACGGGTAGGGGCGGCCGGCACGGCGTTCATGGATCGGGCCCGACCAGCCTCGTGTAGCCTCGCAAAGCAGGTGATGGATCCCACCTGAGCGACAGCGCCCAAACCGCCCTACCGGCTGATGGTTCCTACCGAAACTCCGAGCGAGCGAAGGTGGGCAGCGCGTGCGAGAACCTCGTGACGAGCAGGGCGCCGACGAGGGTGACGACAGCGTTGGCGACACCGGCCTGATGCCGCTCGACCCCGATGTCGAGGTCGACGACCTCACCCCGGCGCACCAAGCCCGGCCGGTGCACCTGCGTTGGGCCCTGGTCGGGCTCGTCGCCCTGGGCGGTGCGCTCGGCACCGGGGCCCGCGAGGCGCTCAGCCTCGTGCTGCCCTCGACCGGTGCCTTCCCCCTCGCGATCTTCCTGGTGAACGTGACCGGCGCCTTCGCCCTCGGGATGCTGCTCGAGGTTCTGCTGCGGCACGGGCCCGACCACGGCATCCGCCGTTCGTTGCGCCTGCTGCTGGGCACCGGCTTCATGGGCGGCTACACCACCTACAGCACGCTCGCTGTAGGAGCGGGACAGTCGCTCGTCTCCGGGCAGCCACTGGTCGGGCTCGTCTACGCGGGCGGCAGTGTCGTGGTCGGCGCGGCCGCCGCGTTCGCAGGTGTGGCGGTGGCGAGCGAGCTGCACCGTCGACACGGGACCGACCGGCGGAGGCGGTCATGAGCCCGTTGGAGTTCGCGGCGGTCTGTGTGGCCGGTGGGCTGGGCGCTGCCCTGCGGTTCGTCGTCGACGGCCTGGTGCGGCAGCGAGTTCGCACCACCTTCCCGTTCGGCACCGCCGTCATCAACCTCAGCGGTTCGCTCGTGCTCGGCCTGCTGACCGGTCTGACTCTCTCGTCGGTCGTCTCGCCGGCGTGGGCGCTGGTCGCCGGAACCGGGCTCATGGGTGGCTACACGACCTTCAGCACCGCCAGTGTCGAGACGATGCGCCTGCTCCAGGAGCGTCGCTACGCTCTGGCCCTGGGCAACGGGTTCGTCGTGCTCGCCCTGACCGTGCTGCTCGGCCTGGTCGGCTTCTGGCTCGGTTCGGGGCTGTAGCGCCACGACCGCCGGGGGTCGAGGTCAGTGAGCGGCATCCGGGCCATCGGCGCCGGAGCGCTTCCGGGTCAGTGACCCTCACCGGCGTCGCTGACCCCACCAACGTCACCGACCCCACCGACCCCACTGCCGTCGGTGACGGAGTAGAGCCGGCCCGCCACCCAGGCGCCGAGCTGGTCGGCGAAGTGGGCGCTCTCCGCCTGAGCCGACGACCCGAACGGCACGACCCACCGGCTGCCCGAACGGTCGGACAGGTCCCACACGTAGCGGGCCACCGGGCCGAAGCTGCAGTCGTCGGAGACACCCGGAGTGCTACCGGCCGCCAGTACACACCCCTTGTCGCCACTCGGTGACGCCGTGACGTGCGGCAGACCCTCCAGCGGTTCGAGCGGGTGCACGGGCTCGAGCGTGTGTTCTACTCCCCACGGGGTGCCCGACCCAGGGCGCCTGACGTGGGTGGCCGCCGACTCCAACGCCCACCGCACGCCCTCTGCGACATCGACGCCCCGGGCACCGGCCCCTCGGGCGAGCGACGGCCAGGCCACGCCGACCTGCACGGTGACATCGAGCGGGGCGTCGAAAAGGCTCGAGTGGCCGGTGGGCTCGTGCAGCGCCGCGAGGGTCGGATGCCGGACCAACCACAGCACGAGGTGGTGGCGCCAGACGGCGAACACAGCCGCGCTCTCACTCTCGGCGTCGCTGTGACCGTTCCAGTCCAGCAGCCGCTCACGCACGACGGCCCCCGCGCCGGTCACCTCGGCCGCCTCGACGAGCTCGCGCATCAGCGCGGCCTGGCCGTTGAGCGTGTCGACGTGGATGGCGGCGCAGTCGTCGACGGTCAACGCCGGGCCCTGCTCGATCAGCTCACGAATACGCCTGGCACGAAAAGGACTTGCGTAGTCGACCCCGAGCCCTCCCCCGCTCGCCCGGTCGTTCGCACTCACCATCACGTCATCGACCTCGGTCACCCGGGCCGTCGCCCAGCCGGGATCCCAGACATGGCGCGCGTCCCACGCCGGCACGGGCAGCCACTGGTTGTCCGGATGCCGCTGGGGCACCCGGCCGACCACGAGGTGCCGCATCCGGCCCGCGGTGTCGGCGACCAGAGCGCTGTTGACCGGCTCCACCCAGAGCGTGAGCGCGGCTGACACGTCGTCGACGGTGCGTGAGCGCAGCAGGGGCAGGAAGGCGGCGAAGCCCAGGTCGAGCCCGACCTGGGTGGGCGTGCGGAGGCTGTACGTCGGGGGCGTTGCCTTCGGGTCGTCGGGCACCCCGAGCCCCGTGACGACAGGACCGCGGGCCGTGACCACCACCGGCACGGTGACGTCGGTCGAGTTGCGCACTCCCACCGTCTCGACCGCCTCCTCGACCGGCTCCCAACCGCGCAGGCCTCGCGCCCGCAGTCGGCCATCGGGCATGCGCTCCAGCTGCTCGAGGGTGAGGTCCTGATAGTCCGCCATGGCGTTGGTGATGCCCCAGGCGACGGAGCCGGCGTGTGCGAAATGCTGCACGCCGGGCACGCCGGGAAAGCTGAACCCGACGACGTCGAACTCGGGGCAGGCGAGCCCGATCTGCTGATAGCAGCTCGGGAGGTCGATGGTGCGGTGCGGGTCGCCGGCCAGCAACGGCTTACCGGTTGCCGTTCGACGGCCCCCCACCAGCCACGCGTTGCTGCCCGAGCCGGTCTCGCCGTCGGCCGCGAACAACGGTAGCCAGTCTTCTCCCAGCCGGTCGGCGACGCTGGCGTTGAACAGCTTCGACGGGAACGACCCGAACAACAGATGGATCCCCCAGAAGATGCCGAGGGGGGTCCAGGGCTCCCACGGTGGCGGGCTCTCGGCGTACGAGCTCAGACCCAGCAGGCGCAGCTCCTGGGCGCCCTGCAGGCCCAGCGGCATCCCCTCGTTGACGCCCGTGACGTAGGCGTCGACCCACGCCCGGGTGTCGGCGTCCAGCCCGAGGTAGCACTCGCGGGCCGTCGTCTCGAGACGCACCTGACGGGCGAAGCGGTCCCAGTCGAGACCGGCCGCCCCCTGGTACTGCGCCGTGCGACCTTGCATGCGCCAGCGTTGGTACTCCATGGGCCAGGCCTGGTCGAGGGCGGTCTGGTGCCCCTGCAGGCGTGCGAGCGCGAGCACGTCGTCAGCCCAGAGGTGCGGGATGCCTCGGGCGTCACGACGGACGCGTGGCGTCACTCGGCCCCTTTCATGTTGCCCCAGCCGTGGAAGCGCTCGACCTCGACGACGACCGTGACCCGGGGCCGGTCGCGAACCGGGTAGGGCCCGCCTCCGTAGTGCGTCGAGATCCGGTCGATGTCCACGAGGTCGACATCATCGGTGATCGAGGCCACCCGGCCCTGGAGACTGATGTGGGTGTACCAGTCGTCGGGGTCCATGGCACTCAGGCTCATCCGCCCGTCGTGGCGCAGGTGAGCGAGCCGAGTGCGGCCGGCGTCGAGGTTGACCACGATGTGGTCGTTCTCGAAGAGGTACCAGGTGGGCACCGAGACAGGGGCCCCGTCACGCCGCACGGTGCTCATCGTGGCGATGTTGGGCCGGGCCAGGAAGGCCGTGGCCTCGGGCGGAAGGGGTGAGGTGGGCATTGCCTCACTCTGTCACCGACGTGCTCGGATGGGCACCCGCGCGAAGGGTCGGTCAGCTTCGGGTGTCGGTGAACCGTCGTTCGATCTGGCGGAAGAAGGCGTCGGAGACGCTGCGATACTGCTGCGCCGTGAGCTGCACGGAGTCGCCGACTGCCAGCCCCAGCACCGAACGCGCCGGGTCGAGGGTCAGCTCAGGGTCTTCCATCACGGTGCCGCCGTTCTTGAGGAGCGAGGCCGCAATCAGGCGAACCTCGTTGAGCGCGTTGCCGTCTGTGCCTTCGAGCTCGCGCATCCGGTACACGAAGTAGCCCTCGAGCACGATGAGCATGTTGTTGAAGTACTCGGACTCCAGTGAGTCGACGGCGCTCTCCAGGTCAGATCCGTCGTCGCCGTGGCTGCGGGCCGCCATGACGACCTCGTGGAACACTCCCACCTGAGACTCGTCGCGGGCCCGACAGGACGCCACGTAGTCGGGGTCGTAGGCCTTCATCTCGAGCATGGCGACAGCCTAGGGCAGAGTCGTCAGCGGAGGTCTACGCGACGGACCGGGCGCATCAACAGTCCGGGTGCCTGTCGCTGGCCCAACTCTGGCTCATCTCTGACCCGTCCCTGCGCTCCCCCGCTCCTGCCGCTAGGGTCCCAAGCCATGGCGTACGGCGAACGCAATGTGCTCGGTGGTGTGCTCGACGAATGCGGCACCGAGCCGATGACCGGCTTCTACCGCGACGGCTGCTGCACCAGCGGCCCCGAAGACCGCGGCAGTCACACGATCTGCGCAGTGATGACGACGGAGTTCCTCGAGCACCAGCAGGGCGTGGGCAACGACCTGCTCACCCCCCGGCCCGAATGGCGCTTTCCGGGCCTGCGCCCCGGCGACCGGTGGTGCGTGGTAGCCGTGCGCTGGCTGCAGGCGCAGCGCGATGGGATGGCCGCCCCGGTGGTGCTGTCGGCCACGCACGAGCGGGCCCTCGACGTGGTACCGCTCCAGCTGTTGCAGGCCTACGCCGCTGACGTTCCCGACGACCCCAGCTCACTGCTCTGAACCGGCCCCAGAGACCTTCGACGCCATGACCTCCTCGCCGAACCTGCCCACCACGCAGCCGATCCCGTCGCTCGAACCCGACTGCTCCCGCTGTTTCGGCCTGTGCTGCGTGGCGCTGCCGTTCGCCCGCTCGGCCGACTTTCCGGTGAGCAAGTCGGCCGGTACTCCCTGCCGAAACCTCTCAGCCGACTTCTCGTGCGGCATCCACACCGGGCTGCGCGAGCAAGGTTGGAAGGGCTGCACCGTGTTCGACTGCTTCGGGGCCGGCCAGCAGGTCTCACAGGTGACGTTCGGTGGAGTGTCGTGGCGCGACGCGCCCGAGACCGCCTCGCAGATGTTTGCCGTGCTGCCGGTGATGCACCAGCTGCACGAGATGCTGGTTCATCTCTCGGAGGCCATCGCGTTGTCGTCGTCCAGTCCGCCGCCGGCGGCCCTGGCTCACGAGCTCGAGATGGCGCAGCGCGAGCTGACCGCCGTCACCGCCACGAGCGCCGAACAGCTGCTGCATGTCGACCTGACCGCCTGGCGCGGCCGCGTCGGCCCGCTGCTGCGCCAGACGAGCGAGCGGGTGCGGGCGGCGGCTCGGCGCCAATATGCGATCGGCCCCCCGGCCAGGCGCTTCCGACGACACGCCGACCTCGTGGGCGCCGACCTGAGTGGCCTCGATTTGCGAACGGCCGATCTGAACGGGGCCCTGCTCATCGGCGCCGACCTGCACGGCGCCGACCTGCGTCATGCCGATCTGCTCGGCGCCGACCTGCGCGATGCCGACCTGCGCGGCTCGCGTCTCGACACCGTGTTGTTCCTGACTCGCCCTCAGCTGGCGGCGGCCCGGCTGGGGTCAGCGCGCGCAGACGGCGACCAGCGGGAACAATGAGCGGCAACGGGCCGCACACCATGGCCGACCCGGTGCGAAGGGGAGCAGGATGCCGGTCAGGCAGGTCAGGGTGAACGGTCCGCGTACGGTGACCGCTGCCTTCGCGAGCCTTGTCGCCGGGCTGGCCACGGTCACGGGGTGCTCCTCGGACTCACCGGTGGAGCTGAACCAGACCCGACCGCCGGTGACGGTGACCGTCACCACCACGGTCACGGCATCCGCGACGAGCATCTCAGCAACGTCGCCGTCGAGCTCGCAGACGAACCAGCCGACGACGACCGGAGGTCCGTCGTCGGCAAGCCTGCCCTCGGGGCCCAACCGCCCGCCCCCCGGCCCGGCAAGTGGGACCTCCACCTCCGGCGGCGCGGTGCAGGCCCAGCTGGTGGCCCAGTACCAGGCCCTGGTCGCGCAGATCGGGGTCATCGACGCCCTGCCTCGCACGGGTGCTGCGGCCGGGTCGGCGCTCGACAACCTGACCGCCCGCTACCGGGCCCTGAGGGCCTCACCGGTTCCCTCGAAGGTCGACCGACCCAGCTACGTCGGACGGCTGTTCTCCCTCGAGCTGTTCGCAGCAGCAGCGGCCGACGAGGCGCGTGCGAGCTCACCCCAGGCGACCGCCCGCTACGACGTGATCCGCGCCCAGACTGCCACCTTGCTGGCTCTGGTCAACGGTGGGCTCGGCACCGCGCTGGCCCTTCCCGCCCCCGTGGCCGCGCAACCCACCACGTCGTCCGGGCTGAGGGCGACACCCTCGACCCGATAGGCCCGTCACCGCACCCATCGCAACCCCCTGGCACAGCCAGCGTGGCTCTGCTGGCCGCGCTGAAGCCACCACACCAACTGCGCGACGCGCCGCGCGACGCGCAACAAGGGTCGAAACCACGACACCAACTGCGCGACGCGCCGCGCGACGCGCAACAAGTGTCGAAACCACGACACCAACGGCGCGACGCGCTGCGCGACGCGCCGTGGGCCCGTTGCTTCGACCTCCTACACCGGCCCCAGCGGCGCGGATCAGCGCCGCGGCGGGCCGCTCTGCAGGTGTCGCGCCAGGCGCGAACGCGGCGCCGGTGCGCGCGACCACAGCGCCCGTTGCAGGGCCAGGGTGGCCCAGCCGGCCAGTCCCATCCCGACCACGTTGACGAGCAGCTGGAGGCCGCTGCCGCGCACCTCGCCCCACTGCCCGAACGCCAGACCGAGAGCCACGTTGCCGGCCGCCGGAATCGTCGTGACCGAGATGAACACGCCGTTGAGGCCACCGGTTCGCCCCGAGGTGACCGACAGCACCCCGGCTGCCGCTGCGAGCACCGCCACGATGAACGACCACTTGTTCGGGCTGTAGATGAAGTCGGTGTCGGGCCTGGGGCCGGTGAGCGTCGCGGCCGTCGCCCACCCGAGACCGCGCAGGGCCAGCCCGAAGGCCGTCGTCACCGCGATCGCCACCGCGAAGCCGACGACGAGCGCCCTGACCGCGGCGGCGAGCAGCAGCGGCCGACGGCGCACGAGCGCGAGCCCGAGCGCCGCAATGGCCCCGAACTCAGGGCCCAGCACCATCGCCCCGATGGTGAGGATCTGTGAGTCGATGACGATCGCGACCGAAGCGAGCAGCGTGGCCAGGGTCATGAACGACAAGAAGGTCCAGTTCAGCTCGGTGTCCTCGTACGAGCGGTGCGCGACCTGCGGCCACACCACGGCATCCGCGCTGCTCCCGGGCGTTCGGATGTCGGCCTCGTAGCCGGGCCGCGAGATCCACGTCGCCACCGAGTCGATCTCGACGCTCCCCCGTTCGTGCACGCCGAGGTCGCGCAGCTGCTCGATGACCGCGTCGGCACCTTCGCGCGCCACGTTCGCGTACAGCACGTCACCGACCGGCCGTAGCGCGGCGCCTCGGGAGATCGACAGGGTGCTGACCGCCGCACAATCGTTGAGGATGCCGGTCGCAGCCTCGGTGAGTTCGCTCGGGGTGGTGACGGTGAGTCGAAGCATGGCTCAGTGTGGCCTGCCACGGTCAACGGGTCATCGACCGGATGCCGCGCGCCCCCACCCGGCCCCGGTGGTGCCGTCGCCGACACCGCCCCGGAGCCTTGACGGGCCCGGCGGCGGGGTCCACAGTGACCCAGAGTGAGCCAGACTCCCGCGACCTCGCGGCCCTCCCACCCGAGCCCACATCGACGCTCTCGGCTCGCGGCCGGGGCCGCCTTCTTCGTGCAGGGCCTGCTCTTCATCTCGCTCACGACCCGTCTTCCCAATATCCAGAGACGCTGGGACCTCGACGAGCTCGCCGTGAGCGGGCTGCTGCTCATGGTCGTGTTGCTGGCGGGGCTCGGCTCGGTGGCCGCGGAGGTCGTCGCGCACCGGGCGTCGAGCGCCATGGTGGTTCGGCTCGGGCTCCTCGTCGCGGCAGGCGGGTTCACGACCCTGCTGACCGCCGCCCACTTCGAGGTGTTCGTCGCGGGCCTGGCGGTGTACGGCCTGGCGCTCGGGCTCGTGGATGCCTCGAGCAACATGCAGGCGATCACGGTGGAGCACAGATACGGTCGCCCGATCCTGCCCTCCTTCCATGCCTTCTGGACCGCGGGTGGCATCGCCGGCACCCTCGTGACGCTCGCGACCGCCGATGTCGCCCTGGGGCCGTTACTGCTCCCCTTGACCCTGCTGCCCCTGCTCGCCCTCGCCGCTCCGTTCGTCACGACCGACCGCCTCCCAGCCACAGCGACAAAGGCGACTGACGTGCCTGACGGTCCAGACGAACCTGGGGTGCCTGTCGTGCCCTGGCGCCGCATCGCCCTGTTGGGACTGGCCATGGTGCTCTTCTACATGGTCGACACGGCCGCCACGACGTGGGGGCCGGTCTACCTCGACACGACCCTGGCTGCTCCCAGCGGGCTCACGGCTTTGGCGACCCTCCCCTACCTGGTCGCAACCCTGGTCGCGCGCACCCTCGCCGACGGCCTCGTCGACCGCCACGGCGCCGTCTGGTTGCTGAGGGTCAGTGGCGTGGTCGCGGCGGTCGCTCTGGCCGTCGTCGTCTTCGCACCGACGTGGGTCGTCGCGGTGCTGGGGTTCACGCTGCTCGGCGGGGCCGTGGCCACGATCGCACCACTCAGCTTCTCAGCCGCAGGCGCCCTCGCGGGGTCGCCCGACCCGGCCAAGGTCGACCAGGTCGTCGCGCGCTTCAACCAGTTCAACTACATCGGAGCCCTGCTCGGTGCGGTGCTGACCGGCGCGGTAGGGGCCGACAACCTCCGGATCGGCTTTGCCGTGCCGATGGTGCTCGTGCTCGGGATCATCCCGCTCGCCTCTTCGTTCTCGGTGGTCGGCCGCCGCGGTGTTGGTTGAGGGTTCGACCGGGACTCGATCATCGGCCGGGCCCGCCGCGGTTAGGGTTGGCAAGTGCTTGAAGTACGAGGGCTGCGAAAGTGCTACACCACCGGTCGCCACCCCACGGCCGCCCTCGACAGAGTCGACCTCACCGTCGAGAAGGGCTCGTTCGCAACGGTCCTCGGCCCCTCCGGGTCAGGCAAGACGACGCTGCTCCGGTGCATCGCCGGGTTCGAGAGAGCTGATGCGGGCACGATCCGCCTGGCCGGGCGCGATCTCGACTCACCGAGCATCTCGAGCGTGCGCCCCTACGACCGCGACATCGGCGTGGTGCCGCAGGAGGGCGCGCTGTTCCCGCACCTCAGCGTGGCCCGCAACGTGGCCTTTGGGATCGCCGACCGCCCCCGTGCCCGGCGACGTGAGCGCGTCGAGCAGCTGCTCGAGCTGGTCGGGCTGCAAGGTCTCGGCGACCGTCGCCCCCACCAGCTGTCCGGAGGTCAGCAGCAACGGGTGGCTCTGGCCCGGGCTCTCGCACCCGAGCCACGGCTGATCCTGCTCGACGAGCCCTTCAGCGCCCTCGACGCACAGCTGCGCGTCGAGCTGCGCGAGGAGGTGCGGGGCCTGCTCCGGTCTCTCGGAACAACGGCGCTGCTGGTGACGCACGACCAGGCCGAGGCCATGACGCTCGCCGATCATCTGGTCGTCATGCGTGGGGGCCGGGTGGTGGCCGCCGGCGACCCACGACAGGTCTACGACGAACCCGTCGATGCCGAGATGGGCCGGTTCCTGGGTGAGGCCGTCGTGGTGCGCGGCACTCTCGCAGGCTCCGGCGACACCGTCACGGTGGACTGCGTGCTGGGCCGGCTCGCTGTCGCTGCGGAAACCGGTGCCGATCGGCTGCCCGGACGTACAGACTGTGACGTACTCGTGCGACCCGAGCAGCTGCGCGTGCAGCGTCTCGATGGGCCGGTCGAGGCGCCACCGTGGTCGCCGGGCCGCACCGGTTCCGCGAGCGCTCCGGCGGCCACGTCGACAGCCGGCGCGACGGCATCCGTGGTGGCTCAGTCGTTCTACGGTCACGACGCCCTCGTTCGGGTGCGCCTCGACGACGGCACACAGCTGGCCGTTCGAGTGCCCGGTTCGGTGCGTTTCGGCGTCGGCGACCGGGTGCGGGTGCAGGTCGACACGCCTGTGTGGACGTACGCCGGGTCGGCGTCGACGGCAACCTGAGCCCGCGGCGTCTGAGGACGAGCCCATGGACGAGCTCGATCCGTCCTGGTTTCCCGTGATGGTCCTGAGTTAGGACAGGCTAACCTATCGCGTAGGGTGTTGAGCAAGACCACCCCACGTTTGAGAGGTACCGCTCCATGACCGCGACCCGCACCACCTCCCTGTTGAGCCGGCTCGTCGGGAGGGTGCCTGGACGTCAGCCGAGGTTGGCCCGCGCGACCGTCGCTGTCGTCTCGACGTCGGCCCTGGCCCTCGCCGCCGGCTGCGGTTCGGACGCCGGAGCCACGGCCGGGTCATCGGGGTCGTCAAAGGCCGCGGCCACCACCATCACGGTCTACACCGACCAGCACGCCGAGCTCGTCGAGGGCCTGACCAAGGCCTACACCGCAGCGTCCGGTGTGAGGTTCAACATCCAGAACGATGCGACGGTCGGTCAGATCCAGGCCGAGGGCAGCGCCGCCAAGGCCGACGTCTTCCTCTCCGAGGATCCGGGCCCGGTGGCTCAGCTCGGTTCCGCCGGGCTGCTCGCCCCCGTCGACCCGACCACGCTGGAGCAGGTCCGTCCCGGCCTCAGCTCGGGGAAGGGGCTGTGGGTGGCCTACGCGGCGCGCACCCGCGTGCTCTACTACAACCCGACGAAGATCGCCGAGAGCGCGCTGCCCAAGACCCTTGCCGACATCGTCGCGCTCCGGTACAAGGGGATGTTCGCGTGGGCACCGTCGGGCGCGTTCGTGGCCACGACCCAGTACCTGCTGGACACGCAGGGCGCGGCGGCCACAAAGACCTTCCTCGAGGGCGTGCAGGCGAACGGCATCAACGAGCAGAAGAACGGCAACGTCCGCGACACGGTCGAGGCGGGCAAGCACGCCATGGGCTTGTCGAACCACTACTACTGGTGGGTGCTGGCTGGTCAGAAGGGTGGCCCCGACAAGCTGACCTCGAAGATCTACCACTTCCCTGCGATCGACCCCGGCAACCTGATCCTCTCCTCAGGTGCCGGCGTGCTGAAGTCGAGCCAGAACCAGCCGGCTGCGCAGAAGTTCTTGGCCTGGCTCACGGCCAAGGACGGGGGGCAGAAGCTGATCGCGGGCGCACCGGCCGAGGTGTCCGAGGCCCAGTACCCGGTGGCGCCGGGAGTGGCCAGCAGCGTGAGCGGTGACCTCAGCGAGATCAAGTCGCCAACCTTCGACATGGACTCCCTCGCCGACTCGCAGCAGGCCGAGAGCCTGCTGAAGCAGCTGGGTCTGTCGAAGGGCTGACTGTGCGCCGCCTCACGAGACCCGGCTCGGTCGCCGCGTGGTTGGCGGTCGCAGTGGCCGTGGCCTCCCTGGTTCCGCTGATCTACCTGTTTCTCAGCGGAACCTCGCTCAGTGACATTCGCGCCCAGTTCGACTACCCCTCGACCTCAGCCGCAGTGGTCCAGACGCTCGTGCTGACGGCGCTCATCGGTGGCGTGACCACGGTGCTGGGGGTGGGCGCGGCCGTGGTCGTCACGAGGACGACCGTGCCGGCACCGCGGCTGCTCACGGTGCTTTTCACTGTGCCGCTGGCCGTTCCGGGCTTCGTCAGCGCCTACGCCACCTACTCTGCCGAGCTCGTGTTCGCACCGCAGTCGTCGGTCGTGACGAGCCTCGTCGGTGCCGCCGTCGTGATGTCGCTGACGCTCTACCCGTACGTCTTTCTGCCCTGCCTCATCGCACTGCGGGGCGTCGACCCGGCCCTCGAGGAGGTGGTGAGCGGCCTTCGGCCTGGGCGGTTCAGCGCCTTCCGCACGGTGAGCCTGCCCGCGCTGCGTCCCGCGCTGGGGGCCGGTCTACTCATCGTCACCCTGCACGTCCTGGCCGAGTACGGCGCCATGGTGCAGCTGGGGCGCAGCACCCTGACGACGAAGATCATGGCCGAGATGCTCGACTACGGCGACTACCAGTCGGCCCGCTCGCTGTCGCTGCTGCTCGCCGGGTTCTCGGTGCTGGTGCTGATGTCGACTCGCTGGCTCTCGGGCCGCAGCGTCATCGCGGAGGTGGCCAGGGGCGGTTCACGACCGCCACGGCGGTCGACCCTCGGCTCGTGGCGCTGGCCGGTCCTGCTGGTCGCGCTGGTGGTTCCCCTGCTTGCGGTCGGGCCGACCGTACTCATGACCGTGCGAGGCCTCCTCACCGCGCAGGGCACCATGACCGCCTCCTGGTCGCAGGTGGGGGCCGCCCTGTCGAACACCGTGGGCTACGCGCTCGCCGCGGCCCTGGTGGCCACCCTCTGCGCGTTGCCCGTCAGCTGGTGGGTCACCAGGCACCCCAAGCCTCTCTCGCACCTGACCGAGCGCGCGGTGTGGCTGGCCCATGCGATACCGAGCGCGATCCTCGCCCTGGCGTTGGTCTTCCTGGCCACTCGACTGGTCCCGTCGCTCTACAAGACCCCGGCCGTGCTCGTGGCCGGCTACGTCATCCTCTTCCTGCCCCTCGCGGTCGCCAACCAGCGGGTGGGCCTACAGTCTGCCCGGCGCTCCTACGACGAGGTGGCATCGTCGCTGGGGGCCCGGCCCGCTCGCACGTTCGCGCGAGTGACCCTGCCCCTGGCCGCACCGGGCTTGGCCGCGGGAGCGATCCTCGTCGCACTCGACGCGAGCAAGGAGCTCACCACGACGCTCATGCTCCTGCCGTTCAACTCCAGCACGCTCTCGAGCAAGCTGTGGGCCACGACGAACGGGGAGTCGCTCGACTTCACAGCGGCCGCCCCCTACGCGGCCCTGCTCGTGCTGCTCGGCATCCTTCCGGTCTACCTGCTCGTGCGAGGCACCCTGGCGGCGACGACATCGGCGCCCGCCAGCGTCGAGACGGGCCGGCTCGACGGGGGAGGTCCGCGCAAGCCAGCCGGCGCGTCTCTCGACGGCGAACCGCGGCGGCTCGCCCTCACCACCCACCAGTGACCGGCAGCACGCGTTTTCCAGCGCTGGCCCGTGGCGGGCAAGATGGGAGCATGCCGACGACCCGCACCCCCGAGGACACTGTCCGTCTCGCCGTCGACACGTACGCCGCCCGGCTGCCCGAGCTCGAGGCAGCGACCCAGCTGTTCGTCCGGCTCGTCACCGACCTGCTCGACGACGCCGGCATCAACTACCTCAGCGTCAGCGGGCGCACCAAGTCGGTGGCCTCCTTCGCCGGCAAGGCCCAACGTCTGGTGGGCGGGGCGCCCCTCTACCCCGACCCGCTCTCGGGCATCACCGACCAGATCGGCCTCCGCGTGATCACCTACATCCACGACGACGTCGCTGCTGTGGCCGACGTGCTGAGCGAGGAGCTCGCGGTGCTCGATGACCGCGACATGGGTGAGGAGACCGCTCGCGAGGGCCGCTTCGGCTACGCCAGCCGGCACCTGCTCGTCGCCGTCGACGCGAGTCGCACGGTGCCGGCCGTCTACGAGTCGCTACGACGCAGCAGCGCGTCGGTGCAGGTGCGCACCGTGCTGCAGCACGCCTGGGCCGAGTTCGAGCACGACATCCGCTACAAGGGCTCCGTGCCCGAGGAGCACGCGCCCGACCTCGACCGCCGCTTCACCCTGGCGGCCGGACTGCTCGAGCTCGCCGACCGCGAGTTCACGGCCATCCGAGACCGGTTGCAGGCCACGATGCCGGCCAAACGGCCCGTGCCCGACGAGGACCCCCGCATCAGCGCGCAAGACCTCGCCACCTTCCTCGCCGGCCGGTTCACGGATGCCGGGTGGTCACGCACCGACCACTACTCGTGGGTCTCCGGGCTGCTGCTCGAGCTCGGCATCACCTCGATCGACGAGCTCGAGAGCGCCATCGCCGATGTCGACAGCGCAGCGGTCAGCGAGCGGATGGGCTACAAGTACCCGCCCGGAGCTGTCAGACGCCTCGACGACGCCCTGCTGGCGGTCTTCCGCGAGCGATACCTCGCGCTCACCGGAAACGAGCACCGGGTGGCCGCGCTGGAAGGGCGGCTCACCAAGCTGCGCTGAGCCCGGCCCGCGGCATCCGCCCCGGCAGGTCGCCTACCCATGATCCCGCGTCACCGAACGCACCAACGACTACCTAGGAGCACCCTGATGGATCTCGGTCTGGCCGGCAGGCTCGCCCTTGTCGCCGGCGCAAGCAAAGGCATCGGCCTGGCCTGCGCCAGAGCACTGGCCGAGGAGGGCGCCGTGGTCGTCGGGGTGTCCCGCAGCCTGGAGAACCTCGAACGGGCCCGAGACGAGCTCGCCGCCGACGGCCTTGTGATGCACACGATGGTCGCCGACCTGAGGGATCCGGACGCGGCGGCGACGATGGTCGCGCGCGTCGAGACCGCGCACGGCCCCATCAGCGTGCTCGTCAACTGTGCGGGTGCGGCCCGCCGACACCCGCCCGCCGAGCTCGATGCGGCCGCCTACCGCGACGCCATGGACGCGAAGTACTTCACCTACCTGCACGTCACCCAACCCGTGATCGCCCTGATGGCCGGCCGCGGCGCGGGCGTCGTGGTCAACGTCATCGGGCAGGGTGGGCGCCGAGCCGACCCCATGCACGTGGCTGGTGGAGCGGCCAACTCCGCCCTCATGCTCGCCACCGTCGGGCTCGCCAGCGCGTATGCCGCACAAGGAGTTCGGGTCAACGCGGTGAGCCCGGGAATGACGCGAACCTCGCGCGTCGAGGCGGGGCTGGAGGCGCAGTCGCGAGCCGCCGGTCGCACCGTCGATGAGCTGCGGGCCCAGAAGATCGCCTCGATCCCGATGGGCCGACCGGCCGAGCCTGCCGAGATCGCGGATGCCGTGCTGTTCCTCGCGTCGGAACGAGCCGGCTACATCACCGGTGCGATCGTGCCGATGGACGGCGGGGCCGCCTCGGTCATCTGAGCCGCACTTCGCCGAAGACTTCCGGAACCGGTCGGGCCTCGATGTCGATTCTGCGGGTGTGAGTTCGTCAGGATGGTGTGACGGACCCCCGCCACGTGAGCAGAACCCACTCACAGAGGAGACAGCCATGACCGACACCTACCTGTACCTGATCCGTGAGGGCGACTGGAACTCCGACGCCTATCTTCCCGGGGCCGCCGAGCCGAGCGAGCACGCGAACGACATGAACGGCGGCTTTCCCGCCCACGGCGTCTTCGCCAAGGCGGTGGCAGCCATGGGGGCCCGCATCATCGGCGGCGAGGCGCTTCAGGACTCCAAGTACGGCGGCGTGGTGACCCCGGGCCAGAGCGACCGCAAGGCCGACGACGCGGTGTACACCGACGGCCCCTTCACCGACACCTCCGAGATCGTCAGCGGCTTCTACCTCGTGGAAGTGGCCGACGCCGAGATGGCACGCACGATCGCCGCGCTGGTGCCGACGGCCAGCACGATCGAGTGGCGCAAGGTCTTCCCGATGTCGTGACCTTTATCGGGTAGTCGGCTCAAGGCGGCACAATGGCGCGATGCGGCCGACCCGAAGCGAGTTCGACGATGCCTGGCCCCGCGTCGTGCGGGCCCTGGCCTCGTTCACGGGAAGTCTCGACGAGGCCGAGGAGTACGCGGCCGAGGCGGTCGCACGCGCCGCCGCTCACGACGGTCACATCGACTCGTTCGCCGCCTGGTGCACCGCTGTAGCCAAACGGGCCTGGGTCGACGAGACCCGGCGCCGGGCGGTGGAGCGGCGACTGGCGCCCACGCTCCTTCCGCCCGAGACGGATCCGACCGAAGCGACCTGGCGTGCCATGGCTACCCCCGAACTACCCGACGACGCCCCGGACTCCGGGTTCGGTGACGACCTGGACGACCGGGTCGCCCTGCTGTTCGTGGCCTGTGACGACGCGCTCACGCCCAGCTCGCAGATGGTACTGGCCCTACGCGTGGTGTGCGGCCTCTCGGTGCCCGAGATCGCCCACCACCTCGGACTGCAGAACGCCGCCACGGCCGCTCGGCTCACCCGGGCCAAGAAGGCACTGGCCCAGGCGCGTGGCGAGTTCCGCGTTCCGGGTCGAGCCGAGGCGAAGACTCGGCTGCCGGTCGTGCTCGCCTGCGTGGCAGGCATGTTCACCGTCGCGCACCGCACCAGCCTCGACCCTGCCACCGCGTTCGACGACACGGGTGCCCAGTCACTGTCGATCGCCGACTCGCTGGTGCGGGCCTTCCCAGACGATCCGGAGGTGCGGGGGCTGCGAGCCGTCATCCGACTCGGCCTCGCCCGACGTTCGGCCCGACTCGACGACTCGGGCACTGCGTTGCCCCTCGACGAGGTCGACCGATCGTTGTGGGACCGCGGGCTGCTCGCCGCCGGCCTGACCGACGCCACCTTCGCGACTCGAGGCAGCGGCCGGTTCGCCATCCAAGCTGCGATCGCCGGGTTGCATTCGAGCCCAAGCAGCTTCGATGACACCGACTGGTCACAGGTCGTGTCGCTCTACCACGCCCTGGAAGGGGTGTGGCCGGCCCCGTCGGTACGGGTCGCTCGGCTCGCGGCGACAGCCCACGGCATCCTCGCCGGAACGCTGCCGACGGACAGCGACGCGGGCACCTCACTCGAACGGGTCGAGGACGAGCTGGCGGACCTCGAGGCAGACTCAGCTACGTACGCGAGCCGCGACGCGAGCCTGACGCTGGCCGACATTGCGTGGCGCACGGGTCGTCGTAAAGCTGCGGGTCGCCGCTACCGAGAGCTCGCCGAGATCATGCCGACTGAGGCCCTGCGACGGTTCTGCCTACGTCGCGCCTCGCCGTGACCGGCGCGGTCACTCGCCCGTGACGCCGTCGATGGCCTCACGCAGGAAGTCGGCATGCCCGTTGTGGCGGGCGTACTCCTCGATGAGGTGCAGCAGGATCCAGCGCAGGCTGAACTGCTGGTTCTCCTTCCGGTCAAGCGTCACCGACAGATGGTCGAGACCCCCGGCGGCCAAGGCTTCGTCGATGTTGCGCCGTGACTGCTCGACAGCGGCATCCAGCATCGCCCGCAGCTGTTCGGGGCTGTCGTCGGCGGCGGTGCGAAACTCCCAGTCGGGGTCGGCATCCCAGTCGACTTCAGACCACGGCTCCCCCATCGGCCGACCGTGCAGCACCTCGTCGAACCAGCTGGTCTCGACGAGCGCCAGGTGCTTCAACAGGCCGGCGAGGGTGAGGCTCGACGGCGCGAGCGGCTGCGCCAGCTGCCCCTGCGTCAGCCCTTCGGTCTTCATCCGCAACGTGTCGCGGTGGTAGTCAAGAAAGGCGACCAGGGTGGTGGCTTCGTCGGTCGCCAGCGGTGGGTCAGTGCGTTCGGTTGTCACGCGGGTCAAACTATCGGCGCGCGGCCACCCTCACCATGAGTTTTCTCGAGGACCCACGCAACCTTGCACCGCCGGCGCGCGTCTTGGTATCGAGGCCGCGGGTGCGATTTTCACCGGCAGCGGATATGGCGGTGCGCGAGAACCGACCCGAGAAGAGGGCGACCATGCGATCGACGGCTCGACACGCTACCCGTGACACGATCTCTGCCGGCCGGGCCGCCACGCTGTCGACGTTGCTCTGCGCCGGAGTCATGGCACTCACGGGTTGCACCGCCAACGCCCCTTCGGCACCGACCGGCCCGGTCGTCACCTCTTCGGCGACAGGCGCATCACCCACCGGGGCCGCTGTGCCCTCCACCGGCGCGGTGTCGGCAGGCAGTGCGAGCTCATCCGCCGTCCCGACGACGCCGACCTCCGCGGCCCAGGCGCCGACGACCTCACCCTCGGCTCAGCCAAGCGCGGTGACGCCCGCCAAGGTTGACTGTCAGCGGACCCTGCCCTCCTATCCGCTGTTGCGACCGGGAGACGAGGGGGCTCCCGTTGCAGCCCTGCAGTGCCTCCTGAACGACGCAAAGCTGGGGCCTGTCATCGTCGACGGATCGTACGGGCCACAGACCAGGGCTGCCATTCTCAACGTCGCGCGTGGCACCGAAGGCGTCGTCGACACCTCAGGCCGGGTCGACCGTGTCGTATGGGTGACGATCATCAGCCGCGCCCTGAGCGGGCGCACACTACGGGCCGGATCAAGGGGTGCCGACGTCGTGACGCTGCAACGGGCCCTTCGCTCACAGGGGTGCACGATCTCGGTTGACGGGTCGTTCGGGCGGCAGACTGCAGCCGTGGTGAAGCGGTTCCAGCGAGCGACCGGCAACGTGCCCGACGGAATTGTCGGCGAAGCCACGCGCTTCGCGCTGCAGTCAGGAGGGGCAACTGGCTGGCACTGCCCCTGAGCTTCCCACTCCACGACCTCGTGGCCGCAGCGCTCAGGTCGAGTGGCCACTTTCGTACAGTCGAGTAGCCAGTTCGGTTGTGGACAAGCCGATTCCGCGCGCTGGGGAGTGTCGGTGGTGGCCTCTAGGGTTTGAGTCATGAACACGAAGGGTTCGCTTCTCGAGAGGCTCCGGCAGCAGCTGGCCGATCTCGAGTCGAGCCAGCGTGCCACCGGGGGCACCGCGGCGGCCGGGTTCTGGTCCACCCCCAGCACGGATGCCGCTGATCCGGCTCCAAGGCCGGTGCCCGGGGCGGCTTCGACAGGCGCCTCGCGGCTTTCACGGGAGTTCCCGGAGCCGTTGACGGTCCATTGGGCGAACTGGTCGAACGTGTCCGGCGCGTACGCGTCGGGGTTCGCGTTCGCGGCCGCGAGCCTGGACCGTCCCCAGATGGAACCGGCCCGGATGAGCGAGCCTGACCTGCTCGAGTCGGTGACCCAGCTCGGCGCCGTGGAACACCACAAGGAGGTCAACCTGGTGCGCCTGGTGACCCAGCTCGAGGCCCGCGGCGTGGCTTCCCCGGGTGGCCTGTCGCGGGTCGACTGGTTGCGCACGGTCGACCCCACTCTGACCGCCAGCGCTGCCAAAGCGGTCGTGACGTGTGGGGCCGCGTTCAACGAGCCCCGTTGGGCCCAGCTGCGCGAGGCCGTCACCGGCGGAACCGCCGGCGACACCGCCGCCGCGGGACAGCAGACTCAGACCGGGCGGGTCACCGTCGGTAAGGCCGCACAGGTCATCGACTTCTTCCACCGCCTCAAGCCCGTCGCTGACCCCGGCGACCTCGCCCAAGCCGTCACCCACCTCACCGAACAAGCACCCCTGCTGCGGTGGGAACAGCTCGCCAGGCTCGCCCGGGAGCTCGCCGACCAGGTCCGCCCCCCGAAGAACGCGGACGAACACGACCAGAAACGCCGAGACGCGCGCGGCCTGTGGTTCACCAGCCCGAACGCGGCCGGGATGGTCGGAATGAGCGGCACTCTCGACCCCGAAGGCGCCGCGACCCTCAAGGCCGCGATCGACCCCCTGTCCGCACCCCGCCCATTGACTGACGAGGCCGGGGTGAAGATCGAGGACGACCCCCGACCACCGCACCAGCGCCGGATGGACGCCCTGCTCGACCTCGTCGCCCGCGGGGTCTCATCACCCAATGAAGTGCCGTCGACGGACAAGGCCAAGATCGTCGTCACGATGGGCTTCGAGACCCTGCGGGACTGGGCCGCGAACGGCTGCCCACCGGACTGGGCCACGACCAAGCCCAAACCGGGTGGTGGGTCGTGTCTGAGTGGTGACGTGCTCAGCGCCGCCATCGTGCGCCGGATGGCGTGCGACGCCACGATCATCCCCGTCGTCCTCGGTTCCGACTCCCAACCATTGGACGTCGGTCGGGAAGAACGCCTCGTCACCCGGGCCATGCGCACCGCCCTGTGGCTCCGCGACAAGGGCTGCTCGTTCCCGGGCTGCTCCACCCCCGCCCAATGGACCGACGCCCACCACGTGCGGCATTGGATCGATGGCGGCACCACCTGTCTGGGCAACCTCGCCCTGTTGTGCCGGCGACACCACATCTACGTCCACGAGAAGCATCTCACCGCGACCATCACCGACACCGGCGTCACCTGGCACACCTGGCACACCTGGCAGCGCTGGCGCACCACCTTCACCACCGGGCCACCCGACCACAGCCCGTGACCGGCCGGTCGGCGCCTGCTCGACGGCATCCTTGACGACGGGCTCGAAACGACAGCAGGAGTCAGTCGCGCACCAGCAGGTAGGGCTCCAGATCACGCGAGGTCTCTGCGCTGACGGTCGACGTCAACGACTCACACCGGCCCTTCAGGGTGCAACCGACGAGCCGGTGGCCACCCTGGCGTCCCACGACATCCAGCACGAGTTCCTCCTGCCCGATACGGAACCCGGTCTGGGTCACGGTCGCGTCCTCGCCCACGGCGACGGCCAGAGCGGGCTCACCGGTAGACGCGTCAAGAACGAGAACCTGCTCCTGTCCGTTCGACGGCTCTTCTCGCGCCAGCACGTACCGACCGTCGGCCGTGAGCGCAATGGGAACAGCCGAGCCACAGTGAGACGCCGCCGACGTCCCCCGTTCGGTCGTCGACCGCACGCTCCAACAAGACAGCCCCGAGTCGACGCCCGACAGCAGAAGAGCTGCCGCCGCGGCGTCCGAGGCGTCCAGGGCCCGATCGCTCGTCCACGGCTCGACCGCTCCCGACGCCAGGTTCCACAGCGCCGCGCCCGCGTCGTTCGTGACGAGAACGCGGTTACCCGCAAAGCCGGCGATCGAACGGATGCCAGGTGCCGGCGTCTGCTCCAGCACCGTTCCCCGCTGATCGCGGAGAGTCAACGACTCGGTGCCCACGTCGAGCATCGCGAACCTCGTACCGGAGGCGTCGGCCACGGTCGGGCCGCTCACCGCCGGCAGGCTAAGCACCTTGCGACCTCCCGCGCTCTGCACCACGGTGCTGACTGGCCCACCCGGTGGCTCGAGCCTGAGCACTCGAGCCCCGCCCGCGAGGTTGAGCACGTCGACAAGACCGCGCAGCTGTTCCTGGCTCCCGAGACGCACCGTTCCCGACTCGCCGTGGTAGACCCCGTCGACGACGTAGGGCCGAACAACACGGCCGACGATCGATGGGCTCGTAGACTCCTGCAGAGCGGGCAGGTTGGCCGTGACCCGAGCCGTGACCCGAGGCGTCACCGGTTTCGTGGCCCCGACGGTCGGCGCTGAGCGGCTGACGCTTCCCATCGTCGGACCAGCCGGAACCGGTGCGGAAGATCCGGGACGCATGACGAGGGAAACGGCAACCGCCACGACCACCGCTGCGGCCACGGCCGCCCCGGCGAGACGTCGACGCCGCCGGATCCCGACCGCCTGGGCGATGGCTGCGCGGGCCAGCCCATCACCCTCGGGCGCTGCCCTCTCGGGTGAGGTCGCCTCGGCGATTCGCCGTAAGGCCGGGGACACCTCCGACTCAAGCTGACGGCCACGTTGTGCAGGGCTCATGACCGCACCTCCTCGAGCTTGACACGGAGTGCTGCCAGCGCCCGGTGGGTCTGGCTCTTCACGTTTCCGAGTGAGCAGCCGAGCACATCAGCGGTCTCTCGTTCGGAGAGCTCCTCGTAGTACCGGAGCACGACGGCGGCACGTTGCCGCGGAGGCAGGCTGCAGACGACTTCCCAGAGCTGGGAGTCGAACCCGCCCGGCTGTGTACCCTCCGGCCAACCGCCGCCTGCCGCCATCGGACCGGCTCGACCGGCGACCGAGACCTCACCGACATCGATGAACTCCAGATAGGGCGTGTTCACCACTTCGTGCCGGCGCCACGGGCGGCGCCAGACGCTGGCCTGCTCGTTGACGATGATGCGCCGCACCCAGGCTCCTCGCGAGGTCTCGACCCGCAGCGTGTCCCACTTCAGGTAGGCCTTGGCCAGGGCGGTCTGTACGAGGTCCTGGGCCGAATGCGAATCACCGGTCAGCAAGTACGCGAAACGCAGCAGGCCGGCCTGGCGAGCCGTCACCCACTCCACATAGTCGTCGTCGTGCTGCCGCATCCGCCCCCCTTCGTCTGCGCCCTTCGTCTGCGCCCTTCGTCTGCGCCCTTCGTCTGCGCCGCCGACCCTAGACGCATCTGGCGGCGAAAGGGTTGCTTCAGCGATCTGGTCCGACAGCGCCACGACTTCTGCCGACGGCATCCAGGCACACCGCGGCCCCCTACTGTCCAACGCCACTGGCACTGCACAACATCAGATTCATTTGATAAGACGGTGTCGTGACCTATTCTCCGGTTGCACCGGCGGCACCTACGCCCGACCGCGCCCGGGCCCTTGCTCAGCACGAGCGGGCACTCGAGGCGATCGAACGGGCTTACGCCGACCTACCCTCCGGTCGCCAGGTACGGCTGGCCAAGTCGACGTCCAACCTCTTTCGCGCCCGGTCCAGAAACACCTCTACAGGCCTCGACGTCTCGGCCTTCCACGGCCTCATCGAGCTCGACCCCGGTTCGGAGACGGAAACCCCCACCGCGCGGGTGGGCGGCATGACGACGTACGAAGAACTGGTCGACCTGCTGCTCCCCCACGGCTTCGTGCCCCTCGTCGTGCCCCAGCTGCGCACCATCACCATCGGGGGGGCAGTCACCGGCCTCGGCATCGAGGCATCGTCGTTCCGCAACGGGCTGCCGCACGAGTCGGTGCGCGAGATGCGCATCCTCACCGGCGCTGGCACGGTGGTCACGGCACGCCCCGACGGCGAGCACGCCGAGCTGTTCCGCACCTTCCCCAACTCCTACGGCTCCCTGGGCTACGCGCTCGACCTCGTCATCGAGCTCGAGCGCGCGGTGCCCTACGTTCACCTGAGGCACGTGCGCTTCGCCTCGGTCGACGAGCTGGTGCAGGCGATCGGCACCGTCGTGGCCGAGCAACGCTGGGATCAGGAGCGCGTCGACTTCGTCGACGGAGTCGTGTTCTCGGCCACCGAGTGCTATCTCAGCCTGGGTCGCTGGAGCGACGACCTCGAGGGCCGCATCCGGCCGAGCGACTACACCGGGCGGCAGGTGTTCTACCGCTCGATCCAGCAGCGGCGCACCGATGTGCTCACCGCCCACGACTATCTCTGGCGCTGGGACACCGACTGGTTCTGGTGCAGCCGCGCGTTCGGAGCGCAGCATCCGCTCGTGCGGCGGCTCTGGCCGAAGAGACTGCTGCGCAGCGACGTGTACTGGAAGATCGTCGCGTTCGAGCAGGGGCACGGCGTCATGGCGGCCATCGACCGGCGACGGCACAGGCCTGCCCGCGAGCGCGTGATCCAGGACGTCGAGATCCCGTTGGAGCGTGCGAGCGAGTTTCTCTCGTGGTTCCTTCGGGAGGTGCCGATCGAGCCGATCTGGCTCTGCCCCATCCGCCTTCGCGCCCAGCCGGCTGCTGGGCAAGGTCGGCAGCCGACCCCAGCTGCGACCGCCGAGGTCGGTGCTGCGGCCACCGACGAGCCGCCGTGGCCGCTCTACCCGATGCGCCACGGTGAGCCCTACGTCAATGTCGGGTTCTGGTCGACGGTCGCGATCGAGCCCGGCGGCACCGATGGCGACGTCAACCGCCGGATCGAGCACGAGGTGACTTCCGTGGGGGGCCACAAGTCGCTCTACTCCGACGCCTACTACGACTTGGCCACCTTCTCCGCGCTCTACGGCGACACGGCCTACCGACCGGTGAAACACCAGTACGACCCCGAGGGGCGACTCCCCTCGCTCTACGAGAAGGCGGTACAGGCGCGATGACGCTCACAGTGGGAAAGGCCTTCGATCGGCTGTTCGGTGCTGACGCCCCCTTCCACGTGGTGGCCTACGACGGCTCGACGGGTGGCCGCCCCGACGGCCTCGTCATCCGCCTCCTCACGGAACGCGGCCTCAACTACCTGCTCACCGCCCCCGGAATGCTCGGCATGGCGCGGGCCTACCTCATGGGCGACCTTCTCATCGACGAGATGAACGAAGGAGATCCCTACGAGGTGCTCTCGCTCTTCGGCAGCGGCTTGGTAGCGAAGCGACCCTCGTTCACGGATGCCGCTGAGCTGGCGGCGTTCGTCGGCCGGGCCGGCGTGCACCTGCCTGAGCTGCCGCAGACCGAGACACCGGGCACGGCCACGCGACTCGCTCATGGTCTCCGCCACGGCCGTCGGCGCGACGCCGACGCGATCAGCCACCACTACGACGTCTCGAACGCGTTCTACGAGCTGGTGCTCGGCCCGTCGATGACTTACACGTGCGCGTGCTATCCCACCGACACCTCCTCGCTGGAGCAAGCACAGGCGTACAAGTACGACCTCGTTGCCCGCAAGCTCGGCCTCGAGCCCGGAATGCGACTTCTCGACGTCGGCTGCGGCTGGGGTGGCATGGTGCGCCACGCGGTCAGGCACTACGGCGTGACCGCCCTGGGCGTCACGTTGTCACGTGAGCAGGCGAGCTGGGCGCAGGCTCGGATCGAGAGCGAGGGCCTCGCCGGCCGGGCCGAAGTGCGTCACAGCGACTACCGCGACGTCACCGAGCGCGGCTTCGATGCGATCAGCTCCATCGGTCTCACCGAGCACATCGGCATCAAGAACTACCCCTCCTACTTCCGCTTCCTGCGCGAGCGCCTACGTGACGAGGGCCGGCTGCTGAACCACTGCATCACCCGGCCCGACAACCGGCACGGGGGGCTGCCTGCACGAGGGTTCATCAACCGCTACGTCTTTCCCGACGGTGAGCTCACCGGATCGGGGGAGATCGTGCGGGTCATGGAGGACGAGGGTCTCGAGGTGCGGCACCACGAGAACCTCCGTGAGCACTACGCACGCACCTTGGCCGGCTGGAACGCCAACCTCTCGAAGAACTGGGACGACGCGGTAGCGCTCACCGGGCTCGCCACCGCAAGGGTCTGGGGCCTCTATCTCGCCGGTTCACGCATTGCCTTCGAACGCAACGAGATCCAGCTGCATCAAGTGCTGGCCTCGCGCACCAGCCTCGAGGGAGAGGCCGGCTTCGACCTCCGCCCCCTGTTCGAGCCGGGCGTGATCTCGCAGCTCGGCTGAGGCCTGTGGCTCGTGGCTCGTGGCTCGTGACGACCGCACGAGAACGTCGGCCGCCGAAAGGTGCTCAGCGCAGGTGGGCGGCCGGATGGGTGGCGGTCGCCCTGCTGACGGGCGGCGGCACGGTCGAGCTGTCGGCGGTGGGGTGAGCCACGAAGAACGCCGTCACGGCCAGCAGCAGAGCGCAGAGAACCAGGGCAGGCGACACCCGCCACCCTCGTGATGTGAGCACGGCCGGCCTCCTCTGCCGTCGATGTGGTGGGCGTCGATGTGGTCGGCGTCGACGTGGTCATGAGGCTACGCAGCCCCCCTGAGACGATCCTGCGCCGAGGCTGCGAGCCGGCCGGGCAAGGTTCACCGGCCCACGTTCAGTCTGATCCGCCGAGGTCGACCTCGTAGGCCTCGTACACGAGGTCGCCACCGGCCTGACGGTGACGAACCAACCGACCCACCAGGGTGGTCAGCTCCTCGCGAAAGGCTGGGAGGTCGGCAGTGGTGCCGCCGTGTTCGAGCACCGCAAGGTAACCGCCGATCGCGTCGCGGTAGTCGCGGTGCTCGGTGAGCAGGCGGTCGACCGCCACGGACAGTCGCGGTGCGGTGTGCTTGGCCCGGTCGTAGATTCCGCCCGGGCTCTCGGTCAGGTCGATATGGGCGGCGAAGTCGTGAGCCAGCTCAGCCAGCGCTGCCCGCACCCGTTCACGCCAGGCGCCCCCACGGGCGATGGGCGACTCGAGCGCCAGGCCGACCGCCGCCACCGACTCGCGCAGCTCGGAGCGGTGCGCTCTCACCCGCTCGAAGTACGCCGCCATCTCGACGGGGGTGTCGACCCGCTGACCAGTCGGGGGGTCCACCGCGGCGCGATCGAGGCGGCGTCCGGCGAGTGAGGGTTCAGCGTTCATGGCGGCCTCCGTGTAGCCATGGTCCACCCGTTGGGGCCACGCGTCCAGAGTGCGTGCTGCGGCGTGCGCACTGCGAGCGGCAAGGGGCAGCCCCACCGCCTCAGACGGTCCGAGGCCCGAACATGATCACGGCAACACCGGCGAGGCAGACGGTCGCCCCCACCACGTCCCAGCGGTCGGGGCGGAACCCGTCGACCACCATCCCCCAGAGCAGAGAGCCGGCCACGAACACGCCGCCGTAAGCGGCCAGGATGCGGCCGAAGTTCGCGTCGGGCTGCAGGGTTGCGACGAAGCCGTACAGGCCGAGCGCGATGACGCCGGCACCGATGAAGGCCCAGCCGCGGTGCTCTCGTACCCCCTGCCAGACCAGCCAGGCCCCACCGATCTCGGCGACGGCGGCGAGAACGAAGAGCACGATCGAACGGGCGACGGTCACGCGAGCATCGTCGCAGACCGTCCGTCCTTCCGGGCGCCACGCCCCGGACGCCACGGCCTGGGCGCCTCCGGGTCAGGCGTCACCCGCAGACCGGCGCTCGGCTTCGCTGCGCAGGATGCAGAACTCGTTACCCTCCGGGTCGGCCATCACGAACCAGCCGCGTCCGTCTGCGGTGCGGCGGTCGTCGACGTCGGTCGCACCCAGCAAGAGCACGTGGTCGTGCTCCTCGTCGCGGGTGCGTTCGACCGGCCGCAGGTCCAGATGGATGCGGTTGCGACCCGCCTTCGCGTCCGCAACCTCGATGAACAGGATGCGGTGGGAGCCATCGGCCGAGAAGACCATGCACTCTTCGTGACCGGGCAGGTTGGGGTCGTCGGGATCCTCGTGGTAGCCGAGCAGGTCGGCCCACCACACCGACTGGGCGTAGGCGTTGCGCGCGTTCACGGTCGTGTGCGACAGCTCGAGGGTCATCTCGTCAGTATCGCGGCTGCCGCAGCGCTCCGACGATCGAGCCGAAGAGGATCAGACCGATGAGCAACATGGCGAGCACAGAACCTGGAGCGGAGAGTCTGGCCCTGACTCACCGAGAGCGAGAGTTGCGATCGTCAACCTTCGTTGACTATGCCCAGGGTGCTGGCTAGGGTGTCAATCAAGGTTGACGAGACGACGACCGTCGACGGCGTGTGGAGGCTGGCTGACATGGAGGTGGGCGACGTGATGAGACTTGCGCAGGCCACGGGCGACGACGACCCGCGAGCCGCCCTTGCTGCGGCTCGTGAGCTGCGTCGTGCCGCCGACCGCACCGAGGCGGCCGTCGTGCGCCGCGCGCGGGTGAGCGGGTTGGCCTGGGCCGACATCGCTGCCCAGCTCGGCGTGAGCAAGCAGGCGGTGCACAAGAAGTACGGACGCTGCTGAGCCGGCCCCGGCGATCCCGCTCACTCCCATAACAGTCGGGTTTCCAAGCCCTTGCCAGAGAGTTGGATTCAGGTGAGGGTGGCGGCATGGACGAGACCGACTTCCGCTACCAAGGCCACGCAGGATCGATCTTCGGCCGGAGGTGGGCCGGGGGCCACACCACCTACGTCGTGCTGCTGGTGCATGGTTATGGCGAACACTCCGGCCGCTACGAGCACGTCGCGCAACGCCTCGTCGACGACGGGGCCGTCGTCTACGCGGTCGACCACGTCGGGCACGGGCAGAGTGATGGCGAGCCTGTGCTGATCACCGACTTCGAGAAGGTCGTCGACGACGTCCACCTGCTGGAGATGCGCGCCCGATCAGAGCACCCGGGCCTGCCGATGGTGCTGGTCGGGCACTCCATGGGGGGCATGATCGGGGCCCGCTACGCCCAGCAATGGGGCGCCGACCTGGCGTGCACGGTGCTCTCCGGCCCCGTCATCGGCTCCTGGTCAGCACTCGATGCGCTGCTGGCCCCGGAAGAGATCCCTGACGTGCCGATCGACCCGTCGACACTGAGCCGCGACCCGGCCGTCGGCGAGGCGTACGTGGCCGATCCCCTCGTGTGGCACGGCCCGTTCAAGCGTCCGACCATCCTGGCCATCCAGCAGGCGATCGACGCGATCACGGCATCCGGACAGGTCGACACCCCGATCCTGTGGCTGCACGGAGAGCACGACCAGCTCGTTCCGATGCGCGAGTCGGCGGTGGGATGGGCGGCCCTCGCGGGGCAGCACTCGTCGGCGAAGAGCTACCCGGAGGCCCGGCACGAGATCTTCAACGAGACCAACCAGCAAGAGGTTCTCGCTGACGTCATCGCGTTCATCCACACTAATCTGCCGGCCCAGCCGGGCGACTGAGCCGGGCCGCACTGGGGCTCGGTGGCACCGTCAGACGCGGCGCAGCACCACCACGGTGTCGAGCGCCTCGCGCGGCCCCTGCTCGGTCTCGACGCGGCGCACCCTGATCTGCGAGCTCTCGACCTCGACAGGCCGGTCGGCGACCGCGGTCAACACCTCGTCGGGGTCGTACAGAACAGCCCGGTCGCTCGGCCCGCCATGGCCCTGCTCGAGGTTGCGCCCGGCGTGACCGACGACAATGACGTGGCCACCAATGCGCACCGCCTCGATCGCGGCCGCGAGCGCCTCGCGCATCATGGATGCCGGCAGCTGCAGGTACGAGAACAGCGCCAGGTCGTAAGCGCCCGGCCCACCCGGCAGCGCCAGGGTGGCGTCGGCCACTACGGTCGTCAAGCTCGAGGCCCGGTCACCGAGCCGTTGGTCACCCAGTGCCCGGGCCCGGTCGACCGCGACGGCTGAGTAGTCGGCAGCGGTCACCGTCCAGCCCTGCTCGACCATCCAGATGGCGTTGCGGCCCTCCCCCGCTGCCACGTCGATGGCACTGCCCGGCGAAAGCGCCCCCACCAGCTCGGCGACGAACTGGTTGGGCTCGGCCGACCACACCAGGTCGTGAGCGGCATACCGCTCGTCCCAGTCATGCGCGTCCATATCCGCAATCCCTTCTTCAGGGCCAGCCTACGTTCCCGGGCCGGGTCCGACTCCAGGCGACGACTGAGCCGACAAGTGACGTCGTGGCCCGACTGACGTCCACCACCGCCCCGATCCCTCGCAGCTCAGGCCAGATCGGCAGGAAAGGCGCGCAGCAGCGGAGTGTTTTGCGGTCGAGTCGCCCACCGCTCTAGCGTCGGTCTCTACTCAACGCGAAAGGCACCTCATGAAGCTCTCCACCCGCAACCAGCTGCCCGGCACCGTCGTATCGGTCGTGCTCGGTGAGGCCATGGCCGTAGTCAAGATCAAGCTCGACGGCAGCGAGCAGGTCATCACCTCCTCGATCACGCGCGACGCCGCAGTCGACCTGGCTCTCGCAGAAGGCAGCCCCGTGGTGGCACTCGTCAAGTCGACAGAGGTCACCATCGGGGTCGAGTGAACAGTGCTCAGATCTGACCGTCGGCTCTGACGCTCGATCAGGACGAGCTGGCCGGCAGCTGCGACAGCCACGGCACGAGCCGGGCCAGCACGAGGTCGGGGCGCTCGAGCTGCGGCGTGTGGCCCACCCCCGGGAGGAACTCGGTCTGCCACGACGGGTTGTCAGCCGCGGTGAGCCGTGCTGCCGCGACCGGCACGAGCTTGTCGAGCTCGCCGTGGATGAGCAGCACCGGCTTGTCGACACCCCGGATGTGGGCTGGGTACCGGCTACCCGACCGCAGCACCTTGACGAGGGAGCGGGCAGCCCCGAGGAACGCCTTCTCCGGGCCGGGTTGCGTTCCGCGGTAAGCCGTCAGGGCGATGTCGGCGTCGATGACCTCCGCGTCGGCGCGCGACGGCTCGGCGAAACAGATCGCGACCGTGCTCATCACCCGCTGCCGGTCGGTGTAGCGCTTCGTGGCGCGAGTCAGGTAGACCTCGCCGACGACCGGGGTGGCGTAGATCATGAACTCGACGAGCACCTGACGGTCCGGTCGCTGGTTGGGTGTCGGCAGAGCCGGGTCGACGAGCACCAGGGCGTTCACCAGCTCGGGGTGGTGCCCGGCGAGCAGCAGCGAGATCATCCCACCCATCGAGTTACCCACGAGCACAACCGGCTCGCCGATGACCTCGCGCACGAACCGGCCCAGCAGGTCAGCGTTCGCCCGCACGCTCGTCGACCGGCCGTGCGCCGGCGTCAGCCCGAACCCGGCGAGGTCGATAGCCACCACCCGGTGGTTGCGGGCGAGCGTCGAACCGATGCCCACCCAGTTCAGGTGAGACCCGCCCAGCCCGTGCACCAGCACCACCGGTGGCCCGCCGGTAGGTTCGTCGGGCCCGCCGAAGTCAACCCAGTGAACCGGCCCGCGCAGGTCGGCGAAGCGGCTGGTGCCACCCCAGGGGGCCGCGAGGTCGGTGGGGGCGGCATCCGTCAATGCGGTCATGGCGGAGAATCTACTCGCGGGTACGGGTGATGCGTCAGTCGACCCGCGGCAAGGCGTTCCGTCTGGCCAGCAGGAAGTGGCGTTCGGGCCCGCTGGCGGTCAGCCCGATCGCAGCGTCGTAGGCCGCGACGGACTCAGACGTGGCGCCGAGTCGGCGGAGGAGGTCGGCCCTGGCGACGTGCCACGCCGCCGCGTCTCGCAGCTGGAGCGCGTCGACAAGGCTCAGCCCGACGGCCGGGCCCTCGACCTCGGCGACGGCAACGGCGCGGTTGAGGCGCACCACGTCGGTGGGAGCGATCGCGAGCAGCTGGTCGTAGAGCGCGACGACCTGCCGCCAGTCGGTCTCGGCGAAGGTGAGGGCGTCGGCGTGCACCGCGTTGATGGCAGCCTGTATCTGGTACGGGCCAGGAGCGTTGCGGCGCAGGGACTCTCGCACCAGAGCATGCCCCTCTGCGATCAGCCGTAGGTCCCACCGTTCGCGCGGTTGGTCGGCCAGCAGCACGAGCTGACCCGACGTATCGGTGCGCGTCGCGCGTCGCGCGTCGGTGAGCAGCAGCAGCGCGAGCAGCCCGGTGACCTCGGGCTCGTCGGGCATCAGCTCGGCCAGCACCCGGGCCAGCCGAATCGCCTCGGCGCACAGGTCGGTACGCACCAAAGTGTCACCGGAGGTTGCCCGGTGGCCCTCGGTGAACACGAGGTAGATCACCGCGAGCACCGCCGCCAGTCGCTCGGGCAGGTCAGAGTCGTGCGGCACGCGGTAGGGGATGCCGGTGTCGCGGATCTTGTTCTTGGCGCGCACCACACGCTGCGCCATCGTCGCCTCCGGCACCAGGAAGGCGCGAGCGATCTCAGCCGTGGTGAGCCCGCCGAGCAGCCGCAGGGTGAGTGCCACCTGGGCCGGGCGGCCGAGAGCGGGGTGGCAGCAGGTGAAGATGAGCCGCAGCCGGTCGTCGCGCACCGGGCCCTCCTCTCGTGGGGGCGCCTCGTCGTGCTGGGCGTAGAGCAGCAGGGCATCGGTATGCCGCTGGGTTCGACTCCCCTCACGCCGCAGCCGGTCGATGGCGCGGTTTCGGGCCGTCGTGATGAGCCACCCTGCCGGGCTGGGCGGCAGCCCGTCTGTCGGCCAGCGCTCGACGGCTACAGCGAAGGCCTCCTGAACGGCATCCTCGGCGAGCTCGATGTCGCCGAGCGCCCGGATCAGCACCGACACCGCCCGGCCGTGCTCCTCCCGGAACACGGCGGCGATGGCAGTACTCGTGACGTCGGGTTCGGGCGCTCGGCTCACGGGCGTCTCATTCGGTGGCCGGCATACCGGGGTCGCCGTCGCCCATGAACGGGCGCACCTCGATCGGCAGGCCGGTAGCCGCGTGGATACGCCGGGCCCAGCCGATCACCTGGTCGTAGTCGTTCGACTTGACGACCGAGATCCCGCCCAGGTGCTCCTTCACCTCCACGAAGGGGCCGTCGGTGAGCACCGCCTCACGGCCCCGGCCGGGCCGCAGGGTCGTGGCGGATGCCGTGTCGGCCAGGCCACCGGCGAACACCCATCCCCCCGCCGCGCGGATGTCGGCGTTGACCAGCTCGAGGTCGCCCATCACCTGCGAGACGTCGAGATCGTCAGGGGGTGGGCCGTCGGCCGACATCAGGCTGATCAGGTAGGTCTTCATGGTGCTTCCCTCTCGGTCAGGGGGCGCCGGCGTGGCTGCCCTCACCCACTACACGAACGGCCTCCGCCCCGATCGACAGAAGGGTAGCCGCGAACTTGGAAGATGAGCAGTGCAAGGCTGGCCCGATGAGTGATGCGCTGCCCGAGGGCTTCCTGGATCGCGCCGATCCGGGCCCCGACCCCGACTTCTACGCCTTCCCGCGCCTGGTCACCCACATCGACGATGCGGCCATCGCTGCAGTGGGGCAGCTCTACGACGAGCTGGCGGTGTCGGGTCGGGTGCTCGACCTGATGTCGTCGTGGGTGTCGCACCTGACCACCGCGCCCGAGTCGCTGACCGTGCTGGGGCTCAACGTCGACGAGCTCGACGCGAACCCAGCGGCATCGCGCCGGGTGGTGCATGACCTCAACGCCGACCCCAGGCTGCCTTTCGATGACGGCGCCTTCGACGCGGCCCTGTGCTGCGTGTCGGTCGACTACCTCACCCACCCGGTCGAGGTGCTCGCCGAGGTGGGTCGCGTGCTGACGCCGGCCGCACCGGTGGTGATCACCTTCTCCAACCGCTGCTTCCCCACCAAGGCCGTGCGGGGTTGGCTGCAGGAGACGGATGCCGGCCGCTGCGGCCTCGTCGTCGACTACCTGCGGCGCGCCGGCGGCTTCACCGAGCCTGAGGTGTCTCGGCGCACCCCGGCGCCGCCCGAGCAGGGCGGCACCTACCGGGGCGACCCCTTGTACGCCGTGGTGGCCCGGCGACGCTGACCGCTGGTGCGCGAACGGCGGGCCACCCGTGGCTCACGGCAGGTAGTAGGTCGGGTTGGGCAGCTTGACCGAGGTGTTCGAATGGCCCCCGATGAGGTCGCTGAACTGGTCACCGAGGTTCGCGACGATATTGTAGCGACCGAACTGACGCGACTCGATGTAGGCCCGCGTGGCCGACTTGTACTCGATCGTCGTGCAGTGCGTCGGGTCGGCGCACTTGCCGGCCATGTAGGCCGGTACCGGGTCGGTCGAACGCCACTTGGTGAAGTAGAAGCCGCTCGAGAACTGGGGGTAGCCCTGCTCGTTCAGGTTGGCGATCGTCGCGTCCTTCTGCCCGTTGTTGCGACCGGTCAGACCGATGACCTGACACCCGGCCGCGTCGACGGCGGCCACCAGCGACGGCATCCCGGGAGTCGCCGGGAAGAGCTTGTTCTGCACCCAGTAGTCCTGGCGCACGGGGTCGAAGACGAACTTCATGTCGTTGACCTCCATGTCGTAGGTCCACAACGTCGTGTCGTCGGCGTCGAGGACCACGGCCGGCTTCTTACCCTGGCGCACCGCCTGCCGGCACGCCGCCACGACGCGGGGGGTCTGCTTGGCCTCGAGGGCGGCCAGCTCGGAGATGTACGGAGACGACACCTTGTTCGCGATACCGGTGCCGGGGTCGCCGTAGTAGGCGTAGATCGTCTTCTTCACGGAGTCGATGTTGGGGATCGCCTCGCCGGCGCTGTGCAGACCGCTCGACCCGTCGGGCGCCATCACGAAGTGGGTGCGCGGCGCCAGCCAGGGCTGGCTCTTGCCGGGCAGGTTCGGCGACGGGAGGTAGTAGGTCGGGTTCGGCAGCTTGACGTTGTGGTCGGCGTAACCGCCCATCAGGTCTGACCACTGGTCACCGAGGTTGAGGGTGATGTCGTAGCCGAGGTCCTTCACGATGTGGCGGCGGGTGCCGGCCTTGTACTCCACAGTGGTGCAGGCGGTCATGTTGACGCACTTGCCCGCCATGTAGGCGGGGATCGGGTCGGTGGAACGCCACTTGGTGAAGTAGTTCTCCGCCGTGAAGCCGCGGTAGCCCACCTTGTCCAGGTTGGCGACGGTGGCCTCCTTCTGGCCGTTGTTGCGGCCGGTCAGCCCGAAGATGGTGAAGCCCATGGCCTCGGCCTCGTTGACGAGCGTGACCATGCCGGGGGTGGCCGGGAAACGTTGGTCCTGAACCCACTCGTCCTGCAGCACCGGGTCGAAGACGAACTTCATGTCGTGAACCTCCATGTCGTAGGTCCACAGGGTCGTGTCGTCGGCGTCGAGCACGATCGCCGGCTTCCTGCCCTCCCTCACCGACTCGCGGTAGCGCCACTTCAGCGTGGCCCGCACCTGCTCCGTGCGGTTCTCGAGCTCGCTGATGTAGGGCGAGACGGTCTTGTTCGAGATGCCGGTACCGGGGTCTCCGTAGTAGGCGTAGATCGTCTTCTTGACCGAGTCGATGTTCGGGATGCCGGCCCCACCCTGGGTGAGCCCGCTCGACCCGTCGGGCGCCATGGTGAAGTACGTGCGCGGCGCGAGCCGCTCGGCACTGGTCGAGCTGGGGGCGCTCGAACCCGAACTGGCCGTGCTCGTTGCCTGGGCGGTTCGGGCGAGAGCCGGCGCAGCGGCCCCCAGCACGAGCGAGCCGACGGCACCGGCGACGATGACGGCGATGCGGGGGGTGGTGCGCCTCATGCGGGTCTCCTCAGGGTGGCCAGTCGCCGACCGACGGTGTCGACGACAACCGAACCTAGACCCAGAAGCACCGTCTCGGGAAGGCGCACCACCCAGAGTTCCCCTGCCCTGCAATGATGTTCAGCGAACTATCAGTCGCCTCCCAGCCTGACCGCGCTCACGGGTCAGGTGTGGCCCCACGGCCCGTGGCCCCGTCGCAGTGTGGCCCCATCGCAGTGTGGCCCCATCGCGGTCAGGAGAGGTGGTGGCTTTCGGCCAGCGCATGGACCGGGGTGTCGATGCCCTCGAGACGCGCCTTGAGCTGCAGGGCCAGATACCGCGAGTAGTGCCGCGACTGGTGCAGGTTGCCACCGTGGAACCACAGGTGCGGTTGCTGCGTGGGCTTCCACATGTTGCGTAGCTCGCCCTCCCACGGCCCGGGGTCCTTGGCCGTGTCAGAGCCCAGCCCCCAGCACTTGCCGACCCGGTCGGCCACCTCCTGGCTGATGAGCTGGGCCGCCCACCCGTTCATCGACCCGTAGCCCGTGGCGTAGACCACGGCGTCGGCCTCGATCTCGGTGCCGTCGGTCAGCACCACGGCGTGCTCGCTCAGGTGGTCGACCTGGCCGCGAACGAGACTGATGGAGCCGTTCGCGACCAGCTCGGAGGCGCCGATGTCGATGTAGTAGCCCGATCCCCGGCGCAGGTACTTCAGGAACAGCCCCGAGTCGTCGTCGCCGAAGTCGACGTCGAAGCCCACCCGCTCCAGCGCGGCGTAGAAGTCCTTGTCGTGCTCGCGGATCGCGTCGAACGCGACCCGTTGCACGTCGGGCAGCACCTTGTAGGGGATCGAGGCGAAGATCAGGTCGGCCTGGTCGTGGTCGACACCGGCCGCCACGGCCTCCTCGGAGTAGAGCGGGCCGAGCACGGTCTCCATGAGCGAGTCGGAGCGCACGATGTGCGTGCTCGAGCGCTGCAGCATGATCGGCTGGGCACCGTTCTGCCACAGGTCGGCACAGATGTCGTGGGCCGAGTTGTTCGACCCGATCACGACGACCCGCTTGCCCGCGTACTTCGCTCCGCCGGGGTGCTGGCTGCTGTGGTGCTGGTCGCCGAGGAACACCTCCTGCCCCGCCAGGGTGGGGATGCTGGGGATGCCGCTCATCCCGGTCGCCAGCACGAGGTGCGTCGGGTTCAGCACCACCTCCTGACCCTCTCGGGAGAGGTGCACGGTCCACGTCTGCGTGCTCTCGTCGTAGCTCGCCGAGGTCGCCTCGGTGTTGCTCCAGTAGTCGAGCTCCATGATCTTGGTGTAGCTCTCCAGCCAGTCGCCCATCTTGTCCTTGGGAGTGAAGACGGGCCAGTGGTCGGGAAAGGGCAGGTAGGGCATGTGGTCGTACCAGACCGGGTCGTGCAGGCAGAGCGAGTGGTAGCGGCTACGCCATTGGTCACCGGGACGTGGGTACTTGTCGACCACGAGGTTGGGCACCCCGAGGCGCGTCAGCCGGGCCGCCAGACCGATGCCGCCCTGGCCCCCGCCGACGACCAGCACGTAGGGCTGGGTGTCGGTGCCGTACGACTCGACCTGGGAGTGTCGCCGGTCGAGCCAGTTCTCCACCGCCATGTCGAGGCCGTGGTCGGCGCCCCGCGCCCGCCGCGAACCCGACGGCTCGGGGAACTCTCTCAGGCTCTGCGCGCTGGTCAGCAACGTCCAGGCCCGCCCGTCGCGCAGGCGAACCAGGCCCTTGCCGACGAAGTTCTCGTTCTCGAAGGTGAACCACGCCTCGACGACGCCGTCGGCCGCACTCTCCGAGGTGACCACCAGTTTCCGCGGCCACGCCGCCGGGCCCACGCTGCCGAGCAGGTCCGAGATCTGGTCGCGCCCCTCGGCGGTGTGCAGGTTCCAGGTGAGCGCGACGAGGTCACGCCAGTAGCACTCGTCGCCGAAAAGGTTCACAACCCGTGAGACCTCACCGCTGGCGACCGCCTCTTCGAGGGCGCCGAACCAGGCCTGCGCCCCCTCCGTCGGCTCATCGGTCAGTACCGAGCCAGAGGCTCCGGTCGGTTCGGTGTCACTCATCGCCACTCCTTCGTCGCAGGACGGTCCCGTAGACCCGACCATAGGGCTCCGGCCCGACCGGCGGCAGCGTGGCAGACCGGTGCAGGCGCAGCAGGTCGCGAGGGGCGTCGGGTGACGGTGGCACAGGCACGGCGCGATCACCGGCGCTCGGGGCGTGGGCGCCCGAGTCAGCGGCGACGAAGCGAGCGCCACCAGGAACGGTCACGACGGGCCGCTCGCTCGGACGCCTCCTCGGCCGCCCGGGCCCGAGCCATCGCCTCGGCCTGTTCCTGCGCCTCGGCCGTGATCCGCTCTCGAAGCTGCACCCACTGTCGCACCAGGTCGTCGATGTCGACGGTCTTGGCGATGGCGGGGGGCAGCCTGCCGACCGCCGGCCGTAAGCGGTCGGCAAGCACGCGCTGGTTGAAGTCGTCGAGGATCTCACGCACCTGCTCCTCGCGGCGCACGTCGGCCAGCGACCCGGGAAAGCCCGAGGCCTCCTTGCGCAACCCGAGCGCCCCCGGAAGCGCCCCGCCCAGGTCGAGCCGCTCACGCTTGGCCAGCCGCTTGACCCACCAGTCGGGGTCGTTGAGGTCGCCGAGGTCGAGGGGTCTTCCGGCACCGGGTAGGTCATCGAAGTCGCCGCGTTCCTGCGCCTCGCGGATCTGCTTCTCGACCGGGCTCTCGAAGTAAGGAGGTTGGCCCGCCATCTATCAACGGTAACCCGGACTCGACTGACAGCGCGCAGCTGCGGGCCGGCTCAGGCTGGCGGCACCGCCGCAGCATCCGTGGTGGGTGCCGGCCGGCCATCCGAAGCCGCCCTCGGGGCCGGAGTGGCCCGGAGCCCCGCGGAGATGATCCACTGGGTCGATGACGATCGAGGCGTTGGCCCAGGCTGCGATGGCGCTGGTTCCGGCGGAAGGCCGGGCCATCCTCGGCATCGGGGGCACGCCGGGGGCGGGCAAGACGACGCTCGCCGAGGCCATCGTGCGCGAAGTGGCACGGGCCCGCGGCCCCGCATGGGTGGCCCACGTGCCCATGGACGGCTTCCACCTCGCCGACGTGCAGCTCGCGAGGGTGGACGCCCTGAGCCGCAAGGGCGCCCCGGACACCTTCGACGCGGAAGGCTACGCCCACCTGCTCGAACGCATACGCACCGACGACGCGTCGTGGATCTACGCGCCCGGCTTCGACCGCGACCTCGAACAGCCATTGGCCGCAGCAATGGTCGTCCCCCCGGCCGCTCGACTGGTGGTGTCCGAGGGTAACTACCTACTGCTCGATGTCGGCGCCTGGCCCCGAGCCCGCGCCGCGGTCGACGAGGTGTGGTTCGTCACCGGTGACGAACGGGTGCGACTCGAGCGACTCGTGCAGCGGCACGTCGACTTCGGGAAGGCCGAGCACGACGCTCGCACCTGGGTCGAGGGGACTGACGAGCCGAATGCGCGGCTGGTGGGCGCGAGCTCGGCCAGGGCCGACCGTCACGTGCGCAACGCCCCCGACGGCTGGGCGTTCACAGACGAGTGAGCACCGCGTCGAGCATCGCCTCGGTGAGCTTGCCGGTGAAGGTGTTCTGCTGGCTCACGTGGTAGCTGCCGACAAGACGGACCTCCCGCCCGGTCGCGGTGGTCAGCAGCGCCTCGGCGCCGTGCCCGAACCGTGGCTTCGGGCGCGGCACGCTCCACCCCCGCCGACGGGCTGCGCCGAGCGCGGCATCCCAGCCGATCGACCCCAGCGCCAGCATCGACCTCAGCCTCGGCTCGGCGAGCTCGAGGTCTCGGTCGAGCCACGCGGCGCACGTCGCCTTCTCGACCGTCGTCGGCTTGTTCTCGGGCGGCGCGCACCGCACCGCGGCGACGATGCGGATGCCGGTCAGCTCGAGCCCGTCGCCGGCCGCCACCGACGTGGGCTGGCTTGCGTAGCCGGCCCGGTAGAGGGCGGCGTAGAGCCAGTCGCCCGAACGATCGCCGGTGAACATCCGCCCGGTGCGGTTGGTGCCGTTCGCGGCCGGGGCCAGTCCGACGATGAGCACGGTGGCCTCCGGGTCGCCGAACGACGGCCCGGGCCGGCCCCAGTACGGTTGGTCGGCGAACGACGCGCGCCGGCCCTCTCGCGCCACGGACTCTCGCCAGGCGACCAGTCGGGGGCAGGCTCGGCAGACGCTGATGCGGGCGTCGAGCTCGGGGATGCCGCGTGCTCCCCTCGCCAGCCGTTCGACCGCGGCGCTGGTTCGGGCGACGGGGGTCTGCGCCGTGGCCGGGTCACCGGGCCATCCCGTTCCCGGCGGCACGGGTGAGGCGAACGGCTGACCCGTGACCGGGTGGCGGTCGAGGTGGGCGGCCATGGCGACCAACCTACGCTCGGCGCGCGCGGATCGCCCCAGACCGCTGCCCCACACTGGTCGGTGGCAAGGATGGACTCTACGCGGACGCCATCGGTGCGTCTTGCCCGATGTCAAGAGCCACCATGTTGACGGGGCTCGACATCCCCTCGGCTCCAACGCCCAGCGGCTCGAACACGTCGAGGATGCCCTGGCGGTCGCCGCCGAGCGGGCCATCATCACGTGGGATCACCCTGACCACGATGCGGCCCCCGCGCTCTCGAACCTGACGAAACCAGAGCACGCCGTCCGCGTCGGGCCGTGCTTCGATCACATCGTCCGGGGCGACGCCGAATGCGAACCAAGGCGTGTTGTCGAGGCGGTACAGGTCCCCCTCGATCCCCCTGCCGGCAGATCGACGTGGTCCTTCCGGACCGCCTGTACACCGCCCTTGAACCCGTTTGAGGATGCCGCTTGGCCAAGCACCGAGGGTGCCGTGACGCGTCCTTGGTTGCGGGTCTACGTCGCCCAATTAGATTTTCATCGGCCTGCAGCCAACACCGGTTCATGCCTGCTACGCGCACCCTCAAGCTGCGCGATATGCCCCCTGGTCAGGGACGGTCTGCACGCGCGGGGCCCAGCTGGTCGGTCTCTTTACTCGAAGCCGGCTGAGGCTGTTCCGGCATCGAGACCCCGGCAGCGACGCGCGGAAGCGTCGTTGCGGCGACCACGGCTCCGACCAGCAGCACGCTCGCCGCGACCAGCCCGGTGGTGTGCATTCCCGCCACGTAGGCGGTGCGTGCGGCGTCGAGCACCTGCTGACCCACCCCGCCCCCGGCCCGGGCCGTCACATCGGCCGCGATGACGCCGGCATCCCCGAGGGTCTGGGTGGCGGCGGCCAACTGGCCAGGCGTGAGTCCGAGCGGCAGGAGCGGCACGACGCGGGCGGCGTAGACGGCGCTGAGCACGCTGCCCAGCACGGCCAAGCCCAGGGCTCCGCCCAGCTCGCCGGCGGTCTCGAACAGGGCCGATACGGCGCCGGTGCGCTCGGGTGGGGCGACGCCGACCGCGTACTCGGTGACCAGGGTGGCTACCGAGACGAGGCCGACGGCCACGAACGACGCGCACACCAGTGCCGGGAGGATGCTCGAATGCGCCCCGGCAACCTGTAGGCCGATGAAGCCGGCGGCGGCGACGACGAACCCCGAGGCCATCACGATCGGGCGGCCGAGCCGCGCCGCCAGCGCCACGGCGGTCGGGGCCGCCGCGCCGACGAACACCGACGGCAACAGGCTCCAGAGGGCCGCAGTCAGGGCGGTGAAGCCGAGCACCGACTGGAGGTACTGGGTCATCAGCACGGCGTTGCCCATGAGGCCGAACATGGCGACCATCTGCACCGTCACCGAGCCGCTGAAACCCCGTTGCGCGAAGAGGCGCAGGTCGACCATCGGCGCCTTGAGGTGGCGCTGACGGCGCACGAAGAGCACTCCGACGAACGTACCGCCCAGCGCGTAGAGCACGACCGTCCAGGAGAGGCCGGAGGTGGCACCTTGCTTGATGGCGTGCACGACCGGGAAGATCGCGGCGAGCGAGAGGACCGAGCTGAAGAGGTCGACCTTGGCTGCTGCGGAGCGTGACTCGGGCAGCAGGAACGGGGCGACGGCGAGCAGCACGACCATGGCCGGCACGTTGATCAGGAACACCGATCCCCACCAGAAGTGGGCCAGCAGGATGCCCGAGACGACCGGGCCGACGCCGACCCCGCCTGCCATCACGGCCGACCAGACGCCGATCGCCTTGGCCCGCCCGACCGGGTCGACGAACAGGGTGCGGACGATGGCGAGGGTCGAGGGCATCAGGGTGGCGCCGCCCACCCCGAGCAGGGCGCGGGCGGCGATGAGCTGCTCGGCGCTGCCGGAGTAGGCGGCCAGCACCGAGGCGGCGGCGAAGGCCAGCGCGCCGAGCAGCAGCAGCCGACGGCGACCGATGCGGTCGGCCACCGAGCCCATCGTCAGCAGCAGGCCGGCGAGGACGAAGCCGTACACGTCGAAGATCCACAGCACCTGGGTGGCACTGGGTTGCAACGACTCCGAGATGTGCGGCACCGCGAAGAACAGCACTGAGACATCCATCGAGACCATGAGCAGGGGAAGGCAGAGAACGCCGAGTGCGATCCACTCGCGGCGTCCGGCGGTGGTGGTCGCCATGTCAGAGTCCAATCTGTATATTGCACATAGTGTTTATGGTGCACGCTGAATGTAACCCGCAACGGTGTACCTGGCAAGCAGTTGACTAGGATCTGACCATGACGATCGCGCTGCCCCGCTACCTCCAGATGCTGTGGGGCCAGGAGCCCCCGGGGCGACGCGGCCCAAAGCCGTCGCTCACGCTCACCGAGATCGGTGCAGCGGCGGTGGCGATCGCCGACGCCGAGGGACTCGACGCAGTGTCGATGAAGAGTGTGGCCGCGGCCGTGGGGTTCACCACGATGTCGCTCTACCGCTACGTCGACAGCAAAGATGAGCTGCACTTCGTCATGCTCGACGAGGCCTACGGGCCGCCCGACGTCGTCTACCGGGCCGAGGACGACTGGCGCCACCGGGTCACCTCGTGGGCCACCCGCGTGGCTGAGCAGCGGCTGGCCCACCCATGGTCAGTCACGGTGGCCCAACCGTCACCGCCGCTGACCCCCAACGTGATCGGCTGGACCGAGGCCGGTCTCGAGGCCCTCGCCAGCACGCCTCTGACGTACCAGCAACGGCTTTCCGTCATGTTGGCCGTCGATGGGTGGGGCCAGAACCACGTGCGCCAGTCGGCGCAGATGGGCCTCGTCGGCCCGGTCGATCCCGACGGGCCGCAAGGGGCCTACCTCCAGTACATCGTGCAGCTCATCGACCCGGAGGCGTTTCCGAACCTCGCCGCAGCCGGCCCGGCCGCGCTCGATGACGACACCGACGACTTCTACCGTGAGGAGTTCGAGCTCGGTCTACAGCTGCTACTCGACGGCACGGCGGCCCTCATCTCCCGACAGCGCTGACCGGCATCCCGGGTTCCCCCGCCACAGCTCGGATTCAGCTCTCGGCGGGATTCGGGGTGGGCGGCGGGCAGTGGCCGCGAATGGGGGGTCCTCTATCGGGCCGAGCTTGGAAGGGCTCTCGCCGCGCCGAGGAGAGCGGTCGTGATGACGAGCGCCAGAGGGGCTGCGGTCTCCGGGCTGACCCACCTGCTCGACCTGGCCCGTCCGACCGGTGGCCCGCACGTGATGTCCGATGACTCCGAACCCGGCGAAGCGGAGGCGGTGGCGAGTGGGCGCCATCGGTGTGGCGGCCGCCGTGAGCACTTTCGTGCTGGGTGGCCTGCTCGGCCCCAGCCTGTTTGCCACCACCCCGCCCACGGCCCACGTCGTGGCCACGGCGGCATCCGGGTCAACCGGCGCCGGGCCACTGCTGCTGTGGGTCACCGACATCGCGGGTCGGTCGACGACGGTGGCCTCCTGGCGGGTCACCCCCACCGGCGACGCCCGGGTGACGGGCGCAACGGCACTGTCCACCGATGAGATCCGGTCGCTCCAGGTCAAGACGTCCACGGGAACCACCATCGTTTCGGCCACCACCGCAACCACCACGAGGCAGGGCCGATGACGTTCGGCCCGCCACGGGGTGGACGCTTTGGACGCTTTGGACGCTGAGGAACGCAAGCGGCCCGAAGGGACGTGGCGAACGTAGAGGAGCCCGGCCCCGGTGCGGGGTCCGGGCTCCTGTCGGCGGTTAACGTACCTCAACGGGCCAGCCGCCAAAGCTGTCTGGGTGGTGCGGGGCGTCCCCCAACTCCCCGCACCATCCCTGCCCCTCAGAGCGCTCCTCGCGCTGGTTGATACATCGCATTTCGGTCCCGACTGCGTCGTGCCATAGTGGCGAGATGGCTGAAGACGTGAACATCCAGGAACACATCGGGTCGCTCATCGACGAGGAGCACCGGCTGCGCACCGCGCTCCAGCAGGGCAGCATCACCCCAGACGACGGGCACCGTCGCCTTCGGTCTCTGGAGGTCGAGCTCGACCAGTGCTGGGACCTGCTGCGCCAGCGCCGCGCCAAGCGGGAGTTCGGCGAGAACCCCGAAGAGGCGTCGGTGCGCAGCGAGAAGACGGTCGAGGGCTACGTGGGCTGAGACCTGCCCGGCCCCGGCCCCGGCCAGAATGACAACCGGCCCGTTCGACAACCCGAAAAGCCTGGCTCGCTCTCGCGATGCCAGGCTTCTGGGGTGGCGGTTAACGTACCTCAACGGGCCAGCCGCCCAAGCGTGGTGCGCGCTGCTGTGCGCTCATCACGTGTTCGGAGCCGGAGGCCCTAACCGATTGGGGCACCTCCGGCCTGCCCCGGTCGGGTGCCCACGGGTGGGGTTCGCGCCACGTCGGTCCAGACCTCGGTCATGTCCTTGATGAGGCCGTCCTCCGAAGCGACGAAGGTGGCGACTTCGAACCGTTCCAGATGGCCGTCGACTCGGGCCGTGACTGCACATCGGGCCACGGCACGACGGTCTGAGCACACCAGGTCGTGCACGACCAGGTGCTCGAACCCGGGGTACTCCACGTTCAACCGCACCCACGCGTCTTTGTCGAAGGTCTCGCCCGTGTGCGCGTACCGGCACGTGAAGTCGTCGTGCAGCAACATCGGCAGGTCACCCCAACGGTGGTCGTCGATCGCTTCGCAGAGCGAAGTCAGCAGATGGCAAGCTTCCATGCCGACAACCTAGACCTCGTGGTGAGGAGGGTCATCGGGCTCCAGCGTGAGGCCATGACCGAAGCCGAAGAGCGGATCGTCATAGCCCGCGACGTCTTCCGGGTGCTGCCGTACCTGCTCCATCGAGCGGGGTAGGTCGAAGGGCAGCCTGCCGCTCGGGGGGATCGTTCCGGTCAGGGCATCGAGCAGCGCCTCGTCGCTGGTGCCGAAACTGGCGACGACGGCGCTCGCGAAGGGCAGCAGGGGCGTGAGCACGGCCGGTCGGTCGAGCACCACGTCGACGACCAGCGGGCACTGTCGCGCCACCCGCTCCAGCCGGGCCACGAGCCCGGGCGGGAAGTCGAGACTCCCCTGGTGGAACCATGACTCGAGGAAGAGGTCTGACCTGGGCTCGAAGGGAGCCGAGAGGCGCACCACCGCGACGTCGGCATCCTCCGGGCGGTCGACGAGCTTGCCGTGGCGTTCGACTGCCGCCTGCGAGAGGTTCTCCGCGTAGACCCGCAGGCCGCTCGCGAGTGGCAACCTCGCCTCGCCCGGTTCGCCATCGACGGCGACGTTCGTCAGCACGGTCACCGACCGTGCCTGGGCCAGATACCCCTCGTCGCGAAAGTCGCGACGACCGACGGTCTCGGCCGCGACGTCCTCGTCGACGTAGGGATCGTCGAACAGTCCGAGGCGGAACTTCACCGTCAGCAACCGCCGCGCCGACTCGTCGATCCGGGCCTGCGTCACCCGGCCCTGGGCGACCAGCTCGAGCAGCAGCTCGACACACTCCTCACCCCCGAACTGGTCGGCGCCGGCCGCGAGGATCATCTCCAGCCGCGCGGGGGGGGCGAGGTGCTCGACCCCCCAGGCCCGCGCCGGCAGCACCTGGTCACCGACGTGGTTGTCGTTGACCAGCTCCCAGTCGGTGAGCACCACACCGTCGTAGCCGAGCGTTCCGCGCAGCAGGTCGGTGATCACGGCCCGGTTGTAGCCGAAGCCCACCTCGTCGACGGCGGCCCCGTCGATCTCGAGACCGACCGGCATCCCGTAGTACGGCATGATCGCCGCCGTTCCGGCCTCGATCATGGCGGGGAAGGGCGACAGGTGGTCGGCGAACCGCCCCCCTGGGTAGACCTGCTCGCGTCCGTAGGGGAAGTGGGCGTCTTCGCCGTGCAGCTGAGGCCCGCCACCGGGGAAGTGCTTGGTCGTGCAGGCCACGCTCGTGCCCGTCAGCGCGTCACCCTGGAATCCCTGCAGGTAGGCGACACCCAGCTCGGTCGTCAGCGTTGCGTCCTGACCGAAGGTTCCGGCCTGCCGAGCCCATCTCGGTTCGGTGGCGAGGTCGACCGTGGGGTGGAGCGCCGCCCTGATGCCCACGGCGACATACTCCTGCCGGGCGATGTCGGCGAAGCGCCGCACGAGGCGGGCGTCGCGCAGCGCGGCGAGCCCGAGCGGCTCGGGCCACTGCGAGAACGCCTTGGCGGAGAACGACACACCCGCGTTCTCGATGAACGCGTGACGGGGGTCGGTCGAGATCGTCACGGGGATGCCGTGCGGTGTCGTCTCGGCCAGCGCCTGCAGGTTGTTCTGCCAGCGCGCCGCCGTTCGCGCATCATGGAGGGCGTGCACGTTGAAGTGCGACAGGTGCTTTCGCGTGATGACGTCAGTCGCGGCCGACTTGCTGATGGCGCCCGGCGTCTCGAGCAGCGAACCGTCAGGCCCGGCCTCGATGACCGTGTGGAACATCAGGCCGACCTTCTCCGGCAGCGACAGCCTGGCGAGCAGGTCGTCGACCCGGGCGTCGACAGCGAGCCGCGGATCCTCGTAGGGGTCCATCGACCCGTTGCCGTTGAGGTCGCGGAACTCGACCCCGTCGTCGGTGATGCACGTCGTCGGCCGCATTCGTCAGGGCCCTCCTCGTGAGCATGGGTCAGAGATCTGGTGGGCGTGTGTCGCCATGATCAGGCGGGGTCAGGCGCACCCCGCCCCGAACTGTTCGACGCCGATGACCGGCCGCAGGGCCCGTTCCACGGCCCGGGTGCTGAAGGCACGGCGGATCACGTTGTCACACAGAACGTTACCCAACGAGCCCATGATCATTGCCTGGTCGAGCGCCAGGTAGCGCCGTGCGATCGTGCCTGAGCGCACGGCGACCGCGTCGAAGAACCCACCGCGACCGTAGGCGCCGAGCTCGTGCTGGATGCCGGCCAGGTTCCGGTAGGCCTGATGCGGCTCGTGCATCATCGCCAGGAACGACGCGTGTGGTGTCACCACGCCGTCACCGTAGGTGGGGTTGGGGTTCGTGGCGGGGCGGCAGTCGCCGTAGCCCGGGTCGTAGTTGGTGCTCTCCTGGTCGGAGAAGTAGCCGTCAGGGTTGAGTCCGAGGGCGTCCACGCCGTATTCGCGGTAGCCGCCGGCCGGGTTGCTCGAGGGTGAGAACCCCCAGAAGCCGTAGTCGGCCTCGAGCAGACCGTGCTCACGTTGGGCGCGAACGTGCAACGGGTGGTTGCGCCCCCAGCTGCGCGGCGCCCAGCGCTCTTCGGGCACGAAGACGTCCGGCATCAGCTCCTCGAACATGCTGCCACCCCAGCCGGGCACGACGTGCAGGCCGCGGTAGGTGTGCGCGCCTTCGTACACCTCTTGACCGAAGTAGGTGCGCGTGACACCGACCGGCTGCATCTCGGGCCACGACCAGTCGCACGAGTCGGGAAAGGTGCGCCAGAGCGCGTAGTAGTTCTTGGCCGGGATCTGCCCCGTGATGAGCCCGAGGTAGGTGGTGATCCGGGTCTCGGAGACGGTGGTGTCGTAGTAGTTCGGCGTGTAGGTGACGTCGGCACCCACCCCGATGTAGTTGCCGACGACGCCGACGTAGTCGGGCGGGGTCGCGCCGTCGTAGAAGCCGCCGTGGATCAACCCGCCGGGGCGGGTTGCGCTGTGCTCGTTGTAGTACATGTCCCAGCGCATCCGCTTGAACAGGCGCGCGGCGAGCGGGGCGGCGGTGCGGTCGGCGCCCTTGACGACGAGCAGCGCAGCGCCCAGCCAGCCGTTGTCGACGCTGGAGGCGAAGGGGTAGGTGATGTCACCGCTGTCGGGCCAGGTGGTGATGACGTCACCGGTGGCCTCGTCGTACCAGTTGTAGAACATGCCACTCGGCCGGTGGTGCTGCAGGCGGGCCAGGGTGTGCAGGGTGCGCATGAGTCGTGCCGTGCTCTCGCGGTGCGTGATCAGGCCGAGCTCACGCGCCACGACGGTCGACCAGAGGTAGCCACCGATGTTGGTCGGGCTGGTGTACCCCGAACGGTCTGCGGCCGCGAGCGACTCGGCGATGTTGTCGGCCGGTAGGCCGGTGCGCGAGTCGGTCATGCGCTCCAGGCTGCGCCACGTGTCGGCCGCCCACCGGCGTGACTGCGTTCGCCGGGTCGCGTCGGTGGTCGTCGTTCCGATCAGCGCAGGCGCAGAGCCCAGGGTCTGCGCGGAGGCTCGGGAGGGCAGCAACGCGAAGGCCGCGACGGATGCCGCCCCGCTGACCAGCAGGGTGCGTCGCGACGTGCTGGCTCGCCCGACAGCGCCGTGCGGCGACGCTGCCGCTGTCTCATCGGTGGAGGTGGGGAGGTTGGGCAGGGCTGCTGACATGGTTGAGCTCCGTTCGGTGGTTCGGGAAGCCGGTCGTTCGGGACGCAGCCGTGGTTACTTGATGCCCGTGGTGGCGATGCCCTCGATGAACCGCCGCTGGAAGACCAGGAACACGACGAGGATCGGGATGATGACGACCGTCGCGCCCGCCAGGAGCAGCCCGTAGTTGGTGCTGTTCTGGCCGGTCGAGTAGAGAGCCAGGGCGACGGGCAACGTGTAGTGGGTCTCCGACTGCGCCACGACGAGTGGCCACAGGAAGTTGTTCCAGCTGCCCAGGAACGTGAGGATGCCTAGCGTGGCCAGTGCCGGCCCGCAGAGGGGCAGGATGATCTGGCGGAAGATTCGCAGCTCGCCGGCCCCGTCGACCCGACCGGCATCGAGCAGGTCCTTGGGCAGGCCGAGGATGAACTGGCGCATCAGGAAGACCCCGAACGGGGCGACCAGGAACGGCAGGAACAGGCCCGGCAGCGAGTCGACGAGGCCGACGTTGGCGACGAGCACGAACAGCGGCACGAACGTCACGACGCCGGGGATCATCAAGGTGGTCATGACGGCGGCGAAGATGACCTTCTTGCCCCGGAACTCGAGCATCGCGAGGGCATAGCCGAGCATCGAGCAGAAGAGCAGGTTGCCGGCCGTCACCACGACCGCCACGATGGTCGAGTTGAGGAAGTAGGTGCCGAAGGACAACCTCGAGAACAGCTGCGTGTAGTTGTCGAGCGAGGCCTTCTCGGGCCACCACGTGGGCGGGATCTGACGCAGCTCACCCTCGCCCTTGAAGCTGCCGAGCACCATCCACACGAACGGGGCGATGACGACGACGAGGGCCAGCGCCAGGATGACGTACAGCCACCAGTGCCCGTTGCGGCTCGACCCGACCATTCCCGACTCTGAGGTCTTGATGGGATCCGGTGCCTTCGCTGACGACGGTGGGCGGCGGGTGTCGACGCTCATGTCAGGTCCTCTCTCGGAGCAGCCGAAACTGGATCGCGGTGACGATGGCGATGACGAAGAAGATGAGATAGCTCATCGCCGAGGCGAGCCCGTAGTTGCCGAAGCCGAACTGGTTGTAGGTGTACATCGACACCGAGACGGTGCTGTTGAGCGGACCGCCCTGGGTCATCACGAACGGCTCCTCGAAGAACTGCAGGTAGCCGATCGCGGTCGTCACCGACACGAAGAGCAGTGTCGGTCGTAGCAGGGGCAGGGTGACGTGCCGGAAGCGTTGCCAGACGCCCGCCCCGTCGATGGCCGCGGCCTCGTGCAGCGACTGCGGCACCCCCTGCAGGCCGGCCAGGAAGATGATCATGCCGGTGCCGAAGTTGCGCCACGACGCCATCATGATGAGGGCGGGCATCGACGAGCTGGGGTCTCCGAGCCAGTTCGGGCCACTGATCCCGACCCAGCCCAGAGCGGTGTTGATCAGGCCGCCCGGGTCTTGCAGCAGAAAGCGCCAGACCACGGCGACGGCGACGATCGAGGTGATGACCGGGATGTAGAAGCCCAGCCGGAACACCGAGCGGAACCGGGTGATGCCCTTGTCGAGCGCCACGGCGGCGGCGAGCGCGAGAGCAAGCGTGAGCGGCATCCCGATGACGACGAAGTAGGCCGTGTTGAGGGCGGCTTTGCGGAAGACGGGGTCACCGAGCGCCTTGGTGAAGTTGTCGAGCCCGATGATGTTGACGTTGAACGGGTTGCGTAGGTCGCGGGCCTTCGTGTCGGTGAACGACATGAACAGCGACTGCACCACCGGCCACGCGGTGAACGTCAGGAACAGCACGCAGAACGGCACCGCGAGAATCCAGGCGGCACGCGCCTCCCGCCGGCCGGCTCTGCTGCCTGCGGGCTTGGCCGGCGGGCCCGAGCTGTCACCCGGTACTGCCGGAACCTCCGTCGCGGTCGTCGGAAGCGACATGGCCTACTGGCCCGTCCCGATCGACTGCGCCTGCTGCTGCACGGTCTTGAGGGCAGCGGCCGGGTCGGCTCCCGTCTTGGTCACCTTCTCCATCTCGGTGTCGAAGGAGGTGATGACCTGCTCCCACGTCGCGAACGACGGCGGCGCCTGAGCGGTCTTGAGCTGCTCGCCGAACACCGCGAGCTTCTTGTCGCCCGAGAGCGTCGGGTCCTCCCACGCGCTCTGCACCGACGGGAGGTCGGTCGACATGCCGTACCACTTGACCTGCACCTTGGGGTCAGACAGCCACTTCACGAACTTCCACGACGCGTCGCGGTTCTGGGTGTTCTTGAAGACGGCCAGGTTGGAGCCACCGACGAACGACGACGACTGCTTCTTCGCAGGAATCTTCGCAACGTTGTACTTGTCCTTGAAGCCGGCGCCGCCGACCTTCTCGACGGCCGACATCTCCCACGGCCCGGAGATGAACATCGGCACCTTGCCGCTGGCGAAGTCGGGCTCCGTCGTCGGGGTGGCCGGTGCGGCCTTGTTGGAGATGCCGTCGGTGAAGAACGACTGGTAGTACTTGACCGCCTCCAGCATCTCGGGGCTGTCGAAGCTGTAGCCCTTGTCCTTGGTGAGCTCGGCGCCGTTCGACCAGGCGAAGGGCATGATCGACTGCCATGAGCCGGTGCCGCCCGCCTGCAGCCCGATGCCCCACTTGGCCCCGGCCTTGGTCTGCATCGCCTTGGCCATCGCCTTCAGGCCGTCCCAGTCGGTGGGGGCGGCGTCGAAGCCGGCCTTCTTGGCCAGGTCGGTGCGGTAGTAGACGACTCGCGTCTCGACGTACCAGGGGATGCCGAACGAGGTGCCGTTGACCTCGGTCGTCTTCTGGGCGCCGGGGAAGAACGCGCTCTTGTCGATCGACGGGGGGGTGGGGTCGAGGGCGTCGAGCCCGGCGAACTCTCCCATCCACGTCGTACCGACCATGGCCACGTCAGGTGTCTTGTTGGCGGTGATCGCTGTGGTGAACTTGTCGTGCGCCGAATCCCAAGGGATGGCAGTCACATTGACCTTGACCCCTGGGTTGGCGGCCTCGAACTCCTTGGCAAGGTCGGGCAGCTTGTCGCCCTCGGCGCCCATGGCCCAGACGGTGATGGTGCCCTTGGCGGCGCCGGTGCTGACGGCAGAGCCGGTCTCGGGGCTCCCCGCGCCGGTGCTGTCGGTGCTGCGTCCACACGCGGACAGCGTGAGAGCGGTTGCCGTGAGGCCGGCCACGGTGATGGCAATACTGCGTTTCATGAGGGTTCTCTCTTTCTCGGACGTGCTCGGGTCTCGTCGGTCGGTCAAGTGGACGGTCAGGTGGTCGCTGGTCAGGAGCGAGGAGGAGCCGGGACGCCGCCGGGCGGGCAGCCGCACGACTGGCGCAGCACGATGCGGGTCGGCAGCACCTGAGGGTCGTCGTTCACGGCACCGCCGCTCACCAGCTCGTGCAGGCGTTCGGCGGCCAGTCGGCCGAGCCCTCCCACGGGCTGACGCACGGTGGTCAGACCGGGTCGCACGTACCGGGACGTCATGACGTCGTCCCACCCGACGACGGCGACGTCGTCGGGAACGGAGTGCCCGGCATCCTGCAACCTCGTCATGATCGACAGGGCGAGCTCGTCGTTCGCACAGACGAGCGCATCGGCGACATGCTCGCCGGTCAGCATGCGGTCGGCGAAGGCGGTGCCGTCGTTCTCGCGGAAGGCGATGCGCACCGGATCGGCCGGCTTGCGTCGTCGCGACCGGTGCGCCTGCACGAAACCCGCGTAGCGGCCGGAGATGTCGGGAGCCGCGTCGGGGTCACCGACGAAGAGCAGGCGCTTGCGACCGTGCTTGAGAACGTGTTCGGTGAGCTGCGCGGCGCTGGAGGTGTTCTCGGCGGCGATGGACTCCACACCGGCACGGTGCTCGCCGGCGATGACGACCACCGGCTTGCCGGCCTGCAGCACCCGCTGCACGCTCGGCTGGTCGACCACCTCACCGAACACGGCGAGGGCATCGACCCGGGTCGCAAGCTGTCGCACTGCCCGCGGCAGGTCGCTCTTGCTGTCGGCCAGCAACAGGATGACGCTCTGCCCGAGCTCGGCCGCGCGGGCCTCGAAACCCATCAGCAGCTCTGCGTAGTACGGGCCGGACAGCTCGGGGAGCACGAGCCCGTGCGCCTCGTGGTGCCGCACGGCCAGACTGCGGGCGGCGCTGACCGGCACGTAGCTGAGCGTCTCGATGGCGTCGAGCACCCGTTGGCGGGTGCCGGCCGCGACGACCTCCGGCCGTTGGATCACCCGCGACACGGTGGCGATCGAGACGCCGGCGTGCTCGGCCACCGAGTAGATCGTGGCTCCCGAGCCGGTCTGGCGAGCGATCGTCACAAGCGTGGTCCCCTCGGGTCTCGTCGTCGAGATGGGCGAGCGCCCGGGCCGGTCGGATTCTGACCGACACCTCTGTAAGCGCTTACATCCGTGGTCCATAGTGCCCGAACCCGCGGTCCGAGCGCAAGGGGGCCGGTCCGAAAATCGCCCTGGCGCCGGCTGCCCGAGCTGGTGGCCGAGCGTCACCGAGCGTCCCGAAAGAGACCCCTGGCCGCTGCGACGCGCGACCGCATTAGTGTCGAAGGGTGGCAGGCGAAGGGATGCGCGCGGCGGTCGTGCTCGGGTCAGGAGGCGCACGTGGGTATGCCCACGTGGGAGCTCTGGAGGTGATCCGCGAGCGCGGCTTCGAGGTCGTGGCCATCGCGGGAACCTCGATGGGAGCCCTCGTCGGTGGCGTGGCGGCGGCGAACAAGCTCGATGAGTACACCGACTGGGCGCGCAGCCTGACCCAGCGCGAGGTGTGGCGGTTGCTCGACGTCAGCATCATGTCGCCCGGCGGAGCCATCCGGGCCGAGCGCATCATCGCCAAGGTCGGCGAGATCCTCGAGGGCGCCATGATCGACGAGCTCGTGATCCCCTACACCGCTGTCGCGACCGACATCAACGCACGACGCGAGGTCTGGTTCCAGCACGGCATGGTCGAGCACGCGATTCGTGCGTCCATCGCCATCCCGGGCGTCATCACGCCCGTGGTCGTGAACGGTCGCACGCTCGTCGACGGCGGGCTGATCAACCCGGTGCCCATCGAGCCGACGGCGGCGGTCGACTCCGACCTGACCATCGCGGTCTCCCTCTCGGGTGCCCGGGTCGCGAACGAGCCCACGACTCCCGTCAAGGTCACCGCCGAGCATCGCCCCCTCGAGGAGATCGCTGCGCGACTGCGGCGAGCCACCGAGTCGATCGAGTCGGAGCGGTTCAGATCGATCGCGACCCGGCTCTCCGTGGGCTATCGCAAGGGGTTGGTCGATGATGTCGTCGCCCCCGAGCCGCAGGCCCCCGATCTCGGCATGCTCGACCTGCTCACCATGTCGTTCGACACGATGAGCGCCCTGATCTGTCGCTTCCGGATGGCCGCCAACCCCCCCGACGTGCTCGTCACCGTTCCGTCCAACGCGGTGCGCACCCTCGACTTCCACAAGGCCGCCGAGATGATCGACCTCGGCCGCACCCTCACCACCGAGGCCCTCGACCGCGCCGGCTACTGAGGCCTCACCCTCACCCTGGCCCTGTTGTCGGCGGTGGAGGGCAGGGTGGTGACGTGATCCTGCACGCCGATGCCGATGCGTTCTTCGCGGCGGTCGAGCAACGCGACGACGCTCGCTACCGCGGCGTGCCGATGGTGGTCGGTGGGCAGGTCGTCGCGTGCGCGAGCTACGAGGCACGGGCCCTCGGCATCCACGCCGGGATGCCGTTGGGCCAGGTGCGTCGGCGGTGGCCGGCTGTGCTCGTGGCGCCGGTGCGAGGGGAGGCCTACGCAGCGGCGTCGGCCCGGTTGTTCGAGGTGTTCCGGCGGTTCACGCCGCTCGTCGAGCCCGGTTCGATGGAGGAGGCCTTCCTCGATGTCACCGGTCGCGATCGCGGCGACGTCGCCGGCATGGCCGAGGCGATCCGGGCGGCGGCCCGTCGGGAGGTCGGTCTGCCCGTGAGCGTCGGCGCGGGTCGCACCAAGCTCATGGCCAAGCTGGCCAGCCGTCGTGCGAAGCCCGACGGGGTCGTGGTCGTCGACGCCGAGCTCGAGGCCCGGGTGCGCCCCCGGCTGCGCCTTGACGACCTGTGGGGTGTCGGGCCGGTCACCTACGAGAAGCTCCACACGGCAGAGATGTTCGTGGTGTCAGACCTCTACGGGCTGTCGGTCGACGACCTGTTGAGTCGTGGCCTGTCGACCGCCATGGCGAGGCGGATGGTCTCCATCGCGGCCGGCACCGACGACGCGACGATCCGCCTACCTGGCCCGAGGGGTTCGGTCGGCGCGACGCGCTCGTTCCCGACCACCCGCACCCGATCCACGGTCGAGGCTGTGTTGTGCGCCTCGGTGCAGCGGGCCCTGGCCCGGCTGAGCGACGACGAGCGGTTGCCGACCCGTCTCGAGGTGGTCGTGCGCTACGACGACGGGGTGCAGGTAGCCCAGCGCGGCCCGCTGCCCGAGCCCACCACCGACCCCGCGATCGTCGGGGCGGCGGCGCTGGGGCTGCTCCCACGAACCGGCTGGGAGCAGGACGGTCGTGGCGTCACCCTGGTCGGCGTGACGATCCCGCTCCCCAAGCCTCGCCCCGACCGCCACAGGGCCGCAGCAGGCGGCTCAGCAGGCGGCTCAGCCCCAGGCCTCGGGTGAGGGTCGGCAGAGACAGAACGGGTGACCGGCCGGATCGGCGTAGACCCGAAACCCCCGCTCGGGTGACGGCTGCGGCGCCTCCACGGGGTCAAGAGCGGTGCCGCCGAGCTCGAGCACCCGGCGGTGGGCGGCGGCGATGTCGCCGACCTTCAGATCGAGGTGCGCCTGCTGTTGGCCCCTCGGCCAGTCGGGGGGCTCGTGGTTCGGGGCGAGCTGGGTGGCGAGGTCGGGGCCGTCCCATCGAACGGTGAACCAGTCTCCTTCCGGCTGCGCCAACACCGAACCACCGAGCAGGTCGGCGTAGAACTGCGCCACCCCTGCCGGGTCGGCGCAGTCGAGAGCGAAGCTGCCGAACGTGACGACACTCTGGTCATTCATGGCGTGCTCCTGGGTCGCGGCGACCGGGTTGGCCACCTCATTCCCACGACCTTGCCACCCCACGCCCACAGCCGTCACGGGGCCTAAGGTCTCGGTCCTGGTCTACGTCAGACGGAGCCGGTGGCCGTGGCGGTGGCGCCGTCGGGGTCGGTCAGGGTGACGGCGATACTCAGCGGGGCGAGCACCGGGATCCAGACCGCGAAGCGGGCGGTGTTGAACGGGGCCCGGCTCCGCACCACGTGGATCGCGCCGTCGGACGGGAAGATCGGGAGCCCGAGCGGAATGGCGGCCAGCACGAAGTCGCCCTCGACGACGGTGAGCAGCGGCCACCGGATCGGTCCGAGCCGGCCACCCCCACCGAAGACGCGGCGTTTGAGGGCCCGCACGTGCATGACCACCCCGGCCGCCGCCGCGGCGCTCGCGTCGGAGTCGACGCCGACGAGCACGCCAGCCGGGCGAGCCGTGACACCGGCGATCGTGACCGTGAACGGTGGGGGCGGCACCCAGCCGGGCACCGCCACGACGCGCTCGGTGACCCGGCCGAACGGGTCGAGCAGACGCAGCGTCACCGTCACCGGGTCGGTCGCCACCGGGCGCCGGAACCACAGCGCCAGCGGCGTCCGACCCGCTGTGCGCACACCGCGCTCGATGACCGGCGTGGTGTTCGCGTCAGCGGGCGGGCTCGTCAGGGCCGACTCGGCAAACGTCGAAAGCGCCACCGCCGGGAGCACCACGTCGCCGGCAGTTCCGCCGAGGCGGTGGGCACCGCTCGCCAGAACCCCGACGGGTGCGCTCGTGGAGGTTCGCACGACCACCCCATCGTGATCGGCGCCCCAGAGGTCGGCGGCCAACCCGTCGAGGTCAGGTGGCGTCGACGGAGGCACCAGCACCGACCCGATCTCGGATGCCGCTGACGTCACGCCACGCACGCCCTGTACCGGCAGCGTGTCGACCGGTCTCGCCACGGCCCGGATGAGCCACGGGCTCCATGACGAGGTGAGCACTCCGCTCCAGGTGGCTTCGTAGATCGGGGCGTTCGTCACCGGGTCGGTTCCCGTCGGTGGGCCCACCACGGCCACGGAGGCCACTGGCGGACCCATGCTCTCGCGGTCTCGGGCCGCTGCTTCCGACCGGGTGGCGAACACCAGGAACCGGTCGACCGGAGCTCGGCTGGCACTCAGCAGCCGCACGGTGAGCGACCCGTCGTCGTTCACCACGGTGCGAGCGAGCGGCGGAGACGGTTGCACCAGACGGGGCGCGATGGCCGCCTGGAGGTGCAGGTGGGCGTCAGGGTTTCCGGCGCCGGGCCAGGGCGACTCGATCCCGGTCATCGACTGCGTCGTGACGGTGAACAGGTGGATGTCGGTCGAGCCCTTGGGCAGAGCCACGTCGACGCTCGTAGTCGACACGTCGACCTCGCGGATACGGCGGAAGGCTGCTCGTCGGGCCGTCTCCGTCAGCTCGTCGTACGCCGCCCACAGGGCAGCGAGCCGCACGCCGGGAGGGTCGGTCTCCGGTGCCTTCGGGGTCAACCCGCGGTGCAGTCGTAGCGCCGTCTCGGAGACCTCCCAGACGACCGAGGTGCGCACCCCGCCTCCGCCACTCCCACCGGGCAGCGACCAGTGCACCCTGATATGCGAACACCCTTGCGAGTCAACGGTGCTGCCCAGGGGCACGCCAGGTGGGGCGGGCGGGGGCAGGGGGACCACCGGCACCGGGCTCGCGGCGACGGCGCGGGCCGGATGGGTGTCGCCGGGCACCCACGCGGTCGGCGAGACTCCGACCGACAGGTGGCTGCGGAGCCAGACCCGAACCCCCCAGCGACCGGTGACGGTCCAGTCGAGGGTGGGGATGGCCGCCTCGATGGCGTAGCGCCGGCCACCGTCGCCCTGCCCGGGACCGGCCGGGACGACCGTGGTGCCATCAGCCGAGAGGGTCGAGACCGTACAGCCGTTGGGCGTGGGCGTGTCGCTGGGAAAGCTGAGGGCGAAGTCACGGCGGAAGCACCCCGGAGGGGTCGGTGCCTCGGGGCCGAGCCCGACCGGAGGTTCGGACAGCGCCGTGGCCATCGGGAAGTAGAGGGCTCGCCCGACCACGTGGGCCGGGGTGCGCTCGGCCCAGTTGACCGCGACCTCCAACCGGAGCGTGCCGGGGCAGGCCGCCGCGTTGCCGCCGAAGCTGCTGTCGAGGGCCAGCGAGACCACGCGCGGCGCCTGCGGCCCCGGTTCGTCTCCGGCGTAGGCGACATCGCGCCACGCCGACCACACCCCGTGGACATCGACGAGCGTCACGCCGTAGCCGACATCCCTACCGCCACTGCCGATCGGGATGTCGACCCCGCCGTCGGCGAACGCGATCCGGTCGTGGCCGGCCTCTCCGGCCGGCGCGTCGGGCGACAGGCTCAGTGGTCGGTAGCCGCCGGAGTCACGCGGCGGCGCCAGGCACTCGGCCACCGAGCCGGACGCGTCGTACCGGCCGAGCACGCCGGCGCTGACGCGCCCGAGCAAGGCGGTGGTCGGCAGGGCGTCCCACGACACACGCACGCTCTCACGCCACGGCTCGTTGGGGTGGGCCGGCCCGACCAGCCCGACGCGCTCGGCCTCGAGCCCCGTCGCCGGGGCGCTGATGACGTGCGGCCCGACCTGAGGGGCGTAGGCGGCGAGCCGGCCCTTCCCGCGCCGCGGGCGTCCGAGCGAGCTGTAGTCGGCGGTCACCATGAAGTCGATCTGCTGCTCGCCGTTGGGCCAGTAGTCGACCGGCAGCCGCGTGTCGAACCCGTAGGTCGTGCCGAAGCCGGTCGCCAGATTCAGTAGTGGGTCGGTCTGGGCCGGCAGCACGAGCAGCGAGAACGGGCGGATCGTGGCGGCGGTGTCGAGGCTCGAGCTGCGCCCGTCCTGGGTCGGGCCCGCCACGGCTCGCACCTGTTCCAGCGCCCACTGGGCCCACTCGCGCACACCGGCGGCATACATCGGCTCGAGCTCGGGCAGCAGCTCGGCGCAGACCTCCTTCACCAGCGCTTCCGGGTCGGCGCTCTGCCAGGCGGGGGCGATCCGCCCCGACTGCGTGAGCGGCCACCAGCCGAACGGCGGCGCCCCCCGCTTGAGACGGCCGACCGCCGCCTCCACGGGTGAGGTGAGGTCGTCGAGCAGGCCCTGGGGGCTCGAGTCGTAGGCGGTCGCACTCCACGGGTCGTCGCACGGCAGCCCGACGAGCTCGACCGGCTTCCAGTCGGGCGCGTTCACGACGTCGGCCAACGACGCGAGCCGCACCGAGGTGACCGAGCCGTTGTCGACGCGCACCGAGGTCGCGCCCGAACAGCGCAGCCGCACGACCGTCGGGTCTCCGCTGCCCGCCGGCACCGGCACCGCAGCCACCAGGTCTCGCAGGGCTCCCGAGGTGCGGTGCAGCTGCACCCGGGTCGCTCTCGCGATGTCGACCGGGGTGTACTGCACTTCGACCACCGCGGCCTCCACCGGCCCCCAGGTGAACAGCACACCCTCGGCGTCGGCTTCGGGGCTCAGATCCACCCGGGCCAGGGCGTCGTCGGCACCGAGGCGCGTCCAGACCGTGAAGGCGCCCCGCGGCACGCCCAGTCGGCGGCTGCACGCCCACCACACGTGCACGTCTCCACCCCGTCGCTTGGCCGCCTCCCGCACGTCACCCTTGGGCATGACCTGCTCGATGAAGGGCGACTGCGACTGGCGCAGAAAGGCGATCTGCCGCTCGAGGGCAGCGCCCCAGTCGAGGCGCATCGCCTCGGCCCGGAAGAGCCAGCTGTTGGCGATCAGGTCCATCAGTCCTCCACCTCCCATGGTGCTCGCAGCAGGGCGATCCGCACGGCCGTCGCCCGCTTCTCGGGAATCGAGGCCACCGCGTCGACGGCGACGACGAGGTCGAGCCGCACCTCCTGCCCCCGAGCGCCGGGAGCGAGCACGGCGATGGCACGGGTATCACCGGGGCAGTGGATGATTCGCGTGATGGTCGCCCTGGGGAATTCACCGGCCGCTACGGGTGTCGTGCTGTCGGCCAGGAACAACCACTGGCCCAGCACGGCCTTCCACCACTGGTGGGTCGGGTCGAGCGCATCGACTGGGCCGGTGACCACGGTCGGCAGCAGCCTCGAGCGCCAGAGGGGCTCACTCGACTCGAGCACGAGCGCGATCGGCTGAGGCACGGCATCCGCCGACCACAGCACGTCGACAGCGGGGAAGGTCGGCGTCTGCGGCACCGACAGGCCGGCCGCCTGGAAGGCGGTGTCGACCTCGTCGCCTGTGGGCCGGTCGGGCAGGGCGGACAGCCCGGCGGGGGTCGGTACGAGACGTCCGCGCACCGTCGCGGGGGCGATGAACGACACCAGGTCGTCGAGGTCACGGAACCGGGAGGTCGTGAACCCGATGCGGTGGATGCGGTTCTCGGTCGTAAGACCCTCCCCCGCGCCCGCCGCGTGCACGTCGACGAGGTAGTCGGTCAGGGGCTCGAAGTCGTAGGGCAGCTCGAGCACCGTGTGGTGCGCCCACTCACCGACAGCGTCGATGCACCGCATCCCGTCGGTGATCGGCGCCAGGTCGCGAACCGCCTGCTCCCACGGGGTGCGAACGGTGAGCTGGGTGGCGTCGGTGAGGTACTCACCCACCTCGAGGGGAACGACGAACCCTGACCCTGGGGTGCCTCCAGGCGGCGCGGGGTGAGCACCCGAGGCACTGCGCACGACGACCTTGAGCTGTTTGCCGTACGCGGCGTAGAGGTCGCCGACCTTCTGTGTGGCGAAGGCGATACGCACAGGTTCACGGCAGAACCAGCCCACGTCGTCCATGCCGGGCGCGGTCGTCAGCAGCCACGGCGCGAGGTCGTGTGGATACTGGGTGGCTGCGTCGGTGCGGAACCGGAACGACTGGGTCACGGCAGGCTGCACCGTTCCCGGTTCCGTCGAGCCGGGTTGGGCATCCCCCTTCTGCCACGCCGCCACCCACGCGATGTCGAGGGTGTAGGTCGTCGACGGCGCGAAGAGCGCGTGGTCGTCGGGGTCCTGTGTGAGCGCGGTCTGCAACGCCTCCTGGTCCTGGGCCGTCGTCTCGGTGTCCCAGCTCTGGCGCCAGCCCTCCGACCCGACGACGCCGGTGGCCGCCACGACGTAGAAGGGCGCTCTGGCCTTACTCCGTCCGGGAAGCTGCTCCTCTCGCCAGCCGATCACGACCGAGGAGGCCAGGTCGGGCAACCGGTCGAGGTCGACGAGCACGAAGGTGTGGCCGACCGTCGATGTCGCACGCACCCGGGCTGCGTAGGAGCCGGCGCGGATGACCGGGTCGGCCCACGGGCCGCCAGGGTCGACCCAGGCCGGGGGAAGCGGGTGCGCCGCGCCCACGAGGTCGGCGGGCTCGACGTCACGTTCGAACAGGATGCCGCCGTCGCTCTTCTGCGCCGCGATGACGAGCCCGCCCGCGAGGGCGCGCTCGGGCACGAGCAGCAGGAAGCTCGCGGCGTCCAGCCCCGTGCCCGGGGTGAACCGCACGGCATCGCGCAGCTCGTGAGGGTCGAACCCCGACTCGGACCAGGCCGCTTTGACCTCGCCCCGGTCGTCTTCGGAGCCTCTCGGGGCCGGGTCGAGCGAGTCGCGCCAGGGAGCCCTGAGAATCGCTCCGCGGCAGCCCAACCGGCCGTCGCCGGCCGCCGGGTCCCACGAACGAGAGGCGAGCGTGGCCTGCACGTCGACCAGGGCCACCCCCTCGTCGAGCACCTCGAGAGCGACGTCGGCGGGGGCGGCCGACCACGCGCTGGCGAGAGCGCTCGGACGACCGGGGTCGTCGGCGGCCAGAGCCGGCCCCAGCCGCGCGAGCCCCGAGAGCTGCTGCGCGCCCTGCCCCACCTGCTCGACCTGCCCCACCTGCTCGACCTGCCCGCGCTGGCACGGCACGGCATCCGCCAGCACGACCGCGGGATCGGTGCCCTGGATGAGGTCGATGACGGCGTCGCCCGTGCGCCACGGCTCGGTCACGGTCAGCCCGCCCTCGACCGGCGCCGATCGGATCGTGTCGGGCGGGTCGGGCCACGGGATGCCGGTCAGCCGCCAGCCGGGAGCGCTCGGGCCCGTCGGCTTGCCGTCAAAGGTCCACAGCACCGGAGCGGCCGGAGCGGCGGGTTGGCACACCGTTCCCCAGCGGTCGACGACGGAGGTGGTCAGCTGCTCGCCGTAGGGCAGGGCCCTCGAGAACGGGGTGGGAAGCCAGTCGAGCAGGGCCAGGGCCGTGACCGGAACGGTGGTGCCGGCCGGGGCTCCGGTCCACCAGGAGCTGGGGGTCTTGCCCTCTGGCGGCGGTGGGAGCAGCGGGCCCTGGAGCGTGACCGAGGCCACCTCGTAGCGCCACCAGCGGTCGCCGATGCGGGTCCACGGGTTGGCGGCCGCGCCGTTCTGACCGAGTGGCTGACCGCCCAGCACCGAGTTCGCGACGACTCGCGGGGGCGTGGAGAAGCTGATGACGGGGATGGCGTCGAGGGGCACGACCGGGAGCGGGGGCGGGCTGGTGGTGGCCGCGTCGACGGCATCCCCGATCTTGGCGTCGACGGCACGACCGGTGGCGGTGCCCTCGACCAGCGCGGGGGAACGGGAGACGAGGCTCACCCCGGCCACGAGCGGCTTGGCGGCCGGGTTGTCCTCCGGCTCGTTGCCGATCGTCAGTGACACGCACCCCTTGATCTCGAAGAAGAACAGGTCGACCGAGCCGCACACCTCGCCGTGTACGTAGGGGTCGTCGTGCACGACCCCGTCGATGGTGCGCTTGCCGACCATGACGGTCAGCTCGGCCGACGCGCCGATGCTCACGACGAAGAGGCGCAGCTCGCCGCGGACGTAGATCTTGCCGGCGACGAAGAAGGGGTCGAAGCCGACGATCGCGTCGAAGCCGCCCGCCACCTCGAGATAGAGCCGGGCGGCCTTGCTGCCCATGAGCACCGCGCTGATGTGGAAGCCGGTGGCGATGGCCAGGCCGTTCGGCACGCTCGGGAAGCCGGGCACGGGGATGCTCACGCCGTTGCCGTGGATCATCAGGTAGCCGCTGCCGCTGATCACGTCGAGCACCTCGACGGTGACGCGGTCCTGGTAGGTGCCGAGCTCGACGAACCAGTCGGGCACGTGGTTGGTGTCGAAGAACGCAGTGACGGGGATGCGGATCTTGAGGATGGCCTCGATCTCGTACTCGGCGACGATGCCGATCGTGATGGTGCCTCGGCCGAAGTCGAGGTCGAGCACGGCGAGGAAGGTGGCGCTCTGGTTCGGGTCGCCGAGGCTGGGCGGCAGCTTGAGCACGTCGGCCTTCATGACGAAGAGCAGCCTCGGCCCGGGCACCTCGATGACCACGAGGCCCTTGAGGTGCACGACGAAGCCGCCCTCGAGGGTTCCGACGAGCACCCCTGCCGCAAAGGCGAACCCGCCCTGATGCAGCTGCCAGCCGGCGCCGTCCATCACTCCGCCGGGGCGTCCGAGCTGGTCGCGCAACCAGTCGAGGGCCGGCACCTGCCCCGTGCCTTCGATGCGGGTGTGGTTCACGCCGACCCCGAACATGAACCCGAAGATGCCGAGCCCCGAGCTGCCGAGCACGAGGGGCACCGGAAACTCGATCTCGGCGCCGAGCAGCACTCCGCTCAGGCCGGTCGCGTCACGGCGGAAGGTGAAGGTGGCGCTGCCGCGCACGTGGATGGGGATGATCTGCAGGTCGAAAGAGCCCGAGAAGCCGCCCGGCTCGAAGGCCACCTCGCCGCTGCCGGTGATGACGTTGGCGATGTCGATGCTCGCGCCGAACTTGGTCAGCTGCAGGTCGAGCGGGGGCCCGTCGACGCGCGCCCGCACCCGCACCGTGTCGATGGTGATGATGCCGAGGTCGAGACCCAGACCCACCTCGACCTCAAGGTAGGTCGGGTTGTCACGGCTGACCCGCACACCGAGGATGCGGAGCACGTTGTCGAGCGGTGGCACGGCTGAGAGCGAACCGGCGGGGATGTCGAGTGAGTAGCCCCGGCTCGGGTCGAAGATCGGCAACGGCACGTAGTCGAGCGAGCCCCCTGCCCCGGCGCCCCACTGCGAACGCACCCCGATCGCCTTGTAGCGGGTGACGATGGGCTGGGCCGGGTCGACGCGCACGAGGGTCAGGTCGAACCAGAACGCGATCTCGAGGTCGAACAGCAGGCTGACCTGGGTGCCGCGGTCGGAGGCGGTGGTGGTGCCGTCGGCCCCGAGGACGCCCTGGCTGACGACGATCTCCGCCCCCCGAAGCGTCAGCCGTTTCGTGTGGATGAGGTCGCTCGCCCCGAGCGCGATCGATCCCAGCGCGACGACGGCCCCCGCTGCGGGCGACAGCTCGGTCGCCGACGAGGTGAGGGGGGCGAGGATGCTGAGGGCGCCGAGCACGTTGAGCGTGACCGCGTTCGACTGGCTGTCGGTCATCTCGGCGAGCCCGTCGAGGTCGCCCTCGGCAGCCCGGAACTCACCGTTCACGACCCACGAGCCCTGGTCCTCCGCGATGCGCAGCCGCACCAGGAAGGCGACGATGCCGTCGCTGGGGTTGCGAGGGCCCGACCGCAACGGGGCGGTGCCGTGGGCCGCCAGCCGCTGCTCCGTGGCGGTCTCGATGTCGAACTCGCCGTACACCTCGCACCGCACGAAGGTGCTGCGCACGAGCTCGACCCGGGCGCCCAGCTTGTGGAAGCAGTCGGGTCGGCCGGGGTCGTGCGGGGGTGGGTCGGTGTCCACGGCAGGGGGCGGGATGCCGCGGGCCACGTCGCCGGTGACGGTGACGGCCGCAGGTGGGTCGGCCGTCACCGCCCGCCCCCGCCACCATCCCGGTGAACCCGGCTGGTCGGGCACCGGATCACCGTCGAAGGTCTCGGGGTGCTCGGCCCGCTCGGTGCCGAGCGCCTCCCCCTCGGTCAGCGCGGTGAAGCCGGCGTCGGTGAGAGCGTCCAACATGGCCGCCCGGCGACGTTCGCTCAGGTGCAGGTTGTGGTCGTGCTGGGCCTCGACGCCCTCGTAGGAGGCGTAGCCGCTGACCGTCAGAGCGGTGGCCGCCCCCACCACCGCGAGCCGGGCGCGGGCGTCGTCGAGGAAGGTCGGCGCCCCCGCCGGGTGGGTGCGGTCGATGGAGGGGTTGGCGTGGGTGTTGGCGGGGTTCACGGCGTAGTCGTGGCCCTCGTCGGGCTTCGGGTGGTCGAAGAGGAAGTAGCAGTCGAGCGACTGCGTTCGACCGGCGATCGTCGTGGCGGTGACGCTGACCGTCGCGCCGGCGGCGACCGGCACCGTGGCCTCGCTCTCGTTCGAGGCCCCGCCGCCAGCCCACGACCAATCGGCCGCGACGCCGCTCCCGAGCCGCAGGGTCACACTGATGGCGGTCTGGGACGCGACGACCATCCGGTCGGTCTGGTGAGAGGTGTCGGTCAGTGTGACCGGCATCCCGCTGACACCCGGGGTGACCGGCTCGATTCGCCGCGTGGCCGCGAAGGTGCGGGTCGTCGTGTGCAGCGCGGCGTCGGTGGCCGTGACGATGATGGCGAGGCTTCCCGCCGGTGGCGTCGTGACCGTGACGCGGTCGACGTTCGGGTGCGCGACCCCGTCGACGCCGATCGTCAGGGTGATCGGGGCCAGGCCGCCGTGAACGTCGACGTAGAGGGTCGAGATCTCGGGCAGCTGCGCCGCCCCGACACCCGGGTCGCCGATCGGCTCGCCGGCAGCGGTGGCGAAGTGCACGTCGACGCCGGGGTTGGTGCCACGGTTGACGACCTCGGCCTCGAACACCCCGGTGACGCCCTCGTGGATGCCGATACCGATCCAAAGGTTGCGCACCCCAGCGCTGACGGCGATGCCCTCCATCCCGTTCGGCGACACGAAGAGACGCGCCTCCGGCAGGTAGAAGCCCTGCCAGTCGCCGGGCATGGCCCGTGCGCCCGCCGGCACCCCAGGCCCGGCCGTGCCCGACAGGTCGAGCACGGCTGTGCGAAAGGCGAACCCGACGGCATCCGACGGGCCGAGCAGGGCGTAGGGCGGGTCCATCCGGATGAACTCGTAGATCTGGTCGACGGGCGGGCCGCCGGTGCTGGCCGACAGCACCGAGAAGCCCACCGAGCCGCCGGCGAGCTGCTTGAGCTGCAGCCGCAGGGCGGGCAGCACGAACCCGACCGACGGCTTGCTCGGGTCGGCTCGCAGCTGTCCCTGCGGGTCGAGCATCGCGCCCCGCAGGAACGGCAGCCGCACGAGGAACGACGGCGACCCGACGCGCACCCGCCAGCCACCGTCGGTCGACCCACCGGGACCGTCGAGGTGCAGGCCGACCTCCGCCGTGACGTGCGGGTCGGTGAGCTCGATCGGGGTGCCGGTGGATCCCTGGCCCGCCCCGAACCCACCGGTGCGCGGGTCGAGGGCGAGTGGTCTGGTCAGGTTCTGGTCGGCGGTCCAGCTGCGCCACGTGCCGTCGGCGTCGGTCGTCTCGGTCGGGCCCGACCCGGTCAGGTCGTCGAGCAGCGGGCGGACGCCGTCGAGCGCGCCGGAGTCGCGAAGAGGTTGCGGTAGGTCGTCCCACATCGACATGGCGTTGCTCACCTGTCGTGATTGGAGCCACGAGACTGCTGAGGAACTGCGATGAACGAAGCTGCGGTGCATCGAGCGTGCAGAGACTGCGTCACCCTGGCCCTCAGCCGCGGTCGGCGGTGAACGGCGCCGGGGACGGTCGGCGTCTCTTCTGATGGTGCGAACCGGCCCGTTGGCCGATCCTCCTCACGCTACTCGGATGCCGTCGTGGTCGTGGGCGAATCGGCAGATCACCTGACCGGCGCACCAACCGTCGTCAGTCGGAGGGAACCGCGTGCCGGTCGGCCTCGAGCAGCCGGCTCGCCCGCAGCGACCGCAGCACCACGTCGTACGCGGCCTGGCTGGCAGCGGGGATGAGCCCGCCCGTGTCGTTGTCGCGCGGTTGGTACGCACGACCGCCGACCGTGCCCACGAAGCCGCCGACCTCGGCCAGCATCAGCGACCCCGGCGCGTGGTCCCACGGAGCGGCGCCGCGGTAGAGGATGTAGTCGGCCTCGCCCTCGACGAGCTTGGGGTAGTCGATTCCGCACGACACCCAGGTGAGTGTCATGGGCGATAGTCCGTCGAGGGAGGCCCCGATCCACGACCGCTTCGAGGTGCGCCCCCGCAGCTCGGCGGGATCGGTGAGTGCAGTCGGGGTCTCACGGCTCACGCGAACGCCGTTTCGGTAGCAACCGCCGCCCAGCTCAGCGGCATACCCGAGCCCGTGCTGGGGCTGCCAGATCCACGACCGAACGGTCTGACCTCCCCGGGTCTCGGCCACCATCACGGCGTGGTCGGCCGAGCCGTGCACGAAGTTCTTCGTGCCGTCGACCGGGTCGACGGTGAAGGCGTGGTCGGCGGCGAGGTAGCGCCCCATGAGCGCTGGGTCGCCGGCGTAGGCCTCCTCCCCCAGCACGACGGCATCCGGGTACACGGCGTTCAGCACGCGGGTGATCAGCACCTCGGCCTCGCGGTCGGCGACGGTCACGAGGTCGCCGGGGTTCTTCTCGTGGATCTCTCCGGCTGTCAACGACCGGAAGCGGGGGTTGATGACCTCGTCGGCCACGTTCTGCAGCAGGGTCATGACCTCGTCGGTGTCCACGGTCTCCACGCTAGCCACTTCGACGGCGCCGTCACGAGTCGGCCTGGCAATGGCGACGGTAATCGGCTCGCCCACCGCGGCCCAGGTTTGGCAGGCTGACCCCATGTCGAGCGTCAGCGCAACTGTGCCCACCCTGAGCGACGGCATCGTGACCCTGCGGGGCCACACGCTCGCCGACGCCCCTGCCATCACCGAGCAGTGCACCGACCCCGAGATGCTTCGGTGGACCACCGTGCCTCGCGGCTACACCCTCGACCAGGCGGTGGCCCGGGTCGAACAGACCTGCAAAGACTGGGCAGACCCGTTCGGGGCCCGACAGTGGGCGATCGAGATCGACCGCGACGGCGCCCCGGCCTACGGCGGTTCGATCGACCTGCGCCCCGGTGCGACGCCCACCACGTCCTCGCTCGGGTTCGGCCTGCACCCCGAGGCTCGCGGGCAGGGAGTCATGGCGCGCGCGGTTCGGCTCGTGGCGGCCCACGCCTTCTCCGCCGAGCCGTGGGGTCGACCGGTGACTCGGCTCCACTGGCGCGCCGTCGTCGGCAACTGGGGGTCGCGCCGGGTGGCCTGGGCCACTGGATTCACCTTCCACGGCACCCTGCCCGAGTCGCACGTCGACTCGAACGACCCCGAAGGCCCGGCCCTCGACACCTGGCAGGCCAGCCTGGGGCGCGGCGACGCGATGAGCCCGCGGCACCCCTGGCTGACGGCGCCGGTGCTGGAGCTGGACGGCATCCGGCTGCGGCCGTGGCGGGTCGACGACATCGATGCCATCGAGAACCGCGAGAACGACCCCGTGCACTGGATGCCGGCCCACGCGGTGCTGCGCCGCGAGACCTTCGAGGGGTGGCGCCGGCGCCGGTTCGAGCTGATGTCCGAGGGAGCGTCGGTCGAGTGGTGCGTCGCCGACACCGCCACCGACCGCGCGCTCGGCGGCATGGTCGTCTTCAGCCGTTGGGGACCCATCGGCGACACGGCCGAGCTCGGCTACCAGCTCTTCCCGAGCGCGCGGGGGCGCGGTGCCGCGAAGACGGGGGCGCGCCTCGCCATCCGGCACGCGTTGACGCCGTTGAGCGAGGGTGGCCTCGGGCTGCGCCGGATGGTGGGCGAGACGGCGGCCGACAACGCGGCGAGCAACCGGGTGCTCGAGTCGAACGGCTTCGTAGCCTTCGGTCGCGAGCACCGTGTGGACGAGCTCGCCGGCGGTGGCTGGGGTGACGGCCTGCACTGGGAGCTGCTGCCCGACACGGAGCACGGTCGACCTTCGGTGGTTCCGGGCTGAGCGGTCGCCGACCGACCCGAGCAAGCCGGGTCGGTCGGGGTTGGGTCGGGTCGGGCTCGGGTCAGGCTCGGGTCAGGCTCGGGTCAGGGGTTGGGTCAGGGGTTGGGTCGGGGTCGGTTCAGGGTTGGGCCGTGGTGATCCCGGGTTGCCCTGACGGGCCGGCATCCAGGACGCTGGTGGGAGTACGCACGCCGTTCGGCGTGACCGTCCAGCGAGGGAAGGAGTCACCGTGACGTTCGGTGAGGACATGAAGCGCAAGGCCGACGAGGTGCACCTCCAGGACAAGGCCAAGGACTTCGGCGATGCCGTCGCCGAGCTGGTGAAGGCGGCCGTGGGGATGGTAGGCAGTTTCGCTGCCGAGAACCGCGAGAAAGTCGACGTCGCCCTCGACAAGGCCCAGGCGAAGGTGGCCGAGAACACCAACGACAAACACATCGACACGGTGACGAAGGTTCGTTCCCAGGTCGACAAGGGCTTCGACAAGCTCGTGGAGCAGCGCGACAAGGCGGGCAGTCCCGCCACCTCCCCCACCGGGGCCACGGACGCCCGGCCCAGTGCCGAGTGGCCCCGCACGCCCGTACCCGACGACATGCACTCCGCCTTCGACGACGACGACGGGACCGATCTCGCGGCGGGCTCGCCGAGCTGACAGCAGCGTCTGTCACCAATCTGGTTCAAACACTGGACGCGTCCGGCCTCGTGGTCCTAGCCTCGAGGCATCCGCTCCTGATGAGGAGCCGCTGCCGTGGAGTTCGTGACCGCAGCAGCAGTGGGGGGCGAGTCCGGCTACCGCTGGCCCGATGACGTGTCAGCGGTAGCCGAACTTCACATCGCCGGAGCCCGTCTGGATCTGCACCTTTCGAGGGCTGGCGGGGTCGTTCGTGACGGTGACCTCGTCGTCGCCTGAGCCTCTCGTCAGGTCGACGGCATACGTGTCGTTCGACGGCACCGTCAGCTCGACGTCACCCGAGCCCGACGTGACGGTGAGTCGGCCCGGTGCCTGCGCCAGGCCGAGGTCGATGTCTCCACTGCCCGAACGGGCCGCAACCGCTTCCGACTTGACGTCGTCGGCCGTGATGTCTCCCGAGCCGGTCTTGACGTCGACGACACCCAGCGCTCCGCCGAGCTTCAGGTCGCCCGAACCGTCGTCGACGGTGACCGCGGTGCCGTCGGGAACGCGCAGCGTGTAGTCCGCTGAACAGCCGAACACGAGTGGGCCGCACCCGGGGTCGGCATCGATCACCAGGGTGCTCCCCTCCCAGGTCTCGCCTGCCGGCGACGACGGGTCACTCCCCTCGGGCAGCCGCCGGGTCAGCTCCACCGTGCCGGCGCGAGCGCCGCCTGAGACCTCCACGTCACCCGCGACACCGTTCACCCGGATGCCGGTCACGGCATGGGTCAACCGGGTGTGCTGCTCCACGGACCCCACGTCTCGACCCACGTTGAGGCCGCCGATCAGCAGCAGCGCACCGGCGCCGAGCACGACCAGGCGACGCCGGTTGCGCCGCCCCGACTCCTGCGCCGGGAAGCGGGGGCGCCGCGCTGTCGGCGACGGCGTGCGCGCCGGCGGCCCATGCGTGTCGGGGCCTGGGGCCGGGGCGGCCCCCGGTGACCCTGTCCACGACCGTTCGCCCATCGCGTCCAGGGTGTCTCCGTGGATGCGGTCATCCGGTACGGGTGGTCGCGGTGGCAGTTGCGGACGTGGCCCGAACTCCGCCGCCGGCTCGTGGTCGTCGCTCATGGCCCACCCCTTCCACCCTCGACCCTCACGGTAGCGGTGACGCGGCCGGGCGAGCAGCCCCGCACGCGACCGTCATCTGGGGTAGGACTGGTGGGAGCGGCCGCCGCCTTTCCCGATCAGTCGAGGATTCCGATGAAACTGACGCACAGCAAAGTTCTCGACGCCCCGATCGAGCTCGTGTGGGCGCACTTCACCGACCTTTTGATGGTGGGGCGCTGCTTTCCCGGTGCCGCAGTGACCGAGGTGCACGGCAACGACTTCGTGGGGCGCATCCGGTCGAGGCTCGGGCCGTTCACGCTGGAGTTCCACGGAACGGGGGCGCTGACGGTTGCCGATGCTGATCGACATCACGCCCGGCTGCAGGCGATCGGGGTCGAGCAGCGCGGACTCGGCAAGGTCGACATCGACATCACCCTTGACCTCGCAGCCGCCGAGACCCCTGCTGAGGTCGCTCGAACCCGGGCTGACCTGACCACCGTCCTCGTCTTCAGGGGCGCCCCGATGGACTTCAGCGCCGGCCTGGCCCAGAGGGCGTCCGACCCTCTGGTCTCTCGCTTCCTCGCCTGCATGGCCATCCCTGACGGTCAGGCTCACCAGCACGGTGATGATGCCCCCCTCGACCTGGTGAGCACGGTGAGCGAGATGCTCGGCGCCCTCACCGGCTTCGGCCGCCGCAGGCCGTAGCGCGCTGCCACCGGCGCCGCTGCCCTGACACACGCGGCCGGGACCGGGTTCCCCGGGCTGCCAACCGGCATCCGGCATCATTGCCACATGGCGAAGAAGCCCCGACGGGGTCGAGGTGGCGATCGGCGACTGCATCTGGCCCACAACGCCGACGCCCGTCCGCCGGCAGGGGCCGCGTCCGACCCGGCTACCGCACACCTCGCCCTCGAGGTGCGTTCTCGCCTGCGCGCTGACGACCCCCTCGACCTGCTGGCCTACGTCTCGACGCTGGTCGTGGCGGCGGAGCGGCCGGCAACGGGCGACGACCACTCCAGCGACGTCGACCTGCGCCTGCTCGTCGACACCTTCGTGGCCGTCGACATCGCCGAGACGACCGCCCTGCTCTCCGTGCTGGGTCACCTCACCCGCGACGACGACCTGCGAGTCCTGGCTCGGCGCGCACTGATGACTCGGCGTCAGCCGATGCCGTCGTGGCTGCGCGACCTCGACGAGACCGAGGTCACCGATGCGGCGGTGATGACCGAGGTCGCTGGAGACGGCTTCGACATCGTGCTCGGGATCCGTTGGCCCGGTGGAGGTCTCGCCTCCTTCATCGTCTACGTCGACAGCCTCTACGGCGTCGTGGTGAAAGACGCGTTCCCGACCCCCGAGCCGTTCTCCGAGGTCGTCCAACGACTTCGGGAGCTCTCGGAGGGCATCGACCTCGTGCAGCTCGAACCCCTTGGTCTCGGTGAGGCGCGAGCCGTCGTCGAAGGTGCGGCCGACCGTGGTGAGGCGTCTGCCGACCCGTTCGAGAGCGATACCTGGCCCAGTGCCCGACCGATGCTGCGCTGGCTGCTCGAACGGATGCCGCTCACGCAGCCGAGTGACGAAGGGGACGGCTTCACCCGGCACCTGCTGACCCAGGCCGACGACCACAGCCGGGCGGCATCCGTCGTCGAGGGGTTCGTCGGCTCGGCGCACGCTGCCCGCATCCACTTCGACGACCAGTCACCAGGCGACTCCCACTGCCTCGGCCTGGTCGCCGGCTTCGCGGTGAGCACGGGCGAGCCGCAGCTGTCCGGCTGGAACCCGGCCCGGCTGGGAATACTGTTCGGCCACTGGCTGCCGTCGCGGTTCCTCTTCGAGGCCGACGTGGCTCGTCGGCTGCCTCAGGTGCTGCGGGCTTTCGTCGACTGGTCGATGAGCGGCGACGGTCTCCCCTCGTCACTGCGGCAAGCGACGCTGGCCGCCGTCGACCGCGAGGGCGCCGACTTCGTGAGCCTGGCCACCTCTCCAGAGTCGACCAACCTCATAGCGGCCCTGCGCGCCTACGAGCTCACCACCGGTCTGGCGGGCGTCGGCGACATCGAGATCGTCAGCAACGCACGTGACACACCGGACGACCTCGACGACCTGGACGACCTGGACGACTGGGACTACACCGAGTTCGTGCTCGACGCGTGCAGCGAGCACGTCGGCGGCCGTACCGCCCTGCTCGATCTCGACCACGACCCGCTGCCCGACGAGGAGTTTCGTTGGAGCGACCTGCCCGACGACATCCGACCTCGGGTCGAGGAGGTGCTGGCTCTGACCGACGACTTCGCGACGGGGAGCTTCGACGTGGAGTTCCGCACCGTCTGTCGTCGGGTGCTCGCCATCACGGCTGCCGCAGACCCCGAGATCTTTCGGCGCAAGGGCCGGGCCGACACAGCGGCCGCGGCCGTGTGCTGGATCGCCGCCAAGGCCAACAACCTGGTCTCGTCTGCGGGTGGCATGGCGTCGGGCGAGCTGGCTGAGCGGTTCGGCCTCAAGGCCAGCCCGTCGCAACGGGCCAAGGTGTTCCTGGCCGCGCTCGACGCGCCCCGGTTCTTCACCACCTCCTCGCTCGGTCGGCCCGATCTGCTGACCAGCCACACGCGCGCAGCCATCGTCCGGCGCCGCGACCTCGCCCTTCGCGACGCAGACTGAGGGGCGAGGGCTCGCCGCCCGTGAAAGGCTGGCGGCATGCGGTCGTACTGTGCGGTTTATGTGGATGTCGGCTACCTGCTGGCCTCTGCCGCCACACGGGTGACCGGCACCTCCTTGCGCGGCGGCGTGACGATCGTCTACCGGGAGCTCATCGAGGCCCTGATCGCGCAGGCCGAGACCGAGAGCGGCTTACCGCTGCTGCGGGTCAACTGGTACGACGCCGGCTCGAGCCCGGGGGGCGCACCCGACGGCTACCAGGAGCAGATCGGGATGCTGCCCCGGGTCAAGCTGCGGCTGGGCCGGATGTCACCCGGCGGGGAGCAGAAGGGGGTCGACCTGCGCATCGGCCTTGACCTCGCCACCCACGGACGGAACCGGGTGGCCGATGTCATGTACCTCGTGTCCGGCGACGACGATCTCACCGAGGCCGTCGAGGAGGCCCAGGGCCACGGGGTGCAGGTCGTGCTGTTGGCGGCGCCCAACGCCCAAGGGCGGTCCCACGCCGTGTCGCGCCATCTGCAGCGCGAGGCCGACGGGATCATCGTCATCGACCCGTTGACGATCGACCGCAACGTGCGGGCCCGCCGCACCCCGGTCGACGCCGTCGAGGCGGCGACGTCGGCCAACGGGAACGCGCCCGCCAACGGGTCGTCGCCCGCGCCCGCCAAGGATGCCGTCACGGCATCGGCACCGAGGCCCACCCCGGCCGACTTCGCCGGCCGCAAGGCCACTCTTCCCGCGCTGCCGAAGCCGGTCGACCACCGGCTCACCCGCCCGCCCGAGCTCGTGTACTCGAGCACCACCGGTCTGGGTTCGGTTGACCATCAAGGACTCCCGCCCGACGACGCCCTCATCGACGAAGTGGTGCGTGGCGTCGTCGACACCTGGAAGAAGACGATCACCGAGGCGCAGCGTCGCACCGTTGTCTCCGAGCGCCCGAACATCCCCCGCGAGCTCGACAAGGCGCTGCTCGTCGACCTCTCCGACCGGCTCGGCGTCTACGACATCGACGAACGCTCGAGGTTCGTTCTGCGCGAACGTTTCTGGCAGCTGCTCGACTGAGCTCACGCGTCAGCGCCTCGGTGGCTCGGTGGCTCGGTGCCTCGGTGCCTCGGTGGGCCGTAGAGTTCGGAGCAGTCACGGGCTCACGGCCGCCGCACGACACCACCTGAGATCGAGGGATCCCATGCAGAGCAGCGGCTTCACGCTGACCACGACCGACGGCACCGAGGTCTTCGTGCACCGCTGGCTGCCCGACGGAGACACGAAGGCCGTCGTGCAGATCGCTCACGGGCTGGCTGAACACAGCGGTCGCTACGCCAGGTTCGCGCAGCGTCTGACCGACCACGGCTACGCGGTCTACGCCAACGACCACCGGGGCCACGGCAGCACCTCCGGCGGCCGGGGCCTGTTCGCCGACCACGACGGGTGGACACGGGTGGTCGACGACCTGGCCACGGTGACCCGACGGGCCAAGGAGGAGCAGCCGGGGCTGCCCGTCTTCCTGCTCGGCCACAGCATGGGCTCGTTCCTCTCCCGGTCCTACGCTGCCGAGCACGGCTCCGAGATCGCTGGTCTGGTGCTGACCGGAACCGCAGGTAGCGCCGGAGCACTGGGCCGGGTCGGCGTCGCCCTGGCGAGCGCTCAGGCCCGGCTGCGGGGTCACGCCCGGCCGAGCGGCCTGATGAACACCCTCAGCTTCGGTCAGTACAACAGCGCCTTCAAGCCGGCGCGAACCGACTTCGACTGGCTTTCGCGTGACCCCGACGAGGTCGACAAGTACATCAGCGACCCCGACTGCGGCTTCGTCTTCAGTGCGGGTGGCTACCGCGACCTGCTCAGCGGCCTGGCCTCGGTCAACACCGACCAGGTGGTCGCGAGAGTGCCCAAGCACCTGCCCGTTCACCTGGCCTCAGGCGACCAGGACCCGGTCGGCGGCAGCGGCAAGGGCGTCACCGCGGTCGCCGAACAGCTTCGACGGGCCGGGGTCGACGACGTGACCCTCACGCTCTGGCCGGGCGCTCGGCACGAGATCCTCAACGAGACCAACCGCGACGAGGTGGAGCAGGAGATCGTCGACTGGCTCGACGCGCACCTGCCGGCCCACTAGCCGCGGGTCGGCCGCGGCATCGGCGGCATCGGCGGCATCGGCGGCATCGGCGGCATCGGCGGCATCGGCGGCATCAAGGAAGGCTGCGCTGGACGGGGGCGGTCGGGATCTTCCACGACGCCGACCCACGTACGTCGAGCCAAACGGCGTCGCGGGTCGTCACGAAGCGCACGAGCACCGACGAGCAGCCGGCGCAGCGCAGCACCCACCCGGGACCGCCGACGTAGGCGGCCTGATCGGCAAGAGGCGCAGCCGCGCCACAGTCGTTGCACGTGACGAGGGCCGAGGTGACGTCGACGGCGAAGAACTCGGCCATCGGGCCGGCCAAGGCGTTGCCGTCGAGCGCGAGTTCATCTGAGAAGTGCATTCATCCTCCTGAGGAGCCGAACCGTTCCGTCCGGATGGACGCCGGCTGGTGACCGCGGTCGACGAGCAGCCGGGCTGCGTTCTCGACGAACCCGTTCGGGCCGCAGACGTAGACGCGGGTGGGCTCGGCGTCCGGCGCCGCCAAGGGCAGGTCGTCGCCTACGAGCCGACCGGGCGGACGGGTGTCGCCGGGGAGCCCCGACCGGGTGTAGAGGAGGTCGACGTCGACGCCACGCCTGCCCTGGCTGATCACGTGCAGCTCGTTGGCGTAGAAGACGTGGTCGGGCGTGCGGGCGGAGTAGACGAGGCGGAACGGCGCCGCTGAACCGGCGAGCAGTCGCTGGCGAAGCATCGCCATCAGGGGGGCGATGCCGGAGCCGCCTCCGACGAGCAGCACCGGTTCGGCCAGCTCGTTCGTCCATCGGAACCAGCCGCCGATGGGGCCCCGCAGCTCGAGCTCGTCACCGAGCTGCATCGCGTCGACCAGGTAGGGGGACACGATGCCACCGGAGACCGCCTGCACCGTCAGCTCCAACCGGCCCGGGGTGGACGCCGACGCGATGGAGTAGCTGCGTTGCGCAGTGAACCCGTCTTCGCCGGTCAACTTGACGTCGACGTGCTGGCCGGCATCGTGACCGGTCCACTGCGGCACGTCGAAGACCAGCGTGCGCGCTCTGCGTGTCTCCAGCCGGCTGTCGACCAGGCGCGCGCGCTGCCATCGGATCCGTGGCGTCATCAGTCGCCCGCGTACCGCTGCTCCAGCCACGGGTCGCCGTACTCGTGGTAGCCCAAGGTCTCCCAGAAGCCGGGCTCGTCATCGTGACGCAGCTCGATGCCGTTGACCCACTTGGCCGACTTCCAGAGGTAGAGGTGGGGCACCAACAGCCGGGCGGGCCCGCCGTGAACCGGCTCGAGGGGCTCGCCCTCGAACTCGAAGACGATCCAGGCTTTGCCGTCGAGAAGGTCCTCCACGGGGAGGTTGGTCGTGTAGCCACCGTAGGAGTGCACCAGCGCGAACTCGGCCTCGGAGTCGAGGTCGTCGAGCACCGCGCTCACCGGCACGCCCCGCCAGGTCGTGCCGAGCTTGGTCCACGTGGTGACGCAGTGGAGGTCGACCGTGAACTCCTCGATCGGCTTGGCCATCAGCTGGGTCCACGACAAGGCGCTGCGGGAGTCGTCGACGTCGGTGAGGTCGAGCGACCACTCGTCGGTGTCGACGTACGGCGTCGGGCCGGCCGACAGCACCGGAAAGTCGTGCGTGACGTACTGGCCCGGCGGAACGCGGGGGTCAGACGCGCCGCCTCGCCCGCCGAACCCTCTGCTGATCACACTCATGCTCGGCCCGCCCTTCCTCGCAGTCGGCCGTGTGGACCGACCTGCCCACACGGCATCCGCGTGCACGACCGAGCCCTCGCCAAGATAGCGCTGCTGCGGCCCAGCGACCAGGGGGTCTGAGCCGGGTTCAGCCGGCGGCAGCCGCGAAGGCGGCCTCGAAGATGTCGAGGCCCTCGTTCAGCAGGGCGTCACCCGCGGCGAGGGGCGGCAGGAACCGGAAGACGTTGCCGTAGGTGCCACAGGTAAGCGTGACCAGGCCCTCGGCGTGGCACGCCTTGTTGACGGCTGCCGTGAGCGCCGCGTTGGGCGTGAGGTCACCGGGGCCGTTGACCAGCTCGATCGCGAGCATGGCGCCTCGCCCGCGGATGTCGCCGATCTGGGGGAACCGCTCGGCCAGGGCCCGGAGGCGAGGCAGGAAGATCGCCTCGACCTGGCGAGCGCGGCCGCACAGGTCCTCCTCCTTCATGGTCTCGATCGCGCCGAGCGCGGAGGCGCAGGCGACCGGGTTGCCGCCGTAGGTGCCACCGAGCCCACCGCCGTGAACGGCATCCATCATCTCGGCGCGGCCGGTGACGCCCGCGAGGGGCAGCCCGCCGGCCATCCCCTTGGCGGTGGTGATGAGGTCGGGCACGACGCCCTCGTGCTCGCTGGCGAACCAGTCGCCGGTGCGGCAGAAGCCGGTCTGCACCTCGTCGGCGATGAGCAGGATGCCGTTGTCGGTGCACCACTCGCTGACCTGTTTCATGAAGCCGGGCGCGGGCACGATGAAGCCACCCTCACCCTGGATCGGCTCCATGACGACCGCTGCCACGTTGCCGGCCCCGACCTGCGTCTGCACCTGCGAGACGAAGACGTCGAACGACTCCTTCGCGCAGTCGGCCGGGCCGCCGGGCCAGCGGAAGGGGTAGCTCATCGGGGCGCGGTAGATCTCGTTCGCGAACGGCCCGAACCCCTGCTTGTAGGGCATGTTCTTGGCCGTGAGCGCCATCGTGAGGTTGGTGCGGCCGTGGTAGCCGTGGTCGAGCGCGACGACCGCCTGTCGACCGGTGAAGTACCGGGCCACCTTGACCGCGTTCTCGACCGCCTCGGCGCCGGAGTTGAACAGGGCCGAACGCTTCTCGTGGTCTCCAGGGGTCAGCTCGTTGAGGGCCTCAGCCACCTCGAGGTACTCCTCGTAGGGGGTGACCATGAAGCAGGTGTGGGTGAAGTCGGCGACCTGGGCGGTCACCCGCTCGACCACTCGCGGCGCGGCGTTGCCGACCGTCGTCACAGCGATGCCCGACCCGAAGTCGATGAGCTGGTTGCCGTCGACATCGACGAGGATGCCGCCCGCCGCGCGCTCGATGTAGACCGGGAGCCCGGTGCTGACGCCCGACGACACCGCAGCGGTCTTGCGCTGCTGCAGGGCGGCCGACCTGGGGCCGGGGATCGCGGTCGCCAGGACGCGCTTCTGCTCGACGGTGTGCTCGCGGGAGACGGTGGTGGTCATGGCTCCAGTATGCCGCCGCATCGGGGCCGCACGACAGCGCCGTCGCGACGGGTGGCGCCCGTCACACCATGTCTCCTCGCGGCGTACTACCGCCCGCGAGCGGACGTCTCGTGCGACACGAACGGTCCTCTCGATGGGCGTCTCACGTAGAGAGAACGCTTCGTGCGCCACGTACTGCCCCTTCGACGGGTAGCAGATGCGTGTGTACAGTTCGCTTCATGCCGCATCTGCGTATCAGCGAAGCCGCCGGGCTGCTCGGGGTCTCCGACGACACCGTGCGCCGCATGGTCGACAGTGGCCGCCTGTCGGGCGGCTCCGACGACTCCGGTCGCCGCACGGTCGACGGCGCCGAGCTCGCCGCCGTGGCGCAAGAGCTGGCCCACCCCGCAGAGGTGGGCACCATCGGCGCCGCCTCGGCCCGCAACCGCATGCGCGGAATCGTCACCGCCATCACCACCGACCGCGTGATGGCCAAGGTCGAGATGCAGTGCGGCCCCTATCGCATCGTGTCGCTGCTCTCCACCGAGAGCGTCGAAGAGCTCGGGCTGACCATCGGTTCGGTGGCAGTCGCCTCGGTCAAGTCAACCCATGTCGTCGTGGAGGTTCCCGCATGATCACCGTTCCGAGCGCTCGCACCAGAGCCCTGACCCTCGCCCTCGCCACCGGGATGGCGCTCTCGCTCGCCGCCTGTGGCAGCACGAGCACGCCGGCGCCCGCAGACTCAGCGGCCACCGGTTCGTCGAGTGCCGGGTCGGGCACGCTCACCGTCTTCGCCGCCGCCTCGTTGAAGAAGACCTTCACCGAGCTCGGCACCCAGTTCGAGGCGAGTCACCCGGGCACCAAAGTCACCTTCAGCTTCGCCGGCTCCTCCGACCTCGTCACCCAGCTGCAGCAGGGCGCTCCGGCCGACGTGTTCGCCTCGGCCGACACCAAGAACATGGACAAGGCGACCGGCGACAACCTGGTAGCCGGCTCCCCGAGCAACTTCGCCTCGAACACCCTGGAGATCGCGGTCCCACCAGGGAACCCGGCCAAGGTGACCTCGCTCAAGGACCTCACGAACCCGGCCGTCAAGGTCGTCATCTGCGCGCCCGAGGTGCCGTGCGGCTCGGCTACCAAGAAGGTCGAGACGGGCGCCGGGCTGACGATCAAGGCAGTCAGTGAGGAGCAGTCGGTCACCGATGTGCTGAACAAGGTGCAGACCGGCGAGGCCGACGCCGGGCTGGTCTACGTGACCGACGTCGAGGGCGCGGGCGACAAGGTCGAGGGCATCACCTTCCCGGAGTCGTCGCAGGCCGTGAACCGGTACCCGATCGCCGTGCTGGCCTCGAGCAAGAACCAGGAGCTCGCCACGGCTTTCACCGCCCTCGTGCTGGGCGACCAGGGTCGACAGGTGCTGGCCGACGCGGGCTTCGCCAAGCCCTGACCCCGGCCTCCTCACGGACCGAGCACAGAGACCAGGCGCAGAGACGGGTGGCCATGCGGCCGAAGGTGTACTCGGGTCTGCCACGGTGGGTCTTTCTGCCCGCCGCAGTCGGGGCCGTGTTCGTGCTGCTGCCCCTGGGTGCGATGGCGGCCAAGGTGCAGTGGTCGCAGTTCTTCACGCTCATCACCTCCGACTCCTCCATCGCTGCGCTCAAGCTCAGCCTGCAGACCTCGACCGCCTCGACGGTGTTGTGCGTCGTGCTCGGTGTGCCGATGGCGATGGTGCTGGCCCGCACGACGTTTCCCGGTCAACGCATCGTCAGGTCGCTGATGCTGCTGCCGCTCGTGCTGCCGCCGGTGGTCGGCGGCATCGCGCTGCTCTACACCTTCGGTCGCAGGGGGCTGCTGGGGCACTCTCTGGAGGTGCTGGGCATCCAGATCGCCTTCTCGACAACGGCCGTGGTGCTCGCGCAGGCGTTCGTCGCCCTGCCGTTTCTCGTCGTGGCCCTCGAAGGCACGCTCCGCACGGTCGGGCAGCGCTACGAGATCGTGGCCGCGACCCTCGGCGGGCGGCCCACCACGGTGCTGTTGCGGGTCACGCTGCCCCTCGTGCTGCCGGGCCTGCTGTCGGGGGCCGTGCTCTCGTTCGCGCGCTCGCTCGGCGAGTTCGGTGCGACGCTCACCTTCGCCGGCAGCCTTCAAGGCGTCACGCGCACCCTCCCGCTCGAGATCTACCTCCAACGGGAGAGCGACGCCGACGCGGCCGTGGCCCTGTCGCTGGTGCTGGTGGTCATCGCCGTGCTCGTGGTCGGCCTGGCCCAGGGGCGACGCAGCCCATGAGAGGAGCCCCATGAGCCTGTCGATGAGCGCGACCGTGACCGCGCGTGACCTTGAGCTCGAGCTGCAGATGGCCGCCGGAGAGCGCGTCGCGGTGCTCGGGCCCAACGGCGCCGGAAAGTCGACGCTGTTGGCCGTGCTGGCCGGCATCCTGCGCCCCGATGCAGGACGGGCCACCCTCGGCGAACGGGTGCTCTACGACCGGGACTCGCCACACGGCGTCTGGCTGCCGCCGCACGCGCGGGGAATCGCGCTGTTGGCCCAGGACCCGCTCCTGTTCCCGCACCTCAGCGCGCTCGACAACGTCGCCTTCGGGCCTCGCGCTGCCGGCGAACGCGCTGCCGAGGCCCGAGCGACGGCCCGCTACTGGCTCGACGAGGTCGGGGCCGGCGAGTTCGCCGACCGCCGACCCGCGCAGCTGTCCGGTGGGCAGGCACAACGAGTAGCCATCGCCCGGGCCCTCGCGGCGCAACCACGACTGCTGCTGCTCGACGAGCCGATGGCCGCGCTCGACGTGGGGGCAGCGCCCCTGCTGCGGCGCGTGCTGCGCCGCGTGCTGGCCGACCGAGCCGCACTCATCGTCACGCACGACCTTCTCGACGCCCTGCTGCTCGCCTCCCGAGTCATCGTCATCGACCACGGGCGCATCGTCGAGTCGGGCCCGACCGAGGACGTCATCCGGCGACCCCGCACCCCGTTCACCGCTCGCATCGCCGGGCTCAACCTGGTGAAGGGGGTCGCCACGAGCCGAACCCACCTACGAGACGCGCACGGCGTGGAGGTCGAGGGGTCACCGAGCGCTGACCTCGTCGAGGGCGAGCCGGCCCTGGCTGTCTTCAGCCCCACCGTCGTGGCGGTCTACGTCGAGCCGCCGCACGGCAGCCCCCGCAACACCTTCCCGGTCACCGTCGCCGAGCTCGAGCCCCGCGACGCCCAGGTGCGGGTGCGCTCGCACGACCGGTCGGGCAGCACCTTCCTGGCCGACGTCACCGCCTCATCGGCCGGCGAGCTCGACCTCTACCCGGGCAAGCGGGTCAGCTACAGCGTCAAGGCCACCGCCGTCACGATCTACCCCTCCTGACGCCCGCACTCCTCGTTCGGCGAACGCTCAGGTGCGCGCGTCAGGATGACACGTGCCCTGCTCGCCCCGACTGACGACCCTCACCGCCGCCGTCGGTGTCTCGGCCCTCTGCCTGGCCCTGTCTGCCTGCGGGCAGCCGGCATCCACCGCGTCGGCGTCCTCGGCACCCTCGGCGTCCGGCCCACCCGTCCAAGCACTGGCGCCGAGCCCGCTGGCCGCGATCGGCACGAGCACGGATGCCGAGCTGCCGGCATCCGTGCTCGACCTGCCCCTCGTCGATGCCTCCGGTAGGCCACACCCGCTGTCGAGCTTCGCCGGCAAGATCCTCGTGATCTCCGACACGATGACCCTGTGCCAGGAGACCTGCCCCATCGACACCGCCTCGGTGGTGCAGACCGCTCGTGCGGCAGCCCAGGCGGGGCTAAATGGTCAGGTGGAGTTTGTCTCCATCACGGTCGACCCCCAGCGTGACCAGGGCGCGCAGCTGAAGGCGTACAACGCCCTCTTCGCCCCGGCCCCGGAGAGCTGGACGAGCCTGACCGGGCCACCGGCCGCGATCAAGACCCTGTGGGACCGGCTCGGCGTCTACCGCGAGAAGGTGGCGCAGGACAACCCACCGCCGAAGAACTGGCGCACGGGCAACCCGCTCACCTACGACATCGAACACTCCGACGAGGTGTTCTTCCTCGACGCGCGCCAGCACGAGCGGTTCGTCATCGAGGGCCCGCCTCACCTCTCGGGCAAGAACGCCCTGCCGGCCACTCTCGACACCTTCATGGACGACGACGGTCATCACAGCCTGGCCCACCCCGACCCGACCGACTGGACTCCCCCACAGGCGATCACGGTCATCGACTGGCTGCGGGCCAATGCCTGAGGGGCGCCCACTGGATGCAGGAACGTCTCACCTTTTGGACGAAATGCTCGGACGTCCTAGTATTCGGTCATGCCCGCAACCCGGCTGATGCCCACTGACGAAGCCGCCGACCTCATCGAGCTGACCCGAGAGATCTGCCGCAAGGAGCTCGCTCCGAAGGTCGACGACGCCGAACGCAAACGCAACTTCCCGGCCGACACCTTCCGCACGCTCGGGCAGGCCGGCCTGCTGTCGCTGCCCTACCCAGAGGAGTTCGGCGGCGCCGACCAGAGCTACGAGGTCTACCTGCAGGTCGTCGAGGAGATCGCCTCGGTGTGGATGAGCGTGGCCGTCGGCATCACCGTGCACAGCCTGACGGCCTACCCCGTGGCGGCTTTCGGCTCGCGCGAGCAGCAGGAGGCGCTGCTGCCGGGGATGCTCTCGGGCGAGCAGCTCGGCGCCTACTGCCTCTCGGAGCCGCTGGCCGGCTCCGACATCGCCTCGATGACGACCCGGGCCACGCGCACCGCCGGGTCACCAGCCGCCTGGACCCTCAAGGGCACCAAGGCCTGGATCTCGCACGCCGGCCACGCCGACTACTACACGACCTTCGCCCGCACCGCCGACACCGGCGCCAAGGGCCTGTCGACCTTCATCGTGCCGGGACACGCCGCGGGCCTGCTCTTCGCCGAACCAGAACGCAAGATGGGTCTGCACTGCGACCCCGTCGCGCAGGTGACCTTCGACAGCGTCGCCGTCGACGGAGACCGCATGGTCGGCGACGAGGGCCAGGGCATGCGCATCGCCCTCTCGGCCCTCGACTCCGGCCGGCTTGGAATCGCCGCCGCCGCAACGGGGCTCGCGCAAGGCGCTCTCGACCAGGCCGCGGCCTACGCAAAGGAGCGCCAGCAGTTCGGGCGGGCTATCGGCTCGTTCCAGGGCGTCGCGTTCATGCTCGCCGACATGGAGGCTGCGGTCACCTCGGCCCGCGCCACCTACCTGTACGCCGCCCGCCTCAAGGATGCCGGTCGCCCCTTCGGCAAGGAGGCGGCCGTTGCGAAGCTGGTCGCCACCGACGCCGCCATGAAAGTGACGACCGACGCCGTTCAGGTGCTCGGCGGCGCGGGCTACACCGAGGACTTCCCACTGGAGCGCTACCTCCGCGAGGCGAAGGTGACGCAGATCTTCGAGGGCACGAACCAGATCCAGCGACTCGTCATCTCGCGCGCCGTGCTCGGCGGCTGAGTCCTCCTCACCCCTCCCGACCCATCGAACTGATCGCGAAAGGCACTGCCATGCAGCTGAACCCGACCTCCGTCGCCCTGGTCACCGGCGGCGCGTCCGGCCTCGGCGCGGCGACGGCGCGGCGCCTCGTCGCTGACGGCGCTCAGGTGGTCATCGTCGACCTGCCGTCCTCTCCTGGCGCCGAGCTCGCCACCGAGCTCGGCGAGGCGGCCGTCTTCGTGCCCGCCGACGTGCGTGACGAGGCCCAGGTGCAGGCGGCGGTCGACACCGCTCTCGAACGCGGCGAGCTGCGCGTCGTGGTCACCTGCGCGGGAATCGGCACGCCCGGCCGGGTGGTGGGGCGCAAGGGGCCATTGCCTCTCGAGACGTTCCGCGCCGTGGTCGAGGTGAACCTCATCGGCACCTTCAACGTGCTCCGGCTGGCAGCAGCCGCCATGATCGCCAACGAACCGGTCGACGGTGACCGCGGTGTCATCGTGATGACCGCCAGCATCGCGGCCTACGACGGGCAGGTCGGGCAGGCCGCCTACGCCGCCAGCAAGGGTGGCGTCGTCGGTCTCACCCTCTCAGCGGCGAGAGACCTTGCCGACAAGGCGATCCGGGTGGTCACCATCGCCCCCGGAACCTTCGCCACTCCCATGTTGGAGGGCCTGCCGGAGGAGGCGACGGCGGCGCTCGAAGCCGGAGTGCCGCATCCGTCACGGTTGGGCCGGCCCGATGAGTACGCGTCGCTCGCCCGACACGTGATCGACAACTCGATGCTCAACGGCGAGGTCATCCGGCTCGACGGTGCGTTGCGGATGCCGCCCCGCTGATCCGCTCGTGAGCGTGGCTCTCCAGGCCAGCGGCATCCCAGCCACGGTCCGACTCCCGCGGTCCAACCCCGCGCCCCCGGCCACCAACCCAGCCACGGTCCGATCCATGCGGTCCAACCCCAAGCCCCCGACCACCAACCCAGCCACGGTCCGACTCCCGCGGTCCAACCCCAAGCCCCCGACCACCAACCCAGCCACGGTCCGACTCCCGCGGTCCAACCCCAAGCCCCCGACCACCAACCCAGCCACGGTCCGACTCCTGCGGTCCAACCCCGCGCCCCCGACCACCAACCCAGCCACGGTCCGACTCCCGCGGTCCAACCCCAAGCCCCCGACCACCAACCCAGCCACGGTCCGACTCCTGCGGTCCAACCCCGCGCCCCCGACCACCAACCCAGCCACGGTCCGACTCCGTGCGGTCCAACCCCGAGCCCCCGGCCACCAACCCAGCCACGGTCCGACTCCCGCGGTCGGGGACGCGCGGTTCAGGCGTGGGGCGGGTCGAGGCGCGTCGTCGCCACGACAGCGCTCACATCGATCGGGCCGTACACGTGCGGGAAGAGCTCGTCGCTGCCGGGATGGCCCGGCTCGCGCACCACGTCGGCGGTGAGGGCGGACTCGTCGATCTCAAGCAGCACCAGCGGCTCGTCGACCGCGGCGTAGAAGCTCCGACGCACCACCGGCCACTGCTCCGCGGTGGAGGCATGGATGAAGCCCTCCTCGTCGAGGGTGCGACCGACGGTCGATTGCCGGTACGAGCCGACCCGCCGCGCGTCGTCCCAATGCGACTGCTGGGCCAGGTGGTAGATGGTCATGCGCCCAGTATTGCCGGTGGGCCGACAATGGGCGGGTGAGCGAACCGGGACGCGACCTCGTGGTGCCACCCGGCCCCGGCCTGCCCGACGGCCTGGTCATCCCGGCCACAGAGCTGCTGGAACGGTTCAGCCGCTCGAGCGGCCCGGGCGGGCAAGGGGTCAACACGACCGACAGCCGGGTGGAGCTGCTCTTCGAGCCGGGTCGCTCCACGGCCCTGACGCCCCTTCAGTCGGAGCGACTCAGCGCCGCCTGGGCCGGCGAGCTGGTGAACGGACGGCTGTCGATCGTGGCCTCAGAACGACGGTCACAGCTGCGCAACCGCGCGGCGGCCCGAGACCGCCTCGTCGCCCTGATCCGCGGCGGGCTGGCCCCGCCCTCTCCGCCTCGACGGCCAACCCGCCCCACCCGCGGCTCCCAGCGTCGACGGCTCGAGGCCAAGCGCCAACGAGGACAGACCAAGTCGCGTCGTGGGCCCGTCACCGACGACTGACCAGCACTCCGGTTCAACGCCTGCGGTCGAAACTCCTGAAATCGAGATGACAACCTGTCGGCGTCGAGCCGCGTTGAGGTGTCGTCAGGGCAGAACCGGACGATGATGGGGGAGGGTGATGGGCAGCGTCGAACGCGAGGCCGACTTCTCGGCCTACGTGAGCGCCCGGCAGAGCTCCCTGGCCCGGTTCGCCTATCTGCTGACCGGTGGTGCCCACGAGGCCGAAGACCTTGTGCAGTCGGTGCTGGCCAAGGTCTACGCCAAGTGGGACTGTCAGGAGTCGCCCGACAGCCTCGCCTCGTGCTGGGCCGTCGTCGACCTGACGTCGAGCCGCTTCACCCGGTCGGTGGAGAAGTGCGGCAACACCTTCCTCCCCAGCGCCTTCTCAGCGAACGGCACCTATCTCGTGGGTGAGAACGCGTCCAGTGGCGGCTTCTTCTCCCGGTTCATGATCGTTCGGGCAGACACCGGCAAGGCGGTCTTCGGCGGCGGGCCGGACTCGGCCGACGATGGAGCGGGGTGGAGCGTACGTCTCGGGGCGGACGAGCGCACCGTCTGGCTGTCGGCGAACACGTCGACACCGCGATTCCCCGCCGAGGCCAACAGCGTTCAGCAGTGCACGATCGGCGCCGGCTGCCGCGGGGTCACGCCCGCCCTGAAGACTCCGCGCAGTCAACCCCACTACGTGGTGGAGAGCCCGACCAGCGACTGACGTGGTTGCCGGCTGAGGTCGCCCAACGGCGTCAAGCTCAGGAGTCGAAGCCGAGACCGACCTTGTCGAGAGCACGCAGCAGCAGGTTGCGTTCACCCTCGCGGTGGTCGGCCCGGTCGAGGGAGTGACGGGTCAGGTTGATGCCCAGCGAGGCGACCGGTTCGGGAGGGAAGGGCAGCGGCATCCGCCCCACCATCGTCAACGACGTGCGCGGCGTAGTGTCTCCCGCGAGCCGGTCGAGCATCACCTCGGCCGCGAACCGCGTCGCCGCCACACCGAGTCCGGTGAAGCCGGCCGCGTAGGCGACCCGGCCCTGTCGAGCCAGTCCGTGGAAGGCACAGAACTGGGTGGAGGTGTCGATGGCCCCGGCCCAGCGGTGCGAGAAACGCAGCCCTTCGAGCTGGGGGAACATCGTGAAGAAGTGCGCGGCCAGCCGGCGGTGGCTCTCGGGGCGGCGCTCGTAGGCCGGACGTACCCGCCGCCCGTACCGGTAGATCGCGTCGTAGCCACCGATGAGGATGCGGTTGTCGGCCGAGAGCCGCAGGTAGTGGAACTGGTTGGCCATGTCACCGAGCCCCTGCCGCCCCGCCCAGCCGACCGAGGCGAGCTGTTCCGCCGAGAGCGGCTCGGTCATCAGCACGTAGTCGTAGACCGGAACGGTGAGCAGTCGGGTGCGCTTGACCAGGGATGGAAAGACGTTGGTACCCAAGGCGACCCGCTCAGCCACGACCGATCCCGAGTCGGTGCGTAGCGTGACGGCCCCATCGCCACCGGTGCGCTCGCTCTCGATCGCCGTGACGCGCGTGTGCTCGTGAATCTCTACGCCGAGCTCGCTGGCGACCCGGGCCAGCTCGTGAGCCAGCCGACCGGGGTGCACGAGCCCGCAGGAGTCGCGTTCGAACGTGCCGGCCAGGAAGATCGGGCTGTCGATCTCGGCTCGCACGGCGGCCCGGTCGAGAAACTCCCCGGAGCCCTCGCTAGCCCACTCGACCTGGTGCGGCTCGACCGCCACCTCGAGCATGCCGGTGCGTTCGAACTGGCAGTCGATGCCGAGGTCGGCGATGTCGGAGGCCATGCCTTCGAGGTTCGCGGCCCCCAGTCGCTCGAGCTCGTCGTACTCGCCCGGCCAGCGGCTGCGCCCGTTGGGCTCGCCGTGGGTCAGGCTCGCGTCGACGAAGCCCCCGTTGCGCCCCGAGGCCGCCCAGCCGATGGTCTTCGCCTCGAGCAGAAGGACGCGGGCGCCAGGGTTGCGGCGTTTGGCCAGCACCGCGGTCCAGAGACCGGCATACCCCCCTCCCACGACAGCGAGGTCGGTGCTGCGCACTCCACGCAGCGGTTCGAACGAGGGCCGCTCGCCGCTGTCGTCGAGCCAGAAGACCGCCTCGCGACTTTGGGCGAGCGCCGCCTCGACCTGCGCGGCAGGTGGCGCGAGCCGTTCGTAGACCGTGCTCCCAGTCGACATCGGGCTCTCTCTCCTCGTGCTCATCGGGCGCCGCCCGCTCGGCCCCGACGGCGTTGTTCCATCATGGAGCATGCGACACACCTTCACCGACGTGGGCTCCAAACGCGTCCACGCCCTGGTGGTCGACCCTCCAGCCGGTCGCTCAGCCGCCTCCGTCGTGCTGGTTCCGGGCCTCGGTCTGCCGAAGTACGCCCTGCCGACCGCCCACGCGATCGCGGCGCGTGGCGTGAGCGTCGCTCTGCTCGACCTGCCGGGCTTCGGCCTCCGCGAGCCCAACAGCACCCGACCCAACGTGCACGCGATCGGGCTGCTGACGGCCGCCTGGGTCATCAGTCAGCCGACGGACCACCGCACCACGATCATCGGGCACTCGACCGGTTCACAGGCCGCGCTCACCGCCGCGCTCTTCGCGCAGGAACGGCATCCGAACCTCTCGCTCGTGATGGCGGGGCCCACGTTCACCCCGCCGCAGCGTCGCTGGCCGCACCTGGCGCGCGCCGCTGTGACCGCCTACCGCGACGACACCCTGCGCCAGATCCGACCGAGCGAGGTCGCGCGCGGCTGGTGGGGGGTTCCCTCGATCCTGCTGTCCGGACTCGCCGACGCCCCCGACGAGCGCGTAGGCCGCTTACGGATGCCGTTGTCGCTCACCTCGGGCGTGCACGACTCGTTCGCGCCCCGCGAGTGGCTCGAGCGGCTGGCCACCCTCGCCGTCGCGTCGCCCCGGGTCCGCGTCTCGACGCAACCCGGTTCGCACAACAACCCGTACACCCACCCCCATCACGTCGCCGGCGTCGTGCTCGACTCGCTCTCCGCCTGACCTGCACGCGAGAGTCCCCACCCGGGCTGGCGCGATCGGGGGCGAGCGGCAACGATGGAGGGGTACGCCACGCTCATCACCGGCGCACGCTCATGCTGACGCGACTCGACCCCTGGAGCTCTCCCCGTATGCGACCCACGACCGCAGTGCGCCGGGCCGTGATCGTCGTCGCGGCCGCGGCCCTCTGCGCCGGGGCCTCGGCGCAGGGCTCGAGCATTGCCGCGCCGACGGGCGTGGGGTCGTCGACGGCTGCCGCAGACGGGCCGGCCGCGGGCGGTCTGCAGACCGGTCGCCCCGCCGCCGACCCCGACCCGGGCGCGGCCGCCACCAGCGTGTCCGCCCTCGTCGACGCCGCGGCCGCACGCGCAGCTGCGGCCATCAGCGGGTCGAGTGCCCCCGGCGCTGCTGCCGAACAGGCAGAAGGCGACTCGCCGGCGGCTCTCGAAACCGGCCCGGGGCCATCGAGCGACCGACCGGCCTCGACCCCGGTGCCGATCTCGACGCCCGACGGGCTGCTCATGAGCTACGTCGTCAACGCCAAGACTGCCGGCCCCGCTCAGACCCAGCGCGTCGCGGCGGCCGTGCGGCGGGCCGGCGGCGTCGTGGTGCAGTCGTGGCCCCAGATCGGTGTCGTCGTCGCCCACTCGACGAACGGGTCGTTCCGAGGTGACGTCAGGGCCAAGGGCGGCGCGGCAGTCATCTCGGTCGGGGCGACGCGCAGCGTGGCGGTCGCCGAAGGCACGCCGGAGGGAAGCGCCGGCGCCGGCGCTGGCGCCACAGACATCCCTGACGCGGCCATGCCGCTGCTGGGCGGTGACGACCCCGCCCTCGACCCGCTCGAGACCGACCAGTGGGACCTGGCCATGATCAAGGCCGACGAGGCGCACGAGGTTACTGACGGGTCCCGTCAGGTGGTGGTGGGTGTGCTCGACAGCGGCATCGACGCCGATCACCCCGACCTCGCCGCCAACCTCGACGTCGCCGACTCGGTCAACTGCTCCGACGCCGGGCGACCCGACCCCTCGGCCACCGGCTGGCGGCCGACGACGAGCGACCACGGCACCCACGTGGCCGGCACCATCGCGGCCGCCCGCAACGGGATCGGCATGGTCGGCGTCGCCCCCAAGGTGAGGGTCGCGTCGGTCAAGGTGGTCGACGACGCCGGCTACATCTACCCCGAGTACGCCGTGTGTGGCTTCGTCTGGGCCGGCCTGCGCGACATGGACGTGACCAACAACAGCTACTACATCGACCCGTTCCAGTTCTACTGCTCCGACCAGCCCGACCAGGCCGCCGCGAAGGAAGCCGTGCGCCGGGCCGTCGCCTGGTCGACCTCGCGAGGCGTGGTGCATGCCGCCGCCGCGGGCAACTCGGCCTACGATCTGGCGAACAAGACGACCGACGACACCAGCCCCGACGACGGCACCCCGGTGAGGCGCGTCATCAACAACGGCTGCCTCGACATCCCCACCGAGCTACCGGGTGTGGTCACCGTGTCGTCGCTGGCGCAGGTCGGCAACACTCTCGACTCCTCCTTCTCCGGGTTCTCCAACCGTGGCCTGGGCAAGATCGACGTGGCGGCGCCCGGCTCCGGCATCCTCTCGACGGTGATCGCCGACAACGGCTACGGCCTCAAGAGCGGCACCTCGATGGCCACCCCCCACGTCGCTGGCGTGCTGGCCCTGATGAAGAGCCGGCACCCCGGCTGGAAGCCGGCGAAGCTCATCACCGAGCTTCGCGCTCAGGCCGACCCGAAGGCCTGCCCACCCTCGACGCCCAATGCGCCCTGCGTCGGCACCACCTCCGACAACAGCTACTTCGGCCACGGGGTCGTCGACGCCCTCGCCGCCGTGCGATGAGCGCCCTCGACCGCTTCCGGCTCGACGGTCGCGTCGCCGTGGTCACGGGTGGCACGCGAGGCCTCGGTGAGGGCTTTGCGACCGCCCTGGCCGAAGCCGGCGCCAGCGTCGTGCTCGTCGGTCGCGACAGCGCGCGAGGAGAGCATGTGGCGCAGAACCTGCTCGACCAGGGCCATTCGGCGCACTTCGTCACGGCCGACGTGACCTCGGGCGCTGACGTCACGCGGATGCTCGACGAGACCCTGACCGCCTTCGGACGGGCAGACGTGCTCGTCAACAACGCCGGCGCGTGCGTTCACGCCCCTGCCCTCGAGGTCACCGACGACGACTGGCGCGCGGTCATGAACGTCAACCTCGACGCCGTCTGGCGCTGCGCCCAGACCTTCGGCCGTCACTTCGTCGGTCAGCAGTCCGGCGTCATCGTCAACATCGGCTCGATGTCGGGTCTCATCGTCAACCGTCCACAGTGGCAGCCGGCCTACAACGCGTCCAAGGCGGCCGTGCACCACCTCACCCGAAGCCTGGCCGCCGAGTGGGGACCGTACGGGGTGCGGGTCAACGCCCTGGCGCCCGGCTACATCAAGACCGACATGTCACCGGTCGACGACCCCCGGTTCCGCCGGCAGTGGGTCGAAGACGCACCCCTCGTGCGGTACGGCACCGTCAGCGAGCTCGCGCCTGCCGTCGTCTTCCTGGCCAGTGACGCCTCGAGCTTCGTGACCGGCTCGGTGCTCGTCGCCGACGGCGGCTACACCGCCTTCTGACCGGTCGTACCCGTTCGTAGCCCCTCGCATAGGCTGGTGGCGACGGGTGCCTGGCCGACCAGCGGCCAAGAGATGAGAACGGGGCCGATGGACGACCACTACCAGTACCTCGCCCTGATGGCGGGGTGCCTACTGATCACCCTTCCCCTCGAGTTCGTGTTCTCCGCAAAGGTGTACCGGCGCCCGAAGCTGCTGCTGGCCGCCATGATCCCGGTCGTCATCGTCTATGCGGTGTGGGACATCCTCGGCATCTGGCGAGGGCACTGGAGCTACAACCCCAGCTACGTCACCGGCATCCAGCTGCCGTTGCGGATGCCGCTCGAAGAGCTCGTCTTCTTCGTGGTCATCCCGATCTGCGGGTTGCTCACGTACGAGGCCGTCGGCACCGTGTTCACCTGGGCGCGGAGGTGGCGGGCCCGTGCCTGAGTACACCGTGCTGGCCGTGCTCTCGGTCGTGGCCACCGTCGTTCTCGAACGTCGCGTCGGGCTGGGGCTCTTCCGGAAGGCGCAGTTCTGGGTCTCGATGGCCATCGTCGCGTTCTTCCAGGCCCTCGTCGACGGCTGGCTGACGAAGCTGAGCGCGCCGATCGTGATCTACAACGCGGAGCACCACCTCGGCCTCCGCTTCCCTTGGGACATCCCGGTCGAGGACTACCTCTTCGGCTTTTCCATGGTCACCAGCGCCATCGTGCTCTGGGAGCGCGCCAAGCGAAAGCAGCGCACCACCACGATCACGGCCGCGGGCTCGGCCACCACCGACAGAGGGAGCAAGGAATGACGACGTCCGAGGCCGTGAACCGAAGCCAGGTGCCTGAGGCGTTCGATGAGGTCGCCGACCGCTACGACCTCATGGTCGGGCTCAACCCCGGCTACCACGCCCACCTGCGAGCCTCTGCGCAGGTGCTGGTCGACGCCCTCGCGGCGGCGGCCAACGCGGCGGCAGGCATGGCGGCGCCCAGCACGCACCCGGTCACGGTGGTCGACATCGGCTGCGGCTCCGGCGCCTCGACCCGAGCCCTCGTGCAGACCCTCGACGTGGCCGGCCTCGACTACCGGCTGATCGGGGTCGACGGTTCGGCCGGCATGCTCCGGGAGGCGCGAGCGAAGACGTGGCCGGCGAACGTGAGCTTCGCCCAGGGCCGGGCCGAACAGCTGGCCGACCTGCCGGAGCTGGGCGGCATCGAGCTCGACGCCATCTTCGCGGCCTACCTCGTGCGCAACGTCTCGCAGCGCGACGACCTGTTCACCACCCTGCTGGGCCTGTTGCGGCCCGGCGGCACCCTGGTGGTCCACGAGTACTCGGTGGCGGGCAACCGCGCCGCCACCGCGGTCTGGAGCGCCGTCTGCTGGGGTGTGGTCGTTCCGCTCGGTTGGGTCACCTCGCGACGCACCCGTCTGTACCGCTACCTGTGGCGCAGCGTGATCGACATGGACTCCGTTCCCGCACTGCGCACCCGGCTGCGTGACGCCGGCTTCGAACAGGTGCGCTCGAGCACCATCGGCGGCTGGCAGCGCGGCATCATCCACACCTTCCACGGACAGAGGCCGAAGCGATCATGAACCAGGCCACCTGGGTACCGGGCCGCGACCCCCGGGCCGTCAGACACCTCGCCCCCCGCCCTCGCACCGGTGGGGAGGGCTTCACCCCCCGGGGCGTGGTCGTGGTCGGTGGCGGCATCGCGGGGCTGACGGCCGCAGTGGGCCTCGCCGAGCGAGGCGTTCGGGTCACACTCGTGGAGCGTCAGCAGACCCTGGGCGGGCGAGTGCGTTCCTGGCCGATCGGCCTCTGCGAACAGGACGCTCGTGAGGATGCGGCCGAGACCGCCACCATGAGTCGAGGGTTCCACGCGTTCTTCCGGCAGTACTACAACCTTCGTGCCCTGCTGCGACGCGGAGACCCCGGCCTCGAGCGGCTGATGCCCCTCGACGACTACCCCCTGCGCCTCGCCGACGGCCCGACCGACTCCTTCGCGAGCATCCCGCGCACCCCACCCCTCAGCATCGCCGCCTTCGTGGCCCAGAGCCCCAGCTTTCCGTTGTCGGCCCTGCGCCACGTCGACATCGGGGCCGCGTTGGGCCTGCTCGACGTCACCTTTCCGGCGACCTACAGCGAGTACGACGGGGTGAGCGCCGCCGACGTGCTCGACCGGCTGAAGTTTCCCGACGAGGCCCGTCACCTCGCCCTCGAGGTGTTCGCGCGCAGCTTCTTCGCCGACCCGCGCGAGTTCTCGGGCGGTGAGCTCGTGGCGATGTTCCACACCTACTTCACCGGTTCCGCCGAGGGCCTGCTCTTCGACGTACCACGCGCCGCGTACGACGAGGCACTCTGGGCCCCGCTCGGTCGCTACCTGTTCAGCTTGGGGGTCACCACCCTGACCGCACGTTCGGTCACTGCGCTCGACGAGAGCGACGCCGGCATCCGCGTCACCCTCGACGACGAACAAACGATCGAGGCGGATGCCGTGGTGCTCGCCACCGACCGGGCGCCCTTGCAGCAGCTCGTGGCCGGGGCGCCCTGGCTCGGTGACGAGCAGTGGCGTTCCCGCGTGGCCGCCCTGCGCATCGCACCTCCCTTCATCGTCTGGCGGCTGTGGCTCGACCGGCAGCCGGCCCCGGGTGCGCCACCGTTTCTCGGCACGAGCCGCTTTGGGCCCCTCGACAACGTGTCGTTCGTCGAGCAGATGGAAGACGGCGCCCGCGACTGGGCGACGCGCACCGGCGGATCCGTCGTCGAGCTGCACGCCTACGCCGCGCCAGCAGACTTCGACGAGACGGCCATGCGCGCCGAGCTGCTGAGCCAGCTGCACCGCGTGCATCCAGAGCTGGCCCGGGCGACGGTCGTCCACGACGAGTGGATCGTCGCCGACGACTGCCCCCTGGCCGGCACCGACCCGTGGGCCGACCGGCCCGGTGTCACGACCAGCGACGCCCGCGTGGTGCTCGCCGGCGACGGCATCCGGTGTGAACACCCGGTGGCCCTGATGGAGCGCGCCGCGACCACCGGATGGCTCGCGGCCAACGCGCTGCTCACCGAGCGGGGGCTGCCCGGCCACGACGTGTGGACGGTGCCCCTCAAGGGGCGCGGCCAGGCCCTCGCCCACGCTGCCCGGCGGGCGATGGCCACCCTGCCCAGTCGGCGCTGACCGTCCTGACGACTCGATACTGACCGGCCACCTGCTGTGTGCGTTGACCCGGGTGCTGGCCCGGGTAGACGCACACGGCAGGGCGCGAGGTGAGGTGGCGGGTTCGGTCTACGGCCTCGAGGCCGCGTAGAGGCGGCGAACGACGTCTTCGATGTCGGGCTCCTCGATGGCCAGGTCGCGCACCTCCGCCACGGCCGACACCCGCGCCAGCACGGCCGCAGCCGTGGTGCTCTTCGGGTCGAAGGCCAGGCTCTGGCGCAACCCCTGCGACTCGTTCGAGACGAGGGTCGCCCCCGCGATGGCGGTCAGGGGCGGCGTGGGCACGGCGAGGTCGATGACGAGCAGCCGTTGCGCCCCCACGGTCGCGGCGAGACCGGCGAGCGTGCCGTCGAAGGCCAACGCACCACGGTCGATGACCAGCACCCGGTCACAGAGCCGCTCGATGTCGCCCATGTCGTGGGTGGTGAGCAGCAGGGTGGTCCCCCGCTCGCGCCGCTCGGCCACCAGAAACTCTCGCAGCCGCTGCTTCGAGAGCACGTCGAGCCCGATCGTCGGCTCGTCGAGGATCAGCAGGTCGGGCGTGTGCAGCAGAGCGGCCGCGATCTCGGCCCGCATCCGTTGGCCGAGCGAGAGCGAACGCACGGGCGTGCCCAGCTGTGGCCCCATCTCGAGCTGGTCGACGAGCTCCCGGGTTCGGGCCCGACCGGCTGCGGGGTCGAGGCGATGGATGGCGGCCAGGATCGTGAACGACTCCCCCAGCGGCAGGTCCCACCACAGCTGCGACCGTTGACCGAACACCACGCCCACCCGCCTGGCCACCGCGATCCGCTGGCGCATGGGGTCGAGCCCGCAGGTGCGTACGTGCCCCGACGTCGGCTTGAGGATGCCGGTCAGCATCTTGATCGTCGTCGACTTGCCGGCGCCGTTGGCACCGATGTAGCCCACGGACTCACCGGGTTCGACGACGAACGACATGCGGTCGACCGCTCGGGTCTTCTTGAACTCACGCACCAGCTCGCGCGTCTCGATGATGGTGCTCATCCACCTGCTCCTTGGTAGTGACGGGTGCCGGCACGCCAGCACAGACCGGCGACCGTCCAGGAGAGCACGGCGGCCAGCGGGGTGCACCACGCCAACCACAAGGGTGCCAGCCGGTCACCTGGCAGCTCGAGGATGCTGACGGCAGGAAGGTAGGCCACGAACGCCGTGGGGACCACGAAGGTCCAGAAGATGCGCAGTGGGCCCGGAAAGACCTGCTGGCTCTGCTGCGCAGAATAGGCGCCGCCGTAGGTGAAGCTGTTCGTGAACTCGGCGCCGTCGACGAGGAAGAACTGCAACCCCCCAGCGGCGGTGAACAGGGCCGAGAAGATGGCGGTGCCGCTCACGACCGTCAGCACCAGCAGGGCGACCACGGCGGGCGTCCAGGCGATGTCGGCCGTCGCCAGCGCCACCGTGAGCGCGAGGAGGGCCACCGACAGGCGACCGATGCGTCGCAGCGACAGGTCGCTGGTGACCAGCTGGGCGAGCAGCGGCAGGGGCCGCACGTAGAAGGCGTCGACCTGGCCGGCCCGGATGTAGGTGGGCAGGGTGTCGAGGTGGCCGACGAACAGGTCTGCGAGCGAGAAGGCGATGTTGCTGAGAGCGAAGACCAGCAGGGCCGCCGTGAAGTCGAGACCGCCCAGCACGTCGACGTTGTGGAAGATGACCCACACCTCGGCGAACTCCGCCACGCCGACGCCCACGGTGCCGAGGATGTCGGTGACGAAGGAGGCCCGGTACTGCATCTGCGCACGCATGCGTGAGGCGAGCAGCACTCGGTAGGGTTCCAGCCGGTCACCCACCCTGCACCTCCAGGCGTCGCCGGCCGGCGCTCAGCACCAGCTGGCCCAGACCGAGCAGCGCCACTGCCCAGAACAGCTGCACCGCAACGGTGCCCGTGATGTCGCCACCGGCGACTCGCCCGGCGAGGATGTCGACCGGGTTCTGCAGCATCGACGGGAAGGGCGACCACTGCGCCACGGTGCGCAGCCAGTCGGGAAACCACGGCACCGGGAGGTAGAGGCCCGACAGCAGGCCACCGACGATCATGTAGAGCATCCGGATGCCACGCACCTCGACGAGCCAGAACGCCAGCAGGTTGACGACGAAGCTGCCGGCGAAGGCCACGACCACGGCGAGCAGCAGCGAGACGAACCCGCTGGCCCAGCTGAGCACACCCGGCGGCCAGGCCAGGTCGAAGAACAGGGCGCCGGTGGCGAGGGTCGGCAGGCCGCGGGCGACCAGGTTGATGCCGGCGCGACCGAGATCGCCTGCGAGGTAGGCAAGCTGGGGATCGACCGGCCGTAGGAAGTCGACGGCGATGTCGCCCGTTCGCACCCGGGCGTTCACCTCCTGGAAGCCCCAGAGGTTGACCGTGCCGAGCAGGGCCTGACCCCACCACACGAAGGCGACCGCGGTCGCCGGGTCGTAGCCGGCGATGCTCTTACCGGCCGAGGCCAGGGCAGCGAGCACGACCGAGGCGCGGATGACGCCGAACACCGAGTTCGTCACCATGCCGGCCAACAGGGCCAGCCGGTAGGTCGAGTGCCTGCGGAAACCCGCGCGAACGAGGATCCAGAAGGTGCACATCAGATTCGTGAGACGGCAGACACGAGCGGCCACGTTACAACCTTCTGGCCTGCCCTTCAACGGGCTATGTTCTGTTCATGGGCATCAACGACGAAGCGCCATCACCGCCCCCGATCGACGTCGTGATCGTGATGGGGGTGTCGGGTAGCGGCAAGACGACCGTCGCCAAAGGGATCTCGACCGTCATGGGGTGGGAGTTCGCCGAGGGAGACGCGTTCCATTCCGACGCCAACGTGGAGAAGATGCGCAGCGGTCACCCGCTGACCGACGACGACCGTTGGCCCTGGCTCGAGTCCATCGGGGAATGGATCAGCGGAAAGGAGTCCGTCGGGGAGTCGGCCGTGGTCACCTGCTCGGCGTTGCGTCGGGTCTATCGAGACCTGCTTCGGCGCGACCGCCCGCACGTTCGCTTCCTGCACGTCGAGGCTCCCAGCGAGATCATCCACGACCGCATGGAGCACCGACCCGGGCACTACATGCCGGCGTCGCTGCTCACCAGCCAGATCGCCACCCTCGAGCCCCTCGAGAACGACGAGCCCGGCGTCTCCATCTCGAACGAGGGAACGGCGGCCACCGTGCTCGACCGGGCCCTCGGTGCGCTCGACCTCAGAAGGGACCACCAGGCATGAACTCGCTCACGTCGTCACCGGTCGTCACCCTGCTCGCCGACCCACCCAAGGTGCCCTACGCCGGCAGCGGGCAGCTGCTCGCCGCCTGCCTGATCGGCATCCTCGCGGTCGTCCTGCTCATCACGATCGCCAAGCTGCACCCGTTCCTGTCGCTGATGCTCGGCTCGGCGGTGCTGGGGGCGGTGGCCTTCATGCCGCCGATCCAGATCGTCGACAGCTTCGTGGCCGGCTTCGGCTCGACGACGGGGTCGGTCGGCATCCTCATCGCCCTCGGGGCCATGATCGGCAAGATCCTCGAAGACTCCGGCGGAGCGAACCGCATCGTCGCGACCCTCGTGGGGCGCGTGGGCAGAGGTGGGTTGCCTTGGATGATGGCCCTGATCGCCGCCATCCTCGGCCTGCCGCTCTTCTTCGAGATCGGCGTCGTGCTGCTCGTGCCGGTCATCATCATGGTCGCCAAGCGCACCGGGGTGTCGCTGATGCTCGTCGGCATCCCGGCCCTCGCCGGGTTGTCGGTGCTGCACGGTCTCGTCCCCCCGCACCCGGGGCCGCTGACGGCCATCGGCCTGCTCAAGGCCGACCTCGGCCTGACCCTGCTCTACGGCATCATCATCGCCATCCCCACCGTCATCGTGGCCGGCCCCATCCTGGCCCGGTTCGTCGACCAGTGGGTGCCCAAGAGCGCCGACTCGCTGGTGGCCGTCGGTGGCGCGAGCGGCGCGGGCACGTCCAGCGGTTCACGCGGCTCGAACGGCAAAGGCGCCGGCAGCCGCTCGAAGGGCAACAGGGGCGCCGACCTCGACGACCTCGACCCGTCCCGGCAGCCGGGCCGTCGCCGGGTGGCGTTCCGTACCGCGCTCATCGCCATCACCCTGCCGGTCTTCCTCATGCTCATCGACGCCATCCTCAAGCTGACCGTGACCGACAAGGAGAACAGCATCCGCAAGGTGGTCGACGTGCTCGGCACCCCGATCGTGGCCCTGCTCATCGCCGTCATCTTCGCCTACTTCGCGCTCGGTCTCGGTTCCGGCATGACCAAGAGCCAGGTGAGCGACACCTACGGAGCGGCGCTGCCCCCCATCGCCGGCATCCTGCTCATCGTGGCCGCCGGGGGCGGGTTCAAGCAGACCCTCATCGACGCCGGTGTCGGTGAGGTCATCAAGGACTGGGCGACCGGCGTCAACATCTCGGCGCTCGTACTCGGCTGGCTGGTGGCGGTACTCATCCGGCTCGGTACCGGCTCCGCGACGGTGGCGACCATCACCGCGGCCGGCATCGTCGGCCCGCTCGGCACCTCCCTGAGCGCGAGCCACCTCGCGCTGCTCGTGCTCGCCATCGGCTGTGGGTCGCTGTTCTTCAGCCACGTCAACGACGCCGGGTTCTGGCTCGTCAAGGAGTACTTCGGCCTCACCGTCGGCGAGACGATCAAGTCGTGGTCGGTGATGGAGACCGTCATCTCGGTGTTCGGGTTCGCACTCGTGATGCTGCTCAGTCTGGTCGTCTGACCGGTGGCGACCCCTCCGGGCAACCTCTCCGCGGCCGCCCTCGAGTTCCTCACCGTGCGCCACCTCGCGACCCTGACGACCCTGCGCCCCGACGGCACGCCACACGTGGTGCCGGTGGGGTTCACCTGGGAGGCCGAGTCGAGTCTGGCCCGGGTGATCACGAGCGGCACGAGCCTCAAGGCACGCAACGCCGCCGCCGGATGCCGGGCAGTGCTCTGCCAGGTCGACGGCCGCTACTGGCTCTCGCTCGAAGGGACGGCCACCGTGCTGACCGACCCGGCCTCCGTGCGAGACGCGGAGCAGCGGTACGCAGCCCGCTACCGCGTGCCGCGGGAGAACCCGGAACGGGTCGTGCTCGCCATCCACGTCGACCGCGTGCTCGGTAACGTCTGACCATGACGCAGATTGAGACGAACTGCTCCCAGTGCGGAGGCATCGAGTTCGAGGACGGGTTCGCGGAAGACACCGGCCAGGGTTCGTCGGGCTACCTGAGGTGGATCCCCGGGGCGTTGGAGCGCGGCATCTTCGGCGGTGCCGTTCGGCTGGGCAAACCTCGACGGAGCATCGCAGCGATGCGGTGCGTGGCCTGCAACCACCTCGAGCTCTACGTCGCTGAGGATGTCTGAGGGTCAGGCGGGCAGACGGAACCGCTGACGCGACAGGGGTTCGACCAGGCCGTCGGCGACGAGCGAGTCGAGGCAGCGCAGCACCTGGGCCTCTTCGGGGCCGGCGTCTTCCAGCGCCGTGAGGCCGACCGGCCCGGGCGCCGAGCGCAGCCGCTGCAACAGCTCGCCGCGCACCTGCCGGTCGGTTCCGTGCCACGACTGGCCCTTTCGGGCCGGCCCGTCGTAGGCCGGCCGCCCGGCCACGTTCCAGGCGCACAGGTCGGCGATCGGGCACTGCTCGCAGCGCGGGCCGCGAGCCACGCACACCAGCGCGCCGAGCTCCATCACGGCCACGTTCCACGTGTTCGCCGCGTCACGGTCGTGGGGCAGGCACTCGCGCGCGAGGTCGCTCTCGGCGCGCGTGAGAGTCAGGTGGGGCAAGGCGTTGCCCGTCACCGCCCGGGCCAGCACCCGCCGCACGTTCGTGTCGACGACCACCTCCGGCTCGGCGAACGCGAAGCACGCGACGGCCGCCGCGGTGTAGGCGCCGACCCCGGGCAGAGCGAGCAGGTCGGCGTGGCTGCTCGGCACCTCGCCCTGGTGTCGCTCGACCATCACCGTGGCCGCCTCGTGCAGCCGCAGGGCCCTCCGGGGGTAGCCCAGTCGGCCCCAGGCGCGTACGGCCTCACCGGGAGCCGCCGCGGCCAGGGCGGCCGGCGTCGGCCACCGCTGCATCCACTCACGCCAGGCCGGCTCGACCCTGGAGAGCGGGGTCTGCTGGGCCATCACCTCGGAGAGGAAGACCCCCCACGGGGTGGCCTCGGGGCGTCGCCACGGCAGGTCGCGGCCGGCATCCGCGTACCAGTCGTTCACCCGCCGGTGAAGCCGTGCCAGCTCAGACGTAGCGCTCAAGGATGCTCGACTCGGCCAGTCGCGACAGGCCCTCACGCACCGCGCGGGCGCGGCCCTCACCGACTCCCTCGACCAGCATGAGGTCTTCGATGCCGGCCGCGAGCAGGCGCTGCAACGACTCGAAGTGCAGCACGAGCCGTTCGACGATGGCCGGGGGCAACCGGGGCACCTTGGTCAGCAGCCGGTAGCCGAGCGGGCTGACCGGCGCATCGAGGCTGTCGCCGATGATCGAGAAACCGACCCCTCGGGCCCCGGAGGCGAGGTCGAGCAGGTCGACCGCGTTGAGCGACTGAAGCCCCTTGAGGGCTTCGTCGACGGTCAGCTCGGACTTGGTCGCCGGCAGGTAGTCACGAATGACGAGCTCACGGTCGTTGCCGAGACCGCCGATGAGCTCTTCGAGCTGCAGGCTGAGCAGTCGACCGTCGGTGCCGAGCTCGACGACGTAGTCCTGGATCTCGGCCGAGATGCGACGCACCATCTCGAGGCGCTGCAGCACGGCGGTCACGTCGCGCACCGTGACCAGGTCTTCGATCTCAAGGGCCGACAGGGTGCCGGTCACCTCATCGAGCCTCGACTTGTAGCGCTCGAGGGTCTGCAGGGCCTGGTCGGCACGCGAGAGCGTCGTCGGCGAACCCTCGATGACGTGCCGCTTGCTGCCGACGTAGAGCGCGACGACCCCCATCGACTGGCTCACCGAGATCACCGGGAAGCCGGTCTGCTTGGCGACCCGCTCGGCGGTGCGGTGGCGGGTGCCGGACTCGGTGGTCTCGATGCTCGAGTCGGGCACGAGCTGGGTGGCCGCACGTAGGATGCGGGTGGCGTCGGAGTCGAGCACGACCGCGCCGTCCATCTTGCACAGCTCACGCACCCGGGTGGCCGAGAACTCCATGTCGAGGGTGAAGCCGCCGGTGCAGATCGACTCGACCACCTTGTCGTAGCCGAGCACGATGAGCGCGCCGGTACGTCCGCGGAGGATGCGTTCGAGGCTGTCGCGCAGGTCGGTGCCGGGTGCGATGGCGCCGAGGGCGGCGCGCAGCAGCACGTCGTTCTGATCCATGACAGCCTGCCTCGAGGGATGCTGAGCGATGCCTGGGCACATCACCCCGACCACGGCGCAGTCTAGACGCTGCGCAGTGCGACTGCCTCGGGCGACCGCGCACCGGCGAGCCGACCCATGGCCTCGATCGCCCGCGGAACGTCAGCCACCTCGACCACCGAGATGCCGGGTGGCACCGTGAGCTCGCCGCTCGAGCCGTGGGGCACCAGGGCGTGCCGGAAGCCGAGGCGGGCCGCCTCGGCCAGGCGCCGCTGAAGCCCGCTGACCCGGCGGACCTCACCGGCGAGCCCCACCTCCCCGAAGGCCACGACGTCGGTAGCCAGCGGTTGGTCGACAACGGAGGAGGCCACGGCACAGACGATGGCGAGGTCGGCCGCCGGCTCGGTGATGCGCACCCCACCGACGGTCGCCGCGAAGATGTCGCGGTTGCCCACCGGAGCCCCGGCGCGCTTGTCGAGCACCGCGATGATCATGGCCAGGCGCGAGCTGTCGAGCCCGCTCGACGTGCGCCGCGGCGAGGGCAGGGTGGAGGGGGCCACGAGCGCCTGCACCTCGGCGACGAGCGGACGACGGCCCTCGAGGGTCACTGTGACGCAGGTGCCCGCGACGGCGTGGTCGCGATGCGACAGGAACAGGCCGCTGGGGTCGGGCAGGCCCACGATGCCCGCCTCGGACAGGTCGAAGCAGCCCACCTCGTCGGTCGGGCCGAACCGGTTCTTGACGGCGCGCACCAGCCGCAGACGAGAGTGGCGGTCGCCCTCGAACGCGACGACGACGTCGACAAGGTGCTCGAGCACGCGCGGGCCGGCGATCGAGCCGTCTTTGGTCACGTGCCCGACGAGCAGCACGGCGATGCCGGCCGCCTTCGCGGCCGCAATGATGCTCGCCGTCACCTCGCGCACCTGTGACACGTTGCCGGCCTGACCTTCGACCTGAGCGCTCGCGATCGTCTGCACCGAGTCGATGATGACGAGCTGCGGGCTCAGCGCCTCGATCTGGCCGAGCACGATCCCGAGGTCGGTCTCGGCGACCAGGTAGAGGCTGCTGGCCATGGCGCCGATGCGTTCGGCCCGGGTGCGCACCTGGGCAGCCGACTCCTCGCCGCTGACGTAGAGCACGCTGGCCCCCTGCCGGGCCGTTCGAGCCGCCACGTCGAGCAACAGGGTCGACTTGCCGATGCCTGGCTCGCCCGCCACGAGCACGACGCCGCCCGCGATGAGGCCCCCGCCCAGCACCCGGTCGAACTCGTCGACCCCGGTCGGCCGAGCCGACGCCTGGCTGATGTCGACCTCGTCGATGCGCTGGGCCGGCGTGGTGACGCTGGACGCGACGGTGCGTGCCGACCCGGCCCCGCCCGGCTCTGACACGCTCCCCCAGGCCTGGCACTCGCCGCACCGGCCCACCCACTTGGCGGTGGTCCACCCGCACTCGGTGCAGCGGAACGGGGAGGCGCGGCGTGATGTCGTGCGAGAGGCCATGGCGCCACCGTAGAGGCCGGCACCGACAGCAGCGGTACCCGACAGGCGCGGCAGCACCGGGTCGAGCCCCTGTCGCCATCGCCTCGTCGGGCAGATGATGTCGTGCATGACAAAGCCCTCGACCAGGGTGCGGTGGATCGCCGCCCTCGCCGTGCTCGCCTGGTTCGCCATCGGCGGTATTGGCGGTCCGCTCGTTGGCCGCCTCTCAGAGGTGGCGAGCAACGACAACGCGAACTTCCTGCCGCCCTCGGCCGAGTCGACGACGGTGAGCAAGGCCGTCGAGAAGATGACTGACACCCAGACACTGCCCTATCTCGTGGTGGTCGCCCGAGCCAGCGGTCTGACGCCGCAGGACCGGACGGCCATCGCGAGCTACGTCAGCGGCATCCCGTCGCTCCCCCTGGCCGACCCCACGAAGACGGTCGGTGACCTGCTGCAGAACGACCCCGAGGCAGCCGTTCCGAGTGCCGACGGTCAGGCCGTGCTCATTCCCGTCGCCCTGGTCGCCGACCGCGCCGAGGATGTCATCGGAGGCGACACGGCGCTCTACGCGGTAGCCACGGCGCTGCGCGACTCTGCGGCGAAGAGCCTGGCCCCGAGCGGGCTGACGGTGCACGTCACCGGCGCCGGCGGATTCTTCGCCGACTTCGTCACCGCCTTCAGCGGCATCGACGGCATCCTGCTGCTCGTCGCCCTCGGCGTCGTGTTCCTCATCCTGCTCATCGTCTACCGCAGCCCCATCCTGCCCCTGGCCGTGCTCGTCTCGGCCGTGTTCGGCCTGTCGCTCGCCGCCCTGGTGGTCTTCCCGTTGGCCCAGAACGGCGCGATCAGCCTGAGCGGTCAGAGCCAGGGCATCCTGTCGATTCTCGTCGTCGGCGCCGCGACCGACTACGCGTTGCTGCTCGTCGCCCGCTACAAGGAGGAGCTGCACGACCACGACTCGACCTGGTCGGCGATGAAGGTCGCGTGGCGGGCCGCCGCCCCACCCATCGGGGCCAGCGCCGCCACCGTCGTGCTCGGACTGTTGTGCCTGCGCCTCTCCGAGCTCGGCAGCACCAAAGGCCTCGGCCCGGTCGGCGCCCTGGGCATCATCGGCGCACTCGTCGCGGCCCTCACCTTCCTTCCCGCCGTGCTGCTGCTCATCGGGAGGCGCATCTTCTGGCCGCAGATTCCCCGCATCGACCACGTGCACCGTGAAGACGCCATCGGCAGGAGCGGAATCTGGGGTCGGGTGGCGGGCCTGATCGGCTCGCACCCGCGGCGCACCTGGGTGGCGACCTTCGTCGCCCTCGCTGCCTGTGCCGCCTTCCTGCCCACCCTCCAGGCGCGGGGCGTCGGTCAGTCAGACCTGTTCCTGGCCAAGGTCGACTCCGTCACCGGGCAGGAGCTGCTCGCCAAGCACTTCCCGGCCGGCTCGGGTGCGCCGGTGCAGGTGCTCGCGCCGCAGGGCAAGGCGGATGCCGTGCTCGACGTGCTGAAGAGGGGCGGCGGCCTGAGCGAGCCCCAGGTCGGGCTCACGCCCGGCCAGCCCCCCAAGGTCGTCGACGGCAACGTCGTGGTTCAGGCCACCCTGAAGGCCTCCGCAGACAGCCTCGAGGCCGAGCAGACGATCTCGTCCCTGCGCACCTCGCTCGACGCTGTCGGCCCCGAGGTGCTGGTGGGCGGCAGCACCGCGACCAACCTCGACGTGCGGCTGGCCAGTGAACGTGACCTCAAGGTGATCATCCCGACCATCCTCGCGGTCATCTTCGTGGTGCTGGTGCTGCTGCTGCGCTCGATCGTCGCCCCGTTGCTGCTCGTGGCCGCCAACGTGCTCTCCTTCGCGGCCACGATGGGCGTGGCCGCGATCGCGTTCAACCACATCTTCGACTTTCCGGGATCTGACCCCTCGACCCCGCTCTACGGCTTCGTCTTCCTCGTGGCTCTCGGCATCGACTACTCGATCTTCCTGATGACGCGTGTCCGAGAGGAGTCACGGGTGCGCGGCACCCGGCCCGGCGTGCTCGTCGGTCTCGCCGTCACCGGCGGGGTGATCACCAGTGCCGGCGTCGTGCTCGCGTCGACGTTCTCGGCCCTGGCGGTGCTGCCGATCCTCTTCCTCGTGCAGATCGCCTTCATCGTGGCCTTCGGAGTGCTGCTCGACACCCTGGTCGTGCGCAGCCTGCTCGTTCCCGCGGTCTCCTACGACCTCGGTGACCGCATCTGGTGGCCGCTCGGCCTTCCCTACGCCGCACGTCACCGGGCCAAGCAGCATGGAGACGATCGAGCCACCGCGACGCTGATGTCCAACGGCGAACCCAGCGTCGAACCCAGCGTCGAACCCAGCGTCGAACCCAGCGTCGAACCCACCGGCGCCACTGTGGCGGCCCCGGGTGGGGCCACCGACGAACGCAGGTGAGCTGGGCCCGTGCGACCATGGAGACATGGACGCCGTGATTCCCTACGTGCTGGCACTGGTGCCGACCATCGGCGTCGGCACGTTGTTCTACTACGTCATCAAGAACATTCTTGAGGGTGACCGGCGCGAGCGCATGGCGCAGGCGAAATGGGAAGCCCAGCAGGACGCTGAGGAAGAATCGCGAAAACGTTCGTGACGGTTTGGCCTGAATCATCGGGCCAACACCCGCATTAACGAACATAGAATGCGGGAATCATCGTCTTCTCGTGTAAATTGTCGGTCGCGACGAGGTGTTAGTTTCGTCGCTCCCCTCAGCCCGAAAGGGCGCAATCATCACGATGGAGAACCATGGCTCAGCGTGTCGAAGTTGTACTCATCGACGATCTCGACGGCGGTAATGCCGCTGAAACGGTGACCTTCGCTCTCGACGGCGTCACCTACGAGATCGACCTGTCCGACAAGAATGCCAAGAAGCTTCGCGACGATATCGCGGGGTGGACCGGTCATGCGCGCCGCAGTGGCGCCACCCGGGGCGTGGGCCGCAAGCGCGCCGGCTCCCCGAAGCGCACCGACCTCAGTGCTGTGCGCGAATGGGCCCGGGCCAACGGCCATGCGGTCTCTGACCGTGGCCGCATCTCGGCAGAGGTTCAGTCGGCCTACGACAAGGCCCACTGAGAATCCGCTCGAAAATCTGATCAGAAACCTGACCCGGCATCTGTTTCAGATGCTGACTCGGATTTTGGACCAGGTTCTGACCGAGAAGCCGACTGGGCTCCATGGTGGCCGAGCGCGTTACCCCTCGAACTCGCTCGGCCGGCCGAGGGCAACAGCAGTCAGCTGATCCACGCCGAAGCCCGACGCCCTGTGGTGTCGGGCTTCGCCGTCACTGCGTCAGGGCGGCGGCCAGATCTCCCTGCTCCTCGACGCGGGCGAGCACCTCGTCCATGCGAAGCTGGTGCAGCTCGCCGCCGCCCACCCCGCCCTCGATCTCTGCCCAGGTGCGGGGGGCGGCCACCGTGGGGGCGTCGCGGCCCCTGAGCGAGTACGGGCAGATCGTCGTCTTGGCCGCGACGTTCTGGCTCCAGTCGAGAAAGATCTTTCCGGGCCGCAGGTCCTTGGCCATCTTCCACACCACCCGGTCGGGGTGGCTCTTGCTCAGCTCCTGAGCCAGCTGAGCGACCGTGTCGCGGATCTGGTCACTGGAATGCACCCCCGGCAGCACGGCATAGAGCTGGAGGCCCTTGCTGCCACTCGTCACGGGCACGGTGTCGAGACCGATCTGGGTCAAGCGCTCTCGGACCAGCACGGCCACGTCTGCACACTCGGGCAGTCCGACACCGGGGCCGGGGTCGAGGTCGATCACGAGGCGGTCGGGCCGGCGTGGCTCGGCCGCTCTGCCTTCGCCTTCCCACCGCCACTGGGGCACGTGCAGCTCGATCGAGTTCAGGTTGGCGAAGAAGGTGAGGCCGGCCAGGTCGTCGATGAACGGAAACACCGGGTCATTGCCCGCACGCCTCAGCCAGGGCGGGGTTCCGGCCGGGATGTTCTTCTCGAAGAACTGCGTGTCACCGACGCCGTGCGGAAAGCGCACGCGGGTGACCGGGCGCCCGGCCAGGTGCGGTAGCAGCACCGGTGAGATGCGCGCGTAGTAGTCGAGCACCTCGGCCTTGGTCGTGTTGGTGCGTGGGTACATCACCTTGTCGAGGCTGCTGAGCCGCATCCGGCGACCTTCGACCTCGACGGTCACCTTCGTTGCCTCGTACGCCATCACGCACCACCCGCTTGGTCACTGGGGCCATCGAGGTCGTCGAGGTCGGCCGGCGTCAGGTCGGCCCGCAGGCCCTTGTAGGCGGGCTGGCGCAGCCGGCCCTGACCGCTCAGACCGAGCGACTGAACGTCGGCCACCAACAAAGGGTGCACCCACTGCGCGCCAGCGGCATCCTCTCTCGGAACCTCTGTGCCGAAAGGGGACTCGCTGGTCTGAAGGGGTGAGAGGTCGCCCATGAGAGCACTGCCCGTCTTGCCCGCCAGCCCGGAGCCGACCCGGCCGAGGTAGCGCAGACCGCCCGGCCCGGGCACGCCCACGAGCACGGCCCCGAGGCGGCCCTTCACCCCGCCCGTCGACTCCGGCCGCCAGCCACCGATGACGACCGAGATCGTGCCCCGGTGGGGAGCCTTGAGCCAGTAGGCCGACCGCCGACCGGGAAGGTAGGCCGAGTCGACGCGCTTGGAGACGACACCTTCGAGGCCCTGCTCCTTCGTTGCTGCGTAGAGCACGGCGCCGTCGGTGAAGGTGGGTGGTGTCTGCCACCGCGGCGAGTTGAGCTCGAGCCGCTCGAGGGTGCGGCGGCGGTCGACCCACGACCGAGCCGTCAGGTCGACCCCGTAGAGACGTATGAGGTCGAACGCCATCAGCGTCACCGGGTTCGACTCGGCCAGGCGGGCCGCCCGCCGGGCATCGGTCACGTGGATCCGGTCAGCCAGCGCCGAGAACGACGGCACCCCGTCGCGCAGGCAGACGACCTCCCCGTCGAGCAGCATGTCGGCGAACTCCGCCGCCAGCCCGAGCAGCTCGGGAAAGGCCGCGGTGACGTCGCGCTCGGTGCGCGAGAAGAGCCTCACCCCGTCTGCGGACACATCGGTCAGCAGCCGCATTCCGTCCCACTTCACCTCGTGCGCCCATCGGTCACCGACCGGAACGGTGTCCGTCGACGTCGCGAGCATGGGGCGCATGGGTGCATTCTTGTTCCCATGCGAGCCATCTGGAAAGGCGCCGTCTCGTTCGGCCTCGTCAACGTCCCGGTCCGACTGTTCTCCGCGACGGAGAACCACGATGTGCAGTTCCGGCAGGTGCACGAGAAGGACGGCGGCCGCATCAAGTACCAACGCGTGTGTGCCATCGACGGTGAGGAGGTGGCCTACGCCGACATCGCGAAGGGCTACGAGGCCGCCGACGGGCAGATGGTCGTGCTCACCGACGAGGACATGAAAGGCCTGCCGTCGCGGTCGTCGAAGGAGATCTCGATCGAGAAGTTCGTGCCGTCGGAGCAGATCGACCCGCTGCTGTTCGACAAGAGCTACTACCTCGAGCCCGACAAGACCGGCCTCAAGCCTTACATCCTGCTGCGTGACGCCCTCGAGAAGGCCGACCGGATGGCGCTCGTCACGGTGGCGGTGCGCACCCGAATGACCCTCGCCGTGCTGCGGGTGCGCGAGAACGTCATCGTGCTGCAGACCCTGCTGTGGGCCGACGAGGTACGCGCCCCCGAGTTCGAGTCGTTGGACGATGACACCCACGCCACCGCCAAAGAGCTGGCCATGGCCAGCTCCCTCGTCGACTCGCTGTCGGGCGACTACGAGCCCGACGAGTTCGAGGACGACTACTCCGAGGCCGTCACCGCGCTCGTCGCGACCAAGATCGAGGGCGGCGAGATCACCGAGACACCAGAGGCGAAGTCGGACGACACGGAGGTCATCGACCTGCTCGCTGCTCTGCAGCGAAGCGTCGACAAGGCCAAGGCCGCCAAGGGTTCTCGCGCCGACTCCGCCGGCCCCGGGCCGGCCTCCGAGAGCGCATCCGGAGACGGGGCTAAGACGACGAAGAAGGCTGCGGCGAAGAAGAGCACGACGAAGAAGTCGGCTGCGAAGAAGACCACCGCCAAGAAGACCACCGCCAAGAAGTCGGCGTGACGGCCGCACCCGACCGACCCGTCGCCGTCGTCACCGGAGGCACCCGCGGCATCGGCCTGGCGATCGTTCGCGACCTCGCAGCCACCCACCACGTCGTCGTCGGGGGCCGGTCGGCGGATGCCGTTGACCGCGTCGCGTCGGTGCTCCCGTCCGGCAGCGGGCTGGTCGCCGACCTCGGTGACTGCTCCCCGGGCGGGTCGCTCGACCGGGCCCTCAACGAAATCGTGAAGAGACTCGACCGGGTCGACGTGCTCGTGCACTCCGCCGGCGTGCTGCGTTCGGGCACGGTGGCGCAGTCACCGGCATCCGACTGGCTCGAGTCGATGACGGTGAACGTCGTGGCCGTCGCGATGGTGACCCGGGCGCTGCTGCCCGCCCTGCGCCGGTCCCGCGGCCTGGTGCTCGCGGTCAACTCCGGGTCGGGCCTGGTCTCGGGAGCGTCGTCGGGCGCCTACTGCGCGTCGAAGTTCGCGCTGCGAGCTCTCACCGACGCGTTGCGGGAGGAGGAACGGAGCCACGGCGTGCGGGTCACCTCGCTGCATCCTGGCCGCGTCGACACCGACATGCAGCACGAGCTCGTGGAGTTCGAGGGCGCTGACTACGACGCCGACGCCTACCTCGACGTGGAGTCGGTCGTGCAGGCCGCCAGGTTCGCGATGCACGCCCCCGCCGGCGCGAGCGTCGACATGCTGTCGGTTCGCCCGCGAGGCTGGCGCGAGCGTCAGCCCTGAGCGCGTCGGCGTAGCCCCTGTCTCCGACCCCTCGGTGGTGACTATCTCGGCAGGGTGAGGATCTCGGCACCGTCGCTCGTGATGGCGATCGTGTGCTCGCTGTGCGCTGTTCGGCACCCGGTGGCGCTTCGCAGCGTCCACCCGTCGGGGTCGGTGACGAGCTCGGCGGTGTCGGCCATGACCCAGGGCTCCAGCGCCAGCAACAGGCCCGGGCGCAGTCGGTAGCCGCGGCCGGGGCGCCCGGTGTTCGGGATGTGCGGGTCCTGGTGCATCGTCGAGCCGAGCCCGTGGCCGCCGAACTCGGTGTTGACCGGATACCCCGCTTCGCGCAGGGCCACCCCGATGGCATGCGAGATGTCGCCGATGCGGGCGCCGGGGCCGGCAGCCGCTATCCCTGCTGACAGTGCGCGTTCGGTCGCGCTGATCATCGCGACGCTCTCCGCCGGATTCGACCGACCCACGATGAAGCTGATGGCGGAGTCGGCGACGACACCGCCCTGCGAGACGGCCAGGTCGAGCGAGAGCAGATCACCGTCGGCCAGCGGGTAGTCGTGAGGCAGCCCGTGCAGCACGGCGTCGTTGACCGACGTGCAGATGTAGTGGCCGAACGGCCCGCGCCCGAAGGACGGCTCGTAGTCGACGTAGCACGACACGGCTCCGGCCGCGTCGATCATGCCCCGGGCCCACCCGTCGATGTCGAGCAGGTTGGTGCCCACGGTGCTGCGGCTCTTCAGCGTCTGCAGGATGTCAGCGACCAGGGCGCCGGCCGCCCTGGCTCGGGGCAGCTGGTTGGCAGTGAGGATCTCGATCATGCGGCGCCTTTCTGGTGGGACCACCAACGTATCTCGGGGCGGCAGCGCTAGATCCAGCCGGCCAGCACCGAGGCCAGCTCACACAGGCAGAGCAGCGTGATGACGACCGACACCACCGCGGGGAGCCGTCCGTCGTGGATGACGGATGCCGGCAGCCCCTCGTTCGTCACCGGACGCGACCACCGCCCGCGGCGCAGCGAGTTGACCAGCACCCAGCCGGTGAGGGCCAGGGCCAGGGCCAGCGGCACCACCACCGCGAGGCCCAGCGAGCCCAGCGCCAGCCGTCCGACGAGCAGCCCGGCGCCGAGCAGCGCCAGCCCGGTGCGCGACCAGGCCAGGGCGGTGCGTTCGGGCGCCATGCCTCGTGGGGGGCCGGCACCGGTGTCGTCGCCGGTCACTCAGACCCGCAGCAGGGAGGCGAGAGCCAACGCGAGCGCCACGACCGACACGGCGATCGCGATGGGCAGACTGGCCCGGTTGCTCGGAAGCGGTTGACCGGTGCGCATGGCCCGCTCGGTGCGGGCCCAGCCGAGCCAGGCCTGCACCCCGGTGAAGAGCGCGACCACGGCCAGCAGCACGGCGACGGCGCGCTGCAGCCGGTCGGGCATCGGCAGGTCGAGGGCGTCCATGGCCGCTGCCGCCGCAAGCAGGGCCAGGGTCGTGCGCACCCAGGCCAGAAAGGTGCGCTCGTTGGCGAGCGAGAACCGCGGGTCAGGTTCTTCGCCCTGGTCGTACACGCTGCTCGGCCACCGCTTGTCGCTGTCGTCCACGTTCACATCCTTCGATCGGCCACGGGCATCGCTGGGGTCGACGCTAGCCGAGTCGTGCCCGAGCGGGTCTCAGATACGGCTGGCCCCCCTGGTCGGCACCAGCCCCAACCGGGCGAAGGCCAGGGCCTCGGCCAGGTCGACCTCGCGCTGGTCGGGGCCGGCCTTGCGGGTGCTCACCTCGACGACGACCTCGCCCGGCCAGGCGATGTCGGCGAGGTGCTGCAGCAGCTCGGCGCACGGCTGCCCCCCACGGCCCGGCACGAGGTGCTCGTCCTTGAACGACCCGAGACCGTCGGTGAGGTGCAGGTGGGTGAGCCGGGGACCGAGCGCCCGGGCCATCGCGAGCGCGTCGGAGCCGGCCGTGGCCGTGTGCGACAGGTCGAGCGTGACGTGGTCGTACGGCTGTGACGTCGGGTCCCAGTGCGGCAGGTACACGAGGGTCTCGCGCCCGGGGGTGCGCCACGGGTACATGTTCTCGACGGCGAGTCTCACCCCCGAGTCGTGCTCCCGAAGGGCGATGCCGTCGACGAACCCAGCGGCATACTCACGCTGCCACCGGAACGGCGGATGCAGCACCACCGTCTGCGCGCCCACCTCGAGGGCCATCTCGATCGACCGGTCGACCTTCTCCCAGGGCTCGCTGCCCCAGACGCCCTGGGTGACCAGCAGGGTGGGGGCATGCACCGACACGATGGGCACGCCATGGTGGTCGGCCAGCGCACGCAGGGCCCCGGCCTCCTGGGTGACCGGATCGGTCCAGACCATCACCTCGACGGTGTCGTAGCCGAGGTTGCTTGCGGTCGCGAAGGCGGTCGCCGCGTTGTCGGGGTACACCGACGAGGTCGAGAGCCCGACCCGGATCGTCATGCCCCCATTGTCCGTCATTCTCGCCCCGCCGCCCCCACCCTCCCGCTCTCCTCCCCCGCGAACGAGTCGTTCGGGGCCGAACACGGTGGTGTGCCGGCTCGTTCGACCATCAGCCCGGCGTTCGACCATCAACCCGGCCTTCGACGACGAAACTCTCAGGGCGAGCGGCGGCTCAGGGTCAGCGAGGCCAGGGCGAGCGACAGCACGACGAAGCTGGTGACGATGCCGAGGTCACCCGCCACCGCGGCCGACGGGTCGGCGCTGACGGCGATCTGCTTCATGGCGTCGACGGCGTACGAGAGCGGCAGCACGTCGGACACCCAGCGCAGCACCTCGGGCATGGCATCACGGGCGACAAGCAGCCCGCACAGCAGAAACTGCGGCAGGATGAACGCCGGCATGAACTGCACGGCCTGGAACTCGGTGCGGGCGAAGCCGCTGGCGAGCAGGCCGAGAGCCGTACCGAGCAGGGCGTTGAACACGGCCACGACGATCAGCAGCCACACCGGCCCGGCGACTTCGAGACCGCACACCCACACCGCGAACCCCGTTGCCACCAGGGCCTGTACGACGGCGAGCACCCCGAACGCGACGGCGTACCCGATCATGAAGTCGCCCTTGCCCATCGGGGTGGTGAGCAGTCGCTCGAGAGTGCCCGACTGGCGCTCGCGCAGGGTGGCGACCGAGGTGACGATGAACATGACGATCATCGGGAAGACGCCGAGCAGGGCCGGGCCGATGCCGTCGAAGACCGGGGTGCTCTCGTAGATCCAGGCGAGCAGGCCCAGCAGCACGCAGGGCACGATGAGGATCAGGGCGATGGTGCGCGGGTCGCTGCGCACCTGGCGCAGCACCCGAGCGGCGGTGGCCAGGGTCAGTCCGGCGTTCACGACGCCTCCCGCCCCTCGTGCCCGCCGTGCCCGTCGTGCCTGTCGTGCCCTGCCGTGCCCCGCTGTGACGTCGAGGTCTCGGCGTCGATGAGCGTCAGGAACGCGGCATCCGCGTCGGCGGCGCCGGTCTGCGCGAGCAGCTCGGCGGGCGTCACGTCGGCCAGCACCTCACCCTCGCGCAGCAGCACCAGCCGGTCGCACCGGGCGGCCTCGTCCATGACGTGGCTCGACACCACCAGCGAGTGGCCCGCTGCCGCGAGGTGCCCGAACAGGTTCCAGAGGTCGCGGCGCAGCACCGGGTCGAGCCCGACCGTCGGCTCGTCGAGCATCAGCAACGTGGGCCGGCCGACGAGGGCCGCGGCGAGAGAGACCCTCGATCCCTGACCACCCGAGAGGCTCCCGACCAGCTGCGCGGCCTGCGAGGTGAGGTCTACCTCCGCGAGGGTGCGCTCGACGGCATCCGCCAGCGTGGCCCCGCGCAGTCCGACGGCCCGGGCGAAGTAGGCGATGTTCTCGCGCACGGTGAGGTCGCCGTAGACGCTGGGGCTCTGGGTGACGTAGCCGACCTCAGACCGCAGGGCCGGCGATCCGGCCGGGTGACCGAGCACGGTGATGGTGCCGGCACTGATCATCTGCACGCCCACGATCGAACGGATCAGGGTCGACTTGCCGGAACCTGAGGGGCCGAGCAGCCCCACGACCTGACCCGATGCCACCGTCAGCGAGAGGTCGGGGATGACCGACCGCCCACCCCGTGAGACCTGCAAACCGTTGATCGAGATCGCCGGACCCTCGAAGTTATTCATCATGTGATGAAATCTAGCGCTCGCCGATCTCGCTGTCCAGCAAGTAGTGCTGCAGCACCGGCCCGAGCCGAGCCACGATCTGCTCGTTGGAGGCCTCGGCGAGGGCCGGCAGCTTGACGACGTAGCGCATGACGGCCATGCCGATGACCTGCGAGGCCGCGAGCGAACCCCTCAGCAGGGGGTCGGAGGCGCCCACCGACATCGCGATGCGACCGAACACCTCGCGGCCAAGGAACTCTCGCAGCATGCGCGCCGAGTCGTCGCTGGTCATGCTCGAGCGGATCAGCGCGACCAGGCTGTCACGCCGGTCGGGCGGGTCCCAGACGGTCAGGAACGTCTCGATGAGGCGCCAGCCCAGACGCTCCGGATCACCAGCAAGGATCCGGTCGACCAGAGCGGCGGGGTTGACCGGCACCGCGAGGGTCTCCACGAAGAGCTCGGCCTTGCCGCCCTTGAAGTAGTGGTGCACGAGCGCGGGGTCGACCCCGGCATCACGGGCGATGCCGCGCAGGCTCGCCCGGTCGTAGCCCTTGGCCGCGAACGACGCCCGGGCCGCCTCGATGATGGCCGCCCGCGTGTCGTCGCCGCCCGGGCGCCGGCCGCGCCGGCCTGTGCCGGCTGGCTGCTGTCGGTCACGGGACGTCATGAGCGCCACCGTAGTGCGGGGGGTCTCGCAAGAGCTCGGCAGCGGCTGCTTGACGGGCCCACCGGGCCCATTCGAGGGGGGTGGTGCCGTGTTCGCTGTCGACGGCGGCCCGGTCGGCGCCCGCATCGAGGAGGGCTGCGATGACCTCGAGGTCACCCATCAACGCGGCCTGGTGCAGGGCGGTACGACCGTGGTGCCGGGCGTCGACGTCGGCGCCGGCGGCCACGGCACCCCGAACAGCCGCTGCCGTGGCGGCCCGGTGGATGCGGGGTACTCTTCGCGACGGTGATGCGGTGTCGCCGGGTTCGAGCGCGAACCCGTGCTGCTCGAGCAGGGAGAGCCGGTCTGCGAACCCGTGGGCGTGCGCCCAGCGCAGCTGCCGGCCCATCATCTCTTCGACCGTCTCGCCGGCCACCCCCGTGCGCCCGGCCCACACCTCGCTGCTCGACTCGCCGAGACCGTGGTCGAGAAGCAGCCGCAGGTGACTGTCGTCGCGACCGAACATCCGGTTGTAGAGCGTCTGTCGGTCGTTGGGGTCGGCGCCGTGCTCGAGCAGCACCAGGGCCAGCTCGCGCCAGCGTGGATGCCGGGGCTGACGACCCGGCCCCATCTCACCCTCCCCGAAGCAGCCGGTCAACGCGGTGAAGGGCGGGGGTAAGCCCTGCCAGAGGTAGCCACTGTCGGGGTCGGCGCCGGCGGCCAGCAGCAGCCCAGCGCTCGCCACCGCGTCGGCCTGCGGCATCCGGGAGTAGACGACGTAGAGCAGTGGTGGCCACCGGAACGGGCCCACCTCGCGACGGGCGCTGCTCGGGTCGGCGGCGAGGTGGGCCCGCACGGCAGCAGCATCGCCTGACGCTGCCGCCACGGCCAGGCCGTGCGCCGCCAGCCCCGGATGCTGCTCGAGAAGCTGCGCTGCGCGAGCCCACCGGGCCGGATCGTCGTTCTCGTCGTAGCCCAGGCAGGCCAGGGCCGGCACGGCGGCAGCCGGGTCAGCCTCGACCACTTCGGCAGACAGCGCGGTGGGGTCTCGTCGCATCGGCTCGCTCCGCCGGAGAAACTCCCGCAGCTTCGGCCAGCTGGCCAGACCGTACGATCTCGCGACCACGAGCTGGGCGTCGGCCAGGGTGAACGCCGAGGCGCTGGTGGGCACTCCGCCGGGGTGGTGGGCGGCGACCAGAGAGAACGCCTCGGGTTGCTCGGCTCGCACGGCGCGCTGGAGCCGGCGAGCGTCTCTACGGAACCGCTCGAGGTCGGGGTTGTTGGGCAGGGACAGGGCCATGACGCCCTCCTCTCGTCGTGCCCGGTGTGCGCTGGTCGGGCCGAAAGGAGGTCGGCCTGCTGTTCTCACCGCCAGGGAGGCTGGGCCCCTTCCCGCGCACCGGTGGCGACCTGGACGCCGCGCCCATTCTACCGCCCGTGACCACTCCGTGAGCGAGCCTGCACGGTCGGAAACCACGAGCGCATAAGGTGTGCCGGTGGCCGAAGCACCTCTGGATCTTCCTCGCGTCTGGGTCGAGTTCACCGATCCCGACGATGCGGCACAGCGCTACCGCTGCGACCTGACCTGGCTGACGAGCAGCTGGACCTGCATCTTCGGAAGCGGCTGCGCCGGCATCTACGAGGGCCGTCCCGACGACGGCTGCTGCACCCTCGGCGCTCACTTCACCGGTAAGGACGACCTCAAGCGGGTGGCGGCTGCTGTCGCAGAGCTCGGCGACGACGAGTGGCAGTACCACGCGGTCGGCACCGCCACCGGTGGCCGCAAGGACTGGACCGAGAAGGAGGACGGAGCGCACAAGACGAAGGTCGTCGACGGCGCCTGCATCTTCCTCAACCGACCGGGCTTTCCGGCCGGCGCCGGCTGCTCGCTGCACCAGCACGCCGTGCTCACCGGCGTGCAGCCGCTGACCCTCAAGCCCGACGTCTGCTGGCAGCTGCCGATCCGGCGCACCTTCCGCACCGTCGAGCTGCCCGACGACACGAGCTACCTCGAGGTGACGATCACCGAGTACGACCGTCGCGGCTGGGGGCCGGGCGGGCACGACCTCGACTGGTACTGCTCGGGAAACTCTGAGGCGCACGTCGGCCGCGAGCCGGTCTACCGTTCCAACCGGCCCGAGCTCGTCGAGCTGATGGGTGCAGCAGCCTACGAACAGCTGGCGATTCGTGCCGAGGCCCACCTCGCGCAGGTGAAGGCGGTGCGGGCCCGCGGCGTGCGAAAGCTGTTGCCCCTGCTCGTTCACCCCGCCACGATCGAGGCCCAGAAGTCGAAGTGAGGGCAGGTGACGACGGCGTGAACGAGATCATCCCCTCCCCCAACATCTGGGAGAGCCCCGACGTCTACGAGGTCGAGAACCGCGGCGTCGACCGTGAGGGTGTCATCGAGGCGGCGATGAGGTCGGTGCTCGACTGGTCGGGGCTCGACGTCGTCGACATCGGCTGCGGAACCGGCTTCCACCTGCCGGTGTTCGCTCGAGAGGCGCGCTCCGTGGTCGGTGTCGAACCGCATCCCCCGCTGTCGGCCCTTGCGGCAGAACGGGTCTCGCGGATGCCGTCGTGCTCGGTGCGTGAGGAGGGCGCCGCTGCCATCGGCGTGGCCGACGACTCCTTCGACCTCGCCCACGCGAGATGGTCGTACTTCTTCGGGCCCGGCTGCGAGCCCGGCCTCGCCGAGCTCGCCCGGGTCATGCGTCCGGGTGGGGCCGCGTTCGTCATCGACAACGACGCCACCCGTTCGACGTTCGGGCGGTGGTTCCGCCGAGCGCTGCCACATTATGACCCGCGGGCCGTCGAGCGCTTCTGGGGCCGGCAGGGCTGGCAGCGTGAGCGGCTCGACATCCGGTGGACCTTCGACACCCGAGCCGACTTCGAGGCCGTGGTCGCCATCGAGTTCGCCCCCGAGCACGCCGACCTCATCCTCGAGGAGTTCCCCGACGCCACCGGGGTCGACTACGCCGTCAACCTCTGGCACCGCCGCTTCTGACACCGCTGGGTGCAGTCAGCCAGTCGATCAGTCAGTCGGTCAGTCGGTCAGGTCGAGGGCGATGTCGACGATGGGGCTGCTGTGGGTCAGCCCACCGACCGAGACGTAGTCGACCCCGGTGTCGGCGTACTCCCTGACGACCTCGAGAGTCAGCCCGCCGGTGGCCTCGATCTCGACGGGTTCGCCTGCGGCGCGGAGCAGCTCGACCGTCTCGGCGAGCAGCTGGGGAGCCATGTTGTCGCACATGATGAAGCGCGCACCGGCCGCGTAGGCCTCCTGCGCCTCTTCCGCGGTCGTCACCTCGACCTGAACGGTCACGTTCGGGTAGGCGCTCCGAACCAGGTCGTAGGCCCCGGCGACCGACCCGGCTGCGATCTTGTGGTTGTCCTTGATCATGGCGACGTCGTAGAGGCCCATCCGCTTGTTGGTGCCGCCGCCGGTGCGCACTGCGTACTTCTCCAGCCAGCGCATCCCCGGTGTCGTCTTGCGGGTGTCGAGCACCATGGTCGAGGTGCCGTCGAGGGCGTCGGCCCAGCGACGCGTGTGGGTCGCCACTCCCGACAACCGGCTGATGATGTTGAGGATGGTGCGTTCGGCGACGAGGATGACCCGGGCCTGACCCGACAGGCGCGCGATGACATCTCCGCGGTTCAGCCGGGTGCCGTCACCGGCGACCACCTCGACCGACGGCATCTCGCCGCCGATCGTCTCCGCCACGGCAGCGAGTGTCAGGGCGATGACGGGCACGCCTGCGACCACGCCGGGCGCCCGCGCCACGATCTCGGCGACCCGCTCCTGCTGGGCCGGGATCGTGGCCATGGTCGTGACGTCGACACCGTCGGGGCCGAGGTCTTCGAGCAACGCGACCCGGATGAGGTCACGCGCCTGGCGTTCGGGAAAACCCTCGAGGCCGTCAGCGCCCGGCCGCGCGTTCACGGCATCCACGTCGCTCACTCCTGGCCCACCGTCTCTCGTCGCGGGTCAGCGGCCTGGTCGAGATCGAGACCGACCAGGTTCTCGGGAGGCACCTCGAGCACCCGGGTCATCAGCTCACCGGTGGTCGAACGCGACAGCAGCACGTGATGCAGGAACCGGGCGTCGTCTCGGTCCGGAAAGTCTTCTCGCACATGGCCGCCCCGGGTCTCCTCACGCAGCAACGCGGCCCGGGTCAGAGCATGGCCCAGGTGCAGCAGGTTGGTCGTCTCCCAGCTCTTCGGGCCGCCCTTGCGCCCCCCGTCACCGTCAGCCGCGCGGACGCTCAGGGCGGCCAACGCGAGCTCGGTCGCGTCGAGGGATGCCGCCGAACGCACCGTTCCCGACCCGGCGGTCATGGCGCGCTGCACCGTGAGCCGTCGCTTGGGTCGGAGCAGCTCCCGGTCGCCACCCGGGTCGACCGGCGCGGTCTCGGGCAGCTCTCCGGCCGTGAGCCGAGCGGTGAGGTCATCGGCGATGCGGCGCGCGAACACCAGGCCTTCGAGCAGCGAGTTGCTGGCCAGCCGGTTGGCTCCGTGCACACCGGTGCACGAGGTCTCACCGCAGGCGTAGAGCCCCTCGAGCGAAGACCGACCCCGAAGATCGGTCTTCACGCCGCCGCTGGCGTAGTGCTGAGCCGGCGCCACGGGCAGCAGCTCGGTGGCGGGGTCGAACCCGAGCTCTCGACACCGGTCCACGATCGAGGGGAACCGGCGCTCGAGAAACTCCGCCCCGAGATGACGACAGTCGAGGAACACGTGGTCGGTGCCGGTCTCGCGCATCCGGCGCAGGATCGCGCGGGCCACGACGTCACGGGGGGCGAGATCGGCCAGCGGGTGCTGGCCCTGCATGAACGCCACCCCCTCGCCGTCGACGAGAAAGGCCCCCTCACCCCGCACCGCCTCCGAGATCAACGGCTGCTGACCGAGCGAGCCCTCGCCCAGCCAGAGCACGGTCGGGTGGAACTGCACGAACTCGAGGTCGGCGAGGGTGGCCCCGGCTCGCAGGGCCGCCGCCATCCCATCGCCGGTCGCCACCGGCGGGTTCGTCGTCGATGCGTAGATCTGGCCGAGGCCCCCCGTGGCGAGCACGACCGCGCGGGCGTGCGCGGCGCCGACCCCGTCGACCTGGCCCTCCCCGATGACGTGGAGGGTGACGCCGCAGACCCGGCTCGCGGCGTCGGTCAGCAGGTCGACCACGAGGGCGTGTTCGATGACCTCGATGCCGGGGTCGTCCTGCACGCGCTTGAGCGCCGCGATGAGGGCCCGTGAGATCTCCTTGCCGGTGGCATCTCCACCGGCGTGCAGGATGCGGTCGCGATGGTGGCCGCCTTCGCGCGTCAACGAGATCTGACCCGTGTCGCCCCGGTCGAACTCGGCGCCGAGCGCGATGAGGTCCCACACGGCATCCGTGCCCTCACGCACGAGCGTCTCGACGGCCTCGATGTCACACAGGCCCACGCCCGCGACCAGCGTGTCGATCACGTGCTCGGCCGCGCTGTCCTCGGGCGACATGACCGCGGCGATACCGCCCTGGGCCCACGCCGTGGACCCCTCGTCGAGCACCGTCTTGGTCACGAGCAGCACCCGGGCCACGCGCCGTCGCAGGCGCAGCGCCGTGGTCAGCCCAGCCACGCCGGAGCCGACGACGATGACGTCGGCGGTCGTGGTCCAGCCGGGCTCGCGAGACCGCAGGCGTCGCGGTATCCGGATGCCGGTCGGTGGGGTGTCAACCGGTGTTGGGTGAACCGGTGCTGGGTGAATCGCTGCTGGGTCGGGCGGGGTGCTCGGCACAGGGTGTCCCTTCGGTCTCATGCGACGGTCAACACCTCGAGGGCACTGCCCCCGGGGCCGAGCAGCAGTGGCAGGTTGTCAATGAGGCGGGTCGTTCCGACCCGGCCGGCGACCGCCAAGAGTGCCTCACCGCGATACCACTCGGGCACGTCGACCAACGTGTCAGGGTGCACCAGCACCAGGTAGTCGACGAGCGCGAGCGGTTCACGCACGAGCACGGCCCGCGCGGCCCGGCGCACGGCCGATGGCCCGTCGGCTGCCGCCGCGGCTCCGGCGCGCAGGGCGGCCGACAGGCAGGCCGCGGTCTCGCGGTCGGACTCGGTCAGGTAGGTGTTGCGACTCGACATCGCCAAGCCGTCGGGCTCGCGAACAGTGGGCACCGCCACGACCCGCACTGGGAAGTCGAGGTCGCGGCACATTCGCCGGATGAGCAGCAGCTGCTGGGCGTCCTTCTGACCGAAATACGCTGCGTCGCAACGGGTCAGGTGCATCAGCTTGGCCACGACGGTCAGCATGCCGTCGAAGTGTCCCGGTCGTGACTGCCCCTCGAGCACGTCGCCGAGAGGGCCCGCCGACACCCGAACCGCCGGGTCGCCGTCGGGGTAGATGACGTCGGGGGTGGGGGCGAAGACGAGGTCGACACCGGCATCCGAGCAGATCCGCAGGTCGCCGTCGAAGGTGCGAGGGTAGAGCGAGAGGTCTTCTTTGGGGCCGAACTGCAGCGGGTTGAGAAAGATCGTCACGATGACGTTCGCGTGCGCTGCGCGGGCCGTCTGAATGAGTGTGGCGTGGCCCTCGTGCAGCGCCCCCATCGTCATGACGACCGCGACGTCGCCGTCGCCGAGGGCGGAGCGGGCCGCGAAGAGCTCGTCGCGACTGCGCACCACGACCGGGCCGGATGCCGTGCCGTCAGGTCGGGCGGGTTCGTCGGTCACGGGTTCTCCTCCTGGTGGGCGAGCAGCTCGAGCAGAGGCTGCGCCGTCGACGCCTTGAGCCGACCGCTCAGCAGGGCCCGCTGCGCCGTCGCGCGGGCCAGGGCCAGATAGGTGGGCAGGATGTCGGGGGCCACCTGACCCAGCACCCGCACGTGCTCGGCCACGGTACCGGCATCACCCCGGGCCACCGGGCCGGTGAGAGCGGCATCCCCCTGCTGAAGGGCGCCCGCGAGCGCGGCCGACAGCAACGGCTCGAGCAGCCGTGCGGGATCGTCGATGCCCGCCGTCTCGAGCAGCTGCATCGACTCGGCCACCAGGGTCACAAGGTGGTTGGCGCCGTGCGCCAACCCGGCGTGGTAGGTCACCCGCTGCCGCTCCGGCACCCACACCGGTTCGCCGCCCATCTCGATGACGAGCGCCTCGGCCAAGGGGCGGGCCAGGTCGACCGTGGTGACGCCGAAGCAACAGTCCTGGAGGCGGTCGAGGTCGATGGCCGTGCCGGTGAAGGTCATCACCGGGTGCAGGGCCAGGGGCATGATCTGGGTGTCGGCGGCCGACTCGAACACCGCGATGCCGTGGGCGCCCGAGGTGTGTACCACCAGCTGGCCCGGGGTGAAGGTCTCAGTGGCGGCGAGGCCAGCGATGAGCTCGGCCAGCGCGTCGTCGGGCACGGCCAGCAGCACGAGATGGGCACCGTCGACGACCTCCGGCACGGTGCGCACCGGCACCCCCGGCAGCATCGCGTCGGCCCGGGCCAGGCTGGCCTCGCTCACGGCCGACACGCCTGTGACCCGGTGCCCCGCCCGGGCGAGGGCCGCTCCGAGGGTGGCGCCGACCCGGCCCGCGCCGACGATGCCGACGTCGAAGCGGGCAGGACGGTCGAGCGGGCTGGTCACGTGCTGAACGCTATCGCCTACAGTCGGTCGCCGTGGATCCTCTTCCGTTGCTCCGCCCCTGGCGCGAGGCCTGGCACGAGGCGTTGTACGGCGCCGACCGGGGCTTCTACCGTGCCGCCGGAGGGCCGGCGGCCCACTTCAGCACGGCCACACACGGCCCTACGGGAGCGGTGCTCGCAACGGCCCTGCTCCGCCTCTGGATGAGGTCCCACGCCGCCCCGCCCGCCGTCGTCGTCGATGTCGGAGCGGGCCGGGGCGAGCTGGCGACTCACCTGCTGGCCGCCCTGTCCGCCCTGTCCGCCGTGCCGGTGCCTGAGCGAGCAACCCCGCGAACGGAAGTGGCCACTCGACCGAAGCAGGACGCTACTCGCCAAGAGGTGGCCACTGGCCCGGGACGGGCGGCCACCCGGGTGGTGGCGGTCGACGTCGTCGACCGCCCCGACGGCCTGGATGAAGCCGTCGAGTGGGTGCGCTCCCCGGGCGGTAGCGACCTGCCCGCCCAGCTCAGGGGCCTCACCGACGCGTTGGTGATCGCGCACGAGTGGCTCGACGTCGTGCCCTGTGTCGTGGCGCAGGTCGATGAACACGACCGGCTGCGCACGGTGCTGGTCGACCCGGCATCCGGCCGTGAGTCGTTGGGCGGGCCGCTCGACCCGCCCGAGCTGGCCTGGTGCCAGTCGAACTGGCCCGTCAGCCGAGCCGGCGACCGGGTCGAGGTCGGCGCTTCGCGCGACGAGGCCTGGCTCGGGCTGCGCGACCGGGTCGCGTCCGGCATCGTCGTCGCCGTCGACTACGGGCACACCCGGGTCACCCGCCCCCCCGAGGGCACGCTCGTGGCCTACGCGTCCGGGCGGCAGGTCGACCCGGTGCCCGACGGGTCGTGCGACATCACGGCGCACGTGGCGGTCGACACCCTAGGGGCCCACCGTGTCGGTCTCCAGCGCGACGTGCTGCGCGAGCTCGGGGTGGAGGGGCGACTGCCTGACCACAGGCTCGCCGCTGCCGATCCGCTCGCCTACCTCCGCGAGCTGGAGAGGTGTTCGGCCGAGGCCGCCCTCATCGACCCTGACGGCTACGGCGCCTTCTGGTGGGCCATCGAGCCGGTATCCGGTGGCGACGTAGCCTGAGCTCATGCGCCGCTTCGTCACCTCGCTCTTCTCTCTGCTTCTCCTCGCCGTGATCGCCCTCGCCCTGCCGAGCCTCGCGTCGGCGCACGACGTCCTCCAGAAGACGACACCGGCCGACGGCACCACCCTGGCGGGGATGCCGTCGACGGTCAGCCTGCAGTTCTCGGAACCACCGCTCGCCATCGGCACCCAAGTGATCGTCAAGGGACCCACCGGTGACGTTGCCACCGGCAAGCCCACCATCGAGGGCAGCACACTCGTTCAGGCCGTCTCGCCCACCGCGCCCGCGGGAAGCTACACCGTCACCTACCGGGTCACCTCCGACGACGGTCACCCGGTGACGGGAACCTTCTCGTTCGAGGCCAGCGCCGGGGCTGACGGCTCCCCTGCCGCTCCCACCCCAGCGACCAGCACCCCGCCCACAACCCTGCCTGCCACCGCGGCGACGAGCACGGTGGCGGGCGCCTCTGCCTCCACCTCCAACCCGGTCGCGAACGAGGGCTCGTCACTCGTGCCGGTGCTGCTCAGCGTCATCGGCGTGCTCGTCGTGATCGCGGTCGGGGCGTTCCTCGTGCTCCGCGGGCGTCGTCAGCAGTGAGTTCGTCTGAGCTCGTCTGACTTCGTCTGAGCTTGGGGCTCCCTTAGTCGAGGGGCTGCTCGAGCGGCTGGTTGAGAAACCAGCGGTGCCCGAAGGGGTCGTGGAACACCGCGACCCGACCGGCCGGGGGGCTGTCCTCCGGGCCCCGGTCGAGCGCCACCCCAGACGCGACGACGCCGGCGGCGATGGCGTCGACGTCTCGAACCGACAGGTGCAGGCCGACGTCGTTGCCGCGGCTCGGGTCGGGTGCCGCAACGCCGGCGTCGGCGAACTCGTCGGACATCATGAACCGGGCGCCGTCGATGGCCAGCTCGACGTGCCCGATGCGTCCGTCGGGCATCTCGATCGGCTCATAGACGATCTCGGCGCCCAGCACATCGCGGTACCAGGCCATGGCGGCCCGCCCGTCGGAGACGCAGATGTAGGGGGTGAGCTCGCTCATCGACGGCCCCCTTCGGCTGCGACGACCAGCCGTTCGTAGCCTCGCAGCACGAACGTCGGGCGGCGTTGCGCCTCGACCACCTCGACGGGGCCCAGCGCCCGCAGCAGTGCCCGCACACTCACCGCCAGCTCCATGCGCGCCAGCGGGGCACCGAGACAGAAGTGGATGCCGAGGCCGAACGCCAGGTGCGGGTTGGGCTCACGGTCGGCCCGGAACTCGTCAGGCGCGTCGAACACGGCCGGGTCGCGGTTCGCAGCCCCGAGCAGGGCGCAGACCTTCTGCCCGGCCCTGATCGTGACGCCGTGCAGGTCGACGTCGCTGGTGGCGGTGCGCTCGAACAGGTGCAGGGGCGAGTCGTGACGCAGCATCTCCTCGACCAGTCGCGCGACCACGGCGTCGTCGTCGAGACCGGCTATCACGGCATCGCGTTGCTTGGGGCTCGACAGCAGTGACCCGAGGCCGTTGCCGAAGCCGTTGACGCTGGCCTCGTGGCCGGCGTTGAGCAGCAGCACGACCGTGGCGACCAGCTCTCGAGCCGACAGCCGGTCGCTGCCGTAGCGGGCCTCGACCAGCGAGGTGAGCAGGTCGTCGCCGGGATGCTCACGACGATCCGCCGCGAGACTCTCGACCCAGGTGGCGAAGCCGTCACACGCTCGCTGCGCCTCGCGCTGAGACTCAGGTGACGGATCGAGCTCGTACATCTTGACGATGGCCTGGCTCCAGTCACGCAGCTGCTTCCAGTCGTCGGTGGGCGCCCCCAGCAGCTCACAGATGACCAGCACGGGCAGCGGCTCGGCGAACGTCTCGATGACATCGACCTGCCCGTCACGCTCGAACCGGGCCACCACCTCCTCGAGCAGGCTCGCGGCGATCTGCTCGACCCGTGGCTGGAGCCGGGCCACATGGCCGCGCGCGAAGGCTCCGGCCACAAGCCGGCGCAGTCTGGTGTGCTTGGGCGGCTCCGAGTCGAGGATCGAGTCGGCGTGCAGCCAGTCGAACACGGTCCACGGGTCATCGGCTGAGGTCGAGCGTTCGTGGAAGATGCGGCCCAACCGGCGGTTGCGCAGCACGTCACTGGCGGCCCGGTGGGTGGTGGTCACCCACTGACCGAGGCCCTCGTGCCACACGATGGGGGCTTGCTCCCGGGCCTGCGCCAGGCCGGGATAGGGGTCGGCCACGAAGGCGGGATCGTGGAGGTCGAGCGATGTCGTCACGGGAACACTCTGCCCCACTCGCGCGCGGCGCGGGCAGGTACACACGGCATACTCGGCCTATGACCGAGACGACCGCTGAGGCCCGTTCCGGAACCGAGCGCGCCCTGACGGTCGGCATCGGCGCAGGCGGGCTCGCGACGGCCGACATGGTGCTCAACATCGGCCCTCAACATCCGGCCACCCACGGGGTGCTGCGGCTGCGCATCGTCGTCGACGGCGAGCGCATCGTGACCGCGGAGCCGATCATCGGCTACATGCACCGGGGCGCCGAGAAGCTCTTCGAGGTGCGCGACTACCGGCAGATCATCGTTCTGGCGAACCGTCATGACTGGCTCAGCGCCTTCAGCAACGAGCTCGGCGTCGTGCTCGGCGTCGAGCAGATGCTCGGCATGGAGGTGCCGACCCGTGCGGTCTGGGCCCGCACCCTGCTGGCCGAGCTGAACCGGGTGCTCAACCACCTGATGTTCCTCGGCTCCTACCCGCTCGAGCTCGGCGCCATCACGCCGATCTTCCACGCGTTCCGTGAGCGCGAGGAGCTGCAGGCCGTGATGGAGGAGATCTCCGGTGGCCGGATGCACTACATGTTCAACCGCGTCGGCGGCCTCAAGGAAGACCTGCCCGCCGGCTGGCTCACCCGGGTCGAGACGACCATCGCCGACGTGCGCAAGCGCATCCCCGACCTCGAACGCCTCATCGTCGGCAACGAGATCCTCGAGGCCCGCACCCGGCAGGTCGGGGTGCTGCCGAGGGAGAAGGTGTTGGCCTTCGGGGTCTCCGGCCCGATCGCGCGCGCCAGCGGCCTCGACCTCGACCTGCGCCGCGATGCTCCCTACCTCGCCTACGCTGAGCTGTTCTGCGAGGGTGGCCCCGGCCGGGTGGTGACTCGTTCGGCCGGCGACTGCCTCTCTCGTCTCGAGGTGCTGCTCGAGCAGGTGCACGTCAGCCTCGACCTCGCGCAGGCCTGTGTCGAGCGACTGCGGGGTCTGCCGCAGGGGCCGATCAACGTCAAGCTGCCCAAGGTGGTCAAGGTGCCGGAGGGCCAGATCTACTGCGCCACCGAGAACCCCCTCGGCCTCAACGGCTACTACCTGGTCTCGCGGGGCGACAAGACTCCCTGGCGGCTGAAGCTGCGGTCAGCCTCGTTCAACAATGTGTCGGTGCTCGCCGAGATGCTTCCCGGCCAGCTGATCTCCGACATGGTCGCCATCCTGGGCTCGATGTTCTTCGTCGTCGGGGACATCGACAAGTGAACGGCAAGCCGAGCCGGACGACCTGGCTCAGAGCCGCCGGGGTCGTCGCCATCACCGCGACCATCACCCTCGCGGCCGCGTGCTCAGACCAAGACACCGTCGACTCCGTGCCACCGCCATGGCCGACGCGAACGGTCCAGCCCGACGGCCCGGCCGGCGTTCCCGGCTCCACCGGCGGCACGGCCGCGCCCAGCACGTCCCGCCGGACACCCGTCACCTCCACCTCCACCTCCATGACGACGACTAGGTCGAAGACGCCCAAGCCCACCCGAACGACCACCGCTCGGCCCTGAGCGTCAGGAGGCAGCCGTGGTTGAAGCGGGCGCCAGCCAAACCGATGTCGATCACTTCGTGGCCGCGCTCGCGCAGGGCTGGCAGCGGGAGGCCTGTGCTCGGCTGCTGACCGACACCCGCGCCACACCCGGTCTCGCTGAGCACCTGAAGTGGGGGCAGCCCTACTTCAGCCATGCCGGTGCCGCGGTCACGAAGTGGTTCTGCGCGAACGACTGGGTCAACGTGTACTTCTTCCGCGGCCGCGAGCTGCCTGATCCCGCTCTGCTGTTCGCATCCAGCAACAACGAGCGGATGCTCACCGTCAAGGTCACCGCCGACCTTGACCTGGACCGTCGAGCCTTCCGCGAGCTCGTCCGAGCGGCGGCCGCTCTCGCTGGTCGCACATCGGCGGCCAACTGAGAACCCAGAACTCGACGAAGCACTGAGACTGAGACGGCAGACTCAGAACTGGACCCGTCGGATGGCATCGGTGGAGGTCGCTCGCCTTGGCTCAATTCACGCACATAATGCCGATGTGCAGACGTTGAACTTGGGTCCGTTCGTGACGTTTTTCACCGGCCTGCACTCGGGCTCTAGTCTCCTAGAAGGTCGCGCAGGGCGCCGACAGCTAGCGAGTCTCCACCCTCGATCGCAGCCCGATAGTGTCGCTCCGCGCCTGCTAGGTCACCGTTCTCATCGAGAAGGACGGCGAGGTTGTGGTGTGAATGAGCATCTCCGAGGGCGGCGCCGGCGAGATAGGCCGTCTGGGCGGCGTCCTTATCGTCGAGCACGTCGGCGTAGAGGTTGCCCAGAGGCAGCATGCTCTCGAGCTCGCCCAGACTCATGCCATGTTCGAGGACCTGGCGGGCTTCCTCGACACGGCCTGTCGCGATCAGCAAGTCCGCGAGATCGGCCCGGGCGGAGGGGAAGTGCTCTGCCCCTGCTCGCAGAGCAGGCTCCAAACTGGGGTCGAACGAGGTGCACCATTGCCAGCACGCGACGACAGCGGCGCCGGTCTCGTCTCCTGCCGCAGCAGAGCGTTGCGCCGCGGCCAGGGCCGCGTCCCGGTCACCTTGCTCCCGCAGAGCGAACGCCAGTCCGAGCGGGCCGCCACTCTCCCCGGCTGCCTCGGCGCTCTGGTACGCCCGGATCTCGCCAGCCAGGTCACCGAGCTCGTGGAGGACCCAACCGAGGTTCACCCACGCTTCGCTGTCACCGCGGCTGATGGCGATTTCGAAAGCGGTCACGGCCTCAAGCCATCGCTGTTGCTCGGCGAGGCAGTTGCCCAAATTTAACGACGCCCTGGCCGAGCCGTTCTCCGATGCCCGACGAAAGCAGCCCTCGGCCTCAACCAGCCGGCCACCCTCAGCCAGCTCACAACCGAGGTCCGTCAGGGCCTCGACGCCCAGATTGCCAGACCCTCGTAACCGTTCATCCAGATCTGGGGTCATGACCGCCACTGTGCCGCATCTTCCGCGGCCGGCAACGTCGGGGCCGGTGCGCTCACGCCCTGTTCAGCATCGGTAGTCACAGTCGGACCGGTCCGTTGACACGGTCGATGCCGATTTGAGGACGTGCATGACCATGCTGTGGGCTGACAGGTAACGTCCGCAACGTGGATAACGACGACGTTGAGACGCAGTGGACCAAGAAAGCGAGACGATCCTACGAGGACGCGGCAGAAGCCCTCATCGACGCTCTACGAGCTCACCCGCAACTGAACCTTGACCGGTCTGGCCATCAACGGGAGATGGCCGCGTACATCGGCTCGGCCAGGCAACTGACGGCCGCCGCCGGCGCGTTAAACGACGCGGAGTTCGACTGGTGTGGCTCCTTCCCGCTCGCCCTCGATACGGAGGATTCCGATTCCGAGAGCGACTTCGAGGACGACCACGGCGAGGGCGAACCAGTTGACATGCTTGCCTTTGTCGGTCGGTGGGACTTCCGGGTGACTGATGAGAAGGCGGTCCTGCGCTCCGGCCGAAGGGCCTACCGCCGCGCGTGGCCCAAGGATTCCAAGAAGGACGCCCAGCATCGCGTGTACAACATGGAGTCGGCCGCAAGCGAGATCTTGCACGCCCATGGGCTCGCGGGCTTGGAGGCTGCCAAGGGAATGAGTCTGGAGCGCTGGGTCAACACCTTCGTGGCCCTTCCTGCCGGGGCGAGTGACACGTTCGATTCGGATCCGTTTTCGATGGCCAGTCAGGATGACGTCTGACCACACCAGCGACTACCGGATTTGCTGCTCTCCGCGCGGTCGTGCTGATGAGCGCGCCACTGCTCGAGAGGCTTTCGCAGATACGGTCAAGGGATGGCGTGCTCTGATCGCAAGGACAGGGCCGAGGGCGCCGAGCGACTCGGACGGTCGGCGGTCAACTGGATCCTTGGTCACGATGGGGCTGACTGGTCTGAGCCCTCGCTCTACCACGGGCAGGCCGGCATCCTGCTGGCACTGAACGAGGCACACGCACACTTCGATGACCCGGGGTATGCGAATGCGGTCGACCGCGGGGGTGAGGTGCTTTCTGCGAGCCTGGCCGAGGTTGCCGACTGCTCGCTGTACTTCGGTCTGAGCGGTATCGGGTTCACCTTGCACGCCATCGGTAGGGACGAGGCCGCCGGCCAGGCCCTACGGCTGGTGCGGGATCGGTGCCAAAACGGCCGCTGGGGTCAGATGTTCGAGCTGCTCGGCGGCAATGCCGGCATCGGCCTCGGCGCGCTCCATGCCGGCGATATCGACCTGGCCGTCGACGCAGTCACCCCGTACCTGCAGGCTGCGACCAGGACGGCGCATGGAGTGAACTGGCCCGTACGACCGACCCCGCCACGGTCACACCACATCGCGCACGGAACCCTCGGAATCGTGTACGCGCTGGCGACGATCGGGCAGGCCGCCAAACGGCTTGACCTGATCGAGATCGCGCTTGAGGGGGCTGCCGATGTGGTCGGCCGCAACGAGGCCGGCCCCGATGGGTTTCTGGTGGCCCACTCCGACCCACCGCACCGTCCTGACCTCGTCGAGCGATACAGCTTGGGCTGGTGCAACGGGCCCACTGGCAACGCCCAGGTCTTCCGGCTCCTGGCCCAGATCACAGGCGACCTCGGCTGGGAGCGATTGGCGGATCAGTGTTGGCACACCGTCACCACCTCCGGGTTGCCGCAGCGGATCCGGCCAGGGTTCTGGGACAACAACGGGCGATGCTGCGGGACCGCGGGCGTGCTCGCCCTCGTACTCGACCGAATCGTAGAAAGGGGAGATGCGTTCGACTTCGCTGACCGCTTGGTCGACGACCTCACCAGCCGAGCCACCATCGACCGATCGGGAGCGGCATGGTCGAACAACGAGCACCGCGCAGACCCCCCGACCCTGGCGCCGCGCCCCGGTTGGGCGATGGGCAACGCCGGAATCGTGCGCGAACTCCTCCGCTACGCGCGAGTGTGTTCAAACCGACCCGACGCCTACGCGGTCCCCTGGCCAGACCACCCACCCACAACGGCGTGACACCCGGCTCGAGGCGCCGGGTGCAACGCATGCGCGCACGCGACGTTTACTGGACATGCCGCGTGTCGGACGCGATGTTCGCCGACCGTGGCGCCGACCGTCCGGCGGCGTGAAAGCCGGACCGGGGACTTGACTACCGCGGCCCTGAACGAAGGATCGACCAGTCGGACTTCGCCAGTAGCACGATGACCGTCGCTCCCTGAGGCCACGGCAGCTGCGCGAGGAAGCAGATGTCTTCCTCGTCCGTGATGGTCACCGCCGTGCCCTCTTCGACATCGCGGAAGCTGTGTGCCCAGAACGTGTCGAGGTCGCCGAGCAGGAGCGGGTGTCCCTTGCCCTGCCGCAGCGGTTGACCCGCTTGGCAGATGACGGTCATGCCCCCGTTGAGGTGGATGGGCATCTTCGTGAGTTCACGCCCCGCCAAGTCCTCGTACCAGATCGGTACAGCCACCTTGGCGCCGGAGGCAAAAGCCTTGGCTCGTCGAGGAGCGCGACGCCTCTTGCGCTGGGCGAGCCAGTACACGACGAGGACGAACGCGAATGTGCCAAGGATGCCGGTGATGGCGTCAAGGACCATCTGTGATCCACCCGCTGCCGCTCATGCGAAAAGTATCCAGCAGACCGCGCCTACGTCCGCTCATGCCGCGGTCCGCGAGAGCTTGAGGGCAGAAGCTACTCGATGCGGAGGCGTTCGACGGGTTGGGCGGTGAGTTCGGCGATGAGGTCGAAGTCCTTGTCCAGGTGCAGGACGGTGTGCTGGTTCAGTTCCGCGGCGGCGGCGATCAGCAGATCCGGGATAGACGATGCGCGATGGTGGCCGCGCTCTGCCAGCAGGCGTTGAACCTCCACCGCCCGGTCCTCGGTCGCCGGGGTCAGGTACTCCACCGGCATCGCTGCCAACGGCGGTGACCCCATGGCTCGGGACAGCTCGACCGCGGACCGAGCCGAGAAGCCCACCTCGAGCAGGGTGACCGTGCTGATGGCGACGAGGCCGCGCTCGACCCGGTTCGCCCATTGCTCAGCGTCGGGGCTCGAACCCAGCCGAACGAGGGCGGACTTGTCGATGAGCCAGGTCGAGCTCATGACCACGCGTGGGACATGATCGTGTCGTCTGCCAGGTCGGGAAGAAGTTCGGCCACCGCCCGAAGATCGTTCGCGGTTACCGACCCTGCCGTGCGGCGGGCCTCCCGATGCAGGTGTCGGCGTAAATACTCGGTCCTGGAGAGACCGAGTCGCGCGGCCTGCTCGTCGAGCAGGCTGAGGTCCTCGGCGGGGAAGTTGCGAATCAGGACGTCGGGCATGATGAACCTCCTAGATATCCGAAGATATCACGACCCCTTGGTGCGCACTCATCTGCCGCGACACGGAAGGTTGTGTCGCTGGATACGAGCGGTCATTTATGGTCATACTTTGGACCATGACGAGCATTCCGTTGGCCAACGCCAAGGCACACCTTTCCGAGGTCGTCAGCCGAGTGAGCAAGTACCACGAACGAGTGACCGTCACCGTGCACGGCCAGCCCTCGGCCGTCCTAGTGGCGCCCGATGACCTCGCGATGCTCGAGGAGACTATCGCCGTGCTTGCCGACCGAGACCTCATGACGCAGCTTGCCGCCGCCGAAGCCGACCTGGCTGCTGGCCGGGTCGAGACCCTGAGCGAGCTCGAGGCGGCGATGCGCTCACGCCGGAACTCGGCGTGACCGACGCGCGCTATCAGCTGCGGATCGTCTCCTCAGCTCGCCGCCACCTCACCGAAGATCTCCCAGAAGCCGCCGCCACCGCTGCCTTCGAGTTCATCACCGGCCCCTTGCTCGAGAACCCACATCTCGTGGGTAAGCGGCTTCGTCCACCCCTGGCAGACCGACATAGCGCACGACGCGGCACCTACGGCATCCTCTACCGCATCGACGATCACGCCCGAACGGTGACCGTCCTGGCGATCGGCCACCGCGGCGATATTTACCGTGCGTGATGGACCGCAGCGGTCTTCCCCATCTCATGGGTTGTAGCCGGTTCCTGGTGTTCAGCGGTTCATTCCGCCTGGCGCATCGTCGGCCAGGAGCTCACGACGGCGTCGGTCCAGAACGGTCAGCACCTTCTCGACTGCAGCGACAGAGCGAGCGATGTCATCGCGGCATCGGTGGATCTGGTTCAACACCTTCATGTCGCTGAAGAAGTTGTCGAACCAGACGTCCATGGTGCGGTTCAGGGTCGTGAGCTCCGGCATCGCGGGCAACGGGTGCGACTGCCCGTCGATGAGTGTGGACAAGCGCTTGAGATCATCGGCGGCCGTTTGCAAACAGAGGCGGGCCTCGTCGAGACGGCGGTGCTTCATCGAGGAGCTGAACAGACCGCCGCCTCCGAAGGTGTCGAAGGTTGACCAGGAGTTCGCGCGGCGCAGCACCTCCTGCGCCGCCGCGAGACTCTGCAGCGCCGAGCGGGCAACGATGGTGGTCCGCTCGATCTCGCGGCTCTCACGGATTCGAGCGAGCTCACGGACGGCGTCGGTCGCGGGCCCCGTGGTGTCGTCGAAAGGCGTGGGCGTGGCCGTCGCCAAAGCTTCAAGGGCGAGCTCGTAGTCGCGATCTGCGTGTTCCAGCTGGGCTGCCCTCCGAGTGAGTCGGGCCACCTCGTCCTGAAGCGTCTCGACCCCCTCGCTGGCCTTGTCGTAGGCTGCGGCGGTCTGAGCCGCCTCGACGCTCTCGCGCTCAAGATCCGTGGCTCGTGAACCACGAAGCCCCGACCAGAGCCGGGCGACCGACCGGCCCTGAAGGCGATCGACGTCGAGCTGCTCGCGCGCCAACTCTTCACCTAGCTGCCGGCGCACGGCCTCTGCCCGCCGAAGCGATCCGCCCACGAGGCGAAGTCGATGGTTGACCGTTTCGCGCTCGGCCAGGTCGTCCCGCGCCTGCTCCAGGCGCTGCAAGGGGTGAATTACGTCGTCGGGCACCGGGCCAGAGGTCATACCTACCGGATGCCGATATAGGCCAAACGGTTCCAGCCCAGGTCGCCCTGTACAGACACCCCTGCGGCATCCGCTCGTCTCACTCGGCCAAGAGGCGAACGCATCGCCAGCGCACCACGTCGGCAAAAACGGTCCGCAGGCCGGTCTCGGCAGCGACACCCACGACTGCAACGGCACCGGGGTCCTCCAGGAAGGTGACTGCCAAGACCTCCATGCCGCGCCGGCGACGTCGTTCGGGACCGGGCCTGAGCGGCCACGAACCAGGCGGGCACCCCCATCAACGGACCCGACCGGGTCGCCCCCCATTTCAAACAGCCCCCGCGGCCTCTGACTTCGGCGGTTCAGAACCTAGGCTCGAAGGGTGAGCGAGCGATCATCGTGGACCACCACCACCACGCACGACTGGAGGAGCGACGTCGATCCCGAACACCTTGCCGATGTGAGGCGCCGACTCGGTCAACCCGGCGCGGCCGGCGGTCGGCGCCACCTCATCCTCGAAGTGCTGGCCTACGCCAGCGACGAGGCACACAGTCAGAGTCGAACCGGCCACGCCACCGTGATCCTCCACGCCGACGGGCGCGTCACTGTCGATGACGACGGTCGAGGCACCGATACCCGAAGAGACAGCGATGGACGGATCGTCCGCAAGCCCGTCATGGCCACCGCCGATGTGCGCTTCGCCGATCCTGCTGGCTCCCCCCTGCTCCCGGATGGCCTACCGCGACGGGGCATGTCGACGGTCGCGGCCCTCAGCAGCGAACTGATCCACGACAACCACCGCAACGACGGATCGTGGTCCCAGACCTACCGTCGCGGCATCCCTGACGAAGAGCTCACACCCCTGGAGCCTCGCGCGCGGAGCGGGACGAGCGTCACCTTCCGAACCGAGATCATCGGCCCCTCAGCACCGACCGACGAGGATCGGCTGGCATTCCCGTCACTCAACGTCGACCTCATCTGACCAGTCACAGGCACCCACTCTCTTGCCGCCGGCGCGTCCATGGCCTCATTGCCGTCTTGATCACCGCATCAGTTGCAGCGATCCTGCTCGTGGGCGTCGAACACGCCTTCGGCCGGGTCAACGTGCACTCCTTCGGCAGCCGCGAGCTGCTCTACGCCGCAAGGCTGTTCGCGCCCTGGGACAACCAGCGCATGCTGACTGTCAGGGTCACCACCGATCTCGACCTGGATCGCCGGGCGTTCCGAGGGCTCGGCCGAGTGGCGGCCTGGCCGCCCTCACGGCACTGTGAAACGCTGGACCCATGGACCTTCCTCGCGACGAGATCGACCCCGATGGCCTGCTCGAGTACTCCGTGGTGTTCACCGACCGATCCCTGAACCACATGTCGGCGCGCTTCGTCGGCGTCATGCAAGACCTGCTGGGCATGCTGAAGACCACCTACGGCGCCGAGACCGTGGCCGTCGTGCCCGGTGGTGGCACCTTCGCGATGGAGGCCGTTGCGCGCCAGCTGGCCACCGACCAGCACTGCCTCATCGTGCGCAACGGCCTGTTCAGCTACCGCTGGACCCAGATCCTCGACGCCGGCGCGATCGCGAAGTCGGCGACCGTGTGCCAGGCCCGTCCCATCGACACCGGGCACCAGTCGGCCTGGGCTCCGGCGCCCATCGAGGAGGTCGCTGCCGCGATCCGGTCAGAGCGACCGGCGGTCGTCTTCGCGCCTCACGTGGAGACCTCGGCCGGGATGCTGCTCACCGACGACTACGTGCGGGCGCTCGCGGAGGCCGTGCACGAGGTCGGCGGGCTGCTGGTGCTCGACTGCATCGCGTCGGGCGCCCTCTGGGTCGACATGGCCGACCTCGGCGTCGACGTGCTGGTGAGCGCGCCCCAGAAGGGCTGGAGCGGCTCGCCGGCGGCCGGGTACGTGATGCTGGGCACCGCGGCCCGAGAGGCCGTGCTGGCGTCTCGGTCGTCGAGCTTCGCGGCCGACCTCAAGGTGTGGCTGGGGGTTGCCGAGGCCTACCTGGAGGGCAAGGCGACATACCACGCGACCATGCCGACCGACGCTCTCGCCCACAACGCCACGGCGATGCGCGAGACCTTGGACCTGGGTCTCGAGACGGCTCGAGACGCCCAGCTCGAGCTGGGCCGCCGGGTGCGCGCCCTCCTCGCGGACCGGGGCCTGCCCTCGGTGGCCGCCGCCGACGTCGCCGCCGCGAGCGTCGTCGTCGTGCACACCGACGACCCGGCGATCAAGAGCGGTGCCGCGTTCAAGCAGGTCGGGCTTCAGGTGGCGGCCGGCGTGCCGTTGCAGTGCGGAGAGCCCGCCGACTACTCCACGGTTCGCATCGGGCTGTTCGGTCTCGACAAGCTGACCGACGTCGACGCGGCCCTCGCCCGGTTCGAGAAGGGGCTCGACCAGCTCGGCTCCTGACGGCTCGGCGGAGAACCGAGTTGCCCGCTCGTCATGCGTCCGTGCGCGAAGTGCCGTTTGGCTCAAGGAGAATGTGTGTCAGGCCAGGTTCTCGTCGTCGTCGTCGCGCCGACGCAGTCGACACCACCGCTGCACGAGCATCCCGCAGACCGCCAGCAGCAGCGCCACCACGACGTGGGCCGTGAAGAGCCAGAGCCGCGAGCGCTGTGACTCGACGTCGCTGTCGGGCAGCAGCACGAGCACGTTCGCTGCGTACCAGCCGACCAGCACGGCGCCGGTGAGGGCTCCGGCCTGACCCAGCACGAGGGTTCGGGCCGCCCGTAGCGGGGTGATGTGGGACAGGGCCCGGCCGTCGCGAACCTGACGCACCTGCCAGCCCGCCGCGAGCAACCCTCCGCCGAGAAAGAGCATCGCCGCGAGGCCCACCCGACCCGGCTCGGGAACGCTGGAGCCGGCGAGCATGCGCAGCCCGAGCCAGGCGACGACCGTCGTGGCCAGGCCCGCGAGCACGAGCGTGGTGACGCGGACGCCGGCGTGCGGGGTCACGGCTGCTCCCACGCGGGGCCGGCGCGAACACCCGATCGGTCGAGCTCCGCAACGAGGCCGGCCACCGGGCGGATGCCGTCAACGCCGGGTGCGGTCCGCAGGGTGGCCATGGGGTCGGCGTCGCTCCACGGCACGAGCACGAAGGCCCGTTCCCCTGCTCGCGGATGAGGCAGCGTCAGGGCCGGGTCGTCGCTGAGCACCTCGTGACGGGAACCGGGTCGTCCGAACGCGATCAGGTCGAGGTCGAGGGTTCGCGCACCCCAGCGGATGTCGCGCGTCCGGCCGTGGTCGTGCTCGATGTCGTGCAGCGCTGCCAGCAGGGCAGCAGGAGACAGCGTCGACCGGCCGACGACCACGGCGTTCAGGTAGGGCGGTTGCTCCGGGCCACCGACGGGGTCGGTCTCGACGAGCGGAGAGACGCGCGTGACCGTGAGCCCGGCGAGCCCCCTCAGCGACCCGACCGCTGCCGCCAGCGTCTCGCCGCGGTCGCCGAGGTTCGAGCCGAGGGCAAGCACCACCGCGGGCGCGTTCGAGCGCTCGACCCGAACCTGCACGTCGGTGAAGGCGTGTCCGACGGGAGCCTGCGGCTTGTGCACCGCGACCTCGACGGCATCCACGAGGGCGTGGGTGAGCACGTCGTCGGCGATCACCTCGGCCAGCCTCTCGATGAGGTCGAACGACGGACCGGTGATGCGTTCGACGACCGCCGTCGCGACCTCGGCGTAGCTGACCGTGGTCTCGAGCGCGTCAGAGCGGCCGGCCGGGGCGAGGTCGAGAGTCATAGCGACGTCGACGACGAAGGTCTGGCCGTCGCGCTTCTCGAAGTCGAGCACCCCATGGTGACCGAACGCCGAGACGCCCTGTAGCAGGATGCGATCGGTGGGGCGGGTCGGGTCTGTCACTGGGCGGCGTCCTCGTCGGGAAGGTGGCGCACGGCCGTCTCGACGACTGCGAGGGCCCTCACGGTCGAGGCGACGTCGTGCACTCGCACACACCACAGGCCGGCCATGGCCGCCATCACTGACGTCGCCGTCGTCTCGAGGTCGCGCTCGGGAGCCGGCCTCGGTGAATCGTGCTCAGCCCGCCCCAGACGGCCCAGGAAGGCCTTGCGGGAGGCGCCCAACAGAATCGGCTGGCCGAGGTCGTGCAGCTCTGGAAGGGCGGCCATCAGGGCCCAGTTGTGCTCGGCATTCTTGGCGAAGCCGAGACCGGGGTCGAGCACAAGCCGCTCAGCGTCGAGCCCGGCGGCCAGCAGCTCGTCGCGGCGCACCCCCAGCTCGTAGAGCACCTCGCCGACGACGTCGGTGTAGATGGCGCGCGACTGCATGTGCGTGCTGTGGCCGCGCCAGTGCATGGCGATGTAGGGCACGCCTGCCTCCGCGACCCAGGGAACCATCTCGGGGTCGGCAAGGCCGCCGGACACGTCGTTGACGATGGCCGCACCCAGCTCGACGGCCACGCGAGCCACCTCGGCCCGCATCGTGTCGATCGACACGACCGCACCGTGCTCGACGAGGTCGGACACGACGGGAGCCACCCGGCGCAGCTCTTCCTCGACGGAGGGGCGTTCGGCACCGGGACGGGTCGACTCGCCGCCGACATCCACGATGTCGGCTCCGGCCTCGAAGACCTCACGACCGTGACCCAGCGCGGCGACCGGTTCGAACCACTCGCCTCCGTCGCTAAAGGAGTCGGGGGTGACGTTGACGACCCCCATGACGAGGGTGCGGTCACGCTGGGCGAGCAGCTCGGCAGCGCCGGCGCTCACCGGTTGCTCTGGAGCATCAGCGACATGGCTTCAGCTCGAGTGGCCGGGTCGCGCAGCTGGCCGCGCACCGCCGACGTGATCGTGCTGGCGCCGCTCTTGCGGATGCCGCGCATCGACATGCAGAGGTGCTCGGCCTGGATGACGACGATCACGCCCTGCACGTCGAGGTGCTCGACGAGGGCGTCAGCGATCTGTGAGGTGAGCCGCTCCTGAACCTGAGGCCGGCGCGCATAGACGTCGACGAGGCGGGCCAGCTTCGACAGGCCGGTGACCCGTCCGCTCTTGTTGGGGATGTAGCCCACGTGGGCCACCCCGTGGAACGGCACCAGGTGGTGCTCACACGTGCTGTAGAGCTCGATGTCGCGCACGATGACGAGTTCCTGGTGGTCGATCTCGAAGGTCTTGTCGAGCACCTGGTCGGCCCTCATGTCGAGGCCCGCGAAGATCTCGGCGTACGCCCGCGCCACCCGACCCGGTGTGTCGACCAGGCCCTCACGGTCTGGATCTTCCCCGACGGCCAGCAGCAGCTCACGAACGGCTGCCTCGGCACGCGCCTGGTCGACGGCCATGTCTTAGCTCCGCTCGCCCGGGTTGACCGGCCGGTCGTCGGGCACCTCGACGATCTCGGCCGGGGGGTGCTCCTCGGCCAGAGGGTGCGCACCCACCGAGGCCGCCTCGTCGATCTTCTCCTCCATGCTCCGGTCGGGGGCGACCGGCGGAGGCAGGTGACCGTTCTGCGTCGGGCCGTGCCCGTTGCGCGTCGCGGCGATCTCAGCCGGTGTGAGCACAGGAGGCCGGTTGCTGAGCTGACGCGTCTGGCTCGAGAGCCAGGTCGGGCGGGGCGCCTGCTTCGTGATCGGCTTGAACAGCTCGGCGAGCTCGTGGGCGTTGAGCGTCTCGCGCTCGAGCAGCTCGAGCACGAGGGTGTCGAGCACGTCGCGGTTGGCGTTGAGGGCCGAGTACGCCTCGTCATGGGCGGCCTCGATCAGGCCGCGCACCTCCGCGTCGACGATCGCGGCGATCTCCTCCGAGTAGTCACGCTGGTGGCCCATGTCACGGCCGAGGAACACCTCGCCGTCGCTCTGGCCGAGCTTGATGGCTCCGATGCGCTCGGACATGCCGAACTCGGTGACCATCTTGCGGGCCATGCCGGTGGCCTTCTCGATGTCGTTGCTGGCACCGGTCGTGGGCTCGTGGAAGACGATCTCCTCGGCGACTCGCCCGCCGAGGGCGTAGGCCAGCTGGTCGAGGATCTCGTTGCGCGTCGTTGAGTACTTGTCGTCGAGCGGCATGACCATCGTGTAGCCGAGGGCCCGGCCGCGCGGCAGGATCGTCACCTTGGTGACGGGGTCGGTGTGGTTGAGCGAGGCAGCGACGAGGGCGTGGCCACCCTCGTGATAAGCCGTGATCTTGCGCTCCTTGGCCGACATGATGCGGGTGCGCTTCTGCGGGCCGGCGATGACACGGTCGATCGCCTCGTCGAGGGCGTAGTTGTCGATGATCTTCTTGTCGCTGCGGGCGGTCAGCAGCGCGGCCTCGTTGAGCACGTTGGCCAGGTCGGCGCCGGTGAACCCGGGCGTACGACGGGCCACCGCGAGCAGGTCGACGTCGCCGGCCATCGGCTTGCCCTGCGAGTGCACCTCGAGAATGCGGTGCCGGCCGATCATGTCGGGGCTGTCGACGGCGATCTGGCGGTCGAAGCGACCCGGGCGCAGCAGGGCCGGGTCGAGGATGTCGGGCCGGTTGGTCGCCGCGATGAGGATGACGTTCGTCTTGACGTCGAAGCCGTCCATCTCGACGAGCAGCTGGTTGAGGGTCTGCTCACGCTCGTCGTGACCGCCGCCCATGCCGGCGCCACGGTGCCGGCCGACAGCGTCGATCTCGTCGACGAAGACGATGGCGGGCGCGTTGGCCTTGGCCTGCTCGAACAGGTCGCGCACGCGGCTCGCGCCCACGCCGACGAACATCTCGACGAAGTCGGAACCGGAGATGGAGTAGAACGGCACGCCGGCCTCACCGGCGACAGCGCGCGCGAGAAGCGTCTTGCCCGTTCCGGGCTGGCCGTAGAGCAGCACGCCCTTGGGGATCTTGGCCCCGACGGCGAGGAACTTCGCGGGTTCCTGCAGGAACTCCTTGATCTCGTCGAGCTCCTCGATCGCCTCGTCGCAGCCGGCGACGTCGGCGAAGGTGACCTTCGGAGTGTCTTTGTTGGCGAGCTTGGCTCGGGACTTGCCGAACTGCATCACCTTGTTGCCCCCGCCCTGCATCCGGCCCATCAGGAACCAGAACAGGCCGAGCAGGATGATGATCGGCAACATGAACGACAGCAGTGAGCTCAACCAGCTGGGAGAGTCGATCTGGTCGGTGACGCCCTTGGGCGGAGCCGCCTTGTTGAGGGCGTCGACCACCTGGGTTCCGCGGGCGTCGACGTAGTAGGCGTAGACGCTCTTGGCGTCCTTGACCTCGCCGTCAGGAGAGGTGTACGCCGTCTTCAGGGTCAGCTGCATCTGCTCGTTGTTGAGCAGCTTGGCCGACTCGACGTTGCCCGACGTGATCTGCTTCATGGCCGCCGACGTGTCGATGCGGGGCGGGCCCGAGCTGGAGAAGAGCATCCCGAAGACGAGCGCGGCGACGAGCACCAAGATCCACACCAGGGGTGTGCGTAGTATCCGCTTAGCGTCCATGTACCTGCGGGGCCGTTGGCCCCGGTCCTCCTGCTCGTCAGATGAGTTGATCCACCGGCACAACGTCCGGCCTGTCACCAGTGTTCCGCATTCGTGCTCGTCGTGACGAACTCGTGCCACATCACCACGACCAGCCAGGCCGGCTGAACCCGGTTCATCAGGTTCGCTCAGCTTCGGGCCGGGTCAGGCTCGGGTGGCGCGCAGAGCCTCGAGCACGCGGGAGTCGATGCCGTCGGGGCTCAGCCGGGTCTCGTAGTTGACGTGCCCGGCCCAGTCGGCCAGGGCGACCGGCAGGTCGTCGGCCACGTAGCCCGCATCGGCGAGCAGGCCGCGAACCTCCTCGGCGAGATCAGCGTGAAGCGGCTGCACGTTCTCGGGCCGGCCGAAGTACATCTCCCATTCGGAGAGCAGCCGGGTCAGCTCACCCACCGGGTCGCCGTGGTCGTCGACGCGCAGGTCGGCCAGCACACCGCAGGCGTCGTAGCCCGCACCGGGCTCCACGGCATACATCGCCGCACTCTGACGCCCGCGCGAGTCGCCGCCGGCGTCGTCGCCGGCCACCAGCGCCGCGAGGAGCCGCTGCGCGAACGGTCGACCGGCCGACGCGCGCCAGGCCGACTCCATCGCCGCCACCACCTCGGGCCCGGTGAGGATGTTGCCCTGGATGGCGTAGGCGCTCTCGCCCTCGTCGTGCGCGGTGCCGCCCGCCCAGGAGAGGCAGTCGGCGCCCGTGAAGGTCGCGGCGCTGCTCTGCCCGACCACCCCGACCTGACGCGTCGCGCTCTCGTCGTCGGCGACGGTGGCCACCGCGAGCGCGTCGTCGGCGGCCTCGCCTGAGCGCAGCGCCCCGATCAGCTCGTCGAGGTAGGCGACGCGAGCGGAGGCCTGGGTCGCCACCGCTCCGACCCCGTTGACCGCCGCGGGCACGACCGCGCCGACGGCGAGGAACTTGCTGGCGACGGCGACACCGTAGGCCTCGCCCTGGCGGGCCACGATCGAGAAGGTCATGACGAGGCCGCCTGTCGTCTCACTCGTACACGTGGGGGGCGAGGGTGCCGACGCAGCGCAGGTTGCGGTACTTCTCGGCGTAGTCGAGGCCGTAGCCCACAACGAACTCGTTGGGGATGTCGAAGCCGACGTACCTCACCGGGATGTCGACCTTGACGACGTCGGGTTTGCGCAGCAGCGTGCAGATCTCGACCGAGGCCGGGTTGCGCGACTCGAGGTTCGCCTTGATCCACGACAGGGTCAGCCCCGAGTCGATGATGTCCTCGACGATCAGCACGTGCTTTCCGGTGATGTCGGCGTCGAGGTCCTTCAGGATGCGCACGACCCCTGAGCTCTTCGTGCCGGAGCCGTACGAGCTGACCGCCATCCAGTCCATCGGCACGGTGCCGGGAAGGGCCCGCATGAGGTCGGCCATCACCACGACGGCGCCCTTGAGCACGCCGACGAGCAGTACGTCCTTGCCTTCGTAGTCGCGCCAGATGTCGACCGCCAGCTCACCGAGCCGGGCCTGGATCTGCTCCTCGGTGAGCAGAACCTTTGCGAGGTCGTCTCCCATGTGCTCGTGGTCCACGAACGACTCCTTGGCTGGGCAGGTGGTGCGGGACAGGCAGTGGGCGTGACCATTCAACCCCACCCGCCGTCGGCTCGTCAGGCGGTGGTGTCAGAGCGTGCTGCAGCCTCGCCCGCCACGCGGGGCCTGAGATCCCTCAGGCCGCACCCTTGGCTGGGTCACGTACTCGGTTTGCGACCCGGTTGGCGACGCGGTTGGCGACCCGGTTTGCGACCTGCTAGGCCGGCTGCCGGATGCCGGAAGCGGCCTACCGGGTCAGTCGGGTTCAGGCGTTCGCCGGGTCGCGCAACGGCGTGAACCGGATCGTGCCCCGGTCGCGCGCGACGGCGATGCCACCGGGCACGTGCAGCGGCCCCTGACCGTGCCACGAGGTGAGCAGGGCATCGAGCGACTCGACGTGGGCCGCGCTCACATCGGCGAGCGGGGCACCGGCCTCGGCGGCGAGCAGACGCCACACGCGGGTGCGGATGGCCCGCGGCAGGGCGGCCAGCGCGTCGAGGTCGACCCCCGGGTGGCCATCGGCGTCGGGAAGGTCGGCTCGCGCCCTGACGGCGAGGGTCTCGAGGTAGTCGGCGTCTTCGCGCAGCAGGTCGGCGCTGCGGGCGAGCGCCGCTCCGAAGCCGGGGCCGAGGTCGGCCTCGAGGGTCGCGAGCAGCCGACGCGCCCGAACCCGCCGGAACGAGTCGTCGCTGTTGTGGGGGTCCTCCCACGGCTCGATGCCGTAGGCCGCACACGCCGCCAGGGTCGTGGCCCTAGGCAGGGCCAGCAGCGGCCGAACGAACCGGTCGCGGCGCACCGGCATCCCGGAGAGCGAGCGCGCCCCCGAGCCGCGCGCGAGCCCGAGCAGCACCTGCTCGGCCTGGTCGTCGCGCGTGTGACCGACGAGCACGAGCGCGGCCCCGAGCCGGTCGGCGGCAGCGTTGATGGCGGCGTAGCGGGCCGTGCGGGCATCGGCCTCGAGCCCCGAACCCGTGGTTCGCACCTGCGCCGTGACCACCTCCACGGGCGTCAGGCCCATCTCGCGGCAGAGCGTGGCGGCCTCGTCGGCCACGTCGTCAGACCCCGGTTGGAGGCCGTGGTCGACGACCACGGCCCCGCAGCGCAGACCGGCGCGGGGGGCCTCGAAGGCGAGCGCCGCCGCCAGCGCGATGGAGTCGGTGCCGCCGGAGCAGGCGACGAGCAGCAGGGCTCCCTCGGGAACGTCGGCGAAGTGCTCACGCACCGCGAGGCGGGTGGCGGCCACGGCCGGGTCAGGACCAGCCATCTCAGGCCCGCCCTTCATCCGTGCACCCGCCGCACCCACGCGGCAGGGTCGAGGATCTCGGCGGGCTGGGGCAACGACTCGGCCGAGTGCCACACGGCGTTGAAGCCGTCGCGGCCGACCCGGTCGGTGACGGCCCGCACGAAGGCGGCACCGTCGCGGTACTGACGCATCTTGGCCTCGAGACCGAGGAGACGGCGCAGGATGCGGTCGATCCCGACCGCACCGGTGCGCCGCTGGTCGAACTTGCGGCGGATCTCGGCGACGGAGGGAATGACCCTGGGGCCCACGTCGTCCATCACGACGTCGGCGTGGCCCTCGAGCAGCGACATGACGGCCGTGAGCCGGGCGATCCGGGCCTTCTGCTCCGGGGTGGCGAACAGCTGGGCGATCCCTTCACCAGAGCTGAACACGTCGGAGATGTTGCGGGTCAGGTGCTCGAAACGCTTGGTCAGGTCTTCGGGTGTCGGGGCGAGGTCGACCGCGAGCCCCTGCGACTCGTTGACCAGGTGGTCACGCAGCCACGGCACGGCGGTGAACTGGAGTCGGTGGGTCTCCTCGTGCATCGCGACCCAGCGCCGGAAGTCGTGCGGGTCGACCTGCAGCTTGCGCTCGGTGGCGACGATGTTGGGCGCGACGAGCAACAGTCGCGGGGTGCCTCCGGGCGCGAGGTCGTACTGGCCGAGCACCTTGCTCGACAAGAACGCGAGCAGGCCACCCATCTCGGCCCCGGTGACCTTGCCGCCGATCGCGGCCGCTGCCGGGCTAGGTGACGACTTGCCCGTGGCGGCCAGCTTGTCGACGACCGGGTCGAGCAGCGCCCGGAAGGAGTCGACGTTCGCACTGATCCAGCCCGGGCGGTCGACCACGAGCGCGGCCGGAGCCCCGTCCGGTGCGTGCAGGTCGCTCGTCTCGGCCACCGGGGCGGTGGCCTCGGCCGCGGCCGCGCGCAGGTCGGCGACGATGTCGTTCGCCTCGGCGCTCGTCACCGCAGGACCGGCCTTGACGAGGGTGCGGCCGGTCTTCTTCGCGAAGGCGTAGTCGACGTAGGCCGACCGGGACGCGCCAACGGCTACCGTGCTGCCCCGCTCCGCCCCGTGCGACCGCCCCGCGGATGGATCGTTCGCGACGGTCGTCTCGGTCATGCCAGCCCCTTTGGTCGTGCATCACACCCGCTCGACGAGCCGAGGATTCGGGACGTCACGGTCTCCACGCTTTCATACCCAGCGGTCGTGCTCCCCGCGCCGTTGCACCCTCAGGGGACTGCGCGGCATCCGCACGAGGCGATCACGGCTACGAAACGGTCCAACGCTGCCCGGGCCTCGTTGGTTCCCGCCCCGGCGACCAGGCCCGAGTACACGAGCAGCCGTCCGTCGTCGTCGACGACACTGCCGGCGAGCGCACTGACGCCGGTCAGGGTGCCCGTCTTGGCCCGGGCCCGGCCGGCCGCGGGGCGGGTGGCGCCACCGTCGAAGCGGTCGGCGAGCGTGCCGGTGAGGCCGGCGATCGGGAGGCCGTCGAGGGCGGCGCGCAGCACCGCGTGCCGGCCGTCGTAGCCGAGCACGAGCAGCTCGGTGAGCAGGTTGGCGGTGACCCGGTTCTCGCGGGAGAGACCACTGCCGTCTCGCAGCACGATGCCCTTCGTCGCGAGACCGAGCGAGCCCACCTTCGAGACCACCCACGCTCCGGTGCGGGCGAACCCGTCGGCGGCGTCGGTGTCGATGCCCGAGCGGAACGCCGCCTGCCGGGCCAGGATCTCGGTCAACGCGTTGTCGGAGTCGGTGATGGCCAGGGCGAGCTGGTCGCGCACGGGCGCCGACTCGACGCTGCCGTAGGCGCCGTCGGTCTCGACCCGAGGCTTTGCGGGTTTCGTCGACACTGTGACCTGGAGGCCGCGTTCGCGCAGTCGCTTCGCGAACAGGTCGCGAGTCGATGCGACCGGGTCGGCGGGCGACGCCTTGCCGGCCGTCTCTCGCTGGTCGGAGCGGCCCAGCATCGCGACGGCGGCGGTGATGCCGAGCGGACGGAAGCCGGCTCCCCAGGTCGGGGCCACGGGCGGCCCGGCGGCATAGGTGGTGTCGACCGAGAGGGTCACCGACGTCAGCGCCTTGGCTTTGAGGCTCTTCGCCACCTGCCCGGCGAGGTCGGCCAGCCCGGCCCGGCCGGCCACAGCGTTGGGGTCGCCCTTGCCGGGAGCAAGCAGCGAGTCTCCGCCGGCCACGAGCACGATCTCGCTCGGGCCGACCCCGGCCACGACGCGGGTGCGCAGCGTGGCGCCCGGCGCGAAGGTCTGCCCGATGGAGGCTGCGGAGAGCAGCTTCGTGGTCGACGCGGGGGTGCGCAGCAGGTCACCGTCGCGGTCGTAGAGCACGTCACCGGTCTGGCCGTCGCGCACCACCAGGGAGGAGTCGGACAGGGCGGGCAGCGCCGTCACCGGCCCGAGCCTGCCCCGGATGCCGGCCACGTCGGGTGCTGCGGAGGCACCGCTGAGCGGGGGCAGCGGCATCCCGGCCGAGGTGGTCGGGGTGGGCTGGGGAACGAGCGGCAGGGTGCGGGTTCCGGGGGTCTCGGTGGGTGGGGGTGGCGGGGCTGGGGCCGTCGTCAGCAGTCCAGGGGCGAGGTCGGCGGCGTCGAGAGCGGCGTACCCGGCGACGAGCACCCCGACGGCAGCGAGAGCGGCCCAGGCACGCTTCATCGGGCCACCTCCCTCCTTGGTCTCGGGCCGGCACGTTCGCCAACGGCCGGGGCATGCTGCCACACTGTCGCGGGAGATTCTGTCAGCAGCAGCCTGATGTGGGCAGGGCCGGTCGTCATCGCGACGACCGGGAAGCCATCACAGGGCACACACGAAGGGGAAGACGTGGAGTTCGACGTCACCATCGAGGTCCCGCGCGGCCAGCGCAACAAGTACGAGATCGACCACGCGACGGGCAGGGTGCGCCTCGACCGCTACCTCTTCACGCCGATGGCCTACCCGGCCGACTACGGCTACATTGAGGACACCCTCGGCGAGGACGGCGACCCGCTCGACGCCCTGGTGCTGCTGCCCGAGCCGCTCTTCCCGGGTGTCGTCGTGAAGGCGCGTCCCGTCGGTATCTTCCACATGACCGATGACTCCGGCGGCGACGACAAGGTGCTGTGCGTGCCGGTCGACCCGCGCACCGAGCACCTTCAGGACCTCGGCGATATCAGCCGCTTCACGCTCGATGAGATCCAGCACTTCTTCGAGAACTACAAGACCCTCGAACCGGGCAAGTTCGTCGAGGCCTCCGACTGGGCCGACTGCGCGGCGGCCGAGAGGGTCATCGGCGAGGCCATCGTGCGCGCCACCGAGCAGGGACTGTCAACAGCGCGCTGGGCGATGCCACAGGGTCACTGAGCCGCCCGCGCTCCCCCGCGCTCCCCCGCGTCCCGGGGGGGGCAGGATGGGCTCATGGACCTGCGCATCTTCACCGAGCCCCAACAGGGCGCGACCTACGACGAGCTGCTCGCCGTGGCGCTTGCCGCCGAGCAGCTCGGCTTCAGTGGCTTCTTCCGCTCCGACCACTACCTGCACATGGGCGGCGACGGTGGGCCTGGGCCGACCGACGCCTGGACCACCCTCGCCGGGCTGGCTCGCGACACGACCACCATCAGGCTGGGCACGCTGGTCAGCTCGGCCACCTTCCGGCTGCCCGGGCCCCTGTCGATCCAGGTCGCCGGGGTCGACCAGATGAGCGGCGGCCGGGTCGAGCTCGGCCTGGGCGCCGGGTGGCACGAGGCCGAGCACGAGGCCTACGGCATCCCGTTCCCGGCGGTCGGCGAGCGCTTCGACCGCCTCGAGGAGCAGCTCGCGGTGATCACCGGCCTCTGGGCGACCCGACCCGGCGAGACCTTCAGCCACGCGGGCGCCCACTACCCCGTGGTCGACTCCCCCGGCCTGACCAAGCCGGTTCAGGCCGGCGGGGTGCCGATCATCATCGGCGGCGGGGGCAAGCGGCGCACCCCCTCGCTCGCCGTTCGGTATGCCGCTGAGTTCAACGCCGGGTTCCAGCCCGCCGCCGCGACCGGAGAGCTGTTCGCCCGGGTTCGCGAGATGGCGCAGGAACACGGCCGCGACCCCGGCGACCTGGTCTACTCCTCGGCCCAGGCGGTGTGCCTCGGCAACGACGACGCGACCCTGCGGCGTCGGGCGGCGGCGATCGGGCGTGACCTGGATGACCTGCGCGAGAACTCCCTGGCCGGTACGGGCGAGCAGATCGCCGAGAAGCTGGCCGCCTTCGCGGCGGTCGGCACCGAGCGGATGTACCTGCAGGTGCTCGACCTCGCCGACCTCGACCACCTGACCGAGATCGCCGACGCCCTCCTGCCCTGACCCGGCTCGCCCCACCCCTCTCTCCGACGGCGGCCGGTTGCGATACATAGATTATCTATGTATCTTGATCTGGTGATCGAGACCGACAGCCTGGGCAACGACCTGTTGCGCTCGGCCGCGCGCCTCTCGCGTTGGGCCAGCCGCAATGCCTCGTTCGACGTGCCGTTCGCGCAGGCCCGGCTGCTCGCCCTGGTCGACGAGCTCGGCCCGTCACGCGTCAGTGTGCTCGCCGCCGCCGACCACAGCAGCCAGCCCACCATCACCACCCAGCTGCACAAGGTGGAGGCCGCCGGCTGGGTGCGCCGTGAGGGCGACCCCGACGACGCGCGGGCCAGTGTCGTCTCACTCACTGAGGCCGGCCAGGCCGCCCTCGCCGGGGTGCGACGGGCTCGCCTCGCCGTGCTCGCCCCCGCGCTCGACCAGCTCGACGACACCGGCCGTGACCGGATGCGCGTCGCCGTCGAGGTCATCAACGAGCTGCTTCGGGCCGCTACCGAAGCCACAGACCACACCACCTCCTGAAAGGACGGATGACCGTCGCATGTTGCGTCAATCCAAGACCGTCTGGTCAGTCGCCTTCGCCTCCGTGATCTCCTTCATGGGGATCGGGCTCGTCGACCCCATCCTCAAGCCGATCGCCGACCAGCTCGGTGCGAGCCCCTCCCAGGTGTCACTGCTGTTCACCAGCTACCTCGCCGTCACCGGCGTCGCGATGCTCGGCACCGGATGGGTCAGCAGCCGTATCGGCGCCAAGCGCACCCTGCTCGTCGGGCTGGCCCTGATCATCATCGGCGCCGCGTTCGCTGGCAGCCAGGACACCATCGGCGGCATCGTGGCCTTCCGTGCGCTCTGGGGCCTCGGCAACGCGCTCTTCATCGCCACCGCCCTCGCAACGATCGTGAACGCGGCATCCGGCTCGGTGAAGCAGGCGATCATCCTCTACGAGGCCGCGCTGGGCGTCGGTATCGCCACCGGCCCGCTGCTCGGCGGCTGGCTCGGCAGCATCTCGTGGCGCTGGCCGTTCTTCGGCGTCGCCATCCTCATGGCCGTCGCCTTCATCGCCACCGCCACCAGCCTCCCGAAGACCCCGAGGTCACCGCAGACGACCTCGTTGACGGCCCCGCTGCGAGCGCTGGGTCACCGCGGGCTGCTCACCGTCGGCATCACCGCGCTGCTCTACAACTTCGGCTTCTTCACCCTGCTCGCCTTCACCCCGTTCCCCCTGGGCCTCGGGGCGCAGCAGATCGGCTTCATCTTCTTCGGCTGGGGCCTGCTGCTCGCCCTGACCTCCGTGTTCGTCGCCCCGTGGATCCAGCGCAAGGTGGGCACTCTGGCCGCCATCTCTGGCGCTCTGCTCGGCTTCGCGGTCATTCTCGCCGCGATGGCACTCGGCACCGACAGCAAGACCGTGCTCGTGGTCGGGGTCGTGCTGTCCGGAGCCTTCCTCGGGGTGAACAACACGCTCATCACCGAGACCGTCATGAAGATCTCCCCCGTCGAGCGTGGTGTCGCCTCGGCCGCCTACAGCTTCGTGCGCTTCGGCGGCGGGGCCGTGGCGCCCTGGCTCGCCGGCACGCTCGGCGAGAAGTCGATCCACCTCCCGTTCTGGGTCGGCTCGGGCGCCGTGGTGCTCGCCGTGCTGGTGCTGCTCACCGCGAAGAGCATCTTCCGCATCCTCGACGCCGAGCCCGGCCACGGCGCCGAGCCGGTCACCTCGCGGGTCGAGGCCGAGGCCTTGTCGGTCGGCGACGCCTGAGGCCCCATCCCGCCAACACACCGAGTAACCACCAACTCACCGGGTAACAACCCGGTGAGTTGGTGATTGCTCGGTGTGTTGCGTCAATGCAGCTGGGTGGCCGGTCGAGGATGCCGCTGGGCCGGCGCTCAGTGGAAGGTGACCGGCTTGCCGGCCTTGATGTCGGCGTACCCGTCGGGGTCGGCCGCGAGCGCCGCCCGGCGAGCCCGACGACGGAACCGCAGGATCATCACCAGGCCCAGGGCCCACACCGGATACTGCACCGTCATCGCGACCCGGAAGGCGTCGACGTCCCAGGTGGAAGGGCCGCCCGGGGCGACGCGGTCGAGCACGATGCCGACCATCGCGACGCCAGCGAGGGTCGCGATGAACCCCCCGGTGTTGACGATGCCGGAGGCGCTGCCGATGCGGGTCGGAGGGTTGAAGGTGCGCGCCAGGTCGAAGCCGATCATCGAGCCGGGGCCCCCCACGGCGATCACCACGACCAGGATCACCAGCATCCAGGTGGGTGCCCGACCGGGCCACAGCAACACCGTCGTCCACGCCACGATCGCGGCCGCGACGATGCCCAGCACCAACGTGCTTCGAGAGAACGGGAAGCGCATCGTCATCGTGCCGATGATCGGGCTGGAGACCATGGCCGTCGCCGTCATCGCCATGAGCAGCACACTCGCCGTCGCCTCCGAGAGCCCCTCCCCCGCGACGAGGAACGGGAAGCCCCACAGCATCGTGAACATGTTCGCGGAGAACTGGGACGTGAAGTGCGACCACAGACCGAGCCGGGTGCCGGGCACGAGCCAGGCCTGCTTCAGGGTGCGGGCGATGGCGCGCAACCGCAGCTCGTCGCGGCGCTGGTCGGCGTACGGGCTGTCCTTGACGACGATGACGAGCAGGATGCCGGAGATGACACCGAGAGACGACGCCACAGCGTACGAGGGGGTCCAGCCGAACCGGTGCAGCGAGAACGCGAGCGGCCCGGCCGCGGCCAGCGCCCCGATCTGACCGAGCAGGCCCGTCATCTGGGTGACCATGGGCGTGCGGCGCGGTGAGAACCAGAGCGCCACGAGACGCAGCACCGAGATGAAGACCATCGCGTCACCCATGCCCAGCAGCACCCGGCAGACGAGCGCGGCCTCGAAGGAGTCGACGAAGGCGAACGCGAACTGCGACACCGTGAGCAGGGTCAGGCCGACCCCGAGCAGCTTCTTCGACCCGAACCGGTCGAGCAGCGCCCCGACCGGAATCTGCATCGCCGCATAGATGGCGACCTGCACGATGGTGAAGGTCGAGAGCTGGGCACTGCTGATACCGAAGCGTTCAGCGGCATCCAGACCGGCCACCCCGAGCGAGGTGCGGTGGAAGACGGCGAGCACGTACACCAAGATCGCCGTACCCCAAACCGCCCACGCGCGGCGCCCGTCGAGGGCGTAGCGCTGGGCAGGCCGGTCGTGCTGGGTCATGCTGGCCTCACGGACGTGCGGTTCTCAGACGTGCAGATCTCAGACGTGCGGATCTCGGACGAACAGCCCTTCTCAGTCGATGGCGCTCGTGGCCGCCGACTTGGCCGCCGGCGCCTTGGGCACGCAGTCGACAATGGCCTTCGCGACGGTCTTGGCCATGTCGGGCTGGAAGACGCTGGGAATGATGTAGTTCGCGTTGAGCTGTTCGTCGGTGACCACCGAGGCGATGGCCTCGGCCGCCTTGATCAGCATCTCGGTCGTGACGTCGGTGGCCCGTGCGTCGAGCAGCCCGCGGAAGACCCCGGGGAAGGCCAGCACGTTGTTGATCTGGTTGGGGTAGTCGCTGCGACCGGAGGCGGTGACGGTCGCCTTCTGCGTGGCGAGGTAGATGTCGACCTCGGGGTCGGGGTTGGCCAGGGCGAACACGATCGGCTTCTCGCCCATCTCGTCGATCCAGTCGGCATCCATGATGTTGGGGGCGCTGACGCCGATGAAGACGTCAGCTCCCTGCAGGCCGTGACGGAGCGTGCCAGTGAGCCCGCGGGGGTTGGTCTTCTCGGCCAGGCTCTTCCACGCCGGGGTGAGAGTGTCATCGGCCTTGTTGAGCAGTCCGGCCCGATCAGACACGGTGACGTCGACCGCGCCGGCCGCAAGCAGCAGCTGCACGATCGCCGAGCCGGCGGCCCCGCCACCCGAGACGAGGATCTTGGCGTCGGGCAGCGGCTTGTCGATGAGCCGCAGGGCGTTGGTCAACGCTGCGAGCACGACGATGGCGGTGCCGTGCTGGTCGTCGTGGAACACCGGGATCGAGAGCCGCTCGCGCAGCTTCGCCTCGACCTCGAAGCAGCGGGGCGAGGAGATGTCCTCGAGGTTGATGCCTCCGAAGCCGGGCGCGATGAGCTCGACGGTGCGCACGATCTCGTCGACGTCTTTGGTGTCGAGGCAGATCGGCCAAGCGTCGATGTCGGCGAACCGCTTGAACAGCGCCGCCTTGCCCTCCATCACGGGTAGCGCGGCCATCGGGCCGATGTCGCCGAGGCCCAGCACGGCAGTGCCGTCGGTGACGACCGCGACCGAGTTGCCCTTGATCGTGAGGCGGCCCACATCTTCTGGGTGCTCGAACAGAGCCTGGCTCACGCGGCCGACACCGGGCGTGTACGCCATCGCGAGGTCTTGCCGGTTGCGCATGGGCACCTTGCTCTCGACGCTGATCTTGCCGCCGAGGTGGAGCAGGAACACGCGGTCGCTGACCTTGTGCACGTGCACACCTTCGAGCGTCTCGACCGCGTCGACGATCTCGCCGGCGTGGTCGGCGTTCGACGCCGAGCAGGTGAGGTCGATGACCAGTCGGTCGGGGTGGGAGTCGACGATGTCGAGGGCGGTGGTGATGCCACCTCCGTCGGCCACCTTCATCGCAAGCGCCCCGATGACGGCAGGATCGGTGCCGGCGTGGATGCGCATGGTGATCGAGTAGGACGCCGCTGTGGCGCGGGCACGATTCTTCGACTCTGACACGGAGGTCATCCTGTCACGAATCGACGCAGGCGCACTCCCGCATCTCGCGCCCCGTGGTGCGGGGGCGCGCGTCCCAGCACCCCGATGCCCGCCACGGTCCGATCCCCGCGGCCGGATGCCGCCCCCGACCCCACCAAACCCCGCCACGGTCCGATCCCCGCGGCCGGATGCCGGGACCAACCCCACCAAACCCCGCCACGGTCCGATCCCCGCGGCCCCACCGGCATCCACGCCGACAACCCCGCCACGGTCCGATCCCCGCGGCCAGATGCCCCCACGACCCCACCAAACCCCGCCACGGTCCGATCCCCGCGGCCCACCGGCATCCCGGACCGCTGCGTGGTCGTGGGCGAGGATGTCGTCGTGACGACTGCCCGTGAGACCACTGCCGAGCGCCAGACGGGGCTGACCAGCGCCGAGGTGGCGGACCGGGTGGCCCGGGGCCAGGTCAACGCCCTCACCGAACGCACGTCGCGCTCGCTGGCGGAGATCTTCCGGGCCAACGTGCTGACCCGGTTCAACGCCATCCTCGGCGCCCTCTTCGTGCTCGTCATGGTCACCGGCTCGTTCGCAGACGGGCTCTTCGGCGGCGTGCTCGTGCTCAACTCGGCGATCGGGATCGTGCAGGAGTACCTCGCCAAGCGCAAGCTCGACCGGCTCGCGCTGCTGAACTCCCCCACGACGAGAGTGGTGCGCGACGGTCAGATCATCGACGTGCCGACGAGCGAGGTCGTGCTCGACGACCTCATCGAGCTGCGCACCGGCGATGAGGTGCCCGCCGACGGCCCCCTGACCAGCGCGAACGGGCTCGAGCTCGACGAGTCGAACCTCACGGGTGAGGCCGACCCCGTGCCACACGCCGCCGGTGAGCAGGTTCGCTCGGGCACCACCGTCGTGTCCGGCTCGGGCCGGTACCGCGCGAGGGCGGTGGGAGCCGACGCCTACGTCAACAAGATCGCGGCCGATGCCCGCCGTTTCACCCGCACGAGGTCGGAGATCCAGGACTCGGTCAACACCCTGCTGCGGTACATCACCTGGGTCATCGTCATCGCCCTGCCCGTCGCGTTGTGGTCGCAGTGGCGCGCCGTCGGTGAGCAGGGCTGGCGCGAGGTGGTCATCCGCTCGGCCGCCGGCGTGGTCGGGCTGGTGCCCGAGGGCCTGGTGCTGTTGACCTCGGTCGCCTTCCTCCTCTCGGCCGTTCAGCTGACCCGCCAGCAGGTGCTCGTGCAGCAGCTTCCGGCGGTCGAGGGCCTGGCCCGGGTCGACGTCGTCTGCGTCGACAAGACCGGCACCCTCACGATCGGCGACATCGCGTTCGAGCAGCTGCACCCGCTGCCGCGTCGCGAGGCCGACGCCGACGCCGACGCCACCCGTCAAGCGCTCGGAGCGATCGCCGACGACCCGTTCGCCAACGGCACCCTGTTGGCCATCGGTCGCGCCATCGCCCCCCCCGGCTGGACCCGCACCCACAGCGTCGCCTTCAACTCGACCCGCAAGTGGAGCGCGGCCACCTTCGAGGGACACGACACCTGGGTGCTCGGAGCCCCCGAGGTGCTGCTCGCTCACTGCGCGACCAGCGGCAGCCGGCCGGGCGACGGCCCGCCCAGCGACGGCATCCGTCAGCAGGTCGCCCACCTGGCCGCCTCGGGCCGCCGCGTCGTGATGATCGCCCGCAGCCCGCAGCCGCTCACCGAGACGGAGTTGCCGGACGACCTCACCCCGGCCGGGCTCGTGACGCTGACCGAGCAGGTGCGCCCCGACGCCAGGGAGACGTTCGCCTACTTCGCCGAGCAGGGCGTGGCGGTCAAGGTCATCTCGGGCGACAACCCGGCGACGGTCGCGGCGGTAGCGCGCGAGGTCGGCCTCGATGTCGGCGAGCCGGTCGACGCCCGCACGCTGTCTGACGACCCCGACTCCCTGCGCGAGGTGCTGCGCACCGCCAGCGTCTTCGGTCGGGTCAGCCCCGAGCAGAAGCGCGCCTTCGTGCACGCCCTGCAGGCCGACGGGCACGTGGTGGCGATGACCGGTGACGGGGTCAACGACGCGCTGGCCCTCAAGGACGCCGACATCGGTGTCGCGATGGGCAACGGAGCCCAGGCCACCAAAGCCGTCGCCGAGCTCGTGCTGCTCGACGGAAAGTTCTCGCACCTGCCCCGGGTGCTCGCCGAGGGACGCCGGGTCATCGCGAACGTCGAGCGCGTCGCCAACCTCTTCGTGGCCAAGAACGCGATGAGCCTCGTCGCGATTCTTGCCGCCGCGATCGCCCTGTTGCCGTTCCCCTTCCTACCGCGCCACCTGAGCCTCGTCTCAGCGGTCACGATCGGCATCCCCGCGTTCTTCCCCGCGCTGGGGCCGACCCCCCGCCGCTACGTTCCCGGCTTTCTCGGTCGGGTGTTGCGGTTCGCCGTGCCGGTGGGAGTCGTGGCAGGGGTGTCGGTGTTCGCCTCGTACCTCATCGCGAACCGCAACTACGGCGTTCCCGGCGAAGAGTTCCTGAGGCGGTGCACGGTGGCGCCCGGCCAGTCGACGGTGCCCGACCACGCCTGCTGGCAGACCGGCACCGGGGCGACCATCACCCTGCTCGTCGTCTTCTTCGCCATCCTCATCGTGCTCGCTCGACCTTTGGCCGCGTGGAAGGTCGTGCTCGTCGGGTCTCTCGTCGCCGTGGCCGTTCTCGCGTTCGTGCTGCCGGCCGGCCGCGAGCTCTTCGGGTTCGACGCCCCGGCCGGTCTGGTCTGGCAGTCGCTCGCGGTCGGCGCCGTGGGCGCGGGTGCGGTCGAGCTGGTCCACCGCTTTGCCCCCGGTCCCGGCCCGAGCCGGCACGACGGCGGATGAGAGCCGCCGCATCGAGGGTCGGCGACGACTTGGGCCAGCCCGACCCTGGCTCGTAGACTGGCGGTGCACAGGGATCCGGTGTGCCTGAAGGGCGGGTAGGCACACACCCCTTTCGCGTACCCGCGAAGGTCTCTCGTCCCGGAGCCGCCCGTGTCACCGATCGACTCGTACCGCCGCCTGTTCAACCTGACCGGCACGACCTACGTCGTGGTCGCGTTCCTCGCTCGGATGCCGCTCGCGATGAGCCAGCTGGGCATCCTGCTGCTCGTGGCCGGCCAGACCGGCAGCTACGGCGCGGGGGGCTTCTGTGCGGGTGCCCTCGCCGTGGCCAATGCCGTCGGCGCCCCGTTCTGGGGGACGCGTGCCGACCGTCTCGGCCAACGGCGAGTGGTGGCGTTCCAGTCGCTGTCCGGGGCCACCGCCCTGATCGTGGTGCTCCTCGTCGTGCACGCCGAGCTGCCCTGGGGGATGGCTGCCGCCGCGAGCGCCGTCACCGGGCTGCTGCTGCCCCAGATCGGCCCCCTGGCCCGGGTGCGTTGGCGCCCGATCACGGCCGACGCGGGCTTGTCGCAGGGCCGCCTCGTCGACGTCGCCTTCTCGTACGAGGGCGCCGCAGACGAAGCCTCGTTCGTGCTCGGGCCGGCCCTGGTGGGCCTCGGCGTCTCGGTCGCCAACCCGACGGTGGCGCTGGTGATCGCAGCCGTCGGCCTCGGCGTCTTCGGCACCTGGTTCGCGCTGCACGACACGGCACGAACGACCCACGCGGCCACGGCGAGCGCCGGTGCCTCGACGGGGCGCCTGCTCACCCCCGCTCTCCTCGTGCTGTGCGGCGCCCAGCTGCTCATCGGCACGGTGTTCGGCTCGGTGCAGACCGGCACGACGGTGCTCGCCACCGCCTCCGGCTCACCCGGGCTGACCGGCTACTTCCACGCCCTGCTCGGGGTGGGCAGCGTGGCCGCGGGCCTGGGCATGGCCGCGCTCCCGGCATCCTTCTCGCTGCCGGCCCGGCTCCGCTGGTTCGCCATCAGCCTGCTCGTGCTCACCGCCCCGCTGCTGCTCGTCAACTCCCTCGGCGGCCTCGTTCCGGTGCTGCTCGTGCTCGGCTGCACCATCGCCCCTTACGTGATCACGACCTTCACCCTCGGCGAGCGGGTCACCCCGCCCTCACGCACCGGAGCCGCCATGACGATCCTCGCCGCCGCGACCGGGCTCGGTTACGCGATCGGCGCTGCCGCCTCTGGTCGGCTCGCCGACTGGGGCGGCCACACCCCTGCGTATGCCGTCACCGTCGGCGCGGCGGCAGCCGCAGTGCTGCTGTCATGGGCGTGCTCCGGCATCCTGCGTGAGAGCGAGCGCGAGGGCAACGCCGCGGCCGAGGGTTCGACCGCCTGACCCGGCTCGGTCGCCCACCCTCAGCGTGCACGATCGGCCGTTGTGACCGAAACGTCACTAATTTCACCGGCTGGGGTAGTTCATCAGGGTTACCTTCAGCCGTCACCCATCGGCCGGACGAAAGAACACCCACCCATGCGCACGTCGATCCTGCTCGGCGCCACCGCCGCGCTCACCCTGGCCGCGAGCCCCCTGGCGGTCGCCACCGCATCGCCGGTCCCCGCGGCGAGCCCGACCGCCACCAGTGCCACCACTGCCACCACTGCCACCACTGGCGCCTACACCTCCGTCAGACCGGCCCGCATCCTCGACACTCGCTCGAAGAACGGTGTCACCACCACGTCTCCGGTCGGGCCCGGAGCCACCGTGAGCCTGCAGGTCAGCGGTCGCGGGGGCGTGCCGGCATCCGGCGTGTCAGCTGTCGTGCTCAACCTCACGGCCGTCAACCCGACGGCCGCGGGCTACCTGGCCGCCTACCCGGCCGGCAGGGCGTTCCCGGGCACCTCGAGCGTCAACTTCGGCAAGGGCGGCACGCGCGCCAACCTCGTCACCGTCCCCCTCGGCAGCGGCGGAAAGCTGAGCATTCGCAACGCGACCGGCTCCACCCACGTGCTCGCCGACGTCACCGGCTACTACCTGAGCGGGTCGACGACGGCGACCGCCGGCAGCTACGGCTCCTACCAGCGCTTCGAACCCTTCCGCGCCGTCGACACCCGTACCGCGGAGTGGGGCAAGAGCCCCCTCCCCAGCGGGAAGTACCTCACCGTTCCGCTCGACATCGGGCCGGAGTACAGCCTGCACGTCAAGGCGGTCGCCGTGAACATCACCTCGGTGGCGCCCACGGCGCCCGGCTACCTCACGGCCTGGGCCGGCGACAGCGACAACCGCCCGGGCACGTCGACGGTCAACTACCTGCCGAAGCAGACAACCCCCAACATGGCGGTCGTCCCCGTCAGAACCTGCACCGACTGCGCCGACTACCCGGTCAAGGCCTTCGACATCGACAACGTCAGCAAGGGCAGCTCTCACGTCATCGTCGACGTGGTCGGCTTCTTCGACGACGACACCTCGGGTCTGGGACTGCGGTTCAAGAGCATCGACCCCAAGCGGATCGTCGACACCCGCGTCGGCAAGGGAATGACCAAGCTCGGCGCGGGTCAGACCAAGACCGTCGCCACCCCGTCAACCGTCGCCGGGCCAGACACCGGCGCGATCGTCGCCAACGTCACCGGGGTGCTGCCGACCGCAGACACCTACCTGACGTTGTGGAGCAGCCTCAGCGGGGTGCCCCGTCCGGCCGTGAGCAACCTCAACCCGGCCAAGGGCACGATCGCGGCCAGCATGGCCATGGTGGGCGTGGCCAGCACCAACGCCTTCAAGGTGTTCAACGGTTCCGGCTCGACCGACGTCATCATCGACGTCACCGGCACGATGGAGTACTACGAGGCGACCCCGGCCCCCGGTGCACGGCGCTCAGTCGCGGCCGAGCGTGAGCAGTCGGGTGGCCTGACGGCGCGTGTTCCGAGCGGTGGGCGCGCCCAGACCCGCTGAGCCGAGCCGCGGGCCGTTTTCTACGGGCCACGAGCACGGGCCACGAGCAACGATCCGCAGCCGCTCGCCCAGAAGGGCCCCTCCCGCTCAGGCGGACGGGGCCCTTCTCGGATGCCGCTGACGCCCGCCGCCCGCCGCGTCGCTGCGGGTACCGCCACCCAGTCGGGGCAGCAGAAACGCCCCCGCCACGAAGGCGGAGGCGTCGGCGTGCTGTTGTGGAGCCGCTTATCGGAATCGAACCGATGACCTATTCATTACGAGTGAATCGCTCTGGCCGACTGAGCTAAAGCGGCAACGTGTCCAGCCGCTGGCGAGAGCGACTGGCACGGACAGCGAGTATACGCAGAGGCGCAGGCCGGGAGAAATCGACCACGACGCCGTCGAGCTGTCCAGAGCCAACGATCGTGAGACCCGCTCCCGCGCGGAACGCGAGCGGGGAGACACCTTCCGCGCGGCAGTCAGGCCTGCTGCCGCGTGCGGCGTGGCTCGTTGTCGAGGCCGGCGGCGAGGGTCGCCGGCGAGGCGGTGCGGCGCGGCCAGGCCCAGGCGGAGCGCAGGATGAAGGCCAGCAGCAGCACCTCGAGCCCGATGTGAAGGCCGTAGTAGAAGGCCCAGTCCCAGGACGTCCCTGCCGCGTTGAACACCATGACCGGGATATAGATCGATGCCACCACGAGGTTCGTGGCGCGGTTCACCCGGGCGGGCAGCGTGATGGAGAGCATCACCATCAGGGCCGGGATCCCAATGACCACGAGGAATATGGTCATCAACGTCGGAGTGATGTCGAACTCAAAGATGCGGCCACCCCGGATCTGGTCGATGGCGCCGGGCTGGTAGAGGTGGTAGTAGTCGACGTAGATGACGAGGAACATCAAGCTGGTCCATGCGGCAGCCATCTTGGCCTGCACGGGCATGCGCAGATCTTCCAGCGCGGTGTGCGATTGAGGCGTTCTCATCAGGTTGCTCCTTGATCTGGTTGGGTGGGTGCTTCCACCATCACGGCCGGCGGCGGCGGGCACATCAGCCCAGAAGCCTGAACTGACCTGGCCGCGGGCACAGCCGTGCTCTCGTACTTTCGGCCAGTACACCGACCACGCGGCTTGCCTAGGCTGATCAGATGGCCACCGACGCACTCCGCTCGCTGTGGGCCGAACCTCGACCGGCGGACCCCCCGGGCAGGGGGCGTCGAGACTGGGCCCTGGTCGCCGCTCTGATCTGCTGGTCCGTGCTGGAGGCCGTGCTGGGTGAGGATCTGGCGCCGCGCCCGCTGCTGCTGCTCGCCGTGATCGTGGTCGTCACCCCCCTGCTCTGGCGACGCCAGCAACCGCTCGTCGCGGTCGCGGTCGCCTTCGGAACATTGACCGTGGTCGACCTCGTCAGAATCCTCACCGGGTCGCAAGGCGCTCTGCCCTCAAGTGTCTCGGCCACCCTGGTGCTGACCTACGCCCTGTTCCGGTGGGGCTCCGGTCGCGAGGCCGCAAGCGGCCTCGGTGTCATCCTGGTCTGGCTACCCATCACCCTCGTCGCCAACCCGGCCGGCCTGGCGGAGGTGGTTGCCGGCTACGCGTTCTTCCTGTGCGCCGCAGCGCTCGGCACCGCGACCCGGTACGGCGCGAGAGTCCGCATCCGCGACATCGACCAGGCCAGGGCTCGCGAACGTGAACAGCTCGCTCGCGAGCTTCACGACACCGTGGCCCATCACGTGTCGGGTATCGCCATCCAGGCTCAAGCAGGCCGCGCCGTCGCGGCATCCCATCCCGAGCAGGCCATCGAGGCCCTGGCCACCATCGAGGACGCGGCGACCCGCACCCTCACCGAGCTGCGCGCCATCGTCGGCGTGCTCCGCGCCTCGCAGCACGCGGAGTTCGAACCGCAACCCGGCATGGCCGAGGTTGAGCAGCTCGCCACCGATGGCCTGACGCGGCCCTGCGTCGAGGTGACGCTCTCAGGCGAGTTCGACGACCTCAGCCCGGCGGTCGGGGCCGCGATCTACCGCCTGGCCCAGGAGTCCATCACCAATGCTCGACGGCACGCCCGCCACGCGACCCAGGTCACCGTGGCCGTCACAGCAGACGCCGACCGGGTAAGACTGACCGTCGACGACGACGGCTCCTCCGGGGCCGGCGGCCGCGGCCCAGCGGGCTACGGCCTGGTGGGCATGCACGAGCGCGCCACCCTGCTCGGTGGCACCTTCGACGCCGGCCCCACCGTCGAGCGGGGCTGGCGGGTCGAAGCGATCCTGCCCCGAACCGGGATGCCACGATGAGCATCAAGGTTCTCATCGCCGACGACCAGCCCATCGTGCGCACCGGGCTGACGATGCTGCTCGACGCCCAACCCGACATCGACGTGGTCGGCGCGGCCGCCGACGGGCGCGAAGCAGTTCGCCTGGCGCTCCGGCTGCGCCCCGACGTGGGCCTGTTCGACATCCGGATGCCGCTGATGGACGGCATCGAAGCCACCCGTCGACTCGCCGGCCCCGACGTCGTCGACCCCCTGCCCATCGTGGTCATCACCACCTTCGACCTTGATGAGTACGTCCACGGCGCACTCAAGGCCGGCGCCCGCGGGTTCCTGCTCAAAGACGCCGGCCCCGCCCTGCTGACCCAGGCGATCCACGCCGCCGCCGACGGAGACGCACTGATCGCACCCAGCGTGACGGTCCGCCTGCTCGCAGCATTCGCCCACACACAGACCTCACCACCGAAACAGCCGATAGAGCCGCTCACCGCCCGCGAAGAACAGGTCCTCGTACCGGTAGCCCGAGGACGCACCAACAACGAGATCGCCAGCGAGCTGTACATCACCCCGAGCACCGTCAAGGCCCACCTGGCCAGCCTCATGAGAAAGCTTGGCGCCCGAAACCGCGTGGAGGTCGCCATGTGGGCCCACGAGACCGGCCGCATCTGAGACGGCCAAGGCTCCCGCGCCGACTGCTGCAGCGACCCTCGCTGTCTCGCGAAGCCCGGCGACGAGTAGGTGCCGGCATCGTTGCGCTGGACGCTCGGCCGGTTGATGGCGGTCGTTGAGCGGGTGCGCCTCCAGTCCGTCGAAGGGCAGACCCGTATCAGGGCCCGCCGTGTGGCGGTCAGGGAACAGCGGGCGACGGTCCGCAGGCGAGACCGTTCCTGGGCACGACGCCCTGGTTCAGATAGCCGTCGACGGCTGAGTCCACGCACGCGCTGCCGGCGTAGTAGGTGCCGTGTCCGTCATGGTCGGACGTCACCAGAGTGCCGGAGTCGAGATCTGCGGCGAGCTGCTTCGTGCCGCCGATCGGGGTGGCCGGGTCACGCAGGTTGCCGATGACCAGGATCGGGGCCGCCCCCACCGCAAGCGTCTTGCCCTTCGGCGTCCGACCGGCCGCGGGCCAGCTCTTGCAGTTGTCGTAGAGCTCACCGGTCATCCGGGCCCACAGCGGGTGCGCTGCCTTCGCCGTGGCCTCCTCGGCTGCCAGCGCGGGGGTCTGGGGGCTACGTGGCCAGTCTGCGCAACGCACCGGGATCATCGCCTGCAGGTACGACGAGGCGGCGAACTGCCCTGAGGCGTCGCGCCCCACGACCGTCATCGCCTGCGTCAGCAGGGTGTCGCCGCGGCCCGAGAGCGCTTCGCGCAGGCCCTGGTTGAGGGTCGGCCAGCTCTGCTCGGAGTAGAGGCACATGAAGATGCCGAAGCTGGCCCAGCCCTCACCGATCGTCTCGAGCCCCGGCTTCGACGTGCGCAGGCCGTTCTTCTCCACCTCGTCGAGCAGGGTGACGATCTTGCCCCGGGCGGCCGACCGGTCGGTGCCGAGCGCGCAGTCGCTGCGGGCCACGCACCAGTCGGTGAAGGCGTCGATCGAGCTCTCGAAGCCCTGGATGTCGTAGGTCATCTCCTGCGTCTGCGTCTGGTTCGGCGAGATGGCCGAGTCGAGCACGAAGCGGCCGACCTTCTGCGGGAACTGGTCGGCGTAGAGCGCCCCGAGCATGGTGCCGTAGGAGACGCCGAAGTAGTTGAGCTTCTGGTCGCCCACGAGCACCCGGATGACGTCCATGTCTCGGGCGACCTCGGCCGTGCTCATGTGCCGGGCCCGCTCGCCCCCCTTGACGGCACACCGCGCCGTGACGGCATCCGCGTCAGCCAGCAGCTTCGCCTTCTCGGCGGGGGTGTCGGGCGTGGGGTCGTCGGCGAACAGCAGGTCCATGTCGTTGTCGATCAGGCAACCGACCGGGCTCGACTGACCGATGCCCCGAGGGTCGAACCCGATGATGTCGTAGGACGCGCGCACCTGGGGGCTGAAGACGAACGAGGCGTACTGCGCGTACTCGGTTCCCGAGCCGCCCGGCCCGCCGGGGTTGATGAGCAGCGACCCGATCTGCTTCGACGGGTTGGGGGCCGACACCTTGCGCAGCGCCAGCTCGAACCGGTCGCCGTCGGGCTTGGCGTAGTCGACCGGCACCGCGATCGTGGCGCACTGGTGCTTCGTCTTGTCGGAGCACCTCGACCATGAGACCGGCTGCGTGTAGAACGCGCTGAGGGCAGGCGCCCAGTCGGCCGTCGTCGTGCTACTCGTCGAAGGAGTGGGTGACGTCGGGGTCGGCACGGTGCCGGTCGTCGCAGGCGCCGCAAGAGGGGTGACGGATGCGGTGGGGCCGGCAACCGGCGTCGACCCGCCGATGTCTCCGATGCGCCAGACCGCGAACGCGACGACAGCGAGCAGCGCGACAACCACCCCGACCGTCACGACGGGGAACGACCGTCGGGTGCGCAGACCGGCGACGCCGACGGCGACACGGCCTGGTGACGAACCGGCATCCGGTGGCCGTTGGCTCCCCGAGCTCGGCGCGGAGTCGGGCCTGCGCGAGGGCGGTACCGGTGGCGTGTACTGCGGCGGCACGGCCGCATACGGCTGGGTCGGGTGTGGCCCCTGCGGCAGGTCGTGCGGAACGGGCTCTGCCTCGTGGTCGTCGTTCAACATTGAAGTCCGTCCTTGGGGGTGGTGCCCTGCACGTAGTAGGAGTCGATCGCCGAGTCGACGCAGGCGTTGCCCCGCCGGTAGGCAGTGTGACCGTCACCGTCACGTGAGACGAGCACGGCGTTGCTCAGCTGGTCACGCAACCGCTTGCTCCACTCGTAGATGGTGGCCGGGTCGCGGGTGGTGCCGACCACGACGATCGTGTTGCTGCCCTCAGCCGAGATCGTGTGCGGTGGCGTGCCACCCTTGACCGGCCAGACGCCGCACGGCAGGGCGCCCCAGGCCAGGAAAGGGCCCCAGGTCGGCGCGGTCTTGGAGAAGTCCTTGGCGTACTGCTCGTAGGCCGAGAGGTCGGGGCTGTCGGGCCGGTCGAGGCAGTTGACGGCGTAGATGACCTCGAGCAGGTTGCCGGTGTACTTCCCGCCCGGGTCGCGGTCGGCGTACTGGTCGGCGAGCCTCATCAGGCCGACGCCGCTGCCCGCCTTCGCCTCTGTGAGGGCGTCGGTGAGGATGCCCCACGACCCCTCGTCGTAGAGGGCCTGGCCCAGGCCGAGAGAGGCCCACGCCTCGTTCAGCTCGGGCACCGCCGAGTCGCCGGACGGCAACGGCTTGGCGTCGAGGCCCTTGAGGAAGGTGCGGATCCACTGCATGCCCTCGTCGACGGAACCACCGAGGATGCAGTCGCCACCGTCGACACAGCTCTGCACGTACGACCGGGTGGCCAGCTCGAAACCCTGGGCCTGACCGAGGCCCAGCTCGGCGCTCGTCAGGTCAGGGGGCACCACCCCGTCGAGCACGAACCGACCGACCCGCTGTGGAAAGAGGCCCGCGTAGGTCGAGCCGAGGAAGGTGCCGTACGACTTGCCCAGGTAGTTCAGCTGCGGGTCGCCGAGCGCGGCCCGCAGCACGTCCATGTCCTTCGCAGCGTCCTCGGTCGACAGGTGGGGCAGCAGCTTGGCGTTCTTCTGCTCGCAGCCGGCCGCCATGTCCTTGGCCTCGACGAGCAGCTGCTGCTCCTCGGCCCGGTTGTCGGGAGTGGGGTCGGTGCCGAGAAAGGCGTCGAGCTGGCGGTCGGAGAGGCAGTCGACCGGAGCCGACCTCCCCACCCCGCGCGGGTCGAACCCGACCACGTCGTAGTAGCGACGCACCGAGTCGCCGACGATCGCATCGGCGTTCGCGGCATAGTCGACCCCCGACCCGCCCGGGCCACCGGGGTTGACCACGAGGGAGCCGAGCCGTTTGCCCTGGTCGCGTGCCTTGACCCGGAGCACTTTGAGGTCGATCTGACCGTCAGCCGGCTTCGCGTAGTCGATGGGCACGCGCAGGTCGGCGCACTCGAACGTCGCGCAGGCCTGCCACGTCAGCTGTTGGTCGTAGAACGTGCTGAGCGCCGCGTCAGGCGCGGCCGTCGCAGGCGGCGCGACGACGGTGGGGGCCACCGGGTCGGGGCCCGAGGTGGTGCAGGCGCCCGCCGACGACAGCACCGTCGCCACCGCGACCGCGACGACGACGGCGCGGGTGCGCGACCGGAGACTCATGCCCGAAACCGTAACCCGCGACGTCGTTCGGCGCCGACTCGGCGGGTGGCTGCGACATCGAGACGTCAAGACATCGAGACATGGAGACATGGAGACATGGAGACGTCGACCTGGCTCCCGAGCCTCACCCGACGGGGAGGGTCAGGCGCCGAGGTCTCGGGGCACCCGTAGCTGCAGGGCCATGGCCTCGAGCGCGAGCAGCGGGGGCACGTTGGCGTTGATGCGGTCGCGCGCCTCGTTGATGGCGTCCATCGCCGCGAGCAGACCCTCAGGGGAGAAGACGCCGGCCAGCGCCCGCACCTTGTCGATCGCGTCAGGGTTGACCAGCGCCACACCGGAGCCCAGCGACGTGACGAGGGCGTCGCGGTAGATCGAGGTGAGGTCGACGAGCGAGCGGTCGATCATGTCGCGGGCGAACCGGGTGGCCCGGGTCTTCTGCTCCTTCTCGAGCGCGCTGACCTGCGACCGGATGTGGGGTGGCTGAGTGCGCGCGGTCGGGTCGGCACCGAGCAGCTCGAGCAGCCGAGCCCGCTCAGCGGCATCGCGCTCGGCACCACTCGCGCTCGACTCCTCGTCGGCGATCTGGGCGAGATCGGCCGCGGCGCCGATGGCATCCCCTACCCCGACGATCTTCGTCGCCATCGAGATGACGTCGTGCCGGCGGATGCGGGCGCCCTCGTCACGGGCGAGCCGACGCGCCAGCCCGACGTGCGACTGGGCGGCGCGGGCGGCGTAGAGCGCCATGGCCGGGTCGGCTCCGTCACGACGCTGCAACAGCTCGGCGACCGCCGCGATCGCGGGGGTGCGCAACCGCACGTGGCGCGATCGCGACCGGATGGTGATGATGACGTCTTCGAGGCTCGGGGCGCACAGCATCCACACCGTTCGCGGCGTCGGCTCCTCGAGCGCCTTGAGGAGGGCGTTGGCGGGCGCGTCGCTGTAGGCGGTGAGCCGGTCGGCGTCCTCGATGATGATGACGCGCCAGCGACCGACCGACGGTCGCAGGGCTGCCTCCTGCACGAGCTCGCGCATCTCGGCGACCTTGATCGACAGGCCCTGGGTCGAGACGACCTTGACGTCGGCGTGGGAGCCGTCGAGGGCGGTGCGACATTCGATGCACGTGCCGCACCCACCGTCGGGGCACTGGAGGGCGGCCGCGAACGCGCGGGCTGCCGTCGACCGTCCAGACCCCGGGGGGCCGGTGAACAGCCAGGCGTGGGTCATCGCCGTCTCGTCGGCGACAGCCCGCGAGAGGGTGGCGATGGTCGGCTCCTGGCCGACGAGGTCGTTCCAGACCGTCATCGCGCCACCGCCAGCGCCCGTTCGACACGCGCCCGCACGATCGCGTGGATCTGGTCGGTCGGTCGGCCGGCGTCGATCACGAGGTAGCGGTCAGGCTCGCGGGCGGCGAGGTCGACAAAGCCCTGACGCACCGCTTCGTGAAAGGCGTCGGCCTCAGCCTCGAGGCGATCGGGCTGCTCGCCGCGCCGGGCGCGGCCCAGCTGCGGGGTGACGTCGAGCACGACCGTCAGGTCAGGCAGCACGCCTGAGACCGCCCAGCGTTGCAGCACGCGGATCTCGTCGGCTCCGAGGTCGCGGCCGGCGCCCTGGTACGCGATGGAGCTGTCGGTGTAACGGTCGGTGATCACGATCTGACCGGCGGCGAGCGCGGGGCGGATCAGCTCGTCGACGTGGTGGGCCTTGTCGGCGGCGAAGAGCAGCGCCTCGGCTCTGGGGCTGACGTGGTTGCCGTGCAGCACCAGCTGGCGGATGGCGGTGCCGAGCTCGGTGCCGCCGGGCTGCCGGGTGACGAGCACGTCACGGCCATCGGACTCGAGCGCCTGGGTGAGCAGCCGCACCTGGGTGGACTTGCCGGCGCCGTCGCCGCCCTCGAAGCACACGAAGAACCCGGGCGCCGTGCTGACGCGCCCCACGGCATCCGCCGGGGGGGAGACGACTGACTCACTCACGGGGCGAGCCTATGTGACCCCACCGTCAGGGTCCGCCCCGCAAATCGGTTGACCCGGACGCGGGGTCGGCCCCTACCGTCGAACCTGGCCGAACGACCCGTTCGGTCACACGCCAGCGGCGCGATCGCCGTGGAGAACGAGGCCGAGGAGGCGACGATGACGTACAGCGACACGACCAGGGAGATCCGACGTGACGACGGCGAGCTGGTGGGCCTCCTGCGTTGCGAGGCCGAGCAGTGGCGACCGCTGACCGTCTTCGGGGCCAGTCTGGCCGAGCCGACGGATGCCGCTCACGCCGAGGGCGTGGTGCGCGAACGCGGCCTGTCGAGCCTCGCCGACCGGTGGCTGGCCACGATCGACGGCGAGAGCGTTGACGTCTGGCTGCTGGAGGTGCGCCCCGACCGGGTACGGCTGCGTCGCCACGACCCGATGGCGACCCAGAGCGGTCACGGCGAGTGGCACGAGGTCGCCCACCTCAACCTGCGCCTCCCCTGACCGCACTTCCTGCGCGACGCGCCGCGCGACGCGCGCAACCCGGTCGGGATGTCGACACCTTTGGCGCGACGCGCTGCGCGACGCGCGCAACCGGTCGGGATTTCGACACCTTTGGCGCGACGCGCTGCGCGACGCGCGCAATGTGGTCGGATGCCGCTCACCTCGGTTCGGGGGCGGCATCCGGTCACACTCGGTGACGGTCAGCGACGGCGAAGCAGCTCTTCGGCGATCTGCACCGCGTTGAGCGCCGCGCCCTTGCGCAGGTTGTCACCGACGACGAACAGCACGAGGCCCCGGCCGGCCGGCGCGGCCTGGTCGACACGCACCCGCCCGACGAACACCTCGTCGCGGCCCGCAGCGTCGAGCGGGTTGGGCACGTCGGTGACGACGACGCCAGGGGCGTTCTTGAGCAGGTCGAGCGCCTCCTCCACCGAGATCTCGCCCTCGAACTCCGCATGGATCGCCAGGCTGTGGCCCGAGAACACCGGCACCCGAACACAGGTACCTGAAACGCGCAGGTCAGGGGCATGCAGGATGCGCCGCGACTCGTGGCGCAGCTTCTGCTCCTCATCGGTCTCGAGCGACCCGTCGTCAACGATGGAGCCGGCGATCGGCACGACGTTGAACCCGACCGGGACCACGTAGAGGTTGGGTGCCGGCACCGCCACCGACCGGCCGTCGATGGCGAGGTCGCGAGGGTCACCCGCCGCATAGGTGCCGCGCAGCTGGGTGTCGAGCTCCTGCACACCGGCGCCGCCCGACCCCGACACGGCCTGGTAGCTCGCGACGTGCAGCCGTCGCAAGCCGGCGTGCGCGTGCAGCGGCCCGAGCACCGGCATCGCCGCCATCGTCGTGCAGTTCGGGTTGGCGACGATGCCCTTGGGGATGTCGTCGAGGTCGCCGGGGTTGACCTCCGAGACGACGAGGGGCACGTCGGGGTCCTTGCGCCAGGCACTCGAGTTGTCGATGACGGTCGCGCCGGCGGCGGCGACCTTCGGGGCCAGCTCACGTGACGCGGCCCCGCCGTTGCTGAACAGGGCGATGTCGAGACCGCTGAAGTCAGCCGTCGCAGAGTCTTCGACCGTGATGTGCCCGCCCCGGAACGGCAACGTGGTGCCGGCCGATCGCGCCGAGGCGAAGAACCGCACCGACTCCATCGGAAAGTCGCGTTCGTCGAGCAGCGTGCGCATGACGCCGCCGACCTGGCCCGTTGCTCCGAAGACACCTACTCGCATGCCCCAAGGCTACGGCCGCCTCGGGGCTCAGCCCGCCTCCGTTCAGCCCTCGGTCAGTGCGGTGCTGAGTCGTCTACCCGAGACGGGCGGCAAGCGCTGCCCCCAGCTCGGCGCCCGACAGCCAGGCCGCCTCGACCCGGGGCTTGCTCGCCCAGGAGTCACCACACAGGCCGATACCGTCGTCGCCGAGGTGGTGCGTACGCTCGCGGGTGCCCACCGGATGGGCCAGCGACCACCGGTGCACGCGAGACCAGAGTGGTGGACCTTCGATACCGAGCAGCTCGGTGAGCGCACCGAGCATCGCCGGTTCGGCCGCGGCCGGCTCGTCGAGGTGCTGCGCCGCGAGCCCTTCGGTCGCGTGGGCGACGAGCACCGGGGCACCGTCTCCGCGGCGGGCACCGTCGTCGGCGACCCACGTCAGGTGTGGGTCGCCATTGACGAAGGCTCCGTCGAAGCCTGCGCTCCACGAGCGCAGTTCCCAGCCCGCGAGCAACGCCATGGTCGGGGCGTAGTCGTCGACGAGCTGAGCCCGCGAGGCGAACGACGCGTCGAGCAGGCGCCTTGCCTGGGGGTCGGGCATGGCCAGCACCACTGCTGCTGCAGGCCGCCCATCGACTGAGAGGATGCCGGTGCGCTCGTCGCGGGTCACCGCTTCGACCGCGACACGATCGGTCACGAGCCCCTCGGCGAGGTCTTCGACGAGGCACCGCAGACCCCCGGGCGACGCCCAACGCATCGATCCCTGCTTGGGCTCACCCCGCTGCCCCGGTGCTGAACCGTCGAACACGTCGAAGGTGTCGGTCCACTCGCGAGCCAGACCGCGGGCCTGCCAGTCGCGCACCACCGCGGCGAACCGGTCGTCGCTCACGGTGAAGTACGACGCGCCGGTGTCGACGGGGTGACCGTCGACGGTGCGCACAGCCATCCGCCCGCCGAGGCGTCGCCCGCGGTCGAGCACGGTGACCTCGACACCGGCATCCGTCAGAGCGCGCGCACACGCGACGCCCGAGATGCCTCCGCCGACGACGATCACAGGGTCCATGCCCTCATCCTGCCTTGTCGGGTCGAGGTATCAGCGCGCGGTGGAGCGCTCCGGACTACCTCGACCCGACGTGCAGCAGGGCAGCAGGGCAGCAACGCGGCTACGGCCCCGCGTGACGGTCTGCGTTCGCGTGGATGGCGTCGCGCACGTACTGGGCGAGCCCCGCCTCGAGGTCGTCATAGGTCTTCGCGAACCGCGGGTCGGCCACGTACATGTCTCCCAGCTTGCGGTGGAAGTCGTGGTCGAGGTCGTAGAAGTGGTCGTGGATCTGCTGCCGGGCCCGCTCCGCAGCCGCCATCGCTGCCTCGCCCGTCGCCGGCTCCCCCGACCGTAGAGCGGCCACGAACTGCGCGTTCACGGCATCCTGCTGGGCCTTGATCTGCTCCCAGTCGGCCTTGGTGTAGCGGTTGGTGCGCGCCTGCGACTGCTTCCACGCCTCGGTGTCACCCCAGCGCTGCTTCGCCTCGTGCTGGTACTCGTCCTTGAACCCGTCGCCGAACAGCTCCCTCATCTGCTCGCGCGTGGCCGGCTTCTCACTCATCTCTCTCTCCAGTGCTCGGTCGATGGCCGTCACGAGCTCGTTCAGCTCGCCCAGCCGGGTCATGACCGCAGTACGTTGACGACGCAGGTGGGCCGCCGCGTCAGCACCGTCACCCAGCAGCGCCGCGATCTCGTCGAGCGGCATCTCGAGCCGCCGATAGACCACGACCTGCTGCAGCCGGGTGAGGTCGCCCTCGGTGTAGAGCCGGTAGCCCGCCGCCGAGCGCTCGCTCGGGCAGAGCAGCCCGATCTCGTCGTAGTGGTGAAGCGTTCGCACCGTCACGCCGAGCAGCTCGGCCACCTGGCCCACCGTGAAGGTGGTCATCGCGTGTGCCCTTCGTCGCATCGTGCTGGTCATGGGTCGAGCGTGGCGCCTCACGCCACGTGAGGGTCAAGCCGGCATTCTGCGTTCGCCTCCACGGTAGGGCGTGCCACCCGCGTCGGAGGACGACCTCGACCGGGTCGGATGCCGCTGAGCGGGCCCGCAGCGCCGCGCGGACCACGCGCAGGTGAGGTCGAGAGCGAGCGTCGAGAGCGAGCGACGAGAACGAGCGACATTGGCACCGAGTCGAGTTGGCGTTCCCCACTAGGCTGTCGAGATGCATCGTCGCCTCGCGCTCGTTCGCCGACCCTCACCGCTTCTGGCGGACGGCCTCGTCACCCACCTCGAGCGCGCCCCCTCGGTCGACATCGCGCTGGCCCGGCGGCAGTGGGACGAGTACGTGGCGGTGCTCGAGCGGCGCGACTGGCGGGTGGTCGAGGCCCCGCCGGCCGACGACTCCCCCGACGGCGTGTTCATCGAGGACCAGGTGGTCGTCCACGGTGATGTCGCTGTGCTGTGCCGTTCGGGTGCGCCGCAGCGGCGAGCCGAGCGCCACGGCCTCAGCGAGCTGCTCCAGGGGCTGGGCTACCGCGTGGTGCCGATGATCGGGCCGGCCACCCTCGACGGGGGTGACGTGCTCAAACACGGGAGCCACGTGTGGGTGGGGCAGGGCGGCCGGTCGAACGCGGCCGGCGTGGCCCAGCTCGCCGCCGCCTTCGAGGGCCACCGCGTCACCGTCGAACCCGTGACCGTGAGCAAGGTGCTGCACCTCAAGTCGGCCGTGACGGCCCTCCCCCTCGGTGGCATCATCGGTTACGAGCCGCTCGTCGACGACCCCGGCCAGTGGGGCGAGTTCGTCTCTGTACCAGAGGAGCCCGGTGCACACGTGGTGCTCCTCGGTGGCATGTCGGTGCTGATGTCAGCCGCAGCACCCCGCACCGCCCAGCTGCTTCGCGGGCTCGGTCATGACGTCACCATGGTCGACATCTCCGAGTTCGAGAAGCTCGAAGGCTGCGTGACCTGCCTGTCGGTGCGACTGCGCAGCTGACCGGGCCGCGCTGCGACATCTGGGACATCTGGTAGATTCACTAGTTCAGTTAGTCACCTAGTGAGCGACCGACCCTGACCTGGTCGGCGCCGGATGAAGGAGCCCGACATGGCCACCCTGACCCGCACCGACCAGGTTCGCCGCATCGTCGTCGTGCTGGCCGAGATCTTCTGCGTCATCGGCACCCTCGTCGGCGTCGGAGTGCTGGGCACCGACGTCTCGCAGACCTCCGGCGGCGCCTTGTCGGCCGACGCCACGTTGATCGCCCCCGCCACCACCGCCTTCTCGATCTGGACCCCCATCTACATCGGACTGCTGGCCTACACCGTGTGGCAGTTCCTCCCGAAGAACGCCACGACCGAGCGGGTGCGATCGACGGGATGGCTCGCAGCGGTGTCGATGGTGCTCAACGCAACCTGGCTGCTGGTCACCCAACAGGGCTGGATCTGGGTCAGCGTCGTCGTCATCCTCGCGCTGGCGTTGACGCTCGGCTTGCTGGTTCAGCGCCTCTGTCGTGAGCGGGCCGCCGGCACGTTCGAGAAGATCGTCGTCGACGGAACGTTCGGGCTCTACCTCGGCTGGGTCGCCGTGGCCGCGTGCGCCAACGTGACCGCCGCGTTCGTCGACGGTGACGTCGACCTCGGCAGCGCCGGCAACCAGGTCGCCGCAGTCGTGGTCGTGCTCGTCGCCGCTGCGCTCGGCGTGGTGTTCGCTGCCCGGTTCGGCGGTCGGTGGGCCGTGGCTGCCGCGATGGCGTGGGGCTTGTCCTGGATCGCCGTCGGGCGGCTGACCGACGAGCCGAAGTCGACAGCCACGGCGGTCGCCGCCGTGGCCGCCGCCGTGATCGTACTGGCCGCAGCCGGTCGCCTGCGCCGAGACGGCGCGTTGGTCGATACCGCTTCGCCCACCCGGGGGCGCGTGAGCGCCTGACCTCTCGCACCGCCACCCGGGTCGGAAAGCCGTAGACCCCGCCGATGCCCTCACCTGGCTCCCCCTCAAGTCGAGTGGCCACTTTCGTTCACGGGAAGGCGAGGAGACAGCCGCTCGACCGTACGAAAGTGGCCACTCGACCGTACGAAAGTGGCCACTCGACGGGGTGGGACGCGCCGGCGGTCGACGCGGGCTAGCCTCGGGGCGTGAACGCTGACGTGATCGTGGTGGGAGCAGGGATCGCCGGGTTGCGTTGCGCCACCAGACTCCTGGAGCTGGGTCGCGATGTCATCGTGCTCGAACGGGACGACGCTGTCGGCGGTCGGGTTCGCACCGACGTCGTCGACGGGTTTCGGTGCGACCGCGGCTTCCAGGTGCTGAACCCGGCCTACCCGGCGATGCAACGCTGGGTCGACCTCGACGCGCTCGACCTGGCGTCGTTTCGCGCCGGGGTGCTGGTGCGACAGCGCGACGGGCTGGCCGTCGTGGCCGACCCCGTTCGTGAGCCTCGCCTGCTGGGCGCCACGTTGCGCTCGGGATACGTCCGACCGCTCGAGCTCGCGGCCCTGGCCCGGTGGGCGGCTCGGGTGATAGCTGCTCCCCGCGCCGTGAAGGCCCAGCCCGACCGTGCCCTGGCCGAGTCGTTCGACGCGGCCGGAGTCACAGGACGACTGCGCACCGAGGTGCTCGACCCGTTCCTTGCCGGGGTGCTCGTCGACAGCCACGGCCGCACCTCTGCGAACTTCACGAAGCTGCTGGTGCGCAGCTTCGTGCTCGGTCGCCCGGGAGTGCCCCGTCTCGGGATGGGCGCTCTGCCCGAACTGCTCGCTGCACCGCTGCGCGGTCGAGTGCGCCTGCACGCCGAGGTCGAGGCGGTCTTCCCCTCCGGAGACGGTGTGGAGGTCCGCGTAGCCGGCACGCGCCTGAGGGCCGGCGCCGTGGTGGTGGCCACTGATCCGGTCGAGGCGGCCGTCCTGAGCGGCCTCCCTCAACCGGCTGTCGGCGGCCTGGTGACGTGGTGGTTCGAGGCCCCGGAAGCACCCCACCCGCTCGCCCTGATCGCGGTCGACGGGCGACGAGGCCACCCGAGCGGTGCCGTGCGCTCTCCCGGTCCTGTCTGGAACACCGCGCTCATGACCGCCGCCGCGCCGAGCTACGCCCCACCCGGTCGACACCTCGTCGCGGCCACGACGCTGCTCGACCGTGCCGACGGTGAGGCTGGCGAGGCGCAGGTGCGAAAGCACGTCGGCGAGATCTACGGCGTCGACACCGCCGGTTGGCGCGTCGTCACGCGGCACCGCATAGACGCGGCCTTGCCGGTGCAGCAGCCGGGCACGCCGCTGCGTCGCCCGGTGGTCGTGCGAGACGGCGTCTTCGTCTGCGGAGACCACCGCGACACCCCATCGCTGCAGGGCGCGCTGGTCTCCGGCAACCGGGCAGCAGACGCCGTACACGCGCACCTCGGTTAGCAGGCGGTGCTCGCCCCCGCGCGCCCTTTCACGAGGTGCGAGCGCTGAAGATCGCTGCCGGCCAAAAGAACTTCAAGAAACTTCGCGCCAGGCGCATCCTCCGGCGGGGGTCAGGAGGAAGAGGGGGCAAGGACGGTCACGGACGACCATCCTCTGAGAGAGGACACAAGAGCCCATGAAGAAGCGTCATCTCGTACCGATCGTCGCCCTCATCGCCGGCGGCATGGCGGCCCCGGCCGCGGTCGCCGCACCGACGTCAGCCGCCAAGGCGAGCACCACCACAACCACCAAGGCGCTCGGCGACCGCAGTCTGGCCACCGTGCTCCTGGCAAACGGGGGCGGCTCCTTCGACCGCAACTGGTACGACTACGACATCCTCACTCAGGCCGTGCTGGCCGTGCTGAAGGCCAAGCCCGACAGCCCCGTGGGCCTGCTGACCCAGGGTGACGTCGCCCTGACCGCCTTCCTCCCGAGCGACCGGGCCTTCCAGGTTCTGACGCGCGACCTGACCCACAAGTGGTACGGCAGCGAGAAGCAGGTCTTCAACGCTCTCGTCAAGGCCGTGGGTGTCGACGCGATCGAGCAGGTGCTGCTCTACCACGTGATCCCCGGTGCCACGATCACCTCGAAGGACGCCCTCAAGGCCAACGGGGCCACGCTCAACACGGCCCTCCCCGGCGCGACGATCAAGGTCAAGGTTCTCTCGAAGTACTTCAAGCTCATCCAGCTCAAGGACAACGACCCCAACGACATCAACCCGATCATCAACCCGCGCGCGTTCGACATCAACAAGGGCAACAAGCAGATCGCCCACGGCGTGATCTTCGTGCTGCGCCCGGCCGACCTCTGACCCATCCCCTGCACGGTCCCAGCATCAGACGCCTGGGACACCAACCCTCCGAAAGGTATGCACCATGAAAACCCTGCGCATCGCGGCCGTCACGGTCCTCGCGTTCTCACCCCTCGCACTCGCCACGACGGCCAACGCCGCCAGCGGCGACGCCACCGTGTCGGTTCTGCACGGCGTTCCCGGAGCCACCGTTGACGTGTACGCCAACGGCAAGGCCCTGCTGACCAACTTCAAGCCCGGCACGCTCACCGACCCGGTGATGCTGCCCGCCGGCGACTACGACCTCAAGGTCGTCGCGGCCGGCGCCGGGGCCGACGGCAAGGCCGTCACCGAGGCCAAGGGCGTCGCGGTTCCCGCCGGTGCCAACATCACCGTGGTCGCCCACCTGACCGCCGACGGCAAGCCGGTGCTGACGCCCTACGTCAACGACACCTCGATGGTCCCCGCCGGTCAGGCGCGCCTCACCGTGCGCCACGACGCTGCGGCCCCGGCCGTCGACGTGCGTGCGAACGGCAAGCCGGCCCTCAAGGGCCTGACCAACCCCAACGAGGCCAAGGCCCTCGTTGCCGCGGGAACCATCAAGGCCGACGTGACGCTCGCGGGCACCAGCACCGTGGTCATCGGCCCGGCCAACCTGGACCTCAAGGAAGGCACCAACACGATCGTCTACGCCTGGGGCAGCGCTGCTGACAAGAACCTCAAGCTCGCCGTCCAGACGATCAGCGGCATGAACTCCGCCCCCGGTGGAGTGAACGCCGGTAGTGGTGGACAGGCCGCCGCTCAGGCTGCTGCCAGTGACACGGGTCGCTACGTCGCCATCGCCGGCGTCGCTGCCCTCGCCGGTGGTGTCGTGCTCTTCGGCCGTCGCAAGGCGACGAACCGCTGACATGACGCACACCAGCTCGCGTAGGAGGGTGGCGGCCGCAGTGGCCGCCGCCCTGCTCGCGGGCGCCGGTACGGCGTGGTTCACCCGCCCGGCCGCCTCAGCCAACCCCGCAGACGGCTTCGCGAGCCAGGCTTCGACGACGGTGACCACGCTTCCCCCTGACGACCCGGCGTTGCCGACCCCGCCTGTCGGGTCGTCAGGGGCACCGAACCGCAGCACGGCCTCATCCTCGGGCCGCCCGGCGAAGGCAGGGGTGCCGCTTCTCGGCCGTTCCCTGCCCCCAGTGTCGGAGCCGAGCAAGCTGCCCGCCCCCACCTCCTTCTCCATCGCCAGACTCGGCATCACGATGAAGGTCCGAGCCGAGGGAGTGGCGGGCGACGGTCAGATGGCTCTCGCCCCCCCCCCCGCCGACATCGGCTGGTACCGCTACGGCCCGCGCCCCGGTGACCCCGCCGGCGCAACAGTGCTGGCGGGGCATCTCGACGAGCCCGACTACGGCATCGGGCCCCTGGTACAGCTGACCAACCTCCGTCAGGGGGACGTCATCACCGTCGCGTCCGGCAAGAAGGCGTACCGCTACTCGGTGAAGTCCGTCACCTCGATCAAGAAGACCGCGCTCGACCTGAGCTCCCTCTTCACCCGCGAAGGACCACCGCAGCTGCACGTCGTCACCTGTGGTGGAAATTTTGACCAGGAGACCCGCCACTATGACGCCAATGTGGTCGTCATCGCGAACCCCATCGGTTGAGAGGGGCTGCTCGAGATTCACGGTTATGGTGGGCACGTGCACGTGCACGACGACCCCAACACCGACCTCGACGGCGCCCGGCTGGCGGGCGAGCTCGTTGCGGGTTCGAGTGATGCCCTCGCTGAGATGTACCGGCGCTGGTCGACCCTCGTGCACACGATCGCCTACCGCTCCCTCGGAGACCGTCACGACGCGGAGGATGTCACCCAACAGGTCTTCGTATCGGCGTGGAACGGCCGACACACCCTCCGACCTGATGCGGGTTCGCCCGCCGCATGGCTGGTCGGCATCACCAAGCACCGAGTGGCTGACGTGAAGATGCAGCGCTACCGCAGCCACCGCAACCTGCATGCCGTTGCGGCGCAGTCCGCCACCGAACCCTCAGAACAGCACGACGACTGGGCCGAGAAGCTGCTGCTGGTGAGCGAGCTCGAGCGCATGGGCGATCCGCGAGCGGCTGTGCTCCGAATGGCTTTCATGGAAGACAAGCCGCAGGACGAGATCGCGCGAACGCTCGACCTGCCCATCGGTACCGTCAAGAGCCACGTTCGCCGTGGGCTCATCGAGCTGCGTCGCAGACTGGAGGAGGTAGAGCATGTCGCACCCTGACGACGAGATTCTCGTCGACCTGGCCATCAACGGTACGGATGCCGCTGACGCCCCCTCTTCCGTGCACCACCACCTCTCGTCGTGTGCGGTCTGCACTGCCACCGTCGTCGACCTGCGACGCACCCTCTCCGTCGCCAGAACCTCGCCTACGGACACCGTCTGGGTGACGCCACCGGCCGGCGTGTGGGAGCGCATCAGTGCGCAGATCGAGGGACCCAACGCCGCGGCCTCGGTCTCGGGCGTGCGGCCGACCGCGGCCGACCTGCCTCCTCGCTCAACACCCGCAGATGACGGAGGGTCCGTCTCCCCGTCGCGCAGGGGGTCACACGGGTCCCAGCGGTCACAGCCCGACCACGCCGACTCAGGAGCCAGCCCCATCGAGCGTGCCCGTGCCCGTCGGGAGCGGGGGGAACGCGGGGAACGCGGGGCCGAGCATCGTCCGCGGCTCGTCGGCTGGGCGGCGGGGATCGCTGCTGCCGGCCTTGTCGTCGGCTTGCTCACCGGTCGCGCTCTCTGGAACGAGCCTGCCGCTCCCCCTGTCGCCACCGCGACCACGACCTCCGCCACCACGGTCAGCCAGGTCGCTCTCAACACCCTTGACGCCAGCGACCCCCAGCGGCTGGGCGAGGCCGCCGTGGTTCGTACGGCCCGAGGCTACGAGCTGAAGATCGACACCACCAAGCCTGTCGACGCCGGCACCGGCTACCTCGAGGTGTGGCTGATCAACCGCGACCTCAAGCGGATGGTGTCGGTCGGGATGCTGCGTGGCAACGGCATCGCCTCGTTCCCGATCAGCCAGAACCTCATCGACCAGGGCTATGTGGTGGTCGACATCTCGCGTCAGCAGTTCATCGAGGACACCACGCACTCGGGTGACAGCGTCATGCGCGGCCGCCTGCCCGCCTAGCTCGCGCAGACGGCGTGCGGCTCAGCTGATCAGCGCCCGCATCGCCTGGGTGGCACCGCGCAGGTAACCCTCGATGACGACGCGTTCGTCGTCGGTCAGGCTGTTGTCAAGGTCGGCAAGCGCCTCGAACATCGGACGCATCCGCTTGGTCACCTCGGCCCGCCCCGAGTCGGTGATGACGACCTCGGTGCGCCGGCCGTCGCCCGCGTGCGGTCGTCGTTCGGCGTGACCGTGGCCGCACAACCGGTCGACGATCCCCGACGAGGCGGCCGACGTGACTCCGAGCTGCTTGGCGAGCTCGACCGGGCCCATCGGCCCGCGCATCAGGTGGCGGAGCGAGTGCAGCTCGGAGTTGCTGAGGCCGGCCTGGCGAGCGAGAGCCGCAGGCACGGTCTCGGAGACGGTCACCAGCTGCTGCAGGGCGACGAGCGAGCCCGTCATCCGAAACTCGGGCACGCCGGAGGCCGCGCCGCCGGTCGTCTCCGCACGATCGCGCTGCTGCGAACCCGACTGGGCGGGCTGCGACGTCTCCGTCCGGCCGGGCCCCACGTCATCGGGTCGAGGCAACCTGGAGTGTCGAGAACTGGTAATGTCACTCACCTACTTAGCAATCTATTGAGTAACCGTTCTAGTCATCATCCTAGCGGAGGACACCGTGCGCGCTGTCGCAGACCGAATCACCCGAACCTGGTGGGCCGTGACCATCGTCATCGTTGCCCTCGCCGGAGCCCTGGTTGTGGTGGGGGTCGTGGGCGAAGCCACCCGAACCCCCACCTCGGTCGACTCGTTGCCCATCGGCTCTGACAGCGCCGCGGCCCTTCAGCTGCGCGACCAGCTCCCGAAGGCACAGGGTTCCACTGCGGTAGTGCTCTTCACCAAGGACTCGGGAAAGCTCTCACCGAGCGATGTGAGCTCGCTGCAGAAGCAGTTCGCCACCCTGCCCGGGGCCGGGCAGATGCCCCTGCAGAAGAGTGACGACGGCACCGCTGCCGTCGGCGTCGTGCCCGTCGACTCCAAGGATGCCGTCGACGCGGGCACGCTCGTCGGCAAGCTGCGAACGGCGGCGAAAGCCGAGCTGCCTCCAGGGGTCTCAGCCGCTGTGACAGGGCCGGCGGCGATCCAGGCCGACCTGGGCGCGGTGTTCAAGGGCGCCAATGTGCGTCTGCTCATCTCCACGGCATCCATCGTCGCCATCCTGCTCGTCATCACCTATCGCAGTCCGACATTGTGGATCGTGCCGCTCGTCGTGGTGGGTGTGGCCGACCGGCTCGCCTCCGTGGCCGCGACCCACACCCTGAGCGCGTTCGGCGTGACGTGGGACGAGTCGACGATCGGCATCCTCTCCGTGCTCGTCTTCGGCGCGGGAACCGACTACGCCCTGCTGCTCATCTCGCGCTACCGCGACGAGCTGCGCCACCACGAGAGCCGCCGCGAGGCGATGGCGCTCGCCCTGCACCGCACAGCGGAGGCGGTGCTCTCGAGTGCGGTCACCGTGGTGCTGGGGCTGCTCACTCTGTTGCTCTCGGTGTTCCCCGCCACTCGCGGTCTCGGGCTCGCCTGCGCCGTGGGCGTCGTCGTGGCCGCCGTCTTCGTGCTGATCGTGCTGCCCGCCGCGCTCGTGCTGTTCGGCCGGTGGATCTTCTGGCCCAAGGTGCCGCACGTCGGCACCGACTCGCTCGCCGACGGCCACTCGCTGTGGCGCAGGGTCGGCGACCGCGTCGCGGCCCACCCCAAGCGGTTCATCGCCGTGACCCTCGTCGTGCTCGCGGCGATGGCCGGCGGGGTCGGCTTCATCTCGGTCGGGCTGTCGCAGTCCGACCAGTTCATCTCCAAGCCCGAGGCCATCACGGCCGCCGACCGCCTCGCCCAGTCGTTCCCGGCCGGCAGTGCCGACCCCGCCATCATCGTGACCACCGCCGCGCCGGATGCCGTCAAGGCCGCCGCCGAGTCGACCCCCGGAATCGTGTCGGCACGCGTCACCAACCAGGGAGATGGCGGCGCTCAGCAGCGGCTGACGGGGGTGTCTGAGATCAGTGCTGTCATCAAGGCAGCCCCCGGGTCTGACGCGGCATCCGAGACCGTGCGGGAACTGCGGGCCAAGCTCGTCGCGCTGCCCGAGAGCCACGTGGCCGGCACCGACGCGCAGGCGCTCGACCAGAAGGAGGCGAGTGCGCGCGACCGGGCTGTGGTGCTCCCCCTCCTCAGCGTGCTGGTGCTCCTGGCCCTCGGTATCCTGCTGCGCTCGGTCGTGGCCCCGATCGTGCTGGTGGCCACCGTGCTGGCGACCTATCTGGCCAGCCTCGGCGTCTCGTGGTGGATCTTCACCCAGCTCTTGGGCTTCTCGGGGCTCGACAACAACTCGCCGCTGTTCGCGTTCGTGTTCCTCGTGGCTCTCGGCGTCGACTACAACATCTTCCTCATCACCCGGGCCAGCGAGGAGTCACGAAAGCACGGGGTGCACGAGGGGATGCTGCGCGCCCTGGCCGCCACGGGTGGGGTCATCACCAGCGCGGGCGTGCTGCTCGCCGCCGTCTTCGCCGTGCTCGGCGTGCTCCCGCTCGTGGCGTTGGCCCAGATCGGCGTCATCATCTGCATCGGCGTCCTGCTCGACACCCTGCTGGTGCGCACCATCCTCGTGCCGGCCATCGCGCTCACCCTGGGCGAGAAGTTCTGGTGGCCTCGGGTCGTCACATCCGGTCGTCACGAACCGCACGCCCCTGGCCAGCCTCTCGACTCGCAGCCGGCTGAGGCCGTCTCGGCAACCGGACCCCGGTAGCGGGTCGCAGCAGCATCGTCACCCGGGATCGGCGTCCTCGGGTGATCACATCCGGTCGGGAGGTCAGCCCTCCGCGGCTTCGGGAGACGACTTGAGCGAGTCGCCCTCGCCCGTGGGGGCCACCCCTTCAGCGGCATCGGTGGCCATCTTGTGGGCTTCCCGTTCACTGTCTGACGCGCCGGCCGACCCACCGTCAGGAGCGAGCTCGTCACCTTGGGTCTCGACGAACTGCTCGGGGTCCTTGTCCTTCGGCTCGATTCCGGTGGCTGCCGTCTGAGCCTCGTACCGCAGAAACTTCACCGCGATCTCGTGACGCAGCTCGAGGCTGGCCTGCTGGCGAAAGTCGGCGAGGTCTTGCCGCTCCTCCTCGCCCATGTGGTCGCTGTTGTGCACGTTGGCGTCGATCACCGCGGTCCACCAGTCGTCGGACCCCGTCTCGTGCTCATCGGCGGCGCGAACGGCCGCACGGATCTCGTTGTGGTCCTTGACGGCATCCTCGACCTCCTCCTCGGTCGACTCGGCGTCGGCGCCGCCGGTGCCGAGGCGCAGCAGCTCGGGGTAGAAGTAGCGCTCCTCGGCCTCGGCGTGCGTCTCGAGCAGGATCGCGAGGCGCTTCCACACGGCAGCCAGGCCTTCGTGGTCGTCGCGCGGCCACTCCTCGAGGTAGGCGAACATCCGCCGCTGCTCGTCGTGCTGGTGCGAGATGATCTCGGTGATGTCCATGGTTCGCGGTCTCTCCTCGTGGCGCCGTTACGGGTATCCGTTCATCCTTACCCTGTCACCGGGTGGGATTCGACGCACCCCTCACCACCGTGGCCGACGGAGGGCGCTGACTCGCTCCGCCTGAAACGCGCTCAGTCGCGCTGCGTGGTCAGAACGTCGAGAAGAGACGCTCGGCTCCACGTCGGCGCCACACCGGGCCGGGCGAGCAGGTAGTCGCAGCTCTGGCCGGTTGACCAACCGTGCGCCTCGGCGAGACCGGCGGCGATGGTGCGCAGGTAGGCCGCGCCGGGAGCGCTCAGCGCGACGTCGCGGTGCTCCCACGACGCGGTCAAGGTCACGACGGGTAGATCATCGATCTCGCCGACGACGTGCAGCGTCTCGTACCGACCCGGGCCGAGCACCGCCGTGCGGCTCTCACGGAACAGCGACGTCAACGGCAGGTCGCGGCCAACAGGGCGGCGCATCTCCTGGCTGGCGACGTCGCTGAACTGCTGGCCGGTCACGAGGTACACACGTCCGACCGCTGGGCCGCCGGCATCCGGGTCGTAGAACGCGATCCCGCCACCCCACGTCGGGGACTCGCCGGCGAAGTACACCTGGCCCGGCAGCGCGAGCGGCCGGTCGTCCAGGGGCTCGGCGCCGTCACGGGCTCCAGAGTAGTGCCGGCTCGCGCCCGTCGGCCGACCACCGCGGAGGTAGTGACCGAAGCGCTCGCTCGACAGGTTCGACCCGTAGGCGGCGTACCAAAGCTGCTCCATCGCCTCCACCTTCGCAGGGCGCGGAGCGAGCCGCTACCGCGGCCGGGCGGAGCGGCATCCCCCTTCGGGATGCCGCCCGGCCGGCTCAGGTCAGCGGCGAGGAGGTACGCGCGTGCCGCGGTCAACGACGGTGCGCGCCATGACGGCGGAGATCAGCGAGCCGATGACGATGCCGATGACGAGGTTGATGACGCCCACGGAGACCTTGTCGGTCATCGTGCCGCCACGGGTGAAGGGGATCACGACGCTGACCAGGGTGAGCAGTCCGACGATCCAGCCGAAGAACGCAGCCGGCCGGGGCGTGCTGACGCAGAGCGCGTGGGCCAGACCCGTGCCGGCGAGCGCGAGCAGCACCCCGGTGAGCACGTAGTTGCCGGTGAGGGAGTCGAACACCGAGAGGATCACGGCGGCCTTCGAGATCTTGAAGTCGAGGATGTCACCGGCGATGAGCACCCCCACCCACGCCACCAGCCCGGCGACGACCGCGGTCGAGACACCGCCGGCCCACAGTCGTGGCACGTCCACGACCATTCGCGGATCGGCGCGGAACTCATCGCCTGGGCCACGCGACCCCGGCGGCAGTGGCTGTGTCGTCATGTGCTCTCCTCAGGCTCGACTCGACGGCATCCGTCGCTACCTCTGCGCCGACCTTACAAGCCACTGACCGCAGGCCGACGCAGAAGCGACTCACTGACGTCGTGGCTCACGCAGCGTTGCTCAGGATCAGTCGGGCCAGGGTGGCCGGAACCGTAGGCGAGTCGGCGCCGTGCAGCATCAGGTCGAGCAGGTGGCACGTCTCACGCGTGGCGCGCATGACGTCGTGGCGGCGCAGCGGGCCCGACTCGGTTCGCCAGCCGGCGTCGGCCAGCACCCGGCACACCACATCAAGGAGCGCGTCGCGCTGCTCCCGCTGCCGGCCGTGCCAGCCGCCCCCGCCGAAGGGAACCCCTCCGCCCACGGCCAGCAGCAGCACCAGGCTGGTCAGGCGCCCGAACGCGTCCTTCTCGAGCGGCAGCCGCTGGGCCACCTGGGCGAGCAGACGTTCCGGGTCGTCGGCCAGCTTGCGTCCGAGCGCGGTCGGCACCAGTCGTCCCTTGACCTTGCGAATCAGGCCCAGTGAGCGAACCGCCTCACGCAGCTCGGCGACCGGCGGTGTGAGATCTTCACGGTTGCCCTTGCCGATCCAGTCGGCCTTGAGGTCGAGTGCCGTGAAGATCTGCTCGACGGCACGTGGGGGCAGGTATCCCGCTGAGGTCAGGTCGATCCCGTCGCCGACAAGATCGCGAACCACCCGCACCGGCCGCGTCACCGCGCGAGCGGTGTCGCGGTCGAGCATCACCGGATGTCTCCAGTCGGGATGGGCCAACCAGGCGTCGACGTCGAACCGGCTCGGCCTGCTGACCCCCGCGACGAAGACTTGAAGCTCCTCGGGCAGCAGGGCCAGCGACACCGCTGCGCCACCCGACGTCCACCGAGCGAGCTCGTCGTTGACCTGCCCGACGCTGAACTCGTCAGGGTGCCACCCAGGGGGAAGCCAGGTGCGCAGCTCGGCCAGCCCGGCCGCGTCCTGGCCCTCGGGCGCGTGCGCGGCGTCGTAGCCGTGGCGCACCCACCCGGCCATCTCCTCGTAACCGGGGATGCCGCCGACGTCCTCAGGCGGGCAGGCGCCAGCGCCGTCGAGGCAGCGCACCCGGGATGCCGTACCGTCAGTCGGCTCAGTCGGCTCAGTCGGCTCAGTCGGCTCAGTCGGCTCGGTCGGCTCCAGGGCCGCGAAGGGCGCGAGCGACTCGAGGCGCAGGGTGTGGTTCCAGCCGTCGCCGAAGTCGTAGGTGTAGCCGAGCTCGTCGCCGGCGGTCCGCAGTATCTGGTCGAGCCGGGCCTCGGTCTCGGCCGTCCCGTCTTCGCCCTCGTCGAGGTCGTCACCCGTGAGAAAGTGCGGACCGCTCCACGCGTCCCCCAGATGAAAGCGGTGCAGGTGGGAGTCGGTCCAGCCCATCGCAGCCTGGAGCACGTGGTGCACGTCATCGAGGTCGAGATCACCCGCAATGGTGAGGCGGCGCCAGACCTGCGGATCGGTGTCGTCGAGAGAAAGATGCACCGTGAGCAGCACGGGCTGCTCGGGTGGCTCCGGCAGCTCGATCTCGTTGGCGTGTGCCTCGCGGCGGCCGAGGGCACTCGGCCCGGCGTCCGGGGTGCTGAGGCCGCTCGCCATGGTGGTGGTGAGCGCCTCGATCTCTCTGCTGCCGAGCGACTCCATCCACGCCTTCATCCCCTCCGGGGTGCGCGGGTACTCCGGTGTCTGGTTCACGACGACTCTCCTGTGCGCTCTGGTCCGGCGGCGGCGGCCAGCCACCGACGGTAGCCCACCGTGCCGGCCGACCTGGGCCTGGGCTCGCGACCCCCGGCCGGCGGGGTCAGGCCCGAGCCGGCACGCCGGGTGCGGGGCTACCCCCAGCCGTCCTCGCTGACGCCGCCGGGCACGTCAGCGCTCGGGTCGTAGGGGGTGCGGGTGAACCGGAACGAGGCCAGGTCGAGGTGCGAGACGGCGCCGTCGACACCGCGGACCACCCGGAGCGGCTCACCCTGGTAGTAGTGGTCGAGACCCACCCACTCGTCGGCCCCGACCCTCGCGAACCGTGCGCCCCGGCCCTGGCCGGGCTCGCCCAGCACCAGATGCTCGCCGACGAGGCGAGCGGTCGTCACGGCCGGTCCCCAGTGCCAGGTACCGAGCACGTCGAGGTCTGGGCGTGCCCCGGGTTCGGCGGCGTGCCAGGGCTGCACGGCCGCTGGCTCGCGTTCGGCCAACGCAGCCAGCAGGTCGGTGGCCAGCGCCGCCGTTACCGTCGAGGTCGTCGTGTTGGTGAAGAGCACCACGCCGTCACCCGACTCGAGGTCGACGCGCAGCCCGGCGAGGAACCCGGGCATCGAGCCGCCGTGGCCGGCCGAACGCCGACCCTCGACGTTCCACAGCTGCCACCCGAGACCGTGCGCACCGGTCCAGGCGGTTCCGGGCACATCGACGACGGTGTGCGGTTCGAGCATCTCGGCCAGGGTGTCGGCGCTCAGCAGCTCGCCCGTCTCGCCACCGAGGAACGCCGCCCAGCGGGCGAGGTCGTTCACCGTCGTCCACAGCTGGCCGGCCGGCGCCATCGCTCCGGCATCGTGTTCCGGCTCGGGAAGCAGCACGTCGGCGAAAGGGTGCACGGCCAGTCCGGATGCCGCTCTGCCCGACGGTCGCATCGTCGTGCGGTTCATGCCGAGGGGCGTCAGAAGGTCACGGGACACGACCGAGAACCAGTCGGTGCCGTGCACCCGCGCCACGAGCTCACCGAGGGCGGCAAACCCGACGTTCGTGTAGTGGAACCGCCTACCCGCTCGAAACCGCTGCCCCACAGGCGAACCCACCAAGGCATCCCAACCTGAACCCGGGGTGCGCTCCCACCACGGGCCGTTCGTCTCCGCCTGCAGTCCCGACCCGTGCGACAGCAGCTGGGCGATCGTCACGTCACCGAACGGCGTGCCCGGCACGTACGCGCCGAAACGGCCCTGCAGGTCGAGCTGACCGGCATCCCGCAGGCGCAGGATCGCGACGGCCACGAAGGTCTTCGTGATCGAGCCCATCCGATACTGCGTATCGGCGTCGGCGGGCTCACCGGCGGCTCGCCCGTCGAGCGTTCCGACGGCGTCGCTCCAGACGAGGGAGCCGTCACGGACGAGCCCGGCCGCGACCGACGGAAGCCGGCCCTTGGCTTGCGCCGTCGCCAGCAGGTGGTGGAGGTGACGAACGGTGCCGGGGTCGAGGTGCACCGACCCACCCTAGCGAAGGCCTTCGGCGGGCCGGTCGTGCCTAGTAGTCGACAGGATCGCGCACGATCGGGCAGGTCATGCAGTGACCGCCGCCCCGCCCGCGGCCGAGCTCGGCGCCGACGATCTCGATCACCTCGACCCCGGCCTGGCGCAGCAGGGCGTTCGTGTAGGTGTTGCGGTCGTAGGTGAACACGACGCCCGGCTCGACGGCGACGGCGTTGTTGCCGCTGTCCCACTGTTGTCGCTCCGAGGCGTAGACATCACCACCGGTCTCGATCACCCGCAGCTCGGGCAACCCGAGCGACCCGGCCACGACGTCGGTGAAGGCGGCCGAGCCCTCGTCGTGCACCTCGAAGCCCGCCGGCTGGTCGGAGGGATAGAGCGAGAAGGTGTGCACCTCGTTGATGATCGCCGGGTAGAGCGTGACGATGTCACGGTCGGCGAAGGTGAAGACCGTGTCGAGGTGCATGGCCGCACGCAGCTTCGGCATCCCGGCCACGATGACGCGCTCGGCGGCACCCTGGGCGAACAACGCAGCGGAAACCTGGGTGATCGCCTGTCGCGACGTGCGCTCGCTCATGCCCATGAGCACGACGCCGTTGCCGATGGGCATGATGTCACCGCCCTCAAAACTGGCCTGTCCCCAGGACTTTTCCGGATCACCCCACCAGACCGTCGAACCCGCGAAGTCGGGGTGGAACTCGTAGATCGCTTTCATGAGCAGCGTCTCGTCGTGCCGCGCCCCCCAGTAGAGCGGGTTGAGGGTGAGGCCCCCGTAGAGCCAGCAGGTCGTGTCGCGCGTGTACAGCGTGTTGGGCAGGGGCGGCATGAGGTACTCCCCCGCACCGGTCGACTCGCGGGCCAGCTCGACGTAGTCGCTGCGGAAGTCGGCCGGCAGCTCAGTGGTGGCCAGCCCCCCGATGAGGTGCTCGGCGAGGTCGCGCGTCGTCAGCGTGTCGAGGTAGGCGCGCGTGCCGTGCACCAGGCCGAGCCCGACCTCGTTCGGCACGATCTTGCGGTCGAGCAGCCAGTTCCGAGCCTGCGGGTCGTCCATCGTCTGGGCCAGCACGTCGTGCAGCTCGACCACCTCGACCCCGCGGGCCTGCATCATTGCGACGAAGTCGGCGTGGTCTCGCTGAGCGTTCTCGACCCAGAGCACGTCGTCGAAGAGCAGGTCGTCGCTGTTGGTCGGGGTGAGCCTCTCGTGGGCCATACCGGGCTTGCAGACGAGCACCTTGCGCAGCGTGCCGACCTCGGAGTGGACTCCGTGCCGCACGGGCGGCTCGGCACCGGGAGCTGTGGTCATGACGGGCCTCTCGTGACGGGTGTCGTCAGAGTATGCCGGTCGCTGCGCTGGTGCGCTGCGACGGGAGCCGTGAGTCTTTGCAGGCTCGCTTCGACGAGACAGACACCCGCCACTGCCGCATCAGGGCACCGGCAGGGATCAGCTGCGCTGGATCAGGCCCAGGGTGATGCCGTTGGGGTCGGTCACCGTCGCGACGAGGCCGCCGCCGACATCGTTGGGTGGGTCGGCGAGCGTGGCGCCGGCCTGCTGCGCGGCCGCCAGAGCGGCCTCCACGTCGGGCACGAGCACGTTCACGACCGGGGCGGCCAGGCTCGCGCCGTCACCGGCAGGGCGTAGGGCGATCTCGAGACCGGCGACGTTGTAGCCGACGTAGTAAGGCTGGTCGGTGTGCGGCTCGGTGGCGAGCAGGGCGGTGTGAATCGCCTTGGCGGCGTCGAGGTCACGGACGGTGTAGATGATGCTGTGTATCGTGTTCATGCCCTCCTGACGGATGCCGGCCGACACGTGTGACACCGAGGTTGAAGCCGCCTTCGTGCGGTCACGGCAGCAGGATGACGAACGTCAGGAGGATATGACCACCATGACCGTGAGCGAGTTCGAGCACGAGCGGCCTCGACTGAGCGCCATCGCCGGGCGGATCCTCGGCTCGAACGCCGAGGCCGACGACGTCGTGCAGGAGGCCTGGCTGCGCCTCGCGCGCACCGACGACATCGACGACCTGCCCGCCTGGCTCACGACCGTGGTGACCCGTCTGTGCCTCGACCGGCTGCGTCGGCGTCGCACCCGATCGCAGGCGGAGGCTCACGCCCCGGGCGACGCGGCAGCCGTCGATCCGGAGGCCGACGCGGTGCTCGCTGAGAGGGTCAGCGGGGCGATGCAGGTCGTGATCGACACCCTCGCACCAGCCGAGCGGGCCGCCTTCGTGCTGCACGACGTCTTTGGCTACCCGTTCGAGGAGATCAGCGAAGTGCTGGGCCGGTCGGTCACAGCGGTTCGCCAGCTGGCCAGCCGGGCGCGTCGAAAGGTGCGAGGGACCCCCGAGCCGGCCGTCGAGCGAGCCGCCCGCGCCGACAGTCGCCGCGTGGTCGACGCATTCGTCAGTGCTGCTCGCGGTGGCGAGCTCGGCACCCTCCTGACGCTGCTGGCGCCCGACGTCGTCATGCGCGCTGACCTCGTCGGACAACAGCTCGGCACCGAGGCGCTCTACGAGGGCCCGGATGCCGTGGCCGCCCGTTTCAACGGAGCCCGAGGGGCCGCCCCGGTGGCGCTCGATGGCGACCCCGGGGCCGCGTGGATCATGGACCGCACCGTCAAGGTCGCCTTCGCCTTTCACGTCGAGGGCGGTCTGGTGCGTGAGATCGAGCTGATCGCTGACCAGGAGGTGCTCGACACCATCGAGGTCACCCGGCATCCAGCGGCCCGACGCCGCCGTGAACGACTCGGCCCCGACCGCTGATCGGCCTCGGTCCACCTCGAGCCGGCGCGGCGCTCTGTCACGATGAACCGGTGAAGAAGCAGAGCCGGTGAAGAAGCAGAACCGGTGGGCCGCGGCCGCGGTCGCCCACGTGGCCGGGCAGAGCCGGGGGGAGGCCCTGGATCGTCGCCTACGGGTCACCCTGAGCTTCCACCCCGATCGTGAGACCGGCGGGCGGAGCGTCATCGAGCACCTCGCCGAGGATCGTGTCTACCGGTCGCAGTTCGAGACCGGCACGAGCAACGGCGGCCTGACGGCCCACCCGGGTGGGAGCCGGTGGCGGTGGGAGCAGCGGATGTTCGGGGGCGCCTACGACGACGCGCCCGACAGCGAGCGGCCGAAGTACGGCGCCCTCAACCACCGTGAGCGCCCGATCGGCGGGGCACCCCGCTTCGGGTCGTGCTATCTGCGCCTGGCTGAGCACGTGCTCGACCGCGCGACGTTCGCCTTCCCCGACTCCACGTTCGAGCCCACCAACTTCGCGACGGCCGAGCGCTTCGACCTGGTCGCGCTGGCTGACGCCGTCGACGCTCGGCGCCGCACCGACCGGCTCGAGGAGGAGGAGGAGGAGGAGGAGGAGGAGGATGGCGTGCTCGATGACTACATCGAGGCGCACGTCCACGGCGTCATCGACCTGGCCCGCGACGTCGAGGCCGTCGTGCTCGACCCCAGCTACCGCGCCACCGACGTCGAGGCGTGGGCCACGGCGCTTCCCACAGCAGTGGAATGGCACGAAGGTCGACGCCTCCCGGTTGACGAGCTGCGCCGGCATCCACACTTCCGTGGCGCTCACATCGTCGAGGTCGGTGCCGACATCGCCGAGCACGGTTGGCTCGACGCGCGTACGGTCGGGCTGGCCGTCGCAGCGGGCCACCATGACCCCCAGCACCTGAAGAAGGTCTGGCACCACGTGTGCCGGTTCGGCACTCCGGCTGAGACCGGTCGCGAATGAGGCTCAGGCCGTGACAGCCTCGTCGGTCGTGCTGACCCGAGGCTGACCTTTCCCTCGTGTGAAACGCATCGGGTCGAAGGCCGCCACCGCAGCGGCCGGCCCACGGTCGACGAGCTCGGTCACGAGCGTTCCGGTGGCGGCGCCCAAGGTCAGGCCGAGCATGTTGTGCCCGGTGGCGACGACGATCCGCTCGGCGCCGGGCACGCACCCGATCAGCGGCTTGCCGTCGGGTGTCAGGGGCCGGGGAGCAACCCGCTCGTCGGTGCTGGCGCCCCAGTCGACGCCCGACAGGTAGGGGGCCGCCGCCCGTTTCATCGCGGCGACGCGGCCGGCGCGGAACCTCTCGTGCGTCCCGTCGAGCTCGACCATCCCCACGACTCGGGCGTACTGCCCCAGCGGCGTGATTCCGACGTGCGTCGACCCGAGCCGCAGCACGTGGGTCGGCGGCGCCGCTGGACTGACCGTGAAGCTGTAGCCCTTGCCCGGGGTGACGTGACCCTGCACGCCGAGCGGTCGCAACAGCAGCTCTGACCAGGCGCCCGCCGCGATCACGGCGTGACCCGCCTCGACGTCCCCGCGCGCCGTCACCATCGTGACACCCGAACGACCTGCACGCACCGCGCTCACCGCCGCGTCGGTGACGATTCGAGCGCCGCGCTGCACGACAGATCTGATGAGGGCGTCCACGAGTCGCGACGGGTCGAGCCAGCGGTCTCCCCGGTGCAGGAAGCCCCACTGCGCGGCCGGGCCGAGACCCGCCTCCAGCTCGAGCAGCGCCGAGCGGCCCAGCACCGGCTCCGGTGCCGGGCAGAAACCGCGACGGGCCACCGTCACGAGGGCGGCTCGGGTCGCCTCCGCCTCCTCTCGGGTCGGGTGGAGCATGAGGAAGCCCTCGTCGGCCAAGCCACCGATCAGCCCCGCCGTGACCAGCTCGTCGACCAGCTCGACGGTGCGCGCGTTCAGACCGTCGAGCTCGTCCCACGACCGCTCGAACCGGGCCGGAGTCGAGCTACGCACGAAGCGCGACAGAAAGCCGGCGACCCGAGGAATGGCTGCGGGCGCGAGGAAGAAGCCACCACCTGCTCCCGGCACCAGGGAGCGCAGCCCGTCACGCACGACCGGATACGACGGAAGCGGGTCGCTCCGGGCCGGGCAGACCCAGCCGCCGTTGACCCGGGAGGCCCCGCCTCCCGGGTCGCCTCGCTCGAGGAGGGTCACGGCGTAGCCGCGATCGAGCAGGTAGTGGGCGCTGAAGAGCCCGATCAGCCCGGCACCGACGACCGCGACCTCGCCGCGAGGACCCGCCATCAGCTCCCGTGCCCGTGGTCGTGGTCGGCTGTGGCCGCCGCCTGGGCTGGCTTCTCGGCTGACGTCCGGGCTGGCTTCTGGGCAGCAGCACTCGCGTGCTGCTCCACCTCCGAAACATCGTCATCGTCATCGTCGTCGGGGTCGACGTTGGTCGGGTCGAGAACCCGCTTGAGAAAGGTGCGCGTGCGCCGGTGCTGCGGGTTGCCGATGACGCGGTCGGGCGAGCCCTCCTCGACGATCACGCCGCCGTCCATGAAGATGACCCGGTCGGCGACCTCCCGCGCGAACGCCATCTCGTGGGTCACCACCATCATCGTCATGCCCTCCGAGGCCAGCCGGCGCATGACCGAGAGCACCTCGCCCACCAGCTCGGGGTCGAGCGCTGACGTCGGCTCGTCGAAGAGCATCAGCTCGGGGTCCATCGACAGCGCGCGCGCGATGGCGACCCGCTGCTGCTGGCCACCGGAGAGCTGCGCCGGAAAGGCGTCCCCACGGTCGACCAGGCCGACCTTGTCGAGGTTGACGAGGGCGACCTTCTCGGCCTCCTTCTTCGACCTCTTCAGCACCACCTGCTGCGCGACCGTGCAGTTGTCGAGCACGCTGAGGTGCGCGAAGAGGTTGAACTGCTGGAACACCATTCCCATTCGGCTGCGCACCCGGTCGATGTCGCAGTCGGGGTCGGTGATGTCGAGGCCGTCGACGAGGATGGTGCCGCCCGTCGGGTGTTCTAGCAGGTTGACGCACCGCAGCAGGGTCGACTTGCCTGAGCCTGAGGGGCCGATGATGCACACGACCTCTCCCGTACGCACCGTCGTCGTGATGTCGGTGAGCACCTCGACGGTGCCGAAGGACTTGCGCAGCCCTTGGATGTCGACGACCGTCGCTCCGCCCGCCGAGTCTCGTGGATGCCGCTGGGCCGGGTCGGTGCTCATCGGGACTTCGCCGCCTTGGCTTCCAGGCGCCGCACCACGATGGTGAGCGGCAGCGTGATCAACAGATAGCACAGCCCGGAGACGACGAGGGGCGTGAGGTTGGCGTTGGTGTTCGCCAGGTCCTTGCCGTACTTCGTCAGCTCGAAGCCCGTCGTCGACAACCCGATGACGTAGGCGAGCGAGCTGTCCTTGACGAGAAGGATCAGCTCGTTGGTCAAAGGCGGGGTGATGATGCGAAACGCCTGCGGCAGCACGATCTTGCGTGAGGCTGCGCCGGCCGGCATCCCCAGCGAACGCGCGGCCTCCACCTGGCCCTTGGGCACGGCCTGGATGCCGGCACGGATCGTCTCGGCCATATAGGCCGCCGCGACGGCGCCGAGAGCGAGCCAGACGATCCCGTTGGTGCCGAACGGGATCTCGAGGCCCGGGAAGGCGAGCGGTAGCAGCCCGAACGCGAGCAGCACGACGATCGCGGGCAGGCCTCGGAAGAACTCGATGTACGCGGTCGCGAGCCACCGGTACGGCCCCACCGACGACAGGCGCATGAGCGCCAGCAGGGTGCCACCCACCAGTCCGATGACGAACGCGCCAGCCGTGAAGATCAGCGTGTTGAGCAGTGCCCCGCCCAAGCCCTGGGTGAAGGTGTCGACGATCAGGTCACCGCGGAAGAAGACCTTCTGGATGCGACCGAAGTCGGCCACCGAGACCAGGGCGATGGCCGCCGCCACGAGAACGGCGTACTGCACCGCTCGGGTCAGCTGAGCACGTTTTCGGGGCGACATCGAGCGCGGGGCGCGCGTCGCGGCCGGTGACGTCATGGCGTCGACCTCACGAAGCGCTCGGCATCACGGCGGGCTCGATGCCGAACCACTGCATGTAGCTCTTCTTGTAGGAGCCGTCGCTGATCGACGCCGCCAGTGCCTCGTTGAACGCGGCCATCACCTTGGTGGAGTTGGCGTCGTCCTTCTGGCCGACGAAGCCGTACTGCTCACCGGTGTCGAACTCCTTGGTGATGGAGAAGTCGGTGTTGCTCTTCGCGAAGTCTCCCAGCGGCCCGTTGTCGTTGATGATCGCGTCGACCCGGCCCGCCTGCAGACCGGTCACCTCGGTGGGCAGGTCGTCGAACACGACGATGTCGTAGCCGTTGGCGTCCTTGTTCTTGTTGGCGAAGATCTGGCCGGTCGTGTCGGTCTGCACGCCGACCTTCTTGCCCTTGAGCGAGCTGAGGTCGGTGATGCCGGCCGTCTTCTTGGCCAGCAGGGCCTGCGTGGCGTTGAAGTACGGGTTCGAGAAGCTGACCGTCTTCTTGCGCGCGTCGGTGATGGTGATGGCGCCCATGGCGAGGTCGCACTTCTTGGCCGCGAACACCGCCCCGGACGTGATCGAGGCGAACTCGATGTCGACGAGCTTGACCGTGGCGTCGAGCTTCTTGGCGGCGGCGTTGGCGAGGTCCATGTCGAAGCCGACCACCTTGCCGGCATCGTCCTTGAACTCGAACGGCTTGTACGACAGGTGGGTGCAGACTGTCAGGTTTCCGGCGGACACGAGCTGGGGGCCACCGGACGGGTTCGCCGCGGGGGTGTCGCTGGAACCGGAGCCGCAGGCAGCGAGGGAGAGGGCAGCAATGGCGGCGACGGCGGCGTAGCGAGACGGCTGGGTGAGCTTGGGCATGGGGACGTACCTCCAGAAGTGGGCGTGCACGTGACCATACTCAGGCTCGGCGGCGTCAGGGGGCAGGCGCGGCGGCCTTGGGATGCTCAGGCCGATACCCAGCGCCGACTCTTGGGCCGGCGAAGGTGTCGCCACCTGCCTGACCGAGGCGGCATTCGCCTATCTCGTTCGCTTTCCCGCGCTCAGCGACACGACCGTCTGGGCGACCCGAGAGGTTCGGGTCTGCGCCCGCTTGGCCTCCTCGACCCACCGCACCCACTCCTTGCGATGGGAGGGAGCCAGACCGTCGAAGAACGCAGCCGCGGCCGGTTCCGCGGCCAGCGCCTGCGCCAGGTCGTCGGGCACGGTGACCTGACGGGGCGCGGTGTCGCCCACGAGCTCGACCTCGACCTCGTCACCCGCAGCGACCCCTGCGGCCGCGCGGTTCTCGGCGCTGAGGGGCACCATGAACCGGCCACCCATCGATGCCACGGTCGTGCGGTAGCAGTGGCCGCCCACCGTCACCAACACCGGCGGCCGCCGACCGGCATCGAGCGCTGCGACCACCTCGTCGGGCACCACGATGCCCGTTGCCGTCTTGCCACCCAGCTCGACCTCAGCCCGGAACCTCATCCCGAAACCGTACCGCCGAACCCCCACCACGCGTGGCGATCTACCCCTGGTGTCTGGCCACGCTCGGCGGCATCCGATATCTTGATGTCAAGATTTCTCGAACGTGACTCGGACTCTCGAATGGAGCCAACGATGACTGACTCGACGACTGACTCGCTGATCATCTACACGCACACCGACGAGGCGCCCGCCCTGGCCACCGCCTCGCTGCTGCCGATCGTGTCGGCCTTCGCGAAGACGGCCGGTGTCGAGGTGCAGACCCGCGACATCAGCCTCGCCGGGCGCCTCATCGCCAGCTTCCCCGACGCCCTCAAGCCCGAACAGCGCATCGACGACGCCCTCGCCGAGCTGGGCCGGCTCGCGAAGCAGCCGGAGGCGAACATCATCAAGCTGCCGAACATCTCGGCGTCGGTCCCTCAGCTCAAGGCCGCCATCACTGAGCTGCAGGCTGCCGGCTACGCGCTGCCGAACTACCCCGACGACCCCAGCACCGACGACGAGAAGTCGGCCCGGGCCACGTACGACAAGATCAAGGGATCGGCCGTCAACCCCGTGCTGCGCGAGGGCAACTCAGACCGGCGGGCACCGGCATCCGTGAAGAGCTACGCCCGTAAGCACCCGCACTCGATGGGCGCCTGGAGCCCAGACAGCAAGACGAACGTCGCGACGATGGAGGCTGACGACTTCGCTCACAACGAGAAGTCGGTCGTCATGGCGGCCGACGACTCGCTCCGCGTCGAACACGTGGCCGAAGACGGCACGACCACCGTGCTCAGAGAGTCGATCCCCGTGCTCGCCGGTGAGATCGTCGACGCCACGGTCATGCGCGTGGCCGCGCTCGACGAGTTCCTCGCCGCGCAGATCGTGCGGGCCAAGGAAGACGGTGTGCTCTTCTCGGTGCACCTCAAGGCCACCATGATGAAGGTCAGTGACCCGATCATCTTCGGTCACGTCGTGCGCGCCTTCTTCCCTGCCCTGTTCGAGCAGTATGCCGCTGAGCTCGCCTCGGTCGGCGCCTCTCCCAACGACGGGCTGGGCGCCATGCTGGCCGCGGTCAAAGCCCTTCCCGATGACGCGCGGGAGGCCATCGAGGCGAGCGTGCAGCAGGCCTTTGACGACGGCCCGGCGATCGCCATGGTCAACAGCGACAAGGGAATCAGCAACCTGCACGTGCCGAGCGACGTCATCGTCGACGCTTCGATGCCCGCGATGATCCGCACGTCCGGCCACATGTGGAACCGAGCCGGCGACGAGCAGGACACCCTCGCCGTCATTCCCGACAGCAGCTACGGCCCGATCTACCAGGTCGTCCTCGACGACTGCCGCGCCCACGGCGCCTTCGACCCCTCGACGATGGGCTCCGTGGCCAACGTCGGGCTGATGGCCCAGGCCGCCGAGGAGTACGGCAGCCACGACAAGACCTTCGAGATCCCGGCCGACGGCTCGGTTCGTGTCGTCAACGAAGCGGGTGAGACCGTGCTCGAACACGACGTCGCGAAGGGCGACATCTGGCGCGCCTGCCAGACCAAGGACGTGCCGTTGCGCGACTGGGTGAAGCTCGCCGTGACGCGCGCCCGCGCCAGCGAGACCCCGGCCATCTTCTGGCTCGACGAGGCCCGGGCTCACGATGCGAACCTGATCACCAAGGTGAAGCAGTACCTCGGCGACCACGACACCGACGGTCTCACCATCGAGATCATGACGCCCACCGACGCGATCGCCTTCTCGCTGGAGCGCATTCGCAAGGGTGAAGACACCATCTCGGTCACCGGCAACGTGCTGCGCGACTACCTCACCGACCTCTTCCCCATTCTCGAGCTCGGCACCTCGGCCAAGATGCTCTCGGTCGTGCCGCTGCTCGGCGGCGGCGGCCTCTTCGAGACCGGTGCCGGCGGCTCGGCGCCGAAGCACGTGCAGCAGCTCGTGCAGCAGAACTACCTGCGCTGGGACAGCCTCGGTGAGTTTCTCGCCATTGCCGTGAGCCTCGAGCACCTGGCCGACGCGACCGACAACCCGCGCGCCCGGGTGCTCGGCCAGACCCTCGACCGCGCGACCGGGCGGCTGCTCGACGAGAACAAGGGCCCGGCGCGCAAGGTCGGCCAGATCGACAACCGCGGCAGCCACGTCTACCTGGCGCTGTTCTGGGCCCACGAGCTGGCCCAGCAGAGCGACGACCCCGAGCTGGCCGCGGCCATGGCCGACGTGGCCCAGCAGCTCGCCGACCACGAGGGCACCATCAACGAAGAGCTGATCGCCGCCCAAGGGCACCCCGTCGACATCGGGGGCTACTACCAGCCCGACCCCGACAAGGTCGCCTCGATCATGCGGCCGAGCCAGACCTTCAACGACATCATCGCCACCCTCGCCTGAGGCCCGGCGACCACCGTCGAGAGGGGATCACGTGCCGATGGTCTCGACCTGCTGAGCAGGGATCAGGCGCCCGGCGAGTCGAACCAGCCGCCGATGCCGGCCGCCAACCCGACGTCGCCCCCGATCTTCAGCTTGCCGGTCATGTACATCATCACCGGGTTGCCGCTCTTGGTGATCAGCTTGAAGAAGGTGACCCCGGACATCCCCAACGACACCGCCGCATCGCCCACCAGCCCCGGGGTCACGGTGCACACCCCGCCGGCGACCCGCACGGTCCAGTCGTCGGAGCCGCCGCCCGGCCCGTCGGTGATCGACCAGTGCGTCGTCGCCGTCGCCCCTCCCGCCTTGTCGGGGCGAAACAGACCCGGCATGCGGGGAAAGACCTGCGACAGGATGATCGACCGGTTGGGTCCGCGCATCAGGGTGGCCAGGGCGGCATCCGGCATGGCCCGGATGGCCCGCATGAAGCCCACCTGCCCCAGCTCGTCCAGCTGCTCGGGGGTGGCCGTCGTCAGGTCGATGTCACTCATCGAGAAACCACCCTGCCACCATTCCGTCGGGTCGGCCCGGTTCGATGAAGTGCTCCCAAGAGAAGCCCTGCGCGAACATCTGCTCGGGCATCGACAGCATCCCCTGGGCGTCGCCCTGGCTGGCGTGCGCCTTGAGGGCCTCGCGCTTGACGGCCAGGTAGTCACTGACGTCACACGCCCAGTGCAGCTCGCTCTCGGAGCTGCCGAGCGGGTTGCCGTCGTCCATGGCCTGGCTCGGGTCCCAGTCACCGACATCCATCCCGGCCTCCCGGGCCGCCTCGAAGCCCCGCACCATGGCGTCGCGGTTCATCGACGCCTCCAGGTAGCGCGGCGTTCCGGCCAGCTCGGCCGCCCGCTTGGTCACGGCGTGCACCTTGACGTGGTCGGGGTGACCGTAGCCGCCGTGCCAGTCGTAGCCGACGACCACGTCGGCATCCTCCTCGCGCAGGACTGCGGCCACCCTCTCTGCGGCCACCTCCGTGTCAGCCGTGAAGAAGCTGCTCTCGTGCTCGTTCTGCGACCAACCGGTCATGCCGGAGTCGGCGTAGCCGAGCCACTCGATGCGGTGGGTACCGATCACCGCGGCTGCGGCCTCCGCCTCGGCCCGGCGCCGGTCGACCACCGTCTCGCCGTCGGCCAGGTCGCCGGGAGCGTCACCGTGGTCACCGTTGGTGGCCACGACGAGCACCACCCGGTGGCCTTCCTTGACCGCTCGGGCCATCGAACCCGACGTCTGCGAGGACTCGTCGTCGGGATGGGCGTGCACGAACACGACAGTTGACATGTCGTCTACTTTCTCACCCTGCGGCGACGGCCGTCAGAGCGGCATCCGGTAGACGAGGAAGCCCTCGAACGTCGCCACCTTGTCGTAGAGCCCGCGCGCGGCCTCGTTGTCGTTGCGGGTCTGCCAGTACACGTGGGCGCAGCCCTCCACCCGGGCCCACTCCCCCACCTCTGCAATGAGCGCCCGGCCCACTCCCTGACCCCGCGCGTCGGGCGCCGTGAAGAGGTCCTGCAGGTAGCAGACGTCAGGCCCCCACGTGTCGGGGTGCACGAAGAAGTGGGCGATGCCGACGAGGCGCCCACCCTGCCAGGCCCCGAAGGCGTGCATCCTCACGTCGGAACGGAACTCGGCCCACGCCCGGTCGTACGCCGCCTGCGGCAGCAGGTCGTCGTAGAACTCGATGTAGGCGCGGAAGAGCACCTCCCAGTCTCCGCGATCGTCGTCGTCGAGCGGGCCCACCGTGATCTCGCCGGTCACCATGCCCGACACGCTAGACCGCCACGGGCTCCCCGGCATCCGTTCGCCTTGATCGGATGCCGCCGAGCCGGCTCCGAGCGGCTCCGAGCCGCCGCCGCGCACGTGACGCGGGCGTCGTGCCTGGCTCAGTTGGCGGTGTCGAAGGCCTGCACCACCGCTACGGGGATCCGGCCGCGGGCCGGGACCACCGTGCCCTGGGCCGCGGCCCACGCGCGGATCTCCGCGTTGCGGGACGGCCCGGCCGACGGCAACGTCGTGCGAGTGCGCTGCTGGTCGCCGGCCGTCTTGGCCCGGGCGGTGTAGGGGGCCACGGCAGCCCGCAGTGCAGCGGCGTTCTTCTCCGAGAGGTCGATCTCGTAGTGCGTGTCATCGAGGGCGAACCGCACGGTCTCGGCCGCTTCTGTTCCGTCGAGGTCATCGACCAGGGTCGTGATCGTCTTGCGCATGACACCGATCATCTCAAATTTGGCGGCTCTCAACGGAACCCGTGCCACCCCAATCGGACCGTGGCGGGATTACGGCGGTCTCGCGACCGCACGCCCCACCGGAATCGGACCGTGGCGGGATTACGGCGGTATCGCGACCGCACGCCCAACCGGAATCGGACCGTGGCCGGATCCACGGGCCGCCCCAGCACCACCGACCACCGGAATCGGACCGTGGCGGGATCCACGGGCCGCCCGAGCACCACCGACCACCGGAATCGGACCGTGGCGGGATCCACGCACCGCCCGAGCACCACCGACCACCGGAATCGGACCGTGGCGGGATCCACGCACCGCCCGAGCACCACCGACCACCGGAATCGGACCGTGGCGGGATCCACGCACCGCCCGAGCACCACCGACCACCGGAATCGGACCGTGGCGGGATCCACGCCCCGCCCGAGCACCACCGACCACCGGAATCGGACCGTGGCCGGATCCACGGGCCACCCGAGCACCACCGACCACCGGAATCGGACCGTGGCGGGATTACGGCGGTATCGCGACCGCACGCCCCACCGGAATCGGACCGTGGCGGGATTACGGCGGTTTCGCGACCGCACGCCCCACCGGAATCGGACCGTGGCGGGATTACGGCGGTCTCGCGACCGCACGCCCCACCGGAATCGGACCGTGGCCGGATCCACGGGCCGCCCGAGCACCACCGACCACCGGAATCGCACCGGGCCCTTGCCGTCACGCGGTTCAACCCAGCCCCAACCGGTCAGGCCTTCTTGGCGGCCGTCTTCGTGGCGCGTCTGGTCGTGGTCTTCTTCGCGGTCTTCTTGGCCGCCTTCTTCACCACGCGCTTGCGGGTGGTCGGGCCCTTGGCCCGCTTCTCGGCAAGCAGCTCGAAGCCTCGCTCGGCCGTGATCGTCTCGACGTCGTCGTCCTTGCGCAGGGTGGCGTTGGTCTCGCCGTCGGTGACGTAGGGCCCGAACCGGCCGTCCTTGACCACGACCGGCTTGGCACTGACCGGGTCGTCGCCCAACTCTTTGAGCGGCGGCGCTGCAGCGGCCCGGCCCCGCTGCTTGGGCTGGGCGTAGATCGCGAGCGCCTCCTCGAGGGTGATCTCGAACAGCTGCGGCTCACTGGTCAGCGACCGGGAGTCGGTGCCCTTCTTCAGGTAGGGCCCGTACCGGCCGTTCTGAGCGGTGATCTCCTCACCCTCGGCGTCAACACCGAGTACGCGCGGCAGGCTGAGCAGCATGATGGCGTCGGTGAGGTCGATGCTCGAGAGTTCCATGTCCTTGAACAGCGACGCCGTACGCGGCTTGACCTTGGCCGGCTTCTTCTTGCCCTTGGCGGCCGAACTGGCTGCCTCGACATCATCCTCCGGCAGCACCTCGGTGACGTACGGGCCGTAGCGCCCGGCCTTAGCCACGATGTCGCGACCGGTGTCGGGGTGCTGGCCGAGCACCTTGCCGTCGTCGGCGGCGGCTTCGAGCAGCTCACGCGCCTTCGCCGGGGTCATCTCATCGGGGGCGATGTCATCGGTGATCGTGGCCCGTCGCGGCGTGGCCGGCACCTCCGCGCCCTCAGCGACCTCACCGGTCTCGAGGTTGATGCCGGTGGGCACGACCTCCTCGACGTAGGGCCCGTACCGGCCCACGCGCACCACCATCCCGTCACCGATGGGGATGGTGCTGATCTCGCGGGCGTCGATGTCGCCGAGGTCCTGCACGAGGTCGCGCAGACCCTCGCTTGAGGAGGCCTCGTCGCCGAAGTAGAAACGCTTCAGCCACTCGACCCGGCCCTCGTCACCGTTGGCGATGCGGTCGAGGTCCTCCTCCATCGAGGCGGTGAACTCGTAGTCGACGAGGTTGCTGAAGTGTTCCTCGAGCAACCGCGTGACCGCAAAGGCCAGCCAGGTCGGCACCAGGGCCTGCCCCTTGGTGAAGACGTACTTGCGGTCCTGGATCGTGCCGATGGTCGAGGCGTAGGTCGAGGGACGGCCGATGCCGCGCTCCTCCATCGCCTTCACAAGCGTGGCCTCGGTGTAGCGGGCCGGCGGGCTCGTCTCGTGGCCGTCGGCCTCGGCGCCCAGCACCTCGAGGGCGACGCCCTCGCTGACCTTGGGCAGCCGGCGCTCCTCCTGGGCAGCCTGGGCGCGGGCGGCGGCCTCGTCGTCGCGGCCCTCCTCGTAGGCGGCGAGGAACCCGCGGAAGGTGATGATCGTGCCGCTGGCGCTGAACTCGACGCGCTGGGCACCCTCGACGGCTGTGTCGACCGACAGCTTGACGGTGGCCGTCGAACCGCGCGCGTCGGCCATCTGCGAGGCGACGGTGCGCTTCCAGATCAGCTCGTAGAGCGCGAAGTCCTCACCCCGCAGTACGCCGGCCACCTGAGCGGGGGACCGGAACCGGTCACCCGCCGGGCGCACGGCCTCGTGGGCCTCCTGCGCGTTCTTGACCTTCTTCTCGTAGCGCCGCGGGCTGTCGGGAACGTACTCGGCCCCGTAGAGGTCGCGGGCCTGGCTGCGCGCCGCGGTGAGAGCGGCATCCGACAAGGTGGTCGAGTCGGTACGCATATAGGTGATGTAGCCGCCCTCGTAGAGGCGCTGGGCCACGCGCATGGCGTTCTTGCTGCTGAGCCGCAGCTTGCGCGACGCCTCCTGCTGCAGGGTCGAGGTGGTGAACGGCGCCGACGGCCGACGGGTGTAGGGCTTCTCCTGCACGTCGGTCACCCGCGCCGGGAGGGTGCGACAGGCCACCGCGATGCGGTTGGCCAGCGCCTCGTCGAGGTGCGCCACGTTCTTCGAGGTCAGCTCACCCGAGTCGGCGAAGTCGCGACCCGTGGCCACCCGCTGTCCGTCGACCTGCGAGAGCCGCGCGGTGAACCGTTGCGCGGCGTCGCTGGGCGTGAACTCACCCTCGACGTCCCAGTAGCTCGACCGCACGAAGGCCATCCGCTCACGTTCGCGCTCGACGACCAGGCGGGTGGCGACCGACTGCACGCGGCCGGCCGAGAGGCCCTGGCGCACCTTGCGCCACAGCACCGGGCTCACCTCGTAGCCGTAGAGCCGGTCGAGGATGCGGCGGGTCTCCTGAGCGTCGACCATCGCGGTGTCGATCTCACGAGTGTTGTTGATGGCCCGCTGGATCGCCTCCTTGGTGATCTCGTGGAAGACCATGCGCTTGACCGGCACCCGGGGCTTGAGCGCCTCGAGCAGGTGCCAGGCGATGGCCTCGCCCTCACGGTCCTCGTCGGTGGCGAGGTAGAGCTCGCTGGCGTCCTTGAGCTTGCGCCGCAGCTCGGCGACCTTCTTCTTCTTGTCGCTGTCGACCACGTAGTAGGGGTCGAAGCCGTTGTCGACGTCGACAGCGAACTTGCCGTACGGGCCCTTCTTCATGTCGGCCGGCAGCTCAGACGGGTTGGGCAGGTCACGGATGTGCCCGATCGAGGCCTCGACCTCGTAGTCACCGCCCAGATAGCCGGCGATCGACTTGACCTTGCCGGGCGACTCGACGATGACGAGCTTGCGGCCCTTTCCTGCAGCCATGACTGACCTTCACTTTCTCGGCCTCACGTGCAGCGGATTCGTCGCTGCCTCGACGTGGACGCAGGCCGACGGTAACAGCAGAGCGTGTACCCGCCGAACCACGACCTCGGGCCGAAGGTCACGCACGGAGCCCGCGCACCGGCCACACCTCGCACGTCGAATGGCCACTTTCGTACACACTCCGCAAGTCGAGTGGCCAGTTCCGTACACGCTCATCCGTACGAAAGTGGCCACTCGACGGGTTGGGGCCGTACGAAAGTGGCCACTCGAGGTGGTAATTTAGTGTTCAACATTCGATTCGCAGGAGCAGACGATGTCAGCACCGGTTCTCTACCTCAGCCACGGCGCACCGCCGCTCGCCGACGACGAACGCTGGACCGCAGAGCTCGCCGCCTGGTCGGCTGACCTTGAGAAGCCCACCAACATCCTCATCGTGTCCGCCCACTGGGAAGACGCCCCGACCACCCTCGGCAGCACCACCGGCGCGCCGCTGACCTACGACTTCTGGGGCTTCCCGCAGCACTACTACGAGGTGAGCTACGACGCCCCGGGTGCACCCGACCTCGCTGACGACGTCACCGGGCTGCTCACAACCACGGGCGTCGTTGCGGCTTCGGAGGTGCACCGCGACGAGGCGCGCGGCCTCGACCACGGCGCCTACGTACCGCTCAAAGAGATGTTCCCCGACGCCGACGTGCCGGTGCTGCAGATGTCGATGCCGACCCTCGACCCTCGCGGCCTCTTCGAGGTCGGTCGGCGGCTCGCCCCGCTGCGCGACCAGGGCACCATGATCGTCGGCTCCGGCTTCACCACGCACAACCTGCGCTGGTTCAATCCCGGCGGCGGCGCCGACGTCGTTCCGCCCGCCGCGAGCGCCGAGTTTGACCAGTGGGCCGACGAAGCCATGCGCGCACACGACGTCGACAGCCTGCTCGACTTCCTCGACAAGGCGCCCGCCGCTCACGAGGCCCACCCGCGCACCGAGCACTTCGCGCCTCTGTTCGTCACCCTCGGCGCGGCCTACGAGAGCTCGGGTCTGACCAACCAGAGCGTCATCGACGGCTTCTGGTTCGGCCTCAGCAAACGTAGCTGGCAGTTCGGCTGAGCCCCCGGACCTCCCTAGGAACTCCTCAGTGCGGTGACCCGTTCTTGAGGGTGTGGGGGTTCCCCACGCACGGCGGCCGCGGCCCGGATAATCCCCTGATTCCGAGCCGCGGTCGCTCTCAAACGCACCGACAGCACGGCCAGACGGCATCCGGAACCGTCCGGATCGCCGTGTCGTCGCAGGGGCACGCCACGTAGAGTGTGCGTACTCCCGCCAGCACACGCAGCCTGTCTCGCACGACCAGACGGGCAGGATGCCGCTCGGCGGGCTCGTGACATCGCCGCGCCCGTGCGCTCAAGCCGCCGGGGTGGCACAAGGGGAAGGACCCGTTCGACGATGACTGACCAGCCTGCCGCCGCCACTGCGATGGCTCCGCTCGAGCCACCACCCGGCGAAGCCTTCGCCCTCACCCCACCCCCGGCCACCACGGCCATCGCCGAGACCGCAGCCCCGAAGATGGCCCCGGCCGTGCCCGAAGCGGCGCTGCCCGGCCTCGACGAGAAGGTCGACACCTACCTCGACTCGCTTCTGAAGGCCGCCACCAAGTCGCCCGAGTGGGAGGCCAAGGCCGCCGACGTGCGAAGCATGGGCACCGACGAGGTGAAGTTCGCGGCCGAGAGCAGCAACCGCATGCTGCAGATGCCGGTCAAGGCCATCAACGAGGGCGCCCTGTCGGGCGGCTCCAAGGTCGGCAAGACCCTGCTCGACCTGCGCCGCACCGTGGAGGACCTCGACCCCGGTCAGGCCACGGGCGCCAAGAAGTTCCTCGGCATGATCCCGTTCGGCGACAAGGTGACCGACTACTTCCGCAAGTACCAGAGCTCGCAGAGCCACCTGGACGGCATCCTGCACTCGCTGCAGTCGGGCCAGGACGAGCTGACCAAGGACAACGTCGCCCTCAACCTCGAGAAGCGGGCCCTCTGGGAGTCGATGGGCCGGCTCAACCAGTACGTCTACGTGGCCGAACGGCTCGACGCCAAGATCGCGGCAGAGGTGGCCACCCTCGACACGACCGACCCCGAGCGGGCGAAGGCACTGCGTGAGGACGTGCTCTTCTACGTGCGCCAGAAGCACCAGGACCTGCTCACCCAGCTGGCTGTGTCGATCCAGAACTACCTCGCCATCGACATCATCATCAAGAACAACATCGAGCTGATCAAGGGCGTCGACCGGGCCACCACGACGACGGTGTCAGCGCTGCGCACGGCCGTCATCGTTGCTCAGGCGCTCAACAACCAGCAGCTGGTGCTCGACCAGATCACGGCGCTCAACACCACCACCTCAGGGCTGATCGAGCGCACGAGCGAGCTGCTCAAGCAGAACTCCGCTCGCATCCAGGAGCAGTCGGCCAGCTCGACGCTCAGCATCGAGTCGCTGCAGAAGGCCTTCGCGAACATCTACGAGACGATGGATGCCATCGACCAGTTCAAGGTGCGAGCCCTCGACAACATGGCGGCGAGCATCGGCACGCTCGAGACCGAGGTGGCCAAGTCGCGCAGCTACCTCGACCGGGTCAAGGCCCACGACGACCGACAGTCGACGAATGCCGCTCCTGGCATGCTCGACATCGGCTCGCGCCGCTGAGGCCGAGCCGAGTGAACGAGCGGCCGGTCACCAGCCGGCCGGGGGTCGGCCAACAGACGGAGGAACGCAGAGCGTGGGGATCAGGTCGTGGTTCGGGCTGGACAAGCCCGAGACGACCTCGGTTGCGCCCTCCGGGCCTCCGACGACCGATGCCCTCCTCGGCGCCCTCGACGCGATCGAGCAGCAGGCCCGCGATGGAAAGGTGCCCGGGGTCGTGCTGTCGCGGCTGCTGCGCGTCACCCGCGTGGTGCGCCAGACCCTGCCTCGCCTCGCCAACCTCGGCCTGGGCAGTGCACAGGGGTTCAGCGTGATGGCCACCGCCACCGACTACCTGCCCGTCGCGATCGGCAACTACCTTCGGCTGCCGCGCGACTGGGCCGACACCCGCCCGATCGCGAACGGCAAGAGCTCGGTGATGCTGCTCGTCGACCAGCTCGACCTGCTCGGGTCGACGATGGACAAGGTCTACGACGCGGTGTGTCGAGCCGACGCACAGGCGATCATCGTGCACGGCGCCTTCCTCGAGCAGAAGTTCGGCCAGTCCGGGGCCGGCGGCTCGCTCGGCCTGGATGGTCCCGACCCGAGGCCGACCGCCACCAGCCCCCTGGCCCCACCGGAGTGAGCATGCCCCGACCGACCTCTCCGCTCGCCCAGGCGATCGACGCTCTCACCGACGTCGCCGCCGAGGCCGGCCTCGACCCCGCCGCCGCCCGCAACGAGGGTCTGCGCGTCGCCGCAGCGCTGGCCGAGTCGGTGCCCGGCGCCCCCGTCGGCTGGGCCGCGGTGGCGCGCCCCGATCTCGACGACCTCGCCGACCTCGGCGCCGCCAACGTGGCCTTCTTCGAGGCCGCCTCTCGGGGCCGGCGCTGGCGCGGCACGCCCACCGACCTGCTCACGAACCTCATCGCCTCGCGCAGCCAGCATGCGGCTGACTATGCGAAGGGCCTGTCGGGAGTGGCCAAAGCCGCCCTGCTGCTCGGCCACCCCGAGCCGTGGGCCGTCGAACGGATCCAGGCCAGCGCCGCCGGGTACCTGGCCGCCGCCGGCGCCCCCCTGCCAAGCGGCGGGCCACCATCCGCTGCCGCCGGCACCAGCCCCACGGCCCCGTCCCCCGGCTCCCACCCGCAGTTCCCCGCCCCGTCCTTCCCCGCCCCGTCCTTCCCCGCCCCGTCCTTCCCCGCTACGTCGTTCCCCGACTCGTCACCATCGGGGCCGATGCTCGGGCTGCCGCCCGGGCCGGGCACCGACGCCGTCATGCGAGGCCTGGGTTACGTGCGCGATCCCTCAGTCCGGATGCCGGCGGGCTCGGGCGCCGACCCCGCCGGTATGACACCCGCGGAGTCGAATACGCCCGGCGCCCAAGCCAACCCGGCGGCCGCCGCCACGCAGCAGGCCCCGGCCGAGCCGTCGTCAGAAGTGCCGGCCGAGCCCGAGAAGACGGTCGAGGAGCTGCTGGCCGAGCTCGACGCGATGATCGGCCTCGACCGGGTCAAGAAGGAGATCCGCCGTCAGGTCGCCCTGCTCACCGTGGAGCGGCTGCGCGCTGCGGCGAACCTCAAGGCGCCGAAGATGAGCCGGCACCTGATCTTCGTGGGCAACCCCGGCACGGGCAAGACCACCGTCGCGCGGCTCATCGGCGCCATCTACCGGGCTCTCGAGCTGCTGCCCCAGGGCCAGCTCGTCGAGGTCGACCGCAGCGAGCTCGTGGCCGGCTACGTGGGCCAGACCGCCATGAAGACCGCCGAGGTGGTCGCGAAGGCCGTCGACGGGGTGCTGTTCATCGACGAGGCCTACGCCCTCGCCGGCGACCAGTTCGCCCAGGAGGCGGTCAACACCCTCGTCAAGGAGATGGAGGACCACCGCGAGAACCTCGTCGTCATCGTGGCCGGCTACCCCGACCCCATGGTGGCGTTCATCGCCCAGAACCCGGGTCTCGCCAGCCGCTTCACGACCACGATCGAGTTCGACGACTACACCGACGACGAGCTGGTCGAGATTCTCCGGTCGATCGCGGCGGCCTCCGACTACGAACTGACCCCCGAGGCCGAGAAGCGGGTGCGGATGACGCTGGAGGCCACCGTGCGCGGCCCGGCGTTCGGCAACGGCCGCTTCTCACGCAACCAGTTCGAGCACGCGGTCGGCCGGCACGCCTGGCGGCTGCAGAACGCCGAGAAGCCGAGCCGCGACGACCTGCGCCTGCTCTTGGGTCACGACTTCTTCGACGCTCCCGAGCCGGACCCTGAGATGCCGCGCACCGCGTCGGCCCAGGATGGGGACTCGCTCAGGGACGACCCCGATGCCCTCGGCGCGAGCCATGAGACACCCTCGAAGCACACCACCGCGGAACCGAGCGAGCTCGCCGCGGGTCGGAGCACCAAGCTGAGCAACGACTTACCCGACCTACCCGACCTACCCGACCTACCCGGCTCACCAAGCTCACCCGAGCGACCTGAGCCGGTCGACACCGTGAACGGCACATCGAACGAGGACCACGCATGACGAGCGCCCCCACGACGAACATCCCCGTGGCGATCCCGGCCGGCCAACGTTCGCCTGAGCAGCCCCAGCCGGCCAACACGATCGCCGGCAGCCTCAGCGGCATCCCGGGCGCCCGTACCGTCGCGAACCGACTGTTGCACGGCACGCCGGGCCGGATGCGCCTGTTCGGTCTGCTCGCCGTCGTCGCGGCCCTCGTGCTGGGCTTGGTGAGCGTCACCGCGCTGCTCGCCTCGCAGAACGCCGTCGAGCGGGCGGCGAACAACACCTCGCAGGTGGTGCTGGCCCAGTCGCTGCACGTCGACCTGCTGCGGGCCGACGCCATCGCGACCAATGCCTTCCTCGTCGGCGGTCTCGAGCCGCCGGCCTCCCGGCAGGCCTACGAGAGCGCCATGGCGAGCGTGGCGAGGGGGATCGCCCAGGGGGCGGCCGCCCAGCCCGCCGACGCCGAGGCTCTCGGGCTGCTCTCCACCCAGGTGCAGCAGTACGCCGCCCTTGTCGAGCAGGCCCGCACCAACAACCGCAGCGGCCTTCCCCTCGGGGCGCAGTACCTCAAGCAGGCGAGCGCCGGGCTGCGCTCCGACGCCATCCCCACGGTGTCTGCTGTCGTCTCGGCCAACGAGCAGCGCGCCCAGGCCGAGTTCGACCGCTCGAACTCCAGCCTCCAGCTCGCCTTCGGGGTGCTCGCCCTGATCGTCCTGATCGCAGTGGCCGTGTGGCTGGCCCGTCGAACGCACCGCTACGTCAACGTCTCACTGACGGCCGGCATCGTGCTGCTGCTCGTCGGCCTCGTGGTGGCCTCGGTGACGATCGGCTCGATCAGCCAGGCCACCAAGCAGGTGTCCACCGGCGCCTACCGGCAGGCGGTCGCGCTCGCCGACGTGCGTACCTACGCCAACGACGCCCGCGCGAACGAGAGCCTCACCCTCATCGCGCGGGGCTCGGGCCAGGCCAACCAGGACGCGTGGACGAACGCGAGCGACCAGGTCGAGAAGATCCTGCGCGACAACCGCCTGGGCTCCCTCGAGTCGCAGTGGACCGCCTACGCCAAGTCGCACGCCGCGATCCGCACCCTCGACGACGGCGGCAACTGGGACAAGGCGGTGGCCGAGGCCACCAAGAGCAGTGCGGGGAGCGCCAGCGCCCAGTTCACGGCGTTCGACACGTCGGTGACGCAGGCCCGTGACGACGCCTCCGGGAGTGCCGTTCAACAGCTCCGGTCGCTCGGCGGATCGGCTCCCTGGTTCGCGCTCGCCATCGGTCTGGGCACCCTGGTCGCCTGCTGGCTCGTGATCCGCGGGATCGGCAAACGGATCGAGGAGTACCGATGAGCCATCCAGCCACACCTGCATCGACGCCGGCACGGAACAAGCGTCACGGCGCGACACGTCGGGCTGCGGCCGCCCGCCGCCTCCGCACGAGCGTGACCACGGTCGGCGCCGTCGCCGGGCTCAGCCTGCTGGCGGCCTGCTCGGGAGTCACCTACGCCGAGACGACGGTTCCGGTGTCACCGACGACGACGGCGGCGAGCAAGCCCCCGGCCACGCCCGTCAGCTGCGACAACGCGACCCAGTCGTACGACCCGCTACCCAGCATCCCGGCATCCGCCTCGATCTCCGACACGACGATGAAGAAGATCATCGCGCGGGGCTACGTCACGGTGGGGGTGTCGGCCGACACGTATCTCTTCGCGGCCCGCAACCCGCTCAACGGCAAGATCGAGGGCTTCGATATCGACATCGCCAAGGCGGTGGCCACGAGCATCTTCGGCGACCCGAACAAGGTGCAGCTGCGCGTCATCACCGCTGCCGACCGTATCCCGCTGCTCGAGAAGCGTTCGGTCGACATGGTCGTGCGCAACATGTCGATGACCTGCGACCGGTGGAACGACATCGCCTTCTCGGCCGAGTACTACCGGTCGGGCCAGACCGTGCTGGTGGCCAAGCCCGCGGGTGCCACCAAGGTCGACACGACACTGCAGCAGCTCACGGGCAAGAAGGTGTGTGCGCCGACGGGTACCTCCTCGCTCGACAAGCTGCGCTCGGTGAAGGGCCCCATCGCGGTGACCGCCCCGAACCACACCGGCTGCCTCGTGCTCTTCCAGCAGGGCGATGCCGACGCCATCACCGGTGACGACACGGTGCTCGCCGGGCTCGCCGCCCAGGACCCGTACACGATCGTCTCGTCCGCTCCGCTCATCACCCAGGAGCCCTACGGCATCGGCGTCAACAAGGAAGACCGCTACTTCGCCAGCTACCTCAACACCGTGCTGGCGCAGGTGAAGTCCGATGGCGAGTGGAAGTCGATCTACAACCGATGGCTCGCCAAGCCGCTCGGCCCGGCCCCCAGCCCGCCGAAGCCGGTCTACGGGCGCCGATGACCCCACCACCGACGGGCCCCACCCAGACCGCCGGGGCAGCGGGCACGGGTGCCATCGCGCCCACCGCCCCCGGCTCTCTCGGCGTGCCCGTACACGCGGGCGAGGCTCAGACCTACCTTGCTGCCCTACGAGAGTGGGTGGCTCAGCGTCGCGCCGACCTTGGCGAGGTGGATGCCGCTGTGCTGAAGCTGACGGCAGCCGAACAGGTGTCGATCACCACCGACCTCACCGTGGCCCTCACCTTCTGGAAGGCCGTCAACGACCGCCTCACCCTTCTTCAGACCACCTTCGACGGTGGCCGCGTGGGCCCGCAGGAGGCCGAACGTCTCTCGACGTTGATCCATGGCCGGCTCGACTCGAACACCACCAGTGACCTGTCGCTGCCCTCCAGCGGCTCGCTCGCCGTGAGCCTTCCCGAGGCGTGTCGGCTGCTCGACTCGCTGACCCGCACGCTGCAGGCCCGGGCCTCGCTCGCGCCCGGAGCCGCGGAGGCCACCCAGCGGATCACCTTGGCCCGAGCGGGGGTCGAGAGGGTTCGCGACCAGCTGCCCCTCGTGCCAGCCGGATCCGAGCGCGACGAGGCCGCCACCCACCTGGGCCGCCTCGACCGGCGGGTCACCGACCTCGTCGAGCGGGCCCGGCGCGGCGCCGACATCGGCGGCATCATCGGCCCGCTCGAGATCGAGCTGTCGACCCTCGAGCGCGACCTCATCGTGGCGTCGGCCGAACGGGCCAACGCCGCCAAGGACCGGGTGCAGACGGCCCAGTGGGTCGAAGAGCTCGACGCCCGCGGCGCCGCCATCCACGCTCTCGAGAGGGCTTGCCTCGCCGCGATCACCCCCGCGCCCCACCTGGCCATCCCGAACGTGCGCGCGCTCGGGCCGGTGCCGCAGGGCCGAGCCGACCTCACGGCCTACCGGCTGAAGCTCGACCGCGTCTCGCGCGCCCTCGACCTCGCCCACGAGACGTATGCCGCCGGGCTCGCCGAGCGCGACGAGATCGTCGGCCTGGCCGGTGCGGTCGCGGCCATGGCCGCAACAACCCTGGCGTCCAACCTGCCCGACGAGAGCCGGGCCGACCTGAGTCAGCTGCGCTCACGGCTCGAGGGCGCCCTCGCCTCCACCCCGATGCCGCTGGCGCGCTCCCGTGCCCTGGCAGCCGCCTACCAGGCCTACGTCGACGCGATGACGCGCCGTGAGACGAACGGGTCCTCACCCCGAAGGGGGCGCTGATGAACACCTGCACCCAGCCCGGTTGTACCGGCACGGTCATCGACGGCTACTGCGACGTCTGCGGGATGGCCGCCGGATCGGCACCCGTTCCCGGGCCGTCCTCATCCGCGCCGCCAACGGCGCCGGCACCTTCCTCTCCTCCGTCACCACCGGAGTCACCAACGAGCGCCGTCACGCCGGCGCCACCCGCACCCTTCGACCCGACCGTCATCCCCGAGGGGGGCCGCTGCCAGCAGCCCGACTGCAAGGGCATCATCGAGGCTGGCTACTGCAACGTCTGTGGCACCCCCGCCGACCAGCACGGTGTCGCGCTCCAGGCCGACAGTGCCAGGTCTGCTGCCACGGCCCCGATGGCGGTCGCTGCAGGTGTCGCCCCCGATCTCTCGACCCGGTCGGCCGCATCGAGCAACCTCGCTTCGGCGGCCCTCGGCAGCAGGCGGGCCCGCGAGGCGGGCAGCGCGGCCACCCGGCGCACGGGGGGTTCGCAACGACTGCGTGCGGCCCGTCTCGGCGGCGGCATCACCACGGTGCGGCCCGCACCGCAGATCGACGCCGAGAAGGCGTTGTTGACCCGGCCATCGGTGTCGGAGAACAAGCGGTTCTGCCCGCAGTGCGGCGAACCGGTGGGCCGCGGTCGCGACGGCAAGCCGGGGCGCACCACGGGCTTCTGCGCCAACTGCCGCCATCCGTTCTCGTTCGACCCGAAGCTCAAGGCGGGCGAGCTCGTCGCCGGGCAGTACGAGGTCGCCGGCTGCCTCGCCCACGGTGGCCTCGGCTGGATCTACCTGGCCCGCGACAAGAACGTGTCAGACCGTTGGGTGGTGCTGAAGGGCCTGCTCAACTCGGCCGACCCCGACGCTCTCGCGGCCGCCATCGCCGAGCAGCGGTTCCTCGCCCAGGTGTCCCACCCGAACATCGTCGAGATCTACAACTTCGTCACTCACGACGAGGCCGGCTACATCGTCATGGAGTACGTCGGCGGAACCTCGCTCAAGGCCATCCTCAAGCAGCGGATGCAGGTCGCGGGAACCTACAACCCGTTGCCTGTCGACCAGGCTCTGGCCTACATCCTCGAGATCCTGCCCTCGTTCCAGTACCTGCACGACCTCGGCCTCGTCTACTGCGACTTCAAGCCCGACAACATCATCCAGGTCGGCGACGAGGTGAAGCTCATCGACCTCGGCGGGGTGCGGCGGTCTGACGACGACGACTCGGCCATCTTCGGCACGGTGGGCTACCAGGCTCCCGAGGTGGCCGAGCTCGGCACGTCGGTGGCGTCCGACCTCTACACGATCGGGCGCACCCTCGTCGTGCTGACGATGGAGTTCCGCGGCTACCAGTCGACCTACCTCAACACCATCCCGCCCCAGGACTCCAGTCCCGTCTTCCAGCGCTACGACTCCTTCTACCGGCTGGTGGCCAAGGCGTGCGCCCCCAACCGCGACGACCGGTTCGTCTCGGCCGACGAGCTGCGGTCGCAGATGGTCGGTGTGCTTCGCGAGGTGGTGGCCATCGACCGCGGGTCGGGTGCCGCGACGACCACGGTCAGCTCGCTGCTCTTCGAGCCCCCGACGCCCGGCGAACGGCAGGACGACTGGCACAACCTGCCGAACCTGCGCCGCGACCCGCACGACCCACAGACGGGCTGGCTGCAGACCGTCACCGGCACCCCGGCCGAGCGGCTGGCGCTGCTCGACAAGGCACCGGCCAAGTCGACCGAGGTGCTGCTCGAGATTGCCCGTACCGCCCTCGACGCCGGCAAACCCGACATCACCGAGGGCAGCGCCGTGGGCCTGCTGACCGCCGACCCGTGGGAGTGGCGAGCGGTCTGGATCCAGGGGCTGGAGGCCCTCGAACGCGGCGACAACCGCGGCGCGCAGGCCAGCTTCAACGCCGTGTACGGCCAGGTTCCGGGCGAGCTGGCGCCGAAGCTGGCCCTCGCTCACGCCTGTGAGAAGGCCGGCGACGACTCGGTGGCCGAGAACCTCTACATCGCGTGCGCCCGCACCGATGCCACCTACGTGCCGATGGCCGCCTTCGGGCTGGCGCGCGTGCGTGCCGCCCGCGGCGACGTCGACGGGGCCGTGTCGGCGTACCGTCTCGTACCGCCACAGTCGAGCGCCTTTCGCACCGCGAGGGCGGGCCTGGCCGAGCTGCTCACCCACGCCAACCGTGGGCTGCCCGACCTCGCGGAGGCCCTACGCACCCTCGACGACACCTCGCTCACGGCCCGACGCAAGGCCGAGCTGACCACGCAGATCTACCGCGAGGCGCTCGCCAGCGTCGAGAAGAGCGGCAACAAGGCCGACGTGCGGCTCGGTGAGCACAAGGGCACACCCACCAGCCTGCGAATGGGGCTGGAACAGTCGTTGCGCGAGCTGGCGCGCCGCACCCCTGACATCGGCGAGCGCGTGAGCCTCGTCGACGAAGCCAACGCCGTCCGACCTTGGAGCCTCTGGTGACCGATCTGCCGACCGACGCCCCCCTCGCGAGCCCGGCCTCGGCCGGGCCCGCGGCCTACCCAGACCTTCCGCAGGCATCCGGACCACCGTCACCGCCCGGGCCGAGCTGCCCCACCTGCGGCACCGACAACGACGCGGGCGCCACCTTCTGCGAAGCGTGCGGCGCCGACATCGCGCCGGCCGGCCCAGCGGCATCCGGCGCGACGACCGGAGCCCCCACCAGCGGTCTTGCGGTCGGTGTCGGGGCGGTGGCCACGCCACAGACGGCGCCCACGGGTGAGGAGTCCCCACTCGACGTCGGGTGGACCGGTGTCGTCACCGCCACGGGCGCCGGCTCCGCGCTACCCGACCTGACCTGCGCCGCGTGCGGGCTCGGTCAGATCGTCGACGGATACTGCGACCACTGCGGCACGCCACCCCCTGACCCCCGCAACCACGTCGTTCAGACTCCGGCCACCTGGGTCGGTGGCGTCTGCGACATCGGCAAGCGTCACAGCCGCAACGAGGACGCGATGTCGCTCAGCGCCTCGCCGACCCCCGGTTCACGCGCCGTTCTCGTCGTCTGCGACGGTGTGTCGATGGCGACCGACTCGCACATCGCCTCGCTCGCTGCCGCGAAGGCGGCACTGGTCGTGTTGGACCAGCCCTTCCCCCGGGGTGTCGGCACCCACGACGCCTGGACCGCGGGAGCCGGCCGGGCACTGACCACGGCCGTGTCCGAGGCCGACGCGGCCGTCGCGGCTACCGTGACCGCCGACGTGCCGAACCCGCCCTCGTGCACCTTCGCCGCGGCAGTCGTCGAGAACGAGGTGATCGTGGCCGCCAACGTCGGCGACAGCCGGGTCTACTGGCTGCCCGACAGCGCGGCCGAACCGGCCCGTCAGCTCGGCTCCGACGACTCCTACGCCCAGGAGCAGATCGACGGTGGGATGGACCGCGAGCAGGCCGAGACCGGGCCGCAGGCGCACTCGATCACGCGATGGCTCGGCAAGGACTCCCCCGACGACCTCACTCCCCACCTGACCACCGTGGTCGCCACCCCGGGCTGGCTGATGGTGTGTTCCGACGGGTTGTGGAACTACTGCTCCGAGGCCGACGAGCTGCGCGCCAGGGTGCAGTCTGCGGCCACGGTGGCCGCTCGACCCGACGGCACGAGCGACCCGACCGAGATCGCCCAACAGCTGGTCGACTTCGCCAACGCGCAGGGCGGTCGCGACAACATCACGGTTGCCGTGGCACGACTGGCTGGGCAAGGATCGATAGCAACGAGCGGGGTGGCCTTCGCGACAGCGCCGGCCGCCTCAGAGGAAGAGGAGACGACCCATGGCTGACTTCACGGCAGAGGTTTTCCAGAACGAGTTCCTGCCCGACGGCGGCACCGACGTACACGCCATCGTGCGGGTGACCTCGACGGGCGCCTCCACGGCGGGGTCGATGACCACTCCGACCGCGGCCGGCTCATCGGCCGAGGTGATCCTCATCGACACCTCCGGTTCGATGGGGCGACGCGGCGTGGCGGCCGCCAGCGAGGCCGCCAAGGCGGCGCTCAACGAGATCGTCGACGGCACACTCTTCGCCGTCGTCTCGGGCAACGGCACCGCCCAGATCGTCTACCCCTACAGCCACCAGGGGGCACTCGTGGCGATGTCGTCGAACACGCGCGGTGAGGCGGTGCGGGCCGTCGAGGGCCTGCGCGCCAACGGCGGCACGGCGATGGGCACGTGGCTCACGCTCGCGCGAAAGATCTTCGAGACCGTGCCCCACGTGACCAAGCGACACGCGATCCTGCTCACCGACGGCGTCAACGAGGGCGAGACACCCCAGTCGCTGCAGTCGGCGGTGGCCTCGTGCGTCGGAGCCTTCCAGTGCGACTGCCGTGGTGTCGGTGACCAGTGGCGGGTCGAGGAGGTGCGCAGCATCGCCTCGGCGCTGCTCGGCACTGTCGACCTCATCCCGGCCCCAGAACAGATGGCGGCCGAGTTCGAGCGGATGATGCGCGCCTCGATGGCCCGCGGGGTGGCCAACGCCGAGCTGCGGGTCTGGGTGCCGCAGGGCGCCGAGCTGCTCTTCGTCAAGCAGGTCTCACCGAACCTCGAAGACCTCTCGTCACGCAAGACCCAGGTCAACCCACTGACCGGCGCCTACCCCACCGGGGCCTGGTCCGACGAGAGTCGCGACTATCACGTGGCGGTGCGGCTACCGGCCCGCACGCTCGGTCAGGAGCAGCTCGCGGCCCGCGTGTCGATCGCGCTCGGGCCCGACCCCGTGGCCCAGGCCCTCGTCAAGGCGAAGTGGAGCAACGACGACACCCTCACCACCCGCATCGACCCGGCGGTCGCGGCGTACACGGGTCAGGCCGAGCTGGCCAAGGTCATCCAGGACGGCATCGCCGCCAAGGCCGCTGGTCAAGATGACGTCGCCACCTCCAAGCTCGGGCGGGCGGTACAGCTCGCGGCACAGACGGGCAACGCCGAGATGACGACGCGCCTGAAGAAGGTGGTCGAGATCGACGACGCCGACACCGGCACCGTGCGACTGAAGAAGGGCGTCTCGAAGATCGACGACATGTCGCTCGACACCGCATCGACGAAGACGAGCCGGGTTCGCCGGTGAGTGCGGTCTGCCCCAACGGGCACACGTCCGGTTCCGACGACTACTGCGACACCTGTGGGTCGCCCATCGACGCCGCAGCGCAGTCCTCGCCTGCCACACCCGGCTCGGCCCCGGCCGACCCGACGGTCGGCGCCTCCGGCTCCGCGGGGGCAGGCGGCTCGAAGTCGTCGCTCGACCTCGACCCGGTGCCGGCTCCGCACGGCGGCGCGGCGAGCCCGGTCGCCGGCGCCTCGAGCATGCTGTCGTGCCCGAACTGCCACACCGAGAACGCCGAGGGCGCACTCTTCTGCGAGGCCTGCGGCTACGACTTCACCACCGGGGCCATGCCCCGCGACCCGTCGGCGCCGGCCGCTGGCAGTGGCGGTGGCATCGCGTCAGGGGCCGACCCTGCGACGGGTGACCCTGCCGCAGCCAACCCCGCGGCATCGGAGCCACCGGAGCCACCGAACGCTGACCCGGCGAACGCCGACCCAGCGTCGTCATCCGACCCCGGCCACGATCCTGGAACTGAGCCGGATGCCGAAGACGGCACCTCGAAAGCCTCGGCGGCCTCGACTCCCGCAGCGGCCACAGCCGGCGCCGGCACAGGCGAACCGAGCCCAGCGGCATCCGCCTTCACCTGGCTCGCCGAGGTGTGGATCGACCCCGACTGGTACCAGACCCAGGAGGCAGATGACCCCTGCCCCTCACCCGGCCTGCCCATGATCATGCCGTTGCGACACAAGAGCGTGCTGCTCGGGCGGGTGTCGACGAGCAAGAACACCAACCCCGAGATCGACCTGTCGTCTGACCCCGGCGTGAGCCGTCGGCACGCCCAGCTGACCACCGACGGCACGCGGTGGTTCGTCGAAGACCTGGGCAGCTCGAACGGCACCTTCGTCGGCCCCGCCTCCGGTCCACTGCCGGTCAAGGCCGTCAGCGTCGGCCCCAAGACCGAGCTCGACGACGACGACCGGCTCTACGTCGGAGCCTGGACCCGTGTGGTGGTGCGACGCGCGACGCCCGACGAGGTCGAGGCGTACGCCTGAGCGAACCCGTATGAGCGAACCATTCGCCCACGAACCCGCCTGAGCCACTGGGGGTCGAACCTTGGGTTGGGCCCAGCCGCTCAGGCGTCGGCCTCAGTCGTCTCGGGGCGGGTTCGCTCAGGCGTCGCGGCGTGCAGCTGCGGCGGCTTCGTGTCGCCGACGATCGCGTTGTGGCTGCGGCCCCACGCGAGGTACTTGGCGCCGAGGTTGACCATGGCCGCGACACGGTTGCGGTTGCCGAGCAAGGTGACGATGTGCACGCCGTTCCAGACCATCCAGGCCGGAAACCCCTGCAGGCGCGGAATCCCCGTGACCTCGGCGACAGCGGATGCTCGACCGATCGTGGCGAGAATGCCCTTGTCGGAGTACGTGAACGGCTCGGTCGGCTCGCCCCGAAGGCCGGCCGCGATGAGACGCCCCACGAACTTGCCCTGCTGGATCGCCGGCTGGGCCAGCTGCGGCAGAGCGGCGTCACCGTCGGCCACCGAGATGTCACCGACCGCGTAGATCGCGTCGAGGCCCTGAACGCGCTGACGGTCGTCGACCATGATGCGGTGACCGCGCCCCTGCGGCACCCCCCACGTCGACACGGCATCCGGCGCCGTCACCCCGCTCGCCCAGATCACGACGCCCGCGGGCAGGAACTCGTCGGCATCACCGACGACGACCCCGTCGGAGCGCACCTCGTTCACCTTCGTCGACAGTCGCAGGTCGACGCCGCGACGACGGAGCGACTCGAGGGCATAGTCGCGGCTGCCGGGTGTGAAGGGCGCGAGCAGCTCAGGTGACATCTCGACCAGCGTGACGTGGACCTTCTTCGAGTCGAGCTCGGGATAGAGCACGGGCACGTCCTTGTTGCGCATCTCGGCCAGTGCACCGGCAGTCTCGACACCGGTCGGGCCCCCACCGACGACGACGACGCGAATGCTGTCGCGATGCGGATCGGCCGCCGCCGCCTCCAGGCCTGAGAAGACCGCGTCGCGCACCGCGAGGGCCTGGTTGCGGGTGTAGAGCGGCATCGCGAACTGTTCCGCACCCGGGGTGCCGAAGAAGTTGGCCGCGACTCCGGTGGCGATGACGAGGTGGTCGAAGGTCAGCACCTCACCCCCAGAGAGGCGGAGCGTGCGCGCGTCGTGGTCGACCTCGGCACAGTCGCCCTGGACGAACCGCATGTTCTCCTGCTTCGACCGTGCCGAGCGCAGGAACCAGGTGACGTCACCGGGGTTGAGCGTCGCGGTGGCCACCTGGTAGAGCAGCGGCTGGAAGGTGTTGTACGGATGCCGGTCGACGAGCGTCACGTCGACGTCCTCCTTGCGCAGGGCCCGCACCGCGGCGAGGCCCCCGAAGCCCCCACCCAGAACGACGACGTGCGGACGAGTGCCAGTGCCATGCAGATCCGTCATGCACCCAGCCTAAGCGGCCGGTACTGGCCCCGCCCGAGCGCAACCGGTGCGAACAGAACTTGAACGTCGCCTGAACTCTGGAATCGAACGGCATCCGCGGCATAGGCTGTGTAAGTGAGCTCGCCGCCGGCCCTGAGGCACGATCTCGACGTGCCGCAGGTCATCGTGGTCACCGGCGTGATGGCGGCCGGAAAGTCGACCGTGAGCCAGCTGTTGGCCGAACGGTTCTCGCGTGCCGTGCATCTGCGCGGCGATGTCTTCCGACGCTTCGTCGTCACCGGGAGGGTCGACATGTCGCCCCAGGCCCAGCCCGAGGCCGAGCGACAGCTGGCGTTGCGCCACTCCATTGCCGCCCAGACCGCGAACCGCTATGTCGCCGCCGGCTTCACGGTGGTGGTCCAGGACCTCTTCGTCGGTGCCACCCTCGAGCCGTTCGTCAAGCAGCTCGTCGAACGACCCGTCAGCCTGGTGATGCTCGCCCCCGATGTGGCCGTCGTGATGCAGCGCGAGTCAGAGCGGGTCAAGGTCGGCTACGGCGACCTGTGGTCGGTCAGGGACTTCGACCACATGGTCAGAACGAAGACACCCCGCATCGGGCTCTGGCTCGACAGCTCGCAGCAGACGCCCGACGAGACCGTCGACGAGATCCTGTCACGACTGGCCGAGGCGAGGATCAGCTGACGTGTCGGGGCGTCAGACCGGGCTGACCATCGGCGAGGGCGCCGAACGCACCGGCATGGCCACGTCAGCCCTGCGCTACTGGGGCGACCTCGGGTTGATCCAGGCTCAGCGCACCACCGGCAACCAACGACGCTACGAACGGGCCACGATCCGCCGGGTCTCGTTCGTGCGTGCGGCCCAGCGGGTCGGGCTCTCGCTCGAGGAGATCGCGGCAGCGCTGGCCACCCTGCCCGACGAGCGCACCCCGACCAGTCGCGACTGGGCCCGGCTCTCGCAGGCATGGCGCCCGCGGCTCGAGGAACAGATCCGTCGCCTCGAGAAGCTGCGCGACCAGCTCGACTCCTGCATCGGCTGCGGCTGCCTGAGCCTGTCGACCTGTGCCCTGCACAACCCGGATGACGCGCTGGCGTCAGACGGCCCCGGCGCCGTGCTGCTCGAACCGTGAGCGCCACTCGCGCCACTGACCACAGACCGCCCCGAGAGGGGCCGGGGCGGGCACCGCCGGCCGACACAGCCGAGCCAGCCGAAACCGCGATAACGAGGAGCGCCGAGATGACCGCAGCACAGCACACCGGCCGGAGCCATGTGGTGCTGCCCGAGGTCGACAGCCAGCCCTACACGTCGCTGCGGCATCCGTCGACGCCACGAGTGGAGCGCTACCGACTCGGACACAGCCTGCGCCACCGGGTACCGCGGTCGATGCTCGGGCAGTGGGAGGAACCGGCCGACCGGCCTGACGTCGTCGCACAGATCACCGAGTCGCACCGCGGGCGGCGCAGTGAGCTGATCGCCACCCGGGTCGAACGCATGGTGGCCTCCCCGTACGGCTTCCTGCGCGGCAGTGCGGTGGTGATGGCCGAAGACCTCGCCCACCTGCCGGCCACCGGGATCTCGCCCGTCATCTGCGGCGACGCCCACTTCGGCAACTTCGGGTTCTACGCCTCCCCCGAGCGCGACCTCGTGCTCGATCTCAACGACTTCGACGAGGCCCACCCCGGCGGTTGGGAGTGGGACCTGCGCCGCCTCGTCGCCAGCATCTGGGTGGCCAGCCGACAGAACGGCCAGAGCGAGCAGCACTGCGCCACCGCCGTCGAATCGTGTTCGGCGGCCTATCGCAACCAGATGAAGTGGCTGGCCTCCCAGCCCCTGTTGGCCCGCTCCTACGAGCGGCTCGACCTCGACCGCCTCCAGACGGCCGCAGCCGACGCGTCGCTGCAGGCGCAGATCGAACGGGCCGCCCATCGGGCCCAGGGCCGCACCAGTGACCGGGCCCTGCCTCGGTTCACGACCACGGAGGGCACGGGTCGGCGCATCGTGCAGGAGCCGCCGTTGATCACCCACCTCGACGACGACGAGGCGGAGCTGCTCGCGGGCGGGCTGGACGACTATCTGGCCACCCTCGCACCGCACTGGCGCCGGGTGCTGGGCGGCTACACCCTCATCGACTTCGTGCACAAGGTCGTCGGAGTCGGCAGTGTGGGCCTGCGCGCGTACGTCGCGCTGCTGGAGGGCAGCAGCCCGAGCGATGTCGTCTTCCTCCAGCTCAAGCAGGCCAGGCGGTCGGTGCTCGCTCCGCACGTGCACGGCGAGTCGGCGTGGCACGCGCACCAGGGTCAGCGCGTCGTGGAGTACCAGCAGGCTCTGCAGACGGTGAGTGACCCGTTGCTCGGATGGACCACCGTGGCCGGGCGGCAGTACTACGTTCGGCAGTTCCGCAACATGAAGGGCACGATCCCGCTCGACGCACTCAAGCCCTCGGCGACCGCCGACTACGCCGGCATCTGCGGGCAGCTGCTCGCCAAGGCCCACGCGCGCTCGAGCGGTGCGTCCATGATCGCCGCCTACGTCGGGGGCTCCGACAAGGTCGATCTCGCGATGAGCTCCTTCGCCCGGGCCTACGCCGACCAGACCGAGCGCGACCACCAGCGCATGGTCGACGCCGTCCGCCGAGGGCACTCCTTCCTGGCCCCGGCGTGAGAGAGTCGGGCGAGACAGGGTTCTGACCAGGGAGGTGCACCGTGCCCGGCAGCCGACCTGTGGCACTCGGGGGAACCGGCCTGAGCGCCATCGCCGAGCTGGCCCGGCGCCGCAGCACGGGATGGGCGGCGCTGGCAGAGACCTTCGCGGCGCCCACGCCGGCCTGGGTCGCCGCCGTGCGCGAGGGCCGAGTGCGCCAGGGCTGGGAGGATGCCGTCGGCTGGCGCACCGGCGAGCTGGAGGGCTTCGGCCCGCCGATGCTCGTGCTCGGGTCGTTCGAACGCTCCAGTCGACGCCGCGAGCTCGACCACGACATCGCCACGCTGTCCGAGGCCTTCGACGCCTCGGACGACGGGTCGTTCGAGGCGGCCCTGGCCGCCTGCGAGCTTCTGCACCGTCTGTGCTCCGACGAGGCGTCGGCGTGGTCGGCCGGCCAGCTGCCGAAGGCTCGGGCCCTGCGGGTTCACCAGCACGACGAGCTGCACTCGGATGCCGGTGAGGCCCTCAGCGCCGGTTGCGCAGCGATGCTGGCCGCGCAGCCCCGCCAGCCGTACCTGGCGCTTACTCAGGTCGGCCGCCTCTGGGTCGACCGTGAGCGAGGCGGCAGCAGCTTCGTCAACGAGCCCCAACGCTAGTCGCGGTGCCCCCGGGTGAAGCCGGGCGGCAGCCGGGAGGTGAAGGGCGACGCAGCCCGGAACGTGCAGACCGTGCATCGGGCTCCACTACCTCGGAAGGAGGCCCCGCACCGGCTGCACCGTTTCGATAGCGCGACCCTCACGGGCCGCTCCGTGTCGGCCAGGGCGGGCAGCCAGGACAGCGAGCCCACCCGCTGCATCGCCTGCTCGGGGCACTGACGAACGCACTCACCGCAGTCGATGCAGCGAGCCGGGTCTACAGAAAGCGCGAACTCGTCGACGTGTGCGGGTCGGTGCTCGCCGGGGGCCGGGCACGGCTGCGTTCCGATCGGCCGGTCATCACTGAGAGCGCCCGACTCGTGCAGCTCGGTGACCCGCAACGTCAGGGCGTCAGTGGGGCAGACCCGCACGCAGACGCCACTGCCGCCGCATTCCGGAGCGGCCAGGTCGGCCGCTCCCGTCGGCACGGACAGCAGCTCGGGAGGAGGCGGATCGTCGCCCAGCAGCTCACCCACCACGCCGAAGAGCCGGTCGTGAGGGGCGTCGCCCCGCGGTCTGTCTCGCGCCTCCACCCTCCGCCGCGCCGCCGTCACGAGCACGCGCCGCTCCACGGGCATACGGAGGGCATCGAGCAGCAGGACCGGCGTCTCGCGGCCGATGTCACCCCGACGGAAGCGGCGGCTCCTGGCCGGCGCGTGTGCGGGAGGCGCCGGAGGGGCCGTGGCCGTCGCCATCTGATCGGGACGTCCGACGGCCGTGGCGACCTCATCGGCCCGACTCACCACCTCTCCGGCGGCGGCGGGCGACCGGCATCCGTCGAGCAGTGCGGTGACCCGCGCTCCGGCCGCCACGACCTCCAAGAGGGCAGCGGGCGGCACGTCGGCGAGACACCCGGCCAGCACGAACAGGGCGCGGTCGTCGTCTTCGTCGGGCGCGAGCCACGGACCCAGGTCGGGGTGCTCGCGACAGGCCACGAGCACGTGCGCCGCCCGCGCCGAAGGGGTGTTGGTCGCGAGCCATCGCAGCAGGGGCTGGACGTCGGCCGGAGTGGTCACGAACCGAGGTCGGCTTCCAGGATGCGCAGCACTCCCCGGGTCAGACCGGCGACTCCCCGGTAGAAGTCGGTCGCGGCCTCCTCGGCCACGTGGTCAAGGCACTCGTCGGCCCAGCGGAGGAGGTGCTCCGCCGCGAACGCGCCCACTGCCACGCGAAGTTCGCGCGCAGAACCGTCAGAACCCTGCTCGAGCGCGTCGAGGCCGAGCACGCAGAGGTGCGAGACGAATCCGAGTTCGAGCCCGATGTGGTCGTCGGGCTCGCGCCCCTCGGCAGGGGCCCGCAGCCCGTAGCGGCGGTACCACTGGCGGACGGCAAGCGTCTGGCTGCCAAAGGTCAGGTGCTCATCCCCCAGGTACACCGACTCGTACGGGCAGGCGAGCACCCGCTGCGGGCCGAGGAACAACTGCTGGTAGTCCGCGCCCAGCTGCTCCAGGCGCTCGGTCCCGCCGGCCGCGACCGACCGTGACAGCCGTTGCAGGCCGGCGCGCGAGTCGACATCGTCACGGAACGGCCAGTCGGCCCACACGTCGGGCGCCGACAGCGCCACCAGCAGGGGCCCGTGGGGCGGCCCCAGCAGCAACCGGGAGAGCAGCGACGTCGCCCCAGCGACGCGGTCGAGCCAGTGCGGGTCGACCGGGGCAGTGGCTTCCGGGTTGGTGGTCGTCGGCGTTCTCGCAATCGCCACGGCCCTCACATCCCCACCCGCACCATGCTTGCGTAGAACAGCATGCGGCCGATGACCTCGCCCGCCAGCACGAGCACGAAGGCGCTGCCCGCCACGACGCCGAGCGCTCGCGCGCTGACCGCGCGCCGAGACAGCTGGGCGAGGAAGATCCCGAGCACGGCCACCCCCGCGAAGACGAGGATCGTCTGGGTCAGGGAGAAGCCGCCATAGGTGCCCGCCACGGTCTCGAGCGACTGGTGCGCTGCGCCTTCCCCACTGGTGGCCAACCCCCCGAGATAGCTCGGCATTCCGACGAACTTCACTCCCAGCACAAGGATGGAGCCGACGGCGATGCCGCGCAGGGAGCTGACGATCAGCCGGCTGGCCTGTGGGTCGTCGTCGCCACGGCGCGTCCTGATGCCCTGGGTGACCACCAGGGCCACTCCGACTGCGAGAAAGCCCAGGAGGAAGGTCGTGGAGTAGAAGCGGATCGCCGTGTGCCAGGTGTCCCACGCCGGCACGGTACGCAACGAGTACACGCGGCTGATGAAGAAGACCAGCACCAGACCGGTGACCGCCGTCGTCACCGCCAGCCCCTGCCGAAGGCGGGGGGTGAGCCATTTGCGCCACTGACAGAAGGAGAAGGCCGCGCCCAGCCCGGCGAACAGGATGCCGACCAGGATCTCGCGACTCAACCACGACGACTGCAGGTGCCGTAGCGCGTTCGCGGCCCGCAGCGGGGTGCCCAGGTGGAGTGTCGAAGCAGCCAGGCCCAGCACCAGGAGGGGGCCGATGGCGAACAGCGCCGGATCGCTGACCCGGTCCATCACCTTGGGCGGCACCCGGAAGCCGACGATGTGAATCAGGCCCAGCACCACGAAGGAGCCAACGGACATCTGGGCGAAGACGGTGAAGACCACCAGGGGAAGCTCGTGCAGCATGGGCTCAGATCTCCTCCGGGTTGGCCACTGCGCCGGTGCCGTGACCGGAGCCCTGGGCGTCGCGGTGCGGGGTGATGACGAGGTTCGGCCGGGTGATGCTCGGGTCAGGCAGCGGTTCGATTCCGCTCTCGGTGCCGTACTTGGCTCGCAGGTCGTCGATCTCGCCGTAGTCGAGTACACGAGATGGGCACGAGGCGACGCAGGCGGGGTCGCGCCCCTCCGCCAGGAAGTCGGCGCAGAAGTCGCATTTGGTCATGACGCCCTTGGCCGCGTCGAACTGTGGCGCGCTGTACGGGCAGGCCATCTCGCAGTACCGGCACCCGATGCAGATGTCGGGATCGACCGACACGATGCCGTTCTCGCCCTTGTGCATGGCGGTGCTGGGGCACACCTCGACACAGATCGGGTCGGCGCAGTGGTTGCAGGCCATCGAGGTGTAGTAGGTGAAGACGTTGGTGCGAAAAGAGCCGTCAGCCGTATCGGTCTCGTTCGACCCGCCGGTGTACTCGGCCACACGTCGCCAGCTCACCCCCACCGGGTTGTCGTGCTTGTCCTTGCAGGCGATCTGGCAGGCCTTGCATCCGGTGCAGTTGCTCTGGTCGACGTAGAAGCCGATCTGTTTGAACGTGGGCATGGCCGGTCCTCAGGCTCTTTCGATCTGGACGAGGTTCGAGTGCTGCCCGTTCGCCTTCGCGTACGGGGTCGGGTGCAGGCTGGTCAGTACGTTGACCGACCCACCGTGGTCGAGACCACCGGGCTTCTCCGGGCTGTACCAGGCCCCCTGAGGAACCGAGATGACTCCAGGCGCGATCCGCTTGGTGACGTGTGCCGGTAGCTGAAGCTGACCGCGGTCGTTGAAGACCCGCACCTGGTCGCCGTCGCGAATGTTGCGATCGGTCGCGTCAACGGTGCTGACCCACACCATCTGCGGATGGGCCTCCTTCAGCCAAGGACTGTTCCCATAGCTCGAGTGCGTGCGCGCTTTGTAGTGGTGACCGATGCACTGCAGTGGATACCGCTGCTGCAGAGGGTCACCCGGCATCTCACGGGCAGCGAAGTACTCGGGAGTTGGGGTGATGACGTTGCCCTTCTCCATCGGCCAGTCCTTCGACATCCGGTAGAGGTTCGACGAGAAGATCTCGATCTTCCCCGAGGGGGTCGGCAGTGGGTTCTTCTTCGGGTCGTCGCGAAAGTCCTTCAGCGCGATGACGGGCTCGAGCCTCGTCTTGTAGATCCCCTGCTTGCGGAACTGCTCGAAGGACGGCAGTCCTGGCACGGTCTTGCGGGACTCGTCGACGATCCAGCGGACCCAGTCCTCCTGGGTGCGACCCTCGGTGAACTTCTGTTTCACCCCGAGCTTCTCGGCGATGCCGGTGAGCTGCTCGTACACGGGCATGCTGTCGTACATGGGCTCGATGGCCCGGTCGGTGAAGATGGCGTAGCCGAGGTTGCCCGCGCTCTGCTGCGCCGAGAGATCGACCTGCTCGGCCGTGGTGACGTCGGGCAGGAGGATGTCGGAGTAGCGGGCCGAGACCGTCATCTGGTTCTCGATGTTGACGATCATCTCGCACTTGGTCTCGTCGGAGAGGATCTTGATCGTCTCGTTGATGTCGCCGTGCTGGTTCACCAGGCAGTTGGAGCCGTAGAGCCAGATGAACTTGATGTTGCTGTCGAGGGTGACGTCGTTGGTGACGTTGGCGTTGCCGTTGACGTCCTTGCTGTCGCGGATGCCGTCACGGTAGGTCATGCCCTTGCCACGCAGGATCGCCTCGGTCCAGCGGTAGACGGGCAGCACCGGCCGTATCGGGTTCTCGAGCACCGGGAACGCAGCCATGGGCAGCCCTGCCCAGCCCTCACGGCATCCGGTACCACCGCCACTGATGCCGACGGCCCCGATCATGTTGGAGAGCAGCATCGGGGCGCGGGACTGGTTCTCACCGTTGGCGTGTCGCTGCGGTCCCCAGCCCTGGTTGATCGACACCCGCTCGGTCGTGGCGATCTCCCGCGCCAGGCGACGGATGTCGCCGGCGGAGACCCCGCTGATCTTGGCGGCCCACTCAGGAGTCTTCTCGACCTCGTCGGGCCCCTGACCGAGCACGTAGCTGCGGTACGAGAGACCCGCCGGCACGCCTGCTGGCATGTGCTCCTCATCGAAGCCACTGCAGTAGGTGTCGAGGAAGCCCTGGTCGAGCAGCTTCTCGGTGATCATCACGTGCGCGAAGCCGGCCACCAGTGCGGCATCCGTGCCGGGCCGGATCGGAACCCATTCATCGGCGAGGTTCATGGCGGTGTCGGTGTAGCGGGGGTCGAACACGATGACCCGGTGGCCCGACTCCTTCTTGGCGGTCTGGGTCACGAAGACCTCACCACCACCGCTCATCCGGGTCTCGTGCGGGTTGTTGCCGAACATCAGCACCAGGTTGGCGTTGACCGTGTCGTCGTTGCTGTTCGAGGTCGTCCAGCCGCCGTAGTGGAAGTCCACCGCCGTCTCGATGTTGGCCGCGCTGTAGTCGTTGTACTGGTTGAGGAAGCCGCCGACACAGTTCATCAGCCGGGCGACCGCACTGCTGCTGGGTGGCCAGCTCGTCGCGACGGTGGCCCCGAGCACCCCGGTGCCGTAGTTGATGTAGATCGACTCGTTGCCGTGATCCTTGATCAGCCGCCGGAGGGTGGTCGCGATCGTGGTGAAGGCCTCGTCCCAGCTGATCTCCTCCCACTGACCGCCGCCGCGCGGACCGACCCGGCGCATCGGCTTCTTCAGTCGTTCGGCGCTGTAGATCCGTTGCCGGATCGACCGCCCACGAACACAGGCGCGAATCTGCTGGCTGCCGATGGAGTTGTCGCCGGTGTTGTCGGGGTCGACCCGCACGATCGTCCCGTCGACGACAGCAAGGCGCAGCGGGCAGCGGCTGCCACAGTTGACGTTGCACGCGCTCCAGACGATCTTCTCCCGTCCGGGGGCGACGCCGTCGGGGTCTGGGGCCGCCGCCTGGAGCCCCAGCGGCGTCGGCCCGCATCCGGTGGCGACCGTCGCCACTCCAGCGGCCCCTCCGGTGATGGCACTCCAGCGCAGGAAGGTGCGGCGGTCGGGCGCCGGGGAAGAACCCCGTTCGATGACGTGGTCTTCACGTGTCACGGCAGTCCTTTTGGGCGGCTATCGCGGTCAGTGCACAGGCGGGCCCGCTGCCTTCCACTGAAGATGAGCACCACGCTAGGGGCGCCGCGTGAGCACGAACAGGGACCTTGGGCCCTAATCCGCGTTCGCCTCGCGCCGCAACCGACGCCAACCGTCGCCGACGTCCGCAGGTCGCCGTGAGCCGACCACGCGACCGTACGAAAGTGGCCACTCGACCGGTTCGTTCGGTCGAGTGGCCACTTTCGTACGGTCGAGACGGTCAGCGCGAGGGGCGGTCCTCCTCGGGCAGCACGGCATCCGGCGAGGGCGGGCCGGCCGGCGTGCCGGCCCCGGCGCCGGACCCCATCGTCGCATCGGCCATCTCGCGAGACTCCTCACCGCGCTCGACGGCGCTCTCACCCTGGCCACGACCATCGACTGGGTCGACCGACGCAGTCTCGTCGAGATCGGCGGCAGCACCTGCGAACTGGGCGGCGTACAGCCGAGCGTAGGCACCATCAGCGGCGAGCAGCTCGGTGTGCGAGCCCTGCTCGACGATGTGTCCGTCCTCCATCACGAGGATGAGGTCGGCGTCGCGAATCGTCGAGAGACGGTGCGCGATGACGAAGCTCGTTCGGTCAGAGCGCAACGCGGCCATAGCGTGCTGCACGAGCAGCTCGGTGCGGGTGTCGACCGAGCTGGTGGCCTCGTCGAGGATGAGCAGGGCCGGGTCGGACAGGAAGGCTCGCGCGATGGTGATGAGCTGCTTCTCACCGGCCGAGATGTTGCTCGCCTCGTCGTCGAGCACCGTGTCGTAGCCGTCGGGCAGCGAGTGCACGAAGCGGTCGACGTAGGTCGCCCGCGCTGCATCGATGACCTCGTCGGCGGTGGCGCCCGGGCGACCGTAGGCGATGTTGTCGCGAATGGTCCCTCCGAAGAGCCAGGTGTCCTGCAGCACCATGCCGATCCGCGAGCGCAGACCGTGCCGGGTCAGCTCGCGAATGTCGATGCCGTCGAGGGTGATCCGGCCGGAGTTCAGCTCGTAGAACCGCATGATGAGGTTGACGAGCGTCGTCTTGCCGGCCCCGGTGGGCCCGACGATCGCGACCGTCTGACCCGGGCTGACCGCGAGGTCGAGGTTCTCGATGAGCGGCTTGTCGGGCACGTACGAGAACGACACGCCTTCGAAGGCCACGGCACCGTGGGGGTCGTCGATGCGTTGCGGCGACACGGCATCCGCCGTCTGTTCCGGCGCGTCGAGCACCTCGAACACACGCTCGGCCGACGCGACCCCCGACTGCAGCACGTTGGCCATCGACGCGACCTGCGTGAGCGGCTGGGTGAACTGGCGCGAGTACTGGATGAAGGCCTGCACGTCGCCGAGGCTGAGCGAGCCTGACGCGACCCGCAGCCCGCCGATGACGGCGATGATGACGTAGTTGAGGTTTCCGACGAACATCATGACCGGCATGATGATGCCGCTGATGAACTGCGCACCGAACGCGGCCCCGAAGAGCTCGTCGTTCTTCTCGCGGAAGTTCTCGCGGGTCTCCTGCTGGTGGCCGTAGACCTTGACCAGGCCGTGACCGGTGAAGGTCTCCTCGACGATGCCGTTCAGCTCGCCCGTGTTGCGCCACTGCTGCACGAACATCTTCTGCGACCGCTTGGCGATCGCCGTCGTCAGCATGATGGCGACGGGGATGGTCACCAGGGCGATCAGGGCAAGCATCCACGAGATCCAGAACATGATGCTGAGCACGGCGATGACGGTCAGCAACGAGTTGAGCAGCTGCGACATGGTCTGCTGCAGCGACTGGCCGACGTTGTCGATGTCGTTGGTGACGCGGCTGAGAATCTCGCCGCGCGGCTGGTTGTCGAAGTAGGGCAGCGGCAGCCGGTTGAGCTTGGCCTCGACGTCTTGTCGCAGGGTGTACATGGTGCGCTGGAGCACCCCCTGCAGGATGAAGCCCTGCACCCACATGAGCACGGATGCCGCGACGAACAGGCCGATGACGAGCAGCAGCACCCGCCCGACCTCGTCGAAGTCGATGCCCTGCCCCGGCGTGAAGCCGACGTTGGTCAGCAGGTCGGCGAACGTCGTCTGACCCTTGGCCCGCAAGCCCTCGATCACCTGCTCCTTGGTGGCTCCGGGGGGCGCCTCCTTGCCGACCTGGGCGCCGATGACGCCGGCGAAGATCAGGTCGGTGGCTCGGCCCAGCACCTTGGGGCCGATGGAGCTGAGCACGACGCTCACGACGGCGAACACGAGAACGACGATGACCTTGGCTCGCTCGGGGCGCAGCCGCGCCACCAGTCGCTTGGCCGACGGGCCGAAGTCGAGCGACTTCTCACCGGGCTGGCCCATCTGCATGTGGGGCGGGCCACCCCGACGGGCCGGCCCACGCCGGGCGGCGGCGGCCTTCTCCTCTTCTGTCTGCACTCCCTCAGCCATCAGGCTGCCACCTCCGCGCTGCGTTGGCTCTCGACGATCTCCTGGTAGGTCTGACAGGTGTCGAGCAGCTGGTCATGGGTTCCCTGGCCGACGATGCGGCCGTCGTCGAGCACGATGATGCGGTCGGCGTCGACGATGGTCGAGACCCGTTGGGCCACGATGACGACCGCGGCCTCTCGGGTCGCCGGTCGTAGTGCTCGCCTCAGCCTCGCGTCGGTCGAGAGGTCGAGCGCCGAGAACGAGTCGTCGAAGAGGTAGATGTCGGGGCGCTTCGCGACGGCTCGAGCGATGGCCAGGCGCTGGCGCTGGCCGCCCGAGACGTTGGTGCCGCCCTGGGAGATGGGTGCGTCCAAGCCGCCCATCGCCCGCACGAAGTCGCTCGCCTGGGCGATGTCGAGGGCCTCCCAGAGCTGCTCGTCGCTCGCGTCGGGGTTGCCGTAGTGCAGGTTCGAGGCGACCGTGCCGCTGAAGAGATAGGGCTTCTGCGGCACGAGGCCGATGTGGCTCCACAGCTCGTCGAGCCCGAGCTCGCGCACGTCGACACCGCCGACCAGCACCTGGCCCTCCGAGACGTCGAAGAGCCGGGGAATGAGCCCGATGAGGGTGGTCTTGCCGCTGCCGGTCGAACCGATGACGGCCGTCGTTCGGCCGGGCTCGGCCGTGAAGCTGACGTCGTGCAGCACCGCGACCTCGGCCCCTGGGTAGTGGAAGTCGACACCCACCAGCTCGAGGCCCACCGCTCCCGCCGCCACGCGCCGCGGGGTGGCCGACTCGACGACCGTGGAGGTCGTCTCGAGCACGTCCTGGATACGGGTGGCCGAGACCGAGGCCCGCGGGATCATCGTGGCCATGAAGGTGGCCATCATGACGCCCATCAGGATCAGCACGAGGTAGGACAGGAAGGCGGTCAGCTCACCGATCTGCATATCGCCCGAGGCGATGCGGTGGCCACCGAACCACATGACGGCCACGGTCGAGACGTTGAAGATGAACATGACGATCGGGAAGACGAGCGCCATCAGGCGGCCCACCTTGAGCCCGGCCTGGGTCAGGTCGGCGTTGGCTCCCGCGAAGCGCTGCTCCTCGTGGTCTTCTCGCACGAACGCCCGCACCACCCGGATGCCGGTGATCTGCTCGCGCATCACCCGGTTCACCCCGTCGAGCGAGGTCTGCATGCGCCCGAACCACGGCACCATCCGCCAGATGACGAGGCTGACGCACAACCCGAGCAGGGGCACGGCCACCGCCACGAGCCAGGCCAGCCCGACGTCCTCGCGCAGCGCCATGATGATGCCGCCGACCATGAGGATGGGCGTGGTGACGAGCAGCGAGAAGGCCATGAACACGACCATCTGCACCTGGGTCACGTCGTTGGTGTTGCGCGAGATCAGCGTGGGCGCCCCGAACTTGCTGACCTCCTGGGCCGAGAAGTCGACGACGGTGCCGAACAGGTTGGCCCGCACGTCGCGGCCCATCCCCATCGCGACCTTGGCGGCGAGGTAGGTCGCAGCGATGGCCGCGACGATCTGCACCAGGCTGACGGCCAGCATGATGCCGCCGTGGCTGACGATGTAGCCGGTGTCGCCCTTGGTGACGCCTTGGTCGATGATCTGACCGTTGAGGCTGGGCAGAAAGAGAGACGCCATCGTGGCGACGAACTGGGCCAGCAGGATGAGCCCGATCTCGCCCCGATAGGGGTGCAGGTGACTGCGGAGCAGTCTGATCAGCATGGTGGGCCTTTCGTTCGGTTCTTCGCCAGCAGACGGTACGGACTCACGTGGGGTCAGGGTCAAGCAGCTTTTGGGCGGGCTCGCAACAGCGATCACGGAGGCCGGGCCGCTCGTCGCGCCGCACGACCCCGAAGAGCACGGTGTCGACGATCTCCTCGGCCGTGAGCACCTCCCCGTCGGAGATTCCGGGGTGGGTGCCCGAGAAGGTGAGCAGCCGGATGCGGTGCACGACCTGAGACGCCGGCACGACGAGATCCTCCTCGTCGCGCAGCAGCAGCTCGTGGACGGCCGCGAGCAGGGGCTGGTGCTCGTGCTCGTCCTCGTCCTCGTGGCCACGCAGGTGCCGCCCCAGCTCGTAACAGGCCTGGTGCGGTCCACGGTTGGGCGGCTGACTGAGCCCCAGGGCCGCCATCAGCCCGAACACCTCAGTGAACCGGGCCGCCAGAATGCGGGTGAAGTCGACGAGCCGGTCGCGCAACGAGCCGTCGGGGTCGATCGCTGCGATGCGGCGGCGAACCGGCGCGGGGCAGAACGCAGCCTGCACCGCCTCGTTCTCCAGCGCCTCCTTCGTGGCGAAGACCCGAAAGATCGTGCCCTCCGCCACTCCCGCCTCGACCGCGATCTCGCTCGTGGTCGGGGCGCGCCCGTTGCGGTGGGCCAGCTCGACGAACACCTCGATCAGCGCGTCACGCCGGTCGTCGGGGTGCATGGGCGCCGCCCGCCTCTGCCGAGGAGCGGGGCTCGCCAGTCGTTGGGTCACGCCGACCATCATGACTGAGTGAGCGCTCACTCACAAGTGCTTTGGGGTGAGAACCGCGCGGCGATCGGGAGGGGCCCGCCCGCCACGCGTGAAGCCCAGCCCTCACCCGGCCGCGCCGAACACCTCCGGCTCGGTCATGTCGGTGTAGCTGCACCCGTCGAAGGAGCCTGCGGGGCATCTCGTCGCCAAGTCAGGCACCTGGTTGCCGAGGATGGTGAACCTGACGTAGCGGGTGCCCTGGGTGTCACCACTGGCCGGCACGGCGTTGTAGCGCCTGCAGTTGGTGGCGTCGATGGTGCCGGATGCCGCCGGCTTCCACGTCGCTCCGTCGGTGGAGACCTCCACCTGATAGGCACCCCTGGCCGCGCTGCCCGGATCGCCGCACGTGTCAAAGGATCGCGCCCGGTTCCCAATGGCATCAGTGAGTTTGGCTGAACTTTCGCTGAACGAATGCTGGGAAGATGGGGGCCGTCGCCGTCGACGCTCTTGCCCGCAGCGTCAGAGGAGCAACCCGTCGGCGATGAGCTCGCGCAGGCTTGGCGTCACCTCGGCCCGCACCGCGGCGGCGTCGGCTCCGACCAGATCGGCAATAGCCTCGAGCGCGACCCGCGCGGTCAGCTCCCCGTCGGCCACACCGAGATAGGCAGCCAGCACGGTGTCGGCGCGCATCTCCCGCCGTAGACCACCGCCCTGCCGGAAGAGGATGACGTTCGGGTCATCGGCCCCGGGCCGGCCGTAGCGCTCCTCCGTGACATCGGCTGCGCACGACCAGGCGACGGCCAGCACCTCCGCGTCGTCGTGCTCGGCCAGCCAAGTGCGCGCCCGCAGCCCCGCGTCGATCACCGGCCCCATGGCCGGCACCACCGGGCCCGTCACCTCGCAGAGGTCGCGCCAGGGCGTCCGCGGGGTCAGGGGCCGCTGCAGGGTGACCACCCCGAAGCCGATGGACTCGATGTCTCGCCCCGCGAAGTCACGCAGCCACGCGGTGACGAGGTGGCGCTGCTGCCGGGTGCCGGGAAGCACGCCCCCGTCGCGCGACCACAGCTCGGCGTACTCCACGGGATCCTGGGTGTCGCGCTGCACGACCCAGGCGTCGAGACCCACCCCGTCGAGCCACTCCCCCCAGACCTCGCGCCAGGTGCGCCCGCGGGGCACCTCCCAGTTGCCGAGGAGCTGCGCCACACCACCTGGTTCGAGCACCGCGGCGACCTCGCGCACCAGCGAGCGCACGAGCGCATCGCCCGTGCGGCCACCATCGCGATACTCGTAGTGAGGAACACCATCGACGCGGGGAGTGATGACGAAAGGCGGGTTGCTCACCACCAGCGAGAATCGTTGCCCCGCAACAGGTTCGAGCATGTCACCGACATAGACGGCGAGCTGGGTCTCGTTGAGTGCCGCGTTGAACACGGCGAAGTCACGGGCTCGCTCGGAGACGTCGGTCGCCACGACGCTCGAGGCGTGGGCCGACAGGTGCAGGGCTTGCACGCCACATCCGGTTCCGAGGTCGAGGGCTCGCTCGACGGGGCGCCGAACCGTCCACGACGCCAGCGTCGTCGATGCGCCCCCGATGCCGAGCACGTGGTCGGGCCGCAGCGTCGTGCCGGTCTGCAGCTCGCCCAGGTCGGAGGCGACCCACCAGTCGTGCCCCGATCCGCCTGCTCCGCCTTGGACGCTCGTGCCGCCGTCGTCGCCGTAGGGACGCAGGTCGCACCGGGCCCGAACTCCCTCGAACGCCTCCTGCACAAGCCGCAACCTGACGGCGCCGCCCAACCCGACAGTGGGGAGGGCAGCCTCCACGGCCGCCGGGGTGACGGTCTCGCCGAGCGTGAACAAGGCGATCAGCACCCCGCAGGGGTCGGTGGCCGCCGCGGTGGCCAGGAGCGCCGCGACCGGCTGCTCCCGGTGCAGTGCCGACGTCGCGAGCGGCCCGAGACGCTCGGCCACCCCCTCCACCGTGAAACCGGCCAGCGTGAGGTCGACGCGCAGAGCGGTGAGGAGGTGGTCGACGACCACCGGGGTGGTGCGTTCGGCCCGGTCGGTGGCGTGGGTGGCGCCGCTGCGGTCTGCGCTCGGGGCGCCGGGGGCGCTAGGCGCGCTGATCGGCCGAAGCCTCGTCGGAGTCAGCGGCAAGGGCCGAAGCGAGGTTGTCATGCATCTCGAACACCTTGTCGAGGCCGGTGATCGCGAAGACCTTGAGCACCCGGTCGTCGGTGCCGACGATGCACATCGAACCACCCATCGTGCGGGTCAGCTTGAGCCGGCCGACGAGCACCCCCAGGCCGGTCGAGTCGAGAAACGTCACGTCGGTGAGGTCGACGACGATGTCGGTGCGCCCAGCGGTGATCTGCTCGTCGAGCTTCTCCCGCACGAGCGGGGCGGTGTAGACGTCGATCTCGCCGCCGAGGTGCACCACGGTGCGCGCACCATGGTCGGCACGGGTGATCGACAGGTCCACAGGAGCCCCTTCGGCGCAGTTCCGGCATTTTGCCCAGGCACGAAAGCCCCGTGACCAAGCAGGAGCGGCGTAACATGCCCTCTCTGCCCATCACTGTACCCAGACCACCTACGGTTGCTCTACATGGACAGGCACGGCACGGCCGCTTTCTGGGCGCCAGACGCTCCCCCCACCGGGGTGACGTCGACGTCCGGACGCCTCGATCCGGGCAGTCTGCTCGCCCACCTCGTGGGCGATGACCCCTCCCGCCTGCTCCACGTGCATGAGGTTCCGGCGCGCGAGGCCCAGCCTGCAGACTGGCCCGGCTGGACTGACCCGAACCTGCTCGGTGCCCTGCTCGGGTCTGGGATCGAGCAGCCCTGGTCACACCAGGTCGAGGTGGCGCAGGCCGCCCACGAGGGGCGCCACGTCGTCGTCGCGACGGGCACGGCATCCGGCAAGAGCCTCGGCTACCTGCTGCCTGCCCTCACCGACCTCATGGCTGGGGCCAACGCTCCGAACGGTCGAGGGGCGACGGCGCTCTACCTGGCTCCGACCAAGGCGCTGGCCGCCGACCAGCTGAACCGGGTCACGGGGCTCGCACTGCCCGGCATCCGTGCGGCGACCTACGACGGCGACACCCCGACTGACGAGCGGCGCTGGATCCGCGACCACGCGAACTTCGTGTTCACCAACCCTGACCTGCTGCACCACTCCCTGCTGCCCGGCCACGAGCGCTGGAGCTCGTTCCTGCGGGCGCTGCGTTACGTCATCGTCGACGAGTGCCACGTCTACAAGGGCGTCTTCGGGTCGCACCAGGCCGCGGTGCTGCGCCGGCTGCGCAGGGTGGCCGCCCGGTACCGCTCCGCCCCTACCTTCGTGTTCGCAAGCGCGACGGTGGCCGAGCCCGAGGCCCACGCCACCCGACTGTTGGGGATGCCGGTCACCCCGGTCACTACTGACGGGTCGCCCCGCGCCGCAATGACGTTCGCCCTCTGGGAACCACCGATGTCAACTGACGAGAACGGCGCCGCGAAGCGCACCAGCACCCTGACGGAGGTCGGCAGCCTGATGGCCATGTGCGTCTCCGACGACGTTCAGACGGTCGCCTTCGCCCGATCGCGTGCGGGCGTCGAGGTGGTGGCCAAGATCGCCAGGGAGCGCGTCTCGGGCGCGCTCGAGGGGCGGGTCGCCGCCTACCGCGGCGGCTACCTCCCTGAGGAGCGGCGCGCCCTCGAGAAGTCCTTACGCAGCAAAGAGATCGTGGGCCTCGCGGCTACGAACGCGCTCGAGCTGGGCATCGACGTCAGCGGGCTCGACGCCGTGCTGCTCGCCGGGTGGCCCGGCACGCTCGCCTCCCTCTGGCAGCAGGCCGGGCGCGCGGGACGGTCGGGCGAACGCTCGCTGGCCGTGTTCGTCGCTGCCGACGACCCGCTCGACACCTTTGTGGTGCATCACCCGGAGTCGATCTTCGGTCGCCGCGTCGAGTCGACCGTCTTCGACCCCGACAACCCCCACGTGCTGGCCCCTCACCTCGCTGCCGCTGCTGCCGAGCTGCCCATCACCACAGACGACTTCGCGATCTTCGGGCCCCAGACCCGCACGCTGCTCGACGCCCTGGTGGCTCGCGGCATCCTCAAACAGCGGCCGCGGGGCTGGTTCTGGGCCCGCGACGACCGGCCGTCCGACCACTTGTCGCTGCGCGGCGCCGGCGAACCCGTTCGCATCATCGAGACTCGCACCGGCCGGGTCGTCGGCACGGTCGACGAGGCGTCAGCCCACGCCCAGGTGCACACCGGTGCCGTGCACGTTCATCAGGGGCAGGCCTGGGTGGTCACTGAGCTCGACCTCGACGAGCACGCCGCGCACGCGGTGCGCGGTGACCCGGGATGGAGCACGCACGCGCAGTCGGTCAGCGAGTTCGAGATCGGGCGCGAGCTCGAGCACGAGCAATGGGGCCCCCTGCGGTGCTCGTTCGGTGCGGTCACGGTTCAGGGCCAGGTGGTCTCGTTCCTGCGGCGTCTACCGGGTGGCGAAGTGCTCGGCGAGCACTCGCTCGACCTGCCGGTGCGCTCCCTGTCGACCAAGGCGATGTGGTGGACGATGCCCGTCGACGAGCTGGCGGCCGCGGGAGTCGACGAGAGCGGCATCCCGGGGGCCGCGCACGCAGCCGAGCACGCGGCGATCGGCATGCTGCCCCTGTTCGCCACGGCCGACCGCTGGGACATCGGCGGGGTGTCGACGGCGCTGCACCCCGACACCGGTCTGCCCACAATCCTGATCTACGACGGACACCCCGGCGGGGCCGGGTTCGCCGAGCGCGGCTTCCGTCGAGCGAGGGCCTGGCTGGGCGCTACCCGGTCGGCGATCCTGTCCTGCGAGTGCGCCACGGGTTGCCCGTCGTGCATCCAGAGCCCGAAGTGTGGCAACGGCAACGAACCCCTGAGCAAACCCGGCGCCATCGCCCTGCTCGACCTGACGTTGCGCCACGCCGGCCCCCGGGTCGAGGGCCACCGGGTCGAGGGCTAGTGAGCTGAGGGCCTCCCGCCCTGTGCGCTCGTGCGGTGCCGGGCCGGTGACCGCGCTCTGGGATCGCGGACCTGGGAATTTGCGTTTTCCTGACGTAGGGCCATTTCCTATTTAACCTGTAGGAGCACTTCCACCACTGTCATGAACCACGAACCCCAGGAGCACCGATGGGCCGCCGCCTGCTTGCCCTCACCACCATCACCGTCGCGGTCGGCCTCGGACTGTCAGCGTGCGCCGGCGGTGCGAGCGATGTCGTGAAGGAGCCCGCCGCTACGAATGCCGCCGCCGTGAACACGACGAGCACCGTCAACCTCTACGCGTACGCCGTGCCCAAGGCCGGCTTCGACGTGGTCATCCCGGCCTTCCAGAAGACACCGGCCGGCGCCGGCGTGCAGTTCCAGCAGAGCTACGGGGCCTCCGGAGACCAGAGCCGCAAGGTCGAGGCCGGCGCGCCGGCCGACTTCGTCAACCTGTCTGTCGAGCCTGACGTGACCCGGCTCGTCGACGCCGGGCTCGTGGCCCCTGACTGGAACGCCGGGAAGTACCGCGGCATCCCGTTCGGATCGGTCGTCACGATCGTCGTTCGCAAGGGCAACCCCAAGGGCATCAAGGACTGGGACGACCTGCTCAAACCGGGAGTGCAGGTCGTCACGCCCAACCCGTTCTCGTCAGGCTCGGCCAAGTGGAACCTGCTCGCCCCGTACGCCGCGAAGAGCAACGGCGGTGCCAACCAGGCCGCCGGCCTCGCCTACGTCAGCCAGCTCGTCACCGACCACGTCAAGATCCAGCCCAAGTCGGGACGCGAGGCCACCGAAGCGTTCCTGCAGGGCTCCGGCGACGCCCTCCTCAGCTACGAGAACGAGGCGCTGTTCATCGAGAAGAGCGGCGACCCGGTCGAACACGTGACGCCACCCACGACGTTCAAGATCGAGAACCCGGCGGCCGTTCTCAAGGGCAGCAGGAACCTCGCCGCGACCCAGGCGTTCGACGACTACCTGTACACACCGGCCGCGCAGCGACTGCTCGCAGGCGCCGGCTTCCGCCCGGTCGACCCGACCGTTGCCGCCGAGTTCTCCGCGAAGTTCCCGCAGCCGACCAAGCTCTGGACGATCGCCGACCTCGGGGGCTGGAAGACGGTCGACAGCAGCCTCTTCAAACAGGATGTCGGCGCCATCGCAGTCATCTACGACAAGGCGACGTCGTGACCGCCGTGACCGCCGAGAACGCGGAGCGCGATCGCGTCGTCTCCCAGACGCCGGCGTCTGCGGGACCTGGACCGGAATCCGTGCCGCGTCCGGGCGGGTGGCGCCCGCCGCGTCATCTGGGGGTCGGGGTCGTCACGCTGTGGCTCAGCATCATCGTGCTCCTGCCCCTCGCCGCCCTGACGGTCGCATCGCTCGGCAACGGGTTGGGCGGCTTCTGGGAGGCGGTGACGGCTCCGGCCGCCCTCGCATCGCTCCGGGTCACGGTGCTCGTGTCCGCCGTCGTCGCCGTCGTGAACGCCGTCATGGGCACCCTCATCGCCTGGGTGCTCGTGCGCGATGACTTCCGCGGGAAACGCGTCGTCGACGCCCTCATCGACCTGCCGTTCGCGCTACCGACCATCGTGGCCAGCATTGTGCTGCTCTCGCTCTACGGGCCCAACAGCCCGGTCGGCGTTCACCTCAGCGCCACTCGCTGGGGGGTCATCGTCGCGCTCGCCTTCGTGACCCTGCCCTTCGTGGTGCGCTCGGTTCAGCCGGTGCTGATCGAGGCAGACCGCGAGGTCGAGGAGGCAGCGTCATCCCTCGGTGCCACCGGGTGGACCACCTTCCGGCGCATCGTGCTGCCCACCTTGCTCCCGGCCGTCATCGGTGGCACCGGGCTGGCCTTCGCTCGGGCCATCGGCGAGTACGGCTCTGTCGTGCTCATCGGCGGCAACATTCCCCGCGAGACCCAGGTGGCCTCGCAGTACATCCAGCAACAGATCGAGATCGACCGGCCAGAGGCGGCGGCCGCCGTGTCGGTCGCCCTCCTCGCCATCGCCTTCCTGACCCTGCTCGTGCTGCGGGTGCTGTCGGGTCGGGCCCAGCGACGTGAGGAACGTGCGGTATGAACGTGACCCAACAGACCCGAGTCGGTCTTCGCACCGTCGCTCTCGGCTACCTCTTCGTGCTGCTTGCCCTGCCGATCGGCGTCATCCTCTACCGCACGTTCGAACCCGGCCTGAGCGAATTCTTCGCTTCCATCAGCACCCCGGCCGCAATCTCGGCGCTCAACCTATCGCTCTTGATCGTCGCCATCGTCGTACCGCTCAACGTCGTGTTCGGCGTGGTGACAGCCCTGGCTCTCGTGCGTGGCCGGTTCCGCGGTCGCGGCCTGTTGCAGGCAGTGGTCGACCTCCCCTTCGCCGTCTCCCCCATCGTCGTCGGAGTCGCGCTGATCATGCTGTGGGGTGCTGGCGGATGGTTCGGCGCCCTCGACCGGTCGGGCTTCACGGTCATCTTCGGGCTCCCGGGCATGGTGATCGCCACGATCTTCGTGACCCTGCCCTTCGTGGTGCGTGAGGTCGAGCCCGTGTTGCACGAGATCGGCACCGACCAGGAGCAGGCCGCGTCGACCCTCGGCGCGACCGGTTGGCAGACGTTCTGGCGAATCACCCTGCCCGCCATCCGGTGGGGCCTGACCTACGGCGTCGTGCTCACCGTCGCGCGGGCGCTCGGCGAGTTCGGGGCCGTGATCATGGTGTCGTCGGGCTTCGCCGGGGTGTCGCAGACGCTGACCCTGCTCGTGCACGCCCGCTACATCGACGACCACAACACCTACGGCGCGTATGCCGCCGCCACCCTCCTCATGGGCATCGCTCTCGTCGTGCTGCTGCTCATGACCGTGCTCGACCGAAAGAGGAGCAACCGATGATCACCGTGACCAACGCCCACAAGCAGTACGGCACCTTCACCGCCCTCGACGATGTCAGCCTCGACATCCCGCGGGGCTCACTGACCGCGCTGCTCGGGCCGAGCGGGTCGGGCAAGTCGACTCTGCTCCGTTCGATCGCGGGGCTCGAGACGCTCGACGCCGGGGTGGTGACGATCGAGGGAGAGGACGTCACGAACGTGCCGCCGCAGCGGCGCGGTATCGGTTTCGTCTTCCAGCACTACGCCGCGTTCAAGCACATGACGGTGCGTGACAACGTCGCCTTCGGCCTGTCGATCCGCAAGCGGCCCAAGCCGGTCATCGACAAACGCGTCGACGAGCTGCTCGAGATCGTCGGACTCTCCGGCTTTCGGGACCGCTACCCCGCGCAGCTGTCGGGTGGGCAGCGTCAACGTATGGCGCTGGCCCGAGCCCTGGCCGTGGATCCGCAGGTGCTGCTGCTCGATGAACCGTTCGGCGCCCTCGACGCGAAGGTGCGCACCGACCTGCGCACCTGGCTTCGACGCCTGCACGACGAAGTTCACGTCACGACCGTGCTCGTCACCCACGACCAGGAGGAGGCCCTCGACGTCGCTGACCGCATCGCGGTGCTGAACCAGGGCCGGATCGAGCAGGTGGGCGACCCCGTGACCCTCTACGACCGTCCGGCCAACGACTTCGTCATGAGCTTCCTCGGCTCGGTCTCTCGTCTCGGCGACCAGGTCGTCCGTCCGCACGACATCGCTCTCGACCGTGACCGTCAGCACGCCCTCGCCCTGGATGCCGCTGTGCCGGCATCCGCTGGGGTGATCGGGGCGGTGGTCGAGCGCGTCGTTCGGCTCGGTTTCGAGGTGCGGGTGGACCTTCGGGCCGAGTCCGGTGAGCGGTTCGCCGCGCAGATCACCCGTCGCGACGCCAACGACCTGCGCCTTGCCGCAGGCGAGACGGTGTTCGCCAGGGTCGACCAGCCCTCGAGCATCGTCGAGCGGATGGCCATTGCTGGCGTCTGACTGTCGGCAGCGCCCCGATGGGGCAGACTCGGCTCGTGGACATCTCTGCCCGAGTCGACTACGCCGTCAGGGCGATGCTGATCCTCGCTGACGCCGAGATTCAGGCATCGGGCCCGGTCAGCGTCGACACGCTCGCGACCGAGCAGAAGCTGCCCCGCAAGTTTCTGGAGGCGATCTTCGCCGACCTGCGTCGGGCCCAGCTGGTCGTCAGCCGCCGTGGGGCACGGGGCGGCTATGTGCTCGGACGCCCCCGCGCCGAGATCAGCGTGGGCGACATCTTCCGGGCGGTTGACGGGCCGCTGGCGGAGGTGCGTGGCCTGCGTCCGCACGAGACGCACTACCAGGGGGTGGCGGCGAACCTGCCTGGGCTGTGGGTGGCGGTGCGGGCCAGCCTGCGCGAGGTGCTTGACGAGACGTCACTCGACGACCTACTCTCCGGCAACCTGCCTGACCGGGTTCGTCAGCTGGTGAAGACCCCCGACGCCTGGCGCAACCGCTGACTCCGCCTATTTCCGCTCAGCTCTAACTCGCGGGACCCGGTCCCCCTGGAGTGCCGATCGGGTCCCCACCCTCGAGTGGTGACCGTGACCGGTCGGTTGGGTCGGTGTCAGCATCGGACCTGGAAGCTGGTGCGCCAGTGTTGCCAGGTGTGCCAGGTGACGCCGGTGGTGGTGATGGTCGCGGTGAGGTGCTTGTCGTGGACGTAGATGTGGTGTCGTCGGCACAGCAGGGCGAGGTTGCCCAGGCAGGTGGTTCCGCCGTCGATCCAATGCCGCACGTGGTGGGCGTCGGTCCATTGGGCGGGGGTGGAGCAGCCCGGGAAGGAGCAGCCTTTGTCGCGGAGCCAGAGGGCGGTGCGCATGGCTCGGGTGACGAGGCGTTCTTCCCGACCGACATCGAGGGGTTGGGAGTCGGAACCGAGGACGACGGGGATGATGGCGGCGTCGCACGCCAGCCGGCGCACGATGGCCGCGCTGAGCACGTCCCCGGACAGGCACGACCCGCTCCCGGTCTTGCCGGCAGTGCCGTTCTGGCCGCCGCGGGTGGCCCAGTCGGGTGGGCAGCCGTTCGCGGCCCAGTCCCGCAGGGCCTCGAAGTTGATGGTGACCACAATCTTGGCCTTGTCCGTGCACGGTGCCTGACCGGGGGCGGTGACGCCGCGGGCGACAATGTCGATCAGGGCGTCCATCCGGCGCTGGTGCGGTGGTCGGGAGTCGTCCTCGATCTTGACCCCGGCCTCATCGGTGAGGGGGCGGGGTGCGGACAGGGGGTCGATGGCGGCTTTGAGGGTCGCGGCGCCTTCGGGGTCGAGGGTGCCGCTCATCCCGACCATCCCGGCCGCGTTGGGGCTGGTGAACCACAGGCCGCGGCCTTCGCGGCGTTTCTGGTCGTGCTCCTCAGCATCCTTCGGGGGGCGGACCTGGTCGGACAGCTCCCGGGCGAGCTTCGCGAGCTGTTCCCACCGCAACCCGGGTGCTTGGTCGGTGAGGTGGGTGACGGCCTGCTCGAGGTCGTCGGGGTCAGCGACGGGCTTCAGGCGGTGAAAGAAGTCGATGACCTGCGCGGCCTTACCGACCGTGACCCGCCCAGCCTGAGTGTCCGGTCCCGCGGCGGCGGTGTCGCCGGCGGTTCCGCCGATGACGGCCTCATGCAACTGGGCCCAGCGAGGCTGGTTGAACGCGTCCCCACACGTGACGACGGCTTTGGCTGCGGTGGCGGTCAGGGTGGGGTCGACCGTGCGCAACCAGTCGACCCGGGACAGGCCACCCGGGGAAGCCACCCCACGGGCCTCGAGCTGCGTGACCAGGCGCACCAGGTTCACCTCGCGGTGGTGTTGCACGGCGCCGAGCTGGGTCACCGACTCGAGCAGGTCGGCCTCGGTCATCCGGGCCGGTTCCATCTGAGGCCGGTCCAGGCTCGCGGCCGCGAACGCGAACCCCGACGCGTACGCGCCGGACACGTTTGACCAGTTCGCCCAATGGACCGTCAACGGCGCCGGAAACTCCCGTACCGGCCGCTCCTCGCCGGCCGAACCCGACGAGGCCGCCTCCAACGACATTGGGTCAGCGGCACAGGGGGCGGGCTCTGCGGCCCCGGGTGCGGGCTCCGCGGCATCCGACGGAGCCAGCCCTGCGGCATCCGATGCAGCCGGCCCTGCGGCATCCGGGATGGGGGTCGACCAGAACCCGGCGCCCGCGGTGCCCCCGGTCGCACGCTGGCTCGACTCGAGGTCGGCCAGCTGCCGCCGGAGCCTCTCGAGAAGCGAACCATCAGTGTTCATGACTCAAACCCTAGAGGCCACCACCGACACTCCCCCGGCCACGAAACCCGCTTGTCCACAACCGAACTCGCCTCTCGGCTCGGGTGCCGCTGGCGCGGCGCTGCGCGGTCGGCACCTGCCCAGTGCCAGAGGTGCCAACCGCACGCTGGGCTGTGCGTCTGGCACCTCTGCGCCCTCGAAGGTGCCAACCGCGCAGTACGAAAGTGACCACTCGACTGTACGAAAGTGGCCACTCGACTGGGCTATTGGACTCTGCGTCGTGCAGTGGCGTGCTCGACGGGATGGAGGTACCGGGTCCGAGACGTCAGCGTGGCGGGCCGGCGCGCGATCGGGCGGTGGCCAGCCCCGTGAGGCCCGCCGGTACCGAGACGACCAGCAGCACTTCCTGGCCGTCGACGGAGCACCAGGAGAGGGTGGCCCCGTTCGAAGCCGCGACGCGACCGGCTTCGGCACAGGCCTGCCCGGCGCCCACCCCCAGCTGCGCTTGGCTGGCCCCGGCCAGTGCGGCAAGGTCAGACGCCAACCGGGCTCGATGACTCGCGACCACGGCCGAACCCAGCACCAGGGCCGCGAGCGTCACCCCCAGCACGACCCCGGTCAGAGTGACAGCGAGCACCGTTCCCGCCCCTCGGTCGCGCCCCTCTGAGACCGCGACCGAGCTCGGCGCCACCTGAGGCATCACCGCGCCCCCGGCTCGACCGGGGTGGTCGCAGTGGCCAGCAGGCTCCAGGACGGCACGAAGCCCACCCATCCGCCGGTGGTCGCGGTGACGACCACCTGAACCTCCCCCCGGGTAGAGCCGATCGACACCCGAGCCCCCTCTGGTGCCGCCTGCGCCGCCAGCGCACGCACCTGCGCCGGAGGGTCGCCCCGTGCTGCCGCACGGGCTCCCAACCGGGCGGCGTCGACGCACCGCACCTGGTCGACCACCGCTCCGAGCCCTGCGAGACACACCGCGAGCATCAGCACCACCGCTGGGAAGGCCACTGCCAGCTCGGCCGTGACCATGCCCGCGTCGTGCCGCCCGGTCACCCTCGACGGCTCCGACGTCTCGTCCGACCAACCACAGGACGCGCTGGGCGGCGAACAGCATCCGGTGGACGGGTGCCCAGGCAACTCAGCCCGCCAGTGCAAGTGCACTTCGCACGAGGCCGGCCAGGGCGCTGCGCACGGCGTCGGACTTGACGACACCGAGGAGCACCAGCGCGAACGTGCAGGCAGCCATGATGCCGACGGCGTACTCGGCCGTCGTCATGCCCTCGTCAGGTTCGCGCCGTCGAAGCAACCTCGCGAGCTTGGCAGTCATGTTCAGGTCCTTTCCGGGTGAGCTCGTCGGCATCTCCGACGAGCAGCTCACTCCGACGTCAGCAACCGACGCCCGAGAGAGACAACGAGGGGCACCACCGTGGTGAGGCAGAACGCAGGCAGCAGAACGAGACCCAGCGGCAGAACCAGCCGCACTCCGACCTGAGCCGCCGCCAGCTCGAGACGTTCGAGGTCGGCACGACGGGTGTCGTCAGCAGCCTTCATGAGCAGTGCCGCCGGGGCGATACCGGCCCGGTGGGCGATGCTGACCGCACGGGCAGCCGGAGCCCAGGCGGGGTCGACGGAGGCCCAGGCCTCTTGTTCACCAGCTCCCCAGCGGAGCGCCGCGGCCACCTGTCGCAGGTCGTGCGACACGTCGTCAGCTGACTGGTCTGCTACTGCGTCGAGCACCTGCCAGGTGGGCAGGCCAGACCGGAAGGCGAGCGCGAGGAGCGCCAGGGCGGAAGCCACCGCTTCCGCGCTGGGCGCTGTTCGAGTCCACAGCGCGGCCTTCGAGCTGCGCCGCATCCTCGGCGAAGGCAAGCCCCGACGAGACGAACTGGCCGATGGTTCAGACGAGTTCGACGAACGGCGCGCGGCGGGCGAGATGGAGTCATCAGCGTTGTCGGGCTGCAGCTGCTCACGACCTGACGCTCCGAGGGAGCGTCGCGTCGGCAGTAGCAGCACGACGGCGGCCGTGAGGATTGCCACGAGGCACGGCGCCTGCATGAGGCTCATGCTCCGACCGCAGATCTCACCAGTCGGCGGCACCAGAGTCGTCCGACGAGCACGAGCATCACCCCGGCTACGACCGACATCATCGCCAGTGACGACCCCAGGTAGAGCTCAAGAGGCGAGAGCCCGCAGGCCAGCCCGAACAGCGGGCCGGTCAGCGGGAGAGCCGTCAGGACGAAGACCGTCGCCCGCGGTCCGGCGACGGCGACCGCCACCCTCCGCTGCCGCGCTCGCGCGTCACGCAGTGCCTCTGCCGCCCGCTCCACGGCCTCGGCCAACGGAGCACCGGTCACCTCCGAGAGCCGCCAGGCGCCGGCCACGAAGGCAATCGGGCCAGAGCCGGAACGCGTCGCCAGCTCGGCCCAGGCCCCCGACGCCGGGAGGCCCGCCCGGGCGGCGTGCTCCAGACTCTCGACGAACTGCCGCAGCTCGACCGAGGGCAGGCCGTGCGCCGAGGTGACCGCCAGACGAACGGCGGCTGCAGGCGTCAACCCCGCCTGCAGGGCGGGGCCGGCGGCGTCAAGCAGGGCGAGGGCGGCCGTCTCGACATCCCCGCCACGACGGTTCGCACGCCACCGCTGAAAGGCCTGGACGGGGTCGTCGTTCCACAGTGTCGTGAGGCGACCCAGCCGTCCGCCCGCGCTTTGCTGTTCAGCCGATCGAGCAGTGACCAGCGTCAGAGCGTCGTGTGCTCGGCGGGCCGACGGCCGACCCGGCCACAACAGCACGGCGCCGACCAGGGCCCCGGAGGCCAGGGTGGCCGCGACCATCACCGCGACTCCCCCGGACGCGCTCCCTCGATGCCGAGGCGGCCGGCGGTGGCGCCCCATCCCTCGAGGCGGCGGGGTCGTGTGCCCGGCCCGGCCCAGCTCGCGGCCGGCACGACACACGGAACCCCGCCGTGACGCACGACCGCCGCGACCTGAGCCACCCGCCGCACCGAGCCGACGCGAGTCACGTGGATCACGAGGTCGATGGCCGACGCCAGCTGCGACTGCACGGCGGTCGGCCCGAGCCCGGCCAGCGCACCGAGGGCCTCGAACCTGGCCAGTAGGTCGTCAGGGGCGTTGGCGTGCAGCGTGCCGCAGCCGCCCTCGTGCCCGGTGTTGAGCGCCGCCAGCAGCTCGCGCACCTCGGCGCCTCGCACCTCGCCCACGACCAGGCGGTCGGGTCGCATGCGCAGTGCCTGTCGCACCAGCGTGGTGAGGGTCACCTCCCCCATCCCCTCGACGTTGGCCGGTCGGGCCTCGAGTCGAACCACGTGGGGGTGCTCGACATGCAGCTCCCGCACGTCTTCGACGATGAGGATGCGTTCGGCTTCGGAAGCCTCGCCGAGGAGGGCGGCGAGCAGGGTCGTCTTGCCGGCCCCGGTGCCACCCGAGACCACGAAGGCCACCCGCTCGACCACCACGGCACGCAGCAGCTCACGCCACTCGGGTGGGAACATGCCGAGCCGTTCGAGCTGGGCCAGGTCGACGGGAACGCGGGAAGGCACCCGGATGGTGATGTGCGGACCGTCTGCGACGAGCGGTGGCAGCACGGCGTGCAGACGGTCGCCCGTTGGCAGCTGGCCGTCGACCCAGGGGCTCGCCTCGTCGAGGCGACGCCCCGCAAGACCGGCGAGGCGGACGGCCAGCGCGCGGGCGTCGTCGGGTGAGAGTCGTTCGCCGGTCGACCGCATGCCGTTTCCGTGGTCGACCCAGATGCGACCGTCACCGTTGACCGCGACGTCGGTCACCCCCGGCTCACCCAGCCAACGGTCGAGGGGACCGGCGCCCAGCACCCGTGACGACAAGGCGTGTCGGGTCTGTTCGACGCGTCCGAGACCCAGCGGCCCCGACTCGGCGTTGGCCACATCGCGAACGAGCCCGACGTCGGGCGAGCGACCCTCGCGGGCGTGTCTCCAGATGTTCGGGCTGAGGCTCATGCGGCACGCTCCGCAGAGACAAGTCGCAGGAGTAGGTCGTCGGCCACGTCGACGAGCGACCCACGCCCTCGTGCTCCCGGAACGATGCCCCGCTCGAGGTCGCTGACAACCCGGTGCTCGTCACCGACGATCCCGGCGAGCGGCAGGTCGAGGTGGTCGACCACGACGTCGGCGAGCTCGTCAGAGACAGACGCTCCGCGCAGCACGACACAGATCTGCGGGGGCGGGCACGACCACGCCGTGCTGGTGCTTGCCCAGGGCAGCTCGCGCAGAGCTGCCTTCAGCACGGCGGTGGAGGCAGACGCCGACGCGACCTGCAGCAGCTGGGAGCCGACGACCAGCACGACGACGTCGACGAGCCCGGCCACCGCTTCGAGCACCGCCACGTCTCTGGAGAGGTCGAGCACGGTCACCTCGTGGGCCTGCGCCAGCCCCGACACGACATCCGCGACGACATCGGCGACGACAACGGCGACACCACCGTGGCCCTCCTGCTGGCCGGGGCCGCCATGACCGGCGTTGTCACCTGCGCGCCGGGAAGGGGGCTCGGGTGCGGCGAGTGCAAGGGCGCGGTCGTGGGCCAGCACCCGAACACCCTCCGAACAGGGCAGCCGCTGAGCGAGTGCCGCGCCGTCGACAACGCCGATCACCTCAGCGAGGGCGTCCCACCGCCACCCGGCCTGCTGCTCGACCCCGAACACGACGTCGAGCCGGCCCGCCACGTGGTCGAGGTCGACGGCGACCGCCTCCCGCCCGGCACCGGCGGCGCGAACGGCGACGGCGGCGGCGAGGGTGGAGGCGCCGACCCCTCCTGAGGCCGGGATGAAGGCGATGACGTGTCCCATGGGCCCACCGTCCGCCGAGACGGAGCCGCAGCCCAGCGGCATCCGGCAGCCTGTGGACGAACCGGCCTATCGCGAGGGGGTGTGGACACCGAGGGCCCGAACCCCGGCCGGCCACGACGTCGGCCCCACTCACCGCCCAAGCGCCCGGCCTCGGGCCCGAAAAGGCCGGTGGCCTTCACCGGGGGGGAGATGAAGGCCACCACGTGCCATCCGGCAATCGGGGGGGACACGCCGGACCGCGCGGCGCCGGACCCAATAGGGGGCGCACCTCAATGGTCACGCTCCGGTCTGCCGAAAAGCAAGCGCGACGCGCAAATCGAAGCCGGGATGCGTTGCGCCACAAGCGTTTGGGCGGTCGACACAGATGGACCAAAGCCCCGTAACGGGCGAAGGCCCCCCAACAGTGTCGGGGGGCCCTCCAGAGACGCTCCGTGCTACCAAGCGTGCATCGTGTCAGTGTCGCCCCGGTTGTGTCCCGGGGGTGAACGGTTCCAAGGGAACTGATCTCGCGTGGGTACTCGGTGCTTCTCGAGAACTGCCATTCTCGGAATCTCTGCCTACGCCTCTCGGCGATGTGGTTCCTTGGGTCATTTGTACCTCAGGGCCCGGCGAGACAACAGACTTCGTGAGCTTGATCCGCAGAAAGTGTCCACCAGCGTGGACACCTCTCCCCTCAGCTCAGCCGCCCCGCCCGAACCGCGTCGCAGATGCGCATGCCCTCGCCCACCCCCGCGACGACTGCGTCGGCCGCCTGACGTAGCCACAGCCCCACGCCGGCGGCTGAGCCCTCGCTGTAGGCCGTCAGCGCGCCGAGGTAGGCCGGCCCGCCGCCGATCACGTGGCCCGCCTCGGGGACCGCCACCCCGGTCGGATCGAGACCGAGGGCCTGCACCAGCGCGCGCTCCATGGCGCGCGCCACGAGCCCGTTCCCGTTCGCGAACGGGCGGATGCAGGCGATCTCGGCGTGCACCAATGACGCGATCACCACTGCCGGGGGCCGGGCCGGCCCCGAGCTGAGCGCGATGACCAGGTCTGCCAGGTTCGCGAGGCGGATCGAGACCACCGAGGCAGGCGGAGCAGGGCCGAGATCGACGAGCTCGTCACACGGTTCACCGGCCCGCCGCGGTCGGCCCAACCGGTCGCTCGCCACGAGTGACGAGGCTGCCGCCACGTGCAGACGGGCCAGCGCCTGGAGGGGAGCGGTGCGAACGAGAGCCACCACCCGTTCGCTCTCTGCCGTCGCCCCTACCGCTCCTCGAACCACGCGCATCCCGGGATCGAGGTCAGGCGGCCAGCCGCGGGCACCGCTCATGTGCTCTCGCACCGCCGTGAGCGGCAGGTTGGCGCCGTCGAGTGCAGCGCTGGCCTGGGCGCCCCGAACCCGGGACTCGGCCGACGCCTCGGGGATCCGGCGACGGAGGGCCTCGTGGAAACGCAGCCGGGTGCAGGCCTCGCGGGCCGCCTCAGCACGTTCTCTCACTCCGGGGAGGTCGACGAGCACAGCCACCTGCTGGGCCAGGGCGGTTCGGTCGGCGGGCAGGCTCACGGGCCCAGCCTAGGAGCCGGTCGGGTCCGCCGACCCGGGGAGGGCCGGCGCGGGCCGGCTCGAGCACCACACCTCTCGAGAGGGCAGGTCAGCTGGTCAGCCATCCGGGGTTGAGCGGCATCCGGTGTGGGTCGGATGCCGCTGGGCTCGGCCCGCGACCGGCTATCCTGACGAACGTGACAGCGTTCGTTCGAGACACCCTCGCGTGGTGGCCGCCCAGCTGAGGCGGCCCTCCCGCGACCCTGTCGCGAACTTCACTGTGAAGAGCCGCCCGCGGGCGGCTCTTGTCATGTCTGGCAGGCGATCCCTCGTGGGCACCCATCCCACCCGGAAGAGGTACCGACATGACGACCATCTCGCCCGCGAACCCGAACGGCGACGAGAGCACGACCTACGCCGCAGCCCTCGAGCGCAGCACCGTGCTCGACTCCCTCATCGACGACTCGGCCTCCGCCGACCCCCAGCGGTTCCGGATGCTGACCGGAGACCGACCGACCGGACCACTGCACATCGGTCACTACCTGGCCAGTCTGCGCAACCGGGTTCGCCTGCAGAACAAGGGCGTCGAGACGTTCGTGGTCATCGCCGACTACCAGGTGGTCACCGACCGCGACTCGGTCGGTGATCTCGGCGAGAACGTCTACGGCCTGGTGCTCGACTATCTCGCCGCCGGCCTCGACCCTGAGCGGACGACGATCTTCACGCACAGCGCCGTACCGGCCCTGAACCAGCTGATGCTGCCGTTTCTGTCGCTCGTCACCGACGCCGAGCTGCGGCGAAACCCGACGGTCAAGGACGAGCTCGCCCTCTCGGGTTCCAGACCCTTGTCGGGCCTGCTGCTCACCTACCCGGTTCACCAGGCGGCGGACCTGCTGTTCTGCCACTCCCGCATCGTGCCGGTCGGCCGCGACCAGCTGCCCCACCTCGAGCTGACGCGATCCATCGCCCGACGTTTCAACACCCGGTATGCCGCCGGGCAGTCGGTGTTCGCCGAGCCGGAGGCCCTGCTCGGTGACGTGCCACTGCTGTTGGGCACCGACGGCACGAAGATGGCCAAGAGCAAGGGCAACGTGGTGAACCTTCGAGACAGCGCAGACGAGACCGCGAGACGGATTCGGGCCGCCCGAACCGACTCGGAGCGACGGATCACCTTCGACCCTGTGGGGCGCCCGGAGGTGGCGAACCTGCTGACCGTGGCGGGCCTGTTCCTCGGCGAGAGCCCGGAGTCGGTCGCCGAGCAGGTCGGCAACGGCGGCGCCGCCGCACTCAAGACCACGGTCGTCGAGGCGATCAACGAGGGGCTGGCCGGTCACCGGTCGCGACGGGCCGAGCTGGCTCGCGACCGGGCCGCGGTGACCGCCGTGCTGCACGAGGGCAACGCCCGCGCGAACGAGGTGGCCCAGCGCACCCTGGCGACCGTGCGGGCGGTGATGGGCATGGCCTACTGATCCGAGCGGAACGCTGGTGCGTTGCCGGCGCCCGAGTCCGATCCCGGCAGCGGATCACCGACCGGTCTGGGCCGCAGGGCCGCCCGGTCTCGTTCACCGAGGGCCGCCTCGTCGAGCAGGGCTGCCACCGCAGGGGTGGGGGCCGTGCCGCCGTGAGACTCCGGCAGCCACCACCGGTCGCCATCGTGTTGCGGCCGGTCCGGGTGCAGGGCCATGGCCTGCTCGAGCAGCCGGCCGGTGGCCTCTCGCAACGACGCAGTGACGGCCCGCGGGTCGTCACTGCGTCGCGGATGCAGCGGCGAACCGACGAGGATGGTGACGGCCCGACCGCGCCGAAGACTGGCGCGTCCACCGACGGTCAGCACTCGTTGACCGCCCCACACCACCACGGGCACGAGCGGCACCTGACACGCAGTGGCGACGGCAGCCGCTCCCGGCTTGAAGGCGCGCAACGTCCACGACCTACTGATCGTCGCCTCGGGGAAGACTCCCACGACCTCGCCCCTCCGGGCGTCGGTGACGGCCCGGCGCAGGGCCACCTCGCCGTGCCCACGGTCGACGGGGATGTGGCCCATGGCGTGCATCAGCCGACCCACGAACGGCACGGCGAAGACAGCCTCCTTGGTCAGGAAGCGCACGAACCGGCCCCGTCGGACGCCGACGAGACCGACGAACAGGAAGTCGAGGAAGCTGACGTGGTTGCTGGCCAGAACGGCTCCGCCGCTCTTCGGCAGGTTGTCGGCGCCCCGAACCCGGATCCGCAACCCCAGCGCGGCGAACAGGCCACGGGCCAGTCGCACGACGATGCGGTAGGTGCGGTCGGTCACACCAGACGTTCGAGCCCGCAGGCGCCCCGGATTGGCACACTGGATCAGCCACCCGGATCAGCCACCCGGATCAGCCACCTCACGACCGGTGACACCCCTGACCGCTCGTCGGTCGAGCCGGACCGCTCACCTGACTACTGGCCGGTAGGGAGGTGACCCGCGTCACGACTCTCTTGCCTCGCGAACTACGGTGGCCTTGAGTTGAACTCGTTGGGCCTTGATGTGCCGCTCCGCGGCCGCTCGAGACCCACCCGCACCATTGCCGATGCGAAAGGTGGAACCCCGTGAGCGACGACAGCCTCAGCCACGTGACCGATCACCCCTCCCTCTCCCCCACCGCTGACTTCGCGGCCCGGGCGAACGGCACGGCCGACCTCTACGAGGCGGCCGAGACCGACCCCGAGGGGTTCTGGGCCGAGCAGGCCAGGAAGTACCTCACGTGGAGCAAACCCTTCACGGAGTCGCTCGACTGGAGCAACCCGCCGTTCGCGAAATGGTTCGCCGACGGTGAGCTCAACGCCTGCGTCAATGCCGTCGACCGACACGTCGAGGCCGGCAACGGCGACCGGGTCGCCATCCACTTCGTCGGCGAGCCCGAGGGCGACACCCGCGACATCACCTACGTCGAGCTGCACGAGCAGGTGCAGCGCGCCGCGAACGCGTTGACCGACCTCGGGGTCGGCAAGGGCGACACCGTGGCGATCTACCTGCCGATGATCCCCGAGGCGGCCGTCGCGATGCTGGCCTGCGCCCGCATCGGCGCTCCCCACTCGGTGGTGTTCGGCGGCTACTCCGCCGACGCTCTGCGCACCCGCATAGAAGACGGTGGCGCGAAGGTCGTCATCACCTCCGACGGCGGCTACCGCCGCGGCAAGCCGTCGGCGCTCAAGCCCGCCGTCGATGCCGCCCTCGAGGGCGGGGAGACCTCGGTGACGAACGTTCTCGTCGTGCGCCGCACGGGCCAGGACACCGCCTGGAACGAACGGGACCTCTGGTGGCACGAGGCGCTCGAGAAGGCCGCGCCGACCCACGAGGCCCAGGCGTTCGAGGCCGAGCACCCGCTGTTCATCCTCTACACCTCCGGCACCACGGGTAAGCCCAAAGGCATCTTCCACACCACCGGTGGCTACCTGACGCAGTGCGCCTACACCAACGCGGTGGTGCACGACGTGCACGCCGACACCGACGTCTACTGGTGCACCGCCGACATCGGCTGGGTGACCGGGCACTCCTACATCGTCTACGGGCCGCTGACCAACGGCGCCACCCAGGTGATGTACGAGGGCACTCCCGACACCCCGCACCAGGGCCGCTGGTGGCAGATCGTCCAGGACTACAAGGTGACGATCCTCTACACGGCCCCCACCGCGGTGCGCACCTTCATGAAGTGGGGCGACGACATCCCGGCGAAGTTCGACCTCAGCTCGCTGCGGCTGCTCGGGTCGGTCGGCGAGCCGATCAACCCCGAGGCCTGGCTCTGGTACCGCAAGCACATCGGCGCGAACACCGCCCCGATCGTCGACACCTGGTGGCAGACCGAGACCGGCGCCATCATGATCAGCCCCCTGCCAGGAGTCACGACCCTCGAGCCGGGGTCGGCCCAGAAGCCCATCCCGGGTATCGCCGCCGAGATCCTCGACGACGAGGGCCAGCCGCTCACCGAACCCGAGCAGGTCGGCTACCTGGTGCTCACCAAGCCCTGGCCGGCCATGCTGCGCGGCATCTGGGGCGACCCGGAGCGCTACCGGCAGACCTACTGGTCGCGGTTCGGGCCGAAGTACTACTTCGCCGGCGACGGCGCCAAGTACGACGCAGCGGGCAACATCTGGCTGCTCGGTCGGGTTGATGACGTGATGAACGTGTCGGGCCACCGGCTCTCGACCACCGAGATCGAGTCGGCCCTCGTCTCCCACCCCAAGGTGGCCGAGGCCGCGGTGGTGGGGGCGTCCGACGTCACCACCGGCCAGGCCGTGTGCGCGTTCGTCATCCTGCGCGCCGAGGCCGTGGCCGAGGCCGACGAGGTGGGCGAGGGCGCCGACCTCGTGCAGGAGCTGCGCAACCACGTGGCCAAGGAGATCGGCCCGATCGCCAAGCCGCGGCAGATCCTCATCGTCGCCGAGCTGCCGAAGACCCGCTCCGGCAAGATCATGCGGCGCCTGCTCAAGGATGTCGCCGAGGGCCGCGAGGTCGGTGACGTCACGACGCTCGCCGACGGTTCGGTCATGGACCTGATCAAGGCGGGCATGAGCAGCGGCTCAGGCGACTGACCGCCCAGACCGAACACCGTGGCCGGATGCCGCTGACCCCAGCCGGGGTCAGCGGCATCCGTCTTGCTGGGCCGGCAGGGTGGGCGAGCTCCCTCAGGCCGGCTTGGTGGCCAGTACGCAGAACTCGTTGTAGATGAAGAGCTTTCCGACCGGGCGAGGGAACGGGAAGCTGTAGGCCTTGACCGGGGTCAGCCCGACGTCGCGGCAGATGCGCGAGATGTCGGCGTCGGTCGTGAAGCTCACGTGGGTCGGGTCGCTGCGGTAGCCGACCTCCTGCGGGCAGACGACGAACACCGAGCCACCGGGGCGCAGGTAGGGAAGGTAGGACGTGAGCAGGTCGCGGCTCTCGGCCTCGGTCATGTGCTCGAGCACATGGGCCACGAGAAAGCCATCAAAAGCCCCCTCGCGCGCCTCGTCGCTGCCTTCGAACTCTTCGACCGTCATGGCCTGGAGTCCGTCGCGACGGGCCATCTCGATCGCCGCCACGTTGTGGTCGACGCCGAGCGAGCCGGCCGGCAGGGCCGCGAGGTTGCGCCCGATGCCGCAGCCGATGTCGAGCGTGCGGCCCAACTTCTGTCGCTTCAGGTTCAGCCGGTAGGGCAGCTGAACCGGCAGGATCTGCTTCCACCAGACCCCTTGCTTCTTCTGCAGCCTCTCGGCGTAGCTCGAGTCCTGGGTTCCGTCGCTCACGTACTGCTCCCGTCGCTGCCAACTGTCGCCGGCCACCTTAGCGCCTGGGTTCGCGAGACGGCCGGGCCGTCGGCAGGCGCAGACAGACGCATGCGGGATGAGGCACTACCGTCTAGGGGTGAGCGACCCGAGCATTGCGCCCGAAGCGGGCGAGTCCGAGATGGCCGACCCGACCGCCGACCCGACCGGCGACCAGCCTGCGGCCGAGACCGCCGACCAGGTCTCCTTCGAGAGCCTGGGGCTCGGCGACCGCGTGCTGAAGGCCCTTCGTGCGGTGGGTTACGAGCACCCCTCGCCCATTCAGGCCGCCACGATCCCGGCTCTGCTCGAGGGGCGCCACGTGGTCGGTCTGGCGCAGACCGGGACGGGCAAGACGGCGGCCTTCGCGCTGCCCATCCTCAGCCGGCTCGACCTGTCGCAGAAGAGCCCGCAGGCGCTCGTACTGGCCCCGACACGCGAGCTCGCCCTACAGGTGTGCGAGGCCTTCGAGCGCTACGCCGCGTTCATGAAGGGAGTGCACGTGCTGCCCGTCTACGGCGGGCAGGCCTACGGCGTGCAGCTGAGTGCGCTGCGGCGCGGCGTGCACATCGTCGTGGGCACCCCCGGTCGCATCATGGACCACCTCGAGAAGGGCACCCTCGACCTGAGCCAGCTGCGCTTCCTCGTGCTCGACGAGGCCGACGAGATGCTCAAGATGGGCTTCGCCGAAGACGTCGAGACGATCCTGGCCGACACCCCCGACGACAAGCACGTGGCCCTGTTCTCGGCCACCATGCCGGCGCAGATCCGTCGCATCTCGAAGAAGTACCTGCACGACCCGGTCGAGATCACGGTCAAGAACACCGCGCAGACCACCCCGAACATCACCCAGCGCTACCTGATGGTGAGCTACCCGCAGAAGGTCGACGCCCTGACGCGCATCCTCGAGGTCGAGAACTTCGAGGGCATGATCGTGTTCGTCCGCACCAAGAACGAGACCGAGACGCTCGCCGAGAAGCTGCGGGCCAGGGGCTTCTCGGCCATGGCGATCAACGGCGACATCGCCCAGAACCAGCGGGAGCGCACCGTCGACCAGCTGAAGTCCGGCAAGCTCGACATCCTCGTGGCCACCGACGTCGCCGCCCGAGGTCTCGACGTCGAGCGGATCAGCCACGTCGTCAACTACGACATCCCCACCGACACCGAGTCGTACGTGCACCGCATCGGCCGCACCGGACGAGCCGGGCGCAGTGGTGACGCCATCTCGTTCGTCACGCCGCGCGAGCGTCACCTGCTCAAGGCGATCGAGAAGGCCACGCGACAGACGCTGACGCCGATGAACCTCCCGACCGCCGAAGACATCAACGCCACCCGGCTGAACCGGTTCGACGACGCCATCACCGCGGCGCTCGCCACCGACCGGGTCGAGTTCTTCCGCGAGGTCGTCGACCACTACGTGGCCGAGTACAACGTGCCCGAGGCCGACGTCGCCGCCGCGCTTGCCGTGGTGCTCCAGGGCGACGAGCCGATGCTGCTCGACCCCGAGCCGCCCCGTCGGGAACGCAGCTTCGACGATCGACCGGCACGGAGCGGCCGCGACGAGCGCCCTGCTCGGGGGCAGGCCGGCAGTCACGACACCCGAGGCAGCCGGCCCCAGCGCGGCGAGCGTGCCCGCACAGGCCAGGGTGGCCCGCTCGTCGGGTACCGCATCTCGGTGGGCAAGCGACACCGGGTCGAGCCGCGTCAGATCGTCGGCGCCATCGCCAACGAGGGAGGGCTTGGTCGGGCCGACTTCGGGCACATCGACATTCGCGCCGACCACTCGATCGTCGAGCTGCCGGCTACCCTCCCGCCCGGCGCGTTGGAGGCACTGCGCGCCACCCGTATCTCGGGGCAGCTCATCGAGCTGCGGCTGGCCGGCGGCGCCGGGCCCGCTACGGGTGCCCGCACCAAGCCCCGGTCCAAGCACCACCACGACTGATCAGCCCGCCGCGACGAGCCGATACACTGAGGTGGGCTCGTTCAGCGGCGGGTCGAGGTGTGCCGGGAAGTCTGGTCGGCGTTCCATCACTCGACGGATCCGACTGACCACACCGACCACACCGACCCCCCTGATCTGAGGGCCGCATGGCTGACGAGACACACGCCCCCAACCCCGATCCCGGCACGCCTGCCTCCCCTGACCCCAGCGGTTCACCGGGCATCAACCCGAACCGGGCCGACCGGGCCCGGCTCTTCGGGCGCGGCAGCTGGAAAGAGGCCCGCATCGTCGCCGAGTACCTGCGCGCCGAGACGGTGGGCGGGGCGGTGCTGCTCGTCGCTGCCGTCGCCGCCCTCATCTGGGCGAACAGCCCCTGGCGCGAGGGCTACGGAGCGCTTCGCGACACGGTCGTCGGCTTCGAGAGCCTGCACCTCGACCTGAGCCTTGGCGCGTGGGCGGGCGACGGGCTGCTCGCCATCTTCTTCCTCGTCGCCGGCATCGAGCTGAAACGCGAGTTCGTCGCCGGCGACCTCTCCGACCGGCGCCGTGCGGCGCTGCCGATCGCCGCGGCCGTGTGCGGCGTGGTGCTCCCCGCTGTGCTCTACGTCGTGACCGTGCGGCTGCTCAGCCAGGGCATCGACGCGGGCGAGCTGAGCAGCATCCTGCGTGGGTGGGCCGTGCCGACGGCCACCGACATCGCCTTCGCCCTCGCGGTGCTCGCCGTGATCGGCTCGCACCTGCCCAGCGGGCTGCGCTCGTTCCTGCTCACCCTCGCCGTCGTCGACGACCTCATCGCGATCACGATCATCGCCATCTTCTACACCGAGAGCGTCAACCTGTTGCTGCTGGCCGCGGCCGTCGTACCGCTCGCGGCGTGGCGCCTGATGCTCAAACGCTCGATGCTCAACCCCTTCCTGCTCGCCGTGCCGGCCCTGCTCGCCTGGGGCCTCGTGCACGCCAGCGGCGTGCACGCGACCGTGGCGGGGGGGCTGCTCGGCCTGCTCGTGCCGGTCAGCCGTGAGCTTGAGGACGACCCCGATCGGCACTCGCTCGCGGAGCGTCTCGAGCACCGCATCCGCCCGTTCTCGGCCGGCTTCGCCGTTCCCGTCTTCGCCTTCTTCGCCGCCGGCGTGACGGTCGTCGGTGGGGGCCTGGGCGCTGCCGTGCGCGACTCGGCCGCGATCGGGGTGGTGGTGGGGCTCGTGGTGGGTAAGGCGGTCGGCGTGCTCGGCGGCACCTGGGCCGTGGCCCGGTTCACCAGGGCAGAGCTCGACGACGACCTGACGTGGACCGACGTGCTCGGGATCTCGTTGCTGAGCGGTGTCGGGTTCACCGTCAGCCTGCTGGTGGGCGAGCTGGCCTTCGGCACGGGCTCGGAGCGCGACGACCACGTCAAGCTCGCCGTGCTCGTCGGCAGCCTCATCGCGGCGCTGCTGGCCACGGTCGTGCTGCGGGCGCGCAACCGGCACTACCGGCTCGTCGAGCAACGCGACAGCGTCGACTCCGACCACGACGGCATCCCCGACGTCTACCAGGCACAGTAGGGTTGCCTCGTTGGCGGGCGTCTCGACGCCACCGACCACGCTTGGGTAGGCCCGAGCACCCACCGCGCAGCTGCGCACCGTCGGCCGGCAGCACGGCCCGACGGCCGAACCAAGGAACGCGAGGACATCACTCGATGAGCACCGACCCCCAGCAGGAACGGACCCTGGGCCAGCTGGTCGCCTCTGCGTCGGCTGACTTCTCCTCCATCGTGCGCGGCGAGATCTCTCTCGCCAAGGCCGAGGTCGGCAAGCAGGTCAAGAAGGCCGGTCTCGGTGGGGCACTGCTGGCGGCGGCCGGGGTCGTGGCCTTCTACAGCGTCTACTTCATCTTCACGACCATCGCCGAAGGCATCCAGGCTCTCGGCCTGCCCCGCTGGCTCAGCTTCCTGATCGTCACGGTGCTGATGCTGCTCGTGGCCGCCGTGCTCGCCTGGCTGGGGATCCGCAGGATGAAGACGGTCGAGCCCACTCCCGCGAAGGCGATCGAGAGCACCAAGGCGACCGTCGCCGGCCTCAAGGCCGCCGTCGCCAACCCCGGCACCGTCACCCCGGCGCCTCGACCCGTCGTGCGGGGTCCGGCCGGGCCGGGGGCGCGCGCCGCGGTATCCGCTTCGACGGCGAAGGCGGCAGCGACCCCCACCTCAGCGGCATCCTCAGCCTCAGCTCCGGCCGCATCTTCCAGCGCATCTCCGAGCGCCACGCCCGACCCCACCCGCGACGCCTGACGGCAACCGCCCTCACTCTGCTCATGCCGGTCGACAGCGCCTTCGTCAACATCGAGGGCCCGTGGGAGCACCGGTACGTCTCGGCCAACGGCGCCCGTTTCCACGTCGCCGAGATGGGCGAGGGACCCCTGGTCGTGCTGCTGCACGGCTTCCCGCAGTTCTGGTTCGCCTGGCGTCACCAGATGGTCTCGCTGTCGGCAGCCGGCTACCGCGTAGCGGCCATGGACCTGCGCGGCTTCGGTGGCTCGGACAAGCCTCCGCGCGGCTACGACAGCTACGTGGCCACGCTCGACGTCGCGAGCGTGATCCGGGCGCTGGGCGAGCAACGGGCCGTCGTCATGGGACAAGGACTGGGCGGGTGGATCGCGTGGTGCATGCCGGTGCTGCGCCCCGACGTGGTCAGCGCCATCGCCTCGCTCTCGATGGCGCATCCCCGCGTCATGCGCCACGCCACCTGGACCAACAGTGCCCAGCGCGAGGCCTCGCGCTGGATCGTGGCGCTGCAGAAGCCGTTCGTTCCCGAGCGGGAGATGGCTCGGTCGCACGACTATGTGGCCGGCCTGCTCACCGACTGGGCGTCACCGCTCGGCTCGTTCCCCACCGCGGAAGACATCTCCCGCTACGGCGACGCGATGATGATCCCGTTCGTGGCCCATTCGGCCGCCGAGCACTACCGCTGGCTCGGACGTTCGTCGGTGCGGCCCGACGGTCCGCTGTTCATGCGGCGCATCCGGCGCGCGATCCGCGTTCCGGTGCTGCAGCTGCAGGGCACCGACGACCGGTGCGTGGTCGCCTCGGCCACCTACGGGTCGGGCGCGTGGGTGCCGGGCGACTACCGCCACGTCAAGATCGAGGGTGCCGGGCACTTCCTCACCGAGGAGGCGCCCGAGGCCGTGGGCGCCGAGCTCCAGACGTGGCTCGGCAGCCTGCCGTGAACAGTCAGCTGTCTCTACCCGACGCCGGCGGGGTGCAGTGGTCGGTGTGCCTTCGAGCGGGCGGGGGGATGCCGCTGGGCTCGGTGGGTGCCGACGTGAGCCTTCGCACGGCCTCCGTCGGCAAGGTGCTGCTGCTGCTCGAGACGGCCCGGGCCCTGACCGAGGGCGAGCTGGCGCCCGACGAGGTGCTCACCCGCACGCTGGAGGAGTGGGTGGCCGACTCAGGGCTCTGGCACACCCTCTCCGTCGAGTCGCTGCCGCTCGGTGATGTCGCGGCCCTGGTCGGAGCCGTGTCTGACAACCTCGCCACCAACGTGCTGCTCCGCCGCATCGGGCTCGACCAGGTGGCCCGGCTCGCGACCGAGCTCGGCCTGCGCGCCACCGCCCTGCACGACCGGGTTCGCGACACACGCACCTCCTCCCACGCTGCGACCCTCTCGACCGGCAGCGCCGCCGAGCTCAGTGAGCTGATGGCCCGCATCGCCACCGGCACCGCCGTGTCGCCCCCCGCTGACTCGCTGGTGCGGCAATGGCTCTCGGCGAACGTCGACCAGTCGATGGTCGGGGCCGTCTTCGTCGAGCAGGCGGGCCTTGACCCCATCGCCCACCATGTGCTGCTCACGGAGGCGGTCGACCAGGTCGAGCAGCGGGCCGCTGAGTGGGTCGCGGGCGGCGAACGAACGCGCAGGCCCGCAGCCGGGCGCCCCCTCGGCGTCTGGAACAAGACCGGCACCGACAGCGGTGTGCGGGCTGATGTGGGCGCTGCGACCCGCGGCGGGCGCACCGTCACGTGGGCTGCGATCGCCAACTGGGAACCGCACGCCACCACGGTCTTCGAGGTAGGCGGCGGCGACCCAGGTGCGGGCCCGGCCGCCCGGTCGGGCCGGTCGGCCCACACCCGCGACGACCTGACGACGTGGGCGGTGCTGCGGGGGATGCGCCAGGTGGGCGAGCTCGCGCTCGATGCCCTGACCTCCTGAGCCTGGCCACCCCTGGTCTCCGGCCGGCACGTCCGAGCCCAGGTCGAGTGGTCAGTTTCGTACCGTCGAGTGGTCAGTTTCGTACCGACGAGTGGCCAGTTTCGTACCGTGTAGGCGCCGTTTCGACCCTCTCGCGTGTACGAAAGTGGCCACTCGACTTGGGGGGGCACCCGGGTGGCCGTTCGAGGTGAACGAAAGTGGCCACTCGACTTGGGGGGCGCCGGGGTGGACGGTCAGGCGGCCAGGCACGCACCTGTGCTGACGGCCGCGCCGGCCGAAGCGGCCCGGTCGATCACCGGCATGGCCTCAGCGAGCGTGAGCGCGTACCCCGTGCGGTCGTCTTCCAGCGACTTCGCGAAGACGACGCCGACGACCCGGCCCTGGGTGTCGAGCAGTGGCCCACCTGAGTTGCCCGGTTGCACCGTCGTGTTCAAGGAGTAGATCTCGCGAACCACCGTGCCGGTGGAGTAGATGTCGTAGCCCCGCGCGTCGAGCGTGGCCCGCACTCGGGCGGAGACAACCGTGAAGGGCCCGTCGAGCGGATAGCCGGACACCACCGCGGACTGGCCGCGCTCGAGGCCGGGACCGAGACGCAGAGCGGGCGCGTCGAGCCCCTCGACGCTGAGCACCGCCAGGTCGCGCTCGGGGTCGAAGAGCACCACGCTGGCCGGGAGCATCTCGTTACCCGACTCGACGCGCAGCCTGCTCGCCCCAGCCACGACGTGCGCGTTGGTGATGATGCGGCCAGGGCTGACCACCCAGCCGGTGCCCTCCTGCCCGCGTTGGCACGAGTCGGAGGCGGTCGTCACCTTGACGATCGAGGGCCGCGTCTCGCGGATCGCCGCCGAGCGGGTCACTCCGGGGTCAGGGTCTTGAACCGGGGTGATCGGTTCGGGCGCCAGGCCACCGAAGACCTGCGGGAAGCCCTGGTCGGAGAGGAAGTTGCGAAAGCCCGCGAAGATCTGGCCGGTCTGATCCGGAGCGACCCGGTCGACCGCTTGCAGCACCCGTGAGTCGGACACCGCCCGGGCCAGGGTCGGGTTGCCGGCCGTGCGAAGGGTGCCCCCGATGAAACCGAGCACGAGCGCAGCGGCGACGGCGACGATCACACCGCCCAGCACCGAGTCGACCCTGCGCAACGCGGTCTGCCCCACCTTCCGGCTGATCGACCCCCCGACGAGACTGCCGAGGAACTGCCCCAGCCAGCCGATCGCCACGACTCCGACGATGAGGGCCACTACTCGCCATCGGTTGTCATCAGCCACCGCGTCCCACCGCGCGAGCAGAGCAGGCAACTGCCAGATGGCGAGCAACGCTCCGCCCAGGAAGCCGACGAGCGAGAAGACGCTGGAGATCAGGCCCTGGCGGAAGCCCGAGACCGCGTAGCCGACCAGCACGAGCACCAGCACGACGTCGGTGACGTCGCCACCGGTCATGACCGCTCGCCCTGCAGGTAGCGATCGGGGATCGGGCGCTCGATACCGGCGTCCCACTCCCGGCCCTGCCCCCCGAACTCGAGGACGCGGCTGAGCAGGCCTGCCGTGAACCCCCACAGCAGCAGGTCGTCGAGGTCGAAGGCCGGGCCGACGAAGCCGCTGGGATGCGTGACCGTGAAGCGGTGCTCGGGGTCGAGAAGGTGCGAGACGGGCACCGAGATGACGTCATGCACCTCGGCGGGATCGCGGACCGACAGGGGGGAGGGGTGTGGCCACCAACCGAGCACGGGCGTGACGACGAACCGCGACGGCGGTAGGAAGAGCGCCGGCATCGTGCTCAGCACCTCGACCCCCGACGGGTCGAGACCGGTCTCCTCGTGCGCCTCCCGCAAGGCGGTCGCCACCAGATCGGGGTCGTCAAGGTCGCGAGCGCCGCCGGGGAAGGCGATCTGGGCGGGATGGCTGCGCATGTCGTGAGAACGTTCGACGAGCACGACGTGCTCCTGCCCCACCTGTGAATCCGGCGTCGAAGCCTGTGAGCGTGCCGGCGCGGGCCCGAACAGGATCAGCACGGCAGACTCTCTGCCCCCCTCTTCGGGCGGCAGCAACCGAGAGAAGCGTTCCGGCTCGATGCCTGGCATCCGTCTCGCCAGGTCGCGCAGCCAGGTGGGGCAGGGGGCGCCCCCTGCGTCGACGGCAACCGGCTCGATCGTGCCCCGAGCGCCGGAGTAGGCGATGTTGCTCGGGCGACCGCTCACTTCGGGGCCAGCTCGTACTTCAGCAGCTTGGCCGCCTTGTCGGGGTCTGTCTCGCCGATGCCGTAGCTCGGACACCAGCGGGCGACGGGGCAGGCGCCACACGCCGGCTTCTTCGCGTGGCAGGTGCGGCGCCCGTGGAAGACGACGACGTGGCTGAGCATCGTCCAGTCGCGGCGAAGGAACATCGAGCCGACCTCGTGCTCGACCTTGACGGGATCTTCCTCGGTCGTCCAGCCGAACCGGCGAGAGAGCCGACCGAAGTGCGTGTCGACGGTGATGCCGGGCACGTTGAAGGCGTTGCCGAGCACGACGTTGGCGGTCTTGCGGCCCACACCGGGCAGGGTGACGAGGTCGGTGAGCCGGCCGGGCACCTCACCGTCGAACGACCCGACCAGAGCGGCGCCGAGCTTGATCAGGGAGTCGGTCTTGGCCCGGTAGAAGCCGGTCGGCTGGACGATCGTCTCGAGCTCGGTGCGGTCGGCACCGGCGTAGTCGGCGGCCGTGCGGTACTTGGCGAACAGGATCGGGGTGACCTTGTTGACCCCGACGTCGGTGGTCTGCGCCGAGAGAATGGTGGCGACGAGCAGCTCGAGAGGGTTGGTGAAGTCGAGCTCGCAATGCGCGTACGGATAGCGGTCGTGGAGCGCTCGGTACATCTTGCGGGCGCGCCGCACGGTCGCGACATCCTTCTGGGGCACGACGACTCGAGGCGTGGGGCGAGGCTTCGCGCGAGCTTTGGCAGGCACAAGCGTCACCTTATGCCGCGCTGCCGACTGCGGTGCGTCGGGAGACTGCCCCTCTCGGCGGTGATGGCCGCTCCGCTCTGCTGCCGGTCAGCTCGCCCAGCAACCCAGCGGCATCCGGTCGATGGCACAGTTCATGACACACTGACACCGTGGATCTCGACGTGGTGAGGCGCGCCCCCCTGTTCAAGGCACTCGACGACGAAGCGGCCGCGGCCCTTCAGGGCGAGATGGCCCGGCTGCACATGGAGCGCGGCGACGTGCTGTTCCACGAGGGTGATCCCGGTGACACCCTCTACGTCATCGCCGAGGGCAAGATCAAGCTCGGTCGCACCAGCCCCGACGGGCGCGAGAACCTCGTGGCGATCCTCGGCCCCGGTGAGATGTTCGGCGAGCTCAGCCTGTTCGACCCCGGCCCCCGCACCATGACGGCCACGGCGGTCGCCGAGGCGCAGCTGCTGGTGCTGCGCAACGAGTCGCTCATGGCCGTGCTCACCGGTCGCCCCGGGGTCGCCACGGCCCTGCTCGCCGCCCTCGCCCAGCGGCTACGCCGCACGAACGAGCACCTGGCCGACCTCGTCTTCACCGATGTTCCCGGCCGCGTCGCGAAGGCGCTGCTCGACCTGTCGGAGCGGTTCGGCCGACCGGTCGAGGGTGGCCTCATGGTGTCGCACGACCTGACCCAGGAGGAGCTGGCCCAGCTCGTCGGCGCCTCTCGCGAGACGGTGAACAAGGCGCTGGCCGACTTCGCCACCCGCGGCTGGTTGCGGCTCGAGGCCAGGGCCGTGCTGCTGCAGGACGTCGAGCGGCTGCGACGCCGCGCCCGCTGACCCCACCCTCTGAGCGGGCAGGTGGCTACGGTCGGTCGGCGTCACGCCGTTGGTCGGTGGCGTAGACCGCAGCCTGGGTGCGACTCTGCATCCCGAGCTTGGCCAGCAGGCCGGAGACGTAGTTCTTCACCGTCTTCTCGGCCAGGAAGAGCCGCTCGCCGATCTGCCGGTTGGTCAGCCCCTCTGCGATGAGGTCCAGGATCTCGCTCTCGCGGGCCGTCAGCGGCGGACGACCTGACGCACGGACGTCGCCGACCGGGTCACGCAGGCGGCGGAGCAGGCGCTCGACGAGCGCCGGGTCGATGAGCGACTGGCCAGCGGCGACGTGTTCGATGGCGTCGGTGAGCGAGGCCCCCCGGATCTGCTTGAGCAGGTAGCCCGAGGCTCCCGCCATGACCGCTGCGAAGAGCGCCTCGTCGTCGTCGTAGGAGGTGAGGATCAGGCATCGTGTGTGCGGGCTGCTCGCGCGGACCTCCCGGCAGACGTCGATGCCGCTGCCGTCGGGCAGTCGCGCGTCGAGCAGCGCCACGTCAGGGGCGGCGGCCGGGATGCGACGCAGGGCCTCTGCTGCGGTCGCCGCCTCTCCGACGACGCTGATGCGCGGATGCGCGTCGAGCAGGTCGACCAGTCCGCGTCGCACGATCTCGTGGTCGTCGAGCAGGAAGACCGTGATGGCGGCATCCGGCGCGGGCGCGGTTGGGTGGCTCACGTGGGAATTGTGTCACCTTCCACGATGCCCGATGTCGTCGGCAGGGGAACGGTCCAACGCAAGGTCGTTCCGGCGCCGAGCACGAGATCCGAGGTGCCGCCTCGGGCCGCCGCGCGCGCCTCGAGGTTCGCCAGCCCACTGCGCCTGCGGGTGACGTCCTCCGCGAGCAGACCCGAGGCATCGAGGAGGCCGGTCCCGTCGTCGGTCACCTCGACCGCCACTCCCGTGGCGCCGACCACGACCCGGGCCGTGGCGATGGTGGCACTGGCATGCTTCGCGACGTTGGTGAGCCCCTCGCGCAGCACCGCCTGGAGGTCGTGCAGCAAGGCTGCATCGACCACCGTCTCGACGGGCCCTTCCACGACCAGCCGCGGTGCGAACCCCAAGCTGGGAGAGGTCGACTCGGCCACCTCTTGCAGCACGGAGCGCACGCTGCGGGGCTGGTCGGGCTGTCGGTGCAGCTCGAAGATCGCCTGTCGGATCTGACGAATCGTGTCGTCGAGGTCGTCGACGGTGCGCAGCAAGGTGTCGCGCAGTAGCGGGTCGGTGACCCGCTGGGCCCCGGACTGCACCGTCAGGCCGATCGCGAACACCCGCTGGATGACGTGATCGTGCAGGTCTCGGGCGATCCGGTCGCGGTCTTCGAGCACCATGAGGCGCTCGTGGTCATCGCGCCGACCAGCCAGCTCGAGGGCGATGGCGGCGTGGGTGGCGAACGACTGGGCCATGTCGAGGTCGGACGTGCCGAAGGGCCGGGCGCCGACCCGGCGCCCGACGACGATCGCCGCTCGCACACTGGCCTCGCCGACGAGCGGGCAGGCCATGACCGGGCCCACCTCCATGGCCGCCCGGAGGTGCACGAAGTAGTGCGCCCCGTCACCGGCCGGGTCGATCGTCAGGGGCTGCCCTGAGTTGATCGCCTCGCGGGCGAGGGACTCATGGGTCGGATACGTCAGTCCGGTGAGATGCTCCGCCCCTTTTCCTCGCGCCACGAGCACCCTCATCCGCTCCGGCCCGACCTCGCCGGTTCCGAGTCGTCCGAGGCGCTGGGGTCGTGCCGGCGCCCGGGCCTCGCCTCCGCGGTGTTCGGCCTCCGGCTCGAGAGAGACGATGGTGACCACGTCGGCATCCGCCAGACGCAGCACTGCGTTGGCCACCTGTTCCAGCGCATCCTGGCCCGGGTCTGGCTGCAGCAGCTGTCGGCTGATCTCACCCGACGCCCGCAGCCACTCCTGACGGTTGCGCGACTCCTCGTAGAGGCGGGCGTTCTCGATCGCGACTCCTGCGGTGGCCGCGAGGGCCAGCACGAGGTCCTCGTCGTCGTCGGTGAAGTCGAGGCCGTCGAGGCGGTCGGTGAGATAGAGGTTGCCGAACACCGCCCCACGCGACCGGATCGGCACGCCCAGGAAGGTCTGCATCGAGGGGTGTCCCGGGGGGAACCCGGTCGCGCGCGGGTCGTCGTCGATCGAGTGCAGCCGGATCGCCCGCGACGTGTCGACGATGGCCCCGAGCAGGCCGCGCCCCGTCGGCAGCGCGCCGATGCGGGCCACGGTCTCGACGTCGACCCCCTCGTGCAGGAACTGTTCGAGATGGCCGTCTGGCCCGATGACACCTAGCGCCGCGTACCGGGCTGACGCGAGCTCGCGGGCGGCCTCGACGATCCGGCGCAGCACCCCAGCCAACGAGAGCTCGGCCACGATCGACCGGTTGGCCGTGAGCAACGCCCGCAGGCGGTCCTGCTCTGAAGGGGCCGTCATCGGCCGGTCCCCCGGCTCGCGCAGGGTGGTGCCGGTCGCGACCAGGATGGACACGCGTCTCGGCTGTGCCCGTGCGTGGTGGTCATCGCCCAAGGTTAGGCGGTGCGCGACCGGGCCAGGCTCGAGTCGACCCGGTTCCCGGTGCAGGCGGGGTGGCCCGGCTGCGATTGGGCGTCGGGGCGACACCTCATCCATGCGCCGGTGGTTCCGTCGTCAGCCGAGCGTGCCGGGCCGGTTCGAAGAACCGGCCCGTCAGCTGGGTGACGCTGATGCCGATGAAGACGTTGCGGATGCCACCGGCCCACGGCTCCGCGCCGTCCACCGTCCAGAGCCGGGCCAGCTGAGCCGGAGACGCGATTCCCGTGGCGTAACCACGGGCCAGCACGCTCCAGCCGGTGTGACTCCGCTCGTCGAGATCGTCGACCTCGAAGACGACCTGGGTGCGGCGACCCAGCTCGGAGAGGATGCCGTAGGGCGAGGTGCGGAAGACGATGAGGTCGTCGTACCAGGCGTAGCTCACGGGGAAGATCTGCGGCCCGTGTGCGGCGCTCCACCCCACCCGACCGACCTCACCAGCCTCGAGCAGCTCCTGGCTCCGAGCGGGCGACAGGGATCCGACGGTCACCGGGTGGTCGTTGTGACGACCGGTCCCGGTGACCGGCCCGTGATCGATGCCGTCGCGTCGACCTTCAGTGGCCTGGTTGTCGGTAGCCGCGTCAGGGCTCCCCGGGCTCCCCGTGTTGCCCGTACTCGTCTGCATCGTCGTACCCATCCGCGTCGTGGAGGGAGGGTCAGGGGAGCACGCGACCGAGGGCGGTCCCGCGCCACTGCCTGGCCAGGCCCCAGACCCGGCCGGCGCCGAGGATGGCGAGCGTGATCATGGCGAGGGCATAGATGAGGTGGTAGTCGATGATCGGGTTGGTCGACCCACTGGGCTCGCCCGTGATCGTCAGCCGCGCCAGCGGCCATTCGGCAGCCCACATCATCATCATCATGACCGCGCCGCTGATCGCCGAGACCCACATGGCGATGCCCAGGGTGAACGCGAGCCCGATGCCGAGCAGGCCGATCATGAAGAGCCAGTCGACGACCGGCTTGCCGGCGAGCCCCTGGAAGAAGTCGGTGAGGGGGCCGACCTCGACGTGGCTGAGAAACCCCTTCGTCGGTGACCCTCCAGAGATCCACGACCGTGCCGAGGGGGTCGAGTAGCCGAGACCGAAGAGCTTGTCGAAGAAGGCCCACAGGAAGGTGAGACCGAGGGCGATGCGGGTGACTGCCATCCACCGGCCGCCCGTGGTTCGGGACTCGAGGCCGGTGGGTGAGGCGTTGGCTCCGCCTGCGGCCGCGGGTGTTTCAACGCTGCCGGTCTGCTGGTGGCCGCGATCCTGGCTGGTGGTGGACATCTTGGTGCCTTCCTCGGGGAGTGCTGAGTTCCTACGGTTCGACTCTTCGCCATAGCCGCGTCACGCGGTACGGCCGCAGGTCCCTGACTCTCGGGACGTTGGTCCCGAGAGGTAGGGCCCTGCTAGGTGCTGCTGCTCAGTGAGCCCGCTTGCGAGAGGATGCCGTCGACGGGACGATCGCGACCGGTCGCCGGGCAGCTGACAGCACCCGCAGGCTGACCGAGCCGAGCATCAGCCCCGCGAACCCGCCTCGTCCCCGGGTCCCGAGCACCAGCAGCTCTGCACGGTCGGCCTCCTCGACCAGCACCTCCACCGGGTTGCCGTGCACGAGGATGGTGTGGACGTCGACATCGGGGTACTGCTCCGACCATCCGGCGAGATGCTCCGAGACGAGCCTCAGCTCGCGGTCACGGATGCTGGAGTCCCAGCCGAAGTCTTCGGTGCCAGCCATGTAGGGGCCGCTCTCCTGCCACCACCAGCACCCCACGGCGAGCAGGCCCAGACCGAGCCGACTGGCCCGGGCATAGGCGAACTCGACTGCGCCGGTGCACGACTCGCTACCGTCAACGCCGACGACCACGCGACCGGACAGCGTCGAGCTGTCTGGCAGACCGCCGCCCTGCTCGGAGAACACCGGCCTCTCCGGCGGCAGGGGCGGTGTCAGTTCCGAGTCGGCTTGCACCACGACGACCGGGCACTTGCTGTGCGCTGTCACCTGAGGTGCCGTCGCACCGACCAGCACCGCACGCGCAGCGTGATGACCGTGTCCCCCGACCACGACGAGGTCGGCCCGCTCCGACAGCTCGACGAGCCAGGAGGCCGCGCCCCCGGGCTTGGTCTCGCTGGTCACGGCGAGCCCAGGAGCGAGCCGCTGCGCCTGCTCGATGCCGGCGATGGCGATCTCGTCACGGTCTGGGTTGAGGTCGAGGTCGAGGGACATGGCGAACCCGTCCGGATAGCGCATAGTGTGCAACAGGTGCAGGGGTCGGCCCCACGCGCTGGCTTCCCGGGCCGCCCACTCGAGGGCCGCCTCAGCCGTGGGGGATCCGTCGTAGCCGACGACGACGGCACCGGCCGGCATCTGATGAGGGTCCATGACGATCTCCTTGGTCATCCGGTCATCGGTTGTATCCCGACGACGGCCCACAACAGGGGCCGCATCATCAGCCTGCGCTACGAGATCGGGTGCTCACCAGAGTCGAAGGACAGCCCCTGGTGGGACTTTCGGCCCTGCCCGCCGTCGTGACGTGAGCGCATGCTGCCGTCATGACCACTTCGCCACCCCCCACCGACCAGCTCCCCGAGTCCGAGTGCTGGAACCTGCTGCGGCAAGGGGTCATCGGCCGACTGGCTGTCGTCGCCGACGACGGACCCGACATCTTCCCGATCAACTACGTGGTCGACCACGGGAGCATCGTCTTCCGTACCGCCGCCGGCCGAAAGCTCTCATCATCGACCGGCCACCCCGTGGCCTTCGAGGTCGACGGCTACGACGATGGCGACGCCACCGCATGGAGTGTCGTCGTGCGTGGACATGCCCACGAGATCCGAGACACCGACGAGGTCATCGAGGCGCTTGCGCTACCGCTCTTCCCCTGGCACGCCGGGCCCAAGCCACGCTTCATGCGCATCGCGGCAGCCGCCGTGACGGGTAGGCGGCTGCACGTCACCGGAGGCTTCACCAGAGCCTGAGGCACGACCGGCCGTCTCGCCGCAGCACTCGGGCCAACCCCGACGGGCTCAGTCGGTGGGGTGCTCGCGCAGGTACTGCAGCTGGGCCTGCACCGAGAGCTCGGCCGCCGGCCAGACCGACCGGGGCACATCGGCGTACACACGCTCCACCACCTCGTGTGCGGCGTGAAGACCGCTCTCGACAGCGGCACGAACCTGGTCGAGACGCTCGGCGCGGTGACGAAGGTAGAACGAAACAGTGGCGGCGGCATCCGAGACGAACGGCCCGTGACCGGGCAGCATCGTGGTCACCTCCCGCGCGCCGGTGAGGGTCTCGATGCGGTGCAGGGAGTCGAGATAGGCCTCAAGGTTGCCGTCGGGCCAGGCCACGACCGTGGTGCCCCGACCGAGCACGGTGTCGCCGGTCAGCAGGGCGTTCTCGGCGGGCAGCACGAACGAGTAGGAGTCGCTGGTGTGGCCGGGCGTGGGCACGGCCACGATCTCGAGGCCGTCCACCTCGATCACCTCACCGGGTCGAACGTCGTCGTGTCCGCGCCCGAAGGCCCGCACGGGAGCCCCGGTCAGCGCGTGGAAACGGTCTGCGCTCTCGGCGTGGTCGAGATGCCCGTGGGTCAGGAGGGTGAGCGCCACGCGCCGACCGGTGCCGGCGACGTGCTCGAGCACGGTCTGCAGATGGCCCTCGTCGAGGGGCCCCGGGTCGAGCACGACCACCGCATCGGAACCGGGCTCGCCGAGCACCCAGGTGTTGGTGCCGTCGAGCGTCATCGGCGACGGGTTCGGGCACAGCACGCAGTCGGCCCGTTCGGAGACGGTGCCACCGGCCCAGTCGGGGTCTGGCGCGCCACCGTTCACGCGGTTGCCCCGTTCACCGCTCGACCATGGTCATGGCCGGACCCTCGGGGGTGTCGATGATCTCCGACACGATGAGCGGCAGATGGTCGGCGTGTCTCACGAACGCGTTCGCCGACGCCGCGTCTCGCACCTGCTCGACGCACACCACTGTGGGCGGCATCATCATCGCGTCACCGTCGGCATACGCCTCGAGCAGCTGGGCCGGATCAAACCATGCGGCATGGTCGGCCTCGCTCGTGTTGCCGTCGGCGACCTGATGCCCCGGCATCAAGGCGGCGAAGAACCACGTGTCGAAGCGTCGGGGCTCGAACACCGGCGTCAGCCAATGCGCTTTGGCCACAATGAGATCGGTGCGCATCACCAACCCCTCCGAACTGAGCACGTCGGTCAGCGACAGCCGATGTTGCACGAGGCCGTCGCGGATGCCGCGCCACCGAGGGTCGCCCACGTCGGCAAGGGGGCCGCCGGGGTCGTTCACCGCGGGGCTGGCCAACAGCACCCCGCACTCCTCGAAGACCTCCCGCACCGCGGCCGCCACGAACATCCGCGCCTCGGCCTCGGCGCAGCCCAGTCGCTGCGACCACTCGGACGCCGACGGCCCCGACCATGGCAGGTCGGGCTCGCTGTCTCGTGGGTCGACGCCGCCGCCGGGGAACACCATCGTGCTCGGTGCGAAGGCCATCTGGGCCACGCGACGCAGCAGGAACACCTCGACTCCGGCGGCTCCGTCGCGCACGAGCATCACGGTGCTGGCCCGACGGGGCGGCGCCTCGGGCCACCGCTCGCCCGACAGCCACCGGCTCGCGTGGTCAGCGATACCGGGGGCCCGGGTGAGCGGGAAGAGGCGGGTCACCTCATGGCTCCGAGAGTCGTCAGGTCGACGTGCCGTCGTGTTGTGGCCGGCGCCGTCAGTCGGCGATCGAGACGATGACCTCGACCTCGACGGGAGCGTCGAGGGGCAGCGCGGCTACGCCCACAGCGGAGCGTGCGTGAACTCCCTTGTCGCCGAACGCTTTCGCCAACAGCTCGCTGGCCCCGTTGATCACGGCCGGCTGGCCCGTGAAGGACGGCTCGGACGCCACGAACCCGACGACCTTGACCACCCGGGCGACCTGGTCGAGGTCGCCGATGAGGGCCTTGATGGCGGCAATGGCGTTGAGGGCGCAGGCCTGCGCCAGCTGCTTGGCGGTCTCGGGCGTCACGTCCGCGCCGACCTTGCCGGTGGCGGCCATCGCCCCGTCGACCATGGGCAGCTGACCCGAGGTGAACACCAGGTTGCCGTCGCGAACGGCCGGCACGTACGCGGCCACCGGCGGCACGACCTCGGGAACGGTGAGGCCGAGCTCGGCCAGACGGTCTTCTACGGTTGACATCGGTTTCAGCCCTTCGGTCGCTTGAAGTAGGCCACCAGGCTCGACCCGTCGGGCCCAGGCACGACCTGGACCAGCTCCCAGCCGTCGGCTCCGAAGTTGTCGAGGATCGCCTTGGTGTTGTGGATCAGCAGCGGGGCGGTGAGGTACTCCCAGGTCGTCATGCCCTCACCATAGCGAGCGCCGGCTGCCACGATGGAGCCCATGTCGGGTGCCCACGAAGCAGACCCTGCCCACGACGGCGATGCGGGCCTTCGCGACGGCCGGGGGGACGCCGCCGTGGGCGACGTGCTTCGCCGCCCGTCGCCTCCGCCCGACGCGACGCGGGCCTACGGTCTCGACGCGGCCCAGGTCTACGACGTGCGCCTCCCACGCCCTGCTGAAGACGCGGTCGGCGCCACGGTGCTCATCGTACACGGGGGCTTCTGGCGCGAGGCCTACGACCGCACCCACGCCAGCCCCCAGGCGCAGGCTCTGGCCGACGCCGGCTTTCACGTCGCGGTGGGTGAGTACCGCCGGGCCGGCATGCCGGGGGGCGGCGTGCCCGGAACGCTGGATGACCTCACGGCCCTCGTCGCGGCGGTGGCCCACGACCCCGACCTGCCTGAGCCGCTCGTGCTCGTCGGTCACTCGGCCGGCGGCCACCTCGTCACCTGGGCCGCCAACCAGCCGTGGGCCCAGCGGCATCCGCTCTCGTCGGAGTCAGCCACCTCGTCGGATGCCGCTGGGCCGGCCGGCGTCGTCGCGCTCGCCGGGTGCGTCGACCTCCGGGCCACCGCGAGGATGCGGCTCGGCGCCGATGCAGCCGCGGCCTTCGTGGGCGCCGACGACCTCGACGACGAGGCATGGCAGGTCGCGGACCCGATGGACTCCCTCCCCCCGCGCGTGCCGGTGCGGCTGGTGCACGGCGATGCCGACCACATCGTTCCGCTCGAGGTCACCCACGAGTACCTGTCGGCAGCTCGCCTGGCCGGCGGCGACGTCAGGCTCGACGTGGTGGCGGGCGCGGGGCACTACGAGCTCATCGACCCCGAACATCCGGCCTTCGCCCGCGTGCTCGCCGCCATCCGCTCATTGCTGCCCCGCGCCGGCTGAGACTCCCTGCCCCCCACCCGACCACAGCCCCCCACCCCAGCCCCCCCAGTCGAGTGGCCGCTTTCGTACAGTCGAAAGGTCACGACCGAACGGAAGTGGCCACTCGGCTGTGGATGCCGGGGTCACCCAACCGGACGGAAGTGGCCACTCGACTGTGGATGCCGGGGTCGCCCGACCACCCGCGGCGGGCACCGAGGGCGAGCCTTAGGCTGAGGCAATGACGAGCAGCCCCGCCGTTCCGCGGTCCGACGTTCGGCTGCACATCGTGACCGGGAAGGGCGGCACCGGCAAGACGACGGTGGCGGCCGCCCTGGCGCTCGCCCTGGCGGGACACAGCCAGCGTGTCCTGCTCGCCGAGGTCGAAGAACGCCAGGGCATCAGCCAGACCTTCGACGTGCCGCCGCTCGGGCCTGAAGAGACGCGGGTCGCCCGCACGGCGAGCGGCGGCGAGGTCGTCGGCCTGTCGGTCGAACCGAAGCGGGCGCTCATGGAGTATCTCCAGCTGTTCTACAAGCTCGGCCGCGCGGGGCGGATCCTCGAGAAGTTCGGTGCCGTCGACTTCGCCACGACGATCGCCCCCGGCGTGCGCGACGTGCTGCTCATCGGGCGGGTCTACGAAGCCAACCGGCGCCGGCTCGACGGCAAGCACAAGGGGCAGGGCCCTCCGGCCTACGACGCCCTGGTGCTCGATGCTCCCCCGACCGGGCGCATCGGCCGCTTTCTCGGCGTCAACTCAGAGGTTGCCGACCTGGCCAAGGTCGGCCCGATCCATTCGCAGTCGCAGTCGATCATGCGACTGCTGACCAGTACGCAGGCGCAGGTGCACTTCGTGACCCTGCTCGAGGAGATGCCGGTGCAAGAGACGCTTGAAGCGGTTGCCGAGCTGCGCGAGAAAGGCCTGCACCCGGGCTTTGTCGTGGTCAACATGGTGCGCGAACCACTGCTCGACGACGCGGCTCTGGAGCAGGCGAGGGCTGGGCGCCTGCATCGCAGCTCGATCACGAACCAGCTCGTCGAGGCCGGTGTCAAGGCCACGCCCGGCCTCGTCGACGGGTTGATGACCGAGGCTCGCGACCACGCCCACCGGGTCGACCTCGAGCGTGAGCAGCTCGAGCTGCTGACCGCCAGCGGGCTGCCCATCATCAGCCTGCCGGCTCTGCCGGAGGGCGCCGCCGACTCCGGCTCCATCCGGCAGCTGGCTGACCTCATCGCGACCCAGGGGATGGTGTGATGACCTCGGCCACGGCATCGAACACGGCATCGAACACGGGGTCCAAGTCGGCATCCAAGACGGCCTCGGCCCCGGTGCTCGACGTCGACGCGCTGCTCGCCGACCCGGCCACCGAGATCATCGTGTGCTGCGGTTCGGGCGGGGTCGGCAAGACCACCACCGCTGCCGCCCTCGGGCTGCGCGCTGCCGAGTCCGGCCGTCGCACAGTCGTGCTCACCATCGACCCGGCGCGCCGGCTCGCACAGTCGCTCGGCCTCACCGAGCTCGACAACACCCCGCGCGAGGTGCACGGAATCGACACGAGCGCGGGCGGCAGCCTGCACGCCATGATGCTCGACATGAAACGGACCTTCGACGAGGTCGTGATCGCCCACTCCGAGCCCGACAAGGCCGAACAGATCCTCGCCAACCCCTTCTACCAGGCGGTCAGCAGCTCGTTCGCGGGCACGCAGGAGTACATGGCCATGGAGAAGCTGGGCCAGCTCAAGTCGAGCGCCGACGACTGGGACCTTATAATCGTCGACACCCCGCCGTCACGGTCGGCGCTCGACTTCCTCGACGCCCCGAACCGGCTCGGCAGCTTTCTCGACGGCCGCTTCATCCGGCTGATGACCGCGCCGGCCAAGCTGAGTGGGCGCGCTGGGCTCAAGGTCTTCGGCTTCGGGGTGCAGCTGGTCAGTTCCACCCTCACGAAGATCCTGGGCGGGCAGATGCTGCAAGACCTCGAGACGTTCGTGAGCGCCCTGGAGACGATGTTCGGTGGGTTCCGTGAGCGGGCCGACGTCACCTACCGGCTGCTCTCGCAGGAGGGCACGGCGTTCATCGTCGTGGCCGCGCCGGAGCGGGACGCCTTGCGCGAGGCCTCGTTCTTCGTCGACCGGCTCGAGGCCGACCGGATGCCGCTCGCCGGGCTCGTGGTCAACCGCATCGGTCAGGTGGCAGCGTCGGGTCTGACTCCCGCCAAAGCACTTTCGGTCGCTGAGGCGCTTGACGAGTCAGGCGGCCCGCGGTCGGCGACGAACGCGGCCGGGGTGCTTCGGCTGCACGCCGCCTTGGTCAAGACGGCGGAACGGCAGCGCGAGCTGGCCGACCGGTTCACCCGCGCGCACCCCGGCATCCCGGTGACGCACGTGCCGGCCCTCAGTCGTGACGTGCACGACCTCGAGAGCCTGCGCGAAGTGGGCAACGCACTCGCGGGGGCCTGACCCTGGTGGATCAGGCCCCCGCGAGTGAGGCTGTTCGTCAGGCCTTGGCCGAACCGGCCATTGACTGACGCAGCGCCGTCTTCCACGACGTGATGTCGGGGCGCTTGCGCAACAGTGCGCGACGCTCTCGCTCCGTCATTCCCCCCCACACACCGAACTCGGTGCGGTTGTCCAGCGCTTCCGCAAGGCACTGCGCGAGCACCGGGCAGCCCTTGCAGACTGCCTTGGCGTCGTGCTGCGCCTTGCCCCTGACGAACAGCGCGTCAGGGTCTTGGTTCGAACAAGCGGCCCGGTTGGCCCACTCGTCCGTCCACTCGTCGGCCCATAGGTCGACCACTGCTGTACTCATTTTGTTCCCCTCCCCGCTCGGCAACTCCCACGTCGCCGAGAAATGATTCGATCCACTGATTCGGACCGAACCCGGACCCCCCTGGTCCATGAATGACACTACGAGTTCCGGACAAACCCCGACATGGCCTGATCGGACCATTTCGAAAGGACGGTGACTAGTCACCTTCCGCGGTGCTGAGCCTGAAACATCAACTAGACACCGCCTTGACCAACTCTTTACCTAGTGTTGACCGGCGCATGACTCTTTGCAAGAGCTGCTCACCAGGCGGTTTCCGCACTGCTGGACCGGCCTCCGGTGGCAGATCGGGTGTGTCAACCGGTCCCTCACCTGCTGACACACACTCTGAGACAGTCGCCACGACCGACTGACCCACCTCAACCGATCCCCACCCGCATGGCACGCTTTCGGTACCAGCAGGCCGATCAGGGTGCGTCAGAGTCAGACGGCTCTCGCCACGTGATGGTCCCGGAGAGGCGAGCCAGATGACGAAGTACACCCGGATGTACCGCTTCGGGGTCAGGCCTTGGGAGCGCTATGGGCCTGCAGCGGCGGCAAGCATCGCCGCGCTGTTCGATCGCGAGGAGTGCGAACGCTCGCGCCCACTTGGTCGAGCACTCGACCTGGGCTGCGGGCGCGGTCAGTACACCCCCGAACTGGCGCGAAGAGGCTGGCGGGTCGTGGGCATCGACAACGTACCGGCCGCGATCGCCGAAGCGACACGACAGGGTAGGAATGGCGCCTCCTACGTCGTTGGGGATGTGACCGACCTACCCGCGGCCGATCTGGGCACCTTCGACCTCTTTCTCGACGTGGGCTGCTTTCAGGGTCTTGACGCCGAGCAGCGCGCCGCAGAGGGTGCCGGTGTCACGGCCTTGGCCAACCCCGGGGCCACGCTGCTGATGCTCGCCTTCGGACCGACCGTGCTGCGGTCTCTGCTGGAGGGGGTGTCCCAAGCGCACGTGGAGGCCGCGTTCTCGGACTGGCAGCTGCTCACGGTCGAGCACGCCGACACCCGGGGACTGGGCTGGCCGATGAACCGGACACGACCCCAGTGGTACCGGCTGAGACTCCGATGACGACCGGCGGCTGCTGATACTCAGCGACCGCCCTACCGCGGTGGCGGCGATGAACCCGAGGCCTCCGAGGCCAGTGCGTGGGTCATCTGGAAGTGCGTCGATGCCCGCGAGGCAGGGCTCGGCGGGCGATCCGCGCCCTGTTCTTCAGCGAAACCTGCTCGCGGAACCACCATGAATCCCTGGATGATGAGGATCAGAGCTCCCATGCGAGCACAAGGTCGCACCACGGCTTCGAGACGTTGCTGACCCGCTTCTGGGCCCGCTCCCCAACGAGGTTCGTCCAAACATCAGTGCCCCCGAATGGTTCTCAGCGTCGACCTCGGCAGTCTGGGATCACACTGACCAAAGGAGCAGCCATGTCCAGCAGTACCTGGCGACGAGCAGCCTTCGTCGCGTCGTTCGGAGCGATCCTCGCCGCCGCCAGCCCGGCTGCCGCGTCCGCTGACACTCACGTCATCTGTGTGGGGTCGACACCGGGGTGTGTCGCGACCTTGGATGCTGCTCTGGTGAGCGCACACGACGGTGACACCCTTCGGCTGGGCCCCGGCAGCTACGCGGGCGGCGTGACGGTCAGCAAAAGTGTCCATCTCGTCGGCGCTGGCGAGGGTCGAACCGTGATCCGTGGTGGCGGGCCGGTCATCACGATCGCCGGTACGACACCCGCCCTGGACGTTTCGCTCTCACAGCTCACCGTGGCCGGTGGCGTCGCCACCGGAAACGGCTTCGACTCGCGGGGAGGAGGCATCGACATCGAGCCGACCACCGACGGTGGTGTCGGGGCGAGCGTGACGTTGACCGACGTCACCGTTCGGAACAACAGGGCGACGGCCACCACGGTGTCGGACTCACCCAGCGGCGTCCTGTGCCCGTCCGGATTCTGCCCGTTCGCCCGCGCGAGAGGCGGAGGCATCGCCAACTCCGGCGAACTGACCGTGAACCGAAGCACGGTGCGCGACAACCGCGTCGACGGTGCCCTGAGTGACGCCAACGGCGGCGGGATCTTCAGCGAGCTGGGGACCCTGACGGTGAAGTCGACGGTGGTGACGGCGAACCATGCCCGCCCTACGGCGATCGGCCGGTTCTCCGAGGGCGGCGGGATCTTCGTCGACTCCGGCAACCTCACCGTCCAACGAAGCCAGGTGACGATGAACCGCGCCGATCTGGTGACGTCCTGGCCGGTGAAGGCCCAGGGCACACTCATCGACATGAACGCCAACTCTGGCGGGATCCACATCGGCAACGGCAGCACCGTCATCATCAGTGACACTGTCATCTCCCACAACGCCATCTCGGCCATCGACCCACTCGGGGAACCCCTTGCCTTCGACGCAGGAATGTGTGCGTGCGGAGAGAGCTCGGTGTGGATGACCAACACCGTCATCGAGCACAACCGGGTGACCGCCGATGTGGCCACAACGCAGGATGTCGGCGCCAGCGGGTCGACCCTGGAGTTCGACGGACCAGCGGTCGTGACTCACTCGCGCATCTCCAACAACACGGTCTCGGTGCACAGCCGCTCCGGGCCAGCGTCCGCCATCGGGGCACTCACGATCCTGAACTTCAGCGACAACCCCGGCCGGGTCTTCGTCTCCGACAGTGTGATCGCCGGCAACACGGTCCGCTCCAGCAGCGCGAACGGCACAGCCGAAGCTGTTGGGGCCGGGGTATTCAACAACGGCCTTCTCGAGCTCGACCACGTACGGGTGCGAGGCAACACCGCCAGGGCCGCCAGCCCGAACGGATCGTCGGCGCAAGGCGGAGGGATCTGGAACGGCGTGTCGATATCCGGCCCGCCCGTCGTCCTCGCGCTGCGCCACACGTCCATCACGAACAACAACCTCTCCGTCAGCCCACGGGGATCGAGACAAGGTGGTGGGCTGTACACCACCGAACCGATCGTTCGAGACCAGAGTGTGATCACGCGCAACCACCCCGACAACTGCGCCGGCTGCTCACTCCGCTGAGAAGCGCCCCGCTGCACTCGTCAACATCACCCTGGGCGACGCCAGAGCCCTCTCGTGCTGCGCCACGGTCCGGATCCCGGATCACAAGCGATCACCCACCAGGATCGAGAACCCTGTCGGTGCGGTCGTGACCCAGGTCGATGACACGGTCACCGGAATGGGCGGAGGCCATCCGTCGGGTAGCTCTGGTAGGCCCTGGGCGTCCCCGTGGACGGATGCTGGCTCACCCTCGCCGCCCCAGCTACGGGAGTCGACTGCGTCCAAGAGGTCAGCGCCGGCAACGTCGCCAACGTCGCCAACGCCGCACATGCTGCTGACACCAGTGGTGAAGCGGTCGCACGGCCGGCTCGGTGACAGACGTTGTCAGAGGTTGTGAGGGGCGTGGAACGACGGCGGGCCACGGACAGCGGCATCCGACACCCTCCAACGGGCGGATGACAGGGTGATCACGAGTGCCGCGACGCGACCCGACGATGCGGGTTGACACAGAGCGAGCGGTTAGCCTAGGGCGCATGTCTTCGCGCACCACGTCGTTCGGCGGCGTCATCAGCCTGCTCGGAGCCTTCCTCGCGTCGGCTCTCGTGCTCGGCCTGCTCGCTGCCGGTCTCGTCATGCCGGCCGTCGGCGCCACCGGCGCCCTGGCCCGCAGCGGGGTCGATGTCTTCAACGACCTACCGAGCGAGTTCAAGACCGACCCGCTCGCCCAGCAGTCCCGCATCCTGGCGGCCGACGGCACCGTGATCGCCACCCCTCAAGACCAGAACCGCACCATCGTGCCGCTGAAGAGCATCGCGCCGATCATGCGGGTGGCCCAGGTCGACATCGAGGACCACCGGTTCTACGACCACGGCGGGGTCGACCTGCAGGGTGTGGTGCGAGCCCTCGTCTCGAACATTCGCACGGGCGCGACCCAGTCGGGAGCGTCGTCGCTGACGCAGCAGTTCGTCAAGATCTCGTTGCAGTACTCCGCGCTCAGCAACGGGAACAAGGACGCCGCCGCCGCTGCCGTGCGCAAGGACTACATGCGCAAGATCAAGGAGCTGAAGTACGCGATCACGCTCGAGAAGAAGATGACGAAGGACCAGATTCTCGAGGGGTACATGAACCTCGTCTACTACGGCGACCGGGCCTACGGCGTCGAGGCGGCCTCGCAGCACTACTTCAGCATCCCGGCCAGCAAGCTCAGCATCTCTCAGGCGGCGCTGCTCGCCGGCCTCACGCAGAACCCGGGCACCACCGACCCGGTCAACAACCCGAAGCGAGCCGTCGAGCGCCGCAACGTCGTGCTCGACCGGATGCACGAGCTGGGCAGCATCACGACCAAGGAGTGGAAGGCGGCCAAGGCCCGCACCCTCAAGAAGGACATGAAGGTCTCCTACCCCAAGTCGACCTGCCTCAGCTCGCCCTACCCGTACTGGTGCGACTTCATCATCAACTACGCCCTGCAGATGCCGGCCCTCGGCAAGACGGCCGAGGAGCGCAGGCGCACCCTCTACGAGGGTGGCATCACCATCACAACCACCCTGGACCCGCGCGTGCAGAAGCTCACCCAGGAGGCCGTGGTCAAGCAGGTGCCGATCGGCGACAAGTCGAAGGTCGGGGCCGCGGCCTACGTGACCGAGCCGGGCACGGGCAAGGTGCTGGCGTTCGCGCAGAACACGAAGTACACCGTCGACAAGCAGAAGCTCGGGGCAACGGGCATCAACTGGGCCCTCGACAAGAAGTACGGCGGATCCGGCGGGTTCCAGTTCGGTTCGACGGCCAAGGCCTTCGCGCTCGTGACGGCGATGGAGTCGGGCCTGAACACGAAGTCGAGCGTCGACGCCAAGGCGGCGGGCGGCAGCAGCCAGGCGGCATACAAGCCGTCCGACTTCCCGAAGGACGCGTGCTCCAAGACCTTCCGCGACTGGAGGGTCTACAACGACACTTCCTTCAAGGGCGGCAAGATGACACTGATGGAGGCGACGGCCCTCTCGACGAACACCGCCTTCGTCGGGCTGGCCCAGCAGGTTGGGCTCTGCAAGATCCGCGACACGATGAACCGCATTGGGATGCACCGGGCCGACGGATCACCCATCCCGGAGTTCCCGGCCGCGATCGTGCTGGGTGGCACAGAGGTGTCGCCTCAAGCGATCGCAAACTCCTACGCCACCATCGCCTCCGACGGTAAGCGCTGCCCTGTCGTGGCCGTCACCAAGATCACCAAGGCGGGTAAGGACATCGCCCTCCCGCCGAACAAGTGCGACCAGGTGATCGAGCCCGACGTGGCGCGCGCGACCGACAAGTTCCTCGAGTACAACATGACCGACGGGTCGGGCCGGCGCAACCAGCTCGACAGCGGCCGGGAGTCGGCCGGCAAGACCGGAACCTCGAACAGGAACAACGAGTCGTGGTTCGCCGGCTACACCCCCAACCTGTCGGTCGCGGTCTGGGTCGGCACGCCCGACGACGGCAACAAGCGCAACATGGTCAACCTCACCATCGGCGGCCGTTTCATCCCCAAGATGCACGGCGCGGCCGTGGCGGCCCCGATCTGGAAGGCCGTCATGGACGGCACGCTGAAGGGCCAGCCCAAGGAGAGCTTCACCGAGCCCTCCGACAAGCTGCTCAACGGTGACAACATCGACATTCCGAGCGTCACCGGCCTCACGGTCTCCGAGGCCATCGCCGAGCTGCGAGGCGCCGGCTTCTCGGCCGGCGTCGGCGGCACCCGACCCTCATCGGTTCCCCTGGGCCTGGTGGCGGGCACCTCGCCCTCGGGCAAGGCCAAGACGGGCAGCTACGTCACCATCTACACCTCGGGCTACGCGGCCCCGCCGCAGAACGCCAACAACAACGCGACCAAGCCGCCGGTCGCACCCCCAGCGGTAACCAAGACGCCGAAGCCCCCCAAGGCCACCAAGCCCCCCAAGCCCGTGAAGCCCCCCAAGGTCACCAAGCCCCCCAAGCCCGTGAAGCCGCCCAAGACCACCAGGCCCCCGAAGAAGACGTAAAGGGGCGCCGTAGCCCGGCTGAGCGGCATCCGGACAGAACGAGAGGACCGACGCATGACGCGTTGGTCCTCTCGTCGTAGCGGCCTCAGCCGGCGAGGGCCCGCTTGACGATGGCGGCCACCCGGCCACCCTCGGCGCGACCCGCGACGGCGGCGTTCGCGGCCTTCATGGCCAGCCCCATCTGCGCCATCCCGGTCGCGCCTGAGGCGGTCACGGCATCCGTCACGATGCGCGACAGCTCGTCGCCGCTCAGCTGCTTCGGCAGGTAGGTCTCGAGCACCGCGAGCTCGGCGTCCTCCCGGGCCGCCAGCTCGGGGCGGTTGGCCCCGGCATAGGCCTCCGAGGCCTCGCGCCGCTTCTTGGCCTCCTTGGCCAGCACCTTGATCACGTCGTCGTCGGTGAGGTCGCGGTGCTCCTTGCCGGCCACCTCCTCGGTGGTGACGGCCGTCAGGGCCATCCGCAGCGAGCCGGCCCGCACCTGGTCGCGCGCCCGCATCGCGGAGGTGAGGTCAGACTGCAGCTGCTGCTTGAGGGTGCTCATGGCGCCATCCTCTCAGGAGGCGGGCGCGTGGTTCGCCTGCAATACCGGGATGCGAGGATGCCGTCATGCGTGCGCTCACCAGATCAGGCCTTGGGTCAGGCCTTCGCCTCGGGCTCGGCATCGGCGCCGGAGTCGGGGCGGCCGGGCTGGGAGTGCTCGGTTGGGCCTCGCTGATCGAGCGCAACGCGTTCGTGATCCGGCGCTACGAGGTGCCGGTGCTGCCCGCGGGCGCCGAACCACTCCGGGTGCTGCACGTCAGCGATCTGCACCTGCTGCCGCGCCAGCGCAAGAAGTCGGCCTGGATCAAGAGCCTCGCCTCGCTCGACCCCGACCTCGTGGTGAACACCGGCGACAACCTCGCCGCCGCCGACGCCGTGCCCGCCGTGCTCGACACCTTCGAGCACCTGCTGGCCCGGCCGGGCGTCTTCGTGCTCGGGTCGAACGACTACTTCGGCCCGACCCTGAAGAACCCGCTGCGCTACTTCACCCGCCGCCACGTGCAGGCCGGCTCCGCGAGCCGCCGGCTGCCGACGGCCGACCTCGTGCACGGCCTCGGCGCCCAGGGGTGGGTCGACCTGACCAACCGGCGCGACTCGCTCACGGTCCGGGGGCAGCGCATCGACGTCGTCGGCGTCGATGACCCGCACCTGCGCTACGACCGTCTCGACCTCGTGCGAGCCCCCGCCTCACCGGATGCTGCCCTGACGATCGGCGTCACCCACGCGCCCTACCAGCGGGTGCTCGATGCCTACGCCACCGACGGCTGCGCCCTGATCATCGCCGGGCACACCCATGGCGGGCAGGTCTGCGTGCCGGGCTGGGGAGCCCTGGTGACCAACTGCGACATCGACACCGGCCGGGCCAAGGGGCTCTCGCGGTGGTGGCCGGGGGCGGGTTCGGCCCCTTCGTCGTCTGCTCCTGCGGATGCCGCCTGGCTCGAGGTGTCGGCCGGGCTCGGCACCTCGCCCACCGCCCCCGTGCGCCTCGCCTGCCGCCCGGAGGCCACCCTGCTGACCCTGGTCCCCCGCCGCTCCTGACCCTCGCGCGCTTCTCGTACCCCTCGTGCCGCCGCCCTGGATCTGCGGGCGCTCGGGCGGGGCCGGCGCCATCCGATTCGGAGATCGACAGGACGCTGAGATAACATTCCTGCGGGCTACCTGATCACCGTCACGAGGGTGACGCAGGGCTGGCCTGAAACATCGGGGTGTGGCGCAGCTTGGTAGCGCGCTTCGTTCGGGACGAAGAGGTCGCAGGTTCAAATCCTGTCACCCCGACTCAATGGCCTAGGGCTCTGAACCGCGGAAACGCGGTCAGAGCCCTTCGTCGTCTCCACCTACGAGCCGGCCCGTCTGACCGCCGGAGACCGGCCGACTCGCGGGCGGGCAGCTTCGGCCGACTGCACGCTCGGGGGCGTTCGTCTCACGACCCCATCCCCAGCCTGGCGATCCTGCTGACAGGCCCTTGCTCGCTGAGGCGAATGGAACCCCTGGCCTACCCCGGCAACCGGCGCGGAACCGCCACGGTCGGCAACACTAGGCAGCGACTCGAGCGCTCGGTCGTGGGCGCCGTTGAGGAGGCTGGGGAACCAAACGGCTGGCGGGGATCTTCCGTGCTCCTTCACATTCGCACGGTGAGTCTGGTGCTTGGCCCGGACCGTTCACGGGTCGTGATGTAGCAGCGGGCCCGGACGCGCGAACGAGTCTTTACGCCTCTTGAGCGGCGTGGAGGCGACTTGTAGATGGATCTGTCTACACGGAGTATCGTCGTGATATGGCCGAGACAACGACGATCCGCATCAGCAGGGACACTCATGCGAGGGTGACGCGCTTGGCGGCCGAACGCCACGAAACGATCGATGAGACGGTGAGCAAAGCCATCCGCGCGCTCCGCCAGGACGCCATGGCGCGGGACCTCGCGACAGAGCTCACCGAGGATGAGACGGCGTGGCTCGATGCTGACGCCGGGTGACGTCGTCGAACTCGACCTCGGCATGCCCGCCGGTAGCGAGGCCGGACTCCGTCGCCCGGCCATCGTCGTAACAGCCGCCCGGATTCTTAGGGGCGGACCCAACGTCGTCCAGGTCGTGCCGTTGACCCGGACGATCCGCACGAGCAGCACCGAGGTCCTGATCGACCCCGATGAGGACAACCGGCTTGTGGCGCGTTCCTCGGCGCAGTGCCAGCAGGTGCGATCCGTGGCCACGACTCGAATTCAGGAGCGCACCGGCAATGTCGGCCCCGTGGTCCTCAACGAGGTCCGCGAGACACTGGCGCTGCTGTTAGACCTGTAGCGTCGCGCCAGCATCACGGAACCAGCCTCACGAAAACGCGCCGAGTCGGTGTCGCACCACCCTCCGGCGCAGGGTGGGCGACGCCTCGACCGCGTAGCCGGCGGCGAGGAAGACCTGAAGCAGCCCGACCGACGCCTCGTCCCAGATCACGGTCTTCCCCGGCACCGGCTCGGTGGGGTAGCCCTCGAGCACGCGAGCGCCGACCTGCCCGCCGTACTCGACGGTCGCGGCGGCGAGCTCGTACATCAGTCCCTGTCGGCGGAAGCCCTTGCGCACGACGAAGCAGGTGACCGACCACACGCCCTCGAGGTCGGGGTCCCTGCGCATCCACGACTTCTGGCGGGCCCAGATCCGTGGGTAGCTCTCCCGCGGCTCGACCGCGACCCAACCGGCCGCTTCGCCGTCGACGTAGCCGATCAGGCCAGACGTGGGGCCGCTCGTTCCGCAGCCGGCCTGCTCCGCGAGCGAGGCGTCGCGCTCCTCCTGCGTCGTGTCTCGCCAGATCCAGCCCGGGGCCTTGAGCGCCTGGCAGCGGCACTTGCGGGCACCGCCGGCGTCGAAGACCGCCTCAAGGTCCTCGCTCGTCGCGTCGTTGGCCGGTCGCCAGCTGAACTCGGGCACACTTCGAGACTAGCGGCCACCGCCTCGCTTCGAGTCGCCCGGTGATCGCCGCAACTAGGGTCGAGCACATGCATGAGCACCAGCGGTTCGACGACGAAGCAGCGACGTGGGACGAAGCCCCCGGCCACGAGGAGCGGCAGGTCGCGGTGGCCCAGGCCATCGAGAGAGCCGTCACCCTCAGCCCTCGGATGAGGGCACTCGAGGTCGGTGGCGGCACCGGTCGCCTCAGCATCCTGCTCTCTGACCGGGTCGGCTCTGTGGTCGTGACCGACCCCTCCGCCGGAATGGTGCAGGTAGCGCAGGAGCGGATCGAGGCGGCCGACCTCGGTGACCGGCTACGCGCTGTTCGGGCCGACCTGACCACAGACCCGCTCGACGGCGCCTACGACGTGGCGTGGAGCTCGATGGCGTTGCACCACGTGCACGACCTGGACGGGTTGCTGCGGTCTGTGGCGAAGCTGCTGGTCACGGGTGGCCGGCTGGCGATCGCGGACCTCGACGAGGACCCCGACGGCGCCTTCCACGCCGAGAAGGTCGACTTCGACGGGCATCACGGGTTCGACCGGCAACGCCTCGCCGAGCAGCTGGTGCACGCCGGGTTCGAGGAGGTCAGCTTCGTCGACGCCACGACCATCCTCAAGGGCGACCGCGAGTTCGGCGTGTTTCTGTGCACGGCGACCAAGGCTGACTGACCCCCGGCGACGGCAGCCTTGGTCGAAAGGGGGCCGGGTCAGCGGGCAGCCGCCGACGCCTTCCACAGGCGCATCGCGGTGTCGGCGCCCGGCAGAGCCCTTACGCGCCGGTCGAGCGCGGCCGACGAGCCGGTCGCCGCGGCGGTGGCCGCGGCGGTGGCCGGCACGCGGGCGCCAGGGTCGCCGAGCACCGGTTTGCGAGGCGTGAACAGCCAGGTCGTGAAGAGCCCGTCGAGCTGCTCCCCAGAGACCTTCTCCGCGCAGGCGATGAACTGAGCGGTGGTGACGTTGCCGTTCTTGTTGGCCTTCGCCCACCCCTTGAGAATCGCGAAGAAGTCGCGGTCACCGACCTCGAGACGCAGCTGGTGCAAGGTCATTGCGCCGCGCGTATAGACGGCGTCGTCGAACAGCAGGTCGGCACCAGGGGCGCCGATCGTGACCTTCCAGAAGGTGTCGTCAGCCGGGATCGCGGCGTAGGTGGCGTCGAAGATCTGCTGGGGCGTGTCTTCGCCCTCGTGCTCGCTCCAGAGCCACTCGGCGTAGGTCGCGAAGCCCTCGCTCAGCCAGATGTGGCGCCACTTCTTCACCGAGAGGCTGTCGCCGAACCACTGGTGGGCCAGCTCGTGGGCGACGACGCCCGAGTTGCCGGCGGGGGTGTCGAAGAAGGCCTTGGCGTAGATCGGGCGCGTCTGGTTCTCAAGAGCGAAGCCAAGGTCGGGGTCGTTGTCGACGATCCCGCCGGAGGCGCTGAAGGGGTAAGGGCCGAACTGCGAGCTGAGGAAGTCGACCACCTTTGCGTTCTGCGCGAACGAGGCGTCGACGCTGTCACCGATCGACGGTGGCCCGTCGGAGGTGCCGCCAACCAGCCAGTCGCTCGTGTTGCCAGGGCTGCTCGCGGGCGCGCCGCCCACCACCCACCCTTCGAGCGGGTTGCCGTCGGCCTCGAACGAGGTGCTGCCCTCGCCGGTCGAGACGGCGACGTCGTCGATGAACACTCCGGGGTTCTGCACTGCGTCGTCACTGACGTAGGTCAACGAGAGCTCGACGGCCTTGCCGGCATACGGCGAGAGGTCGACGGACCACTGCTCGTACCCGTCGCTCGCTCCTGAGGCGGCGTTCCAGCCGCCGGTCGTGCCGGTCGGGGCGCAGCCGTCACCGGCGTCGCTCTGGTAGTGGCTCAAGAAGGGATGGATCTGCAGCCAGTACGGACACGACCTGCCGGTGTCGGCATTCGTGTGACCGTTGAGGTCGGGCAGGGTGGTCCAGTCGGAGCCGCCGGCGGTGCGGGCCTCGACGAAGAAGTAGTCCCAGTCGGGTTCGGTGGCGCGCGTCACCCAGAACGAGGCGTTCGCACCTGTGGCCGGCACCGAGATCGTGCGGGTCAACCGCTTGTAGCTGTTGTTGGCCTGCTCCGAGATGGCGTAGTGGGTGCCCGTTCGAGGGGTGGCCGTGGGCTCGTAGAGTGCCGGATCAACGGCCTCCCAGTAGCGGATTCCATTGTGGGTGTACGACTTCAGGTTGAACTTGCCAATCGTGGCCGTCGCGAGGTAGGAGGCCATCGGCTCGCGGGCGTTCCACGAGAAGGTGGTCCAGCCGCCCTTGGTCTTCGACCCCAGCAGCACGCCGTTGGCCACGGCCGTGAGGCCCTTGGGCACCGTCACGTCGAAGCGGTAGGACGCCTTGTCGCTCGGGTGGTCGTTGACGGGAAACCAGGTGGCGGCCACCTCGGGCTCGCCGATGATCACAGCGCCGTCGTCGGTGTGCACGAAGCCAGACCCGTCGGGCAGGGTGACGGGAACGCCGTCGTAGACGACCACGGTGGTGAACGTCCTTCCCTTGCGCAGCCCCGCCTTGGGTGTGACCCGCAGCTCACCGGCCTTGCGGTCCCACTTCACCGGGATGCCGTTGACGACCACTGCGCGCACCGTGAGGCCGCGCAGGTCGAGGTCGAAACGGGAGAGGTTCTGGGTGGCTCGGGCGGTGATCGTCGTCGTGCCCCACAACCGGTCGTTCGCGGGGTTGTAGCGAACGGTGAGGTCGTAGTGGCTCACGTCGTACCCGCCGTTGCCGAGGTTTCCGACATAGGGGTCGTTCGCATCGTCGTCACCGGGCGTGAAGACGCGAGGTCTCTGCGCGTCGGCTCGTCCCGTCGGCGGGGACGCGCTCGGCACGGAGGCCGAGGCCAGCGGGGCCGCCATCACGGCCGCCACCGCAGCGGTGGCGACGAGGGAAACGAGGGCTGAGGTTCGGCGCATGAGCTACTCCCCGAGTGTCACGGCCCGCTGAACGCGAACCGTCCACCTCCGCACGCTAGACCTGAGAGCGCGCTCACGCCCACCGCATTTTCGCCGCTGGGCGGAGCAGGTCACCGGAACGCCGCTGGACACCCGTGCCAGCACCACGGTTACGAGGGTGGAGACTGGTGCTCTACCGACCGCACCATCACCGGATGGGACCTCCGACCTTGACTGACACCGAGAAGTACGTAACCCCGAAGGTCGCGCAGCCGTACTGGGTGAAGCACGCCTACGAGATCCTCGTCGAGACGGCCGGCCGCTACAACGCCGTCATCACCTATTCGGAGCTTGCGGAGGAGGTGCAGCGGCGGTCGTCGCTCTGGACCAGCTCGCAGATGCGCAACTGGATCGGCGCCCTGCTCGCCGACCTCGTGAAGGTCAACCACGCGCGCGACGAGCCAGCACTGGTCGCCCTCGTCGTGCGCAAAGACGACGGGCAGGTCGGGGCCGGTTATGACGAGGTGCTCCGCGTCTCGGGTCACCCTGCCATCGACGACCCGCTGGAGCGCGAGATGCACGCGGCCGCGGCCCGGCTGGAGTGCTACCGGCACTGGGATGCGGACGTCCCCGCCGGGGCCCAGCCGACACTCACCACCCGCACCCGGGAAGTACGGGCCCGAACGCCGCGCACCGCGGCTGCGGAGGAACGGCGTGGGGCGGTCTGTCCGACCTGTTTCATGGAGACGCCGGTGTCAGGTGCCTGCCCGAACTGCGACTAGACGCCTCCGGGGCGGAGGAAGAACCTCGAACTGACATCGAGCGAGCCCGTCGGTAGGGGTGCTCGTCGGTAGGGCGTGCCAGTCTGGGCCCAGCGCAGATTCCTGGAGGTGTCAGATGCCCGCGTCGTACCAGCTCGTGATCGACTGCACGTCGCCCGAGCCGCTCGCCCGCTTCTGGGCCGAAGCGTTGCACTACGTGATCGCCCCTCCGCCCACCGGCTTTCCTTCGTGGGACGACTGGTACCGGTCTGTCGGTGTACCCGACGACGAGCTGGGCATCGGCGCTGACCGCATCGAGGACCCGAACGGGGAGGGTCCGCGCATCTGGTTCCAGGTCGTCCCAGAGCAGAAGTCGGTCAAGAACCGGCTGCACCTCGACATCAACGCGAGCGGCGGCCGTGGGTCGTCGATCGAGACCCGGCGCGAGCTGGTCGACGCCGAGGCGACGAGGCTGGTGTCCCTCGGTGCCACGCGACTGTCGCCGATCGACGCCGAGGTTCCCGACCACTACGCGGTGGCGTTGCTCGACCCCGAGGGGAACGAGTTCGACATCAACTAGCGCACAGATACGTGACCAGGTGGCCCACCTGTCACTCGAGTCAGAAGTCGTTGCCGTCGATGTCGTGCGTCACGATGCACGACTCGTTGCAATCGTCGGCGCGTAGCCGTCGTAACCGTGTCGCGCCGAGCGCGACGAGTCGTGCGCACTCGGCCTCGAGCGCGGCGAGACGCTCTTCGCCCCGGACGCAGCCCCTCGGCCTCAGGGAGGATGGCGCGCCTCAATGCCGGACGGTCACCTCAGCGACTGCTTCACGCCCGTAGACCCAGCACATGAGCTCGGACGGTGGCCCGGTCACCACGGTCATCGGTGTGCGGCCCGTGACGTGTGCAGAGCGGCCGCCCTCGGTTGCCAGGACGAGGCCCGGCGAGCGCCGACGAAGCAGCTGCCGGGCGGCGACCTGAACCCGCAACCACAGCGCATCCTCCAGCTCCTGGCTGGGCTCCTCCTGACGGAGACCGTTCGCGCGAACGACATCCTGGGTGTGCACGAAATACTCGCCCAGCGCGTGCCGATGGCCACCGAACCGATCGAAGGGCATACAGGCCAGGTCGCCCCGCTCGGCTCGTAGCCTCGCGACGAGCTCGCCGTAAGACCAACGGCGGCGGATGCGGTCAGCGCGCCGGTTCGTGGTTGCGGCCAGCGCAGGTAGCGCGATGCCGGGCCAGCTGAGCGGATCATGCTTGAGAGTCCACAGGTGGATAGCCAGGTCGTGCGCCACCCATCCCGCGCACAGGGTCGGAGCGTCGGCGCTGACCTGATCGAGTGCGTCACAACACTGTCGTAGCTGACGGTCGCGAAGGTCGGCTGTCACGTCAGCGGCTTCGCGGGCCAGTCGAGCAGCCGCGCCCCGCGGACCGCCATGTGCAGGGCCAGATGCTGCTCAGGATCGGCCGGGTCGTGGCCGGTGAGAGCGTGGATGCGGGCGAGCCGGTAGGTGACCGTGCGCACCGACACGTGCAGACGGCGGGCGGTTTCGGCCGCCACCGCTCCTGCGCCGAAGTAGGCGTCGAGAGTGGCGAGCAGCGGCTCGGCGCCGCCACGGGCCAGGGTGAGCGGCGTGAGGAACGCCTGCACCAGGTCGACCAGGGCAGCCTGGTCGCGGCCGAGCACGCGATAGACGAGCAGCTCGCGGGTCGTGATCACATCGTCGTCGAGCTTGAGACGGTCGGCGAGCACGACGGCCTCTCGCGCCTCTTCGTACGAGCGCGCCACGCCGTAGGCCCCGAGGTAGGGCCGGCCTGAAGTGACCTGCCATCGCCCCCCGTCGCCCCGCGTCAGTCGCGTGTGCAGGTACGTCGCCGGGTCGCCGACGAGCAGGCCGGATGCAGCGTCACGCGGCTCTCCCGGCAGGATGACCACGAGCAGGTTGTCCTTGGTGGCCACCAGCACGTCGCGATCACCGAGACGGTCGACCAGCACCCGCTCCATGCTCGCGGCCACCTCATCGAGGTGGGCCACGGGCCTGGGCTGGGCGGCCAGGAGCACGCGGTGGCTGCTCCCGAGGTACAGCCCGAACGGTTCGGCTCGCTCGACCAGGTGCGAGACGCCGGTGCCGCCGCGCAGCAGGTCGTCGACGAGCTCACGCCGGGCCGACTCCTCGTGTCGGATCATCTGCCGTCGAGCGGCCTGGTGCCCCTCGACGAGCACCCCGACGGCATCCGTGATGACGCGGAGCACCGCCTCGGCCGCCCTGCGCACCTCCTCGCGCTCGCGGGGTGACCGCACGATGGTGGGCAGGCCCTGCCACAGGCGCCACGCCGCGGAGAGATACAGGTCGACGGCCTGGTTGGCATCGATTCCCTGCTCGGCGGCGCTGCGACCGAGCCTGCGAACGGCATCCAGCTCGTGGCGCTTCGGTCGGCGACCAGACAGGGCCGCGTCGGCGAGGATGTCGAGGTACTCCCCCAACAGCTCGACGGGTGCGTGCGTGTCGGCAGCCGCCTTGCGGGCCACCTTCGACAGCCAGCCCTGCACCTCATCCACCGCCACGGCGAGCCCTCCTGACCCCGCGCCCAGTGTCTCATTGCCGGATGCCGGCAGCGAGGTGCGGTCGCACGTCGCTGGCGTTGCCACTGGTGGGCATCGAGGTTGTGAGCGACAATGAGGTTTACCGCAACGGCCAGTTGCGTTGAAGGAAGGAGGTGCTGCATGGCCAGGTTGATCGACCTGTGGTCGCGCATCTACGAGCACACCACGCAGGGAAGTCTGCGCTACCGAGGGTGCGAGCGCTGTGGCTTCACCCATCAGGGCCCGAGCGAGACCTGCGAGCTGCCGCATCGACACGAGGCGCGCAACCGCGCCTGGTGACCAGCGCTCCGGTTCGCCCCCGGAGAGGGCGCCGCGGCCCCGTCGCCCAGCGACGAGGTCGCGGCGACCCCGGCCCCCAACACCTGTCAAGGAGGGACGGCATGCCCCCGAGCAGCAACCTGACCCGCTACCTGACCGCCCTGGAAACCACACCGAAGGAGGCGATCGCCCCCATCGGTCCGGGCGTGGGCGCCGTGCTGCTCGACCTCCGAGCGCAGCGACGCTTTCGGATCGAGCAGCTGCGCGGACTGGTGGTGAGCACTGCGGAGGCCGTGGCCAACGCCGACGAGGCACGCCTGCAGGTCAACCACCTGCTCGCCGACGCGGCCGAGGCTGCGCTGGCCGATATCGAAGGCGCGCTGGCGTGCCTCGAGGCAGGCACCTACGGAACGTGCTCGAGCTGTGGCCAGGCCATCGCGCAGCGACGGCTGGCGATGCTGCCGACCGCAAGGCTCTGCACCACGTGCCACTACCTGTCAGAGCACGGGGGTCTCGCTCACCCGGTCGCAGCCCTTGTCGCGACCCCGACCGGGTCGTACGGGGGACGGTCATGACCGTGGTGAAGAACTGCGTCATCGTGGCCGTCGACGACTCGAGCGCCTCTCGAGCGGCACACCGTTGGGCGGCGTCGTACGCCCGTGCCACGGCGACCGACCTGTGCGCGGTGCACGTGCTCGACTGGCCCATCGGTCTGGTCGGCCACCCTGGCGAACCCCGCACTCGTCTCTACGTTCCGGCGCGGCATGTGGCCCCGTCGTACCGCCGCCGTCTACACCGGGTGCTCGACGACAGCGACAGCACTGTCGACGAGGCCACCGGGCCCGCTGCCGACTCCGAGACCGACATCGACTCTTGCGCCGCCTCCTCCCTGCATTTCGCGCAGGGCCCGGTGGGCGAGGTGCTGGTGCGTCTGAGCACCCACGCCACCCTGCTGGTCATCGGCACCCGTGAACCGCTTCGCGACGGGCATCGCCTCGTCACCGGCTCGGCCAGTCACTACTGCGTCAGCCATGCCACCTGCCCGGTCGTGACGGTTCCAGAACCACCGCCTGACCTGCCGGCGGGCGGATTCGACGACGCGCGCCGACGCAACCCGAAGATGACGGTCTCCGCCCAGGCCTGACCGCACCTCATGACGTCGTCGTGCGGGCCGCGCTGGGTTGGCGCCAGCGATACCATCGGTGTGTGCCCGGTCACACTTGACGCTCGGCACGACGCTCGGTAGATTCCGCATAGCGAAACTTGTTTTCTGCCTGATGAAACGCTCCGACTGGTCCCACGAGCGTCTCGCCGACCATGCGTCCCGGGCGGATCGCGCCAGAGCACGCCCCCGACGGGACTGTCCCTGTGACCTGGAAGGAAGCATGAGCGACCGCAGCGCCGCGAACACCGCCACCCCCACGACCACTGCCGCAACCGATCTCGACCCCGACGTCGCGAGCTTCAACGCCCTGACCGAGAGCGACTGCCGGGGGCGCCTGACCTCGTGCCTCAACGTGCCCCGCTGGGTCGAGCACGTCGCTGCGGGTCGGCCGTTCGCCGACTGGCCCGCCCTTGCGTCTGCCGCCGAGCACGCTGCCGCCAGCCTCGAGCCCGGAGAGGTCGACTCGGCCCTGGCCGGTCACCCCCGGATCGGTGAGAAGGCCACCGACGCCAAGCACGATGCCGAGCTCTCGAGCCGGGAGCAGGCCGGCGTCGACGCCTCCGACTCTGCCGTCGTCGAGGCCCTCGCCGCAGGCAACGCCGCCTACGAGCAGCGCTTCGACCGCGTCTTCCTCATCCGAGCCGCCGGCCGGTCCTCCACCGAGATCCTCGCCGAGCTGCAACGGCGGCTCGACAACGACGACGAGGCCGAGCAGGCCGAAACCGTCACCCAGCTGCGCGAGATCGCCCTCCTCCGACTGAAAGAGATGCTCTGACATGGGAACCCTGTCTACACACGTGCTCGACACCAGCCTCGGCAAGCCGGCCGAAGGCGTAGCCATCTCCCTCGAGACCTTGGCCGGAGCGGCCCTCGGCAGCGGCACGACCGACGCCGACGGACGGGCCGCGACCATCGGGCCCGAGCGTCTCGAGGCCGGCGACTACCGCCTCGTCTTCGCGTCCGGCGACTACTTCGCCGCGAACGGTACGACCGCCTTCTACCCCGAGATCGCCATCGCCTTCTCGGTGTTCGACGCGAACGACCACTACCACGTGCCGGTGCTGCTCAACCCGTTCGGCTACTCGACCTACCGAGGCAGCTGAACCCGTGCATGGCTGCCCACGCATGACGGATGCCGCGCGGCCGGTGCGTCGGCGAGCCCGTGCGAAAAGCTGAGGCCGGCGCCCTTGACTGGCGCCGGCCTTTCTCGTACTATTCTGCCTAACGGAATAATGTTTCCGCATAACGGAATTTCACTGGAAGGTTGACGATGGCGTTCACCACGGCAGCAGGTCTGCCCTATCTCGCGAACTGTTCGATGCTCTTCACCGAGGTTCCTCTGCTGGAGCGCGCAGCAGCGGCGCGTGCGGCCGGCTTCGAGGCGGTCGAGTTCTGGTGGCCCTGGCCCGACCAGCCGGTGCCTGCTGACGCCGACATCGACGCCTTCGCCCGGTCGATCGAGAACGCCGGCGTGCAGCTCATCGGCCTCAACTTCTTCGCCGGTGAGCTCACCGGAGCCGACGCCGGGGTGCTGTCGATCCCCTCGCGCTCCAAGGAGTTCACCGACAACATCGACGTCGCCGTCGGCCTGGGTGAGCGCCTGAACGTGAAGGGGTTCAACGCCCTGTTCGGAAATCGCGTCGACGACGCCACGCCGCAGCAGCAGGACGAGCTGGGCCGCGAGAACATCGTGCTCGCCGCGCGTGCGGCCGACCGCATCGGCGCGACGGTGCTCGTCGAGCCCGTCAGCGGCCCGAAGCCCTACCCGCTGCGCACCGCGGCGGATGCCGTGTCGGTCGTCGACGACGCCCGCGCCGCAGGTGCCGCCAACGTCGGGTTCCTGCTCGACCTGTTCCACCTGGCCAACAACGGCGACGACGTGGCCGCTGCGATCACCACCTATGCCGACCGTGTCGCGCACGTTCAGATCGCCGACGCTCCGGGCCGGGGCGAGCCCGGTTCGGGCGACCTCGACCTCGACGGCCACCTCGCTGCCATCGCCGAAACCGGCTACCGCGGCTGGGTCGGGTTGGAGTACAAGCCCACCACCAACACCACCGAGAGCCTGGCGTTCCTCACCCGGGCCGGCACCGCCCAGTAACGCCGACCAGCGCCGACCAGCACCACCCGGGCTGAACCTGCGCTGGGCCCGGCCGCCCTCGACACACGAACTCGTCACGACCTCAAGGAGACTCACATGAGCAAGATCGCATTCATCGGGCTGGGCATCATGGGTGCCCCGATGTCCGTCCACCTCGCGAACGCCGGCCACGACGTCGTCGGCTACAACCGCAGCCCTGAGCGCGCCAAGCCGCTGGTCGAGGCCGGTGGCCGTTCGGCCGACTCGATCGCCGACGCCGTCACCGACGTCGACATCGTGGCGGTCATGGTGCCCGACTCGGCCGACGTGCAGGACGTGCTCACCGGTGAGGGCGGCGTGTTCGCGAACGCCAAGCCCGGCACGCTCGTCATCGACTTCTCCTCGATCCGCCCCGACGTCACGGCCGAGCTGGCCGCGGCCGCCAAGGAGGCCGGCTTCCGTCTGCTCGACGCCCCGGTCTCCGGCGGCGAGGCCGGCGCGAAGAACGCAGCCCTCTCGATCATGGTCGGCGGCTCCGCGGAGGACTTCGCCACCGCGAAGCCCGTCTTCGACGCGGTCGGCAAGACCATCGTGCACGTCGGTGGCAACGGCGCCGGCCAGACCGTCAAGGCCGCGAACCAGCTCATCGTCGCCGCAAACATCCAGGCGCTGGCCGAGGCTGTCGTCTTCCTGCGGGCCTACGACGTCGACCTCGAGGCCGCTCTGACGGTGCTCGGTGGCGGCCTCGCCGGCTCCAAGGTGCTCGAGCAGAAGCGCAGCAACATGGCGAACGACAGCTTCGAGCCCGGGTTCCGCATCGACCTGCACCACAAGGACATGGGCATCGTCAGCTCGGCTGCCCGTGAGGCCGGCGTCGTGCTGCCCCTCGGCCAGCTCGTCGCCACCCTGATGGCCTCGGCCCGCGCGAACGGCGACGGCGGTCTCGACCACTCCGGCCTGCTGCGCGGCGTGCAGCGCCTCTCCGGCCAGAACCCCAGCTGACCAGACCAACCGGCCGGCCCTCTGGCCGACCGATCTGACTGACACCCCCGGCTTGGGCTGGCTGTTCGAGCCTCGTAGACCTTGAGCCACACAGAAAAAGGACATGAAGATGGCACGGATGACAGCAGCCCAGGCCGCGGTGGAGATTCTCAAGCTCGAAGGCGTCACGAACGTCTTCGGCCTCCCGGGCGCCGCGATCAACCCCTTCTACAAGGCGATGAAGACGAACGGCGGCCTGCACCACACGCTGGCCCGCCACGTCGAGGGCGCCTCCCACATGGCCGAGGGCTACACCCGCGCCAAGGCGGGCAACATCGGGGTGTGCGTCGGCACCTCCGGCCCGGCCGGTACCGACATGATCACCGGCCTCTACTCGGCCAGCGCCGACTCCATCCCGATCCTGTGCCTCACCGGCCAGGCCCCGGTCGCGAAGCTGCACAAGGAAGACTTCCAGGCCGTCGACATCGCCTCCATCGCCAAGCCGCTGACCAAGATGGCCGTCACCGTGCTCGAGGCGGCGCAGCTGCCCGGCGTCTTCGCGCAGGCGTTCCACCTGATGCGCTCCGGCCGCCCGGGCCCGGTGCTCATCGACCTTCCGATCGACGTGCAGATGACCGAGATCGAGTTCGACATCGACACCTACCAGTCGCTGCCGGTCTACAAGCCGACCGCGACCCGCAAGCAGATCGACAAGGCCCTCGACATGCTGGCCGCCTCCGAGCACCCGCTCATCGTGGCCGGCGGCGGCATCATCAACGCGGATGCCGCTGACCTGCTGGTCGAGTTCGCCGAGCTGACCGGCATCCCCGTCATTCCCACCCTGATGGGCTGGGGCACCCTGCCTGACGACCACGAGCTCAACGCCGGCATGGTCGGCCTGCAGACCTCGCACCGCTACGGAAACGCCACGATGCTCGAGAGCGACTTCGTGCTCGGCATCGGCAACCGGTGGGCCAACCGCCACACCGGCGACGTCGGCGTCTACACCAAGGGCCGCACCTTCGTGCACATCGACATCGAGCCCACCCAGATCGGTCGCGTGTTCCCCGCCGACTTCGGCATCGTCTCTGACGCCAAGGCCGCCCTCGAGCTGCTCATCGAGGCCGCCAAGGAGCGCAAGGAGGCCGGCGACATGGTCGACCGCTCGCTGTGGGCCAAGGAGTGCGCCGAGCGCAAGGCCACGCTGCTGCGCAAGACGAACTTCGACGTCGTGCCGATCAAGCCGCAGCGGGTCTACCAGGAGATGAACAAGGCGTTCGGCAAGAGCACCCGCTACGTCTCGACCATCGGCCTGTCGCAGATTCAGGCGGCGCAGCTGCTGCACGTCTACGAGTCGCGCCACTGGGTCAACGCCGGTCAGGCCGGCCCGCTCGGCTGGACCATCCCGGCCGCGCTCGGTGTCGCCACCGCGGCCCCCGAAGACACCGTGGTCGCGCTCTCGGGTGACTACGACTTCCAGTTCATGATCGAGGAGCTCGCGGTCGGTGCGCAGTTCAACATCGGTTACATCCACGTGGTCGTCAACAACGCGTACCTCGGCCTCATCCGCCAGTCGCAGCGCGGCTTCGACATGGACTACTGTGTGCAGCTCGCGTTCGACAACGTCAACAGCCCCGAGCTCAACGGCTACGGAGTCGACCACGTCAAGGTGGCAGAGGGCCTGGGCTGTAAGGCCATTCGCGTGACCGAGCCCGACAAGATTCTGCCCGCCCTCGAAGAGGCCAAGAAGATGATGGCCGAGTTCAACGTGCCGATCATCGTCGAGGTCATCCTCGAGCGCATCACCAACGTGTCGATGGGCCTCGCGATCGACAACGTCACTGAGTTCGAAGAGCTGTTCGTCGACGCCGCCGACGCGCCCACCGCGCTGTTCGCGAACCTCGACTGACATGTCGGCCTCCACCGTCCACGTCGTCATCGCCCCTGACAAGTTCAAGGGCACCCTCAGCGCGGCCGAAGTGGCCGCGGCTCTGAAGACCGGGCTCCAGGCCTCGTCGTCAGCGATCGAGGTCACCATCGTTCCCGTCGCCGACGGTGGCGACGGAACGGTGGATGCCGCTGTGGCCGCAGGCTTCTCGCGGCAGTCACTGACTGCCGCCGGCCCGACCGGCGAGCCGGTCGAAACCTCGTGGGCCCGGCGCGACGAACAGGCCGTCGTCGAGCTCGCCGACGTCAGTGGCCTCTCCCAGCTGCCGGGTGGGCGGCTCGTCGCCCTCACGGCCACGAGCCGGGGCACGGGCGAGGTCATTGCCGCAGCACTCGACGCCGGCTGCCGCCGGGTCGTGGTGGGCATCGGCGGCAGCGCCTCAACCGACGGCGGTGCCGGCTTGCTCCGCGCCCTCGGCGTCGAGATTCTCGACGCGTCGGGCCAGCCGATCGCGGAGGGCGGGGTAGCGCTGGCCCAGGCCGCTCGTCTCGACCTGGCCGGGCTGCACCCGGCCCTGACCGACCCGCAGAACCCGGCCCGCATCACGGTCGCCTGCGACGTCGACAACCCGTTGACGGGCGAGCACGGGGCCGCGGCCGTGTACGGCCCGCAGAAGGGGGCCACCCCGCCGCAGGTGGCCGACCTGGATGCCGCACTGACCCACTGGGCCGATCTCGTGGCCGCCACCACCGGTAGCGACCGGCGTGACGTGCCCGGAGCCGGCGCCGCCGGTGGGGTGGGCTTCGGGCTGATGGCTCTCGCCGGGGCCGACGCCCGCCCGGGCGCCGAGCTGGTGTTCGACCTGGTGGGTCTGGTCGAGGCCGTCAGCGGCGCCGACCTCGTCATCACCGGCGAGGGCTCGCTCGACGAACAGACCCTTCGCGGCAAGGCGCCCGCTGCTGTCGCCAAGGCCGCCCGCGACGCTGGCGTACCGGTCGTCGGCGTGGCCGGGCGCTGCACGCTCGACGAGCAGGTCTGGAGGCAGGCCGGCTTCAGCGCCGTGCACACCACGACCGACGAGGCCGACACCCCCGAACAGTCGATGACCGACCCCGCCCCGTTGCTCCAACGCATCGGCAGGCGCATCGGTGCGTCGCTGACCGCAGGTGCCTCATGAGGTTGGCGCGGGTCGGCGAGGTCGGCCACGAGCGTCCGGTCGTCGTGACGGCTGACGGGTCACTCCTCGACCTGCGACCCATCACCGCCGACCTCGACGGCGCCTTCCTGCAGCACGGCCTCGCGAGCGTCGCCTCGGCCGTCGAAGCGGGAGCCCTGCCGGCACTGGCCGCCGACGAGGTGGCCGGCATCCGCTTTGGGGTGCCGGTGACCCGGCCGGGCAAGGTCGTCGGCATCGGCCTGAACTACCAGTGCTACGCCGACGCGGTCGGGGTGCCCGTGCCCACCGAGCCGGTCGTCTTCCTCAAGGCCAGCTCGGCGCTGTGCGGCCCCACCGACCCGATCCGGCTCATCCCAGGTTCGACGACGACCGACTACGAGGTCGAGCTCGCCGTCGTGATCGGGCAGCATCTGCGCGACGCGAGCCCCGAGCAGGCCCTGGCCGGTGTGGCCGGCTACAGCCTCGCCGACGACCTCAGCGACCGCGACCTCCAGCTCGAGCGGGGCGGCACCTGGACCAAGGGCAAGTCGGCCGACACCTACTGCCCACTCGGGCCCTGGTTCGTGACGCCCGACGAGCTCGGCGACCCCCAGTCGGTAGCGCTCACCCTCGACGTGAACGGCGAACGGCGCCAGTCGGGCACCACCGCCAGCATGGTCTTCGGCGTCGGTGACCTGCTCGCCTACGTCAGCGGCGTCATGACCCTCGAGCCCGGCGACGTCGTGATCACCGGAACCCCCGCGGGCGTCGCCGTAGCCTCGGCCGAGCCCCGCCCCTACCTGCGCGACGGCGACCTCGTCGAGCTCGACGGCGGGATACTGGGTCGACACGTCTCATCCGTGCACGCTGCCGGCAAGCCGGCGTCGCGCACCCCGTAAGCGCACGTCTCCCGGGTGCCCCAACCCCGATCTAGCGGCAGACTCAGCCTTTCCGACGATGGAGGAAGAACGATGAATGCACATGACGTAGAGCTTGATGTGGTGTTCCGTGCGCCTCGAGCGGTCATCGACGGGCGGGAGCAGCCGGCCTCCGTCGGAGTCGCTGACGGGCGGGTCGTGGTCATTGCCGCGCTCGACGCCGACCTGACGGCGACCACCGTCGTCGAGCTCGGTGACGACGAGGTGCTCATCCCCGGCCTCGTCGACTCGCACGTGCACGTCAACGAGCCCGGCCGCACCGAGTGGGAGGGCTTCGCCTCCGCCACCCGGGCCGCCGCCGCCGGTGGCGTCACCACGATCATCGACATGCCGCTGAACTCGGTGCCGGCGACGACGACGGTCGACGCGCTCGAGACCAAGCGAGCCGTCGCCGCCGAGAAGGCGTTCGTGGACGTCGGGTTCTGGGGTGGCGCGGTGCCCGGCAACGTGCCTGACCTCGAGGGGCTGCACGCCGAGGGCGTCTTCGGGTTCAAGTGCTTCACGTTGCCCTCGGGGGTCGACGAGTTCGAGCACCTGGAGCCTGAACAGCTCGAGGAGGCGATGCGCGAGACCGCGCGACTCGGCGCGATGATGATCGTGCACGCCGAGGACAACCACACCATCGACCACGCGGCCGGCAGTCACGACGATGCGGGCGACACGGCCCCGGCGGCCGATGCCAGCGATGGCCGGGCCTACACCGGCTTCCTGCACTCGCGCCCCCGCGGCGCCGAGAACCTGGCTATCGCCAACGTGATCGAGCTGTCCCGGTGGCTCGGGGCGCGAGCCCACATCCTGCACCTGTCGAGCTCGGACGCCCTGCCGATGATCGCGAGCGCCCGCGCCGACGGCGTGCCGCTCACCGTCGAGACCTGCCCGCACTACCTCACCTTCACGGCCGAGGAGGTGCCCGACGGCGCCACCGAGTTCAAGTGCTGCCCCCCGATCCGCGAAGCCTCAAACCGCGAGCTGATCTGGGGCGGCTTGAGCAACGGCACCATCGACATCGTCGTGACCGACCACTCCCCCTGCACAGCCGACCTCAAGCAGCAGGGCGGCGGCGACTTCGGGGTGGCCTGGGGCGGGGTGGCCGGGCTGCAGCTCGGTCTCGCCGCGACCTGGACCGGCGCGAAGGCGCGCGGCATCGACCTGGCCCAGGTCATCGCCTGGATGGCGACCGGCCCCGCCGACCTCGTGGGCCTGACCACCAAGGGCCGCATCGCGGTCGGGGCGCAGGCCGACCTGGCTGTGTTCGCCCCCGACGACAGCTTCACCGTCGACGTTCGGCAGCTGCACCACAAGAACCCCGTCTCGGCCTACGCCGGGAGCACCCTGAGCGGGGTGGTGCGCCAGACCTGGCTGAACGGCATCCGCCTGGCGATCACCCCCAACGGTGCCGACAAGACCGAAGACGACACCGAAGACGCCGCCACGCAGTCGCCCCAGGGGCGGCTGCTCAAACGAGGAGAAGCATGAGCACCCCCGCCCGCGCCGAGAGCAAGCCCCCCTACTACGTGCCCCGAGGCGGCCTTCCCGGTCAGACCGAGCTGACCACCGACCGAGCCGTCTTCACCGAGGCGTACGCGGTGCTCCCCCGCGGCACCATGCGCGACATCGTCACCAGCCTGCTGCCGCACTGGGAGAACACGCGCGTCTGGATCATCGCCCGGCCCCTGTCGGGCTTCGCCGAGACCTTCTCGCAGTACATCGTCGAGGTGTCTCCCGGCGGCGGCAGCGACCGGCCCGAGCTCGACACCGGCGCCGAGGGCGTGCTGTTCGTCGTCGGCGGCAGCGCGGTTCTCACCATCGGTGAGACCCGCCACGAGCTGGCCGAGGGCGGCTACGCCTACCTGCCGGCCGGCACCGCCTGGGCTCTGCACAACGAGAGTGACGCCCCCGCCACCTTCCACTGGGTGCGCAAGGCCTACCAGGCCGTCGACGGCATCGAGCCGCCCGAGGCGTTCGTCACGAACGAGTCCGAGGTGGAGGGCAACGCCATGCCCGACACGAACGGCGCCTGGTCGACCAAGCGCTTCGTCGACCCCACCGACGTGCGCCACGACATGCACGTCACCATCGTCACCTTCGAGCCCGGCGGCGTGATCCCCTTCCCCGAGACCCACATCATGGAGCACGGCCTCTACGTGCTCGAGGGCAAGGCGATGTACCTGCTCAACAACGACTGGGTCGAGGTGCAGGAGGGCGACTTCATGTGGCTGCGCGCGTTCTGCCCGCAGGCCTGCTACGCCGGCGGGCCCGGCCGGTTCCGCTACCTGCTCTACAAGGACGTCAACCGCCACGCCACCCTGTCGCGCCAGTTCGTCTGAGCCGACGGCGCCGCCGACGCCCGACGACAATCAGTCGCCCGGCGAACCACCGAAACTGCCCCCGCCTCCGGATGCCACGCTCCCGGAGGCGGGGCGCTCGGCGTTTCGGGGAGGTTCGCCGGCAGCTGGTGCCGAAAAACCTCCCCGAGTGCGGTCAGAGCCGACCGGCGCCTCCGCGAGTGTCGACTAGCCGGGGGTCGGCCGGATCAGCCCTCGACGGGTGGCGACCGCGACCGCAGCCGTTCGCGAGTCGACGTCGAGCTTGGTGAAGACGTGCACCAGGTGTGACTTCACGGTGGCCTCCGACACGAAGAGCTCGGCCGCGATCTGCTGGTTCGACCGGCCGGTGGCCACCAGGCTCAGCACCTCGGTCTCCCGGGCGCTGAGCGACGTCGCGCCCACGCGCATCCGCTCGATGAGGCGACCGGCGACGGCCGGAGCAAGCGCTGACCGCCCTTCCGCAGCGGCTCGAACCGCCGCCGTCAGCTCGTCGGGCGGCGCGTCCTTGAGCAGGTACCCGCACGCCCCCGCCTCGACCGCCGCCACGATGTCGGCCTCGGTGTCGTAGGTGGTCAGCACGATGACTCGCGGCGCGCCCGGAACGGCGGTGATGAGCCGGGTGGCAGCGCTGCCGCCCATTCCCGGGCCGAACTGCAGGTCCATCAGCACGACGTCGATGTCGCCGAGAGCAGCCCGTTCGATCGCTGCCTCGGCCGTAGCCACGTCATCAGCCACGATGATGCCGGGTTCGCCCTCCAGCACGGCGCGCAGGCCGGCCCGAACCACCGGATGGTCGTCGGCCAGCAGCAGCCGGATCGAGGTCACGGAACTCGCTCCACCGTCATCGCCTGCTCAGCCGACTCGATGGGTCGGTCGAGGTGAACCGAGATGGCGGTGCCTGCGCCCGGCCGCGACTCCACACTCAGGCGGCCACCGAGCAGGGCGGCCCGTTCGCGCATCGACCGCAGCCCGAAACCCGTTCCGTCTGAAGCACTCACGCCGTCGTCGCCTCGGGCACGAGCAGCGGCATCCGTCGCATCGCCCTGCCCTGGCTCGAAACCGGCTCCGTCGTCGACCACGTCGAGACTCACCACCGCGTCGGCCGTCGTGAGGGTGACGTCGGCCCGGGTCGCCCCCGAGTGCTGGACCGTGTTGGCGAGGGCCCCCTGGGCGATGCGCAGCAGCGCCACGTCGACCGGGGTGGGCAGCGCCGTCGGGGCCCCGACCTCGTGAAAGGTCACCGCGATCTCGCTGCGGGCCGTGGTCGTCTCGCAGAGTCGGCGCAGGGCCGCGGCCAGGGTCGACTGGTCGAGGTCGACGGGGGTGAGCGCCTGCACGAAGCGGCGGGCCTCAGCGAGGTTGTCCTTGGCCGCCTGGCGCGCCTGCTCGACCAGGTTCGCTGCTCGCTCCGCGTCGACCTCACGCGCCGGGTCGAGAGATCGCGTGGCGGCCTGGAGCAGCAGCTGGATGCTCGACAGGCCCTGGGCGAGGGTGTCGTGGATCTCGCGGGCCAGCCTGGCCCGCTCGTCGACCACACCGGAGCGGTGGTGGGCCACGGCCAGCTCGGCGCGAGCGCGGTCGAGCTCAACGATGAGGCGGCGACGCTGCTCCGACTCGGCCTGCAGAGCCTGGTAGCCGAAGACGGTGGCGATCACCACGCCGGCTCCGACGACGGGGCCGATCACCATCGCGACCGTGAACACGTTCTGGTGCCAAGCGAAACCGACGATGGCCGCCACCGTGGTGAGGAACACGGCGGTCAGGGCCACCCGGCGGGGCAGCAGGTGCAGCAGCAGAAAGAACCACGGAAACGCCAGGTAGACCGCTTCGGGGGCCAAGGCGAGCAGACCCACCCAGGCAACGAGCAAGAGGCCGAGCCAGACTGCGGATGCGCCGGACGAGTCGGCCACCACGCCCGAGAGGGGCCCGGCGGCGTAGATCGCCCCCACGAGAGCGCAGCCCGCCACCACCCAGGGCCAGGGAGCGGCGGTTCCGTCCATGCCGCTGGGGCTGGTGATGCCGCGCAGGGCCACCAGCACGAGCAGCGCGGCCACGAGCAGGTGCAGCCCCCATCGCAGCCGGTCGGGGACGGGCGCCAGGTCGCGACCGGAAGGGATCGCAACCTCGGCTGGCTGGTTCGGTGCACCGTGAGTCATCTCTCCGACCAGCCTACGGCCGGCCACCGGGACCGGCATCCATCAAAGGTTTGATCCGCGGGTCCCACCCTCGATGCGCCGGAACCGTCCGCAGGCTCGATGCCTCAGGGGGCCCGTTTCGCGGAAAGTGGACAGTGACGCCGCAACCGCGGCGCCGACCGGCCTGAACGCGGCCGCCCGGCACACCAACGGGGCGCCAGCGGCGGTCGGAACGTCACGAAAGGAACACCGGCGTGTTTGTCGCCATCCGAGATCTCCGCTTCGCCAAGGGACGCTTCGCGCTGATGGGCGCGGTCGTCACCCTCATCACCATCCTCGTCGTGCTGTTGTCGGGCCTCACCGCCGGGCTCGGGCGCGGCAACACCTCAGCCATCACTGACCTGCCCGCCGACCACCTCGTGTTCTCGGCCCCGGCCGCGGGCCAGAAGCTGTCGTTCACCGACTCGTCGATCTCCCCCTCGGTGCAGCGTTCGTGGGCCGACGTGCCAGGAGTGGTCCGGTCTGAGCCGATCGCCATCACGATGTCTCGGGCGAGCGCCGACGAGCGCACCTCCGGCGTCGCTGTGTTCGCCGTCGCGCCGGGCTCCCAGCTGGCCCCGAAGGTCGCTGACGGCCAGGCCGTGCTGTCGGTCAAGGCCGCTGGCTCCCTCAGTCTGTCGACCGGCGACCGGCTGACCCTGGGCGGTCAGGCCCTGACCGTCGCGAACGTAGCGGGTCAGGACGAGTTCTCGCACGCCCCCGTGGTGTGGGTCGCCCCGGCCGACGCACCCGCTTCGGGCCAGACCGACGGCGAGGCCAGCGTGCTGGCGCTCACCACCGACGGCGTCGACTTTGCCGCCGCCGACGCGAGGCTCGGGACCGAGACCGTCACCCCGGCCGACTCGCTGTCGGCCATCGGCTCTTACACCTCGGAGAACGGCTCGCTCCAGCTGATGCGCGTGCTGCTGTTCGCGATCTCGGCCCTGGTCATCGGCGCCTTCTTCACCGTCTGGACCGTGCAGCGCCGAGGCGACATCGCCGTGCTCAAGGCCCTCGGGGCCTCTACCCGATACCTCCTCAAGGATGCCGTCGGGCAGGCCCTGGCGCTGCTCGTCGTCGGCACCACGCTCGGCACCGCGTTCGCGGCCGCGGTCGGCTTCGCGGTCGGCTCGCTCGCCGGCAGCGCTGTGCCGTTCGTGCTCGACCTGCCCACCCTGCTGTTCCCCGCCATCGTGATGATCGTGCTCGGCCTCGCCGGAGCCGCGGTCTCGCTGCGCACCGTCACCACCGTCGACCCCCTCACCGCCCTAGGAAGTGCCCGATGACCCTCCACCTCGACCACGTCACCCTCACCTACCCCGACGGCGACCGCCGCCTCACCGCCCTCGACGACGTCAGCCTCACCGCCGAACCGGGCACCCTCACCGCCGTGGTCGGCCCGTCGGGCTCGGGCAAGTCGAGCCTGCTCGCCGTCGCCGCCACCCTCATTCGGCCGGATGCCGGGCGCGTGCTTCTCGACGGACGTGACCTTGCGCCGCTCAGTCGGTCAGAGACGGCCAAGGTGCGGCGCGAGCAGATCGGGATCGTCTTCCAGAGCTCGAACCTGCTCGCCTCCCTCACCGCGGTCGACCAGCTGGTGCTGATCACGCACCTCGCCGGTGGTGACCTCGCCGCCGGTCGCCGCCGGGCCCTGGACCTGCTGGCGGCCGTGGGCCTCGTGGCCCAGGCCGACAAGCGCCCGAGCGAGCTCTCGGGTGGTCAGCGACAGCGCGTGACGATCGCCCGTGGCCTGATGAACGAGCCGTCACTGCTGCTCGTCGACGAACCCACGAGCGCCCTTGACCGTGAACGCGGCGAGGCGGTGCTCCGGCTGATTCGCGAGCTGACCACCGACCGGGGCCTGACCACAGTGCTGGTCACCCACGACCACGACCATCTCGCCTCGGCCGACGAGGTCGTCGAGATTGTTGACGGTCGAACGCGCCAGCTCGCGAACCGGTGAGCCTTGTTCGGGGTCAGGCCTGCCCGCGCCGGATGAACCGGCCGCGCGGCTGCCCGACGACGTTGCCGCCCTCGAGCACCTGCTGCCCACGCACCCAGGTGTCGGTCACCCGGGCCCCGATCTCGAATCCTTCGAAGGGGGTGTACTCCTGCGTCGAGTCCGACTCGTCGGCGTGCACCGTCCACGACGACGACGGGTCGACGAGGCAGAAGTCTGCGTCATAGCCCTCGGCGATCGTGCCCTTGCCGGGCAGCCCGTAGCGACGGGCCGGAGCCCACGAGGTCAGCTCGGCGATCCGCTTGTACGACAGGCCGCGCTTGCTGCCCTCACTGACCAGCCCGGGCAGCAGGTACTCGGCACCCCCGAACCCCGACCTGGCCGCGAAGACGTCGTCGCGGGGGTCGCCGAACTTCTGTTCGTCCTTGCAACAGGCATGGTCGCTGGCCACCCAGTCGAGGTTGCCGTCGAGCATGTGCTGCCACAGGGCCTCGACATCTTCGCGGGGTCGCAGTGGGGGGTTGACCTTGCCGCCCAGACCGTGCGCGGTGTCGAGGTCGGCGAGCAGGTGCCCGATGGTGACCTCGCGACGGAAGTCGACGTGCGGGAACGCGGCGGCCATGCGCATGGCCGCCGTGAGCGCCTTGGCCGACGAGAGGTGCAGCAGGTTGATGTTCGGCAGGCCGGTCTCGTCGGCCAGGAAGGACGCGATGGTGACGGCCAGACCTTCAGAGTGTGGCGGCCGGGAAGCGCTGTAGGCGGCGAGACCCGAGAGCGAACCGTCGGCCTGAACCATCTTCGTGTAGGCCGTCATGATCTCGGCCGTCTCGCAGTGCAGTGACAACGAGATCTGGTCGGCGAGGTCGGGCCGCTCTTCGCGGGCCTTCGCGATGCCCCGCATGACGAACTCGAAGTGGGCGAGGTCGTAGCGCTCGTCGGGCGGGATCATCAGGAACGAGCTCTGGTCGGAGGAGGCGCCATGCAGCCCGTGGCTGCCGTAGAACATGAAGATCTTGAACGAGGTCACCCCGAGATCACTGATGATGGAGGGAATCTCGTCGATGTGCTGCTTCGACATCGGCGCGAGGTGAAAGGCGTAGTCGATGAAGGATCTGCCCTGCGACGCCTCGAGCACCTTGGGGAAGAACTCCCGATAAGGGCCGCCACTGTTGAGGTAGTACTGGCCGGTGCGCATGTAGGTCAGGCCGGTCGTGACTCCGCCCTGAGCGCTCGCGCGGCTCTCGGTGTCGGTGTCCTCGGCGAGTGGGTTGTAGATCCCCCAGTGCTGATGCGCGTCGACGACGCCGGGGAAGGCGAGCAGGCCCCGACCGTCGATGACCACGTCGGCTTCCTCGGCCGGGATGCCGGCCTCGATGCGGGCGAACCGACCGTCGACGATCCCGATGTCGAGGCTCTCGCCTCCGTCGGGGCCGGCGTCGGGCCGCACGACGGTGACGTTCTTGACCAGGGTGTCCAGGCGGTTCATGGGTGTCCTTCCAGGGGCTGTTCAGGTTGTTCGGGCTTCAGGTTCGGGTGTTCGGGTGTTCGGGCTGCAGGCTCTTCGAGTTTCGGGTTGTGGCGTGCACGTGCTCGGCGGCCAGGAACGCCAGCCCCAGCGCCGGGAGCAGACCGTTGCCGGCCAGGTAGCCGGCGGCCCCGTGACCCGAGATCCCAGCTGCTGCTCCGCCAGAGGCGTAGAGACCCTCGATCACCGAGCCCTCGTCACTCACCACGCGTGCATGGTCGTCGACGACGAGGCCGCCCTGGGTGTGGAAGAGCGCCGGCACCACCCGCACCGCCGCGTACGGCGGTTGCAGCGGTGCCTCGAAGCTCGTGCGCCCGAACCGGTCAGGCTGATCGGGCGGGTCGGCGGCTGGCGAGGCCTGTCGCGCCGTGAGGTCGAGCTCAGCGGTAAGCGCATCCGCCGGTAGATGGGTCAGCTCGGCGAGGGCGGCCACATCGTCGGCCCACACGAGCGCGCCACCCTCGACGGTCTGCCGGAAGTCGGTGAAGACCAGGCAGGCGTCGTGGATCCGCTGGTCGAGCACGATCCAGCCGAAGGCCCCCGGCTGCCGGGCGATGACCGCCGCGTACTCGCTGTAGCCCGTCGTCTCGTCGCCGAAACGTCGGCCGTCGCTGCCGACGATGATCGCCCCGTGCATCACGGTGGCCCAGCCGACCAAGGTCGAGGTGCGTGACGCGAGCGCGCCATGGCCCTGGTACGCGTCGAGGTAGGCCGTTCGAGCGCCGAGGGATCGGCCGATACGCACGGCGTCGCCCCGGGAAGCCTCGCTGCCGTGGTAGACAGCATCCTTGATCTCGGGAAGATGCTCGGCCACCATCTCTCGGTTGCCGCCGTACCCGTTCATAGCGAGCAGCACAGCGCGGGTGGGGACCTCCTCGATGGTGCCGTCTGGGGTCTCGATGACGGCAGCCGCGACCCGGCCGTGCTCGTCGAGTCGCACATCGACCAGCTTGGCCGGCACGAGCAGGTCGATCGCGTCGTCGGCGCGAACCCGGTCCAGCAGATGGCTGAGCAGCAGGGTGCCGTGGCGCCCCTCCAGGGTGTGGCACCGGTCGTGGGTGTGACCGGGGTAGTGGAAGTCGGTGGCCACGTCGAGGTCGAGCCCCACCTCGTCGACGAGCCACTCGACGAGCCGGGCGCTCACCCCGGTGAGCGCTCGAGCGAGACGTTCGTCGGCCTCGCCGTGGGTCTTGGCAATGACGTCGGCGAAGAACTGTTCGGGTGAGTCGTCAATGCCGGCGGCGCGCTGGAAGCGTGATCCGGCGCCGGGGATCATCGCGGTCGACATGGATGTGTTGTTCCCTCGGCGGAAGTGTTCGCTCACCTCGACGACGAGCACGTCGAGGCCGAGCTCGGCCGCCCGCAGAGCACCGGCCAGGCCGCCGCCCGCCCCCGCGATGACGAGGTCAGGGCCGTTGGCACTCATCGCGCCTCGCCTGCGGCGACCAGCCGCAGCGTGAGGGCAGTCGGGTCGACGACCCGTACCGGCCAGTCTGCAGCGTCGGGTGGCAGCTCGACCGCGCTGCAGCCGTTGACGACGTCACCGGCGCCGGCACGGTCCATCCGTTGCACCACACCCCGGAGGGCGGCGGCCCAACGGTCGGCGTCGTGAATGGCGTCGACGTCGAGGTCGAGCACGTCGACGCCGGTGAACCGGTCGGCCAGGCCGTAGACAGCCATCACCCGCGCCAGCTCGTCGGCGATCACCGCGTTGCGCGTCACCGCCCCCACCCGTCGGCCCGCCAGGGCGCTCCAGGCCGTCGAGGTGCGCAGCAGCCCGAACACAGGTCGGTCGAGTCGCCCGGAAAGCTGCGCCACTGCCGGGTCGAGCACGCAGTCGGGCATGAGCGCGTCGGCGTGGTCGGGAGCCGCCTCGAGCGCGGCGGCCACCAGCCCTTCGGAGTCGCGGACGTCCTGCTCGGTGGCGAGCTGGGTGGGTGCGTCGACTCCGACGTCGACGAGCTCGACGCGCAGACCATTCGGGCTCAGCGCGTCGTAGCGCGCCTGTCTCCGGGCCAGCTCGGCATCGTCGACGTGGATAGGGGTGACCGACCAGATGTGCACGTGGTCTCCTTGGGTTGGTGACGGGTAGCACTCACAGCGCGAGCTCACACAGCAATGGCGCGACGTCGACGGCGTCGGCAAGCCCGGCGGCGACCCGCGCCACAGTCGCGACGGCCTTGTCATCGCCGAGCCAGGCGGCGAGCAGGGCCATCACATCGGCCTCGTCGAGCGGATGATGGTCGGCGTCGCCGACGGGGTTGGTCACCAGGGCGACGTGCCGGGTGCCCGTGATCTCGCCGGGGCGTGCGGCCTCCACGACGGTGACTCGCGCCGCACGCTCGCGGGGCAGTCGGGCCGTGAGATCAGGGGCCTCGGCGACACTGACCCGGGCGGCGAGGCCAGCCACTTCCGCATCGGCCAGCGCCGCTGAGGAAGACTCCTTCGGGCCTATGCGCCCGTGCACCAGCGCGGTCGCCGCCACGAACGGGATGCTGAAGAGCGCCGAGAGCCGAGAGTCCCAGGTTTGCCGGTCGAGCCCCGCTGCCAGCGCGTGCGTCTCGACGAGCACCGACTCCACGGAATCCGAAGAGATCGGCGCCGTTCGGCTCAGCTCGAGCAGGGCGTCGGCGACCGGGTGGGTGAACGAGCAGGCGGCGTGCCGTTTGAAGTAGCCCGACAGGATGTCCCATCGCGTGCCCAGGTCGAGCGTGAGCTCCGATGCGTCGAACGTGCCGAGGATGCTGCCCAACGACGCGGCCGCCGTGCCCGTGCACCGGGCGCCCCCTGCGGCCGAGAGCCTTGCGGCCGCCAGCCCGGAGACGTTGCTGGCTCCCATCCACGCGTTGCGCACCTCGTGGCCGTCGAGCGCCGAGTCGAACGGGCCGGCCACGGCCATCCCGGCGCCGGTGTCGATCGCCTCGGCCACACCCTCGCCGCTCAGCCCGAGCAGGCGTGCGCAGCCTGCGGCGGCACCGGCGACGCCCCAGTTGCCGTGCGGGTGCAGCCCTGGCCGCAGCCGGGTGGCCCGACCGAAGCGAGCGGCCACCTCGTAGGCGACCAACAGCGAGGCTGCGGTGTCGGGGCCTGAGCTGCGGAGGTCGCAGGCCAGGGCCAGCACTGCCCAGAACCCGTGTGCTGCCGGGTGACCCGCGGCGAACTTGTTGCCTTCGTCGAGCTCGAGCCGCACCATGGCCGTGGCGTTGAGCCACGCGGCGGTCTCGACGCTCGTGGTGCGCCCACGACCCACGAGGGGAACCGGCCCCGGCCCCGGGCGCCAGGCCTGCGTCAGCTCGCCCTGCTCCGGCAGACGCGCACCCACGAGGGTGACGCCCAACGAGTCGAGCAGCACCAGCTGTAGGCGCCCGCGCACCAGGGCGGGCACATCCTGCCAGCGCAGGGCCGCCGCCCAGGATCCGATCTCCCGGGTCGCCTCGCGGGCTGCGGCATCCGTCACCGCGTCACAACCCCAGGTAGGCGGCGCGGACGCGGTCGTCGTCGGCCAGCTCGGCACCGGTGCCGCCCAGCACCACACTGCCGCTCTCCATGACGTAGGCCCGGTCGGCCAGCCGCAGAGCCTGACCGGCGTTCTGCTCGACGAGCAGCACCGCGACACCACGGTCACGGATCATGCCGATGGCCTCGAGCACCGTCCACGTGAGCTTCGGCGACAGCCCGGTTGAGGGTTCGTCGAGCATGAGCAGCTTGGGCCTGGCCATCAGCGCCCGACCGATGCAGAGCATCTGCTGCTGACCCCCGCTCAGCGTCTCCGCCGTCTGCCGGCGGCGATCGGCGAGCACGGGGAAGAGCTCGAAGACCTCTGCGAGAGCGCCGCTCATCGGCGTCTTGCGCTGGGTCCAGGCCCCCATCCGCAGGTTCTCCTCGATCGTGAGCGGGCCGAACAGCGCGCGTTCCTCGGGCACATGCACCAGACCTCTGGCGACCAGGCCGGCGGTGCGCAGGCCGCCCGCCGGCTCTCCCTGGAAGGTGATCTGACCCGACGTCGGCGAGATGACCCCCGACGCTGCCCGAAGGGTGGTGGTCTTTCCCGCCCCGTTGGCGCCGACCAGTGCCACGATCTCGCCCTCGTTCACCTCGAGGTCGACCTCGTGCAGGATCTGCAGGCCGTGGTAGCCGGCGCAGACCGACTCAAGTCGCAACATCGGTGGGCTCCTGTCCGAGGTAGGCCTCGATCACTCGTGGATCACTGGTGACCTCCTGGGGGCTGCCGCTCATGAGCACCCGCCCCTGGTCGAGCACGAGCACCGAGTCGGAGAGCCGCATGACGGCGGCCATGATGTGCTCGACGAACACGAGGGTCACCCCGTCTTCGGCCCGGAGGGCTTCGAGCAGCTCCATCACGGGCGCTCGCTCGGTGGGGGTGAGACCCGCGAGCACCTCGTCGAGCAGCAGCACCCGAGGGCGCACGGCGAGGGCACGCGCCAGCTCGAGCCGCTTGAGCCCCGCCGTCGGCAGCCCGGAGCTCTGCAGGTCGCGCCAACGACCGAGGCCGACCCGTTCGACGATCTGGGCGGCGGCCTTCGAGGCGTCGTGACGGCTCGTGCCGGCGGCCATGGCCGCGACCGCCACGTTCTCGAGCACGCTGACAGAGCCGAAGGGCTTCATCAGCTGGAACGTGCGCACCATGCCGGCCTGCGCCACCTTGTGCGGCGCGAAGCCGGTGATGTCCCGACCGTCGAGCGTCACGGTGCCGGCCTGCGGGGTGATGGCCCCGGCGACGAGGTTGAACAAGGTGGTCTTCCCGGCCCCGTTGGGTCCGATGATGCCCAGGATGCTGCCCTCCTTCACGTCGAAGGAGACGTCGTCGACCGCCTTCAGGCCCTGGAAGGACCGACTGACGTTGCGTACCTCGAGCAGGCTCATCGCCGCCTCCAGCGGTCTCTGAGGGCACCGTAGATTCCCTGCGGCAGCAACAGCACGATGAGGATGAGCAGGAGCGCGTAGACGATGACGTCGAGCCCGGCCCGACCCTCGAGGAAGCTCAGGGCAGCCGGGGGGTTGCGCAGCAGAGTGGCGGTCACGTCGTTGAGGGGGCCGAGCACGAGAGCGCCGATGGCCGGGCCCCAGATGGTCGCGACCCCTCCGATGACCGCCGGCAGGATCGCCTGGATGGAGACGCTGGACCCGAAGGCGACGTCGGGGTCGATGAAGAAGTAGTACTGCGCGTAGAAGGTGCCCGCCACGGAGGTCACGGCCGCCGAGAGCGCCATCGTCACGAGCTTGGTGCGCATCACGGGAACGCCCACTGCGGCCGCGGCGTCTTCGTCGTCGCGCACGGCGACGAGGAAGCGACCGGTGCGAGAGCGCAGGAAGAGGATGCTGACGGCGATGGCGGCGACGGTGAGCCCGAGCGCGATCCAGAAGTAGGCCGGTGAACCCGGGGCGAACTGCATGAACGCCAGGGAGAACTCGGGGCGGAGCGGCACGTTGTAGCCCACGGCGCGGTTGACGAAGTCGCTGTTGATCGCGAGCAGACGCAGCATCTCGGCGAAGGCGAAGGTGGAGAGGGCGAAGTAGGCGCCCTTGAGCCGGTAGCGCAGGGCCAGGAAGCCGATGAGGGTGGCGAACGCCGCGGCGACGAGCATGCCGACGAGCAGCCCGATCCAGGGCGAGACGCCGTGGTTGACCAGCAGCCAGACGCTGACGTAGGCCCCGAGGCCGAAGTACGCGGCGTGTCCGAAGCTGAACATCCCGCCGAAGCCGCTCATGATGTTCCAGCCGACAGCCATGAGCGCGAAGATCAGCACCCGGACCGCGACGGCCTGGGTGTTCGGTGGCAGCAACAGGGGCAGGGGCACCAGCACCACCGCGATGACGGCGAGCACGAGCAGGTGCCGACCCCAGATGGGCCGCGGTAGGGGCGCCGGCTCGGTGGCCGGTGCGGTCGACGGGTCGGGTGACTGGTCTGGCGACTGATCAGTGACCGTGTTCATGAGGCCTTCCCGAAGAGTCCCTGAGGGCGCAGGAAGAGCACGAGGACGAACACAACGAAGACCGACAGCAGTGGGCTCTGACCCGGAAAGTAGAGGGCACCGAGCTGCTCGGTGAGCCCGATGATCAGGCCGCCTACCAGGGCGCCGATGACGTTGCCCATGCCCCCGAGTACCACCACGACGAAGGCGATGATGTTGAACAGCTCGCCCGTGGTGGGCTCGATCGTCACCAGCGGCGCAACGAGCACTCCGGCCGCTCCGGCGCACGCCGTGCCGATGGCGAACGTCGCCATGTAGATGCGCCGCGTGTCGATACCCACCAGCTGGGCTCCGGCCTCGTTCGCGGCCACGGCGCGGATGGCCGTGCCGAGGCGGGTGCGTTGCAGCAGCACGTAGAGCAGGGCGGCGAGCACGATGGCCACCCCGAAGGCCAACAGTCGCGAGACCGTCGCGACCGCCCCGAAGATCTGCACGCCGGTGTCGCCCGGCAGCTTCACCGACTGGGGGTTGGGCCCGAACGACATCAGCAGCACGTTGTCGATCAACAGGGCCAGGCCCAAGGTGATGAGCAGCTGGTTCTCGAGGGGCTTGCCCATCGCGCCCGCGAGCACGAACCGCTGCACCCCGGCCCCGAGCAGGAACATGACCGGCACGGCGACGAAGAGGGCCACGAGCGGGTTGACGCCGAGCCGCGAGACCATCGTGACAGTGATGTAGAGCGCCACGGCGAGGAAGGCTCCGTGGGCGAAGTTGACGATGTCGAGCACGCCGAAGATCAGGGTCAGCCCCATGGCGACGAGGCCGTAGACGCCGCCGATCAGGATGCCGGTGAGCACGGCCTGTCGCACGACGTCGCCGTTGCCCGCCCGCAGGTAGGCCAGGGCTATGGCCACGACGAAGAACCCGACGCCGATGGCCACACGCGTCCAAGGAACCCGCGCCCACAGGCGCGGTGACGAGGTGTGCCCCTCACCCTCCGCCACGGTTGGAGCCGTGGCGGAGGGGATCTGCTCGGTCATAGACCTGCTGCCCTCGCCGGCGTCGGCGGCAGAAGTGCCGGGGTCCGTCGGCTGAGGGTTCACGAGGCCGGCGTCGCCGGGTAGCGCGGTGCGGTCTGAGCGAACTCCTTGGGGAAGGTCTGCACGACCTTGCCGCTCTGAACCTGCATGAGGATCGGCGCAGCGCCTTCGTTCTCACCCGTGGGGCCGAAGGTGATCGGGCCCTTGGAAGCGATGAGCGACTTGAGGTTGGTCTGCGCGATCGCGTCGCGCACCTTCGTGGGGTCGGCACTGCCAGACCGTTCGAGCGAGTCGGCAATCACGCGGACAGCGTCGTAGGAGAGCACAGCGGCCGTACGGATCTGGTCCTTGTACTTCGCCTGGTACGTCTTCATCAGCGCCTGCGTGTCGGGGTTGGTGCCATCGAGGTGGTAGTTGGAGTCGAAGAACCCCTCGCCGGCCGCACCGACCTCCCCGGGGAACGTGGGCACGTCGAAGGCCCCGTTGGCCACCCCCCACACCGCGTTCACACCGGGCTTGACGGTCTTGACCGCGTTGGCGACGAGCACCCCGTCGCGGTAGTACCCGGCCACCATCAACACGTCAGACCCGGAGGCCTTGACGGCCGCCATCTGCGTCGTGAAGTCGGAGACGCTAGCCGCGTCGTAGCTGGCCACCGGCCCGATCGTCATTCCGAGGCTCTGCGCCTTCTTGCTGAAGGTGTCCTTGATCGCCGTGCCGAAGGGGCCCTGTTCGTGCAGGATGGCAATCTTCTTGGCCGGTTTGCCGGCCGCCTTCGAGACGTCGAAGAGGTTCTGGGCTCCGTCTTCGGCCAGCACGGTGCCGCTCGGCTGAAGCCGGAAGGAGTACTTGTAGCCCTGCGCCAGAATGGCGTCGGCGCTGGACACGTCGATGACGAAGGGCACCTTGTTGCGCTCGGCGACTGCCGCCACGTTCTGGCTCACGGCGCTCTGGTAGGTGCCGACGATCGACACGGCGCCTTCCTGGATGAGCCGCTGGGCCTCACTCTGGCCGACCTCGGGCTTGCCCTGGGAGTCGGCGCTCAGCAGCTCGAGCTTGGCGCCCCCCATCGACTTGATGCCGCCGGCAGCATTGATGGCCTCGACCGCGAGCTTGGCTGCGTTGTCCATCTGCTGGCCGTCAGCGGCAGAGGATCCGGACAGGGGGTGGAGAGAGCCGATCTTGATCGCCTCTCCGGCGGCCTTCGTCGCTCCGCCTGCCCCGGCCGTTCCCGGGGGGGTCGAGCCTCCACAGGCCGCGAGGGCCAGTGGCAGGGCGAGCGCCAGACCGGCGATCCAGGTCTTCCTCATATCAACTCCAGAGCCTATGTCGTTCCTCAGAACGGAACGGCGGATGACGAGTCAGTCTGGCATCGGCAGTTGGCTCGGTCAAGGGATCGACAGGGAATGGTTCAAACCGTTACGCTCAAACGAAATTGAGGTTCACCAGCCCGATTTGACGGCATCTGACGTATGTTTCTCCCAGCGGAACGCTCAAACTCATAAGCGAGCCGAGCCACGACGCACGCAGGTGCACCACAACCCAGAACGTGACGACACGAGCAGTGACGGCAATGACCGTGACCCGCTTGGCGGCAAGGAGGACGATGAGCGAGCAGTCCGGCACCGAGGCTGCAGCACGGGTCACCGACGTGCTGCTCGCCTTTCTCCAAGGGCCCCGCAGTCTCGGGGTCTCGGCCCTGGCCCGCGAGCTCGACCTCTCGAAAGCCGTCGTGCACCGCATCCTGCAGACCCTCGTGCAACGAGGCCTCTTGACCGCAGATCCCGCCACCCGTGAGTACCACCTCGGCCCGGCCGCTGCCGCGCTGGGGGCGCGGGCTCTTCGCGAGTCAGATCTGCGCAAGGTCGCGATGCCGTTGCTGCGCGAGCTTCAGCAGGCCACCGGAGAGACCACCACCATTTCGGCGCTCGTACCCGGCGGACGGGTCTACCTCGACCAGGTCGAGAGCATCAGGGAGATCAAGATGACCGTCGAGGTCGGGCGTCGCTTTCCGCTGCACGCGGGCAGCTCGAGCACGTGCATCCTCGCCTTTCTCGGGCCCGAGCAGCAGGATGCCGTGCTGCAGGGCCGACTCGAGGCGACCACCGCGCGCACCATCACCGACCACGACCTTCTTCGTGAGCGGCTGACCCAGGTGCGTCTCGCGGGGGTGGCCCAGTCTGACGGCGAACGCCAGGCCGGGGCGGGCTCGGTCGCAGCACCGGTGTTCGGCGTCGACGGCGCTGTTCACGGAGCGGTCTCGGTGTGCGGCCCGGCCGATCGGGTCGGGCCCGTCGCGCGTGAGCGCTTCGTGCCACTCGTCGTCGAGGCCGCCGACCGCATCTCTCGCGGAATGGGTTGGCGCGGCGGACTTCCGACCTCAGGGGGCCGGCCATGACCGCCGCGCTCGCCGGGCTGAAAGTGCTCGACATCTCGACCCTGTTCGCCGGCCCGATGGCCGCCACGATGCTCGGCGACTTCGGTGCCGACGTCATCAAGGTCGAGCACCCGCGCGGCGACCCGGTGCGCTACCACGGTGCGAGCAAAGACGGCGTGGGCCTGTGGGGCAAGGTGGTCGGGCGCAACAAGCGCGGCATCACCCTCTATCTCGGCAGCCCCGAAGGCCAGCAGATCTTTCGCCGGCTGGTCACGCAGGCCGACGTCGTCATCGAGAACTTCCGCCCGGGAACCCTCGAGCGGTGGGGCCTCGGCTACGACGAGCTGAGCGCACTCAACCCCGGTCTCGTGCTCGCCCGCGTCACCGGCTTCGGCCAGTTCGGCCCCTACGCCAAACGACCCGGGTTCGGCACGCTCGCCGAGGCGATGAGCGGGTTCGCCGCGATCACCGGCCAGCCTGACGGGCCTCCCACCCTGCCACCCTTCGGGTTGGCTGACGGAATCGCCGCACTGGCAACTGCTTTCGCGACGATGACCGCCCTACGGGCGCGTGACTCGACCGGCCGCGGCCAGGTGGTCGATCTCGCGATCATCGAGCCCATCCTCACCCTGCTCGGGCCCCAGCCCACGGTGTGGGACGCCCTCGGGCAGGTGCAGGAGCGCACCGGAAACCGTTCGGCCAACAACGCCCCCCGCAACACCTACGCCACGCGTGACGGTCAGTGGGTAGCCGTCTCGACGAGCGCGCAGAGCATCGCCGAGCGCGTCATGCACCTCGTCGGCCGACCCGAGCTCATCGACGAACCGTGGTTCGCGTCGGGCGCCGACCGAGCCGAGCACGCCGACCTCCTCGACGATGCGGTGGGGTCATGGATCGCCGCACGTGACCGCGACGAGGTCGTGCAGGCTTTTGAGCAGGCCCAGGCCGCAGTCGCGCCCATCTACGACGTGCGCGACGTGGTGGCCGATCCGCAGTTCGCAGCGCTCGGCACTCTCGTGCGCGTGCCCGACCCCGAGCTGGGCTCCGTGCTGATGCAGAACGTTCTCTTCCGCCTGTCGGAGACTCCTGGGGCCATCACCTCGGCAGGCCCGTCGCTCGGCCAGCACACCGCCGAGGTGCTCGGTGAGATCGGCGTCGATGCCGACGAGCTGGCCGAGCTGCGACGCAAGGGGGTCGTGTGAGCGCCCCCCGCTCGTGGCTCTACGTTCCCGGCCACCGCCCCGACCGCATCGCCAAGGCCCTGGCGTCGGTGGCCGATGCCGTGGTCATCGACCTCGAGGATGCGGTGCCAGCCGGCCGCAAGCACGAAGCGCGCGACCACGCGCTCTCGGCCCTCACCCGCCGTGACCCCGCGGGCCCCCAGGTGTGGGTACGGGTGAACCCCCCCGTCGACACCCTGGGTCGCACCGACGTGGAGGCGATGGCGCACTCCGGTGTCGACGGGCTACGCCTCCCCCGTTCGGAGGAAGCCGCGGTGGTGCGCTGGGTGGCGCAGACCACCGACCTGCCCCTACAGCTGCTGCTCGAGACTGCCTTGGGGCTGTCCCGTGCCGCCGAACTGGCTGCCGCGCACGAGCGGGTCGTCGGGCTGGGGCTGGGCGAGGCCGACCTCGCCGCCGACCTGCTGGTCGGTTCACCCAGCGGCCTCGACTGGGCCCGGGGGGCGGTCGTGGTGGCGTCGCGAGCGGCAGGCCTCACCTCACCGGTGCAGAGCGTCTGGACCGATGTGGCCGACCTCGAGGGTCTCCGCGCCTCCAGCCAGGCCGGTCTCGCTTCTGGCTTCTTCGGACGATCGGTCGTGCACCCGGCTCAGCTCCGGGTCGTGCATGAGGTCTACACCCCCAGCCCGGATGCCGTGAGCGCCGCCCGCGCGATCGTCGCGACAGCGGCCCGGGCCGAGGCCGACGGTGAGGTCGCGGTGCTCGACGCCGGCGGCCGCTTCATCGACGGTGCGGTCGTGGCCCGCGCCCGGGTCGTGCTCGACCGAGTACCCACCCACGTCACCACCACCGAATCGGGAGGCCACTGATGAGCCAGAAGACGCACACCGGCACAGACGCACTGCTCGCAGCCGTGAGCGCCGGCGTCTCGATCGTCGAGCTGGGTCAGCCCTTCTTCACGGGCATGCCCTGTTCGCCGAACCATCCCGGGTTCCGGATGACCCTCATCCGTCGGCACGGCGACATGGTGCGGCCCGACGGCGGATCGGCCGCCAACGAGATCATCGTCACCGGGGGCCACGTCGGCACGCACGTCGATGCCCTCGCCCACGTCAGCCACGAGGGCCTCATGCACGGTGGCGTCGACGCCGCCGCCGCCCAGGTGGGTGGAGCGTTTCGTGAGCTCGGAGCCGAGCACACCCCGGCGTTCCTCCATCGAGGCGTACTGCTCGACGTGGCCGCGGCCCGGGGGGTCGACGTGCTCGACCCCGGCCACGGCGTGGGGGCCGACGACCTCCAGGCCGCCCTCGACCGCGCCGGCACCCCACTGCGCAAAGGCGACGTCGCGCTCGTGCGTACGGGCTGGTCCCGTCACTTCGACGACGCCACGCGCTATCTGAGCAAGGAGAAGGGGGTTCCCGGGGTGACACCCGACGGGGCCCGCTGGCTCGCGGAGGCCGGGATCGTCGCCACCGGCAGCGACACCACGGCCTACGAACAGATTCCGCCCGGAGCCGGGCACAGCGTTCTGCCCGTGCACCGCATCCTGCTCGTGCAGCACGGGATCTTCATCATCGAGCACCTGGCTCTGGAGGACGCTGCGGCCGCCGGCCTCACCGAGTTCACGTTCGTGATGGCCCCCCTGCGCATCGTCGGTGGAACCGGATCCCCGGTTCGCCCGTTCGCGGCGGTCTCCGCGTGAACCCGCCCGAGGCGTCGGCGCGCACCGTCGTGCAGCAGCTGGCCGACCTCGCCGTCGTCACCCGTCGCGACGGGCTGCCGGCGGGGCTGCGAGACGACGTGGCCCGGCGCGTGCTCGACCTGGTGGGCAACTCGCTCGCGGCGGGGGGCGAGACCTCCGCCTCGGCGGTGACGGCAGTCGTGCGCGGGTGGGGAGGCCCCACCGACGCGACGGCGATCGGCACCGGGCTCAAGGTCCCTGCTGCGGCTGCCGCCCTGGTCAACGGCACGCTGGCGCACTCGCTCGACTTCGACGACACGCACCTGCCCTCAGTGCTGCACCCCTCATCGAGTGTCATTCCCGCCGCCCTCGCCGTGGCCGAGGCCACGGGCGCCTCCGGAGCCGCCCTGCTCGACGCCGCAGGAGTCGGTATCGAGGTGACCGTGCGCCTCGGGATGGGGGGCTACGACGAGTCGCTCGGCAACTCGGAGTTCTTCGAACGGGGTCAGCACGCCACCTCGATCTGCGGTGCTGTCGGGGCGGCTGTCGCGGCGGCCATGGTGACCGGCCTCGACGCCGACGGCATCGCCCACGCGGCGGGCATCGCGGCCTCGATGGGTTCGGGTCTGCTCGAGGCGAACCGTACCGGTGGCACGGTCAAGCGGGTGCACTGTGGCTGGGCCGCTCACGCGGGGGTCGTCGCAGCCGATCTCGCCGCCCACGGGCTGACCGGGCCACCCACAGTGATCGAGGGGAGGTTCGGCTTCCTCCACGCCTTCTGTGGTGACCGGGCCGACGTCGATGCGGTCACCGCCGACCTCGGCGAACGCTGGGAGCTGCCCGGCATCTTCTTCAAGCCCTACCCCTGCAACCACTTCACCCACGCCGGCATCGACGCCGCCCTCGAGATGCGGGCCCGTGGAGTCGACCCCGTCGACATCGTGGCGATCGAGCTCGGAGCCCCGACGGCCGTGCTGCGAACCATCGCCCAGCCTCCGGAGGAGAAGGCGCGCCCGCGGTCGGGCTACCACGCTGCGTTCAGCGGCCCCTACACCGTGGCCGCCGCACTGGTCGGTGGTGCCGGCCTCGGCGTCTTCCACGACGACTTCACCGACGAGGCCGCCCTCGACGAGCAGCGACTGAACCTGGCCGCCCTGGTGAGATGTGTTCCGGATGCTCGGTGCGACGAGATCTTTCCGCACCAGTTCCCCGCCGTGCTACGCGTCACCACGACCGACGGCACCCGCCACGAGGTTCGGGTCGACGTCAACCGTGGCGGGCCCGGAAACCCCCTGACCACCGAGGAGCTCGCGACCAAGGTGCGCCTGAACGCCTCACGGTCGCTCGGCGCCGATGCGGCTGCTGCCGTCGCCGTCGCCGGCCTCGACCTGCCCTCCGCTCCCGACGTCAGCCGGCTGATGAACCTCGTCGCCGGGGCCGGGCGGGGGTGACGACGTGAGCATCGACGGCTTGGCCCGCGCCGTGGCCACGACCTCCTGGACCAGCGCCCCAGAGCCCGTTCGCGACCAGGTCGTCGACCTGGTCGCTGACTGCGTCGCCGTGGCGGCCCTCGGGTCGGGTCGACCCGAGCTCCGTCGCCTCACCGATCTGCACGGCCGTCTCCTCGGCGGCGGTCCGTCCGGCCGCTCGGCCGGCAACGCAGCCGGAACCGCCGACATCGAAGGTGGCGCCTCGGTACTGGGCTCGACCGCCTCATGGCCGGCGTCAACCGCGATGCTGCTGAACGCCACGGCGGCGGCGGCCGACCAGCTTCAGGACGGGCACCGACTCGCACGCGGCCACCCGGCGTCCCATGTCGTGCCCGCTGTTCTGGCCCTCGCCGAGCAGATCGGGGCCGACGGCTCCGAGGTGCTCTCGGCCGTGCTCGCCGGGTATGAGGCGGGGGTCCGGGTCGGGATGGCCATGGGTGGCACCCCGACCGGAGTGCATGACATCGGCACCTGGGGGCAGGTAGCCGCGGCTGCCGCAACGGCCCGGCTGCTGGCCCCCGGAGACACCTCGGCTGCTTCGCGAGCCCTCGAGCTTGCAGCCGGCGCAGTGCTGCTCACCGATGCGACCACCGTCTTCGCCGGCCACTCCGCGTCGCACACCTTCCTCGGCTCATCGGTACAGCTCGGAGCCGAGCAGGGCGTCGCTGCGGTGGCCGGGCTCGAGCCGGCACCGGGAACCTTCGAACGCCATCTCGCCGCCATGGCCGCGGCGGCATGGAACCCTGCGCCGCTGGAGGCGGTGAACGGCTCCTGGCCGCGCTTCGAGGTGCTCCACGGTTACGTCAAGGCCTACCCGACCTGCGCCCACCTGCACGGAGTCAACGACGCCGTCGACGACCTCATGACGGCCGGACTCCACGGCAGCACCGTCGAGTCGGTGGTCGTCGCCGCCTATGGCGGTGCGGCCGTCTTCGACACCGTGGCCGACTCCGAGCTGACTGCACGCTTCAGCGTGCCCACTTCGGTGGCCGTCGCGCTGCTCGACGGTCGTCTCGACGAGACGAACCTGACCGCAGACCGGATCAGCGCCGTGGATGTGCGCGATCTGGCCGCGCGCGTCACAGTCGTGCACGACCCGGCGCTCGACGCGGGGTACCCGGCCGGGCGGCCGGCACGGGTGCGCGTTCAGCTCTTCGACGGGAGCCGACGCGAGGCGACCGCCGGGCTTCCTCGTGGTGACGACGATCATCGATTTGGCCGGGATGCACTGGGAATGAAGGCTACCCGCCTGTTGACCGGAAGGTTCGGCGCCGCGGGCAACACGGTGCTGGCCGCGGTTCACGCCTTGGCGACCGGTGGCGACGCCCGTGCTCTCGGCCGACAGATCCGCTGCGCAGCAGGTGCGCAATGACCCGCCCGGATGCCGCAGTGTTGGCTCTCGCCGAGGGGTTCGTGCGCGACGAGGCCGGCTTCGCGGTGGTGACCACCCTCGACGCCCAGGGCTACCCGGTGAGCCGTTCGATGACTGCCTTCCTCGCGGAGGGCTTCGCCGTCAACCTCGTGCAACGTCGATCACACCGGCGTCTCGAACAGCTTCGCCGCGACCCCCGGCTGCTCGTGGCCTGGCTCGGGTCACCGGCCCCCGGAGCCACGAACGACCGTCCTCACGTCTTCGACCTCGGGCGCCTGCCGGCCCGTGCGGTGATGGTGCGAGGCCAGGCTCAGTTCATGGGCGAGGCGTGGACCTGGGACACCTACGCGCGGGCCCGGGCCGAACAGGTGGCTCGTGGCGATGACCGCGCTCCCGCCCGAGACCGAGACCAGGTGGCGGCCGACCTCGTCGGCATCCGCGTACACCCCTACCGCGTGCGGCTCGAAGGATTCGGCGCCGGAGCCCAGTCGTTCGACTGGCGGGCCGGTGACCCCGTGCTGCGGACGACCATCCGCATCGACCCCTAGGGCGTGGCCCGGAAATCCGACAGACCAACCGAAGCGAGGAGCACCATGAGCATCAAGACCATCCTGGGTTACGAGATCCAGCCGGGAGTCAGCCCCGAGGAGTACGAGGCCTGGCTGTTCGACGTGCACGCTCCCGACCTGCTGGCCAACCCCCACCTCGACCGCATCGTCTTCAACAAGGTGCTGCGACCGGTCCGCCAGGCCTCCGGTGGTTCGGCCGATGTGCCGGAGGGCCTCTCGTTCTACCGGATCGCCGAGATGCACTACGCCGACGAGCAGGCCTACGCCAGCTACCTGGCGTGGTTCGACGAGCACCCGATCCCGAGTGAGCGCGGCCCGGGCGGGCGAACCGACTTCCGGTTCTACCTCGTCACCGAGAGCACCGAGGTGACCCGCTGAACGTCAAGGTTGCCGACTCGATCAGCCGGCTCGACGCCCTGCGGTCTGCGCCCGTGCCAGCCGACCTGACGGCCTGGGCCGACGAGCTCGGAGCCGTCGCTGCCGATGAGACGGGGATGCCCAACGGTCTCGACCTGCTGGGGCTGAGCCGCCGAGCCGGAGTGTTTCCCGCGTTGCTGTGGAACGGGTCCCGAATCCACCGTGCGGCCAGTGCTGCTCCTGTCGTCGAGGGTTCGGTCGATCGCGTCGCTCTTCTCGACGGCTTGACGCTGCTTGCGACTGCCTGCGGCGTCGAACGAGAGTCCTCGATGCTCACCACCGCAGTCGAAGCCGGGCTGAACGAGGCCGAACGGGCCGACACGGTCGTGCAGGTGGCGCAGGGGCCGACAGCCGTCGCCGGGGTGACTCGCTGGGTCACGGCCGCGGCGGTGTGTGCCTTCGTCGCGACGGGTGGCTCCCCCGACCGGAGCTCTTCAGCGGCACGCGCTCTCGTCGATGTGGCGGGGGCCCTCCTTGTGGTGCATCCGCTCACCCGCACCACCGACGACAACGGCCTCCTGCTCGGTCACACCCTGGCTGCCGGCTGGCTGGCGACCCGCCTGCACGCGGTCGGTGTCGTAGGCGTGGCCGAGACCTTCGAGCTGACCGTGACATCGGTTGTCGGTGCGTCATGAGCGCTTCCGTTCCACCCCTGATGCTGAACCTCGCCCGCCGCTGGTCTGACAGCGAGCCGGTCGCGGTGACGCAGCGAGCACTGTCGGCCGGGTTCGACGGCATCGGTCTCGTCGACAGCCCCCGCCTCTTTCGCGATGGGTGGGTCGAGACCGGGCGGGTGCTCGCGAGCACCGACGCCGCCCTGGCCGGACCGGTCGTGGCCAGCCTGGGGCTGCGACACCCCACGACGGTCGCGGGCGCACTACGCACCCTGGAGCAGCACCATCCGGGCCGAGCCTTCACCGTGGTCGGGCGGGGTGAGAGCTCTGTCGCGAACGAGGGCATCACCGCGCCCACTCTTGCCGAGTACCGCATGACGATGCGGTCGCTCCGTGAGCTGCTCCGCGACGAGAGAGGGCACGACCGGCTGCCGGGTCGTCTGCTCGGTGCGGCCTCAGGCCCCCGCACCGTCACCGCGACCGCAGCCGAGCTCGGGGGCGTGCTGCTCGATGTCGGCGTCGACCAGGCGACGGTGGCGCGCGCGGTGCGGCTCGCCCGAGAGACCGAACCCACCACGCGGGTCTGGCTCTTCGTCCGGGCGCTCGTCGTAGACGACCCACGGTCGGCGGCCGCGGCGGCCGCTCCCCTGCTCGGGTCGTGCGCCATGCGGATGGCCAACGCCCCCGACTGGTTCGGCCTCGCTGACGACCAGGTCGCGGCGGTGCGGCGACTGGCCGAGGCCCATGACTACCGTCGCCACGGGGCGCAGCAGCACACCGCCACCGACACGCACGGCGGTGATCACCCTCGCGATGACAGCCGCGATGACAGCGGCGTTGAGGATGACGACGACGTGAGCCGGTTGGTGCGCCGACGCTTCCTGCTCATCGACACTGCTCCGGCCATCGCAGACACGGTCGCGGGGTTGGCGTCAGCCGGCATCGACGGCATCATCGTCGCCGGCGCCCTGCCGGGGGTGCTCGACCGGCTGGAAGCCCTCGGGTCCGCGATGCGAGCCGGCTTGGCCCGACGAACCCCACCCGACCCCACGTCGACCGAGAGAGGCGACCTCGCATGAGCACCCCTCCGACCACCGGCGCCGAGCCCGGTGCAGCAGCCAACGCGCCGATTCGCGATGCCGTCTCCAGGTTCGCTGCCGACACCCGGCTCGCCCAGGTGCCCCCACCCGTCCGAGCGTTCAGCAGTCTGCTGCTGCTCGACACCCTCGGGGCGCTGGCGGGCGGCCTTCGCTACCCGCCGGTGCAGCAGCTCGGCGCCACCCTGGCGAACACCGAGGTCGCAAGCAGGGCAGCCCCTTTCGCGCGACTGATGACCCTGGGCACCGCGGCCACGTGGCTCGACGCCGACTCCGGAGGTTCGTTCCACCCGCAGGGTCACCGGCTGCCTCCGGTGCCGACGGCCCACCCCGCCCCGCACGTCCTGCCGGTGGTGCTGCACTGGGCGGCCGGCCATGACCTCGACGACCTGCGACTGCTCGAGGTGTTCACGGTCGCGAGCGAGATCGGAATGCGCAGCGGCCGGGCATCATCCCTGAGACCGGGTCTGCACCCGCACGGTGTGCACGGCCCGGGCGCCGCGGCGGTGGCGGCCGGGCTGCTGCGCGAGCTGCCCCCCGACCTGCTGGGCCACGCCTTTCTGCTCGGCTCGAACCTGCCGCTCGCGGCCACCCTCGCCGTGCCCATGCGGGGCGGCACCGTGCGCAACGCGTGGACGGGCCTCGGCGCCTACTACGGTGCCAGTGCCGCAGACCGGGTCGCCGCCGGCGCCCGAACCGACGACTCCCTCTACCGACGCCTCTTCGACGGCGCCGTCTGCACCGACCTCGACCTCGACCTCGTCGTCGGTGGGCTCGGGCGGCGCTGGACCCTGCTCGAGAGCTACCTCAAGCCCTACGCCTGTGCCCGCTGGATCCACCCAGCGCTCGATGCCGCCCGGGCCGCTCTGGCTGACCTCGCACCGTCGTCGTCATCGCCGCGTCACGACCGTTGCTGCGACACGGCCCCCGGCCCACACCGGCCTGCTCCCCTACAAGCAGACGACGTCGAGAGCATCGAGGTCGAGACCTTCGCGTTCGCGGCCTCACTGTCGCAGGTCGACATCGGTTCTGACATGCAGGCCCGCTTCTCACTGCCGTACTCCATGGCCGCCTTGCTGGTCGACGGGGTTCTCGATGCCGGCTCCTACCTGCCGGAACAGCTCCGTCGTGACGACGTGGCCGCCCTGGCCCGGCGGGTCTCTCTGCACGAACGGGCTGACCTGAGCTCGGCTCTGCCTCGCGAGCGGCCCGCGACGGTGACTCTTCGGTTGCGCGACGGGCGGAGCGGGCGAGGCGAGGTGCGAAACGCGCGCGGCAACCCGAACGACCCGTTGTCGGTCGATGAGGTCGTGGCCAAGTTCCGTGGCAACGTCGGCGGTCTGCTCTCACGTGAGATGGCTGACGAGGTGGTGGGCGCCGTGATCGAGGCGGGGTCACCGACCGCACCGGTGCCGTCGCCGACTCGGGCTCTGGCCGCGGCGGCGAGAGTGCTGCTGGCCGGCTGACCAGCCCCCGTTCCCCCTGACGGTACGACCGGTCCGATTCGGCTCGCTGGGCGGAACAGCGACGAAACTGCTTGCACCACAACGACTCCACCCCCTTGACGCGAGCTGCCAGCTGCACTCGACTGTGGGGGTGTCCCCGGGTCAACATCCCGGGGAACGGAGCCTGGGAGCCCATATGCGCCGCCTGAAGCCCGCTCGACCGACCACCCTCCGTGCTGTGTTCGCGACGGTGCTGAGTCTTCTGGTCGCCGTGGGAGCCGCGGTACCGACCCAGGCCGGTCAGGCCGGCCCGGCTTCCCCCCATCCGGGCCGGCCGTCGGCAGTGCTGCGCGACTGCGGCGCGATGATGGGCCAGACGGTGAAGGTGGAGCGCGGCACGGCCCGGGTGACCGCTGCAACCACGGTGCCCGCTACGGGCACCGACGCGGCCCTCTGCGAGCTCTCCGGCACGATCAGTCCCAGCATCCACTTCACCCTGCGCCTGCCGACCGAGGCCTGGAACGGTCGGTACTTCCAGACCGGGTGCGGAGGCTTCTGCGGCGCGGTTCCGATCGCCTCGTGCGGTCAAGCGCTGTCGCGCGGCTTCGCCGTGGCGGCGGAAGACACCGGTCACGTCGGTGGCTCGGGTGACGGCACGTGGGCCCTGAACAACCGACCCGGCGAGATCGACTTCGGCTACCGCTCGCCCCACGTGACCGCCCAGGCCGGCAAGGCCCTGACCAAGCGCTTCTACGGCACGCAACCGGCCTACTCGTACTTCCAGGGGTGCAGCACCGGTGGGCGCCAGGCACTCTCCGAGGCTCAGCGGTATCCGCACGACTTCGACGGCATCGTCGCGGGCGCCCCCGCGCTCTACCAGAACTATCTCGCCACGCTGTCCCAGGGCTACCTCGAGACGGTGAACCGTCGGTCCGACGGAACCGTCATCCTCACGCAGGCCAAGGCGAGGGTGCTCTCGGCTGCGGTCCTGGCGCGTTGTGACGGCAAGGACGGCCGCCTCGATGGTGTCGTGACCAACCCCGACCGGTGCACGGTCGACCCCGCCGTCGTCAAGTGTGCTTCAGGCACCGACGAACCCACGTGCCTGACGGGCGAGCAGGTCAGAGTCGCGCGGGCCTTCTACGCGCCCCCGGTCGACAGCCGTGGCCGCACGGTCTACCCCGCCGGGCTGGCCCGAGGATCAGAGGCAGGCTGGCCCGGGTACTCGATCGGCACCGACACTGCACTCTCCGGTGGCGGCAACTACGCCCAGGAGGTGCTGCGCTATCTGGCGTTCCGCAGCGACCCCGGCCTGACCTACAACCTGTTCGACTTCGACCCGGCCCGCGACGCCAAGAAGCTCGACTACATGGCGCGCATCTACAACGCCGACAACACCAACCTCCAGCCCTTCGAGCGCGCGGGAGGCAAGCTGATGATCTACCACGGCTGGGCCGACCCACTCATCACCCCTGGAGGCACGGTCGACTACGTTCGCGACGTCATGGCCCGGGCCGGCGGTCACGCTCAGACCAAGGGCTTCATGCGGCTGTTCCTGCTCCCCGGCGTCTACCACTGCACCGGCGGCCCGGGTGAGGACACCGTCGACTGGCTCACCGACATCCAGCAGTGGGTCGAGAAGGGAAAGGCCCCGAAGCGCGTCATCGCCACGAAGCGCGCCGCCGACGGGTCAGTGACCAGCACCCGGGTCGTGCGCGAGTACGTTCCGACCGCCCGCTGACCTGAGGCTAGACGGTCAGCGGGTTCGCGACCTCGAGCTGCTGATGGTCGATGAGCCAGCGCACCGACTCGAGCACTGCCTCGTCTGGCTCGTAGCGCGGGGTGTACCCGAGCACGGTGCGGGCCTTGTCGATACTGAGGCAATGGCTGCGCATGAGGTGCTCCCAGCTGCAGTCCGCGTGCTCTTGCGCGGTGCCGGCTCGGAACGCCTCCCAGGTGACCGAGCTCAGCTCGACCCTCTGACCGAACCAGGATGCCGCAGTCTGCAGGTAGCCCCGCACGTTGAGAGCGGACGGGGCGACGACATCGAAGTCCTCACCGGCAGCGGCATCACGGTGGCCGACAGCCGCCTCGAAGGCCTGGGCGACATCGTCGGCGTGGACGTGATGCATGGTCTCGGCGCCGATCCCGGGAGTCTCAACGGGCTGACCGGCCGAGAGCCGTTGCCACACCGTGGGGTCGACGTTGCCGAGAGGACCGATGGGGTGCCAGCCCGGCCCGACGATGTGGCCCGGGTGCAGCGACGTGGTCACCAAGCCTCCAGAGCTGGACTCCTGCTTCAGCATCGCGGCGATCGCCGCCTTCGCGATGCCGTACTCGCCGACCGGCGGCGCGCCGTTCTTCTCGGTGACCGGCAGCCTCAGGCTGGGACCGTGACGCCAGATCGAGCCGCAGTGCACCAGGTGCCCGGTGTGCCCGCGCAGCCCCTCGACGAGGCCCGTAGCCGACTCGAGCGTGAAGCAGACGAGGTCGATGACGGCATCGGCCTGCAGCTTCGCGACCCGGGTCGGGAAGCTACCCGCCTGGTCCTCCTGGACCCGGTCCACGGTGACGTGCTGCACCTGCGCGGACGCATCGTCGTCGACGTAGCCGGCTTGCTGCCCCCGGCTGATGCTGACCACCTCGTGGCCGGCGCGGACCAGCCGGGGAAGCAGGAAGCTACCGATGTGCCCGGTTCCGCCGATGACGACAACTCGCATGCCCTCACCCTAGACAGGCCCGGCTGAGGATCAAGCGGCGGATCAGTCTGCGGGTCAGGAGTCGCCGCCCGCCGTTCCCGTGGTGCCGGCGTTGACGTCGAGAAGGCGGTAACGCTCAGCCGCCTCACGGGCGACGGAGGCATCGACCTTGCCGTCGTCGGCGAGCAGCTGCAGCGCGCGCACCACCATGGAGTGCACGTCGATGTGGAAGAAACGACGGGCTGCAGCGCGGGTGTCGGAGAAGCCGTGGCCGTCGGCACCGAGCGTGGCGAAGGCGTTGGGCACGAACTGCCGGATCTGGTCGGGCACCTCAGAGGCGAAGTCGGTCGACGCGACGACCGGGCCAACCGCATCCTTCAGCTTCTCGGTGACGTAGGCCGTGCGCCGTTCGCCGTCGGCGTGCAGGAAGTTGTGCTCCTCGGCGGCCAGGCCGTCGCGGCGCAGCTCGGCCCAGGAGGTGACCGACCACACGTCGGCGCTGACCCCCCAGTCGCTGGCGAGCAGCTTCGCGGCCTCGAGCGCCCACGGCACCGAGACCCCCGAGCCCATCAGCTGGCATTGCGGTCCGTCGCCGGAACCCGTTGCCACCCGGTGCAGCCCGCGAATGATGCCGTCGATGTCGGCGTCGTCGGGCTCGGCCGGCTGGAGCATCGGCTCGTTGTAGACGGTGATGTAGTACATGACGTTCGACTCGGGCTTGCTGCTGCTGCCGGGCCCGTACATCTGCTCCAGGCCGGCCGCGACGATGTGGGCGATCTCGTACCCGTAGGCCGGGTCGTAGATCTTCATGGCCGGGTTGGTGGCGGCGAGGATCGGCGAATGGCCGTCGGCGTGCTGCAGGCCCTCACCGGTCAGGGTGGTGCGACCGGCGGTGGCGCCGATGATGAAGCCGCGGGCCATCTGGTCCATGGCCGCCCACATCGCGTCACCGGTGCGCTGGAAGCCGAACATCGAGTAGAAGACGTACACCGGGATCAACGGTTCGCCATGGGTGGCGTACGAGGTGCCCACCGCGGTGAAGGCGGCGAACGAGCCGGCCTCGTTGATGCCGGTGTGCAGAATCTGGCCCTTGGTCGACTCGGTGTACTTCAGGAACAGCGCGCGGTCGACGGCCTCGTAGTTCTGCCCGGCCGGGTTGTAGATCTTGGCCGTCGGGAAGAACGAGTCCATCCCGAAGGTACGGGCCTCGTCGGGAATGATCGGCACGACGCGGTGGCCGACTCCCTTGTCGCGCATGAGGTCTCGCAGCACGCGAACGAACGCCATCGTGGTGGCGGCCATCTGCTTGCCCGATCCCTTGCGCGACGTGGCGAACGCCGACACATCGGGCACCGTGACCTCGGTGCCCGTGGTGCGGCGCGACGGCACGTAGCCGCCGAGCACTCGCCGACGCTCCTGCAGGTACTGGATCTCGGGAGAGTCGTCGGCCGGCTTGTAGTACGGCACGTTGTAGGGGTCGGCGTCGATCTGCTCGTCGCTGATCGGGATGTGCAGCAGGTCGCGGAAGGCCTTGAGGTCAGCGGCCGTGAGCTTCTTCATCTGGTGGGTCGCGTTGCGTGCCTCGAAGTTCGCGCCCAGGCCGTAGCCCTTGACCGTCTTGGCCAGCACCACGGTGGGACGGCCGGTCGTGTTGCCCGCGGTGGCCGCGTGGTAGGCGGCGTAGACCTTGTTGTAGTCGTGCCCGCCGCGCTTGAGGTTCCAGATCTGGTCGTCGGTCAGGTCTTCGACGAGCTTGGCCGTGGCGTCGGTACGACCGAAGAAGTGCTCACGGATGTAGGCACCTGACTCACCCTTGTAGGTCTGGTAGTCACCGTCGACGGTCTCGTTCATGACGCGCACGAGGTCGCGACCGGCATCCTTCTCGAGCAGGGTGTCCCACTCGCGGCCCCACAGCACCTTGACGACGTTCCAGCCGGCGCCCCGGAAGAAGCCCTCGAGCTCTTGGACGATCTTGCCGTTACCTCGAACCGGGCCGTCGAGCCGCTGCAGGTTGCAGTTGATGACGAAGGTGAGGTTGTCGAGCTTGTCGTTCGCGGCCAGCTGCAGCAGGCCACGCGACTCGGGCTCGTCCATCTCGCCGTCGCCGAGGAAGGCCCACACGTGCTGGTCGGAGGTGTCCTTGATGCCGCGGCCCGTGAGGTAGCGGTTGAGCTGCGCCTGGTAGATGGCGTTCATCGGGCCGATGCCCATCGACACCGTCGGGAACTGCCAGAAGTCGGGCATCATCCGCGGGTGGGGGTAGCTCGGCAGGGCGTGCGGCGCCTTGGACTTCTCCTGGCGGAAGCCGTCGAGGTCTTCCTCTGACAACCGGCCCTCGAGGTAGGCGCGGGCGTACATGCCCGGTGAGGCGTGACCCTGGAAGAACACCTGGTCGCCCCCACCCGGGTGGTCGGGGCCGCGGAAGAAGTGGTTGAGGCCGACCTCGTACAGCGTCGAGGCGCCGGCATAGGTCGAGATGTGGCCGCCCACGCTGATGTCGGGGCGCTGAGCGCGGTGCACGAGCACCGCGGCGTTCCAACGCAACAGGCGTCGGTACTTGCGTTCGAGGTCTTCGTCGCCGGGGAAGTCAGGCTCCTGGTCGGCCGGGATGGTGTTGACGTAGTCGGTGGTGACGGGCTCGGCGCCGTCGATGCCGGATACCGCTGCGCGCTCACCCAGCATCCGTAGCACGGCGGAGGCGCCCTTCACCCCCCGCTCGCGCACCAGCTGGTCAAACGACTCAGACCATTCCCCCAGCTCTTCCCGGTCGATGTGAGCGGGGCTGTGGTTCTTGTTGGTCTCGGCGGTCATCGGTTCTCCCAGTGGTGTTGGCGAGCGGGGGTGGAGGATTTTCGCTACTGCAGCTGGATCAGCAGAAGCCGGCGATGCCGACCCACGGGGCCGGCTTCTCGGGCGCGCCCTTGCGCGCCACGGTGAGCTCGATCAGCCCGAAGGGCCGGTCAGCGGCGTAGAACACCTCGTTGGGGTTGTCCAACCCGGCGTAGCTCAGGTCGGAGGTGAAGTGGTGCTTGTTCGGGCAGCTGAACTTGACCTCGTCGATGCTGTCGTGCTTGCTGATGACGGCCTCGGCCATCTGGTACATCGTGTGCTGCAGCGCCTTCGAGTAACCCTGGGTGAAGGTCGTGAGCATCGTATCCTTGACGCTCTCGTAGGTGGCGTCGAAGTCGACGTCGGTGGTGTTGTAGCGCCACCGGGTCGCGATGTCGGTCGCGAGGATACGGTCCTCCGCCTCCTGCAGCGTCGTGTACTTGTCCTTCGGGTAGCCGACGAAGCCCGACTCGGTCGACTTCAGCACGGTCAGGCCGTAGAAGCCGCTGATCATGGTGTTGTCGTCGCCGTCGCGCACCAGCACGGCGGTGCGGGTCTCGGGCGAGCTTTTGTAGAAGCTGTGGTCGTGGTCGTTGATCCGCGTCCAGCCGTACTTCTCGGCGGCCCAGCGGCCACCGGTGACCCAGTCGAACTCGCTGGTGAAGTGGTCTCCCAGGCGCAGGAGGAAGGCCTCGGGCGAGGTGATGCCGTCTTTGGCGAAGGCGAACACGGTGTTCTTCTGCGTGTCGGTCGCGACGACGTGCTCGTTGTTGCCCTCGGTGTGCGCGGTGAGGAAGTCGCCCCGCAGCTGGGAGGTGACGAGCAGGTCGCTGATCTCGTGCCGGTCGGTGTCGCGGTTGATGCGCACGACGTGGTTCTCGGCCTTGCCGTACTGGTTGGCCGTAAGGATGACTTCACTCATTGTTCGACTCCTTTGTCGGTTGTGATGGCTGGTCGGGTGTTGCGGTCCGGTTGGCGTCGCGGTCTGCGAGGTGGCGCGGCTCCCAGACGCTTCCGGGGTGGCCCTGGCCGGCGTCGGGGTGGTAGTCGCGGCGGGCGCCCTTGCGGAGCCCTTCGCTGGTCAGGCGCTCCTCGTCTTCGTCGGAGATCGACATCGGCGCCGGCGCCTCGGCAAAGATCGGAGCCTCGACGTCGCCCTTGCGACCGACGATGTTGAAGATGTAGTTGAGCAGCACGGCGGTGACGGCGGCGGCCGTGATGCCCGAGTCGAAGATAACGATGAACCAGTCGGGGAACTTGTCGTAGAAGCCCGGCACCGCGATCGGGATGATGCCCATGCTGAGCGCGTAGGCGACGATGACGATGTTGGCGTTGCCCGAGAAGTCGACCCGGCTCAACGTGCGGATGCCGCTCGCTGCGACCGTGCCGAACAGCGCCAGACCGGCGCCACCGAGCACCGGCAGCGGCACGAGGTTGACGAGCGCGCCCAAGATCGGGAAGAGGCCCAGCAGCACGAGGATCACGCCGCCCCAGGCGACCACGAACCGGCTCTTGATGCCGGTGATGGCGACCAGGCCCACGTTCTGGGCGAAGGCGCTGACCGAAAAGCCGTTGAAGATGGCCGCGAACGCAGTGGCGCCCATGTCGGCGCGCAGACCGTTGGTAACGGTGTCGCGGTCGGCGGGCTTGTCGATGACCTCACCGATCGCCAGGATGTCGGCGGTCGTCTCGGTCATGATGACGAGCATCACGATGAACATCGACACGATGGCGCCCACGGCGAAGGTGGGCATGCCGAAGTGGAACGGTGTCGTGAGCTGGAAGATCGAGGCTTCGGTGATCTTGCCGAAGTTCGTCAGGCCGAACGGGATCGCCACGACCGTGCCCAGCACGAGCCCCAGGAGGATCGCCACGCGGCTGAGGTAGCCGGGGAGGAACCGGTAGATGATCACGATGATGGCCATCGTGATGGCCGCGAGCAGGATGTTCTTCGGGTCACCGAAGGTCTTGCTTCCCGCCCCGCCGGCCGACCACTTGATCGCAACCGGCAACAGCGCGATACCGATCACGGTGATGACCACGCCCGTGACGACCTCAGGGAAGAACCGGAGCAGCTTGGTGAACACCGGAGCCAGGAAGAAGGCCACGACGCTCGCGACGAGCAGTGCGCCGAAGACGGCGCGCAGCCCTTCGGTGCCGCCCTGGGCCGTACCGACCGCGAGGATGGTCGACACGGCTGCGAACGAGGTGCCCTGCACGATCGGCTGACGGGCACCGATCTTCCAGACGCCGATGGTCTGCAGGAGGGTGGCGAGGCCCGAGATGAACAGGCCGGCCGAGACGAGGTAGGTGATCTCGGCGCCGCTCAGCTTCAGCGCGGTGCCGACGATCAGGGGAACGGCGACGACGCCGGCGTACATGCTGAGCACGTGCTGCAGCCCGTAGAGGATCATCTGCGGGATGGGCAGCTTCTCATCCACAGGATGAACCTCGGCGACTGCCGGGGTGAACTTCTCGGTCATGGGTGCTCTCCTTTGAGCGATGGAGCCGGGTCAACAGGGGTAGAGCAGAGCTGGAGCGGGTGGGTCAGGCTGGGCGAGGTCAGACTCCGAGGTCGGCGCGAAGGGCCGTGACGTGGGTGTTGGCGTCGAGCGAGTACTCGACCGAGGTGAGCTCGCCGTCGGCGTCGATGACGAAGGTGGAGCGGAGCGGCCCGACCATCGACTGGCCGCCCACGACCTTGTCTCCGAAGGCACCCCACCGTTTCGCGGCAACGTGGTCGGGGTCGGAGAGCAGGTCGTGCCCCACCCCGTTGGCGTCGGCGAACTCGCGCAGGGTCTCTGGCGAGTCGGCGCTGACGCCGAAGACGGTGTAACCGGCTCGCTCGAGGTCGCTGCGGCTGTCACGGAAGTCGCAGACCTCCTTGGTGCAGCCTGGCGTGAACGCCTTCGGGAAGAAGTAGACGATGACCGCGTTGCCGCGCAGCTGCGTGAGCGAGCGCGTCTCGCCGTTCTGGTTCTGCAGGTCGAGCTCCGGGGCGGAGTCACCGACGGAAAGCACGGTGCGGTCTGTGGTCATGGTCTGCTCCTTGATGAGGGTCTGGGGCGGTTGGGGCCCGCTGCGGAAGACGAGTCAGGCGCTCGCGCGCAGACTCTCGGTGTCGGAGTGCGGTCGGGCCAGGGCGGCGATGGCGGCCGCGCCGAGACCGGTGGTCGCGATCAGCTCGGACTCGTCGATCGCTCCGCAGGCGTGACCGCGCTGGAGAAAGCGGGACAGGGCCCGGGCGGTGGCCGGTTCGTCCATGATGGCCGATTCGGTCTTTGACACGTAGTTCGCGAGCCGCGTTGCGGCCCGGTCGAACCCGGAGCGGTAGAAGGCGAAGGTCGTGAGGTAGCGCGTCGGGAGCTGGCCGAAGTGGAGGTCCCAGCCCTGGTAGTAGCCACGCCGAAGGGCGCGCTCGACCAGACCGGCGTGCAGCGCCCAGGCCGAACGCACCTGCTCGGGCGACCCGACAGGGAGCACGTTGGTCGAGCCGTCGGAGAGGTGCACCCCTGTGCCGGCGGCGGCTAGCTGCATGACGGTCTTGGCGTGGTCGGCCGCGGGATGGTCTGACGCCTGGTACTCGGCCGCGATCTGCAGCGAGGCGCTGTAGTCGTAGGTGCCGTAGTGCAGCGAGGTGACCCGCCCGCCGGCCACGTGGATGGCGGTGGCCACCGGGGCCGACCCGTCGGGGCCGAGGATCAGCTGAGGCGTCTCGACCTGGATCTCGAAGCCCAGCGCACCCCGCTCAAGACCGTGCGCCGACTCGAGCGCCTCACAGACGGAGACCATCGCCTCGACCTGGCTGACGGTGCTCACCTTCGGGAAGGTGAGCACGAGCTGCTCAGGCACCTGTCCCACGCGCTCGAGCAGCGAGCCGAGGAAGAGGTCGAGGGTGCGGATGCCACGGCGTCGGGTCGGCGCCTCGAAGCACTTGAAGCGGATGCCGATGAAGTCGGGGCTCGTGCCGGCCTCCAAGGCGTCGGCTACGGCACCGGCCGCCGTGACGCTGTCGGCGTCTTCGGCCGCGTCGCCGCGGTCGCCGTAGCCGTCTTCGAAGTCGAGGCGCAGGTCTTCGATGGGGGCCGTGCGCAGTTTCGTGTCAACGCGGCCGGCGACCTGCTCGGCCACGTCACCGGTCAGGCCCAGGTCGGCGGCAAGGGCGGAAAGCCCGCCGTGCTGCTCGACCAGGTCGAGCGCAGCAGCGCCCCACTGCCCCGGCAGCGCGGGGGTGTAGCGGTCGGCCGGAACGTAGACGGTGTGAACGGGCTGGCGCCGACCGTCGTCGCCGGGGTAGGCCTGCTCGAGCATGTCGTCGGTGTCACCCAGCTCGGCGTCGACCCCGCGCAGAAAGTCGTCGGGCAGAACGGCATCCGCCATCTCAGATCACCTCTTCGTACGCGGGAAGGGTAAGGAAGTCGACGAAGGCCTCGTCGAGGCACAGCTTGGCGATGAGGGCCTTGGCCGGCTCGTAGTAGCGAGCGAAGTCGTCAGCCGCCACCTCGCTACGGAGCCGCTCGGCCTCCTCGTCGAGCAGGCGCGAGACGAGGTCACGGGTGACGGTGTCGCCCGTGTCGTCGAGCACCGAGGCGTTGGCGATCTGCTGCCAGACCTGTGAGCGCGAGATCTCGGCGGTGGCAGCGTCTTCCATGAGGTTGTGGATGGCGACGGCGCCGTTGCCCGAGAGCCAGACCGCCGTGTAGGCGAGCGCGACGTAGAGGTTGCCGCGCAGGCCGGTGAGGGTGTTGGCGCCCTTGGCCGAGCTGATGTCGAGCAGCTGGTCGGCGGTGACGTTGACGTCGTCGCGCTGGCGCTCGACCTGGTTCGGCCGGTCGCCCAGCACACTGTCGAAGACCTCGCGGCAGACCGGCACGAGGTCGGGGTGCGCGACCCACGAGCCGTCGAAGCCGTCGCCGGCCTCACGGGTCTTGTCGGAGCGCACCTTCTCGAACGCGGCCGCGTTGACGTCGGCGTCACGGCGGCTCGGGATGAAGGCCGCCATGCCGCCCATGGCGAAGGCGCCGCGCCGGTGGCAGGTCTTGACCAGCAGCTCGGAGTAGGCGCGCATGAACGGCGCCGTCATGGCGATGTCGGCGCGGTCGACGAGCACGAACTGCGAGCCGGCGTCACGGAAGTACTTGATGATGCTGAAGAGGTAGTCCCAGCGGCCGGCGTTGAGGCCCGAGGCGTGATCGCGCAGCTCGTAGAGGATCTCGTCCATCTCGAACGCGGCCGGGATGGTCTCGATGAGCACCGTGGCGCGGATGGTGCCGTGCTCGATGCCCAGCTCGGCCTCGGCGAAGGTGAACACGTCGTTCCAGAGGCGGGCCTCGAGGTGACTCTCCATCTTGGGCAGGTAGTAGTACGGGCCGTGGCCGTTGTCGAGCAGCAGCTGCGCGAGGTGGAAGAAGTGCAGGCCGAAGTCGACGAGGCCACCGACCGTGCGCTGGCCGTCGACGAGCACGTGCGCCTCGCTCATGTGCCAGCCGCGGGGGCGGGTGACGACCACGGCGAGCGGGGCGTCGGTGCGCAGCCGATAATCCTTGCCGTCGTCACTGGTGAACGACAGGGTGCCGCGGGCGCCGTCACGCAGGTTGCGGATTGCGCTGACGACGTTCGGCCAGGTGGGGCAGCTGGCGTCTTCCAGGTCGGCGAGCCACACCTTGGCGCCGGAGTTGAGGGCGTTGATCGCCATCTTCTCGGGCGTGGCGGGGCCGGTCATCTCGACGCGACGGTCTTGCAGGGCCGGCGGCGCCGGGGCGACCGTCCAGTCGGACTCGCGCACCTCGCGGGTCTCGGGCAGGAAGTCGAGCCCCCCCGCCGCGGATGCCGCTGCCTGCTTGGCCCCACGGTCGGCGAGCAGCTCGTCGCGGCGGGCCGCGAACTTCACGTGCAGCTTCTCGAGAAAGGCGAGCGCCTCGTCGGTCAGAATCTCGTCGGCTCCGGCGACCGGGTTGCGGTCGGTGACCTCGATGCTCATGATGCGTCTCCGTGGTTGTGGGTGCTGGTGTCGGTACCGGCGACGATGGCGCCGCTGTCGAGGCTGTCGTCGCCCTCGGCGCTCACGGTGGCGAGGCCGTGGGCGTGGGCCGAGGCGACGACCGCTGCAGCCACCGAGGTGGCGACTCTGGGGTCGAACACGCTCGGCACGATGTAGCTGGCGTTGAGCTCGTCGGCGCTGACGCAGTTGGCGATGGCCTCGGCGGCGGCCACGAGCATGGGCGTGGTGATGTCGGAGGCGGCCGCGTCGAGCAGCCCCCGGAACAGGCCCGGGAACGCGAGCACGTTGTTGATCTGGTTCGGGAAGTCGCTGCGACCGGTGGCCACGACGGTCGCGTGCTTGGCGGCATCCAGCGGGTGGATCTCGGGCGTGGGGTTGGCCAGGGCGAACACGATGGCGTCGGGCGCCATGGTGGCGATGTGCTCAGCCTGCAGGATGTTCGGCCCCGAGACTCCGATGAAGACGTCGGCACCGACGAGCACCTCGTGCAGGGTGCCCTTGACGTTGTCGGGGTTGGTGTTCTCGGCGAGCCACTGGCGGTGCTCGTCGGTGTAGGTCTCGCCGGCGTGGAGCGAGCCGTTGCGGCCGCACGCGATGATGTTCTCGGCGCCCTGGGCGTGCAGGAGGCGAGCGATCGCGCTGCCCGCGGCGCCCGCGCCGCTGATGACGATCTTGGTGTCGGTGATGTTCTTGCCCACGACTCGAAGGGCGTTGATCAGGGCCGAGAGCACGACGATGGCGGTGCCGTGCTGGTCGTCGTGGAAGACGGGGATGTCGAGCTCTTCACGCAGTCGGCGCTCGATCTCGAAGCAGCGGGGGGCCGAGATGTCCTCGAGGTTGATGCCGCCGTAGACCGGGGCCATGGCCTTGACGATCATGATGATCTCTTCGGTGTCCTTGGTGTCGAGGCACACGGGCCAGGCGTCGACATCGGCGAAGCGCTTGAACAGGGCCGCCTTGCCCTCCATCACCGGCATGGCGGCTGCGGGGCCGATGTCACCGAGGCCGAGCACAGCGGTGCCGTCGGTGACGACGGCCACGGTGTTGCGCTTGATCGTGAGCCGACGGGCGTCGGCCGGGTTCGCGGCGATCGCCAGGCAGACCCGGGCCACACCGGGGGTGTAGGCGCGGGAGAGGTCGTCGCGGTTGCGCAGCTCGACCTTCGACTCGACCGACAGCTTGCCGCCGAGGTGCATCAGGAAGGTGCGGTCGCTGACCTTGCGCACGGTGACGCCCTCGAGGGCGTCGACAGCAGCGCTCACGCGAGCGGCGTGGGCTTCGTCCTCGGTGTTGGCGGTGATGTCGACCACGACGTCCTGATGGGTCGACTCGACGATGTCGAGGGCGGTGATCTCAGCCCCGGCGGAGGCGGCGGCGGCCGCGAGTTCTGACGTCGCGCTGAACCCGGCGGGGGCAGCGACACGCATGGTGATGGCGTATCCGGGGCTGGGGCGTGTCATTGAGGGCCTCTCGATCGGAGCATCTTTGATTCCGTATTATGGATATTAGAGTCCGTCCTGCGGAATTTCAAGAGCAGACGCTCTTCAGCCTAGTGACCTGCATCACAGCTGCGAAACCCTTGAGAGTCAGGTCTGCCACCTTGCGGCTGAGGGTGGAGGGGTCCGCACGGCCAGGCCAGAGCCGAGCACCCGTCGGTCGCACGACCGGAACGTCACGGCATCCTGGTCGATGCCCCGAACGCGAGAGCGCGCCCACGCCGGGCCGCACTTCGCGCACCGACTAGAGAGCCGACGTCGCCGGATCCGTGGCGGTGTGAACCTCGTGGATCACGGCGCGCACACACTCGACCGCGGCAGCGCTGTCGCCGGCGCGGATAGCAGCCACGAGGGCAGAGTGGTCGATATGGGTCGTGCCCGTCAGGCCGTCAGCCACGGAGGCCTCGATGCTGGCGCGCAGCTCGTCGAGGAACCCGCGGTAGACCCGGGAAAGGAACGGGTTGTGCGCCGCGTCGACCACTCCGAGGTGCAGGTCGAGGTCGGCATCGACCCATGGGCCGAGCGCGCCCGCCGCCCAGGCCAGCTCGCGCGCGACCAGGGCACGGCCGAGCGCCTCGACGTCTGACGCGGTTCGCCGCTCTGCGGCCAGACGCGCCGCCTCGGCCTCGAGGGCTGCACGCACCTCGAGGATGTGGCCGTGCTCGACGCCGCCCATCCGTCGGTTCATGAGCACCGTCAGCTCGTCGCTGGCGCGCACCCGGGTGCCGTCACCCTGACGCACCTCCAGGATGCCGACGTGGGCCAGGGCCCGAACCGCCTCCCGCACGGTGCTGCGACCGACCCCGAGCTGCGCGGCCAGCGGCCCCTCGGCCGGGATGCGCTCGCCGACGACCCACGTGCCGGCGGCCACGAGACTCTTCAGCTCGTCGACCACCCGTTCGACCAGACCTCGACGGTCCATTCGCCCTCCAAACATCAGATGATCTGATGTTATGCTGGGTCGTGCCCGATCAGCAACCCGCCCCGACCGCAGCTCGGACGACCCGTGCCAGCCGTGCTGCCGGCCGCTCTGACGTATCCGGACCCACCGGGCGTGAAGGTCGCCGGCTCGCTCTCGGCGGGGCGCCCCTGCTCGCGATCCTGCTGGCGGCGTTCAACCTGCGCGCGGGCATCAGCAGCATCGGCCCGGTTCTCGTGCAGGTTCGGGCCGACACCGGGCTCTCCTCGACACTGGCCGGCCTCATCACCTCGATCCCGCTCGTGTGCTTCGCCGTCGTCGGGGTGAGTGCTCCGGCGCTGGCTCGCCGCTTCGGTGCCGAGACCGTGATCGGGTGGTCGGCCGGCCTGCTGGGGGTCGCGCTGCTCGCTCGGGTCACCGGCGGCACCGCCACCCTGCTGGCCGGCACCCTGCTCGCCTGCGCCGGCATCGCTCTGGTCAACGTGTTGTTGCCCGTCGTCGTCAAGACCCACTTCCCGACGCGGATCGGTGTCATCACCGGCGTCTACACCGCGGCCCTGGCCGCCGGCTCCGCGACCGCCGCCGCGGTCAGTGCCCCGCTGGCCGACCTCTTCGGGTGGCAGGCTGCTCTCGGTGCTTGGGGGGTGCTCGCCCTCGTCGGCACAGCCGTCTGGGTCGTGGTGATGAGATCGCGGGGCGGGTTGGGCGCCGCAACGGTTGATCGGGCTTCGGCAGCCGACTCGTCGGAGTCGTCACTCTCCAGGGGGACTCCCCTCTCGCACCTGGTTCGCCAGCCGATGGTGTGGGCGCTGGCCGTCTTCTTCGGCACCCAGGCCGTGCTCGCGTACGTACAGATGGGCTGGCTACCGACGATCTTCTCGGATGCCGGTTTCTCGGCAGGCGAGAGCGGCCTGCTGCTGTCGGTCTCGATCGTCGCCGGGGTGCCCGTCGCGTTCCTCGCGCCGGCACTGGCTGCGCGGCGGGCCGACCAGCGCCCGTGGACGGTCGGCCTGACACTGGTTTCGATCTCCGGCGTGACCGGTCTGCTCCTCGCCCCGGCGCAGGGCGCCTGGCTGTGGGCCGTCATGCTCGGCGTCGGCTCTGGAACCTTCCCCCTCGTGCTCAGCCTCTTCGGGCTGAAGACCCGCTCCCCCTCCTCGACCGCCGCCGTCTCTGCGTTCGGCCAGAGCGTCGGCTACCTGATCGCCGCCGTCGGCCCCTTCGGCTTCGGACTGTTGCACGACGCCGAAGGCGGCTGGTCGCTACCGCTGGCGGGCGTGCTCGGGGTGCTGTTCGTGCAGGTGCTGGCCGGCGCCGTAGCCGGCCGACCGGTGATCATCCCCGACCCTGCCGATGCGGCCATCAGCTCAGCCTGACCCCAGGCGTCTTTCCGCTCACACATCATGGTGCTGTGGCGCCGGGTCGCCGGTAGCGGGAAGGTCGTCTTCGGCGTCGAGGAGGTACCGCAGGACGTACTGGAGGATCCCGCCGTGGCGGAAGTAGGCCTTCTCGGCGGGGGTGTCGATGCGCACCCTTACGGAGAGCTCTCGGGTCGTAACGTCGCTCTGGACACGGATGGTGACGTGGTCCGGGACCGTCTCTGCGCCGGTGAGGCCCACGATCGAGAAGAGCTCCTCGCCGGTGAGCCCGAGGCTCTGCGCCGACTCTCCTTGGTGGAACTGCAGCGGCAGCACGCCCATGCCGATGAGGTTCGACCGGTGGATCCGTTCGAACGAGGTGGCCAGCACCGCCTTGACTCCGAGTAGCAGCGTGCCCTTCGCGGCCCAGTCCCGCGAGGACCCCGAGCCGTAGTCGGCGCCGGCGATGACCATCAGGGGCACGCCCTCGGCGGCGTAGCGGGAGGCGGCCTCGAAGATGGTGGTCGCCTCGCCCCCAGGCAGGGAGCGGGTCACGCCACCTTCCACTCCGGGGACGAGCTGGTTACGCAGCCGGATGTTGGCGAACGTGCCTCGGATCATGACCTCGTGGTTGCCTCGCCGGGAGCCGTAGGAGTTGAACTCACCCGGCGCAATGCCCTGCTCGACCAGATACCGGCCTGCGGGTGAGTCCTTCTTGATGGCGCCGGCGGGTGAGATGTGGTCGGTCGTCACCGAGTCACCGAGCAGCACCAGCACCCGTGCATCGGCGATGTCTGCCAGCGGTTCGGGCTCGCGGGGCATGCCGTCGAAGAACGGTGGCGAACGCACGTAGCTCGACGAGTCCTGCCACTCGAACATGTCTCCCGACGGAAGGTCGAGGCTCTTCCAGTTCTCGTCACCCGAGAACACGTCGGCGTAGCCGTCGGTGAACATCTTGGCCTGCACGAACCGGTCCACGATCTCACTCACCTCGTGGGGGGTCGGCCAGATGTCGCGCAGGTACACCGGATTGCCGTCCTGGTCGTGACCAAGCGGGTCGCGCGTCAGGTCGACCTGCATGCTTCCGGCGAGTGCATAGGCGACGACCAGCGGTGGTGACATGAGGAAGTTCATCTTGGTCTGGCCGTGGATACGGCCCTCGAAGTTGCGGTTGCCCGACAGCACCGAGCTGACGTTGAGGTCGCGGTCGTTCACGGCGTCGCTGACCTGTGGAATGAGCGGGCCGGAGTTGCCGATGCAGGTGGTGCACCCGTAGCCGACCAGGTTGAAGCCGAGCTGGTTCAGGTAGGGCGTCAGGCCGGAACGGTCGAAGTAGTCGGTGACCACCCGGGACCCGGGCGCAAGAGAGGTCTTCACCCACGGCTTGCTGGACAGGCCTCGTTCGACCGCTTTCTTGGCCAGCAGCCCCGCACCCACCATGACCGATGGGTTCGAGGTGTTGGTGCACGAGGTGATCGCAGCGATCACCACCGACCCGTGGTCGATGCTCGCTGCGGTGCCGTCGTCGAACGAGACGACCACGCGGTCCGAGGGGCAGGCGTGTTCGTCACTGGGGGAGGTGGGGCCGCTCGGTCGGTCAGACTCGTGGTCACCCGTGACCGCGACCGGGTCGCTCGCCGGGAAGGACTCCGAGGAGGCCTCGTCGAGGCCGGTGGGGCCGGCCGTCTGGGCCGGGCTTGCCTGCTTGGCCAGCAGGTGGCGAATCTCCTGCTGGGCAGAGCTCAGCGCGATCCGGTCCTGGGGCCGGGTCGGCCCCGCAATCGACGGCTCGACAGTGGCGAGGTCGAGCTCGACCGTCTTGGAGTAGACCGCTTCGTGGTGCGGGTCGTGCCACAGGCCCTGGCGCTTGGCGTAGGCCTCAACGAGGGCGACCTGCTTCTCGGGGCGCCCCGTCAGGCGCAGGTACCTCAGCGTCTCGTCGTCGATCGGGAAGATCGCGCAGGTCGAGCCGTACTCCGGGCTCATGTTGCCCAACGTCGCGCGGTTCGCCAGTGGCACATTGGCCACACCGGGCCCGTAGAACTCCACGAACTTGCCCACCACCCCCGTTTGGCGCAGCCGTTGCGCAACGGTCAGCACCAGGTCGGTCGCGGTGGCGCCGTCGGGCAGCTCACCGGTCAGCTTGAACCCGAGCACCTGTGGGATCAGCATGCTCATCGGTTGGCCGAGCATGGCCGCCTCGGCCTCGATGCCGCCCACGCCCCAGCCGAGCACGCCGAGCCCGTTGACCATCGGCGTGTGTGAGTCGGTGCCGGCCAGGGTGTCGGGGTAGGCCATCAACCCGTTGGCGCCCTCCCTGGTGAACACCACCCGGGCCAGGTACTCCAGGTTCACCTGGTGACAGATGCCCGTGTCTGGTGGCACCACCAAGAAGTCGTCGAACGCCTGCTGGGCCCAGCGCAGCAGCTGGTACCGCTCCTGGTTGCGCTCGAACTCCAGGTCGGAGTTGCGGCGGAAGGCGTCCTCGCGACCGAACACGTCGGCGATCACGGAGTGGTCGATGACCAGCTCGACCGGCACCAGGGGGTTGATCTTCTGCGGGTCTCCACCGAACGCCTTCATCGCATCGCGCATGGCGACCAGGTCGACCACGCAGGGCACCCCGGTGAAGTCCTGCAGCAGTACGCGAGCGGGAACGAACTGGATCTCGGTGCCGTGCTGGGCCGTCGGGTCCCAGGCGGCCAGCGCCCGAACCTGATCGGCGTGAACGATGACGCCGTCCTCGTTGCGCAGCAGGTTCTCGAGCAGCACCTTGAGGCTGTAGGGCAGCCCCGCCGCCGCCTCTACCCGGTCAAGGGCGTAGATCTCGTAGGACTCCTCGCCGACTCGCAGCTGGTCCCGTGCTCCGAAGCTGTTCAGGGTTTCCTTCACGTCATCTCCAATGTTCACGGTTGGTCTGCTCGAACGGTCAGGTCGAACCGGGGCCTATCGGCGGCGGGGAATGGTGTCGACCTTGTCCCAGCCGCGACGGCGTGACCTGGACCCCTCGTGCGCATCCCGGGTTCGGTACAGGATGTACGGGCGGAAGACGTAGCCGAGCGGCGCGGTGAAGACGTGCACGAGGCGGGTGAACGGCCACAGCGCGAACAGGCCGATGGCCAGGATGGCGTGGATCTGGAAGCTCAGCGGTGCGGCCACCATCAGGTCGGGCTTGGGGCTCAAGTAGAAGATGCTGCGGAACCAGACCGACACACCTCCTCGGTAGTTGTAGTCCCCCACCAGCTGGGAGCCGGTGTTGACCAGACCGAGCACGATCACCAGGCCGAGAACGAGGTACATCAGCTTGTCCATCCGGCTGGTCGCGCCCATGACGGCCTTGGTGAACCGCCGCCGGTAGACGAGGCCGACGAACCCGACGATCGTGCCGATGCCGGCGACCACCCCGATGGAGATGGCGAGGAAGTGGTACATCCCCTCCGAGATCCCCACCGCGGCCGTCCAGGTCTGCGGCACGCCCAGGCCCATGACGTGGCCGAGGAAGACCGCCAGGATGCCGAAGTGGAACATCGGGTTGGCCCACCGCAGGATGTCGCGCTCGTACATCTGGCTCGATCGGGAGGTCCAGCCGAACTTGTCGTAGCGGTACCGCCACACATGGCCGAGCACGAAGATCGTCAGGCAGATGTAGGGAAAGATCAGCCACAGGAACAGGTCCAGGTCACTGTTCATCACACGCCTCCAGAGGTCGGTGCCAGCTCTGGCATCCCGTAAGGGCTCAGGCCGACCTGCTCATCGGCGGGCCCGTCCGCGATCAGCCGTTGCACGGCTTCGTGGTCCTTGCCCTTCAGCGGCGGCAGGGTGGCGCACACGGCCTCCACCGCCCCGCCCCAGGGGGAGCCGATCTCGGTCAGATGCAGGCGCAGCAGCTCGAGCCCGGCCCGGTTGTCCAGAAGCATCTTCACGCCGGCGCGCTGGTCGGTGGTCGCCGCGAACTCGAGCACGACGCAGAGGTGGTCGGGCAGCTGGTCGTCGGTGAGCACCAGGCCGGCCCGGGTGTACACCTGCTTGATCCGGAGCAGGGCCAGTCCGCGTTTCCTGGTCTCCCCGTTGGAGAAGTAGGTGAGGAACAGGCAGCCTCGTCGACGGGTGTCGAAGGTGTCGACGTAGTCGCTCTCCGAGACCCGCAGCGGCTGGCGACGCAGGTGCTCGATGGTGGCATGCAGGCCGGCACCGAGCTTGACGGGCAGGCTGGCGGCCACCTCGGTGAGCAGGTCCATCCGGGCGAAGAGGGTCTGGTCGGGGTAGTCCAGCAGCACCGACGCGGCCTGCCAGGTACGGGTGAGCACGTCTTCGGAGTATTTGAGGTTCGGGACCCGTGGCGCCATGGCTAGCCCCCCGTGCCCGGGTGGGCCGGGTCGGTCGGTTTGGTGGAGGCGTCGGCCGCGTCGGGAAACAGCCCCTCCGGGGTCCCTCTGCCGTTCCAGTTCAACAGGTTGATCCGCACCCCCTCCGGACGGGACGGAACCGGGGAACCGCCTCCCCTGGCGGGGTTTTCGGCGAAGGAGCCATCCATGCCGCCGATGCCGCCGATGCCGCCCATGCCGCCCGTGTCTCCGCTGCCGCCCATGCCCGGCCCGCCGTCGACATCGAGGGAGCACTCCGTGGCGATGTTCTCCAGCTTGTGAGCATCTTCGTAGTGCGCCGGCGGAATGACGTAGCGCTCGTTGTACTTGGCGATCGCCAGCAGCCGGTACATGTCTGTCATCTGCTGACCGGTCATGCCGACCGACTCGGGGATCGCCTCGTTGGGCTCCCACCCCATGTTGATGTCGCGCATGTAGGAGCGCATGGCCGCGAGCTTGCGCAGCACGCCGTCCACCGGCCTGGTGTCGCCGGCGGTGAACAGTCCGGCGAGATACTCGATCGGGATTCGCAGCCGGTCGATGGCGGCGAAGAGGTTCTCGTGGCGCTCGCCGTCCTCTCCCGTTTCGCTGACGGCATCCACGACCGGTGACAGGGGTGGGATGTACCAGACCATCGGCATGGTGCGGTACTCGGGATGCAGCGGCAGCGCGACCTTGTAGTCGCTGATCAGCGCGCGGATAGGTGAGCGGCGAGCGGCCTCGATCCAGTCCTCGGGGATGCCGGCCGCGTGCGCCTCGCGGATCACCTCGGGGTCGTTCGGGTCGAGGAAGACATCCCGCTGGGCCTCGTAGAGCCCGCGCTCATCGGGTGTTGCGGCCGCCTCCAGCACACGGTCGGCGTCGTAGAGCATGAGCCCCAGGTACCGCAGCCGCCCCACGCACGTCTCGGAACAGATGGTCGGCTGCCCCACCTCGATCCGCGGGTAGCAGAACGTGCACTTCTCGACCTTGCCGGTCTTGTGGTTGAAGTACATCTTCTTGTACGGGCACCCCGTCACACACTGCCGCCAGCCGCGGCACCGGTCCTGGTCGACCAGCACGATGCCGTCCTCTGCGCGCTTGTAGATCGCGCCGGTCGGGCAGGCCGCGACGCAGGCGGGGTTGAGGCAGTGCTCGCAGATCCGCGGCAGGTAGAACATGAAGGTCTGCTCGTACTCGAACCTGATCTTCTCGCTCACCTTCGCCAGCACCGGATCGTTGTGAGTGTTCTCCACCGAGCCGGCGAGGTCGTCGTCCCAGTTCGACGACCAGGTGATCGTGGTGTTCTCGCCGGTGAGCAGCGACTTGGGGCGCGCCACCGGCATGTGTTTCTGCGCCGGGGCGGTCGTCAAATTCTCGTAGTCGTAGGTCCAGGGCTCGTAGTAGTCCTTGATCCCCGGCAGATAGGGGGCCGCGAAGATGGTGGAGAGGTTCTTCAGCCGGCCGCCCGCCTTCAGCTTGAGGCGGCCTCGACGGTTGAGGGTCCAGCCGCCCTTCCACCTCTCCTGGTCCTCGTAGGTGCGCGGATACCCCTGGCCGGGTCGGGTCTCCACGTTGTTGAACCAGATGTGCTCAGCGCCGGACCGGTTCGTCCACACCTGCTTGCAGGTGACCGAACACGTGTGGCACCCGATGCACTTGTCGAGGTTCATCACCATCGCCATCTGCGCCATGACCTGCATCAGTAGGTCACCTCCTGGTTGCGGCGACGAATCACAGTGACCTCATCGCGCTGGTTGCCGGTCGGGCCCATGTAGTTGAAGGCGTAGGTCTGCTGGGCGTACCCGCCGACCAGGTGCGTGGGTTTGATCATCAGCCGCGTCAGCGAGTTGTGGTTCCCACCCCGTTCCCCCGACGTCTCCGACAGCGGCATGTCGATGAGCCGGTCCTGCGAGTGGTACATGTACACGGTGCCTTCCGGCATCCGGTGAGAGACGATCGCTCGGGCGGTGACCACCCCGTTGCGGTTGACCGCCTCGATCCACTCGTTGTCGCGCACGCCGATCTTCTCGGCGTCCTGCGGGCTCATCCAGATTCCCGGGCCGCCACGAAAGAGCGAGAGCATGAACAGGTTGTCCTGGTACTCGGAGTGGATCGACCATTTGTTGTGCGGTGTGAGGTAGCGCACCGAGACCCCGTGCGACGGGGTGTCCCCGATCGCCGGCTCGTCGAAGAGGGCGGTCATATCGAGCGGCGGCCGGAACGTCGGCAGCCCCTCACCGAGCTCGATCATCCAGTCGTGGTCGAGGTAGCAGTGCATCCGGCCGGTCAGGGTGTGCCAGGGCTTCAGCCGCTCGACGTTGACCGTGAACGGCGAGTACCGACGTCCGCCGGTCTCTGACCCCGACCACTCGGGGGAGGTGATCACCGGTGCCGGGCCGCGCTGCGTGTCGACGAACGTGACCCGGTGGCCCTCGTTCTCGGACGCGAGATCATGCAGCTGACGCCCGGTGCGCTTCTCCAGCGTCTTGAAACCCTCGGTCGCCAGGTGCCCGTTCGTCGTGCCCGAGAATCTCAGGATCATCTCGCAGGCCTGGATGTCGTGCAGGATGTCGGGCCGGCCGTCCGCGACACCGCCGCGAACGAAACCGTTCATCTCCCGCAGCTCAGCGACCTCGCGGGTGAGGTCGTAGGTGACTCCCTTGGTCGTCGCGCCGAGGGTGTCCACCAGCGGCCCCACTGCCCGCATCATGTCGCCCACGGCGGTGTAGTCGCGCTCGACCTCGATGATCCGCGGCATGGTCACCCCGGGCACCGGCTCACAGTCGCCGCGCTTCCAGTCGAGCACCCGGCCGTGGGGTAGCGCCATGGCGTCGGGCGTGTCGTGGGTCAGCGGGGCGGCGACGACGTCGGTCTGCTTGCCGAGGTGGCGCACCGCCAGTCGGCTGAAGACCCGAGAGATCTGCTGCCAGGCATCCCAGTCGGTTCGCGACTGCCAGGGTGGAGAGATCGCGGGGTTGAACGAGTTGACGAACGGGTGCATGTCGGTGGTCGACAGGTCGTACTTCTCGTACCAGGTGGCGGCCGGCAGCACGATGTCAGACAGCAGCGTCGAGCTCGTCATGCGGAAGTCGAGGGTGGTGAGCAGGTCGAGCTTTCCGGTGGGCGCCTCCTCGCGCCACTTGACGTCTTTGGGGCGGTGCCGTTCGGGGGTCTCATGGGCGCTGATGGTGTGCGACGCACCCAAGAGGTGGTTGAGGAAGTACTCGTTGCCCTTGGCCGACGAGCCGAACAGGTTGGACCGCCACAGCGACAGAACCCGGGGAAAGTTCTCCGGCGCGTCGGGGTCTTCCGCCGCGAACTTGAGCCGCCCGGCCTTGAGCTCGTCGACCACGTAGTCGGCGGTGCTCTGGCCCGCTTCGCGCGCCTGGGTGCTGATGAACAGCGGGTTGCGGTCGAAGGTCGGGTAGGACGGCATCCAGCCCAGGCGGGCGGACTGGGCGATGACGTCGGCGGTCGTCTGGCCGGCCAGCTGGCCCTTGCCGGTCTGAGCGGTGAGCGTGTCGGCGCCGAACTGGTCGTACCGGAACTGGTCGGTGTGCAGGTACCAGTAGGCGGTCTGAATCATGTTGCGCGGCGGGCGCATCCAGTCGAGCGCGTTGGCCAGCTGGGTGTAGCCAGTGAGCGGCCGCACCTTCTCCTGGCCGACGTAGTGGGCCCACCCGCCGCCGTTCACGCCTTGGCAACCGGTGAGCGTGGTCAGCGCCAGGAACGTGCGGTAGATGGTGTCGGAGTGGAACCAGTGGTTGGTCCCGGCCCCCATGAGAATCATCGAGCGGCCATGGGAGTCGACAGCGTTCTGGGCGAACTCCCGGCCGATCCGCTCGGCCGCCTCTGCGGTGACCCCCGTGACCGTCGCCTGCCAGGCCGGCGTGTACGGGCAGGTTGCATCGTCGTAACCGGTCGGCCACTCGCCCGGGAGCCCCGGCCGCCCGACACCGTACTGAGCCAGCAAAAGGTCGAAGACGGTGGTCACCAGCCGGCCGGCCACCCGGCGTGCGGGCACCCCGCGACGGATGACGCCCACGTTGCCCTGCCCGGCGTCGAACCGGGGCAGGTCGACCGAGACGGTGACCTCGGCGCCGTCGAGCAACGACAGCCTGGGCTCGATGTCACCCAGGTCGAGGTTCCACTTGCCCTCGCCCGTTTCGCCGTACCGGTGCCCGAGGGTGCCGTGCGGCACTCTGATCCGGTCGGTGGTGGCGTCGACGAGCACCGGCTTGAACGCCGCGTTCTCGGCTTCGGTCTCGATCTCGTCAGTCAGGTCGGCGGCGGTGAGAAACTTGCCGGCGGTGTGGGTGAGTTCGCCGTCGGCGTCGTGGGCGGCATCCAGGGTGACCAGGAACGGCAGGTCGCTGAACTGCTTGACGTAGTCGGTGAAGTACGGCGTCTGGCGATCGACGTAGAACTCCTTGAGGATGACGTGGCCCATCGCCATCGCCAGCGCGCCGTCGGTGCCCGGCTCGGCCGGCAGCCACTCGTCGGCGAACTTGGTGCTGTCGGCGTAGTCGGGCGAGACGACGATGACCTTCTGGCCGCGGTAGCGCGCCTCCACCATCCAGTGCGCGTCAGGCGTGCGGGTCACCGGGACGTTCGTGCCCCAGATGATCAGGTAGCCGGCATCCCACCAGTCCCCCGACTCGGGCACATCGGTCTGGTCGCCGAACACCTGCGGCGAGGCGACCGGCATGTCGGCGTACCAGTCGTAGAAGCTGAGCATCGACCCGCCGATGAGGTTGACGAAGCGCGCGCCCGAGGCGTGCGAGACCATCGACATCGCTGGGATGGGCGAGAAACCGGCGACCCGGTCAGGCCCCCACCTGCGGATGGTGTGCACGTGGGCGGCAGCGACGATCTCGATGGCCTCGTCCCACGAGGCTCGGACCAGGCCGCCCTTGCCGCGGGCGCTCTTGTAGCGAGCCGAACGCTCCGGGTCCTCGGTGACGTCGGCCCATGCGAGCACGGGGTCGGTCAGCCTCGCCTTGGCCTCTCGGTACATCTCCAACAGCACGCCGCGGATGTACGGGTATCGGGTGCGGGTCGGCGAGTAGGTGTACCACGAGAACGACGCCCCGCGGGGGCATCCCCTCGGCTCGTACTCCGGCTTGTCGGGCCCGGTGGTCGGGTAGTCGACGGCCTGGGTCTCCCAGGTGATGATCCCGTCTTTGACGTAGACGTTCCAGGAGCAAGAGCCCGTGCAGTTGACCCCGTGCGTCGACCGGACGACCTTCTCGTGGCTCCATCGGTCGCGGTAGAAGGCATCACCGGAGCGCCCGCCGACCTTGATCAGGGCTCGCCCGTCGGGAGAAACCTCTTGTTTGGGGGTGAAGAACCGACGAGTGCTGATCAACGCATCCGTCAGCTTGCTGTTCATCGTCGTGCTCACCGAGACCCGCTTCCCGCCGGCCCGGTTCGACCGACTTGAGATCGCTCGCGGTCCCCGATCTGCCGCCTCCAAGCGAGCTGTGCGCCAGGGCGACCGTGCTCTTCACGTTAGCAACGTCAAGCGTTTTCGTCACGCAATCGACCGGAGCAGACCTAGCGGCCGCCACCCGGGTGGCAGTGACCTCGGCCCGATTGCCGGATGCCGCATCCCGCCGGCGTTCGAAGGATGCGGTGTCGCGGCGGGGTCAGCGGCATCCCGGATCGTTGCTCACACCCGCTCCTCGGGTTGCGTCAGACGGGCTCACCTTCGGCCTGGCGCAGCCGATCCGGCACGACCAGCAGCACGGCGACCGCGATGGCGGCGCCGAGCACCGTCTCGAGGAGGCGGTCACGCACGAGCGGCCCGGCCGGAGCGGGGCGCACCAGCTGACCGACGAGCAGCGCCAGGGGAGTGATGAACAACAGGGCCACTGCGTAGTTGCGTGCGACGAAGAGCTCGGCGAGCACCTGCAGGGCCGCGATGACGAGCACGGCGACCACGCCGTTCACGTCGAGCGAGAGCAGCAGGGCAGCAACCCCGATCCCGATGAACGTGCCGATGACGCGGTGCACCGACCGGGTCAGCCGCGATGACCGGTCGGGGCCGGAGAGCACCGCGATCGCCGCGACCATCGCCCAGTACGGGTGCTGCCAGTCGAGAGCCGTCGCCACGCCGCCGGCAACGAGCAACGCAACGACGTAGCGAAGCAGGTGAGCCCGGGCGCCGGGCGCGTTCCAGGCGTCGGCGAACTGCGGGTTCGGCGGTACAGGGCGCTCCCAGGCGCCGGGGTCACGCAGAGCCCCGAGGTTGCCGACGAAGATCGAGAAGAGGGCGCTGGCGGCGGCGACCCCGAACGCGAGAGGTACGTCCAGGGGTGTCGCCGGGAGCACACCGCACACCGCGAACCCGAAGAGGATGAAGATCGGCCCGGGAGGGTGCCATCCGTACGCGTCGGAGGTCAGCGAGCCGGCGGCTGCGAGCAGGGCGCCGAGCCCGACGACGAGCCAGCGTGAGTCGGGCACCAGCGCGACCACGGTGCCGAGCGTGACAGCGCCCACGAGGAAGAAGCCTGCGACCGCCTGCATCCCGGCGCGCTGGGCCCGCGTGTGGTGGCGCCCGTAGAGGCTGACAAAGGCTCCGAAGACGGCGAAGGCGGCCCACTCCACCCGTCCAACGAGCACGAGCACCAGGAGCGGGACAAGCACCGAGGTGCCAGCCCGGAGTGCAACCCGATGGGCGGCCCCGTGCGGGCCGAGCCGCACGAGCGAGGCCGCGACCCGGTTGCGCGACGATGGGGCGCTCATGGGCCTGCAGTCTATGAGCCTTCCGGAACCGCGGGTTCTCGCCACATCCACAGCCGACGAGCTCCACATCGGCTCCCCCGGCCGGGACCGTCGATGGCCTGGCCGCCGGGATGCCGCTGGTGCTCGAGGACACGAAGGAGCAGCACCGCCTGCTGCTGATCTCCGCCGGTCTCGCCGCGGTGAGCGCCGAAATGCTGTCGGTATTGGTGTCCTGCGCTGGCGTCGTGTTGGACCACGCGCGGTCCGCCGCATCCGGTCAGGCGATGACCCGAGCCGGACGCCGTGAGAGGACGGCGTGTTCAGCGACGAGGGCGGACCGCCAGGTACACGGTGTTGGCCGACTCCCCACCGGTGAGCGGGTTGGGGAACGAGACCACCTGGGCGTCGGCCTGCTCGAAGGCCTCGGCCATCCGCCGCACCACCTCCGGCTCGGGTGGCTCGTCAGACCACAGCGCGAAGGCCCCGTCGTCGGCGAGCATCGCGGCGACTCGCGCGAACCCCGGGGCCGTGTAGAGGTCACCGTGGTCGTCACGGAGCAGCCAGTCGGGTGCATGGTCGATGTCCAGCAGCACCGCGTCATAGGTTCGGTCGGCACGACCTGCGCGAACCACGTCGAAGAAGTCGTCGCACACGAGACGCACCCGCGGGTCGGAGGACAGCCCCTGGGTGTCGGGGATGAGGTCGCGATCGTGCCAGGAGATGACGATCTGCAGGGCCTCGATGACGGTCAGCTCGGTGACCCGGTCGTCGTCGAGCGCCGCCACCGCGGTGTAACCGAGCCCGAGCCCGCCCACCAGCACGGTCAGTGAGGTGCCGGCCACAGCCGCGAGACCGATCCGGGCCAGCTCACGCTCACCGGTGGTGAACTGACTGGACATGAGAAAGTCGTCGCCGAGCTTGACCTCGTGCACGTCTCGCTCCGTGATGCGGTCCCAGCGCCGGCGAAGGCTGATGGCACCCCAGGGGGTGTCGCCCCAGTCGAGCTCCTGGATCTTCATCCGCCGAGACTAGTTCTGTTAACGGGCGCTCGTTGCTGCCGCTCCGAGCTCCCCTCTCACTCAGCCCGACGCAGCGGGCCCACCAGCACTTGGTCTCACTCAGGCGCCGGGTCGAGATGGGCCCGACGTCCGTCGCGGTCCAGCACGACGATGATCTCGACCGGGTCATCGGCCGTGGGGATCGCGTGCGGCACCATCGTCGAGAACTGCGCCGACTGGCCCTCCTCGACGAGCACGACGCGATCACCGAGGTGCAGTCTGGCGGTTCCCGAGAGCACGGTGAACCACTCGTGCCCCGGGTGCACGCCGAGCGGGCCGGAGTGGCGCCGAGCCGTGATCCGCATCTTCGCCACCACGAGGCCGTGGGGCTCGTCCTCGCGGGTGAGCAGCCACGTCGTGCGGCCGTGGGCGGTGTCACGGCGCGGGTGGATCACGACGTCGTCGTCGCCCGCGAGCTCGACGAGCTGGTCGATGCTCGTGCCCAGGGCTCGAGCGATGGGTCTGAGCTGGTCGATGGCGATCCGGCGATGCCCGGTCTCGATACGGCTGAGCGTCGAGGCGCTGAGACCGCACCGCCTGGAGAGAGCATCCAGGGACCACCCGAGGGCGAGGCGCAGACCGCGAACCCGGGCACGGATCACGGAGTCGAGGTCGGCTTCTTGCGTCATTGGCAAGATCATATGCTTGCGGCGCAAGCACCTCCTACGGTGGGAGTCATGTCGCACGCCCCACCCGAAAACGCCCCCCAAGCCCGCCGAGCCCCCAGAACCCCCCGAACCCCCCGAACCCCCCGAACCCACGAGAAGCTCGGCCCAGCCGACAGTCACGGCGTACCTGCCCACAACCACGACGGTTCGCCGATCGAGGTCGAGCTCGACGATCTGCTCGACCTCGATGGGCAGGTCCTGCGGCACTACTGGGACGCTGCGCTCGACCGGGTGACGACCGCCGTGACACAGGGGCACGATGGTGATCGGGTGACGCGAACCCGCGTCGTTGACCTCGGGGCCGGCACCGGGGCGCTGGGGCTGGCCCGCCGGCTGCCCCATGGCGAGGTCGTCGCCGTCGACGTCTCAGAGCAGTCGCTCGCTCGCGTGAACGCCAAGGCACAGGCCGCCGGCTTGGGTGAGCGGGTGCGCACACTGGTGGCCGACCTCGACACCGGCTGGCCCGACCTCGCTCCGATCGACCTCACGTGGGCCTCGATGTCGCTGCACCACCTCACCGACCCGACGCGCTCGCTCTCGCAGCTGCGTCAGATCACCCGAGGCGACGGGCTGATCGCCGTGGCCGAGTTCGACGAGCCCCTACGCTTCCTGCCCGACGATCTCGGCGTCGGCCGAGCCGGCTTCGAGACGCGGGCACTCGAGGCGCTGGCCAAGGTCCACGCGCAGGCCCTGCCGACCCTGGGTGCGTCCTGGGCTGCGGTGCTCGGCCAGGCGGGATGGACCGTCGTCGACCAGCACGACTTCGTGATCGACGAACGCTCGCCGGTGCACCCGCTGGCCGGCCCGTACGCCCGAGCCTGGTTCGACCGACTCTCGCGTGGTCTCGGCGACCTCCTCGACGCCGACGACCGGCTCACGCTCGAGGCCCTGCTCGACGACGGTGGCCCGCAGGCGCTGCTGCACCGCACCGACCTGCATCTGCACGGCGTGCGCACGGTGACGCTCGCCCGGCCCTGACCCGGCGACCCTGCCTGAACCTGGCCTGACCTTTGCAAGCGGGCGTCGGACGGCGCCGCGCCGCGACCCGAGCCGGCCCCGCGTAGGTCGGTCGGATGCCGCAGTGGTTTGATCGCGACATGCGCATCTTCTTCACCGGAGGCAGCGGCAAGGCCGGCAGGCACGTCGCGCCCTACCTGGCTCAGCACGGTCACCAGGTCACGACCGCCGACCTGGTCCCGTTGCGAGACCCGGCCGTAGCCGACCTGAGGGTCGACCTCACCGACGTCGGAGAGACCTACTCGGCGTTGGCCGGGTTGGCGAGGATGGACGAGCTCGAGCTGGCGCAGCAGCCTGCCTATGACGCCGTCGTGCACTTCGCCGCCGTGCCGGCCATCCTGCTCACGTCTGACGCGAAGACCTACGCGACGAACGTGCTCAGCACCTACAACGTGCTCGAGGCCGCGACGCGGCTCGGGGTGCGCAAGATCGTGTTCGCCTCTTCGGAGACCACGTACGGAGTCTGCTTCGCCCAGGGTGAGCGCCGACCGCAGTACGTGCCGGTCGACGAGAACCACCCGACGGTCCCCGAGGACGCCTACGCCATGTCCAAGGTGGCCGGCGAGGTGACTGCGCGATCCTTCCAGGCCCGCACCGGTAGCGACATCTACGGTCTGCGCATCAACAACGTCATCGAGCCGCACGAGTACGCCGAGAAGTTCCCCGCCTACCTGGCCGACCCGTCGCTGAGGCGCCGCAACATCTTCGCCTACATCGACACCCGCGACCTCGGCCAGATGGTGCAGCGCTGTCTGGAGGTCGACGGGCTCGGCTTCGAGATGTTCAACGTCGCCAACGCCGATATGTCCGTCGCTGAGACGACCCAGCAGGTCCTGGACCGTTTCTACGACGGGGTGAAGCTGAGTCGGCAGATGGGGCGTGACGAGACGTTCTACTCGATCGACAAGGCCCGCGAGCTGCTCGGTTATGCGCCGCAGCACTCGTGGCGCGACGTGCTGCCGGATCCCACGGCGACAGACTGACCGACGCCAGACGCAGGCCCTGCCCACCAGCCGCGCTCCTTCTCCGGGCGAGGCGGAGCGAGGAAGATCGAAGACAGGGTCAGGCGCAGCGAGACCGCTGTCGGTGGTTGCTGTCAGGATGGGCCGGTGGCGTCAGACAATCACATGGTGGCCTTGGGCTTCGGCAAGTTCGCGCGCGCCGACCGCATCTTCGCGCTCGAGCGAATCACCGGTGAGGAGCGCGGCGACGGCCAACGCACCCGGGTCTGGATCGACGGCGTCGCCGACCCCCTGATCGCCTCACGCACCGAGGGCACGATCCTGCGCGACATGGGGCAGGAGGCAGCCATCGTCGGGCCCGAGCTCGACGAGGCCCTCGACCTGGCCGCGCGTCTCGCCGCCGCCGCCGATGCGGGCCGGGTAGACCTGAGCGACCTCGGTCGTCGAGCCCGACGCCTGCTGGCCTCGACCACTTCTTCCGCGTCCGAGTAAGCCTGCCTAAAACTGGGCATCGGCCCACGTCGCCGCGAGCGCCGCGTCAGACCGGGTGGCTGGCGATGTTGATGACGGTGCCGTCCGGAGCACGCAGGAAGAACCGCCGGATGCCCCAGGGCTCGGTCGTCAGCGGATGGACGATCTCGTAGCCCCGAGCCTGGGCCTCCTCGTAGGCGCCTTCGACATCGTCCGTCGCCACCGAGATGCTCGAGTCTTCGGCTGCCGTGCGGTCACGAGTCACGAGCTGCACGTTCACCCCGGTGTCGGGTGAGGTGTAGCGGGCCACCCAGCCCATGTTGAACTCCTCGGTCGAGAGCCCGAGGAAGTCGGTGTAGAACCCCTTCGCAGCCTCGATGTCGGCCACGTGCAGGTTGGTCATGATCGCGGTGGCACGCATGCTGCCCTCCTACCCTGATCGCCGGTGCCTTCGATGATCGCCCTGCCGGCGCAGGCTGTCCAGCATTCGATGTACGAAAGTGGCCACTCGACGTGGTTGGGGGGGCTCGACGTGGTTGGGGGGGCTCGTCCCCGTCGAGTGGCCACTTTCGTACGGCCCGTCGTCAGTGCAGGATCACGGTTCGGTTGCCGTGCAGGATGACCCGGCTCTCGCAGTGCCATCGCACTGCGTTCGACAGGGCCTTGCACTCGGTGTCGCGGCCGGCTGCGGCGAGGTCGTCGGGGGTGTCGGCGTGGTCGACCTCGCGCACCTGCTGCGAGATGATCGGACCCTCGTCGAGGTCGGCGCTGACGTAGTGCGCCGTGGCGCCGACCGTCTTGACGCCGCGGTCGTAGGCCTGGTGGTAGGGCTTGGCGCCCTTGAAGCTCGGCAGGAACGAGTGGTGGATGTTGATGGCGCGGCCGCTCAGCTCTCCCACGAGGTGGTCGCTGAGAATCTGCATGTAGCGGGCCAGCACCACCAGCTCGACGTCAAGCGCCTCGACGAGTCGTAGCAGCTCGGCCTCGGCCGCCGGTTTCGTGTCGGGGGTCACCGGCACGTGGTGGAACGGGATGCCGTGCCACTGCACGAGCGACTCGTGGTCGCGGTGGTTCGACACGACGGCCACCACCTCGATGGGCAGCTCACCGACGCGGGCGCGGAAGAGCAGGTCGTTGAGACAGTGCGAGAACTTCGACACCATGATCAGCACCCGGCGCGGCTCGGCGGCCGACCGCAGCTCGAAGCGCATGTCGAACCCCTTCGCCACGTCGGCGAAGGCCGCCGTCAGACCGGCGACCAAGGCAGCCGACTCGACCAAATCGGCTCCGGCATCCGTCGTCTCGCCGGATGCCGCTGACGGAACCGAGAAGTGCACGCGCAGAAAGCAGTGGCCGTGACGCGCGTCGTCGAACTGCTTGAGCTCGCGGATGTCGCCGTGATGCTCGAGCAGGAAGCCCGACACGGCATTGACGATCCCCGGCCGCTCGGGGCAGTCGAGCGTCAGCACATAGCCGCCACCGGTCGTGAACCGGCTTCTGACCGAAGGCCGCTGCGAAGACGAGTCGTCGACCGGTCCAACGGTCGTGGCACCAACAGCACTCATGGCAGAGCCTTTCTCGGCTGAGTTCTCAGCACTCGATGACGTTGACGGCGAGACCTCCGCGAGAGGTCTCCTTGTACTTGATCTTCATGTCGGCGCCGGTCTCACGCATGGTCTTGATGGCCTGGTCGAGGGTCACCTTGTGGTGCCCTCCGCCGTGGCGAGAGAGCCGGGCGGCGTTGATGGCCTTGACCGAGGCGATCGCGTTGCGTTCGATGCACGGGATCTGCACGAGCCCACCGACCGGGTCACAGGTGAGCCCGAGGTTGTGCTCGATGCCGATCTCGGCCGCGTTCTCGACCTGCTCGGGCGTGCCGCCGAGAACCGCGGCCAGGCCCCCGGCCGCCATCGAGCACGCCGAGCCGACCTCACCCTGACAGCCGACCTCGGCGCCCGAGATGGATGCGCCGAGCTTGAAGAGGATGCCGATGGCCGCTGCGGTGAGCAGAAACTCGACCACCTTGTCGTCATCAGCCCCGTCGACGAAGCGGGTGTAGAAGTGCAGCACCGCCGGGATGATGCCGGCTGCGCCGTTGGTGGGCGCCGTGACGATGCGGCCACCGGAGGCGTTCTCCTCGTTGACCGCGAGCGCGTAGAGGTTGACCCACTCCATCGCCCACAGCGGGTCGAGCATCGGGGCCCCGCCGACTCGCGCCGCGGCCTCCTGCTCACGCAGCTCGGTGCGCAGGTTCGGAGCTCGCCGGCGCACCTTCAGGCCGCCGGGCAGGGTCGTCTCGGTGCGGGTACAGCCGTTCTCGACGCACTGCTGCATGACGTCCCAGAGGTGCAGCAGCTGCGCCCGCACCTGCGCCTCGGTGCGCCACGACAGCTCGTTGGCCATCATCACCTGCGCGATCGACAGGTCGTTCTCGCGGCAGTGCGCCAGCAGCTCCTTACCCTTCTCGAAGGGGTAGGCGACCGGGGTCTCGTCTTCGACAACACGGTCGCTGCCACTCGCCCCCTCGTCGACGACGAAGCCGCCGCCGACCGAGTAGTAGGTGCGGTGCAGCAGTGAGACGCCGCTGCCGTCGAAGGCCTCGAAGGTCATCCCGTTCGGGTGCGTGGGCAGGGACCGACGCCGGTGCATGGTGAGGTCTTCGTCGGTGTCGAAGTCGATGTCGCGGATGCCGCCCAAGTGCAGCCGGCCGCTGGCGCGTACCTGCTTGACCCGGTCCAACGCCCGGTCGGTGTCGACGGTCTCGGGGTCTTCACCCTCGAGGCCGAGCAGCACCGCCCGGTCAGACCCGTGCCCGTGCCCGGTGGCCCCGAGAGAACCGTAGAGCTGGGCGTCGACCCGGGTCGTGGCCTCGATCAGGCCCAGCTCGTCGAGAGCCAGGGCGAACCGACGGGCCGCACGCATCGGGCCGACCGTGTGTGACGACGACGGCCCGATGCCGACGGAGAAGAGATCGAGAGCGCTGAGTGCCATCAGGAGAACTCCCGCATCCCGTCTGCCAGCCAACCCACGACGTGCTCGGCGAACGAGGCACGTGGCATCAGCAGCCAGGTGTCGTCAGCGGAGCGCCAGAGAATCACGGCGACCGACTCCATCTGCGTCGACACGGCGCGACCGACCGGGAACTCCCGGGGGTGCAGGTCGAGCTCGATCGTCTTGTCGAGCACGGCCCGCGCCTTCGAGCCAGACAGCTCGAGGGTGGTGCGGTTCGACGACACGTCGACGACCTGACCGCGTCGCTCGCCCAGGGCCACGCTCAGCGACTCGACCACCGCGGCGATCGAGACCCCCGTGTCGGCCTCGTCGCCGAGCACGGCCAGCCATTCGTCGGGCGAGAGCCAGACGACCGACACTGAGCTGCCCGAACTGCCCGAACTGCCCGAACTGCCTGAGCCGCCCTCGCCGAACTCACCCTGGGCCACTTCGCCCACGGCGCTCGGCATGGTCACACCGAGGGCGTTGCCCACGGCCTCCACGGCCTCGGGCGCGGTGGCCCGAATGGTGATCTGCGTGAGGAAGGGGACCTCGCGCAGACGAACCTGCTCACCGCTCGCTGCCGCCATGAGCTCGGCGAGGTGATGGGCGGGGCTGCGCCGGTAGCCCAGCACTGCGGCATCCGTCGTTCCCGTCGCTGCCGGCTTGACCGTCATCTGCTCAGCCATCTCGGCGAGCTCCTTCCTTGTCGTAGAGCACGGGTTCGCGCACCTCGACCTCGGCGAACTTGCCACCGAACGAAGCGAGCAGCGTCTGACCGACCCGGGTGGGCCCGTCCTTGACGAGGGCGAGGGCGAAGCTGCGGCCCAACGCCTGGCTGTGGTAGCTCGAGGTGACGAAGCCCACCATCGCGATGGGCGCGGTCGGCAGCCCCTCGCCGGTGTAGTCACCCAGAGCGTCGGGCTCGACGAGCTGGGCTCCCTCGGGCAGACGCAGCGTGTGGTCGAGCGGGAGCACGCTGACGAGCTGCTTGCGACCCGGCTCGGTGAACGCCGCCCGCGAGAACGAGCGCTTGCCGATGAACTCCTTGGTCTTGCTGACCACCCAGTCCATGCCGAGGTCGTGCGGGGTGACGGTGCCGTCGGTCTCCTGCCCCACGATGGGGAAGGCCTTCTCGGCGCGCAGCACGTGCATCGTCTCGGTGCCGTACGGCGTGATGTCGAACTCCTCGCCGGCGGCCGCGACGTCTTCCCAGACCTTGAGGCCGTACCAGCGCGGCACGTTGATCTCGTAGGCGAGCTCGCCCGAGAAGGTGATGCGGCAGACCCGGGCGTCGATGCCCGAGGCGAGCGTCGTCTCCCGGAACTCCATGAAGCCGAACCCCTCCTTCGATACGTCGAGGTCGGGGGCCAGCTTGGCGATGACCTCGCGCGAACGCGGCCCCACCACAGCGACGGTCGACCACTGCTCGGTCACCGAGGAGAGCGTGACGTCGAGCTCGGGCCACTCGGTCTGGCTCCACTCCTCAAGCCAGTCGAGCACCTTGGCCGCGCCGCCGGTGGTGGTCGTCATGAAGAAGCGGTCGTCGGCGAGACGAAGCGTGACGCCGTCGTCGAACACCATGCCTGAGACGGTACACATGACGCCGTAGCGTCCCTTGCCGACGGGCAGCTTGAGGAACGGGTTGGTGTACATGCGGTTGAGGAACTCGGGTGCGTCAGCCCCCCGGATCTCGATCTTGCCCAGCGTGGTGGCGTCCATGAAGGCCACCCCTTCGCGGGCCGCCCGACACTCGCGTGCCACCGCGGCGTCCATGTCCTCTCCCTCCTGGGGGTAGAACCACGGGCGCTTCCACTGACCGACGTCCTCGAAACGGGCACCGTGCTCGACGTGCCACGAATGTGCGGGGCTGGTGCGGGCTGCATCGAACAGGGCGCCGCGGCCACGACCGGCCAGTGCGGTGAACGCCACCGGGGTGAACGGCGCGCGGAAGGTCGTCGTGCCGATGGTGCCCGGCGTGGGCCGGCGGGCCGGCTGACCCGATGCCGTCAGCTCCACCGCATCGGCCGCATCCTGGCCGGGCTGACCGGACGGGATCGCCTTGGTGTCGTTGCCCGAGAGCAGCTGGGTGAGCAGGCCGATGGTGTTGACTCCGCCGATCTTGCCCTGGTCGATGCCGGTGCTGATCGAGGTGTAGCGCTTGACGTGCTCGACCGAGCGCATGCCGGCCCCCGTGGCGCGCAGCACGTCGGCCGCGGTGTTGTCGCGGTGCGGGTCGACGAAGTGCGTGTCGAGAGAACCGTCGGGCGCGGGCACGGCCCACAGCGGACGCACCGTGCCGGCGGCGCGGTGCTGGCGGGCGCGCCAGACCTCGGCGCTCTCGGCGACGGCGTCACCGCCGTCAGCACTGCTGGACGCCGGGAAGCCGGCAGCCGCGGCAGCGCCTCGACCCGCGCGGGCTCCCTCGATGAGGCAGTCGTCGGTGTCGTAGGTGCCGTTGCCGGCGCCGACGACGAACTGGTTCTTGACCCCGGCCGACGGCACGAAGCCGGAGAGCACGTCGTCCCAGGCGAGCTGGCCCTGACGCTGGCTGTGCAGGCTCACGTTGGGGGTCCAGCCGCCCGACACCGCGACCAGGTCGCAGGCGATCAGCTCGGCGTCGCCGGCCAGCTGGCCGGCGTCGTCGATCGAAGCCACGAACGCGCCGGTGACGCCCTCACTGCCCTCGATGCCCACCACGGCGGATGCCGTGCGCACCGTGAGGCCGGCCCGCCGAGCACCCTCCTGGGCACTGGTGGCGGCCTTGACCTCTGGGCGCGCGTCGATCACCGTGACCGTTGCGCCGGCCTTCGTCAGGCAGCGTGCCGTCTCGTAGGCGGAGTCGTTGGTGGTGAAGAGCACCACGTCACGACCCGGCAGGGCAGCCCACCGCTCGACGTAGGTCTTCACGGCAGACGCCAGCATGACGCCGGGAACATCGTTGTCGCTGAACACGATCGGGCGCTCGAAGGCACCCACCGCGAGCACGACCTGGCCGGCCGTGACGTGCCAGAGCCGCTGACGCGAGACGCCGCCCTCGGCCGACGCCACGTCGTCGCGCTTCTCGAGCGCCACGAGGAAGTTGTTGTCGTAGCTGCCGAACACACAGGTGCGGGTCAGCACGGTGACCTCGGGGGCGGCCTCGAGCTCGGCCCGCACACTGGCGACGTAGTCGAGGGCGCCCTGGTCTGCGACGGTGATGGTGGGGTCAGACAGCAGGGAGCCGCCCAGCTCGAAGTCCTGCTCGAAGAGCACGACCCGGGCTCCGCCGGATGCGGCCTCCTTGGCCGCGGCGAGACCGGCCGGGCCGGAGCCGATGACGGCCACGTCGGCGTGCACGTGCATCTTGTCGTACTCGTTGCGGTCGGGGCGGTCGTCGAGCACCCCGATGCCGTCGAGCAGGGTGACGTCGAGGCCGTCGCGCAGCTCGAGCGTGGTGGCGGGCAGCATCGACTCGTTGTGCTCGCCGTTGACGCGAACGAACGCGTTGGGTTCCTCGACGCCGGCGCTCAGCACGCCGCGCGGGCGGCGCAGGTAGATGGAGTCGCCCACTCGCAGGCGGCCGTTGGCCACGAGCGCGGATGCGAGGGTGTCGCCGGCGTAACCGGTCAGGGCCGTGCCGTCGATGGTGAACCCGATCGGCTGGTCGCGATCGAGGCGCCCACCGCGCTCGAGCCGGCCCCCGTGGTGGTTCTGGTGCTGGGTCATGCTCCAACCTCCTTCGTCGCGAGTGGTGCCTTCGGCAGCCCGTCGGGCCTGGCCTGGTCGAGGCGGTACACGTGGGTGATCTCGTAGGTGTGCGTGTTGCGAACGGCGTTGAACCACTTGCGGCATCCGGCCGAGTGCTGCCAGCGCTCTGCGTAGCTGCCCCGGGGGTTGTCGCGGTAGAAGAGGAACTGCGCCCACTGCTCGTCGGTGAGGGCGTCGGGGTTCTCGGGGTAGGCCACGTGGGCCTGACCGCCGTAGGTGTACTCGGTCTCGTTGCGGGGCCCGCAGAACGGGCAGGGGATGACCATCATGGCGAAAGACTCCTTGCCGTCAGTGGTGTCAGTGAGCCACGGCAGCAGCGCCGTGCTCGTCGATGAGGGCGCCGGTGACGAAGCGGTCGAGACCGTAGCCCCGGTTGAGCGGGTGCGGCTCGTCGTGGGCGATGGTGTGGGCGTAGGCGAGGCCGGCAGCGGGAACGGCCTTGAAACCGCCGGTGCCCCAACCGCAGTTGACGTACATCTGGTCGACGGGCGTGAGGCCCATGACCGGTGAGGCGTCGAGCGTGACATCGACCACCCCGCCCCAGGTGCGCAGCAGGTGGGCACGGGCGAAGATCGGGAAAAGCTCGACCGCCGCTGCCATCTGGTGCTCGATCACGTGGAAGGAGCCGCGCTGGCCGTAGCCGTTGTAGGCGTCGACGCCGGCACCCATCACGAGCTCACCCTTGTGGGCCTGCGAGACGTAGACGTGCACATGGTTGGACATCACGACCGTGGGGTGCACGATCTCGTGCAGCTCGGAGACGAGCGCCTGCAGGGGGTGGCTCTGGATCGGCACCCGGAACCCGGCCATGTCGGCCAGCACCGAGGTGTAGCCGGCCGCGGCGAGGGCGACCTTGCCGGCGTTGATCCGGCCCCGGTTCGTCTCGACCCCGACCACCCGGTCGCCGTCCATGACGAACCCGGTCACCTCGCAGTTCTGGATGAGGTCGACGCCCATCTCGTTGGCGCGTCGGGCGTAGGCCCACGCCACCCAGTCGTGCTTGGCGATACCGGCGCGAGGCTGGTAGGTGCCGCCCATCACCGGGTAGCGGATGTCGTCGTTGATGTTGATGATCGGGCAGAGTTCCTTGACCTGCTGCGGCGTGACCCACTCGGCGTCGACCCCGTTGAGACGGTTGGCCTCGACGCGTCGCACCGAGTCACGCTCGTCCTGCATGGTGTGGGCCAGGTTGAGCACGCCGCGCTGGCTGAAGAACACGTCGTAGCCGAGGTCCTCCTGCATGGTCTCCCACAGCTTGAGCGAGGTCTCGTAGATGGCCGCCGACTCGTCCCAGAGGTAGTTCGACCGGATGATCGTGGTGTTGCGGGCCATGTTGCCGCCGGCCAGCCAGCCCTTGTCGAGCACGGCCACATTGGTGATGCCGTGGTGCTTGGCCAGGTTGTAGGCGGTGGCGAGCCCGTGGCCGCCGCCGCCGACGATGACGACGTCGTAGCTCTTCTTCGGGTCGGGGTTGGTCCAGAGGAAGTCGGGGTGCTGGGGCAGCTCGCGCTGGCTCATGCCAGACCTCCCTCGACACCCGGGTACAGCGGGAAGCGTTCGGTCAGGGCGGTGACACGGGCCCGCAGACCCTCGATGTCGGCCTTGCCGGTCTCGGCGGCAAGCGCCAAGGCGATGATGTCGGCCACCTCGGCGAAGGCCTCGGCGTCGAGGCCACGGGTGGCCAGGGCCGGGGTGCCGATGCGCAGACCCGAGCTGACCATCGGCGGGCGCGGGTCGAAGGGCACCGCGTTGCGGTTGACGGTGATGCCGATCGTGTGAAGCAGGTCTTCGCCCTGCTGCCCGTCGAGCTCGGAGTGGCGCAGGTCGACGAGCACGAGGTGCACGTCGGTGCCACCGGTGAGCACGCTGATGCCACGAGCAGCGACATCCGGCTGCTGCAGGCGGTCGGCGAGGATGCCGGCCCCCTCGAGGGTGCGCGACTGACGGTCAGCGAACGCCTCGGTGGCCGCGAGCTTGAACGCGACCGCCTTGCCGGCGATGACGTGCTCGAGCGGACCGCCCTGCTGTCCGGGGAAGACGGCCGAGTTGATCTTCTTGGCGATGGCGGCGTCGTTGGTGAGGATGATGCCGCCGCGCGGGCCGCCGAGCGTCTTGTGGGTCGTGCTGCTGACGACGTGGGCATGCGGCACCGGCGACGGGTGCAGCCCGGCGGCGACCAGGCCGGCGAAGTGGGCCATGTCGACGAAGAGGTAGGCGCCCACGGCATCCGCGATGCGCCGGAACTCGGCGAAGTCGAGCTGACGGGGGTAGGCCGACCAGCCGGCGATGATCATCTTGGGCTGGTGCTCGTGGGCGAGCCGCTCGACGTCGGCCATGTCGATGAGGTGGGTGTCCTCGCGGACTCCGTAGGCGGCCACCTCGTAGAGGCGCCCCGAGAAGTTGATCTTCATGCCGTGGGTGAGGTGCCCGCCGTGGGCCAGCTCGAGACCGAGGATGGTGTCGCCGGGGCGGATCAGGGCGTGCATCACAGCGGCGTTGGCCTGGGCGCCCGAGTGGGGCTGCACGTTGGCGAACTCAGCGCCGAACAGGGCCTTGACCCGGTCGATGGCGAGGGTCTCGATGACGTCGACGTGCTCGCAGCCGCCGTAGTACCGGCGGCCGGGGTAGCCCTCGGCGTACTTGTTCGTCAGTACCGAGCCCTGGGCCTGCATGACGGCGACGGGAGCGAAGTTCTCCGACGCGATCATCTCGAGGGTGTCCTGCTGGCGGTCCAGCTCGTCGCTGATCGCGTTGGCCACCTCGGGATCGAGCACCCCGAGCTGCTCGTCAAGACTCGAGTGGCTACCTGCCGTGGTGGTAGAGAGCGTCTGGGTCGTCATTGCCCCTCCTGATATTTGCCGTGTCGACATCTGATATATCAATCTAGGGGTTACGATATGTCTAAGACAGCCGCCCCGTCAATGGAGGGCACGAAACCATGCGGCGACCCGAGGCGTGCGCCACCATGACCAGACCTTTCCAACCGAGGAGATCGAGAATGAGCATCGAGAGCCTGACCACCGGCCTCACCCCCGTTCGGGCCACCAGCCTCTCCGCTGTCGTGGCCGGCGGCGCGGATGGCTACGCCTCGATGGCCGAGCAGGCGTACCACCTGATGCGCGACCGGCTGGTCATGCTCGACATCGCGCCGGGTGCGCCGATCAACGAGCAGGCGCTGGCCCTCGAGCTCGGCATCGGGCGCACCCCGGTGCGCGAGAGCCTGAAGAAGCTCGAGCTCGACCACCTCGTCGTCTCCTACCCGAGGCGTGGCACCTTCGCCACCCAGGTCGACATCACCGACCTCGCGACGGTGTCGGAGATGCGGGTCGTGCTCGAGCCGCTGGCGGCCCGACGCGCGGCCACCACGGCTCGCCCGGCAAGCCGGGCGGCTCTGTCGGCCAAGGCCGACCAGATCGCCGGCATGGATCTGGAGAGGGTCGGAAACCGGGCGCTGATGGAGTACGACATCGACGTGCACCGGCTCATCTACGGCGCCACCGGCAACCCGCACCTCGAGGAGACCCTGGTGCGGCTCGACAATCTCGCCACCCGCATCTGGTGTCTCGTTCTCGACCGGCTGCCCGCCATCGGCGACCACGTGCAGGAGCACGCCGGCCTGCTTCGCGCCATCGCCGACAACCTCCCCGACCGCGCCGCCGAACTGGCCCTGGCGCACACGACCCACTTCGAGCAGTCGGTGCGTGAGGTGCTCTGAGCGCCCACCGGCCATCCGGGAAAATGGACTATTGACGTCGGGCCTCGGCTGCGTTCATACTGACGCAACGCGGTTGCAACGAATGCAACTGCACCTCCCCTTGGAGCTTCAATGTCGAAGAACCAGACCGGCAAGACGAATAGCGACCCGGTAACGGCCGATCTCGGCCCGAGCCTGAGCGGTCAGGAGCGACCCGACCCCAACGCCGTCGGCAAGAACACCCTGCGAAAGGTCGTGGGGGCCAGCTTCATCGGCAACTTCGTCGAGTGGTTCGACTACGCCGTCTACGGCTACCTCGCGACCACGATCGCCGTGGTGTTCTTTCCCGACACCGATAAGCAGACGGGCCTGCTGCTGACCTTCGCCCTCTTCGCCATCTCGTTCCTCGTACGGCCCCTCGGCGGCTTCGTCTGGGGACACATCGGCGACAAGATCGGCCGGCGTACCGCTCTCAGCTGGTCGATCCTCATCATGTCGATGGCGACCTTCTGCATCGCCCTTCTCCCCTCGTACAACACGATCGGCATCTGGGCCCCCATCCTGCTGCTCCTCGTGCGCGTCGTGCAGGGCTTCTCGGCCTCGGGCGAGTACGCCGGCGCCTCAGCCTTCCTCGTGGAGTACGCCCCCGCCAACCGACGCGGCCTCTACGCCGCCGTCGTGCCGGCCTCCACGGCCGCAGGCCTGCTGCTCGGGTCGCTCATCGCGGCCCTGCTGACCGGCCTGCTCGACACCGAGCAGATGCAGAGCTGGGGCTGGCGGTTGCCCTTCATCCTCGCTGCGCCGATGGGCCTGATCGGCCGCTACATCCGCACCAAGCTCGAAGACACCCCCGCGTTCCGCGAGCTCGCCGAGTCCGACGAGGTCGTCAAGGCCCCGATGAAGGACCTGTTCGTCAACTACTGGAAGGTGCTGCTGATCGCCACCGGCGCCGTGCTGCTCAACGCCGTCGGCTTCTACGTCATCCTCAGCTACATGCCGACCTACCTCAGCGAGGAGATCGGCCTCCCGGCCACGCAGGCGTACCTCGCAACGACGGTCGCCCTCGTCACCTACATCGGCTTCATCCTGCTGACCGGTATGGCCTCTGACCGCTACGGACGTAAGCGCGTGCTCATCACGGCATCCGTACTGTTCGTGCTGTTCACGGTGCCACTGTTCATGCTCCTCGACACCAGCAACTTCGCGGTCATCCTGCTCGTGCAGATCGCGCTGGGAGCCATGTTGACCCTCAACGACGGCACCCTGCCGAGCTTCCTCGCCGAGCTCTTCCCGACGAAGAACCGGTACAGCGGCTTCGCCGTGAGCTTCAACCTCAGCAACGCGCTCTTCGGTGGCACGGCCCCCTTCGTGGCCACCCTGCTCATCACGAAGACCGGCAGCGACCTCGCCCCCGGGTTCTACCTGATGGCCGCTGCCTTCGTGTCGCTCGTCGCTGTCGCCTACTCGCGTGAGACGAGCCGCGACCCCCTGCGCCACAGCTGACCAGCCACCGAGCCGCTTCTCACTACCGACTGACATACACCTGATCGAAAGGATCCACCCATGACCGCCGACACGACCAACGCCACCTCGGTTGCCGACCTCGAGCGCCTCAAGGTGCTGCACAACGGGTCGAAGGCCCCACTCACCTTCTCCGACACCGAGTTCGAACGCCGCCTCGGCGGGCTGCGCACGATCATGGCTGAGAAGCAGCTCGACGCGGTCGTGCTGACCTCCTACCAGGGCATCAAGTACTACTCCGACTTCCTCTTCACCTACTTCGGGCGCTCTTACGCCCTCGTCGTGACCCCCGACGACCAGGTCACCGTCACCGCGAACATCGACGCCGGGATGCCGTGGCGCCGCAGCTACGGCGAGAACATCGTCTACACCGACTGGAAGCGCGACAACTTCCAGTTCGGGGTCAGCGAGGCGCTGCGCCAGCGGGGCATCACCCCGAAGCGGGTCGGCGTCGAGTTCGACACCCTCTCGCTCGACACCCACGCCAAGCTCCAGGGCGTGTTCGACGGGGCAGCCCTGGTCGACGTCGCTCAGGACTCGATGCGCCAGCGGATGCTGAAGTCGGCCGAGGAGATCGAGGTCATCAAGCACAGCACCCGCATCGGCGATCTCGGTGGCGAGGCCATCCGGGCCGCGATCCGCGAGGGCATCACCGAGTACGAGGTCGCCCTGATCGGCACCGAGGCGATGGTCCACGAGATCGCGAAGACCTTCCCCGACAGCGAGATCCGCGACACCTGGGTGTGGTTCCAGTCGGGCCTCAACACCGACGGCGCCCACAACTGGGCCACCACCCGCAAGCTGCAGCGCGGCGACATCCTCTCGCTCAACTGCTTCCCCATGACGTGCGGCTACTACACCGCCCTGGAGCGCACCCTCTTCCTGGGCCAGCCCGACGAGCGCTCGCTCGAGCTGTGGAACGTCAACGTCGAGGTGCACCGTCGCGGTCTCGAGCTCATCAAGCCCGGCGCGGTCTGCAAGGACATCGCGGCCGAGCTCAACGAGATCTACATCGGCCACGGCCTGCTCGCCAACCGCACGTTCGGCTACGGCCACTCGTTCGGGGTGCTCTCGCACTACTACGGCCGCGAGGCGGGCCTTGAGCTGCGCGAGGACATCGACACGGTGCTCGAGCCCGGCATGGTCGTCTCGATGGAGCCGATGATCACCGTCGCCGACGGTCAGCCCGGTGCCGGCGGGTACCGCGAGCACGACATCCTCGTGGTCAACGAGAGCGGCGCCGAGAACATCACCAAGTTCCCGTTCGGCCCCGACCACAACATCGTCGACTGAGCGGATGCCGTGACAACGCGGTGTGGCTCGTGGTGCGAGAGCATCCGAGCCGCACCGCGTTCGTCTCGGGTCAGTGGACTCACAGAGATCGGAACAGACTGATGATCGAGCGCGCGGGTGAGCACGCCTTCGACTACCCGCTGCACGGCGGCGAGGGCTCCATTCGCATGCAGTGGCACTTCCTCGACACGTCGCGGCTGCCGGTCGCCGTGCAGACCTGGGAGCTGCCGCCCGGTGCCAGCGAGGGCATGCATGCCCACGACGCAGAACAGCAGCCGCTCGACGAGCTCTATCTCGTGCTGGCCGGCACCGGCAGGATGCACGTCGACGACGAGACCTACGACATCGCTGCGGGCGACGGCGTGCTGGCCCCTGCGGGCACCTGGCACGACCTCGCCAACACAGGACCGGACCCCCTGCGGCTGCTCGTGGTCTGGGGCGAGCCGGGCACGACCGACTGGTCCGGCTTCGGGTCGGCGCAGGCTGCGCGGAGCGCCCGAGAACAGCGTCGCAGCCGGTAGCCGGTGGTGGGTATCGGGAACACGATATTCTGGTGGTCACCGTGGGCGGCGCCGAGAACACCACCATGTTCAGGTTCGGCCCCGACCACAACAACGTCGACTGAGCGAATGCCGTGAACGCGGCGTGGACCGTGGTGCGAGAGCAACCGGTCTGCACCTGATTCGCGTCACCGGGTGAGGATGAACAGATGGCCGTGGCCAGCACCGGACCGAGACCACCAGCCAGCGTGGCCGCCGAGCCCAAGGGCGCGTCGGTCATCGTCACGGTCATCCAGGTGCTGCGCTGCTTCACGGTCGACGAACCGCTGCAGGGGGTCACCGAGATCGCGGGCAAGGTGGGCCTGCACAAGTCGAGCGTGTCGCGCATCCTCGCCACCCTCGAGAAGGAGCAGGTCGTCGAGCGCGACACCCAGAGCCGCAAGTTCCGCCTCGGCCTCGGGTTGCTGTCGGTCGCCGGGCCACTGCTGGCCGACCTCGACGTGCGCCGGGCCGCTCTGCCCGTGCTGCGCGACCTGTCGGCTCTCACTCGCGAGACGACCGCCCTGCTGGTGTGGAGCGGCAGCCAGGCCGTCACGGTGGAGCAGGTGCCCAGCCCGCAGCAGATCAAGCACACCACCCCGCTCGGAACGCGCTACGTCGCCGCCGAGAACGCCTCGGTGCAGGTCTTCCTCGCCGGGCGCTCCAGCGACGAGGTTCGGCTGCGGATCATGGGCGGGCAGCCGACCCTCACTGATACCACCCCGGCGGCCCTGCAGGCGTTCGCCGCCGAGCTGAAGCAGGTCACCTCGCGGGGGTACGCGGTCAACTACGGCCTGACATCAACCGACGAGGTCGGCATCGCGTCACCCGTGTGCGACCACCGCGGTGAGGTCGTCGGCGCCGTGCTGATCGCCGCTCCGTCCTACCGGGTGCCCAAGGACAGCGTGGGCGCGCTCGGGCAGCAGGCTCTAGACGCCGCGAACGAGATCTCTCGGCGCCTGGGGTGGACCCAGCTGCGTCGAGCCTGACCGCGAGCCTGCCCCTCGTGCCTGCCCCGTCATCGGGACCGGCCACCTCAGGTCGGCACGGGAACGGCTGACCCGGCCGGCTGGCTCGACCCGCCCGACCGGCCCGCCGCCGGAGCCGACGGCTGCCGGGCGTCTCCGTAGCCCTGGGTCATGTGCTGCTGCGAGAGCCGCACGAGGGTCTCGACGTCGTTGTCGAGTGACGCCTGCAGGATCTGCTCGTGCTCCTGCACCATCCGGGCGACGTTGCGGGCGTCGTGGATGTACGAGCCGGTGATCCGCCGGCTGACCGGGTTGCTCCAGAGCTGGTCGAGCAACCCCAGCAGGTAGCGGTTGCGGCACGGCTCGACCATCGCCTGGTGGAAGAGCCGGTTCAGCTCGAACTGGGCGGCGGCGTCAGTGGGGTCGGCCTCGTCCATCTCCGCGATGAGTACGCGCACCTTGGCCGCCTGCGTGCGGTTCAGCTGCCCGCACGCATGGCGCAGCGCCAGCACCTCGAGGCTCTGGCGCACCTCGAACACGTCGGTGATGTCGGCATCCGTCAGGGCGTTGACGGTGTAACCCGAGCGGGGCACCCAGGTCACCAGCCCTTCGGCCGCCAAGCGGTTCAACGCCTCGCGCACCGGGGTGCGCGAGACCCCGAGCTGGTCGGCCACCTGCTCCTGGACCAGCTGCGCGTCGGCCGGGTAGGCGCCGTCGACGATGGCGTCCCGAACGTGCCGGTACACCGCTTCGGCTACCGGCTCGCCACGACGAGGCATGCTCATGCCCCTGACCTTAGCCTCTTGGCAAGATTGGATCCAATGGATACAGTGCATCCCAGTTGTCTCGACGAGGAGGAACCGATGCATGTCCTGAACGCCTGGTACGTGGCCGCGTGGTCGAACGAGGTGAACCGCGAGCCGGTGGCCCGAACGGTGTGCGAGCTGCCGATCGTGCTCTATCGCCGGCAGAGCGGTCAGGCGGTCGCTCTCGTCGACCGGTGCGCGCACCGCGGCTTCCCGCTCTCGTCGGGGCGGGTGGTCGACGACTCCGTGGAGTGCGGCTACCACGGCTTCGCCTTCGGCTGCGACGGCGTGTGCACCCGGGTGCCGGCCCAGTCGACGATCCCGGCCCGGGCCCGCGTGCGGGTCTTTCCCGTCGTCGAGCGCGACGGCTGGGTGTGGGTCTGGACCGGCGACGTCGACCGCGCCGACGAGTCCCTCGTGCCCGACACCCACTGGATGAACGACCCCGAGTGGGCCACGGTCACGCACTCCTACCGCTTCGAGTGCCGGGCCGACCTCGTGCACGACAACCTGCTCGACCTGACCCACGAGTCGTTCCTGCACCAGACGACGGTCGGCGACGACTACATCTACGAGTACGGCATCACCGTGGAGGTCGATGGCACCACCGTGACCGTCGACCGGCTGATGCCCGGGGTCGAGGCCCCGCCGCTCTACGCCGAGACCATGGGCATCGACGGCCTCTACGACCGGTTCCACGCCACCGAGTTCGCCGTGCCGAGCCACCACACGCTGCACTCGGGCATCACCGGGCTCGGCCGCCCGCGCGAGGAGGGCTACCTGATCAAGGTGCTCAACGCCATCACGCCCATCGACGAACACACCTGCTGGTACTACTACGCGTTCAGCCGCAACTTCGGCATCGACAACGTCGAGGCCACCGAGAACCTGCGCATCGGCCTGGGCACGGTGCTCGACGAAGACGCAGAAGCGCTGCGGTTGCAGGAGATCGGCCTGCGTACCCGTCCGGCGCACGAGCACGACGTGCTCATCGCGCAGGACGCCGGGGTCGCCAAGGCCCGTCGCATCATGTCGCAGCTGCTCAAGGCCGAGCAGGATGCCGCTGCGCCGGCCGCCGGCGCCCGAACGCCCGCCCACCCTGGCTCAACCTCCCCAGCCTCCCCAGCCTCCCCAGCCGCCGGATCACCCGCGTCGGCCCGGGTCGCAGCAGGGGCCGCCGCTCCTGCTTCTTCCGGCCGGGCCTGACCGTGTGGATGCTCGTGCGCGGCAACGCTGCCGTGCCCGATGCTGACGGCACGACCACCCTCGCCGCGTGCCCCGACTCGCCCGAGCGTGGCGACCAGTGGCTCTGGTCGGTCCGGCGCGTTCCGGGCACCGATGCCGGGTCGGGCGCGCCGTGGCGGGTCGTCGTCGACCACGACCGCGACCACATCCAGGCCGACCTCACGATTCACCGCGACGAGGTCGTCGAGCTGACGCGAAGCCCGGGTGAAGAGCTGGTCGTCGTGCCCCTCACCGGCGAGCACCTTATCGCCCACGCCACCGGCCCCTGGAAACGGTGGGTGGCACCCGGCGACGTGTTCGTGGTCGAGGGAGAAGAGACCGAGTCGCTGCACCTGCGCCCCGCCCCCGGCGGAGCCAAGGTCGCCCTCGTGCGCCTGCGCCCCACGACCGCCCCTGCCCTGCGCTGGGTGCCCTGACCTCGAGCGACCCACCACTTCACACCACCGCAGCTGCTTTCTTCACGGCGCCGACACCGTCTCGTGCCGGCCCTCCCCCGAAAGGCCACTCGAATGACCCGACCCACCCTGACCACCCTCGCCCTGCTCGTCTGCGTCCCCCTCACGGTCACCGCCTGCACCACGGCCACCGAGAATGCCGGTGGCAGCACCGCCGTACCCACGGCTTCAGCGGCCGCCCAGCAGGCGGGCGCCGGCGCCGCACTGGTGCCGCAGAAGATCAAGGACAAGGGTGAGATCGCCTTCGCCCACGACGCGACGTACCCGCCGTTCGAGTACTTCGACAAAGACAACACGACGATGATCGGTTTCGACGTCGAGCTGGCCGACGCCGTCGCAGGCAAGCTCGGGCTCAAGGCCAAGCACGTCAACACCGGGTTCGACACCATCCTGGCCGGCCTGGGCAGCGGCAAGTTCGATGCCGGTATGTCGGCGTTCACCGTCACCCCCGAACGCTCCAAGTCGGTCGACTTCGTCGTCTATTTCAGCGGCGGTACCGCAGTCGCCGTACCCAAGGGCAACCCGAAGAAGCTGTCGCTCGACGACCTGTCACTGTGCGGGCAGAAGGTGTCGGCGCAGAAGGGGTCGATCCAGGGCCTGAACCAGATGCCGGCCCTGAGCAAGAAGTGCACGGCGGCCGGCAAGCCCGAGCTGACCATCACGCTCTACCCCTCGCAGAACGACGCGAACCTGGCGCTCACCTCGGGCCGGGTCGATGCCATCGCCGCCGACAGCGTCTCGCTCGCCTACCAGGGGAAGCTCGCGAACGGCACCTTCGAGCTGGCCCCGGGCGCTGACTTCGAGCCGGCCGATGGCGGCATCGCCCTGGCGAAGAACTCGCCGTTGACTCCCGCCGTTGCCCAGGCCGTCAAAGAGCTGTCAGAAGACGGAACCCTGCAGAAGCTCGGCGTGAAGTGGAGCCTGCCCGCTCAGGTGTTCACCGCCCAGGACGGCACGGTCGTGAAATGACCGGGGATGCCGGGGCCGGTGCCCAGGCCCCGCCTGCACCGCACGTCGACGACCAGCCGGAGTCGCAGAGGCCCGCCGAGCTGTCGGTCGATGCCGCTGAGCTGACCATCGTCCCCCAGCGACACATCGGCCGCTGGATCGCAGCGGCAGTGCTGTTGGTCATCGCGGCGCTGATGGTGAACTCCGTTGTCAGCAACGAGCGCTTCCAGTGGGACGTCGTCAACACCTACCTGCGCGACGTGTCGATCGGTCGGGGCCTGTGGCTCACCGTGTGGCTGACCGCGGTGTGCATGATGGTCGGTGCCGCGCTCGGGGTGCTGCTCGCCGTCATGCGCCTGTCAGGGAACCCCGTGATCCGCACGGCCGCCTTCGGCTACGTCGCGTTCTTCCGGGGCACACCGGTGCTCGTACAGCTGCTGCTCTGGTTCAACCTCGCCGCGCTCTACCCGGTGATCACCTTCGGGCTGCCCGGGGTGAACCTCGACGCCAACGCCATCATCACCCCACTGGCCGCCGCGATTCTCGGCCTCGGCCTCAACGAGGCCGCCTACATGTCAGAGATCGTGCGGGCCGGCATCCTGTCGGTCGACCACGGGCAGCAGGAGGCGGCCGGTGCGCTGGGGCTGACCCGGGGGCAGACCATGCGCCGCGTGGTTCTCCCCCAGGCGATGCGCGTCATCATTCCGCCGACGGGCAACGAGACGATCGGCATGCTCAAGACCACCTCGCTGGTCTCGGTGATCGCGGTCCCCGACCTGCTCTACGCGGCCCAGACCATCTACTCCCGCACCTTCCAGCCCATCCCGCTGCTCGTCGTGGCCTCCATCTGGTACCTGGTTGTCACCTCGGTGCTCAGCGTGGGGCAGTTCTACCTCGAGCGCCGGTTCTCGCGCGGCAACCGCACGCTGGCACCCACCCCCTTGATGCGGCTGCGGGCCGCCGTATCGACCCATGCCGCCCTGTCGGGAAGGAAGAGCTCATGACCGCCACCGACCAGGTCAAGAACCAGGAGCAGCCCGCCTCGCCTGGGGAGTCACCGATGGTGTGGGCCGAAGGGGTGCACAAGTCGTACGGCCGCAACGAGGTGCTCAAGGGCATCGAGCTGACCGTCGGTCGCGGCGAGGTCGTCTGCCTCATCGGCCCGTCCGGCTCGGGCAAGAGCACCTTTCTGCGGTGCATCAACCACCTCGAGCGCGTCGACGGCGGGCGCCTGTGGGTCGATGGCGAGGTGGTCGGCTACACCCAACGCGGCGACAAGCTGCACGAGCTGAGCGATCGTGAGATCTGCCGCCGCCGCACCCACATCGGCATGGTCTTCCAGAACTTCAACCTCTTCCCGCACATGACGGTTCTCGACAACCTCATCGAGGCCCCGCGCCGGGCCCTGGGCCAGAAGAAGGGCGAAGCCACGCAGCGCGCTCTTGCCCTGCTCGAGCAGGTCGGGCTGCAGGACAAGACGCACGCCTACCCGCGGCATCTCTCCGGCGGGCAACAGCAGCGAGTGGCCATCGCCCGCGCCCTGTGCATGGAGCCGAAGCTCATGCTCTTCGACGAACCCACCTCGGCCCTTGACCCCGAGCTCGTCGGCGACGTGCTTGCCGTCATGCGCGACCTCGCCGCCACGGGCATGACCATGGCCGTCGTCACCCACGAGATGAGCTTCGCGCGCGACGTCGCCGACCGTGTCGTGTTCTTCGACGACGGTCAGGTCGTCGAGGAGGGGCCCGCCGCCCGCGTCATCACCGACCCGCAGCACCGGCGCACCCAGGCCTTCCTGCGCGCCGTGCGCTGACCAGCACCGCCCCATGACCCTACGAGGAATGCCGTGACCATCTCGACCAACCCCCGCACCACCGACCTGCTGGGTGATGACACCCGGGCCAGCACGCTGCGGCTGCTCGTGCGCCAGCTGCGCTGGGAGAGCGACGGCGTCGTGTCCTTGCTCCTGGAGAACGCCGACGGCGGCGAGCTGCCCGAGTGGGAGCCGGGCGCCCACCTCGACCTGCACCTCGGGGGCGCGCTGGTGCGGCAGTTCTCCCTGTGTGGCGCTCCCTCCAACCGGCGCCAGTGGCGCATCGCCGTGCTGCTCGAACCGGTGGGCCGCGGCGGCTCGCACGCGGTGCACACCCAGCTGCACCCGGGGATGGTGCTCGACGCCCGGGGCCCACGCAACAACTTCTCACTGCGTCCCGCCGGCCGCTACCGGTTCGTCGCCGGAGGCATCGGCATCACACCGATCCTGGCCATGGTCGCCCACGCCCGCGAGAGCGGCATCCCCTGGTCGTTGGTGTACGGCGGACGGATGCGCTCGTCGATGGCCTTCCTCGACGAGTTCGCCGCACACTCCGGCGCCGGTGGTGAGGTGACCGTGCACCCACAGGACGAAGCCGGGCTGCTACCCCTCCAAGAGCTGTTCGAGCAGGTCGAGCCCGACACGCTGATCTACGCCTGTGGGCCCGAGCCGCTGCTCGCCGCCATGCAGGACGCGACCGCCCACTGGCCGGCCGGTTCGCTGGTGGTGGAACGCTTCTCGCCGGTCGCGCCGGCGGCGTCGAGCGGCGCCGAGGCCGCGTTCGAGGTGGAGGCGGCGGCGTCGGGCCTGACCGTCACCGTCGAGCCGGGTGTCTCCATCGTCCGCGCCCTCGAGTCGGTCGGGATCTTTCCCGAGACCTCCTGCGAGGAGGGCATCTGCGGTACCTGCGAGACCCGCGTGCTCTCCGGCACCCCCGAGCACCGCGACTCGCTGCTGTCCGACGACGAACGTGAGGCGAACGAGACGATGATGATCTGCGTCGGCCGCTGCCGAGGCGAAAGGCTGGTGCTCGACCTGTGAACCCCACCATCAGCAACATCAGCACGGATGCCGCTGTGCCCATGGGTACCAGCGCGGCGCAACCTGGATCCGCCCCCGAGCCGGGGCGTTGGGGGGGCGTGACCGACCTGCTCTCGACGCTGATCCGCATCGACACCCAGATCGGTGGCCCCGGAGAGCGGGCGGCTGCCGAGCACCTCGCTGCCCTGCTCACCGACGCCGGGCTCGACCCCGTGCTCCTCGAGTCGGAACCGGGCCGGGCCAACCTGTTCGTGCGCGTCCCCGGCACCGACCTGGGCCTCGACCCGCTGCTGGTGCAGATGCACCTCGACGTCGTTCCGGCGCGGCCCGACGAGTGGAGCGTGCACCCGCTCTCGGGGGAGGTGCAGAACGGCTACGTGTGGGGGCGCGGGGCCGTCGACATGAAGAACATGGTGGCCACGGTCGTCACCATCGTGCTCGACCGGCTGCGAACGCGCCGGCTGCCCAAGCGGCCCCTGATGCTGGCCTTCTTCGCCGACGAGGAGAACGCCGGCCCGCTCGGCGCCGAGTGGGCCGTGCGAGAGCACCCGGAGCTGTTCGAGGGGGTGCGCACCGCCATCGGCGAAGGTGGCGGGTGGAGCGTTCCACTCCCCGCGGGTCAGCGACTCTATCCCGTACATGTTGCCGAAAAGGGTTGGGCGGCAATGGAGGTCACGGTCACCGGACGTCCCGCGCATGCCTCTCGGGTGCTCGACGACAACCCGGTGCGGGTCCTCGCCGAAGCGATCGGCCGCTTGACGATGGATCGCTTTCCCGTTCACCTCAGCCCCGAGCTGGAGCAGCTGCTGACGCTCGTCGGCGACCTGACCGGCATCCCCTTCGACGCGTCTCGGCCGGCAGCCGGTCTGAGCGTGCTCGGCACGGAGGCCGCCAACGTGGCCTCGAGCCTGCAGCACACGGCCCACCCCACCCGCACCGCAGCCGGCTACCAGAGCAACGTCATCCCCGGCCGAGCCTGGGCCGAGCTCGACTGCCGCTACCTGCCGGGCCGGTGGGAGGAGTTTCTCGGCGAGCTGCACGCCGCCCTCGGCGACCAGGTGCAGGTGCGCGAACTGGCTCGCACGCAGGGTCTGACCGCCCGCTCGGGAGGCAGCCGCGCCTCACTCTTCGCCGCAGCCCAGGGCGCTTTGGCCGCCGAGGACGAGACGGCCGTCGTCGCGCCGTACATGCTGGCCGGAGGCACCGACGCGACCCACCTGCAGAGCCTTGGCATCGAGTGCTTCGGCTTCAACCCCCTCCTGCTCCCGCCCGACCTCGACTTCTGGGCCCTGTTCCACGGCATCGACGAGCGGGTCCCGATCGAGAGCCTCACCTTCTCGGCCCAGGTGCTCGACCGGTTCTTCGACCTTTACTGACCGTTTCTCGGACGCCGGTAGCCGACCAGCCGACCGTGGACGGACGCGAGCACTGAGCGCTAACGTCGAGGAATGGGTTGGCTCGCACGCCTGGTCGATGTCGTTCGTGGACGGTCGCGGCTGCGAACGGACGCCCCGCCGGCTGGACAGCTCCAGTCGATCGACGCGGTGTGCGAGCGGATGCGCCAGATCGCGCTCCCGATGGCGCCGGGCGACGGCCTCGGGGCGTTCAACGGGATGTACCTGCAGGTCACCGAGCTGGTTCGCGACCGGATCGCGCAGGGTTACTTCGGCAGTGCGGAGTTCATGACGAGGCTCGACATCGTCTTCGCCGGGATGTATCTCGAGGCCGTCGACGCACCGTCTCCGAGCAGCGCATGGGCCCCGGTGTTCGAGGCCCGGCACCAGAGTGGCCGTCTACCGATCCAGTTCGCCCTCGCCGGGATGAACGCGCACATCAACCACGACCTGCCGATCGCGCTCGTGGCGGCCTGCCGCCAGCTCGGGCTCGGCCCCGAGAGCGCAGGCGTGCACGACGACTACCAGAGGGTGACCGACCTGCTCGCTGCGGCTCAGGAGAAGGTCCGGCAGTCCTTCCTCGACGGCATCGCCCTCGAGGTGGACCGAGACGTTGCCGGCCCGGTGGCCAACCTCATCGGCGCCTGGAGCATCGGCCGGGCCCGTGACGCGGCGTGGGTCAACGCCGGGGTGCTGTGGCGGCTCGACGGCGTGGAGCCGCTCTGCCAGGACTTTCTCACGACACTCTCCAGCTCGGTGGGTCTGGCCGGTCGCGTCCTGCTCACCCCGGTGGCCGAGCTGGGCTGAGGGGCCCGCTCCGGTCGTGCGCGTCCCGGTGGTGGCGGCGGCTGTCTGAGCATGCGCTCGACGACGTGGTGCCGCTCGGCGCCCAGTGCGGGGATGGGTGTCAGTGCCACTCCGAGTCCATCGGATACGTAAACCTGAGTCCCTGAGAACCCGTCTCCCTCGGCGACGATGTGCGGAACAGACCGCGTTCCTGCGATGGATTTCGTGTGGTGGATGAGCCATCCTTTGGATCCAGAGCACGTGCAACCAAGGAGAACCGGAACATGGCTGACCTACGACAGACGGTGAATGCCCCCGGATGCCCCTCTCGCAGTCGGTCCCTACTCCCACGCCGCCAGGGCCGGACAGGTGGTGTACCTGTCGGGCCAGACTCCACTGGACCCCACCACCGGGAAGCTGGTCCAGGCGACGTCGTGGCGCAGACCAAGCGGGTCTTCGCCAACCTCTCGGCGGTGCTCACCGCCGCGGGGCTCACGTTCGACAACGTCGTGAAGGTGAACGTCTACCTGACCGACCTTGCCGACTTCGCCGCCATGAACGAGGTGTACGCCGAGGTGTTCTCCGAGCCCTATCCCGCCCGCACCACGGTGGCCGTGGCTGGGCTCCCCCTCGAGGCCCAGGTCGAGATCGAGCTCATCGCCCAGACCTGACGGATGCCCCGGGGCTTCTTGCCGTGGCCTCTGAGGCCGACCTCGTCGCGGTCGGGAAGAAAGCTGTCTTGACGCACGTTGCGGCCGTGGGCCCTTCGGCCGGATGCCGTCTGCCGCCCACCCCGTGACCCGCCCGAACCGGGGCCTGCTCGTCTATCCCGCCGTGCCCGCCGGCTTGCGGGTGATCGGAACACCTACCACCGTGTCGACCAACGCCGTCTACCTCATCGCCGGCATCGCCCTGCTGCTCGCGGTCGTGCTGCCCTCGCTGCTCGAGCGGTATGCGGTCTCGGCCGCCATGGTGCTGCTGGTCGTCGGTATGGGCGTCGGGCTGCTGCCGATGCCCGAGGGGCTGAGCCTCGACCCCATCGCCATCCGGCCCCAGATCCAGCACGTGACCGAGCTGACGGTGCTCGTCGCCTTGATGGGCGTGGGCCTGGCCATCGACCGCCCGATCAACCTGCGGCATCCGCACACCTGGACGTCATGGTCACCGACGTGGCGTCTGCTCGCCGTCGCGATGCCGCTCACCATCGCCGCGATCTGGGGGCTCGGCTTCGCCCTGGGGGTGGCTCCCGCCGCCGCGCTGCTGCTCGCCTCCGCGCTCTCGCCGACCGACCCGGTGCTAGCGAGCGACGTGCAGGTGGAGGGGCCGAAGGTGCAGCGCTCGCCTGACCACGACCCCCTCGACGAGGCCACCATCGACGAGGAGGACGACGTGCGTTTCGCCCTGACCTCGGAGGCCGGGCTCAACGACGGCACCGCCTTTCCCTTCGTGCACGCGGCCATCTTCCTCGCGGCCGGTACGGCTGGCACGGCAGGCGCGGCAGGCATGGCGGCGGCATCCGGCTCGGTCGTCTCCTGGCTCCCCCGCTGGCTGGCGTGGGAGCTCGTCGGCAAGATCGCCCTCGGCGTGGCGGTCGGGCTCGTCGTCGGGTGGGTGCTCGGCAAGGTCGCCTTCAACGCCACGCAGCGCTCGCTCCGCCTGGCCGAGCAGGGCGAACCGCTGCTCGCCATCGCCGCCCTCGTGGCCACCTACGGCCTCAGCGAGATCGTGGGTGGCTACGGTTTCTTGGCCGTCTTCGTCTGTGGCGTCACCATCCGCGCCGGCGCGCGAAGCAGCGCCTACCACGACCTCATGCACGGGGTGGTTCAGCGCCTCGAGCGGCTGCTGACCCTGATGATTCTGCTGGTGCTCGGCATGGCTCTGACCAACGGCCTGCTGGCCCACGTCGACGGGCGCAGCATCGTCATCGCGCTCGCCCTCGTCTTCGTCGTGCGCCCGCTGGCCGGCTGGATCAGCCTCGGCGTACGTCGCCGCGACGAGAGCCTGCCCGGTGGCCTCAGCCGCGCCGAGGCCCTCGCCACGTCGTTCTTCGGCGTACGCGGCGTCGGGTGCCTCTACTACCTCGCCTACGCCGGCGGCGAGCACGCCTTCACGGAGGAACGGTGGATGTGGTCGACCATCGCACTGACGATCCTCGTGTCGGTCGTCGTGCACGGCAACCTCTCGACGCCCGTCATGCACCGCCTCGACCTGAGGCGCCGACCGGTTCGGTACTGACCGCCGCCGTCAGTCGATCTGCAGCTCATCCCCGTCGACGGTGACGCGCCCGCGGCGCAGGGGCCAGGCCTTGGTCAGGGCGATGAAGGCGGCATCGAGGCCAGGCATCTTGGCAAAGACACCCTGCGGGCCCTGGGTCATCTGGCCGGTCTTGACGTCGTACTTCGACTGGTGCCACGGGCACACCAGGCAGCCATCGGCGTCGATGCTCCCCTTGGCAAGGTCTGCCCGGAGGTGCCGACACCGCCTGCTGACCGCGAAGTACTCGCCGTTGTTGCCGACCGCGTAGCCTCCGGACCCGGTCACCGATCCGGGGGGAACATCGGAGGCGGGAATGCTGCTGGCGCTCATGGGCTGCTCCTCATCTGCGGATCCACCGACCCCTTCATGGTGGCACGCCGGGTCAAGGTCTGACCACGCGGAGCCAGCCGCATCGGTCAGGCCGGCGGCTGCTCCTTGGTGAGATGGAGCAGCCAGTTGCTCCCGGTGTCGATGAGGGCATAGCGGCTCGAACCCTCGCGGCCGTGCAGCACGAAGACGATGCGTCGTGCGTCGCGGTCGACGAGCTCCCACCAGCCCGTGTCGGCGATGAGCTTGTCGTCGTCGGTGTAGGTCAGGTGAACCAGGTCGTGGTCGGGCACGGCAACGGCCAGCCGGTTCGCGCCGGGCACGGTCGGCAACCCGCGGGGCACCCCCCACGACCGCAGCACCCCGTTCTGCTCCAGTCGGAGGTCGAAGTGCGGCCGCGGCTTGCGGTGGTCGTGCAACACGAACGCCGGTCGCTTCGTGTCGGGACTCATCGATCCAGTGTGTCCCACGCTAGGTTGGCGGTTTCTCGGTGTGTTGCGAATGAGCGTAAGGACCCTCGCATGTCGATCGCAGATTTCGAGCGTTACCCCCTCACCTTCGGCCCCAGCCCCGTGCACCCGTTGAAGCGGCTCACCGCCCATCTCGGTGGCGCGCAGGTGTGGGCCAAGCGCGAAGACGTGAACTCCGGCCTTGCTTTCGGTGGCAACAAGACCCGCAAGCTCGAGTACATCGTTCCCGACGCGCTCGCCGCCGGCGCCGACACGCTGGTGTCGATCGGCGGCATCCAGAGCAACCACACCCGGCAGGTCGCGGCCGTGGCCGCCCACCTCGGCCTCAAGTGCCGACTCGTGCAGGAGAAGTGGGTCGACTGGGACGACCCCGGCAACGACAAGGTGGGCAACATCCTGCTCAGCCGCATCATGGGCGCCGACGTTCGCCTCGACCCGTCGGGCTTCGACATCGGCATCCGCAGCTCGTGGGAGGAGGCCATCGCCGAGGTCAAGGCGAGCGGCGGGGTGCCCTACGCCATCCCGGCCGGGGCCTCAGAACATCGCCTCGGCGGGCTGGGGTTCGCGAACTGGGCCTACGAGGTGGCCGAGCAGGAACGCGCGCTCGGCGTCTTCTTCGACACCGTCGTCGTGTGCACCGTCACGGGGTCGACGCACGCGGGCATGATCGCCGGGTTCGCGGCGCTGCAGGATGCCGGTGGGCGCCCTCGGCGGGTCATCGGCATCGACGCGTCGGCGACGCTGGAGAAGACCCGCGCCCAGGTGGCGCGGATCGCCCGGCACACGGCATCCCTCATCGGGCTGGGGCGCGACCTGCGCGACGACGAGATCACGGTGCGAGACGGCTGGGCGGGCGACCTCTACGGCATCCCGGTGCAGTCGACCGTCGACGCGATCCGTCTGTCGGGGCGGCTCGAGGCGATGATCATCGACCCCGTCTACGAGGGGAAGTCGATGGCCGGCCTGGTCGACCTCGTCACGTCGGGCGACATCCCGCGCGACGCCACCGTGCTCTACGCCCACCTCGGCGGCCAGCCCGCGCTCAACGCCTACCCGGGCATCTTCGAGGCGTGAGCTTTCGACCCGACCGTCAGTCGGGCAGCACGTCGCGGTCGGTCTTACCGGGCGGCGTCATCGACCGCCGCCAGAACGGGATGCCCAGCCACAACGCCAGAGCCACTGCGGCGAGCGCCGCACCGGTCGAGAAGGCTACCGCCGGCCCGACGAGCACATCGAGCACGAGCACGACACCTCCGAGCACCGTCACGCCCAGCGTCCCCAGACCGACCGAGAGCAGGATCGACGTGTAGCGCACGATGAAGTCCTTGACGCCCTCGCGGAACAGCACCCGGTGCATCGCAGCGGGAGCGGTGAACAGGATGACGCTCAGGGCCGCAGCCACGAGGGTGAAGATGTAGATGCCACGCTGCCCGTCGGTCAGGATGGTGAACCGCTGTTGGAAGGGGACCGAGAGCAGAAAGGCGAAGATGATCTGCACCCCGGTCTGCGCCACCCGCAGCTCTTGCAGCAGCTCCCCGAAGTTACGGTCGAGACGGGCCCCCGTGGTCTCGGTGCGCGAGTAGTGCTCCTGATCGGCCATGCCGCGATCCTCGCACCACGAGCCCGGGCGCGACCACCCACCAACGAGGTGGGTCAGGGCCGTGCGCGGGTGGGCGCGTCGTCCCACCGGCCACGCACGTAGGCGGGCGGGTACGGCGCCTCGCGCCACGTCAGACCCAGCTCGGATGCCGCTCGCAGCGGCCAGGCGGGCTCGCGCAGGGCGGCGCGGGCGAGCAGCACGGCATCCGCCTCACCGTTCGCGAGCACCTGCTCAGCCTGGTCGGGCTCGGTGATGAGCCCGACGGCGCCGGTCGCGATCCCGGCTCCCGAGCGCACCCCGGCCGAGAACGGCACCTGGTAGCCCGGGCCGACGGGGATGTCGGCCCGCACGTTGCCGCCGCTCGACACGTCGACGAGGTCGACACCGTGCTCGCGCAGCAGCCTCGACAGACGAACCGTCTGCTCGAGGTCCCAGCCGCCCGGGGCCCAGTCCGTCGCCGACAACCGCACGAACAGGGGTCGGTCGCTCGGCCAGGCGTCACGAACCGCGTCGACCACCCGCAGGGGAAAAGCGACCCGCCCGTCGAAGTCTCCCCCGTGGGCGTCGGTACGCGTGTTCGACAATGGGGAGAGGAACTGGTGGAGCAGGTAGCCGTGGGCAGCGTGCAGCTCCACCACGTCGAAGCCGGCGGTCAGCGCCCGACGGGTGGCAGCGGCGAACGCCTCGACCGTGTCGTCGAGGTCGGCGGCCGACATCTCGTGCGGGGTGACGAGACCGGTGAAGGCGACCGGCGATGGTCCCACCGGCTCCCAGCCTCCGTCGGACGCAGGCGCCGGCCCGGTGGGTTCGCCCGGGAACCCGCGGTGGGTCGAGGCCTTCCGACCGGCGTGGGCCAGCTGGACGCCCGACCGGGCCCCCTGGCCCGCGATGAACGCCGTGATGCGCGACCAGGCCTGAGTCTGCTCGTCGTTCCAGAGGCCGGTGTCCTGCGGGCTGATCCGGCCCTCGGGCACGACCGCAGTGGCCTCGGTCAGCACCAGCCCGAAGCCGCCCTGGGCGCGGGCGCCGAGGTGCACGAGGTGCCAGTCGGTCGGGATGCCGTTCTGCTCGGGCACCGAGTACTGGCACATCGGCGCGACCCAGATGCGGTTGCGGAAGGTCGTCTGGCGCAGCGTCAGGGGCTGGAACAGCAGCGGGCCGGTGGAGGTCGTCACCCCTGCGCCAACCCGCTTGTCTGCCCGGCCATTCCCGTTGACGGCGGTGCCTGACACCATGGACCTTGCCCTGCACCTGCCTGCCCTGCCGGCACCTGCCTGCCCTGCCTGCACCTGCCCGCCCCACCAGAGAGTCGTGAGCCCGATGATCTTCATCACCGCCAAGTTCCGCATCAAGCCCGAGCACGCCGACGACTGGCCACAGCTCTCTCAGGAGTTCACCCAGGCCTGCCGGTCGGAGGAGGGCTGCCTCTGGTTCGACTGGTCGCGCAGCGTCGACGACTCCACCGAGTACGTGCTCGTCGAGGCCTTCCGCGACGAGCAGGCCGGGGCCGCCCACGTGCAGTCGGCGCACTTCACGACCGCCACCCAGACCCTGCCGACCTACCTCGTGGCCACCCCGAAGATCATCAACGCCAACGTGCCCGGCACCGACTGGTCAGAGCTCGGCGAGATGGCCGTCGCCCAGCCCTGATCGGCACACCCAGCGCCCCACACGAGCGCGCGGGAATGAACCCGTCGACACGGTGTTGACCCACAGGTCCTCGACCCGCACGCCTGACCGTCCGGAGATCTGTGTCGACCAACACGACCGTCGGGTTCCGCTCCGACCGCGGACCCATCCTCATCGCCCTGATGCTGTCGACCTCGCTCATCGCGCTCGACTCCACCATTCTGGCCACGGCCGTGCCGACCATCGTCGACGACCTCGGGGGGCTCACCCAGTTTCCCTGGCTGTTCTCGGTCTACCTGCTGGCGCAGGCGGTCTCCGTGCCGGTCTACGCGAAGCTCGCCGACACCATCGGCCGCAAGCCCGTGATCCTCGTGGGGATCGGCCTGTTCCTGCTGGGCTCAATCCTTTGTGGGTTCGCCTGGAGCATGGGCTCGCTCATTGTGATGCGGGCCGTGCAGGGCCTCGGGGCCGGGGCGGTCATCCCCGTCGCCATCACCATCGCCGGCGACATCTACACCGTCGCTGAGCGCGCCAAGGCGCAGGGCTACCTCGCCAGTGTCTGGGCCATCTCGGCGGTCGTCGGGCCCACCCTCGGCGGTCTCTTCGCTCAGTTCACGTCGTGGCGCTGGATCTTCTTCGTCAACATTCCGCTGTGCTTCCTGGCGGCCTATCTGCTCGCGCGCGACTACTCCGAGTCGGTCACCCGGGTGCGTCACCGCATCGACTACGCCGGCGCCATCCTGCTCACTGTCGCGCTCACCCTGCTCGTGCTGGCCGTTCTCGAGGGTGGGCAGGCGTGGGCCTGGACCTCCTGGCAGAGCATCGGGTGCTTCGCGGTCGGGGCACTGCTGATGACCGTCTTCGTAACGGTCGAACGCCGAGCCGCCGAGCCGGTTTTGCCGCTTCAGCTGCTGAGCCGACGCCTCATCGTCTCGACCCTGGCCGTCTCGCTCGGCGTCGGCGCGGTGCTCATCGGGCTCACCTCGTACGTGCCGACCTTTCTCGAGCGCTCGATCGACGCCAAACCGGTCGTCGCGGGGCTCGCCGTCGCGGCCCTCACCCTCGGGTGGCCCCTCTCGGCCTCCCAGTCGGGGCGCTTCTATCTCCGCATCGGGTTTCGCCCCACCGCCCTGATCGGCCTGGTGATCACGCTCGTCGGTGCCGTCGCGTTGTGGCTGACGTCAACCGCCCCCGCTGTCGCCAGTGTCGCCATCTCGTGCTTCGTCGTCGGGCTGGGGCTCGGCCTGGTCGCCACCCCCACCCTGATCGCCGCCCAGGCTTCCGTGCCATGGCACGAGCGCGGCGTCGTCACCGGGGCAAACATGTTCAGCCGATCGGTCGGCAGCGCCGTCGGCGTGGCGATCTTCGGCGCGGTCGCGAACGCGGTCATCGCCCGCAACGGGGGCGCCACGTCAGTGCCCGCGATCGAGCGGGGCTCCGAGGCGGTGTTCCTCGCCGTCGTGGTCGCGGCCGTGCTGCTGCTCGCCACCGGCCTGCTGATGCCCAGTACGCGGGTCGAGCAGCTCGAACCGGCACGAGACGTCGACAGCGCCGGCGCAGTGAATAGGGATGCAGTGGGTACGGATGCAGTGAACCCGAATCGAGAGGAAGGTCGCTCATGAGTGACGACAACGGCGCCACGAAGGTCGCCGAGCTGATCAAGGACGTTCGCATTGCGATGCTGACCCACACCGACCACAACGGTGCAATGGTCAGCCACCCGATGGGTACCCAGGAGGTCGAGTTCGACGGCGACGTGCTCTTCATCGCCGAACGCGACAGTCAGAAGGCCAAGGACATCGCCGCCCAGTCGCCGGCCAAGGTCAACGTCTCGTACAGCTCGAGCGGCACCTGGGTCTCGGTTTCGGGCACGGCCGAGATCGTCGACGACAACGCGAAGCTCCGCGAGCTGTGGAACAGCTTCACCGGGGCCTGGCTCGAGGGCGGTCCCGAGAACCCGAACAACATCATCATCAAGGTGCACGCCGACTCGGCCGAGTACTGGGACTCCCCCGGCGCCAAGGTCGTGCAGCTCGCCAACTTCGTCAAGGCCAAGGTGACCGGAAACCGCGTCGAGGGCGACAACGAGGTTGTCGACCTCTGAACTCGCCCAACCGGTAGGTCCCGCACGTGAGGCGGCAGCGAAACGGCATCCCGTCTGCTGCCGCCTTCGCGTGGGCGACGGGTCAGGACGAAGTGCGCAGCAGTCGGATGACGGCCCGCTCGAGGGCGTCACGGTCACGAACCCGCACGAGCTCTCCAGCCGTGAGACGGGCCCGGTCGGCCTTGGTCAGCCGCGTCAGGCTGTGCGCGATGGTGCGACCGACCGCGTACTCGTCGAGCACTCGGGTGTCGACGTAGGAGCGGCGGGCCACGGCCGGGGTGTTGCCCAGGTGCGCAGAGACCACCTTCATGGCGTCCTTCTCGGCGCGCTTCAGCTCGCGCTCGGTGTCGACCGGCTTCGTCTGCGCCAACGTGACGGCTGCTGTGACGGTGGCCGCCCAGGTGCGGAGGTCCTTGACCGTGTACTCGGCCCCGACCAGCTCCTTGAAGGCGACGTTGAGGTCGGCCGAGTGCAGCTCGTGCCACTGGTTCTGCTCGTCGCGATACGCGAGCAGGCGGTCACCGGGGTAGCGGTTTCGCTTGAGCGACAGCACGACCCGGGCCAACAGCTGGTCGGTCATGACGGCCTCGCGGGTCACTCCCGACTTGGCCGGGAACGCGAACGTGACGTCTTCACCACTGACCGTCACGTGGCTGCGCAGCAGCGTGGCCACCCCGTGCGAACCGTGCTCGGCCTCGTACTCGTCGCCCCCGGTGCGAAAGAGCCCGGCGTCGAGCATCCGCAGCGCGGCCGCGGTGACCCGCGTGCGGGTGAGGCCATCGGTGCGCAGGTCGGCGGCGACCTGCTTGCGCGCCTGAGGCAGCTTCTTGGCGAGCGCCATCACCCGGTCGTGCTTCTCGCGGCCCCGAGCCTCGTGCCACGCCTCGTGGTAGATGTACTGCCGACGGCCGGCGTCGTCGGTGCCCACCGCCTGAATGTGACCGTTCGGGTGGGGAGAGATCCACACGTCCTGCCATGCGGGCGGGATGACGAGGTCGAGCGCCCGCTGCCTCGTGGCGGCGTCGACCTTCTGGCCGTCGGCGTCGACGAAGCCGAAGCCCTTGCCTCGCCGCACGCGCCGAACTCCTGGCTTGTCGATGACGCTCCGTCGCAGTCTCACAGCAGAGGACTACCCGTTGCCGGGTTGCCGTGAACCCCCAGGTCGAGTGGCCACTTTCGTACGTACCGAACTGGCCACTCGACCTGGGCACCCCGTCGCACCGTCGAGTGGCCACTTTCGTACGTACCGAACTGGCCACTCGACCTCAGCGGGTCAGCGCTTGAGGGCGGCCACCCGGCCGAGCTCCCCCGACGCCCAGCAGGCCCCGCCGGGGGTGCACTCCACAGAGTCGAAGCTGCCCGTGTCGAGGCTCTTCCAGGTGCGACCGCCGTCGGTCGTGACGTCCGAGCCCGACGGCCCCACCGCGAGTGCGGTGGCGCGGGTGCCCGGCACCCAGTCGGAGCCCGACCGGTAACCGCTCGGGTTGACCTTCGACGCGCTCCAGGACTTGCCGCCGTCAGTGGTGAAGGCCGCGTTCTCGGTGGCAGCGGTCGGGGCGAGGTAGTCACCGCCGACGATGATGCCGCGGCTCTGGCCTCGGTAGGCGATCGAGAAGATGCCGGCTGACGGGCTGCCGGCGAGCGGGCTGTCGGCGACGGTCCAGGTGCGGCCGGCATCCGGCGAGGAGAAGACGCGAGCCGGGTTGGTGCCACCGCTCACGAGGTACATCCGACGACCGGCTCCGGCACTCAGACAGGTACCGCTCGCGGCGAACCCGGCCTCACCGTCCTTGGCGTCGGGCATGCCCTTGGGGTTGATCTGCGACCACGTGCGCCCGCCGTCGGTTGTGCGGATGAGACGGAACTTGCCGTCGACGGGGTCGCTCATCGCGACGCCGCGCTGCGAGGTGGTGAAGGCCATGCAGTCGTAGAAGGCGGCCGCCTCCTCGTTGCGGAAGGTCTCGGTCCAGCTCGCGCCACCGTTGTTCGTGCGCAGGATGCGCGAGTCACCACCCTCACCGATCGAGAGGATCACGGCACGCTGAGCGTCGAACGCCTCGATGTCGCGAAACTGCAGCTCTTCGGTGCCGAGGCCCGTCGGGCTGACGTTCTGCCAGGTGGCGCCACCGTCGACGGTACGCAGCACGGTTCCGGCTGTGCCACTGACCCAGGCCACCCGCTTCGACACGGGAGCGAGGCCCCGGAAGCGAGCGTCGGAGCCGGTGGGCTTCATGGTCCAGCGGTAGCCGCCGGCGGGTGAGGAGCTGGTGGATGCGGCGGGCTGGGCCTCAGCGGGCGCCGGGGCGGCGAAAGCCGAGGTGGCCAGGGTCGCGGTGGTGCCGCCGGCGAGCAGCGCGAGGGTGGCAGCGGTGACTGTGAGCTTGCGGGGGAGAGTCGTCATACTCGCCGAACCTAGCCCTGCACACCGCCTCGAGGGCGTTTCGCACGACATGAATCGTGCCGTCAGGGGGATCCGCAGTTTCGGCTACCGACCGGTGCCGCCGTAGACGATGGCGTCCTCGCTCGAGTCGAGGCCGAAGGCGGTGTGCACGGCACGCACGGCGTCTTCGAGCTGGTCGGCCCGCGTCACCGCTGAGACCCGGATCTCGGAGGTCGAGATCATCTCGATGTTGATGCCGGCCTCGGCGAGCGCGCGGAAGAACTTCGCCGACACCCCGGGGTGGCTCTTCATGCCGGCTCCGACGAGGGCGATCTTGCCGATCTTGTCGTCGAGCCGCACATCCTCGTAGTCGACCTCGGCCTTGATCGACCGGAGCACCGAGAGGCCCTTGCTACCGTCGGCCTGCGGCAGCGTGAACGAGATGTCGGTCTTCGCGGTCTCGGCGGCCGACACGTTCTGCACGATCATGTCGATGTTGATGCCCGACTCGGCGATCGCGCCGAAGATCTTGGCCGCCACGCCGACCTGGTCAGGCACCCCGACGATCGTGATCTTGGCTTCGCTGTGGTCGTGCGCGATGCCGGTGATGATCGGAGCTTCCACAGCACCTTCTCCTTCGTAGGGGTTCTGCGTGACCATGGTGCCCGGCTTGCGCGACCACGACGAGCGCACATGGATCCGGATGCCGTACCGCCGGGCGTACTCGACGCAGCGCAGGTGCAGGATCTTGCTGCCGTTGGCGGCCAGGTCGAGCATCTCCTCCATGGAGATCACATCGAGCTTGCGGGCGTTGGGCAGCACGCGGGGGTCGGCGGTGAACACGCCGTCGACGTCGGTGTAGATCTCACACACCTCGGCCCCGAGGGCGGCAGCCAGCGCGACCGCGGTCGTGTCGGAGCCCCCACGACCGAGGGTCGTGATGTCCTTGGTGGTCTGGCTGACGCCCTGGAACCCGGCGACGATCGCGATGTGACCGGCATCCAGGGCGCTCTGGATGCGGCCCGGGGTGACGTCGATGATGCGAGCGGCGCCGTGAGCCTCGTCGGTGATGACGCCGGCCTGCGAGCCGGTGAACGAGCGGGCCTCCTCGCCGAGCTGGGCGATCGCCATAGCGACGAGGGCCATCGAGATGCGCTCACCCGAGGTGAGCAGCATGTCGAGCTCGCGTGCGGGCGGCGTCGGCGTCACCTGCTTGGCGAGGTCGAGCAGCTCGTCGGTCTGGTCGCCCATGGCCGAGACGACGACGCACACGGAGTTGCCCGCACGGTGGGTCTCGACGATGCGGCGCGCGACCCGCTTGATGGCTTCGGCGTCGGACACCGACGAACCGCCGTACTTCTGGACGACGATGCTCACTCTGGGCTCCCGTGGGTACGACGCGTTCGGACGCACAATTGTAAGGAGACTGGCGGCGACGCTGCTCAGCGGCCACCGACGGTGAGATATGGGTCAGGCCTCGTCGCCACCACAGCCGCGCCGGTCAGGGGTACAGAGCGTCGAACTCGGCCTCGCCGACGGCCTCGTCGTCGGCGTCGAGCCGCACGTGGCTCAGGATGCTCTGCAACGCGCGCAGCGACGCCGTAGCCCGGTCTCCCCACGCGGAGAGGTAGCTGAACTGCCACCACCACAGCGCTTCGACCCGGCGCCCTGCCGCGAAGTGCTTGAGGCCGTGGGTCAAGGCCAGCGCCACGTCAGCCACATCGCCCGAGATCGAACCGGCCGCGCGCTCACCCGACGTCAGCGGGTCGACGACGTCGACGTACTCGTCGATGCCCGAGAGCACGTTAGCCAGTCCGTCGCGAAGCGGGTCGACGTCGATGTCGGGGCCGGCATCGGTCTCGAAGCGCTCGACCAGCACGACGTCCTGGATGGCGCCGAGGCGAGCCCCGGCCACGATCATCTGCGACAACGCGAGGGTGAGCACCGGCAGGGCCGTGTCGGGCGAGGTGCCCGACGCGACCTCGGTGACCGACGTGAGAAAGATGCTGGCCTCGTGAGCCGTCAGCTCGGCCAGGCCGTCCAGCTCGAGAAGCTCTTCGACGCTGGTGGCGTCGGTCTCATGAGCTGCTTGAGCCTCGTCGGTGTGGTCGGTGGCCATGTGCTTCTCCCCTGGTTCATGCCGGATGCCGTTCACCAGCTCTCCAGTCGGGCCCAGTCTGCCGCTCCAGCCACCCCGCGTCGACCCTGGGGGCCACGATGCCCGCCACGGTCCGATCCGTGCGGCGCAACCGGCATCCGGGCCCCACCAACCCCGCCACGGTCCGATTCCCGCGCCGCAACCGGCATCCGGGCCCCACCAACCCCGCCACGGTCCGATCCGTGCGGTGCGCAGCCACCATCAACCCCACCAAGGTCCGATCCGTGCGGCGCAACCGGCATCCGGGCCCCACCAACCCCGCCACGGCCCGATCCGTGCGGTGCGCAGCCACCATCAACCCCACCAAGGTCCGATCCGTGCGGCGCAACCGGCATCCGGGCCCCACCAACCCCGCCACGGCCCGATCCGTGCGGTGCGCCGCCACCATCAACCCCACCAACCCCGCCACGGTCCGATCCGCGCGGCGCAACCGGCATCCGGGCCCCACCAACTGCGCCACGGTCCGATTCCCGCGGCGCAAGGTCACGGTCAACCCCACCAACCCCGCCACGGTCCGATCCGCGCGGCGCAACCGGCATCCGGGCCCCACCAACCCCGCCACGGTCCGATTCCCGCGGTCTCAGATCGACAGGTCAGGCGTCGACGCGGCGGCGGCCCTCGAAGGCCCGGCCGAGGGTGACCTCGTCGGCGTACTCGAGGTCACCACCGACGGGCAGACCCGAGGCGAGCCGGGTGACGGTGACGCCGACGTCGCGCAGCAGACGCGAGAGGTAGGTGGCGGTGGCCTCACCCTCGAGGTTGGGGTCGGTCGCGATGATGACCTCCTGCACCTCCCCCGAGCCGAGCCGGGTGAGCAGCTCGCGCACACGCAGGTCGTCGGGGCCGATGCCGTCGATGGGGCTGATCGCCCCGCCGAGCACGTGGTAGCGGCCCCGGAACTCGCGGGTGCGCTCGATCGCGACGACGTCCTTGGGCTCCTCGACGACACAGATGGCGGTCTGGTCGCGGCGCGGGTCGGCGCAGATGCGACACCGCTCGGCCTCGGCGACGTTGCCGCAGAGATCGCAGAAACGCACCCTGGCCTTCACCTCGGTCAGGGCCGTGACGAGCCGGGTCACGTCTTCGGAGTCCTGTTGGAGCAGGTGGAAGGCGATGCGTTGGGCGCTCTTGGGGCCGACCCCGGGGAGTCGTCCGAGCTCGTCGATCAGGTCTTGCACCGCGCCTTCGTACACAGGTGCAGCCTAAGCCCCGTCGGGCGCCTGCCCGCGCGGCGCGCCCGCTGAGTCAGGTAGGGCCCACCGCTCCTCGACTCGGCCGAGCTTCCAGACGGCGAGGGCGATGATCCACGTCACCGCGAAGAGCCCGACGATCCAGAAGCCGATGGCCCCGAGGTCGATACCCCCGATCCAGCCGAGCGGCCCCGACGTGATGTCGAGCTTCTCGGTGAGGATCGAGACGATCTCGATGCCGCCGATGCCGAGCGCGACGGCAACCGACAGCGCGGTGACGGTGATGTTGTAGTAGATCTTGCGCACCGGCTTGCTGAACGCCCAGCCATAGGCGAAGTTCATGAACGAACCGTCGATCGAGTCGAGCAGCGACATGCCCGCGGCGAAGAGGATCGGCAGGGTGAGCACGGCGTACCAGGGCAGGTTGGCCGCAGCCGCGCCCCCGGCGATGACGAGCAGCCCCACCTCGGTGACCGTGTCGAACCCCAGCCCGAAGAGCAGCCCGACGGGATACATGTGCCACGGCTTGGTCACCGCACGGGTGACCCGGCCCAGGATGCGGTTGAGAAACCCGCGCTGGTCGAGCTGGCGTTCCAGCTCGGCCTCGTCGAACTCGCCGGACCGCATGCCGCGGAACACCTTGACGATGCCGATCAGCGCCGCCAGGTTGACCAGACCGATGAGCACCAGGAAGACGCCTGACACCGACGTGCCCCACAGGCCCGTGGTCTGCTGAAGCGTCGACTGGTCGTCTTCGAGGGCACCAGCGAGAGCCCGGATGCCGAACGCCAGCAGCGTGACCATGACGAAGACGACCGACGAGTGGCCGAGGCTGAACCAGAACCCGACGCTGAGCGGCCGCTTGCCCTCTGTCATCAGCTTGCGCGTCGTGTTGTCGATGGCGGCGATGTGGTCGGCGTCGAAGGCGTGCCGCATCCCGAGCGTGTAGGCGGTCACGCCGAGGCCGACCCCGAACAGCTGGCCCGCGACCCGGTACTCCTGCGGAGCGACCACCCAGACGAGCAGGCCCCACCCCACGACATGGAGCAGCAGGATGAAGCCGGCCATGCCCAGCAGGCTGCGACGCTCGGGCCGGCTGAGCCGGTCGAAGAAGCGTGGCGAGGACTGCGGAGACTGCGACGACGGTGGTGAAGAGGTAACGGTCACAGCACCACGGTAGATGCGACCCAGTCGCATCTACAACGGATCGCCGACAAATCGAGGCGTCAGGCCGTGGGCTCCGCGCTCGGCACCTCGTTGTACCCCGGCGCCCGCTCCTGCCCACTGAGGGCGGCGATGGCGTCCATCACCTGGTCGGTGAGCAGCCGTCGTGCCTTGCCGGCCGGCATCCCGGCGAACGGTTCGATGCTGATCGGCTCACCGAAGCGCACGGTGACCTTGGCCAGCTTGGGAAAACGGGCTCCGACCGGCTGGATGTTCTCGGTGCCGATGAGGCCGACCGGCAGCACGGGCACGCCCGCCGTCAGAGCCAGCCAGGCGACCCCGGTGCGGCCCCGGTAGAGCCGGCCGTCACGCGAGCGGGTGCCCTCGGGGTAGATCCCGAAGGCGTCACCCGCGTTGATCACCTCCAGTGCCTGGTCGAGGCTCTCCTGTGCTGCACTCGTCGACCCGCGGTCGACCGGGATCATGCCGACCGCACTGAAGAAGCCCTTGCGTAGAGCCCCACCCACCCCAGGGCCGTTCCAGTACTCGGCCTTGGCCAGGAAGCGCACCTGCCGCGGCGACGCGAGCGGGATGGCGAAGGAGTCGATGAACGACAGGTGGTTGCTGGCCACTACCACCCCGCCCTGGCGGGGCACGTTCGCCTTGCCCTCGATCGTGGGGCGGTACAGCGCATGGGACAGCGGGTACAGCACATTGCGCCCGAGGCTGTAGAACATGGGGTCAGCCTAGGGCCGCATCCGCGTGCTGCGCCGAGGCGTCCGTCAGCGGGAGCCACCGCGCTACCCGTCGGTACGACCAGCGCCCAGGCCGATCGCGCACCGTCACGAGGTGGCCCGCACCGCCCAGGCCGTGGCCGAGACGTCGAAGGGCGCTGACGGCAACAGCTCGCGACAGCGCTCACGAAGCATCGTGCGACCGGCCTCGTCGAGGTGCGCGACGTGATCGCCCGCCGGGCCGATGCCGAGGGTGTAGGGCTCCCACCACTGCTCGAAGCTCGGATGCCGGACCGTCACCGAGATCGACCCCGAGACGATGGTGTCGAGGCGAGCGTCACGACACAGCCGCCCGAGGTCGCCCTCACGAACGCCGGGGCGCAGCGACTCGTCAGGAGCACCGGGGTCGACGTCGTGGGCCGCGCGCCAGAACAGGCTGAGCGGCCCGCCTCCTCCGGCCAGATCCCAGACGCAGGCCGCGACCGTGCCGCCACCACGCGTGACCCGGCCCATCTCGCGCAGCCCCGCGACCGGGTCGGTCATGAAGTGCACGACGAGCTGCGCAAGCACCACGTCGAACGTGCCATCGCCGTGCGGCAGACGCTCAGCGCCGGCCGTGACGACCTCGACTCCCGGATGCCGCTCTCGTGCAGCAGCGACGAAGGGGGGCGAGGGGTCGACCGCGCTGACCTGCTCGGCACCGACCACCTCGACCAGTCGTGCGGTCAAGGCGCCCGGCCCACACCCGACGTCGAGCACCCGCTGCCCGGGTTGTACCCCGGCCCAGTCGGCGAAGCTGACAGCGAGCGGTACCGAGTACCGCCCCATGAAGCGGTCGTAGTCGGCCGCAACCACGAAGGCCACGCAACGACGGTACCGCCGTGAGCGGTATCCCACTGCGGTGTGAGGCAGCTCGACGGGCTACCGCGCCGGCTGCGGCGCGGTCAGTCGTCGCTCTCGGAGAGCACTCGACCACCGAAGACCCGCTCGACCACCGTTCGCCCGACGTCGCCCGAAGCCTCGATGTTCTCGTCGTCGTCACTGACAGCGGAGTCGTCGCCGAGGTCGTCGCGTCGCGTCTGCTGCGGCGCGTCGGGCGTTCGCGCTCCGGAGCGTGCCCCCGCCAGTGACTCACGCACGGCCTTGGCCCCACGTTTGGGCGCGTCGGGGTCGGGGCCGGAGTGTGCCGCGCTGCGATCCGCCGACGGCGAGGCCGACGGGCTCTGCGTGGCGCCGGCTGCCGGTCCGTCTGCCGGAGCCGGCGTGGCGGCGCCGGGAACGGAGGGGGTAGTGGGCGCACTGGCCCAGTCGGGGGCGGGGGCCGTGACGTTGGCCCATCCGGGGTTGTTCTCGAGCGAGCGACCGGATGCCGCACCGGCCGGGTCGCGCCGCGGCGACCCCCCGCCGCCGGACCCCGGCGGCGGACCGGACTGCCCGCTCGGTGGCTGCGCGCGTTGCTGGCCCTGCTGCGTGGGGCCGGACGAGCCGGCGGACCAGCTTGCCGAGGCGGGCGAGCCGGCGGCCGGCGATGTGTCGACGGGCTGTTCGGGCAGCGGGACACCGTCGACGATGGCATCGACCCCGAGCTCGTCGATGAGCGCCTGGCGCACGAGCTCGGCGTGGTTGCCCGACCGGAAGGTGTTGGTCAGGCCGACCGTGCCGATGCCGAGGGTGAGGGTGCGCCCGTCGTAGGCCATCACCTGGGCGTGCTGAGACACGAAGGTCCAGGTGGCCCGGCGCATGCCCGAGATGCGGCCGAGCACGTCGGGCCAGGCCCGCCGGATGGCGTCGGTATCCATCCCGCCCGAAGGTGCGCTGCCGGATGCAGCATTGCCGGAAGGTGCGCCGGCGGCTGTCGCGTCGCCGGAAGAAGCCCCGCGAGCGTCGGGCGCCTCTCCCCGACTGCGCGACTCGTGCGCGCCCGAGGTGTCACCGACCGGACCACCCGACACCTGCCCACGTTGCTGCGCGCCCACGGTCGAGGGGCCGCCGACCGACTGCGACGGTGTGGCGACGGGCGGGCCGCCTGCCTCGCTTCGAGCCTGGTCGATCTGTTGCGCGTCGTGCTGCCCGGCCGGCCGTTCGTGACGCTGCCCTGCAGCTGCCGGCGCCGATGGCTGCGACCAGCTCGCAGGGTTCTGGCGCGAGGAACCAGCGGGATCGGCGCCGACGAGGCGCTCCACCGCGTCAGACCGGCCGCCCCCACCCATGCCACCAGCGGTGGGGGAGGTTCGGTCGGACGAGCCCGTCACGCTCGCGTGCGGCGGGGTGCGGTCGGTGACGGTGCGGGTCGGGGCAGCGACAGGGCTCGAGACAGGCGGGGCACCCGGCCCACTTGCAAGCGGCGGCGAGCTCTGCGGCATCCCGACCGGGGGTGCGCTGTGGGCCTGCTGCTGCGATCCGGCCGGGCCACGGGCCGCCGACGGCACGCCTCCGACATCGAGGCGGCGCTCGAGACGGTCGAGGCGGGCGGCGTAGCCCTGCTCTCCGGAGGCGGCCGGCAGCAGGATGCGGGCACAGATCAGCTCGAGCTGGAGGCGCGGGCTGTTGGCGCCCGTCATCTCGGTGAGGCCGGCGTTGACGATGTCGGCGGCGCGAGAGAGCGTGCCCTGACCGAAGGCGGCCTGCTGGCCCCTCATGCGCTCGAGCTGGTCTTCGGGGGTGCCGCGCAGCACCTGGCCGGCCCCTTCAGGAACAGCGGCCACGATGATGAGGTCGCGCAGACGTTCGAGGAGGTCTTCGACGAACCGCCGGGGGTCGTGGCCCGACTCGATGACCTTGTCGATCTGACGGAAGGTGGCCGCCCCGTCACGGGCTGCGAGCGCGTCGATCGTGGCGTCGAGCAGCTCACCGTCGGTGAAGCCGAGCAACGAGACCGCACTGTCGTAGGTGAGCCCGTCGTCGCCCGAGCCGGAGATGAGCTGGTCGAGCACCGAGAGCGAGTCGCGCACCGAGCCGCCCCCGGCTCGCGTGACGAAGCTGAGCACCCCGGGAGCGACCCGCACCCCCTCCTGGTCGCAGAGCTTCTGCATGTACTCGCCCAGGCGGGCCGGAGGCACCAGCCGGAACGGGTAGTGGTGGGTGCGCGAGCGGATCGTGCCGATGACCTTCTCGGGCTCGGTCGTGGCGAAGACGAACTTCACGTGCTCGGGGGGCTCCTCGACGATCTTCAGCAGGGCGTTGAAGCCCTGCGGGGTGACCATGTGCGCCTCGTCGATGATGTAGATCTTGTAGCGGCTCTGCGCCGGGCCGTAGCTGGCCCGCTCACGCAGGTCGCGGGCGTCGTCGACGCCACCATGGCTCGCGGCGTCGATCTCGATGACGTCGACCGAACCGGCGCCACCGCGGGCCAGCGCGACGCACGAGTCGCAGACCCCGCACGGCGTGGGGGTGGGCCCCTGATCACAGTTGAGACAGCGGGCCAGGATGCGCGCGCTCGTGGTCTTGCCACAGCCGCGCGGACCACTGAACAGGTAGGCGTGGTTGACCCGGCCGGTGCGCAGCGCCTGCATGAGCGGCTCGGTGACGTGCTCCTGGCCGATGACGTCGGCGAAGCTCTCGGGCCGATAGCGGCGGTACAGGGCGGTGGCCATTCCCGAACCCTAACGGCGATGGGCGACGCTCAGCTCTGCCGCTCGTCTGCCCCAGGTCTGCCGCTCGTCTGCCCCAGGTCTGCCGCTCGTCTGCCGCCGGTCCCCCCGCGCCGGTCCCCCTGGCTGACCTCCTCTGCCAACACACCGAGTAGTCACCAACTCACCGGGTAGTTTCCCGGTGAGTTGGTGATTGCTCGGTGTGTTGCGCAGGATGGGGGCGACTGCCGACGTACGACGCCCTGTAGGAGAACCCATGTCACCCCGCACCCTCTACCGCCGCGTCGCCGTCGCCGAGGTGGTCACGTGGACGCTGCTGCTCATCGGCATGCTGCTCAAGTACGTCACTAAGACCACCGACCTCGGCGTGCGGGTGTTCGGGTTGGCCCACGGCGTCGTCTTCATCGCCTTCTGCCTCGTGACGCTGCTTCTCTGGGTCAACCAGAAGTGGTCGCCAGGCACGGCGGTGCTCGGCCTGCTGAGTGCGCTGCCGCCGTTTCTCACCGTCTGGTGGGAGCGGCGTCTCGAGCGGTCCGGCCGGCTCGAGTCGACGGACGGCGGCTGGCGCCTCGCCCCCGGTGGCGAGGCTCCGCGCACCCGCGCCGAGCACGTCGTCAGCCGGCTCCTGGCCCGGCCCGTGGCGGCCGTGGCCATCGGCGTGGTCGCCGTCGTGGCGCTGACGGCGGTCGCCCTCGTCGTCGGGCCACCCGTGGGCAAGCAGGGCTGACCTCCCCCCCCCCGCTTCTCCGGGTTCGAGGTACCGCGACGCGCCCCGCCGCGTCCGAATACCTCGACCGGATGCCGCTGCCCGGCACCCCCGGCACTGGACCTGTCAGCACCGGCCCAGCCCAGCGGCATACGGTGGGCTCACGACGATTTCCCGGGGAGGGACGCGAATGGGCGTGGTCACCGTGCTGACCGGCGAGGTGCGAGCCGACGGCGTGAGCAAGGCCATCGACTCGACGACCCTGCTGCTACCCACCGACGTGAGCGCCGACCCCGGCGAGTGTGTGGTGCTGCGCGGGCAGAACGGCTCGGGCAAGACGACCCTGCTGCGCATCATCGGCGGGTTGTTGGCGCCCAGCGCGGGAACCGCCACCATCGGCGGTCGCGAGGCCGACGAACGCGACCGGGCTGTGCGGGCTGCCGTGGCCGGGCTGCTCGGTGCGCCGACGACCTACCGCGACCTCACCCTGATCGACCACCTCGTGCTCATCGACTCGACCTGGGGCGGTGAGCCGAGCACCTCCGACGACCGGGGCACGGCCCTGCTGGAGCGCCTGGGCATCGCGAGCCTCGACGACCGCTTCCCCCACGAGCTCTCGTCGGGCCAGGAGCAGCTGTTCCGCCTCGCCATCACCTTCGCGCGGCCCTCCAGCGTGCTGCTGCTCGACGAGCCCGAGCAGCGCCTCGACACGACGAAGCGACAGATCGTGGGCGCCCTGATCCGCGAGCGCACCAGCGCCGGGTCGACCGTCGTGATGGCCTGCCACGACCCCGAGATGACCGCGTCCCTCGGCGACCAGGTCGTCGACATCAAACCGGCCCGTTGAGACCGCTGATGCGCGACGACGACCAGTCCGGCACCAGTGGCACCAGCGGCGCCGACATCGCCGAGAGCGAGTTCGACGATGCTGAGCTGCTCGGCCAGGCCGACTGGATCATCGGCGGCGAGGAAGCACGCAAGGCCCGACAGCAGGGCCTCTACGCCGCCTACCTCGTCTTTCTCGGCTCGCTGGCCTACGGCTTCCCCCTCGTGCAGGCGCTGTTCCGAACCTCCAACCCCGAGGTGCTCCGCCAGCAGCTCGCCTCGCCCGAAGCGGCGGGCCTGCTGCTGGCCGCCGTGGCCGGGGTGTTCCTCGCCGCACTCTGGGTCGGCCGGTTCCGGGGCCCGGTCGTGCCGCCCCTGCCGTGGATCGACCTCGTCGTCACGACGCCGATCGACCGTGCCCTGTCGGTTCGCCGCTGGTGGCGCTTCGCGCTGAGCGCCGGAGTCTTCCTCGGTGCGATCACCGGGCTCGTGCTCGGCGGGGGCCTGGCGTTCACCGGGGTGACCAGCCCCGTATCGGTCGCCGTGGGTCTGGTCGCCGGCGCCGCCGTCGCCGTCGCCGCCACCCACCTCTGGCTCTGGTCACAGGTGCGGTCGTGGCCCGGCCCGAACCGCGGCCCGAAGCTGCTCTGGCACGTGCCCGAGGCGCTGCGCGAGCTGCACGTCGACGGGCTGCGAGCCCACTCGGCCAACACCTCGACGCTCGCCGGGTCGGCCATGACCGGCAACCTGCGCACTGCCCGGCTCGCGCTCGCCCGGCCGGTTCGCTTCGCCCGGGGCGTGCGGCTGCGACCCGGTCGCCCGTTCCCGACCATGGTGCGGCGCGACATTCTCGGCCTGTTGCGCTCGCCTGCCTCGCTGGCGGCCGGCTTCGGCCTCGTCGTTCTCGGGGGCGCCGTCGTGGTGTGGGCCGCGACCCAGAGCTCGGCCCCCGGCATCGGGGTCACCATCGGTCTCGTGCCGCTCTATCTCGGCTTCGGAGCCTGGTCGGAGGGGCTGCGACTGCAGGCCGACAACGTGGGCACGCCATCGCTGATCGGCTCGGGGCCGCTGGCCGAGGCGAGCGCCCACCTCGTCGTGCCCCTGGCCTTCACGACGGTCGTGCTGGCGGCCGGAATGGTCGTGTCGGCGCTGGCCGCCCCTGTGTCCGTGCTGTCCCTGCTCAGTCTGGTCGCGGTGCTCGCCGTGTTGTGCGGCGGACACCTGCTGGCGGCGTTCCGCGGCTCGGCCCCGGTGCGCGGCGGCCCGCAGGGGATGATCGCCTGGTATCTGATGCCGGTGATCTTCGTGCTGATCGTCGGCTCGCTGATGACCTTCTTCGTCAAGGCCCAGCTGTGGTCGTGGTTGGGCTTCGCCGGCTGGACCACCATCGGGTTCGTGTGGTGGGGCTTCTGGCAGGCCCGGCGCCTGACCCACATGCACCGCGCCTGACCGGACGGCCCACCGACACTGCACCGACACCGTACCGACGCCGCTCGGTCACAGAAACCGAACCGACGCTGGGTGTGGGTAGGTTCGCCTCATGAGCGAGCTTCGTGTCCGTGACGTCACTGAGGCCGACCTGGATGCCGTGCTGACCATCCGCTCCCGGTCGTTCGGCCCGCTCGGGGCCGGCGGTCAGGGCTGGTGGCAACGCGTCGCCGACGAGACGGTGGGCGGTCGCATGCTCGTCGTGGTCGAGACCGCCGACAGCAGGTCCGCCAGTGACCGTGTGCTCGGCAGCGGCCGCATCCGGCCCTACCAGCAGGTATGGGGCGGCCGGCACCTGCCGATGGGCGGCGTCGCAGGGGTCTACGTCGACCCGGCGGCCCGCGGGCGAGGCGTGGCGTCGCTGCTCGGCCGCGCGCTCGTGCAGCGGATGATCGAGCTCGGCGACGTCGTGTCGTGCCTCTACCCCACGGCACCGATGCTCTACCGCGCAGTCGGCTACGAGCTCGGCGGCGGCCAGACCCGGTTGACGTATGCCGCTGACGCCCTGCGCGCCCTGCGCTCGGTGAGGGCCGGCGTCAGCCTTCGTGCGGCCGGGCCGGGCGACGCCGCCCGGTTCGAAGAGCTGGCCCGGGCTCACCAGCAGCAGAACCGGCTGAGCGGCCCCATGCTCCCGACCGCCGAGACCTGGAGGGCGCAGCTGGCCGACACCGAGATGATCCACTACCTCGCCGACGACGGCTTCGTGGCCTACTCGCTCGGCGGCGGTGTGCTCACGGTCGAGAGCCTCGTCGCGCAGAGTCCGGGCACCGCGGCGGCCCTGTGGTCGGTGGTCGGCTCCGGCTCGTCGGCCGCTCCCGTCGTGGAGGCCTGGCTCGACCCGCGCGATCCGGTGGCCCTCGCTGTCGGCGGCCTCCCGGATGCCGGGGTGCACACGGTGCCGTGGATGCTCAGGGTGGTCGACCTGGGCGGAGCCGTTGCGGCGCGCGGCTTCGCGCCCGGTCTCGTGGCCAGCGCCTCGGTCGCGGTCACCGACCCCGACGCGCCGGCCAACACCGGCACCTGGGTGATCGCCGTCTCCGGCGGCCGCGGCAAGGCGGTGCTGCAGCAGCCGTCGACGGTGCCGACCCGCACCACTCATCCGCGGTCGAGTGGCCACCACCCCGAGTCGAGTGATCACTTGCGCACCGCGGCGGGCCCTGCGGCATCCGGTCACGACGAGCAGCCGGTGCGGCTGGAAGCCCGCGGGCTGGCCGCGCTGTGGTGCGGCTGGACCCTGTCGCGGCTGCGTCAGGCCGGCTTGGCGGTCGGAGGCACATCGAGCGACGACGCGGCCCTCGACGCGATCTTCGCCGGCCAGCCGTTCATGACCGAGTACTTCTGAGTCACGCCGGCGGCGGGTTCAGTCGACCCGAGCGACCCGGTCTGTCTCACGGACCGCAGGAATCGCCAGCAGGGCGATGACCGCCATCGCGCCCACAACGAGCAGCGAGTGCAGCACCCCGATGTGGTCACCGAGAAAGCCGAGCAGCGGCGGCCCGGCGAGGAAGGCGGTATAGCCGATCGTCGACACGACGCTCATCCGGGCGGCAGCGCGGCGCGGCTCGTCTGCAGCCGCGCTCATCCCGACGGGAAAGCCCAGGCTCGCTCCGACCCCCCAGACGGCGGCACCGACGAACGCCAGCCACTGCCCTCCGAAGACGACGAGCAGGCAGCCGACGACCGCGGCGACGAACATGATGCGCAGCACCGGGAGACGGCCGTACCGGTCGAGCAGCCGGGTGCCGAGCAGGCGCCCGACGGTCATCGCCGTGAGGAACACCGCGAAGCCCAGTACGCCCGCCCACCGAGGCAGCTGGTACCCGTCGGAGAGGGCCACCGCCACCCAGTCGTTGGCCGTGCCCTCGGTGAACGCCGCGGCCAGCACCACGACACCGATGAGCAGTGTTCGCGGCTCGAGCCAGGCGGCCCGCATCCCCGACTTCTCGCCGGCGGGCACGTCGTCGTCATCCTCGACCGGCTGCGGCAGGAAGGCCCGCGGGAACCACGGAACCACGAGGGCCAGCAGGACCGCGACGCCCACGAGGTGCACGGCGATCGACACGTGCAGGAACGACAGGCCGGCGCCAATAAGGGCACTGATGACCGTGCCCCCGCTGAATGCCGCGTGGAAGTGCGGCATGATCGCCCGCCCGAGCAGCCGCTCGACCGCAGCCCCTTCGAAGTTCATCGCGACGTCGAAGGTGCCGGTACCGGCCCCGACGAGGAACAGCGCCACCGCCACGATCGCGCGGTCGTTCAGCACGTCGATGCCGATGCCGACCCCGACGAGGCCGACGGCCTGGATCGTGGCCGCCCCCACCAGGGTTCGGGCCGCGCCGAAGCGGCCCACGAACCAACCAGAGAGCGGCAGCCCGATGACCGACCCGAGTGACGCCGCGAGCAGGGTGAGGCCGAGCTGGCCGGCGCTGAGACCGAGCTGAAACTTCAGGTCGGGCACCCGCGAGGCGAACGCCGCGAACGCCGCACCGTTGATGGCGAAGGCGGTGAACACCGCGGCGCGGGCCGTCTTCACGGCCGGTGCCGGCGGGAGGCGGACGGGGCTGGACATGCGCGGACCTTCGGTTCGAAGCTGCTACGGGGCTGAGCGGCATCCGGGCGGGACGTCGCGGCGGGGCGAGCCACCGAGACGTGCGGGAAAAGGGACACCCCACGTACCTGGAAGAGCTCTCCTACCCTTGCTGCATTCCTGCCCTGGGGGAGTTCGGAAAGGTACCACCACGCGGGGTGCCGACAGCGAGTGTATGCCGTAACGCCCGCGCCCATGAAACCGCAGCCGGAGCCCTCGCCGGACACGGCCCCGAGCCTGCCCCGTGACACGCACGGATTTCTTCGGACCTGCCCGACTCCGGTAGCGTGCCCGACGGAGGATTCGCATAGTGGCCTAGTGCGCACGCTTGGAAAGCGTGTTGAGTGAAAGCTCTCAGGGGTTCGAATCCCCTATCCTCCGCCAGAACGCCAGGCCCCGACCCCGACGGTCGGGGCCTGGTGCGCTATGGGCCGTCGGTGGTGGTGGTGGTGGTGGTGGTGGCGGTGGTGGTGGTGGTGGTGGTGCTTTACCCGCCGCCGTGCGACCTGACAGCATCAGCGCATGACGCTCGCCTCGCTGCATCGAAGGAACGTGCTCAAGGAGACCGACCTGACGCCCGACGAGTTTCGGGCCCTGCTCGATCTCTCGGCGCAGCTGAAGGAGGCCAAGCGCGAGGGCCGTGAGGAGCGCCGGCTGGTGGGCAGGAACATCGCCCTCATCTTCGAGAAGACCTCGACCCGCACCCGGTGCGCGTTCGAGGTCGCGGCCGCCGACCAGGGCGCCAGCACCACCTACCTTGACCCCGTCGGTTCGCAGATCGGCCACAAGGAGTCGATCAAGGACACCGCTCGCGTGCTCGGCCGCTTCTACGACGGCATCGAGTTTCGCGGCTTCGCCCACCACACGATCGAGACCTTGGGCGCCTGGGCCGGGGTGCCGGTGTGGAACGGGCTGACCGACGAGTGGCACCCGACCCAGTCGTTGTGCGACGCCCTGACGATGCGCGAGCACGCCGGCAAACCGGATGCCGAGATCGCCTTCGCCTACATCGGCGACGCGCGCTTCAACATGGGCAACTCTTTGCTCATCACCGGCGCCATGCTCGGCATGGACGTACGCATCATCGCGCCGAAGAGCCTTTGGCCGGCGAGCGATGTTGTGCTGCAAGCCAACCGGTACGCCGCCGAGACCGGCGCCCGGGTCACCCTGACCGACGACGTCGCCGACGGGATGCGTGGGGTCGACTTCGTGCACACCGACGTGTGGGTGTCGATGGGTGAGAGCAAGGACGTGTGGGCCGACCGCATCGACCTGCTCGGGGCCTACCAGGTCAACGCCGAGCTGCTTGCCCTGTCGGGCAACCCCGCCGTGAAGTTTATGCACTGCCTGCCGGCCTTCCACGACCTTGACACCGCGGTCGGGCAGGAGGTGCACGAGCGGTTCGGCCTCAAAGAGCTCGAGGTCACCGATGACGTCTTCGAGTCGGCCGCGTCGATCGTGTTCGACCAGGCCGAGAACCGCATGCACACCATCAAGGCCATCCTCGTCGCGACGATGGCCGAACCGGCGACGGTGGGTCCGGTGGCCCCGCGTTGAGATCGGGCGTCTGCGGGTGCCGGATGCCGCATCGTCTCGGGAGCGTGGCAGAAGCGGCTGCCGACTGAGCGACATCCCACCCATGGTGCCGGCGCGCGGACCCGCAGGGGCGCGTGCTCATGCACCCGGGCGGGGATGGTCGGTGTGTACGGTGTCAAAACCAGTCAAGTCCGTCAACGCCCGTCAACGTCCGGAGCGCCTCCCCCGGCCCGTTCGTTGCCCGACCCTCCCAGCTACACCAAGGAGCCCCAGCGATGAAGCTGCTTCTCACCTCGGGCGGCGTCACGAACCCCAGCATCCGCGACGCGCTCGTCGGCATGGTGGGCAAGCCGATCTCCGAGTCCGAGGCGCTCTGCATCCCGACCGCGCAATGGGGGCACCCCATGTGTGGGCCGAGATCGGTGCGCAGATTTGTCAGTGGCGAGCACCCCGGAGACGCCATGACCTCGCTGCCGTGGAAGTCCGTGGGTGTCCTCGAGCTCACCGCCCTACCCACCATCGGCACGGAGCGATGGGTCGACTGGGTCCGTCAGGCCGACGTTCTGCTCGTTGACGGCGGCGATGCCACGTACCTGTGTCACTGGCTGCGGAAATCCGGCCTGGCCGACCACCTGTCCTCCCTGACCGACACGACCTGGGTCGGAGTGAGCGCCGGGAGCATGGTCATGGCACCTCGAATCGGTTCGGACTTCGTCACATGGCCGGCGGCCAGAGACGATCGGACTTTGGGGCTGGTGGAGTTCGCGATCTTCCCTCACCTGAACGCCTTCCCGACGAACACCCTTGCGCACGCGGAACAGTGGGCCGTTGAGATCGGCGGCCCGGCCTATGCCATCGACGAGCAGACCGCCATCACGGTCGTCGGCGACTGCGTCGAGGTGGTTTCCGAAGGTGAGTGGCACACGTTCGGGATGTAGCTCATCGGGTGCGGGCCGTTTCGCGACGATTACCCCGCCGCTGAGACAGCCTCAAGCGACCTGGACCGCACCCCAGCGCTGCACGGACACCGAGCGGATCTGCTCGGCCTGAGCTCTCGAGCCCACTCTCAGCCCGGGCTGAACGGCATCCCTGCTCACGACCGAGCTAGAAAAGAGCTCATGAACCCGTGACGGTCACGGTCGGGCACTGGGGCGCCGCCTGGGTGGCGACGGGGGCCGGAGGCTCGGCGCCGAACTTCTTCCAGCCCTTGCCGAGCACGAGGTCGACGGTGTCGTCCTTGCGTTTGTCCTTCACCAGCACCGAGCCCGGCACCCGGGCCTGCACGACCTTCGCCGAGTCGGCGCCGCTCGGCCCGAAGCGGATCTGGGCCGCCTGCTTGATGGACGCCTTCTTCGGGTCGTTGGCGACCTTCTTCACCTTGAAGCCGCGCTGGCCCGCCACCTTCGCCGTGGCTCCTGCCAGCCCGCTGCGGTTCGTCGCGTTGTAGACGTTGAGCGAGACGTCAGCGGGCTTGAGCGGCACGACAGGAGCGACCGTTGTGCACGGGACCGGCACCGGTGCGGTCTCGCTGAAGTAGGTCGAGGCGTAGTAGAACGCGGCGGCGAGGCCGAGCAGCACCACGATGACCACCACGGTCGAGCGACGCTGACGACGCACCCTGAACGCGCTCGGGGCGCGGTCCTGGGTCTGGGTCATCGGGGCTCCTTCACGAGGTCTCTCGGGGTGGGGTCAAGACAGCACGAGCACGCGGGCGTGCAGCACGGGCCGTTGCTGCAGGGCGGCGCGCAGCGCGCGGTGCAGGCCGTCCTCGAGGTAGAGCTGGCCCTCCCACTCGACGCAGTGCGGGAACAGGTCACCGTAGAAGGTCGAGTCGTCGGCGAGCAGGTCGCGCAGGTCGAGGGTGGTCTTCGTCGTGATGAGCTCACCCAGCTGCACCACCCGGGGAGCCACGTTCGACCAGTCCATGGTGCTCTCCAGACCATGGTCTGGATACGGACGGGTGTCGCCTACGGCCTTGAAAATCACTGCCACAGCATAGACAGCGATGTCGGCACGGTGGCCGATAGAGTCGAGGCGTGACCGAGACGCCAGCCGCGAACCCCGACGGTGCCCAGCTCGACGAGATCCGGGCGGGCTACGCGAGCGCCGAGCCAGTGCTCAAGCTCGGGGCCGTCGTCATCGACGACCAGGCGCACGCCGATGCCCCCGTGCAGATCCCGCTCAGCGTGCTCAACCGGCACGGGCTCGTCGCCGGCGCCACCGGTACCGGCAAGACCAAGACGTTGCAGCTGATGGCCGAACAGCTGTCAGAGCAGGGCGTTCCGGTCTTCCTTGCCGACATGAAGGGCGACCTGTCGGGGGTGGCCACCCCGGGCGAAGGCGGCGACAAGATCACCGCGCGAGCCACCGACGTCGGGATGCCGTGGACGGCGGCCGGCTACCCCACCGAGTTCTTCACCCTCGGCGGCATGGGCAGCGGTATCGCGATCCGCTCGACGATCACCAGCTTCGGCCCGACGCTGCTCTCGAAGGTGCTGGGGCTGAACTCGACTCAGGAGAGCAGCCTCGGGCTGGTCTTCCACTACGCCGACAAGAACGGCCTGGCGCTGCTCGACCTGAAAGACCTGCGCGCCGTGATCAGCCACCTCACCTCTGACGAGGGCAAGGCCGACCTCAAAGACCTCGGCGGACTCTCGGGGGCCACCGCCGGCGTCATCCTGCGCAACCTGATCACCTTCGAGGACCAAGGCGCCGCAGCGTTCTTCGGCGAGCCCGAGTTCGACACCGCCGACCTGCTGCGCACCGCTCCTGACGGTCGCGGCATCATCTCGTGCCTCGAGCTGCCGGGCGTACAAGACCGGCCGCAGCTGTTCTCCACCTTCTTGATGTGGCTGCTCGCCGACCTCTTCCACGACCTGCCCGAGGAGGGCGACGTCGACAAACCGAAGCTGGTGTTCTTCTTCGACGAGGCGCACCTGCTGTTCAACGGCGCCAGCAAGCCCTTCCTCGACGCGATCGAGCAGACCGTGCGCCTGATCCGCTCCAAGGGCGTCGGCGTCTTCTTCGTCACCCAGTCGCCCAAGGACGTTCCGTCGGGCGTGCTCGCCCAGCTGGGCAACCGGGTTCAGCACGCCCTACGCGCCTTCACCCCCGACGACGCCAAGGCGCTCAAGGCCGCCATCGCCACCTACCCACACACGGCCTACGACATGCAGAAGCTGCTGACCAGCCTCGGCACCGGCGAGGCGGTCGTCACGGTTCTGTCGGCCAAGGGCGTGCCGACCCCCGTGGCCTGGACCCGGATGAAGGCGCCCAACTCGCTCATGGACCCCTCGTCGCAGGCGACCATCGACGGCATCGTCGACGCCTCGCAGATCAAGACCAAGTACGCCGACGTCGTCGACCGCGAGTCGGCCTACGAGCTGCTCGCCCAGCGGCTCGAAGCCCAGACCCCACCGGCGGATGCCGCTCCGCCCGCGCCGCCGGCTGCCCCCGCCTCCGCCCCGGCGGCGAAGACTCCCCGAGCACCGAAGGAAGAGCCCAACCTGATCGAGCAGGTGGCCGGCAGCTCGGCGTTCAAGTCGATGCTGCGATCGGCCGGCACCGTGCTCGGGCGCGAGATCACCCGCAGCCTCTTCGGCACCCGTAAGCGGTAACACACGCCTGAGCTCGACCTCCGCGCGCTCTGCCGTCGGCTCACATGCCGGCGTGCACCTTGAGCACCATCCCTTTGAGGTGGTCAAGCCCGACCTTCGCCAAGGCCATCGAGTCATCGGATGCATCGGAGTCGTCAGACACCTGCACGTAGTCGTCACCGAAGACGACGCCGAGCTCGCTCTGGTTACCGACCGCCGAGTCACCGATTCCCTTCACCGGACCGCCGGTGCCCTCGATCTCGGAGAACACCTGGAGCGCCGCTGAGGCGTGACCCTTGCGCGCCATCACGCCGAAGGCGTGGTTCTGCGCGTCGACGTACTCGCACGACCGCTGGCTGGAATCGCCAACAGCGACGATGGGTTTCGCGATGACCACGTCATAGCCCGTAGCGGCCTTGATGTCGGCCAGCGAGAAGACGTTGCACGGGAACGATCCCGGGGCGACAGAGGGGGGCGTCGTCGAGGTTGTTGGCTTCGCCATCGGTCTATCGGGAGACGACGGGGCAACGGCCGCTACGGACCCAGCGGCCTGTGCAGCAGGACCCCCACCGGATGGGCTGCTCGAGCAGCCGGCCGATGCGGCCAAAGCGGCCGTCGCAAGAACAAGGACGAAACTGCGCTGTGGGGTCATTACGCCACGTTGGCAAGCAGGAGTAACGCCCGCGTAACGTGGTCGGCGATGGGCCGGCGGCCTACGCTGGAGGCGCCGCGTCATCTTCGTTCTTTCGCCGCGGCCGATCGCACGAGGAAGGCGCGAACCCGGGTCGACGGCTAGGTCATCCCGCCCTGGGAGAAGCAGGCCCGCAGCAGAGCGGTTGCTTTCTGGGCGGCCTCCTGGGGCGAAGGCACGATGCTGGAGGCGGCCGGCGCCACGTTCCTGGCGAGCCGCTCAATGGGCGGCCGCAACGTCGGAGGTATCGGTCGGTCACCGCCACGACGGATCGAACGGCTGGCCGCGAGCAGGCTGGACAGCTCGACGTCCGAGGCCCCACCGGCTGCCTCGAGCACGAGGGCAGCCGTTTCCAGGGCACCGGCCAACGGATGCAGGTGGGGCAGCTGCGCGGCCGCCGCGAGGGCCGACATGGAGGCAGTACCGGCTGCGGGCAGGTCGCCGCGAAGCAGAAGCGTTCGAGCCAGCAGGATTCGCACCAGTGGCAGTTCTCGTTCGACGCCGAGCCGGGTTCCCAAGGTGTCGCCTCGGGTCGCCGAGTCCAGGGCCCGCTCGAGATCCCCGCGGGAGAGGGCGACACCAGCGCCGGCCGCAAGGCAGACCACGGTGGCGATGCGCTGCTGCCCGTCGAGCAGATCGCCAGCCCGGTCGAGGAACTCCTGGGCATCGGTCAGCGCACCCACCTGCCAGCAGATCATCCCGGCAGTGGCCAGCGCGGCCGCGAGCCGGTCAGGAGCGACGTGGCTGGACGGGTCTGCCGCCAGGTCGATTGCCGCCCGGGCGTGGACCGCCGCCTCGGGGTCTGAGCGCTCAGAAAGGATCGCACCGAGCCCCATTGCCACCGCCGTCTGCAGAGCCGGGTCGAGATGCTTCGCCGCGTCGATGGCCTCGCGCACATGGAGCACGCCCTCAGCACCGCGGTCGACGTCATCGAGCAGACCGCCGAGGTACATCAGGCCCCGAGAGCGGAACGGGTCAGCGTTCCCTTGAAGCTGTTTGACCGACATCTCGAACTGGGCGATCGCCAGCTCAGTCTCACCGAGCCAGTAACACAGATAGCCCAGGGCCCACCGCGCGTACGGCCCCCATCGTGAAGCCTGTCCAGGCTGAAGGGTGTCGACGAGCCGGGCGAGCCAGTACCGGCCCTCGGTGACCCCGGCCACAGCCCAGAACCGGTGCAGCCGAAACGCCAGCTCGAGGCACACTTCCACGTCCGTCTCACCGGCAACCCCAACCGCCAGGACCTTACGCAGGGTCGGCATAACCTCGCTGACCTGCTGCTGGTACGTGTCCGGCGCAGCCCCCGGGTCATCTGGTAGCCAGCTGAGCACGGCCGACAAGACGTGCAGGGAGCCCGGCGCTCGCTCGCCGCGCTCGTCCATGAGGTGCTCGGCGAACCGGCACAGGTCGTCGTCGACGGTGTAGCGCCACCGGATCGGGCCCCGGTCGATGCCGAGCAGTCCTCGGTTGGCCAGCTCGCCCAGGATCCGCGCCACCCGAACAGGGGGCACCCCGGCGCGCGCGGTCACGTCCCTGGCGAAGGCGAGCGTGACCGGTCCGGTCATCAGCCCGAGGTGGCGAAAGACGAGAGCCTCGTCCTGGCTGAGCAGCTCGTATGCGGCGCGTGCCATGATCCAGAGCTGGTCACCGGGCCCGCCCCTCGCCCGGTCCAGCTGGTCCAGCAGGTCAGGGACCGACATCGTGGCCAGACTCGCCGCAGCGAGCTCCAGCGCCAGCGGGATCCCGCGGCACCGCTGCGCCACCTCAACGACGTAGGCGGTGTGCCCCGTGGTCCACAGTTGCGGTTGTCCGGCGTTGCCCACTCGGTCACGCAACAGCTGTAGCTGTGGACTGTGGTCGATGTCGGGTTCGTCCCCTCCTGGCACCGGTGGGAGGGGAGCCAGCTCCAGCAGACGTTCCCCCTCGATCGCGAGGGGGTAGCGCGCGGTCGCGAGGACGGTGAGCAGCGGGCATCGCGGCAGGAGCGCGTCAACGAGCGAGGCGACCCCGTCTCGCACTCCCTCGCACCCGTCGAGGATGAGCCAGGCCCGGCCCAGCGGCGACAAGGCGGTAGCCACGACATCGGTCGGGTCGGCCAGGTCAGAGCGGATCCCCAGCTCGGTGGCGACCACGGCCATCACCAGCTCATCCTCGACCAGGCCACCGAGCACGATCCAGCGGTACGCGTGATCGCCACCTCGGGCGTTGGCGCGTGCCGCCTCGGCGGCCAGCCGCGACTTGCCGATCCCACCCGTCCCTACGACCGTCACCAGTCCCGGTCGAGTCAGCATTCGTTGCAGTCGGGCCAGCTCGTCTGGGCGTCCGACGAAGGAAGTACCCCATCTCGGCACCCGAGCCGCATCGTGCGCCGGCTCAGCGCCCAGCGCGGTCAGGTAGGAATCCACTGTCTCCTGGCTTGGATCGACTCCGAGCCGGGTGGCCAGGGTCGCCCGACATTGCTCGAACGCGGTGACGGATCCCGCCCGGTCACCGGCAGCGGCCAAGGCCTCGACGAGGGCGCGGTGGGCACGCTCGTTGACCGGGTCGGCTGCGACAGCGTCGCGGGCCGCGACGATGGCGCGGTTCGCGTCACCCGTTGTTGTGGCCGACGCCGACAGCACCAACAGGAGCTCGACGTACGCCTGATGAAGGGCCGAGCGGTGCGGTGCGAGCCACGTGGCATCGTCATCCGGCAGCAGGTCTGGTGGCCGGTCAGGCGCCTCACCGCCGAGCTGGAGGGCCGTCGCCGTGTCACCCCGCGCTCGGGCGGCGGCCGCCCGGCGAGCGTGGTCGACAATCTGACGTGCGTCGACGGTGGCCGCCGGGTCGAGCTGGTATCCGGTTGCGGTGGTGCGGATTGCGCCGCCGACTGGTCCCGTGGGGTGCTGGTCGAAGGCCGTCCGGAGGGACAGCACAAGACCACGCAGGGCCGCTCGCCAGGTAGGAGGCAGGCGGTCCCCCCACACGGCGTGGGCGAGCTGTTCAGAGGTGACGGGCCCGCCGTCCAGGGCCAGCCGTGCGATCGCCAGTCGGGCGCGCTGGCCGGTGACCGGCGTGCCTGGCACGTCGGGTCGGGGCGCCACCTCCACGCTGCCCAGCAGACGCACGCAAGCGGACACACGGGGATGCTAGTCCTGACCGCTGAGAGCCGGCCGGTCATGGTCGCCCCGCCGTGCCCGGGTTCGTCAGAGTGCGCGGAGGACCGGGGTTGCCAGCTGGGAGGCCTGCGACGTGTCGGTGAGCCCGTTGACCTGAACGACGTAGGTCCCCTTCTTGGCGTACAGCGTTGAGTCGTTGTCGTAGAAAGCCTTTTCGCCGAGGCCGGCAACCGGGGTCAGGGTTCTCTTGGTGTCGTTGGTCAGCGCATCCCACAGGCCGTCCGCGCTGTTGGGGAAGACGGTCACCTCGAGGGCGTCGTCGTCGAGGTCGGTGTTGTAGGCGCACCCGTAGCTGCCCAGAGCGACCTGTCCCACTGTTTGCTCAACTCCCTTCGTCAGCTTCTTGCCGGTGATGTGTGCGACCGCTGCCACCGGGTCCAGGGTGCACACATCGATCTGCTTATTGGTGGGTGTACCGGGTGTCCCGACGTTCGCGGCGGCGGGACCAGACGCTGACGTCGACGCGGACGACGACTCGTCGCCCTGGGCGGCAGCGCCCGTCGCGGACGTCGCACCGGACGGTGAACAGGCGCCGAGCGCGACGACGATGGCGGCGGCGGCGGCGGCGACTGTGGCCCGTGCGGCAGCGCGGCTGGTTGAGGCGGTGAAGGTGCAGAAGCTCATGGCTACCCCAAGATGTCGAACCTGGCTGGATGCCTCGATGCAACCGTGCTCCGGTAACGCCGACGTAATGTCGCGTCGGGCCACCCGGAGAGTGCGAGCTTCAGCATCGGTTTCGGTGAACGGTCACTCCTCGTCGTCGAAGTTCACATCGTCGAGGTCGCCGTCGGCATCCGCGAAGTAGCTGATGACGCGGATGTCTGGAGTGTCTGACACGAGCAGCACGAGCTGGTTGAGCTTGATGACCTCACCGGACGCCAGCCGGATTCGTTTGGTGCGACCGCGCTTCGGGTCGTTGTCGTGACGCTCCCACCAGTCGACCGCGGCCGGGTTGCTCTTGAAGATCTCGTCGAGGATGCGCTTGAACGACGGGTCGTCAGGGTGCCGGGCGTAGGCCTCCCGGAAGAGCGCAAGCTGGTCGGCGGCCTCCTGCTCCCAGTCGACGAAGAGGCTCCGGGCCGCCGGGTCGCAGCAGTAGAACCAGAGCAGGTTGCGTTCACGCTTGGTGCGCTTGCCCTCCCAGTCGCTGAACAGCTGACGCGCCGTGTGGTTCGAGCCGAGCACATCCCACCGGGCACCCACGACGTAGGCCGGGTTCGGGTCGATCGAGTCGAGCAGCTCCTCGAGCTCGTCGGTCAGCTCTTCGGGCTCGGCCTGGCGGCGCGGTTTCGCGCCGGTGGCCAGATCGTGCAGGTGCGCACGCTCGTCGGCGGTCAGGCCCAGGCCGCGAGCAAGCCCGTCGATCACCGAACCGCTCGGGTGCAGATCGTGGCCGCGCTCGATGAGGTCGTAGTAGGCCACCGAGATATTCGCCAGGTCAGCGACCTCGGCCCGGCTCAGGCCCAACCGGTTACGGCCCGTCGACCGCTGGATGCCGACCGCTTCGGGCGCGATCTCTTGGCGTCGGGCCCTCAGGTAGTCACCGAGCAGAGACGGCGTGCGCACGTTGAGTGACACTTCGGTGTTCATGACGCCCATCCTGCCAGCGGCCGGCCTGCGCACCTTTCAGGATCTCTTGACAGGCCTTTGCGGCCGGAGGACGTTTGGTCCTCTTGGTCAGTCGTGCAGGCTTGATCTGTGTGATCGTACGTTCGGAGGGCTCATGCTCAGCGTAAACGTGAAGAGGGGCGTTGCTTTGAGCGCCACCGGTCTGCTGACGGTCGTCGTAACTGGTGCGGTCCCCGTCTCTGCGACGGCTCCAACCCCGGCGCGCAGTAGCCCTCACGTGCAGTTCTCCCTGTCGTTTCCGCGCCCAGCCCTCAACCAGGCCACCGACGGTCGTGCGTACGTCATCGTGAGTTCCGACAGTTCCTCGCAACCACGCGGCCAGACCGACATCGTGGGTGGCGCGCCCTTCTGGGGCATGGATGTACACGGCCTGAAACCGGGATCACGTGTGCTCGTTTCGGACAACGCACCCGGCGTCGATGGCTTTCCGCTGCGTGCCCTCGACCAGCTGAGGCCTGGTCGCTACTACGTTCAAGCGTTCCTGAACCGCTACGAGACGTTCCATCGTTCGGACGGCTCGACGGTCTCTCTTCACATGCCGTGCGGCGACGGCCACGACATCTTCAACTCGCCGGGCAACCTGTACTCCACACCCCAGTGGGTGACGATCAGCGCCCGGCCCGGTCAGGTAACCACCTTGTCCTTGGACCAACAGGTTCCCCTGCCTTCCCCGGCGCCGAAGGGAGGCACCTGCCAGCAGGGAAACCCGCCGGACACCGCCCATGTCAAGCACATCAAGATTCTCAGCCCGAGCCTGACCGCGTTCTGGGGGCGGCCGATGTACGTGGCCGCGAACATTCTGCTCCCGGCCGGGTACACGTCCGCCACGTCGGCCCGCTACCCCGTGGAGTACCACTTCGATCACTTCACCACCGATGCGCCCCACGGGTTCACCGAGGACGGCTCGAACAGCTTCTCGTCCTCCTGGCTCTCCGGGCAGGGCCCACAGTTCATCTCCGTGGAGATCCGCGAGGAGAACCCCTTCTACGACTCGTCCTACGTGACGAACTCTCCCAACCTCGGGCCCTACGGCACGGCGACCGCGCATGAGCTCGTGCCCGCCATCGACCACGCGTTCCGCACGGTGGCAGAGCCGTGGGCGCGCATCACGTCCGGGGGGTCCACCGGCGGCTGGGAAGCACTGGCGAGCCTCGTGTACTACCCCGACGTCTTCGGCGAGACCTTCGCCGGGTACCCCGACCCCGTCGACCTCCACCGCGAGCAGTTGGTCAATACCTACGACGATGCGAACGCCTACTACAAGAAGGCCGGGTTGCAGAAGGTCCTGCAGCCGGACGCCCGCTCACCCGAGGGCGACATCGCCTACCAGGACATTGACGAGAACCACTACGAGCTTGCCGTAGGCACCCACCACCGCTCGGCCGGCGCCTGGGACACCTGGGATGCGGTCTACGGGCCACAAGGCGTTGACGGCTACCCAGCAGACCCGTGGAACAAGCAGACCGGGGCCATCGACCATGCGGTGACCGCACGCTGGAAGCCGAAAGACCTCACTGACTACGTTCGAAGTCACTGGTCGACGCTCGGCCGACAGCTGGACGGAAAGATCTATGTCTACGTCGGCGACACCGACACCTACTACCTCAACGATGCCGTCCAGCTCTTCCAAGTCATGCTGGCTGAGCAGACCGCCCCGGCAGCCCATGCAACGTTCATCTACGGTCGCGCCCAACCCCACGGATGGTCGCCGTACACCGCGGAACAATGGTTCGCCGTGTATGCCGAGTACCTGCGCCAACACGGACACCCCCTGAGCTCGTCATCCCACACGCTGGCAAAGCAGCAGTGGAACGCGCCGGCTGGCGATCCGGCCGATCTGGCAGGTGTCACCATGAAGCCTCTCGACCACGGCATCCCTTCTCGCTGATACGAGTTGGCGCCACTCACCGTTGTCACGCCTCACTCAAAGCACCTCACCGGCCGACGGCACACCCGTTCTCGGTGCGCGCGGCAGGCTGTCGAGCACCGCCCACCGTTAGCCCACCGCACGCTTGCGCAGCTCGCGGCGAAGGATCTTGCCGTTGGGGTTCTTGGGGATCTCGTCGACGACCGTGACCTCGGCCGGGCATTTGTAGGCCGCCAGCCGTTCGCGGCAGAAGTCGACGAGAACCGCTGAGCTCACGGTCGCCCCGGCGCGCAGGCTGACAAACGCGGCCACGGTCTCGCCGCGGTAGGCGTCGGGAACGCCCACGACGCCGACCTCGCGCACCTCCGGGTGCGCGTAGAGCACGTCCTCGACCTCACGCGGCCAGATCTTGAACCCGGAGGCGATGATGAGGTCCTTCTTGCGGTCGACGATGTAGAACCAGCCCTGCTCGTCCATGAAGCCGACGTCTCCCGTGAGCAGGCGCCCGCCCGGGATCGCGGCCGCGGTCTCGTCGGGCTTGTTCCAGTAGCCGGGAACGACGCTCGCACTCTCCATGGCGATCTCACCGGTCTCGCCCACCGGCACGTCGAGCCCGTCCTCGTCGACGACGCGCACCCGAAACCCGCTCACCGGCGGCCCGACCGACAACGCGCCGCTCGTCGGGTCGACAGGAGCCCGCCGGCTTGCGGGAACGGCGTGCGACTCCGACGTCACCTCGGTCAGGCCGTAGAGGTTGTGCACGTAGGCCCCGAACGTCGCCTCGAGCCGCTCGACCGTCGACGGCGACACGGCCTGACCACCGCTCCACAGCTTGGACAGCGACGACAGGTCGTGGTCTGCGACGCGCGGCTCGTTGAGCATCGCGATGTACGCCGTGATCGAACCCATCACCCAGGTGGCCTGGTACCGCTCGATGAGCCGCGCCATGCCGACCGGGTGGAACCGATAGCCGAGCACCAGCGGCATCGGCAGCAGGAACGCCACGCCGATGTGCGCGATGAGGCCCGTGACGTGGAAGAGCGGGGCGATCGCGAGGCAGACGTCGTCTGGCGTGAGTCCGCACCAGGTGCGGTAGTTCTCGGAGTTGAACACGACGCCGCGGTGCGTGTTCATCGCACCCTTCGGGGGCCCGGTGGTGCCCGAGGTGTAGACGAGGAAGGCGATGTCGTCGCCGGTGAGCTCGATCGGTGAGGGTCGTTCACCGTCGTGGGCGCCGATGAGATCCATGACATCCCGGATGCCGGTGAGCTCCACGCGTTCCGCGGCCGGGAAGAGGTCGGCGGGCCACTCCTGCACGAAGTCGAGCTCGCTCGCGCTGATCAGCGGCACCGAGTGCTGGTCAGCGACGGTTCCGAGCTCGGCGAACAGGCCTGCCTGCAGGATCATGACGCGGGGCTGCGCGTCGGCCATCAGCTTGTCGAGCTCGGCCGGGCGGAACATCGGGTTGAGGGGCACGAGAACAGCGCCGAGGCGCCAGGTCGCGATCGTGGCGAGCACGAAGGCGGGGATGTTCTGCACCTGGATCATGACCCGGTCACCCCGGGTGACGCCGTAGTCGTCGGAGAGTCCCCGGGCAAGACTGGCCGACAGCCGGTCGACCTCGGCCACGGTGAGGGTGGCGTCGATGTAGTGGATGAGCGGTGCCGTAGGTCGCGCCCGCAGCGCAACGTCGAACATCTCAAGCCCGTGCTCGACCGGCAGCACCGGGTCTGCGGGCACGCCGTCGTCATAGAGGGCAAGCCAGGGGCGTTCGTCGTAGGTCGTCATCGGTGACTCCTGGTGCCTGGGCGCGGTGAGCGCGGGAGCGGGTTGGGTCAGGCTGGTCGGCTCGGTTCCGGGAGGGATGCCGGTTGGGCCGGTCGGTCGCCCAGAACCTCGGTGAGCACCTCGTGGGTGTGTTGCCCCACGGCGGGCGCGGGGGTCGGGACGGCGTCGCGTCCGGCCATCGTCAGCGGCATCCCGGCGCGAAGGGTGGGGCCGACTCCCGGCTGGTCGACCTCGTGGAACATCGGGTCGTCGCGCAGAGTCTTCGCGTCGTGGGCCACGACGTCGCGGAAGGACCGATACGGGGCCCACAACACCTTGGTGCGGGCGAGCCCGCTGCTCACCTCGTCCCACGATCGGTCGGCGAACCACGGGTCGAGCAGGGCGAAGATTCGGCGCCGGTGGGCGAAACGGTCACTCTCCGAGGCGAAGTCGCCGCCCACCTCACGCTCGATCTCGGCCATCCGGGCGTGCAGACCCGTGAGGTCGAGCAGGTCGTTCCAGTGCCGTGGGGTGAGCACGAGCAGGTACAGGCGGGCCCCGTCGGCGGTGGTCAGGTCGCGACCGAGCGAGCCGTAGACCTCGTTGCCGATCGGCGCGCGCTCGACACCGTTGAGGTGAGCCTCGGCGTAGTAGCCGAGCGTGCTGAGGGTGCTCAGGGCGACGTCGTCGAGAGCGACCCGGATCGACTGCCCTTCGCCGGTGACGACGCGATGCCGCTCGGCGGCCACGAGCCCGGTCGCCAGGTAGAGACCGGCGGCCACGTCCCACGCAGGCAGCACCTGGTTGACCGGTTCGCCCGGACGGCCGTCAGGGTCGGGGTGACCGGTGATCAGCGGCATCCCCGACCCGACCTGGGCGAGGTAGTCGACGCTGGTGCCCCCGTTCCTGCGGCCGAGCAGCTGCACGTGGATGACATCGGGTCGCCGCGTCGCCAGCGCCTCGTATGAGAGAGCCGGGTAGCGGGTCGAGTTCGTGACGAGCACTCCCCCGGCCGGGCCTCCGGCGCACACGAGGTCGGCCACGAGCTCGGCTCCACCGGGGCTGTCCAGGTTCACCTCGATGGCCCGTTTACCGAGGTTGAGACCGTCCCAGTAGAGGCTCTGACCGCTCTCGGCCAGCGGCCAGCGGGAGCGGTCGTTGGTGCCTCCAGGCGGTTCCACCCGGATGACGTCTGCGCCGAGCTGGGCCAGCGTCAGCCCGCACAGCGGCGCCGCCACATAGCTGCTGAGCTCGATGACTCGCAGGCCCTCGAGAGGACGGGAGGGAGTGCCGACCGGAGGGCTCGAAGTGCTGGGAGGCCCGGGGCCGGCATCCGAGCGACCGTTGACGCTCGTCACGGCTGGTCGAGCACGACGAGAGACCGCCCGCCCTCGCCGCGCTTCATCCGTTCGAACGCCTCAGCGACTCCTTCGAGACCGATGCGGTGCGTGACGAGTCCGGCGAGGTCGAGCTGGCCCGACCGCACGTACTCGCCGAGCCGGGGCATGTCCCGCTCGGGGTCGCTGTTGCCGTAGACCGAGCTGGTCAGCGTGCGAGAGAAGTGGAAGAGCTCGAGCGGGTTGAAGACGACCTCCTGGTTCTTGGGCCCGACCCCGACCACGACGCACCGCCCGCCGCGGCGCACCGAGCCCCAGGCCTGTCGAATCGTGGCCGCGGCGCCGACGCACTCGAGCGCGACATCGACCCCGCGACCGTCGGTCAGGGCGCGAATCTGCTTGGAGATCTTGGGGTCGGCGAGCAGGAAGTGCGTGGCACCGGCGGCGCGGGACAGCGCCTCCTTGTCGGCGGAGGTGTCGACGGCGATGATCGTGGTGGCCCCGGCGAGGCGAGCGCCGACGACGGCCGCGAGACCGATACCGCCCTGGCCCACGACCATCACCGACTCGCCCGGCTGGATCGCGGCGGCGTTGTTCGCGGCGCCGATGCCGGTGAGGATCGCGCAGCCGAGCAGCGCTGCCTCGGCGAGCGGCACCCCGTCGGGCAGCGGCACGATGCCCGACGCGTCCATGACGACCTCCTCGGCCATCGACCCGGCTCCGAGCAGAGCCCCCACCTCGGTGCCGTCGGCCAGCGTGCCACCGGGCAGCGAGGTGATGCCTTCGATCGTCGAGCAGAGCCAGGGCTGACCGTTGTTGCAGAACCAGCAGGTTCGGCACGGGGCAGCCCAGTTGAGCACGACCGCCTGCCCGACCGTGAGGCCCGTGACGTCGGGACCGAGCTCGGCGATGATGCCCGAAGCCTCGTGGCCGATTACGAGGGGGTACTGCGGCGAGAGGGTGCCGTCGATCATCGAGAGGTCGGAGTGGCACACCCCGGCCCCGACGATGCGCACGCGAACGTCGTTGGCCCCCACCGCGCGCAGGGTGACGTCGAGCAGCTCAGGCGTCTCGTTGACGCCGCGGACGACCAGGGCCTTGACCATCGTGGATCTCCTTCTCAGACCTGGATCGACTTGATCTCGGTGTACTCGTCCATCGCGGCAACGCCCATCTCGCGGCCGATGCCGGAGTGCTTGTAGCCGCCGAACGGCGCTCGCGGGTTGTACGCAGCGCCGTTGACGTCGATCTGGCCGGTGCGCACCCGTCGGGCGAAGGCGACGCCGTGCTCCTGGTCGCCTGACCAGACGCTGCCGTGCAGCCCGTAGGAGGTGCCGTTGGCGATGGCCAGCGCGTGCTCCTCGTCGTCGAACGGGATGATCGACAGCACCGGCCCGAAGATCTCCTCCTGGGCGATGACCGAGTCGGGGTCGACGCCCGCGAAGACCGTGGCCGACACGAAGTGCCCGTGGCTCGTGGCGTTGCCCTCGGGAAGGGTCGGGTCGTCGACCCCACCGGTCACGAGGGTCGCGCCCGAGTCGATGCCCGACCGGATGTAGTCGAGCACGCGCTTCTTCTGGTTGGCCGACACCAGCGGACCGAGCCGGGTCGCCGAGTCGAGTGGGTCACCCACGGCGAACGTCTCGGCGGCGGTCTTGGCCAGGGCGACCGCCTCGTCGTGCTTCGCGGCCGGCACCAGCATCCGGGTCCAGGCGGTGCAGGTCTGGCCACCGTTGAGGAAGGCGTTGGAGACTCCGACCTTGACGGCCAGGGCCAGGTCGGCGTCGTCGAGGATGACGTTCGCCGACTTGCCGCCCAGCTCGAGGGTGACCCGCTTGACCGACTGGGCGGCCAGCGCCGCGACGCGCGTGCCGGTGGCCACCGAGCCCGTGAACGAGACGACGTCGACGTCGGGGTGGGTGACGAGCGCCTCCCCCACCTCCGGGCCGTAGCCCGTGACGAGGTTGAGCACCCCGGCCGGTAGGCCCGCCTCGTGCACGGCCTCCATGAAGAGGAAGACCGACAGTGGCGCGACCTCGCTCGGCTTGAGCACCACGGTGCACCCGGCCGCCAGGGCGGGGGCGATCTTGGCCGTCGCCTGGTGCAGCGGGTAGTTCCAGGGCGTGATCGCGGCGACAACCCCGGCCGGCTCGCGCACGACGATGGAGTTGCCGATGCGCTCGTCGACGGCCGGTTCGGCGAGCGCCTCTATATAGACCTCGAAGTCGGTGATCGGCAGGGCCGCCTGGATCTTCGTGGCGATGCGCAGTGGGGTGCCGACGTCGAGGGCGATGGTCTTGCCGATCTCGTCCTGCCTCGCGGCGAGGGCGTCGCGCACCCTGACCAGGTGGTCGCGGCGCTCGGCCCGACTCAGGCCCGCCCAGGCCGGAAAGGCCTCGGTGGCGGCCGCGACAGCCGCGTCGACGTCCGCGCTCGTGCCGGCGGGGATGGTCGCGATGACCTCCGCCGTGGCCGGGTTTTCTACAGAGATGGTTCCGCCGCCGATCGACGGCACCCAGGCCCCGCCGATATACAGATCGGATCGAGTCTCCATGGTTTCACTCCTCAGATTGCAGGTTAATCGGGCGCTCATCCAGCCTCGTCGTCATCGCCGGACAGGAGTGCCCGACAGGCCTAAAGAGGGGCCTACGCCATAATTCTTGAGCCTGACCATTGACGGTTATTCTATAGACACGGCACGATGGAGGCGCAAGCCCTTCAACGACGAAAGGTGATTGATGACATGTCGGACGCCGACAAGATCAAGGTGACCATCCTTCCGACCGGTGCGATGCACGCCGACCTCACATGGCTGCTCATCGCCCCGAGCAAAATGCTGAGCCGGTCAGGCGGCACCGAGGTGAAGCGGGACTGGGTCGAGCTGCCCACCCACGTCGTCTACATCGAGCACCCGAACGGCCAGAAGATGCTCTGGGATGCCGGCGTTCCGCGAGACTGGGAGCAGCGCTGGGCGCCCCCTGGGTTCAACGACTTCTTCCCCATCGACACCGTGACCGAGGACCAGTGGCTCGACAGCCGCCTCAAGCAGCTCGAGATCGAGCCGGGTGACCTCGACTACCTCGTGCTGTCGCACCTGCACCTCGACCACGCCGCCAACGCCCAGCTCTGGGCCGGCACCGACACGAAGATCATCGTCGACGAGAAGGAGAAGAAGGGCGCCCTCAGCTTCGACGGCTACAACCTCGGTGCCCACATCAAGGGCGACTACGACGGCCTGCCCCTCGACACGATCGGCGCGGACACCGAGATCATGCCCGGCGTGACGATTTTGCAGACTCCCGGTCACACCTGGGGCACGCTCGCCCTCAAGGTCGACCTCGCCGACGAGGGCACGATGATCTTCGCGTCCGACTCGCTCTACCGTAGCGAGAGCTACGGCCCGCCCGCGGTCGCCGCCGGCATCGTCTACGACACCGTCGCGTGGTTCGCTTCCGTCGACAAGATCCGCACCATCGCCGAGGCCACCAACGCCACGGTCGTCTTCGGCCATGACCCCGAGCAGATCAAGACGCTCAAGACAGGCGTCGGCAACAGCTACACGTGACCAAGTGCTAGCCGACGCTGCGACCGACGATGTGACCGATCCCGAGGAGGCCAGTCATGCCGATCTATGACTACAAGGGTGACTGCGGTCACCGCTTCGAGAAGCTCGTGGCGTCGTGGCGCACCCCCAACCCGACCTGCCCGGCGTGCGGCAGCGAGACGAGGCGGGTGCCGAGTCGGATCGCTCGGATCGGTGGCGTCTCGGCGCCGGAGTCCTACGACGCGGCCCCGACCTCCTGGGACGGGCTCGGGGGCGGCAACAAGGACGCCATCACGCACTGGCGGCGCAAGGTCGAGCAGCGCCAGTCGTTCGAGGCGCGCAACCCCGAGCACCTGACCCGCCGCGAGGCCGTCGCCTCGCACGAGGGGGTCTTCGAGGGCAAGGCCCTGACCTATCGGGAGCTTGCTGCTCGCAGCGCCACGACTGGCGACGCCTCGGTGGGCATGGCGCAGGCCTCCCAGGCGCGCACGCAACCGTCATCGGCGTCACCGAGCCCCGAGGGCGACTGACTCGGAACGCCGAGTACGGCCTCGAGGGCCCCAGCCACGAAGGGTGGTCTGGGGCCCTCTTCCGTGCAGCACAGGACACGGACGCCCACGTCAAGCTCATCCTCATCGGCCTTTCACGTTTGAGCGGTCGCTCAGTACCCGAGGGCTCGAGCGATGAAGATGACGATCTCGGCGATCGTGTAGCCGGAGCTCGACCACTTGAGGATCTGTGACTTGTGACACGGCATCCGAGCTGGAAGAACTGCCTCCGGCTCCTCGCCGCTCCTCGGCACACTCCCGAGCGCCCTCGGTGGCACCTCTCGGCCCAGACGTCGCACGCCGACCCTTGCCGCGCCAGCGTCCCGGCTAGGGACATTGGCACGGGTGCGAGATCATCTTCATACCGAAAGGAACATCGTGTCTCCGAACGTGGCTCTGGCCCTCATCACCGTCGTCGTGCTTGCCGTCCTAGGCCTGCAGATGCTTGCTGGTCGACGGGGGCCGTCGTGGACCGGTGCCATCGCGCCGACACTCTGGGTCGCAGCCGTCGCGATCCTCCTGTTCATGGGCAAGATCGAGACCGGTCGACCCTTGGTCGTCTCGGCGGCGGGGCTACTCCTGCTGCTCTGGATCTGGTTCGACGGGCGCCAGACCCGAACCCGGGCCCAGGCGGTTACCGTCTCCACCCTTGCCGACCCCAGCTCCTGAAGACCCGGTTCCGTGACGCCAGATCACCAGCTCGACGTGGACCCGGTTGGTGCCGGTCGCCCCCAGCCGGATGAGCCACCACTGGCCGCCGACCATCAGAGCCGGCAGCTGCACCCACGTTCGGTGCTGTTCTGGCAGGTCGAGAACGCCGTGCTGGCCCTCGTGCTCGTCGCGCTTGTCGTGGTCTCGGTCCAGACCGCCTGGCCGACGTCCCCGTGGAGTGGTTGGGTCCGGGGAGCCCTGGGGCTCGGCCTCGCCTGCACCCTGTTCGACGCCGCCGTGCTCATCCCCCGCCGGTACCGCTACTACCGCTACACGCTCACCGCCGAATCGCTCCTGATCGAGCGCGGTCGGCTCTTCCGACGCCGACGCGCCTACCCGCTGTCACGAATCCTCTACATCGAAGCCCGCCAAGGTCCGCTCCTGCGGTGGTTCGGCCTCTACACGGTACGGGCGGGAACCATCATCGAGTCTGCCGCAGTCGGTCCCATCGACAAGAACGAGGCCGAGCGGTTCGAGCGAGCCATTCGCGAGCGCTCTCCGTGACCGACCCGCCGACGTTGCACCGCAACAGCCCCCTGATGCTCGTGGTCCGACTCGCTGAGTCAGCCGGGTTCATCGTTCCCACTGCGATCGCCTGGTTCGCGATCCGCACCCGGTGGCAGACATGGTTGGGAGTGCCGATCGATGCCATCGCGCTCACGATCGCCGTACTCGCCGTGGCGGGGCTCCTCTTCGAATGGTGGTTCACGAGGTTCTCTGTCGGCGCCGCCGGCATCATCTACCGCAAAGGCCTTCTCGTGCGGCGCGCGGTGTCGCTCGGGTGGGGGGAGGTGGTCTCGATCCAGGTTTCGCGGTCGCCTGTCGCGCGCCTCCTGGGGTGCAGCAAGGTGATCATCGGAGTCGGTTCCGTGGCGCGGCCAACACTGATCATCGAGGCCGTCACACCGCGTACGGCGGCCGGTTTCGAACGGGACTTTGCGCGCAGCCGCACCCGCGGTCACGCCTCTGAGGTCGTGGCCGGCCGCGATGCGGCGGCTGCCGGAGTTGAGGTTCGTCCAGGTGACGGCGTTGATCTGCGCGAGCCGGGGGCAGGGCTCGTGGATGATCCGGCCAAGGCAACACTGCTCTACCGCATCCGACCTCGCGACTTCCTGGTGCTCTCGGTGACCTACGGACAGTTCGTGCTCGTCGTTCCCTTCCTCATCGGGCTCTACGGCAACATTGCCGACGTTCTTTCTCTTTCCAACACTCCTCTGACGCTGCCCAACCTCGACCTCCCCCTCCCGCTGCTCATCCTGGTCATGCTCATCGCCGCTGCACCTGCGGCCGTGACGTTCGGCGTGGCCGTGGCATGGCTACGGTTCCGACGCTTCGAGGTGCACGACCGCGACGACGGTTACGCAATGACAGGCGGCTGGCTGTCAGACGAGTCCCGGCAGCTGAGTCGCGCGCAGGTGGCCGGACTGAAGGTGCAGCAGAACCCGCTGATGCGCGCCACGGGGTTCGCCCGACTCCGGTTCGCATCCCGACAGTCTGGTGACCGCATCGCCTCCAACATCGTGTTTCCCGCCGTACGGCTTTCATCCGTACGTTCGGGCCTGGAGACGCAGTTCCCGCGCTATGTCGCCGCCCTGTATCGCCCCGACGCCATGCCCCGACCGCTCGGGTGGGCCATGGCGGTCTTCGGAGTGGCCCTGCTTGCCCTGGTCGGCGTGCTGGTTCGCGAAGCACCCGTGTTCCTCGCGGCCGGCTGGATGCTCGTCACCGCCACGGCCCTGCTCGTGGCCGCGAACTACAGCTGGGCGGCGGCATCCATCGACGAGCAGGGGGTGGTCAGCTATCGACGCGGGTTCGTCTGGGTGACCCACTACGCGTTGCCGTGCGAGTCGGTCTACGTTGCCGAGTCGTACTCCGTCTCGTGGTTCCGGGGCAGGTCGCTCGGGCTGCTGTGCCTGGGCATCTACGACTCTCGTCCCGTACGGCTGTGGGTGCCCGTCAGTGAGATGCAGGTGTTCGATCGGATCGTCAGCGACTCCACCACTGGTTGACTACCGGTGGTCCCGCCCATGCGGGCGCGATGTGGTGGGCGTTCGCGAGTGCGGGTGCGGGTGCGGGTGCGGTGACTGGTATCAGCCATGGTTTTGATACCTCCTTGGTGGTGAGACGTTCAGCCGAGCGCCCCCACCACAGGAGGACCAGCCATGACGACGACGAGCACCATGCCGGCATCCCGGATCAACGAGCTGAGGCAACGCGGGCGCCGGGTCGAGGTCGCGCAGACCGGTGACCCCGATCTCGGGCCGCTGCGGCTGCTGCCCGGCACCTGGCGGAACGTGCCTGGCCGTCAGGAGCGGGGCTGGAACATGATCGCCCTGCCGTATGCCGATGGCCCGGCCCACTATCGGCTGTTGGTCAACGAGTACACCGAGGAGCTGAAGTTCACGCTGGTCGACAAGGCGGTGCCCAACCGTGGGATCATGGCCAACCCGCCGGGCGCCACGGCCACCGACCAGCTGGTGGTGACCCTCGACTACGAGCAGATGATCGCGCAGAGCGACTCGGAGGACTTCCCGGTCAGCGGGCTGGCCGGCGGCGCCGGACAGGCGATCCACCACGAGCCGGGGCTGTTGTTGCACATGCTCAACGAGTGCGGCGACCTCGACCTCGCCCGCCTGGCCGCCGTTCCGCACGGCGACACGCTGCTCGCGCTGGGGCGCAGTCGCGTCCATCCCGGCAAGCCGGAGATCCCGAAGGTCAACGGGCTACCCATCGGTCGCATCCGTCAGGACATCGGCTCTGACCCCTACTTCGCTCCCTACGATCACTTCCGTCAGCACCCGTTCGCCGGAACCCGCACCGAGGCGGGCTTCCCCGGCTTCGACCCGAGCCGCCCCGACCGACTTCTCAGACGGGCGAACCAAGGGGTGAAGATCACGCAGACGACCGAGCTGATGGTCGACTCCGAGATCGAGAGCGGTGGCGTGAGCAACATCCCCTTCGTCGTTCGCCAGGCCAAGGCAGACTCCGTGCGGTCGACCTTCTGGATCCAGGAGCTCGAAGAGCTCGACGCCATGGGCCACCCCCGACTGCGCCTGCAGTACCTCCAGGTCGCCGTGCTCGACTTCTTCTCGCCGCGCGGCGACGGGCTGCCGGGTCTGGCTCAGTGGCCGCACGTCAGCATCAACACGCTCGAGAAGGTCGTGGGTTCAGCCGACGCCGCCAAGGCCTCGATGCCGGCCTAGGGATGCCGGTCTAGAGGTGCCGGCCGGCGGCGGGGGTCAGCCGAGGCCGAGCAGGCCCGGCGACCTCTCGCGCATCTCGCGTTTGCGGATCTTGCCGGTGACCGTCATCGGGAACTCGTCGGTGAGGTGCACGTAGCGGGGCACCTTGTAGCGGGCCAGCTTGCCCTCACAGAAGGCCCGCAGCGACTCGGCCGTGATCGGCTCACGGCCCTCCCGCATCCTGATCCAGGCGCAGAGCTCCTCGCCGTACTTCGCGTCGGGAACTCCGATGACCTGCACGTCGACGATGTCGGGGTGGGAGTAGAGAAACTCCTCCACCTCGACCGGGTAGACGTTCTCGCCGCCACGGATGACGAGGTCCTTGAGGCGTCCGACGATGCGGAAGTAGCCCTCGTCGTCCATGACCGCAAGATCACCGGTGTGCATCCACCCGTTGGGGTCGATTGCCTCGGCCGTCTTCGCCGGCGCCTCCCAGTAGCCCTTCATCACCAGGTAGCCCCGGGCACACAGCTCGCCTGGTGAGCCGACCGGCACGGTGAGCCCCGAGACCGGGTCGATGAGCTTGATCTCCACGTGCGGATGCACCGTGCCGACCGTCGACACTCGTCGCTCGATCGAGGCGTCGATCGAGGTGTGCGTCGAGACCGGAGACGTCTCGGTCATGCCGTAGCTGATGGTGATCTGCGAGAGGTGCATCAGGTCGACCACGCGCCGCATCACCTCGGCCGGGCACGGCGAACCCGACATGATGCCGGTGCGCAGCGAGCTGAAGTCGTGCTCGGCGAAGCGGGGGTGCTCGAGGATGGCGATGTACATCGTCGGCACGCCGTAGATGGCCGTGCACCGCTCCTGCTCGATCGCGACCATCGTCGCCTCGGCGTCGAAGGCCGGCGCCGGGATGACGACGCAGCTGCCGTGGGCCATCGACCCGAGGTTTCCCATCACCATGCCGAAGCAGTGGTAGAAGGGCACCTGCACACAGAGCCGGTCGACCTCCGTGAAGCGCTGCACCTCGGTGACGAGAAAGCCGTTGTTGAGGATGTTGTGGTGCGAGAGCGTGGCGCCCTTGGGAAACCCGGTGGTGCCGCTGGTGTACTGGATGTTGATGGCGTCGTCGCGGTCGAGCGTCGCGAGCCGCTCGGCCACGGCAGCGACGTCGGCCGGGGTGTTCGCGAGCGTCTCCCACTCGGGGGTGCCGAAGACGAACACGTCGCGCAGGGCGGCCGCCTCGGGGCGGATCTGCTCGATCATGCTGACGTAGTCGCTCGATCGATGGCTCGGAGCGGCAATCAGCAGTCGGATGCCGGCCTGCTCGAGCACGTAGGCCGCCTCCGGGGCCTGGTAGGCCGGGTTGATGTTCACCAGGATCGCCCCGATCTTGGCGGTCGCGTACTGCACAATCACCCACTCCGGCACGTTCGGCGCCCAGATGCCCACCCGGTCGCCGGTCTCGAGCCCGAGCGCCAGCAAGCCGGACGCGAGCCGGTCGACGTCGGTGTCGAGGGCGCGGTAGGTCCAGCGTCGGCCGCTGGGCACGTCCACCAGCGCTTCCCGGTCGGGGAACTCGAGCGCCACGGCCACGAGACGCTGGCCGATGGTCTCTCCGATCAACGGCAGGTCGGCCGGGCCGCTCGCGTAGCTGAGTTGGTGATGCGCAGGCGTAGTCGACATGTGGCTCACCCTAGGTTCTATAGAAACCAGGGGTCAACGGTTGAGTTCCTCGGATCCAACCTGCGGCGAGACCACCGCGGTGTGGCGCCATCTATAGAGAAGGCCCTCGAGTGAGAACCTCTACTCTACGGACTCTCGCGGGGGCTGCGTCTCGTCGAAGAGCTGGCCTCTGGCCTCCAGCAGGTCGAGCACGAGCGAACGCGCATGCCGGATGTGGGTCGCCATCGCCTCCCGGGTGCCGACCGGGTCTCTGGTCTCGAGCCCGAACATCACGGCCGGATGCCCCTCGCAGCCGGCGCGGGACCACCCGGGGATGGCGCCGTAGGCCTCGAAGGGCACGTACTCCTGCGTCATCCGCAGGTACCAGATGAGCTTCGGCGCGTGACTCGCGCGGTTGATGGTGCGATGCCAGGCGAAGTCGACCCGCTGGGCCTCCTCGAGCCGACCCTCGTTGACCAGTGCCACGATCTGGCGCTGCAGCTCCCACAGCCCGGCGATGTCGTCGTCGGTGAGCTCGGTCGCGGCCCGAGCCGCCAGCTCGCCTGAGATGTAGGCCTGCACGTCATAGACGTCCTGCAGGTCCCGACGGGTCAGTGGCACCGCAGTGAACCCGCGTCCTGGCGAGAGGGTCACGAAGCCCTCCCCCGCGAGCGTCATCAACGCCTCCCTGACCGGGGTCGCGCTGACGTTGAGGCGCTCGGCCAGTCGCTCGGTACGCAGCCGCTCGTAGCCGGCGATCTCGCCGGTCATGATCATCGCGCGCACCTGCTTGGCCACCTGCGGGCTCAGCCGCTCCTTGCGCTCGCTCGTCACCGGCTCCACCTTTCTCGGGGCTGCGCCGAACCGAGCCGCCCGACCATGATGTGGACGGACGGACGAGGGTGCCAGACCACCGATCAGCCGTGAGCTGGGCGGCATCCAGCTGCGGGTTCTGTAGAAGTATGCACCCAAAATACCCGGTTGAGGCTGGCTGAACCCCGTTGACTCCACTGTTTCTATACAGAATACTGGGGTCGTCTTCGATCACGGTGCCACCGTGGTCCACGCTGACGGGAGTGCACCGATGGACGGTCTGATGATGGACGAGCAGCTGCTGCTCACCTCGCTGCTCTGGCGCACCGAGCGACTGTTCCCCGACAAGAAGATCATCACCCGCCTCGAGACGGGCAGGTACCACGAGTACACCTACGGCGACTTCGCCAAGCGGGTGCGCCGGCTCGCCTCGGCCCTGACCAAGCTCGGCGTGCAGCCCGGCGAGCGCGTCGGCACCCTCGCCTGGAACCACTACCGGCACTTCGAGCTCTACTACGCCATCCCGGGCGTGCAGGCGGTCTGTCACACGATCAACCTGCGCCTGTTCCCCGACCAGCAGCGCTACATCGTCAACCACGCCGAAGACAGCATCCTCTTTCTCGACGTCGACCAGATCCCGGTGGTCGAGGCCTTGGTCGCCGACGGCATCCCGACGGTCAAGCAGTTCGTCATCATGTGCGACGGCGAGCTGCCGCAGACCACCCTCTCTCCCGTGCTGTCGTACGAGCAGCTGCTCGAGACCGGCGACGAGGGGTTCGAGTTTCCCGACTTCAGCGAACGCGCAGCGGCCGCCATGTGCTACACCTCCGCGACGACCGGCCTGCCCAAGGGTGTGGTGTTCAGCCACCGGGGCATCGTGCTGCAGACGATGCTGATGGCGACCCACGACAAGATCGGCCTGTCGGAGAACCAGGTCTGGATGGAAGTCGCCCCGATGTTCCACTGCAACGGCTGGAACCTGCCGCACGCCTGCCTCATGCAGGGCGCGAACATCGTCTTCCTCGGCATCCACCCCACCTCCATCGACCACGTCCAGACCATCCGCGACCTGAGGGTCACCGGCATCAACGCGGCCGTCACGGTCGGCAGCATGATCCGCGACTTCGTCACCGCGAGCAGCGAGGAGTGGGACCTCAGCTCGCTCGACACCCTGTGGCTCGGTGGGTCTGCGCCCTCTCGGGCGGTCATGGAGTGGTTCCAGAACACCTACGACACGTTCGTGCTGCAGGGCTACGGGCACACCGAGTCGTCGCCGCAGATCTGCTTCAACTACATCAAGACGACCCTGGCCGACGAGCCGGAGGAAGACCGCTGGGCCCGGCGCCAGACGGGCGGAATCCCCTTCCCGCTCATGAAGGTTCGCATCGTCGACGACTTCGGCGAGGAGCTGCCCTGGGACGGCACGAGCATGGGCCACATCCACGTGCGCTCCCCCTACACGGCGAGCGCCTACTACAACGACGAACGCACCAAGGACGCCATCGTCGACGGCTGGCTCAACACGGGCGACATCGGCTGCATCGACCCGCAGGGCTTCATCATCCTCAAGGACCGTCAGAAGGACCTCATCAAGTCGGGAGGTGAGTGGATCTCCTCGATCGACCTCGAGAACGCCCTCATGTCACACCCGAAGGTGCGCGAGGCGTCGGTGTTCGCGGTGCCGAACGAGAAGTGGAACGAGCGACCCGTCGCCTGTGTCGTGCCCAAGTCTGACGACGACCTCCCGACCCGCGACGAGCTCGCCGCCTTTCTCGGCCAGAGCTTCGCCAAGTGGTGGCTGCCCGACGAGTACATCTACATCACCGAGGTTCCGAAGACCTCAGTGGGCAAGTACGACAAGAAGCGGCTGCGCAGCATGGTCGCCGAGGGAGGACTCTCACAGGTCGAGGCCACGATCGGGCTCGCGCCGCGAGGCTGACCTGCCGTTCACCACCCCCCAACGAGAGGAACCAGCGTGGAGCAGCTGCCCGATGAGGAACGCGCACTCGTCGACGTCGTTCGCGACTTCGTCGACCGCGAGGTCAAGCCGGTCGTGCAGCAGCTGGACCACGAAAACACCTATCCCGAGAAGCTCATCGAGCAGATGAAGGGCCTCGGGCTCTACGGTCTGGCGGTCCCTGAGCCGTGGGGGGCCGGCCAGATCTCGAGCTCGGCCTACGTGCTCGTCACCGAGGAGCTCGCCCGCGGCTGGATGAGCCTCGCCGGCGCGATGGGCGGGCACACCGTCGTCTGCTCGCTGCTGCTGGCTTACGGCACCCAGGCGCAGCGCGACCGCTACCTGCCTCGGCTGGCGACGGGCGAGCTGCGCGCGACGATGGCGCTGACCGAGCCGGGCGGCGGGTCTGACCTTCAGGCCATGCGAACGACAGCGCGTCGGGTCGGTGACGAGTACGTCGTCAACGGCTCCAAGACCTGGATCAGCAACGCCCGGCGGTCGGGCCTGGTCGCGTTGCTCTGCAAGACCGACCCCTCGGCGAGCCCGGCCCACTCGGGAATCAGCATCCTGTTGTGCGAGAAGGTCGCCGGCTTCGAGGTGTCACGCGACCTGCCCAAGCTCGGCTACAAGGGGATCGAGAGCTGCGAGCTGTCGTTCGACGACATGCACGTGCCGGTCGACGCCCTCCTCGGGGATGCCGAGGGGCAGGGCTTCGCACAGATGATGCGCGGGCTCGAGACCGGCCGCCTGCAGGTCGCCGGTCGGGCTCTCGGCGTCGGCCGGGCTGCGCTCGAAGACGCGCTCGCCTACGCCCAGACCCGGGAGAGCTTCGGCAAGCCGATCTGGAAGCACCAGGCCATCGGGCACTACCTCGCCGACATGGCCACCAAGCTCGAGGCCGCCCGCCAGCTGACCCTGCACGCCGCGCGCACCTACGACTCCGGGCGCCGAGCGGACCTGGAGGCGGGCATGGCCAAGCTGCTCGCCTCGGAGACAGCCATGGAGATCGCCCTCAACGCGATCCGCATCCACGGGGGCTACGGCTACTCGACGGAGTTCGACGTCGAGCGCTACTTCCGCGACGCCCCCCTCATGATCGTCGGCGAGGGCACCAACGAGATCCAGCGCAACGTGATCGCCCAGCAGCTGGTCAAGCGCGGCAGCGTCGCGCCGTGAGGTGGGCTTCATGAGTGACCAGCGGTATGCCGCTCACCACGCGGCTCACCACGCGGCTCACCTCGCTGCCGCCGAGGCCGCTTCTCCAGCAGGCGCGGCGGGCGCTGCGACGCCCGCCGCGGGGTGGGCGCGCGCGCTGTCGGCCGCCGCCCTGCTGTTCGTGCCGGGCGACCGGCCCGAGCGCTTCGACAAGGCGGTCGCCGGCTCCGATCTGGCGATCCTCGACCTCGAGGCGGCCGTGACGGATGACGCCAAGGCGCCGGCCCGCGAGAACATCCGCGCCTGGCTCGAGGCCGGCGGGGTGGCCGCGGTTCGGGTCAACGTGCCCGGCAGCGACGAGCACGTGCTCGACCTCGCCGCCCTCCGTGGTGCGCCAGGCGTCGTTGCCGTGGTGGTGCCGCTGGCCGAAGACGTCGATGCCCTCGGCCTCGTTGCCGAGCAGGTCGGGGCGCCCGTCATCGCGCTGGTCGAGTCGGCGCTCGGGGTCGACCGGGCGAGAGAGCTGGCGGCCGCCGACGCGGTGGTGCGGCTCGCGTTCGGGTCGCTCGACTACTCGCTCGACGTCGATGCCGTCGAGTCGCGCGAGAGCCTGCTCTTCGCCCGGTCCACCCTCGTCGTCGCCTCCCGGGTGGCCGGCATCGCCGCCCCCATCGACACGGTGACCACCGACGTGTCACCCGACGGCCCGGTCAGCTCGGATGCCGCTCACGCCCGCGGTCTCGGGTTCTCGGGGAAGCTGTGCATCCATCCGGCCCAGGTGGCCGCGGTGCGGGCCGCCTTCCGGCCCGATGCCGACGAGATCGCTTGGGCGACAAGAGTGCTCGCGGCCACGCCCTCAAGAGGCGCGGTCAAGGTCGACGGCCACATGGTCGATGCGCCGGTGCTCGAGCGGGCCCGGCGCGTGCTGGCCCGGGCGACACCCGAAACCAGCGGCCCGAGCGGCCCGAGCGACGCCAATGACCCGAGCGGCGCCAGCAAGGCCACGCGATGACAGCCACGCCAGACTCGCTGACGCGTACCGAGGTCATCGGCCCCGAACCGTCCGCGTCCCTGGCCGCCCTGCTCGACATCGACGCTCCGACCGACGGCCTGCTGCCCGAGCTGTGGCACTGGGTGCACCTGCTGGCCCGACCCCGAGAGAGTCTCCTCGGCGTTGACGGCCACCCCGTGTCGGGGATCCCCGCCCCGCCCGGCCCGGGCCGGCGACGGATGTTCGCCGGCGGCCGGGTGACCACGCTGCGCCGGCTGCGCATCGGCGAGGAGGCGGTGCTGGTGTCGCGGGTGGAGAGCACCGCCGAGAAGCACGGGCGCAGCGGGCCGCTCACCTTCGTCACGGTGCGCAACGAGGTCCGCCAGGGTGGTGCACTCGCGGTCGTCGACGAGCAGGACATCGTGTACCGCGCAGGCGGCACACAACCGCTGCCTGCGACGGCGCCCGCCGACGCGTCCATCCCGGTCAGGTCACAGCGGCTCGACCTCGCCGTCGACGAGCGCCTGCTCTTCCGGTTCTCGGCCGTGACCTTCAACGCCCACCGCATCCACTACGACCTCGACTGGGCCCGGCACGAGGGCTACGACGGGCTCGTCATCCACGGACCGTTACAGGCTCTGCTCATGGGCGAGGTGACGCGACGGAACGGGGTGTCGCTCGTCGGCCGCGAGTTCGCCTACCGGCTCCTGGTGCCACTCACGCGGCCCCAGGTGGTCACGGCCGTCTCCGTCGAACCCGGGGTCGAGCACGGAGCCCAGGTCTTCGGCGCCGCCGGTCACCTCACGGCCACCAGCACCCTCACGCCGGCCTGATCCTGCCCCGCCCGGCTCCAGTACGGGAAACGCCGGGCAGCTCCCAAAGGGCTGACCGGCGTTTCCGCAGCTGTTTGGCGGTGGCGGTGGGATTTGAACCCACGGTGGAGTCACCCCCACACACGCTTTCGAGGTCTGGGACCCACCGTTCGCCAGGGTTCCCGAGGGTGATCGCGTGCTTAGGGGTTCCTCGGGATGGACTGTCCCGACACAGGCCGAACAAGCGCGAACGAGACTGAAATGAGACCACGGCCTGGAGTGGTAGGGCGCCCGCTGCGTCGATGGAGCGAGAGGGAAGCAAACGCCCCCAGTGGCCGATGAGCGGTAAGCGCTCGTCGAGGAAATGTAAGTGATCAATCCAACCGACTCGCGGGATGCTCGATCGGCGGGGGTTGAGATGCGGCTTGCCCCCCACAACGGTGGACACGAGGCCGAGGCGGATCCCAGCAATGCTTACCCCAGGGATGAGCATTGCTCAAGGTCGCCTCGATGCCAGGTGCACCAGCATCAGTAGGCTGGCGGCGGCGAAGCTTGCGCTGGCGGCCACAAGGAACGGCCGGGCAGGCGGGTGAGCAGGGGTGCGGGGCGACCGCGGCGATGAGGGCGCGCATGGTGAAGGGAAGGAACCGCAACTCTGCACCGATCGGGTCGAAACCCCAGGCTGTGGCCCGGCGCATGTTCTCGGCGTCGGAGGTGACACTGCGCAGTGGGTTGGGCGCGCGATGACGGCGACTCCGTTGTCGTGCAGTCGCGATCACACCGGACCAACTTGCGACTCGGCGAATGCTCCATGGACCGGGACGACGGTGATGACTTCAGACACGTGGACTCTCCTTGGTGAGGTGGCACCGAGGTGAATGGGTCGCCCTCCGGCGAACGCGACTATGAGCCCGACATCGAGCGGTATCGAGTGCTCGCCTCGCATGGCTGTCTCGATGGGGTGAGCGAGGCAGTCGGCAGCATGAACCAGTGGCGTTGGACGCAGCGGATCTTGACGTGCTCGATCGGGCCGTCGGTGCTTTCCAGCACGGCTCGCCATTCAACCTCAGCGAGCGTCCCGCATTCAGGGCAGTTCGTGGTTTCCACGTTCGTTCCTGTCGGCTGTCTCGGGCTGTCCGTGGATAGCGTCGCTGTGCACGAGCGGCCTCGATACCTGTCGGAGCAGGTCTGCTGCTCGTTCGGCGATCATGATCGTGGGGGCCTGCGTGTTGCCTCGGGTGATCCTGGGCATGACCGAAGCGTCGACAACGTGGAGACTTTGGATGCCGTGGACCTGCATCGTGACCGGATCGACGACCGACATCGGGTCGGTGCCCATTCGACAGGTTCCGACGGGATGCCATTGAGTGACTACGTTCTGCTCGATCCAGGCGTCCAGGTCGGCATCGCTGGCAACACTGGCCGGACTCAGCGGTGGGCCGGTGACGGCACTGAGCGCTGAGGCCTCGAACAGGTGAAGGACACGCTTGAGGGCAAGCCTCAGGCGGGTCCGGTCGGCAGGGTCGCTGAGATACCGCGGGTCGATGACAGGTGGGGCGGTGGGGTCGGCCGAGCCGAGGCGGACACTGCCTCGGCTGCTCGGGGTGACCAGCGAGATCACGCAGGTGACCGCGGCAGTCTCGAGTGGGGTCAAGGCGGAGGTGATGCCGATCAGCAGCGGTGAGAGCTGGAAGTCGGGCGCCTCGAGGTGCTCGTGGGTTCGCAGCAGGGCCGCGGCCTGCCCGAGGGAGGCGAGCGGCCCGCGTCGCAGCAGCTGGTAGTTGCGAACGTCGTCGGGTTGCAGGGCGTTGAGCATGCGGCTGCCGTCGGTGACCGGCCAGACGGCGGGGAGCAAGGGGTGGTCGTGAAGGTTCTCGCCCACGCCGGGCAGATCCGCGACGACGTCGATTCCGTGAGCGCGCAGATCGTCAGCCGGACCCACCCCGGAGAGCATCAGCAGCTGCGGGGTGCGAAGCGCACCGGCGCAGAGCACCACCTGGACTTGGGCCCGGACGTGTCTTTCCGACCCGGTGCTTGCGCTGTCGCGGTAGCGCACTCCCACCGCGCGGCCCGACTCGATGATGACCGAGGTGACGTGGGCGCCGGTCACGACGGTCAGATTCGCCCTCCGGGCGGCGGCCGTGAGGTATCCCGCGACGACGCTGTGTCGGGTACCGTCCCGGATGTTGCTCTGGGCCAAGCCGATACCCTCGCGCGCGTAGCCGTTGAAGTCATCGGTAAGCGGCAGCCCCTGCTCCACCCCGGCCGCGACGAAGGCCATGGACAGCGGATGGACGTCGCGCGGTGGACTGACCGCCATCGGTCCGTCGGAGCCGTGCGTCTCCCCTGCCCCGAGGCTGTCGGTTTCAGTGCGGCGCAGGTAGGGGGTCACGTCGGACCATCCCCATCCGGTCGCTCCGTCTCGCTCCCAGCCGTCGTAGTCGACCGGCATTCCTTGGAACCAGTACATGAAGTTGATGCTGCTGCCACCGCCGATGCCGCGTCCCTGCGCCAGCGCCACCTGCCGGCCACCAAGCGCTTCCTGTGGGGTCGTGTTGTCGGGCCAGCAGGCCTCGGCTATGTGGGTGAACGCCCCGCCCGGCATCAACGCAGTGGCTTCCTCCCCGGTGGCGGTTCCAGACTCGAGCAGAAGGACCCGGCAGCGTGGATCTTCCGACAGTCGGGCGGCCATCACGCAGCCAGCGGCTCCGGCGCCAACCACGATGACGTCGACGTCCTCCGCCACCGGGCTGGGGTTCGATGAGACTGGGCTGGCGTGGGGGAGGTTCGCGGGGTCCGGGGTTGCTTCGGGGATGTCGTGCGACATGGCTGTTCCATTCGGGTTACGTGAGCAAAGGGGCTTCGGGCACCGGGTCACCGATCGGATGTGCCAGTCAGGGCGCCCTCTACCGAACCATTCCTCACGATGGGTACCTGAGTCTTCGGTCATTCGACGCAATCGTCGCAATCGACGAAGGCACGTATCCCTCACCCCTGATCGAGGGATCCTGACCGATTCCTCGGTCTGGTCGGCCAAAACTGCAGGGCGTCGAAGAGCTGCGTTTGATGGCAAGTCGCGGAGCAGGACACCATGCGTCCCGCATTGAGTCGTTTGACCGAAGCCGGACCGTCATCGGCCGCCCTAATCTCTGCGTGGCCTACTGCATGCACCACCAACTGAAGGAGCGTCATGAACCGCGTCCCAGACTCCGAACTCGTGCTCGTCCCCGGAGACACCCTGATCACGGCAACACCCGGCGAAGGCCGTGAGCTCGCCTTCACTCTCGCCAGGCACAGCATCCACAACATCCAGCCGGACCTGGATGCGCTCAAGGCCGGACGGCCCATCTACTCCGTCAACCCCGACAGCCTGATTGCCGCCAGCCAGGTCGTTGCGATCGAGTTTCAGACGATCGCGGCGGCCAACCACTACTGGCGTCCCTGATCGCTTCGTACCCGGTTCATCTTCCTGACGGCATGAGATCCTCGCCAGGGGGCCGTCCCCTCGCGCTCCGCGCGAACATCCTCGGTGCGCTGACCGCCGTCTGCATCGTGGCACCGGAGTGCGTGGCCTTCGCGCAGCTGGCCGGAATACCCCCCGAGCGCGGCCTGGTCGTCGCCCCGGTCGGCATCCTGGCCTACGTCCTCGTCGGCCGGTCGCGCCTGCTGTACGTGACACCGCTGGCAGCGACCGCGATCCTCACCGCCGTCACCGTTTCCGGCCTCCGGGTGAGCCCTGCGGACCGGCTGGTGGCAACCGCCGCCGTGGCGTTGGGCGCTGGAGTCATCCTGCTTATCACTGGCGTGGCCCGGTGCGGCTTCATCGTGCACTTCCTGCGGCCCGAGGCCGTGACCGGCTTCTTGTTTGGTCTCGCCGTCGTGGTCATCGTCCGCGAGCTCGCCGTTGCGACCGAGACGGATCTTGGCGAGGGCAACGCCGCCACGCGGGCGTTACGGCTGTTCGGCAACCTCTCGCACTGGCATCTCGCGTCGGTGGTCTTCACCGGCCTCGCGTTCGGGCTGCTCCTGGGCCTGGAGCGCTGGCGGCCAGCGCTTCCCTCTACCCTGGTCGTCCTTGTTGCTGCGTGGACCCTGAGCGTCGCGGTCCGTCTCGACCAGCACGGGCTCGCCGTTGTCGGCCCTATCCCCGATGCATTCCCGACCCTCTCCGTCCCAGAGCTCAGCCGCGGACAGTGGTCAGACCTGGTTGGCGGGTGCCTTGGGTTGGCTCTTATCTGTTTCGTGTTGTCCTTTGGGGTCGCTACCCGGATCAGCGGACCGGATGATCCGCCGCTGGACGCGAACCGGGAGATGCTCGCTCTCGGAGTCTCCAATGTGCTGGCCGGTCTCGTCGGTGGGTTGGCCGGCGCCGGTAGCCCCGAGGCGTCGCCGGCAGCCAAAGCGGTCGGCGCCACCCGCCGGTGGAGTCCAGTAGTGGCCGCGATCGCCCTTTTCGCCCTCGCCGGCTGGGGCACCGTGCTGTTCGAGAAGCTTCCCGAGGCTGCACTGGCTGCCGTGGTGATCGCCGCTGTTCGCGGGTTCGTCTCACCGGCGCCGCTCGTTGCGGCTTGGAAGAAGGACCGACCGGGCTTCGTCGTCGCTGTCTGCGCGGTGGCGGGGGTGGTTCTTCTCGGCCTCCTGCAGGGACTCCTGATCGCGGTTGGGCTGTCTTTCGTGCTGTTCGTCGCCAACGCCAGTCGCCTGCATGTTTCGGAACTGGGCCGGGTAGACCAAACCTCCACCTACCTCGCCGTTGAGCGGTTCCCCGCACTCCTGCGCCAGGACGGTGTCCTTGTGCTCCGGCCCGACGGCGGCCTCTTCTTCGCCAACGTCGACCGAGTCGTGACGCAAGTGCAGGTCGCCGTCACCGGCGCAGCTGAGACACCCCACAGCGTGTTGCTCGACCTCGGTGCCAGCTTCCGCCTCGATCAACCCACGGTTGCGGCCCTGGTTCGCTTGCGACAACGGTTAGGCCAATTTGGGGTGGAGCTGCACTTCGTGCATGTCTATCTCAAGGCTGCCGATGCCATCGCCGTTAGCTCGCTGTGCGACGTGCCCCTCCATGGAGACACAGCCACCGCCGTCTGTGCGCTCACCGCCGCGCCCCCTGCGCATTGACGAGCAATTCCGCCGTCCTCCTTGTCGATGAGACGGCCGGGCACATCGACGATCGCGGAAGCGTCAAATGCGAAACTAGGAGGCGTGGCGGTGGACCTGACCCTCATCGGGCGAGATCGGGGGCTCAACGGCCTGGCCGTTCCCCTCGCCCCTTCGCCCAGGCGGGGTTGCGCGGTCGCACTGGGCGGCGACCCGGGCGTCGGCAAGCGCCCTGCAGTCGGCCCTCGTCGATGCTGCACGCCAGCGTCATCACGAGGTCATGCTGGCGCGGGTGATCCCCGCTGAGCAGCACCTGCCGTTCGCGGGTCTGCACCAGCTGCTGCGCCCGTGCTCGACCGGGCTTGAGAGCTTCCCAAAGGGCAGCGGGAGGCGCTGCTCTCGGCCTTCGGCATGTCCGAGACCGAACAGCCGGAGCGCTTCCTTACCTCCTTGGCGGCTCTCGAGCTGTTGGGAACCATTGCCCGCGCCGCTCCGGTGCTCGTGTGCATCGCCGAAGCGCACTGGATGGACCGACCGACGCTGGATGTGATGACTTTCATCGCGCGGCGCTTGGCGTCCGAGCCGATCGCCATCCTGATGTCCATGCGACCGGAGTCGGCCGCCAGCCTTGATCTTTCGATCACCAAGGTGGACGTCGGGGCGCTCAGAGACGACACCGCCCAGGCCCTCCTGGCTCGGGAGCACCCCGGGCTCAGCCCGCTGATGCGCGGGCGAGGCCCCACACGGCTCAAGGGAACCCGCTGGCGCTGCTCGAGCTCCGATCGCCGCGGGCGGTAGCGCCGAGCTCGGTGCCGTGCCCTCCGTTTTGCCTTTGACGAAGCTTGAGCTCGCGTTTGCCGCGCGTGCTCGTCAGCTGACACGCTCAACGTTGGTCGCCTTCAGCGTTGCTGCTGTCGCGACGCGGCGGCGGTATCCGAGGTGTTAGCTGCCGCTGGCATCGTGGCTGACGCTGAGGTGTCGATGGCAGGAGAACTGCTACCACGTCATCCAGCGGTGGTTCGGGCTTGACTACTTCGCCGAAGCCGCGAGCCACAGCAACCACCTCGACGTGGCAAGCCGCGGGCTCGCCGATCTGGAGCCGAAGGCCGCGGCGACACCGGCGGTCGGCGTACAGATCTCGTTGGCCTACGCACGGGCGGTCCTGGCCCACGACGAGGATGCCGAAGAGCTGTTCTTGAGTGCCCTGGCCGTCCCGGGCTCTGCCTTTGGATGGCAACGAGGCCGGTTCGAACTCGCCTACGGCTCGTGGTTGCGTCGGCACCGCCGCGTTGTGCAGTCACGCAGCCCACTGCGCGCAGCCAGAGCGACCTTCGACGCGCTCGGCGCGACCAGCTGGGCCGGTCGCGCGAACCGTTAGCTGCTCGCCACTGGCGAGCGTAGCTGGCGCCCGAGCCAGGACTCCAGGGACCGCTTGCCGCCGCAGGAGGCCCGGATCGCCGAGCTGGCGGCTCAAGGGCTCTCCAACGTGCACATCCGCCAACGGCTGTTCTTGTCGCACCGCACGATCGGATCGCACCTCCATCGCATCTTTCCAAAGCTCGGCACCACCTCGCGCGCCCAGCTGGGAAGGGTACTGCGGCCCGACCCAGACGGCTCCGCCAAGGTGTCCGGATGAGCCAACCGTCGAGCGAGAGTGCGACAACAGGGTGTTCCGCCCTCATCCGACCTGCCGACAACGGTTTTCGGGTGTTGGCGGCACTGGCAGCAGACAAGCATGGTCGTGGTAACCGTCTGATCGGTCTTCACCTGACCATGGTGCTGATCATGGCCTGTCTCGTCCAAGCCATGCTGCTGCGCGACCGTCATTGCTGGTGGCGAGGGGCGGAACGTATGGATTTGCCGCGGATCGCATGATGCCCCGGACATGCTCGGGTCCGTCCGCCCCGACCTGACCGGGCATGACCATTACACACAGGGCCCATCCCATTGCGTCGGCTGCCCCCAGGTGCCGGCAGTACGGCGGCCCCGGACGAACACTCGCGGACACCGCGCACAGCGCCAAGCCCCCTTTCGGCGCGTGTTCCGTACAGAGGTCCCCGGGAAAACGGACGCCACTGAACGGGGCTGAACCCCCCGAACAGGCTTTCAGCGGTCTTCGCAGGCCGGGATGAGACTAAGCCTGGGAAACGCCGGACCGCACCAAAGAGGCTTGGGCCGACGTTTCCGCAGGTCAGTGGCGGTGGCGGTGGGATTTGAACCCACGGTGGAGTTACCCCCACACACGCTTTCGAGGCGTGCTCCTTAGGCCGCTCGGACACGCCACCGAGACGAAACCCTACCCGAGCCTGCGGCCCTCGAAGAAATCCACGAGCAAGGCCGCCGACTCGTCGGCGCGCACTCCGCCGACCACCGGCACCGGGTGCGTGGCGAGCGGGTCGCGGGTCAGGTCCCACACCGAGCCGCAGGCCCCGGCCTTGGGGTCCCAGGCGGCGAAGAGGATGCGGTCGACCCGGGCCGCCATGGCGGCCCCCGCGCACATGACGCACGGCTCGAGCGTGGCGATCAGCGCGCACCCGGTGAGCCGCCAGGTGCCGAGGGTTGCTGCCGCCTCGCGCAGGGCCACGACCTCGGCGTGGCCGGTGGGGTCACCGAGCTTTTCACGCACGTTCTGCCCGCGCCCCACCACGACGCCAGCCCTGTCGAGCACGACCGCACCGACCGGAACGTCCTGCGAGTCGACCGCCGCCCGAGCGAGTACGAAGGCCTCATCGAGCCCAGCGGCATCCGCCTGCTCGGATGCCGTCTCGGCGCGGGCCTTGCGCTCTGCTTTCACACGCTAAGTTTCCCTCATGGACGTTCACGTCGCCGACCACCCGCTCATCGCCCACAAACTGACGTACCTGCGCGACAAGCGGACCGACAGCCCGACGTTTCGCCGGCTGGCCGAAGAGCTCGTCACCCTGCTCGCCTACGAGGCGACTCGCGAGGTGCGCACCGAGCCGTTCGACATCGAGACCCCGGTGGCCCCGACGACCGGCATCAAGCTGGCCAACCCCAAGCCGATCATCGTGCCGATCCTGCGGGCCGGGCTCGGCATGCTCGACGGCATGGTCAAGCTGCTGCCGAGCGCCGAGGTCGGTTTTCTCGGCATGATCCGCAACGAGGAGACGCTCGAGGTCTCGACCTACGCCAACCGGCTGCCCGACGACCTCACGGGGCGCCAGGTGTTCATCCTCGACCCGATGCTCGCCACCGGCGGCACCCTGGTGATGGCGGTCGACTACCTCACGGCGAAGGGCGCAAGCGACATCACGATCGTGTGCCTGCTCGCGGCGCCCGAGGGGCTCGCGCACCTCGAGAGCGAGCTCGCGTCGACCGACATCCCGGTCAAGGTCGTGGTCGGCACGGTCGACGAGCGGCTCAACGAGAAGGGCTACATCGTGCCGGGGCTCGGTGACGCCGGCGACCGCCTCTACGGCGTCCTCTGACCTACCGACCGCGCCCTCTCCTCCCGGATGCCGCTGGGTCAGGGCAGCTCGTCGCCCCAGTCAGCGTCTCGAGCGGCCCGATACCGCAGGCCCGCCCGCTTCGAGACGACCTCCCGCCCTGCTGTGCCGTCGGGTCGGCACACCTGGAACTCGACCATTCCCTTGCGTTTCAACGGATGCCGCAGAATCCGTGCCGAACGCGCTGGTAGAGCAGGCGAGCTCGGCGACGTAGCCGCCACCCACGAGAACTTCTCGTCCTCGTACGACAGCTCCCCGCCCTTGATGCGACGGTGGTCGGCCGAACGTTCCAACCGGGTCGCGAAGTGGCACCAGTCGCCCTGCCGCAACGGGCAGTCCGCCTCGTGCGGGCACGGACCCGCCAGTCGCCAGCCCGCCTCGAGAAGCTGCTGACGCACAGTGAGGATGCGCTGGTAGCCATCGGGCGTGCCCGGCTCCACCACCACGACCGAGTCGCCGCACCGCATGGCATCGACCAAGAGCGACTCCTGCTCTGCGGGGCCCAGCTCACTGAGCACGTACGAGATCGTGACCAGTTCGCCCCGCACCTGCGGCAGGGCCCTGAACTCGGCTCGTTCGAAGCGGGCACCTGCGAGCACAGGGTCGGTCACGCAGGCCACGAGATCCCGACCCAACCGAAGGGCCTCCCCGACCTGGTCGAACACGACGATCGACTCGAGGCGGTCGAAGCACTCGGCGGCGGCCCACGCCGCTGCGCCGGTTCCCCCGCCGAGGTCGACCATCGAGCGAGGCGAGAGCCCGGCAGAGGCGAGATCGCCCAGCACCGACACGAGCGCAGCGTGGGTGGCCGGCATCCGGTAGGCCGCGTAGGCCGCCACCTGCGTCGTCGATGCCAGGATGGGCGCGGCGGCCGGTGCGACCGACCGGTAGCGGGCCACGAGGGCGGCGGTCGCGTCCGTCAGCTCCCGCGCGGGCACCGTGCGAACGACCTGACCCAACGCAGAACGCAGCTCTGCGGCGTACCGGGTCTCAGGGCTGCGCACGCGAGCAGACTACTGCCGGGCCAGATCGGCAACCGACACGCGCCCGTCAGTCACGGTCACAGCAGTCACGTGCGGCACACTGGGCACACACCTGTGCGGTGCTTCGCGAGCACCAGAGCCTGGCCCCCAGCTGTCCCGCACCCGACGACGACCTGCGACTGCGCACCGTCTCATCACATCCATCCGAAGGAGCCGAGACCGATGGCCAAAGCCCGGAAGGTCATCCTGATCGTCGTGCTGGTCTTCTTCGTCTACGCGGTGTTCCAGTCGCCCGAGAAGGCCGCCGACATCGTCACCAACATCTGGGGCGTGATCCTCGACGGCTTCACCGCGATCCGGCGCTTCTTCAACTCGTTGTTGAACCGCTGACGCTCGGCTGATCGGCTCACGATGGCCCGGAAGCGACGCAGAGACGAGGTGCCGGCAGGTCTCGCCACCGTGCTGCTCCCGGGCGAGACCTTGATCGTCGTCGTGCGCGAACACTGGGCCCACATCGTCGAACCGGTCGCCTCGACCCTGGCCGCCTTCGCCCTGGTGCTCTTCGTCGACTCGAACGTCACCTCGTCGACCGAGCTCGTGGCCACCGTGCTCTGGTGGGCCTTCTTCGCCGTAGTGATACGCCTGCTCTGGCGGCTGGCGCAGTGGCGCCACAACTGGTTCCTCGCCACCGACAAGCGGCTGTTGATGCGTTACGGCCTCATCACCCACAAGGTGGCGATGATGCCGCTCGCCAAGGTCACCGACATGACCTACGAACGCACCATCCCCGGGCAGCTCATCGGCTACGGCCGCTTCATCATGGAGTCGGCCGGTCAGGACCAGGCCCTGCGCGTCATCAACTGGGTGCCGGACCCCGATGTGACCTACCGCGCCATCTGCGCCGAGATCTTCCACATCCTGCCGCCCGGTGAGGGGCAGAGCGACGACAGCGAGTTCGACCCGGACAACCCGGCAGAACCGGGCGACAGTGGTCCAGGGGGGCCGGCCCGGTCCGGCGGCGCCGGCCGCAGAGACGACCAGGGCGCAGTCCGCGCCAACCCCAGCCCGATCTCTCGCGGCCCCGAGTCCCCCGAGTCACTGCAGCCGAACACCGGCTTCCCCGGATATCCCGACGTCCATCGGGTGCACGGCCCGGTTCAGAACCGCCTCGACTCCTACTCCCGGGCCATGCCGATCACGCCGGCTGAGGAGGGTGAGCCCATCTACCAGAGCGATGACATCCGCAAGCGTCGCCGAGCCGCCGACACCGGCCCGCTGCCGCTCTGGCCCGCCGACTGACCTGGCTGACCTGACTGCACACGGCATCCGATCGCTGCCGACGCAGAACCGCCGAGTGGTCATCTCTCGCGAACCGGGCCATGACGGGTCTACGTTGGGGCACGACACCGTCAGCGTTGACTCTGGGAGGCAGCAATGAGCATCTTCCGCACCAAGTCGATCGAGGCCTCGATGGCCTCGTCCCAAGAGGCCGAGCATCAGCTCAAGAAAAGCCTGAGCGCCCTCGACCTCACGGTCTTCGGCATCGGCGTCATCATCGGGGCCGGCATCTTCACCCTCACCGGCCGCGCGGCGAGAGACTACGCCGGCCCGTCGATCGCGCTGTCGTTCATCGTCGGCGCCATCGTCTGTGGGCTGGCGGCGATGTGCTACGCCGAGTTCGCCTCCACCGTTCCGATCTCCGGTTCGGCCTACACCTTCAGCTACGCCACGCTCGGCGAGATCATCGCGTGGATCATCGGCTGGGACCTGCTGCTCGAGCTCATGCTGGGGGCCAGCGTCGTGGCCCAGGGGTGGTCGCAGTATCTCGTCACCCTCCTGAAACAGCTGGGCATCGTCTGGCCCGACTCGGTGGGGCCGGGCTCACACTTCGACCTGCCGGCCTTCCTGCTCGTCGTCGCACTGACCCTGCTGGTCGCCAAGGGCATCAAGGAGTCGATGCGGGTCAACCTCGTGCTCGTCGGCGTGAAGCTGTTCATCGTGCTGTTCGTCATCATCGCGGGCATCTCCTACGTCAACACCGCGAACTGGTCGCCCTTCATTCCCCCGTCGCAGCCCGGCGCCACCTCCGAGGGGCTGGCCACGCCACTCATCCAGGTGCTCACCGGCTCGACGCCCGCCAGCTTCGGGGTGCTCGGCATCATGGCCGGCGCCGCCGTCGTCTTCTTCGCCTACATCGGCTTCGACGTGGTGGCGACCACCGCCGAAGAGGCGAAGAACCCTCAGCGCGACCTGCCCCGCGGCATCATCGGGTCGCTGATCATCTGCACGATCCTCTACGTCGCAACGACCCTGGTCATCACCGGCATGGTGAACTACAAGGACGTCGACCCCAAGGCCGCGCTCGCCACGGCCTTCACCACCGTGGGCCAGGACGGTTTCGCCACCCTCGTCTCCGCCGGCGCGGTAGCGGGCCTGACGACGGTGGTCATGACGCTGATGATCGGCGCCACCCGCGTGACGTTCGCGATGAGCCGCGACAACCTCATTCCCGAGAAGCTCGGCCGCACCAACCCCAAGACGGGCACGCCGGTTCGGCTCACCCTGATCATCGGTTCTGTCGTCGCCCTCATCGCCTCGCTGACCCCCATCGGCAAGCTCGAAGAGATGGTCAACATCGGCACCCTGACGGCCTTCATGCTCGTCTCGATCGCCATCCCGATCCTGCGCAAGCGCCGCCCCGACCTCAAGCGCTCGTTCAAGGTGCCCGGCAACCCCATCGTTCCCTGGCTCTCGGCCCTGGCCTGCTTCTACCTCGTGCTCAACCTGTCGATCGAGACCTGGATCCGGTTCGTGGTGTGGATGGCCATCGGCTTCATCATCTACTTCACCTACTCCCGCCACCACAGCAAGCTCGCCACCGGTGAGCCCGAGGCGGGCATCGAGGGCACCCCCCAGATGATCCGCGACCGCTGACCCCCTCCTTCCCCAGCCCCTTCCCCCTTCCCCAGCCCCTTC